>NZ_JAESPO010000010.1:0-64375 GCF_016757475.1 Bacillus sp. RHFS10
GGCATTTGTTTGGTGGCGATAGCGAAGAGGTCACACCCGTTCCCATGCCGAACACGGAAGTTAAGCTCTTCAGCGCCGATGGTAGTCGGGGGTTTCCCCCTGTGAGAGTAGGACGCCGCCAAGCAATTGCACGATAGTGCATTTATGGAGGATTAGCTCAGCTGGGAGAGCATCTGCCTTACAAGCAGAGGGTCGGCGGTTCGAGCCCGTCATCCTCCACCATTTTTCATTATACATATCGGTTTTACATATATGCCGGTGTAGCTCAATTGGTAGAGCAACTGACTTGTAATCAGTAGGTTGGGGGTTCAAGTCCTCTTGCCGGCACCACTTTTATATGATATAATATTCAAGTCTCTTGTAAGAAGAGCCATTAGCTCAGTTGGTAGAGCATCTGACTTTTAATCAGAGGGTCGAAGGTTCGAGTCCTTCATGGCTCACCATTTACATCTTGCGGATGTGGCGGAATTGGCAGACGCGCTAGAATCAGGCTCTAGTGTCTTTACAGACGTGGGGGTTCAAGTCCCTTCATCCGCATCATTTCTGCGGAAGTAGTTCAGTGGTAGAACACCACCTTGCCAAGGTGGGGGTCGCGGGTTCGAATCCCGTCTTCCGCTCCAACTATACCATCCACGCCGGGGTGGTGGAATTGGCAGACACACAGGACTTAAAATCCTGCGGTAGGTGACTACCGTGCCGGTTCAAGTCCGGCCCTCGGCATTAAGTTTTGCGCCCGTAGCTCAATTGGATAGAGCGTTTGACTACGGATCAAAAGGTTAGGGGTTCGACTCCTCTCGGGCGCGCCATGATATACATGTAATCGGGAAGTAGCTCAGCTTGGTAGAGCACATGGTTTGGGACCATGGGGTCGCAGGTTCGAATCCTGTCTTCCCGACCATTCTTGGGGCCTTAGCTCAGCTGGGAGAGCGCCTGCTTTGCACGCAGGAGGTCAGCGGTTCGATCCCGCTAGGCTCCACTTGGTTTTAATAAATATTTGGCGGTGTAGCTCAGCTGGCTAGAGCGTACGGTTCATACCCGTGAGGTCGGGGGTTCGATCCCCTCCGCCGCTACCAATGGACCTTTAGCTCAGTTGGTTAGAGCAGACGGCTCATAACCGTCCGGTCGTAGGTTCGAGTCCTACAAGGTCCACCATTATACGGAGGAATACCCAAGTCTGGCTGAAGGGATCGGTCTTGAAAACCGACAGGGGTGTCAAAGCCCGCGGGGGTTCGAATCCCTCTTCCTCCGCCATATATATTCTTAATCATCGCGGGGTGGAGCAGTTCGGTAGCTCGTCGGGCTCATAACCCGAAGGTCGCAGGTTCAAATCCTGCCCCCGCAACCAAAAAATGGTCCGGTAGTTCAGTTGGTTAGAATGCCTGCCTGTCACGCAGGAGGTCGCGGGTTCGAGTCCCGTCCGGACCGCCATTTAAATAATACTTAGGCTCGGTAGCTCAGTTGGTAGAGCAACGGACTGAAAATCCGTGTGTCGGCGGTTCGATTCCGTCCCGAGCCACCATTTATCAATATATATGTTTTGGCGGTTGTGGCGAAGTGGTTAACGCACCAGATTGTGGCTCTGGCATTCGTGGGTTCGATTCCCATCAATCGCCCCAAATAAAAATTGCGGGTGTAGTTTAGTGGTAAAACCTCAGCCTTCCAAGCTGATGTCGTGGGTTCGATTCCCATCACCCGCTCCATTTCTATATTGTCATGGGCCTGTAGCTCAGCTGGTTAGAGCGCACGCCTGATAAGCGTGAGGTCGATGGTTCGAGTCCATTCAGGCCCACCATGATTTATATTCCACAGTAGCTCAGTGGTAGAGCTATCGGCTGTTAACCGATCGGTCGCAGGTTCGAATCCTGCCTGTGGAGCCAAATGGAGAAGTACTCAAGTGGCTGAAGAGGCGCCCCTGCTAAGGGTGTAGGTCGTGTAAGCGGCGCGAGGGTTCAAATCCCTCCTTCTCCGCCATATGATTACAGTTAGAAGTTCTCAATCATCGGCCCGTTGGTCAAGCGGTTAAGACACCGCCCTTTCACGGCGGTAACACGGGTTCGAATCCCGTACGGGTCATCATCCAAAAACCTTGCATATTCTGCAAGGTTTTTTATTGTGGAAAAGAAAACCCTCGGCTAGGCCTATGATTCCAAAAAGCTTCCAGCGCGTTATAAAAAAACATTCCTCCGAGGTGCTAAATATTTTTGGTTCGCCAACCAAAATATGAGCATACGGAGGAGTTATAATGTCAAAAGACAGTAATAGTCTAGCACACACATAGTATCACATCGTAATTGCCCCGAAGTACAGAAGACAAGTCATTTATGGGAAAATCAAAAAAGATATAGGGGGAATTTTCGGTACCCTACGTGAAAGAAAAGGTGTCGAGGTTATCGAAGCAACAGCGTGCAAAATAGATCCATATGTTAGTGAGCATTCCGCCAGTGATAAGTGAATAGGCATTCATAGGATATTTGAAAGGAAAAAGTAGTTTAATGATATTTGATCGTCACGCAAATTTGAAATACAGATATGGGAACCGGAAATTTTGGTGTACTTGATATTATGTAGATACGGTTGGGAGAAGGTAAACGAAGAATATATACGAAATCAGATACAAGATGATATCGTGGCAGAACAATTAACAATGATGGAATATATCGATCCATTCACAGGTGAAGAGGTCAAGAAAAAGAAAAGGAAATAGGGAGAAGGCCTTTGAGGTCTCGCCAGTAGAAGTAGTACATAAGGCGAACCATTCAGAAGCCCTTTAGGGTTTGGTCAGTAACAAAGGCTTTCAGCCGCAGAGAAAACCACCCGTTATCACGGGTGGTCATTATTTTATATAATTCATGATAGATTTCATGCTTTATTCTATAAAAAAACAACAAAAATCTCCATATATTTCGTTTTTCTTCAGAAAATGAATTTAAATGTCAATAAGTATAAGCGCTTTCATGAAAGGGCTTTTTTTTATTTCTTCGAATAAATACTATATATAAAAACTATGATGTCAGAAAGGATGATTACATGACCGCTGCCAGCCCGACAGCACATGATGTTTATCTTTATCACGAAGGCAGTCTGTTTAGAAGCTATCAGCTATTTGGCTCGCATTATCGTGAGCTGAATGGCCAAAGCGGATATGAATTCTGTGTGTGGGCGCCTCATGCGTCAGAAGTTCGAGTAGCTGGGGATTTTAACAGCTGGTCAGGAGAACAGCATGTGATGCATAGAGTGAACGATAACGGCATTTGGACTTTATTTATTCCGGGCTTGGCAGAACAGGAACGATATAAGTATGAAATCGTGACTCATAGCGGTGAGATCAGGCTGAAAGCAGATCCATACGCCTTTTATTCAGAAGTCCGGCCTCATACAGCGTCACTGACTTATGATCTGACAGGATACAGCTGGCAAGATCATAAATGGCAAAAGAAACAAAAGGTTAAGACGATGTATGAGAAACCACTTTTTATTTATGAACTTCATCTCGGTTCTTGGAAGAAACATTCTGATGGCAGGCATTACTCTTATAAAGATTTAAGTCAGTCGCTTATTCCTTATATCAAAAAGCATGGGTTTACCCATATCGAACTGCTCCCGGTATATGAGCACCCCTATGATCGTTCCTGGGGATACCAAGGAACGGGGTACTACAGCCCGACAAGCAGGTTTGGCACGCCTCATGATTTGATGAGGTTTGTCGATGAATGCCATCAAGAAAACATCGGAGTCATTCTCGATTGGGTACCCGGACATTTTTGTAAAGATGCACATGGTCTTTATATGTTTGATGGAGGGCCTCTTTATGAATATCAAGATGAACGTGATCGGGAGAACTGGCTATGGGGAACGGCAAACTTTGACTTGGGAAAACCGGAAGTTCATAGTTTTTTAATTTCTAATGCGTTGTACTGGGCGGAACTCTATCATATAGATGGATTTAGGGTTGATGCAGTGGCTAATATCCTGTATTGGCCAAATCAGGATGAACGCCACACGAATCCATATGCTGTTGGGTTTTTAAAAAAACTCAATCAAACGATGAGAGAGGCATATCCGCATGTCATGATGATTGCGGAAGATTCGACGGAATGGCCTCAAGTGACGAGTGCCGCTGAGGAAGGGGGGCTCGGTTTTCATTTTAAATGGAATATGGGCTGGATGAATGACGTACTGAAATACATGGAGACGCCGCCAGAAGAAAGGCGGTATTGTCATCAGCTTATTTCTTTTTCATTACTGTATGCGTTTAGTGAACATTTTGTATTGCCATTTTCTCATGATGAAGTCGTTTACGGAAAAAAATCAATTCTTAATAAAATGCCTGGCGACTATTGGCAGAAATTTGCCCAGTATCGGCTTTTGCTCGGTTATATGACGGTTCATCCCGGAAAGAAATTGATTTTTATGGGAACAGAATTTGCCCAATTTGATGAATGGAAAGACACAGAGCAGCTTGATTGGTTTTTGGACTCCTTCCCCATACATCGGAAAGCCAGCGTTTTTACGCAAGATCTTCTCCGTTTTTATAAAAAAAGCAAAATCCTTTATGAACATGATCATCGTGCACAGTCATTTGAATGGATTGATGTCCATAATGACCAACAATCGATTTTTTCTTTTATTCGATATGGCAAAAGGCACGGTGAGGCGCTTGTCATCATTTGTAATTTTTCACCCGCAGTCTATCATCAATATGATGTTGGAGTTCCTTTTCTTACCCAATACATCGAAGTGCTGAATAGCGACAGTGAAACATATGGAGGCTCAGGACAAATCAACAAAAAGCCGTTAGCATCCAAAAAGGGAGCTTTACATCATAAACCGGGTTATATCACGATGACCATTCCCCCTTACGGCATTTCGATTTTACGGGCGGTTAAAAAAAGAGGAGAGATAAAAAGATGAAAAAACAATGTGTAGCCATGCTCCTTGCCGGCGGGAAGGGCAGCCGTCTCAGCGGATTAACAAAAAATATGGCCAAACCGGCTGTATCTTTCGGGGGAAAATACAGGATTATTGATTTTACCCTCAGCAACTGTTCCAATTCAGGCATAGACACAGTCGGGATTTTAACACAATATCAGCCGCTTGAGCTGAATTCCTATATTGGCATCGGCAGTGCGTGGGACCTTGACAGACATAATGGCGGCGTGACGGTTTTACCCCCTTATGCCGAGTCATCAGAAGTCAAATGGTATAAAGGGACGGCAAGCGCCATTTATGAAAATCTCAATTATTTGAATCAGTATGATCCTGAGTATGTGCTGATTTTATCAGGAGATCACATCTATAAAATGGACTACGGCAAAATGCTTGATTTTCACATTGAAAAGAAAGCGGATGTAACGATCTCTGTCATCGAAGTGGGCTGGGAGGAAGCAAGCCGGTTCGGTATCATGAAGACCAATGCAGATGGGACGATCACACATTTTGATGAAAAGCCCAAATTCCCTAAGAGCAATCTTGCCTCAATGGGAATTTATATATTCAATTGGCCGCTTTTAAAACAGTATCTTGAGATGGACGACCGAAATCCTTATTCAAGCCACGACTTCGGCAAAGACATTATTCCTATGCTTTTAGAGGAGAAAAAGAAGCTATCTGCTTATCCGTTCAAAGGATATTGGAAGGATGTCGGAACAGTGCAGAGCTTGTGGGAAGCCAATATGGATTTGTTACGAGAGGACTCGGAGCTGAAGCTTTTTGAACGGAAATGGAAAATTTACTCCGTCAATCCGAATCAGCCTCCGCAATTTATTTCATCTGACGCACAGGTTCATGATTCGCTTGTGAATGAAGGGTGTGTTGTGTATGGAAATGTGACTCATTCCGTTCTTTTTCAAGGTGTTACTGTCGGTAAGCATGCGACTGTCACGTCGTCGGTTATTATGCCGGATGTGACGATTGGCGAGCATGTGGTGATTGAAAATGCCATTGTTCCTAATGGTCTGGTGCTTCCGGATGGCACAGTAATTCAGTCTGAAAAAGACATTCAGGAGGTGCTGCTCGTTTCCGGGGAATTTGTAGAAAAAGAATGGATCTAATACTGAAGAGGGGGCAGAGTCAGTGTTTAATAATCAAATGTTAGGTGTTATAGATGAAACCACATATAAGCATTCTCTTCAGGATTTAACGGCACAGCGGTCGCTGGGGGCAATCCCTTTTGCCGGCAGGTACCGTCTGATCGATTTTATGCTCTCCAACATGGTAAATGCGGATATTAGGAGTGTCGCGATTTTTCCGAAGTATCGCTACCGTTCGCTTATGGATCATCTTGGAGCGGGTAAGGAATGGGATTTGCATCGAAAAAAGGATGGTCTCTTTTTTTTCCCGTCGCCCCACCTTCATCAAGAATATGATGAATTCGGTTCTTTCCGCCAGTTTTCAGACCATCTTGATTACTTCCACAGAAGCACACAGCAATATGCTGTCATCTCCAACAGTCATACCGTTTGCAACATTCAATTTCAATTTGTGCTGAAACGCCATCAGGAGGTTGGCTGCGACATCACAGAGGTATTTCAGGACGGCCAGTCGCTGCAAATCTATATCATGTCTACAACGCTTTTGAAGGACCTGATCTATGGACATCGTGAAAAAGGCTATAAAACCATTCAGGAGGCTGTTGAAAAGGAAGCTTCCGCCTTGACCATTTGCCCTTATGAGTATTCAGGTTATGCCGCTGTCATTGATTCGGTGGAAAAATATTATACCCACAGTATGGAACTCATTCAGCCTCGTTTTTGGCAGCAGGTGTTTTTGCCGCAGCAGCCGATCTATACAAAAGTGAAGGATGAGCCGCCGACGAAATACGGAAAACACAGCACTGTTAAAAACGCCTTGGTGGCAAATGGCTGTGTGCTTGAAGGAGAGATTGAAAACTGCATTTTGTTCAGGGGGGTTCATGTCGGAAAGGGAACGAAGCTAAAAAACTGCATTATTATGCAAAAAACGCAGATTGGCGAGGAGTGTCTGCTTGAGCAGGTTATTTCTGATAAGGACGTTAAAATCGGCAATTCGACTGAGGCTGCGGGAACAGCCGAGCAGCCGCTTGTATTAAGAAAAGGTTTGGTGCAAGGCGAGCTGATGAATTCTTGAAGATATTGTTTGCTGTATCTGAATGCACCCCGTTTGTTAAATCAGGAGGTCTTGCCGATGTAGCCGGCGCTCTGCCAAAGGCACTTGCGCGATTAGGCAATGAAGTAGCTGTGATATTGCCGAAGTACAGCCAAATACCTGAACGCTGGAAAAAGTGTATGAGAAAAGCGGCTGAGTGTACGGTAGCCGTCGGCTGGCGTCAGCAATATTGCGGGGTTGAATATATGGCCGATGATGATGTGAATTATTATTTCATCGACAATGAATATTATTTTAACAGGGATTCGTTGTACGGGTATGATGATGACGGTGAACGCTTTGCTTTTTTTTCTAGAGCTGTGCTGGAGGCCGTCGAAGCTGTAAATATTCAAGCCGATATTGTTCATACTCACGACTGGCATACAGCGGTGGTCAATTATTTGCTGAAAGAGGAATACGGGAAACATCCTTTTTATGAACAGATGAAAAGTGTGCTCACGATCCACAACCTGCAGTTTCAGGGTATTTTTCCGCCTGATGTCACACATGACTTGCTAGGGCTTGAGATGGATCATTTTCATTATGAAAAGTTAGAATGCAACGGATTCGTTAATTTTATGAAGGCGGGCATCATTGCGGCTGATCATGTGACAACTGTAAGCCCGACTTACAGAAATGAAATATTGACGCCTTATTACGGTGAACAGCTGGATCAGGTTTTGCGATATAGGGAAAATGATGTAACCGGCATTTTAAACGGCATTGATGATTCTTTCTATCAGCCGAAGAGCGATCCTTATATAGCTGTGCATTACGATTCGGAGCATCTTGCATGCAAGGAAGAAAATAAAACGAAGCTTCAGCGGCGGATGGGGCTTCCAGAGCGAAACGATATTCCGCTGATCAGTATGGTGACAAGGCTCACTAAGCAAAAGGGACTTGATCTTGTGCGCAGGATTATGCACGAACTCCTTGAGGAGCAGGACATACAGCTGATTGTGCTGGGTACAGGGGAACGTGAATTTGAAGACTATTTCCGGTATGCAGAATTTGCTTTTTATGAGAAGTGCCGAGCGTATATGGGGTTTGACGAGCCGCTTGCCCATCAAATTTATGCCGGCTCTGATGTGTTTTTGATGCCTTCGAAATTTGAGCCGTGCGGCTTGGGCCAGCTGATTGCTCTCCAATATGGTGCCATTCCGATTGTCAGGGAGACAGGCGGTCTTTATGATACTGTTCATTCTTATCAGGAGGAAGAGGGATCGGGCAATGGCTTTACGTTTTCCGCCTTCAATGCGCATGATCTGAAATATACGATTGAGAGGGCGCTGTCGTTTTATCGCCAAAAGGATGTATGGAAGAGCCTCATGAAGACCGCAATGAACGCAGATTACAGCTGGGAGCAGTCAGCGAAAGAGTATCAGCGCATTTTCGAGCATGTGACAAGGAGTGGACGGGATGTTCTCGAGTAAAGAACGATTTGCAGCCTTATTTTTAAAGCGTCTGGAAATGACGTGCGGAAAAAGCTTTAGAGACTCTGCCAAGCTGGACCAATATAAAACGTTGGGCAATATGGTCAGAGAGTATATCAGCGCTGAGTGGATCCAGACGAATGAAAAGAGCAGGTCCAATTCCGGAAAGCAGACATATTATTTGTCAATCGAATTTCTTCTCGGTCAGCTCCTTGAACAAAATTTAATGAATCTTGGCGTTCGTGATGTGGTAGAAGCAGGCTTGAAGGATATCGGCATCAATTTAGAGGAGATCCTTCAGATAGAGAGTGATGCAGGTCTGGGCAACGGCGGGCTTGGGCGCTTGGCCGCTTGCTTTTTAGATTCTCTCGCTTCGTTGAACTTGCCGGGACACGGGATGGGCATTCGTTATAAGCACGGCTTGTTTGAGCAAAAAATTGTAGACGGGCATCAAGTGGAGCTGCCTGAACAATGGCTGAAAAACGGAAACGTATGGGAAGTAAGAAATGCGGATCAGGCTGTTGACGTGCCGTTTTGGGGCGAGGTGCATGTGACAGAAAAAAACGGGCGTCTGCATTTTCGGCATGAACAAGCTACAATCGTTACCGCTGTTCCTTATGATATTCCGATTATCGGCTATGAAACGGGGACCGTCAATACATTGAGGCTATGGAATGCCGAGCCCTATGCGCATTATCATGGCGGCAATATTTTGTCTTATAAGCGGGAAACAGAAGCCGTTTCAGAATTTTTATATCCTGATGACACCCATGACGAGGGGAAAATTTTACGGCTGAAGCAGCAGTATTTTTTAGTATGCGCAAGCTTAAAAAGCATTGTGAACAATTACCGCAAAACGAATAAATCTATGTCCGGCCTGCATAAAAAAGTAAGCATTCATATTAATGACACCCATCCCGCGCTTGCGGTGCCTGAGCTGATGCGGATTTTACTTGATGAAGAGAACATGAGTTGGGAAGAGGCCTGGCATATCACCGTACATACGATTTCTTATACTAATCATACGACATTGTCAGAAGCGCTTGAGAAATGGCCGATTCATTTGTTTAAGCCGCTGCTTCCGCGAATGTATATGATTATTGAAGAAATCAATGAAAGGTTTTGCCGTGCGGTTTGGGAAAAGTATCCCGGAGACTGGAAAAGGATAGAGGACATGGCGGTTACGGCGCATGGTGTTGTCAAAATGGCTCATCTGGCCATAGTGGGCAGCTACAGTGTAAACGGCGTTGCCAAAATCCATTCTGATATTTTAAAGGAAAGGGAGATGCGCGACTTTCATTTGCTGTTCCCGAATCGTTTTAACAATAAAACGAATGGAATTGCCCACAGACGCTGGCTTCTAAAAGCGAATCCAGGTCTGTCTGCTGTCATCACGGAGGCGATCGGCAATGAATGGGTAAAACGGCCGGAATCACTGATCCGCTTAGAACCGTACGCCTCAGATCCCGCGTTTATTGAGCAGTTTCAAAACAACAAAAGCAGGAAAAAACAAGAGCTTGCTGATTTGATTTTTTGTACGGCTGGGGTGGTTGTGAACCCTGACAGCATATTCGACGTACAGGTGAAACGGCTTCATGCATACAAACGGCAGCTGCTGAATGTTCTTCATATTATGTATTTGTATAACCGTCTAAAGGAGGACTCGGGATTTTCTATCTATCCGCAAACCTTTATTTTCGGGGCTAAGGCTTCACCAAGCTATCATTATGCCAAGAAAATCATTAAGCTGATCCATTCTGTCGCAGAAAAGGTTAACTATGACCCGGCAGTCAAACAGCTGATTAAGGTTGTTTTTTTGGAAAATTACAGAGTTTCTATGGCTGAGCGGATTTTTCCGGCGTCGGATGTAAGTGAACAGATTTCAACCGCAAGCAAGGAAGCGTCTGGTACAGGAAATATGAAGTTCATGATGAACGGCGCTTTGACGATCGGCACACATGACGGCGCAAATATTGAGATTCTTGAGCGGGTGGGATCAAATTGTATTTACACATTCGGTTTAAAGGCGGATGACGTTTTATCGTATCAGGAAAACGGCGGCTATAGATCGAGGGAATATTATCAGCATGACCGCAGAATCAGACAGGTGGCGGATCAGCTGATTAATGGTTTTTTTGAAGGGGAAGCAGATGAATTTGAATCGATCTATGACTCTCTGCTTCCGCATAATGATGAGTATTTTGTGCTCAAAGATTTCAGCTCATATGCGGATGCGCAGGAGCGTATTCAAGCTGATTATCGCGATCGGCGGAAATGGTCTGAGCGGTCGATTGTAAACATTGCCCATTCAGGTTATTTTTCCAGTGACCGCACGATCCGGGAATATGCGAAAGACATTTGGGGAATCCAGCCGATGATGTGAAAAAGCCGCTGTAAGAGCGGCTTTTTTTGTTCACAGGTTCATTGAATAGATTGTAAAGGATAAGAACGTCGCAAATGCACTCCATAAAAAATAAGGCAGCAGAAGATAGCTTGTGGCTCTGCTGTATTTTTTTGCTATGATCATTAATATGAATGCTGTAATGGCGACAAGCAGGCAGTCAATCGATGCAGCCAGCAGGTTCTTTTGCGTAAACTGAAAATAGCTGAATGCCTGATTAAGCACATAATTAATCAAAAGCATAAACCAAAAGTTTTTCGCGTCTTTAAATGAAAACGCGGCATACACAAGGGCAGCTGAAAGGGAGATCAGCGCAAACAGGATGGCCCAAATGATGCCGATCGCGGAGCCGGGTGGCGTCCAGTCCGGTTTTTTTAGTGAATTGTACCATTCTTGGTCAATTGGAAACAGGAAGCCTGCGGCTGAAAACAGTGCGTATGTAATCACAAAAACCGCTATGGCGCCGAGAATTTTCTTCATATTTGCAACCTCCGTATGTATTTATTTTACATTTAGACTTATCCTTACCCTTTATCTTATAAAGATCAAACCCCCGATATGCAGGGGGAATGATTATTTTAAATTAGCTGCTGCAATGCCTTTGCTTTAATGCGTTCATATTCAAACGCTGACTCTAACTCTTCCTTTGGCAAAGCGGACTTGCGGACGTATTTTTCGCGAATGACATCATAAAGCTCATAAGGAAAAAGCATATCAATAAACATGACTTGTTTTTGTTGATCAGTTAATGGGGTTCTGGATTCGTAAGCGTTCAGCATGACATGAAATGTTTCTTCATCCCAAACGCCTGTCGTATCCAAAAGCGGGATAATCATTTTGCGCAAATCTCGAATAGGCAGATCAAATGATACGGTATCTAAGTCGATAACCCAAATCTGTTCATTTTCCCCTAAGAGTGTATTTCCTGTTCCGTAATCCTGGTGGCAGAGGTTAGGGCTTTTTTTCAGCTGTTCAGTCCATGGAATATAGGACGATTGCAAAAGCCGGTCTTTGATGCGCAGTCCGTCTTCAATAAAGCTGTCTATTTCCTGAAGATAAAGCAGTGAGAAAGGATCTTCTTTTTCCATCTGCGCCATCAGCTTCCACGTTTCCATTTGTTTGCAGCGTTTCGTGTAGTGATTCGGCCAGCGCCCTAATTTCGTAAATACGGGAACGCCATTTGGCGGCTGATATCCGACGGAAGCTGTGTGAAAATCAGCAAGGCCTTTCATGATAAACTCCAAATCCTGCTTTACAGTCAGCTCAAACGGCCTTCCTTCGATCCAGTCATATACGACAAATAGAAAGGAGCCATGCTTGGAATATAGGCTGCCTTTTTTGTTTGGGAGTATGCCGGGAACATTCATGCCTTTTTTGGCTAAATAGTCCTGTGCGAAAATGGAAAACAAGGCTTTCTTTTCGGGTCTGTGTATTCGTTTCAGACAAACCGCACCGGATCCTGTGTGAACCTTCCACACAAGCGCCATCTGGTTACCCTGAATGACGTCTATTTTTTCAGCCTGAACATCCCATCCTTGAAGCACATTTTCAGCCAGCTCCGTTAATTTTCTTTCATCTTCTGCTGATAAAGGAAGCTCTGATGAATTCCCCTCCTCCATGACTTCTTGGTTTTCTGCCATTAAAGGACACATCCTTACCTGTTTTACTCCTACCTTATGAATCAAATGAAAAAAGTGATTGAGATATTTGACTATATGTATAAAAGAATATGGTTGTTTACCCGTTTTGTTTTTGGGGCAGTCCTATTCCGCACAAGTTGGTTGTTCAGCCGTATCATGATTTTAACTAGTTAAAAAACATGCAGGAATGGAGGCTATGTATGAAAATAGCACTGATCGCCACAGAGAAGCTTCCTGTCCCCTCGGTTCGAGGAGGCGCCATTCAAATCTACCTAGAAGCGGTTGCCCCTTTGATTGCCAAAAGACATGAGGTGACGGTGTTTTCGATTAAAGATCCGAATCTTGCTGATAGAGAGACGGCAGAAGGAGTCCATTATGTGCACTTGGATGAAGACCGTTACGAAGAAGCTGTTGGGGAAGAGCTGAAAAAGAGCCGTTTTGATCTTGTGCATGTTTGTAATCGCCCAAGCTGGGTGCAAAAACTGAAGAAAAAGACGCCAGACGCTGTTTTTATTTTAAGCGTTCACAATGAAATGTTCGCTTACGATAAAATCAGCCAGACAGAAGGCGAGATTTGCATTGATTCTGTAGCGCAGATTGTTACGGTCAGCGATTATATCGGCCGGACGATCACAAGCCGTTTTCCGTCAGCACGATCAAAAACAAAAACCGTGTATTCCGGTGTGGACTTGAAAGCGTACCATCCCCGCTGGACGAAAGAAGGGCAGCGGGCTCGTGATGATATGCGAAGCGAGCTGGATCTTCACGGCAAAAAAATCGCCCTGTTTGTCGGCCGGCTCAGCAAAGTCAAAGGCC
Organism: Bacillus sp. RHFS10; assembly: GCF_016757475.1. Lineage (NCBI taxonomy): Bacteria > Bacillati > Bacillota > Bacilli > Caryophanales > Bacillaceae > Bacillus > Bacillus sp. RHFS10. Next base: position 13,413 of record NZ_JAESPO010000010.1, read on the forward strand.
CGCACATTTTATTGCAGGCTTTGCCGGACATTATCGAGGAGCATCCCGATGTCATGATGGTGTTTATCGGGTCAAAATGGTTCGGAGATAATGAATTAAATAACTATGTCAAACATCTTCATACACTTGGTGCGATGCAAAAGGATCATGTCACATTTATTCAATTTGTGAAGCCAAAGGACATCCCGCGCCTTTATACCATGTCAGATGTATTTGTGTGCTCTTCGCAATGGCAGGAGCCTTTAGCGAGGGTGCATTATGAAGCGATGGCCGCTGGACTGCCTATTATCACAAGCAATCGAGGAGGCAATCCAGAAGTCATAGAAGAAGGGAAAAACGGCTATATCATTCATGACTTTGAAAATCCTAAACAATATGCCCAACATATCAATGATTTGCTCAGCAGTTCTGAAAAACGCGAACGGCTTGGGAAATACAGCCGCCGTGAGGCAGAAAGCCAATTCGGCTGGCAGAGGGTGGCGGAAAATCTGCTCAGTGTGTATGAAAGAAACAGATAGAAGGGGTGAACAGAGTGTACCAAAAAGAGCATGAAGAACAGATTGTATCCGATATTCTCAGCTATTATCCGTTCCATTTCGAACATGTGGCACTGAAATCAAACAAAAGCGGGCGCAAAATCTGGGAGATACAAACTGATCAAGGCCCAAAGCTATTAAAAGAAGCGCAGATGAAGCCGGAGCGAATGCTTTTTATCACTCAGGCACATGCCCATTTACAGGAGAAAGGGCTGCCCGTAGCGCCGATTCATCAAACAAAAAATGGCGGAAGCTGCTTAGGCACGGATCAGGTCTCTTACAGTTTATATGACAAAGTGACAGGTAAAGAAATGATTTACTATGATGCAGAGCAAATGAAAAAAGTCATGTCATTTGCCGGCCATTTTCATCATGCGTCAAAAGGATATGTTTGCACAGATGAAAGCAAGAAAAGAAGCAGGCTCGGCAAATGGCATAAATTGTATCGCTGGAAGCTGCAGGAATTAGAAGGGAATATGCAGATCGCGGCCTCTTATCCTGAAGACATATTTTCGCAAACTTTCTTAAAACATGCTGATAAAATGCTGGCCAGAGGTAAAGAAGCACTGCAAGCACTTGATGAGTCAGATTATGAAAACTGGACGAAAGAAACGCATGAACATGGCGGATTCTGTTTTCAGGATTTTACATTGGCGCGGTTAACTGAGGTAGACGGAGAGCCTTTTTTAAAGGAGCTTCACTCGATTACGTACGATTTGCCGTCAAGAGATCTGCGCATTTTGCTGAATAAAGTCATGGTTAAGCTTTCTGTATGGGATGCGGATTTCATGATTGCGCTGCTTGCAGCCTATGATGCAGTGTATCCGCTCACAGAAAAACAGTACGAAGTGCTATGGATTGATCTGGCGTTTCCGCATTTGTTCTGTGCAATCGGCCATAAATATTATTTGAAGCAAAAGAAAACATGGTCAGATGAGAAGTACAACTGGGCGCTGCAAAATATGATTTCCGTTGAAGAATCTAAAGACGCGTTTTTGGATAAACTGCCGGAACTGTATAAAAAAATAAAAGTGTATCGGGAGGCGAATTGACATGAGGTCATCGAGACAAAAAGCCTCCATTTCTAAACTCGATCTCGACCAATTCGTATTTACACCGCCCGGATCGATGGGATGGCAGGCTCATGACAAAAGCACGGCTGACAATGAAGAAGAGGAGCATATGGCTGCGGGCCGGATCCGAGAGCTCCCTAACATCACTGCACCGAGAGATTCTCAAGAAGAAACAAAGGAAACGGAAACAAACCACAAAGTCATGGATGATGAAAAGACGAAATTGAAAACCATTGGAGAGCTTGATGAAGAGCGTGATTCTAAACGATCAGCGCCTCCAATTGAAGAAGAGGATGAAGAATCAGCGGAGGAAGCTAATGTGGAAATCATTGTTCTTCCAAGTAAATCCGCACCAGCCCCATGGATTTCTCAAACTGTAAAGCGCAAGGCATAAAATCACATTTATGCCTTTTTTATGCGTACCTGCAGCAAAAAAACAGCTCGTATCTGTAACACGAGCTGTAGGAATTATGATTTTGCTTTCACAAAAAGCTGATTTATAAATGATAAATCAAGGTTTTTCGTCAGAAGAGGCGGCGGAAATTGTTTGTTTTCCGGTGCCAGAACGGATTGATAAACAGCATTGAGCCGTTTGGCAACATGGGTAAAGGTAAATAAAGATTCTACACGGTGCCGGCCGTTTTTTGTGATTTTATTCATTAATTGTTGATCTGTAAAGGCTCTGTCAATTGCTTTCGCAAATGCAGAAGGTTTGTTATAGCTGTCGATCACAAGTCCGTTAACTTCGTGTTTTACGACTTCTCCGTTTCCGCCACGATTTGTGGTAATTAAGGGGGTGCCAGCTGCCATTGCTTCATAATTCACACGGGCCAGAGGTTCATTCCACTGAGAGCTGCACACGAATACATCCGCCATCAGAAAGAGGTTTGGAATGTCGTCTGCGGGAATGAATTTCGTAAAGATCACGTGTTCTCTGTATGGCAGCGCCAGCTTGCGCAGATAGGTTACATATTGGTTTTCGCCGTCATCGCTGAACCACTTTCCGCCTGCTATGACCAGCACAGCGTCGGGATGCTGCTGCAAAATCCGTTTCATGCTGTGAATGAGAAGGTGGGGCCCTTTGGTTGGGCTTAAACGGCCGGCGAATAAAATAACTTTTTTATCCTCAATGCCGTACTTTTTCCTGTATGTTTCTCTGACAGCCGAACCTTTCATCGTCCAGACAGGCGGATAGGAGCGGATATCAACGCCGGAATATACGACTTTTGTGATGTCCTCGGCTTCCGGGAAACGATCAATGACCGTTTGTTTAATAAATTCGCTGACGGTTGTGATCATGGTGACATTGTCGAGTACTTCTTTTCCTTGCGCGAAGGTCATCTTTTTTTCAGAAAACATTTCGTTATGCAGGCTCAAAACAATCATGCTGTTTGGTGAAGCTTTTTTATATAAAGAGACATTTAAAGGCCTGTTAAACACATGGATTAGATCAAAGGAAGAGGCCCGCAGCTCTTCGGCTACCGCCTCGCGGTAATGCTCTTTTGGCAAATGGATATACCGTACGCCGTCTTTCGTTTCTCTTTTTGGAAGTGATGGATCTTCTATTGAAAAAATGGTCAGATCGTACCGGCTGCTGAAATAAGGCGTGACACCGTCAATCATCATTTGAATAGCGCCGCCGCGTACCGCTGGCGCCGGCAGCTTTTCTGTACAGATAAAGGCAAGTTTCATTTTCATTCCCCCTTATACAGCGACGATAAATAGGCGATTTCGTTAGCCAAACCATCGTTTAAGGATGTGGCGGGATCGTAATGCAAGAGCTGTTTTGCTTTTGAAATATCCGCCCACGTTTTTCTTGGTTCCCCTGCTACTTTGTCCGAGAAGTGCAGTGTTGCTTTTTTACCGGAAATGTCTTCAATGAGGGAAACAACCTTTAAGACTGAGGCACGTTCTCTGCCGCCGATATTCACTGTTTCACCAATAAGATGGGGGTTCCCAAGAACAGCGGTGATGCCTTTGACACAGTCGCTGATATAGGTGAAATCTCTTGACTGCTGTCCGTCACCGAAGATGGTGAGCGGCTTTTTCAGAAGGTGCTGTTTGATGAGCCGGTGAAATGCCATGTCCGGCCGCTGTCTCGGCCCATAGACGGTAAAGAAACGGAGAATCACAATTGGAATGCCAAAGCTTTGTTGATATACATGGCAAAGCTTTTCTCCCGTCAGCTTTGTTACCCCGTACGGAGATAAAGGATAAAGCGCCGCATCTTCACTGACTTTCCCTTGTTTTTCGCCATAGACGGAAGAGGTGGAAGCAAAGACAAACGCTTGAACCGGATGTTTTCGGCATGCCTCAAGGAGCCTTTGGAGCGCTTGGATATTATGTGCGGCATATGGGTGAAAATGATCGCCCCAGCTTGAACGGACACCCGGTATGGCTGCCAAATGAAAGATGACGTTCACATCTTCCAGCAAAGGAGAAAGATCTGCTGTCAGCAGATTTTCCTTTATGAACGTAAATCGTTTTTCTGGCAGCAGGGCATCAAGGTTTCTTAATTTTAATGAAAATGGAGTCGGTCCGATAAAGTCGTCGATTCCGATAACGTGATGTGTTTCATCCTTCAGCAATTCTTCGCAGAGGTGGGAGCCGATAAATCCCGCTGCTCCTGTGACGAGTATTTTCATGGGCGGCCAACCCCCGTGCAGATCAGACCGCAAGCCTCCAGAGATTCTTTTTTCAATACGTTGCGCCCGTCGATCACCACACGCCCTTTCATGGTGCCTGCGGCCTTTTTCCAATCAATCGCTAAAAACTCGGGCCATTCTGTGGCCAAAAATAAAAAGTCACTTTCTTCTATCGCGTCAAAAGCTTGAGAATGCTGGGTCACACGTTGCCGCAAATGTTCTGGCAGAACAGCTTCAGGGTCATAAGCATGGACATCACACCCCAGATCCGTCAGCCTTTCCATCAGCCTGACGGCTTGAGAATTCCTAATGTCATCGGTATGAGGTTTGAAGGAAATGCCGAGTATAGCCGCTTTTTTGCCGTGAAGTGTATCGAAGAAAGATTTTATTTTTTTGACATACAGGCCGATCTGGGTGTCATTGATATGCTGAACGGCTTGAAGCAGGTAGGTCTCCGTGTTTTTTTCAATGGCAGCGAATTGCAGCGCCTGCAGATCCTTTGGAAAGCAAGAGCCGCCGTATCCAATGCCGGCCTGCAAAAAGTGCTCCCCGATTCTCGGGTCAAGTCCGATAGCGCGGGAAATATCTGTGATATCTGATTGGTAGGCTTCACATATGCGGGCCATTTCATTAATGAACGAAATTTTTGCTGCTAAAAAGAAGTTATTGGCATATTTAATCAGCTCTGCTCCTGCTAAACTTGTGATGATATAAGGGGTGTCAATGTGTTTGTAAATGGATTTGACGATTGCTGCCGATACGTGATCTCCTTTCTGAATACCGATAACTGTTTTGTCAGGATACAGCATGTCATGCAAGGCGCTGCCTTCCCGCAGAAACTCCGGATTGGATACGATGTTAAATGAATTTGCTGAAACGCCGGAGGCAATCAGCTGTTTTGCTATGTTTTCATTTGTCCCGGGGGGAACAGTGCTTTTCGTAATGATGGTTTTATACGATCGGATCGTCTGGCTCAAATCGCTGATAACGGACTGCAACGCTTTCGTATCTGCTGATCCGTCCGAGCGCGGAGGGGTTCCGACTGCGATAAAAATGACGGGACATTCCTCCATGCTTAATTTCACTTCGGAAGAAAACGAGAGATTATCGCAATGATGTACTGCATCTGAAAGCCCAGGCTCGTAAAAGGGAATGTCTCCATTTTTCAGCTGCTCGATTTTTTTGACGTCTTTGTCTGTGCATATCATGTCATGTCCGATGGATGCCAGTGCCGCTGATAGGGTTAAACCGACATATCCGGCGCCAACCACGCAAATTTTCATCACCTGAGCTCCTTTACAAGATTACTGGTCATATATCAATATCCTATTAAAAAAGGGCTGGTTCGTGATTCCGTTTTCAGCCCAGTTGCATCTGCCTAATTTCAGGTGTACAAACATCGGGGTGCGGTCTTGGAATATCATGTAATAAACATGAGCTGAGGGGAAAATAACATGATAAAAAAAGCAATCATTCCTGCCGGCGGATTCGGAACGAGGAATCTGCCGGTGACGAAGGTAATTCCGAAAGAAATGTTTCCGGTAGGATCTAAACCCGTCATTCATTATATTGTGGAAGAGCTTAAGGAGTCAGGCATTGAAGATATTTTGATGGTTGTATCGAGCCATAAAAATCTGATTGTCGATTATTTTGATTCTTCTTTAGCGCTTGAAGCCTTTCTGGCCTCCCGGCAAAAACTGCATTTACTCAGCAAACATCCGGTTCCGGATATGCGCATTCATTATGTGCGCCAGCCTTATGCAAAAGGTCTTGGCGACGCGATTTCTTTTGGAAAGCAATTTGCAGGCGAAGAGCCGTTTGCCGTCGTTTTGCCGGATGATCTGATCTTCTCCGCTAATCAGCCGGCCCTGGGGCAGCTGATTGAGGCGTATACGAAATATCAGTGCAGTGTGATCGGTTTAAAAGAAACAAAAACGGAGGATTTGCACCATTACGGTGTGATAAAAGGGGAATCTGTAGAAAAAGGGCTTTATCGCATTCAGGATATTGTGGAAAAGCCTAAACAAAACCCGCCATCTCATTTTGCCGCAGCAGGGCGTTATATTTTCACACCTGATATTTTTGATAAGCTGGAGACATTGGAAGCTGATGCCGGAGGAGAAGTGCAGGTAACGGATGCGATTAAATCTTCACTCGGGATATCGAACGTTTACGGAAAAATTTTGGAGGGCAATCGGTATGACATCGGACTGCAAAAGGATTATCTGAAGCTGATCACAGATATGCTGAAAACGTAAAAGAACCCCCATAACCGGGGGTTCAATCAGCGTGGAGATCGCCGAATGTTGTCATGATTCCCTCTTCGTCGAGTTCTTCCTCATAACGCTCATGGGCTCTGCTTTGATAAACGGTAATTTCTTTGCCTGTGATATCTGTAGCGATGAAATTTTCGTACGACTCTGTATTGCCGATATTTTCTTCGGCATTCATCGTCATATCATCATAGCTGAGCGGCGGGTTTTCCATATCCTGCGGTGTTGATGAATTTCCGTATTTTTCGACGTCTTGGTAAGAATCTTCACTGTCATATGGCGCTCTGATTTCTTCATCATCGTCAAATTCAAATTGCCCGAAAGGTGTTTCTTCTTCGATCGGACGGTCTTTAGAAATGATATCCTGTGACGAATACTCTGCGAGCGTCGTGGCGGTCGGGAGCGCTTCAAGACGTTCGTATGGAATTTCCTTTCCGCTGACTTCACAAATACCGTATGTGCCGTTTTCTATTGCCTTCAATGAATGCTCAATGTCCCGAAGATGCTCTCGTTCATGCAAGTCGAGAGCGATGTCTTTTTCCCGCTCATAAAGTTCGGTTGCATGATCTCCGGGGTGGTTGTCGTAAGCCGAAAGTTCCCCCATTGAATCATATGGAAAGGCTGAATTGAGCTGAAAATGGTCATTGTCTTTGAAACGGTTTAAGATATCCTCTTTTGTTTGTTCCAGTTCATGTTTCAAATGCTGAAGCTGGTCTTTTGTAAGCATTGTAATCGCCTCGTTTCTCTGTGATGCATACCTTTAGTATGAACAGATCGCCTGATAACTTTCATAAATGACAGGTGGAGGAATCTAGGAGATTTTCCTTAAATGGTAAGCGGATACAACCTTTGCTTTCAGCGGAGAAAGAAATTTAAGGTTTGTTTCTTTTTCATTTCTGTAATTAGGTTTATAATAGGTAAGGCAGGCCATTTGGACTGCATGATCTGTGTGTTTGACACAAAGGAGACACAGGTGTATGGTATTAAAAGCATTTTAAGGATTATGGAGGAATGCCTCATGGTGACAACGGTGCAGCGTACGTTCCGAAAAGGAGTTCTACATGCATTACATAAAGCCAAAGAAGTCAACCATGCTGTCTTAATAAGCTATTCGAGACAAATCGAGTCTCTTGACCCTCTATCATTTTTCAATTACGGAGCAAAAAAATATACAGGCAATCGATTTTTTTGGTCAGATCCTGAAAGTGAATTGACAATAGTCGGTCTTGGCAAAGAAGCGATTTTCCAGACAAATCAAAAAAACAGCGAGCGATATCGCGAGGTTTTTGACCAATGGGAGCGCTTTAAAAAGACGGCTTTTCATATTTGTGAAGAAGAAAAGCTGCAGCATTCTGCAGTGGGACCTGTGTTATTCGGAGGATTTTCTTTTGACCCTTGCGAAGAAAGAGGTACACAATGGGACCATTTCTCGGAAGGGGATTTCTTTGTGCCTGCGCTTATGCTGACGATGACTGCTGATGGCCCTTTCTTAACAGTCAACAGATGGGTAAGCGGAGAGGAAGACGCAGAAGGTGTTTTGGAAGGCTTAATTGCTTTTGCAGCGGAATTTATGGTTTCAGATTTAGATCAAAGAAATCAGGCTGTGATGGCGGCATCAGAAGAGCTGGATAAGGATGATTGGCTCAAAGCGATTGAAACGGCAACAAGCCAAATGAAAGAGAAACAATACGATAAAGTGGTTCTTGCCCGAGAGCTGCTGCTAACGTTTGACGGCCCGGTCCAAATTGAACCGGTGCTTAAAACGCTTCTGAACGATCAGCAGACAAGCTATGTTTTTGCAATCGAGCAGGAAGGAAAAACCTTTGTCGGCGCGTCTCCGGAAAGGCTGATCAAAAAAGACGGCAGCACTGTCATGTCTTCTTGTCTGGCCGGTTCCATTAGACGCGGCAAGGATGAAGAAGAAGACCGCCTCATAGGCCTTGAATTATTAAACGATAAGAAAAACCTGCTGGAGCATGATATTGTGGTCGGCATGATCCATGACGCTTTTGTATCAAGCTGTTCGGAGGTTGAAAAGCCTGGCGGACCTGTATTGTACAAAACAAAAAGTGTGCAGCACTTATTTACCCCGATTGTCGGTCAGCTTCGAGAGTCTGATTCGCTTTTTGACTTAATTGAGAAACTGCATCCCACACCGGCGCTTGGGGGGGCACCTCAGAAAAAAGCTGTTGAAGTGATCAGAGAGATCGAGCCGATGTCCCGCGGCTGGTATGCAGCTCCTATCGGCTGGATTGACAGCCAGAATAACGGGGAATTCGCAGTAGCCATCCGTTCAGGACTGATCGAGGGGAGCACAGCTAGGCTGTTTGCCGGGTGCGGCATTGTGGAAGACTCGGACCCGCAGTCTGAATATGAAGAAACGCAGATTAAATTGAAGCCGATGATCTCTGCATTAGGAGGTGTGAGGCGTTGACAGCCAACCCGATTACTCACTATATCGGAAGTTTTATTGATGAATTCGCCCTTTCCGGGATTACGGACGCCGTCGTTTGTCCGGGCTCAAGGTCTACACCGCTGGCTATTCTTGCAGCCGCGCATCCTGATATCAACGTCCATGTTCAAATTGATGAAAGATCTGCCGGGTTTTTTGCTCTCGGGCTGGCAAAAGCGAAGCAGCATCCCGTTCTTTTGATCTGCACATCAGGAACAGCCGCGGCCAACTTTTATCCGGCTGTGATTGAAGCCCATTATTCAAGAGTGCCTATTATTGTGTTAACTGCTGATCGGCCTCACGAGCTGCGCGAAGTAGGCGCGCCGCAGGCTATTAATCAGCACTTCTTATTCGGTAACTTTGTTAAGTTTTTCACAGACTCAGCTCTTCCAGAAGCGTCTCCGAATATGCTGAGATATATCCGAACGCTGGCCGGCCGCGCCGCCGGGGAAGCACAAAAGCGTCCAATGGGACCTGTGCATGTGAATGTGCCGCTGCGCGAACCGCTGATGCCGGATCTTTCGAATGAGCCGTTTGGAAGAATGAGAACAGGCCGTCACGTGTCTGTGAAAACGGGTACGCAGTCTGTTGACCGCGAATCTCTGTCTGATGTGGCTGCAATGCTGGCAGAGGCTGAAAAAGGAATGATCGTCTGCGGAGAACTCCACAGTGATACGGATAAAGAAAGCATTATTGCACTGTCTAAGGCGCTTCAGTATCCGATTTTAGCCGACCCGCTGTCTAATCTGCGGAACGGTGTTCATGATAAAAGAACTGTCATTGATGCGTATGATTCATTTTTAAAGGATGATGAGCTGAAGTCGAAACTGCGTCCTGATGTTGTCGTCCGTTTTGGACCGATGCCTGTTACAAAACCGGTTTTTTTATGGCTTAAGGATGACCCGTCGATCGAGCAGATTGTGATTGACGAGGATGGAGGGTGGAGAGATCCGACACAGGCAAGCGCACATATGATTCACTGCAATGCATCCGTTTTTGCCGAAGCGATCATGACCGAACATGCTGACATGACCAGATCACCAGAATGGCTGGAAAAGTGGCAGTTTGTCAATGAGAGGTTCCGTGCGCATCTGCAAACAATCAGCAGTGAAGAGGTTTCGTTTGAAGGCAATCTCTATCGAATCCTGCAGCATCTTGTGCCTGAAAACAGCTCGCTGTTTGTCGGCAACAGCATGCCGATCAGAGATGTTGATACGTTTTTTGAAAAGCAGGAACGCCCTTTCCGGATTTATTCAAACCGGGGCGCAAATGGGATAGACGGTGTTGTCTCCTCTGCCATGGGGGTATGTGAAGGCACAAAAGCGCCTGTTACCCTCGTGATTGGCGATTTATCTTTTTATCACGATTTAAACGGACTGCTGGCGGCCAAAAAGCTGGGTATTCCTCTTACTGTGATTCTCGTGAATAATGACGGCGGAGGGATTTTCTCATTTTTGCCGCAGGCTTCTGAGAAGGCACACTTTGAAGATTTGTTCGGCACGCCGACAGGGCTTGATTTCAAGCATGCGGCTGCACTATACGGCGGGACGTATTCATGTCCGGCCTCATGGGATGAATTCAAAGCAGCTTACGCCCCGCAGGCAGACAAACCCGGACTCCATTTGATAGAAATCAAAACGGATCGCCAGTCAAGAGTCCAGCTTCATCGCGATATGCTGAATGAGGCTGTGCGGGAAGTGAAAAAACAATGGGAACTGTAAACATAACGGTTTCAGATGGTGTCCGATATGCTGTGACAGACGACCGGCCGAACGCTTCAGAAGCCGTCGTCTGTCTGCACGGGTTTACCGGCAGCAAACAATCATGGACTTTTCTTGATGGGATGCTGCCTGATTCCCGTTTGATCAAAATGGATTGTTTAGGGCATGGTGAAACAGATGCCCCGCTGAATGGGAAAAGATACAGCACAAGCCGGCAAGTTTCTGATCTTGTCGAGATGTTTGATCAATTAAAACTTCACAAAGTGAAATTGATTGGGTATTCTATGGGAGGAAGGCTTGCTTATTCGTTTGCGGCGGCTTATCCCGAACGGGTATCGGCACTTGTGCTTGAAAGCACAACGCCGGGGCTTAAAACGCTTGAGGAACGGCGGGATCGGATCATACGGGACCGGAAGCTTGCTGATTTTATTTTGCGTAACGGGATCAAAGCTTTTGTGCAGTATTGGGAGAGTATCCCTTTGTTTTCATCCCAGCAGCGGCTGGCTGAAGATATTCTGCACAGGATACGGTCGGGCCGTCTGCGAAACAATAAGGTTGGGCTTGCAAATAGTTTAACCGGTATGGGCACCGGTTCACAGCCTTCCTTGTGGAGCCGTGTAGAAGAAATAGCCGTGCCTGTGCTTCTGATCAGCGGGGAGTGGGACGAAAAGTTTTGCGCCATCAATCAAGAGGTGCATAAGAAGCTCCCATCTAGTAAAATAGAGATTGTTCCTGAAGCCGGACATACGGTACATGTGGAACAGCCGCGTATTTTTGGTAAAATAGTGAGTGAGTTTTTGACAAGCTTATAACTGGTTCACATGGAAAAATAGAGGAGGTCATATCATGGCTGTAGAATGGAAAACTGAACGGACATACGATGAAATATTGTATGAAACGTATAATGGTATTGCAAAAATAACAATCAACCGCCCTGAGGTACATAACGCGTTTACTCCTAAAACGGTTGCTGAAATGATTGATGCGTTTGCTCGCGCGCGAGACGATCAAAATGTCGGCGTTATCGTGCTTGCCGGTGCAGGAGACAAAGCCTTCTGTTCTGGCGGAGACCAGAAAGTGCGCGGCCACGGCGGTTATGTAGGAGACGACCAAATTCCGCGCTTAAACGTACTGGATCTTCAGCGTTTAATCCGCGTCATTCCGAAACCGGTTGTCGCGATGGTGTCTGGATATGCGATCGGAGGAGGCCATGTGCTTCACATCGTATGTGACTTGACAATCGCTGCCGACAACGCGATTTTTGGACAAACAGGCCCTAAAGTGGGAAGCTTTGACGCTGGTTACGGTTCTGGCTATCTGGCTCGAATCGTAGGACATAAAAAAGCCCGTGAAATCTGGTATCTGTGCCGTCAGTATAACGCACAGGAAGCGCTGCACATGGGTCTTGTCAACACAGTCGTTCCTTTGGAACAGCTTGAAGAAGAAACGATTAAATGGTGTGAAGAAATGCTTGAAAAAAGCCCGACCGCACTGCGCTTTCTTAAAGCTGCGTTTAACGCGGACACAGACGGACTTGCTGGAATTCAGCAGTTTGCAGGGGATGCCACCCTTCTTTACTACACAACTGATGAAGCAAAAGAAGGCCGTGATTCCTTTAAGGAAAAACGCAAACCTGATTTCGGACAGTTCCCTCGTTTCCCGTGATCAGCAATACTTAGTCAACAAACAGCTTGAGACTTTGCGGTCCAAGCTGTTTTCTTTTCAATACAGACATTTTACCTCGGAGATGATGACATGCTGACAGAACAGCCCAATTGGCTCATGCAGCGGGCCCAGCTGACACCTGAGAGAATCGCTCTCATCTATGGAGACCAAACCGTGACATTTGCAGAATTGTTTGCGGCGTCTAAGCGAATGGCAGCGCAGCTTGCTGCTTATTCAGTTCGGAAAGGAGACACCGCGGCTATTTTGCTCCAAAACCGTGCAGAAATGGTATACGCCGTTCACGCTTGTTTTTTGCTTGGTGTTAAGGCGGTGCTTCTGAATACGAAGCTGTCAACACATGAAAGGCTGTTTCAGCTGGAGGATTCCGACGCCCGCTTTTTACTGACAGATTCAAGCTTTGACAAGCAAAATTATGAGCACATCGTTCAAATCATTGATGTGGACGAGCTTGCCAAAGAAGCCGCAGAGGAAATTGAAATCCAGGCCTATATGAAATTGGAAGAAACGGCAACGCTGATGTATACATCAGGTACGACAGGCAAGCCCAAGGGGGTTCAGCAGACATTCGGAAACCATTATTTCAGTGCGGTGTCATCCGCGCTTAATTTGGGTATAACAGAACAAGACCGCTGGCTTATCGCATTGCCGCTCTTTCACATCAGCGGATTGTCCGCGTTATTTAAATCTGTGATCTACGGAATGGCTGTCGTGCTTCACCAGCGTTATTCAGTAAGTGATGTGCTGGATTCTATCAACAGGCATCAAGTGACAATGATTTCTGCAGTGCAGACGATGCTGGCCAGTCTTTTGGCCGAAACAAGCCGCTGTCCTGAATCCATCAGATGTATTCTGCTAGGCGGAGGTCCTGCCCCGCTGCTATTGCTTGAGGAATGCCGTGAGAAAGGATTCCCTGTCTTTCAGTCATATGGAATGACAGAAACATGCTCGCAAATTGTGGCCCTGTCACCGGAATTCAGTATGGAAAAGCTCGGCTCTGCGGGTAAACCGCTGTTTTCATGTGAGATCAAAATAGAACGGGACGGACAGGCATGTGAACCGTTTGAACACGGTGAGATCTTGGTCAAAGGCCCGAATGTCATGAAAAGCTATTTTAACCGGGAGAGCGCAAATGAAGCATCCTTTCAAAATGGCTGGCTGAAAACAGGTGATCTTGGGTATTTGGACAGTGAAGGCTTTTTATATGTATTAGACAGGCGTTCAGACCTGATCATCTCAGGCGGAGAAAATATTTATCCGGCTGAGGTGGAATCAGTGCTGCTTTCACACCCTGCTGTGGCCGAAGCCGGTGTTTCAGGGGCTGAGGACAAAAAATGGGGGAAAGTGCCCCACGCCTATCTTGTCCTGCACAAGCCTGTAAGCGCAGAAGAATTGACCGCCTACTGCAAAGAACGTTTGGCGAAGTATAAAATTCCGGCGAAATTTTTTGAACTTGACCGCCTGCCGCGCAATGCGTCTAATAAGCTCTTGCGAAACCAGCTGAAGGATGCGCGTAAAGGAGAACTGTTATGATCGAAATAGAGAAAATTACGCTTTACCATTTGAGTATGAATTTAAAGAAACCATTTAAAAGCAGTATTGAAACGCTTCAAGAGCGTAAATTTCTGATCGTGGAAGCCATTGATACATCCGGTGTCACAGGGTGGGGAGAAGTATCTGCGTTCTCTTCGCCTTGGTACACCGAGGAAACCATTGGAACATGTTTGCACATGCTTAAGGATTTTTTTATTCCCAATGTTGTCGGACGTGAATTCAGTCACCCTTCCGACGTGCCGGACAGCCTGGCGCGCTATAAAGGCAACCGGATGGCAAAAGCGGGACTTGAATCGGCTGTCTGGGATATCTATGCGAAAAAGAAGGGCATGTCTCTCGCCGAGGCATTGGGCGGGACAAGAGATAAAGTCCCTGCCGGGGTGGTTGTCGGCTTGGCGCCACTTGACGATATGCTGAAGGAAATCGAGAGTTATCAAAAAGAGGGTTATCGACGAATAAAAATTAAAATTCAGCCTGGACAGGATGTGGAATTGGTCAAGGCCATCCGCAGCCGGTTCCCAAACATTCCGCTCATGGCCGACGCCAATTCTTCCTATGAGCTGAAGGACATCAGCCGGTTAAAGGAGCTTGATGAATATCATTTAATGATGATTGAGCAGCCTCTGCAAGCTGATGACATCGTTGACCACCGCCACTTGCAGAAACATTTGAAAACCGCCATTTGCCTTGATGAAAGTATTTGTTCATTTGATGATGCGAGACGGGCGATTGAGCTCGGAAGCTGCAAAATCATTAATATTAAGCCTTCCCGTGTCGGCGGCTTAACAGAAGCCTTAAAAATTCATGATTTATGCAGAGAGCATCATATGCAGGTTTGGTGCGGCGGAATGCTGGAAACAGGCATATCAAGAGCGCAGAACGTGGCGCTGGCTTCACTGCCGCAATTCACAATACCTGGGGATATATCCTCATCCTCACGCTATTGGGATGAGGATATTGTGACCCCGGATATCCGTATTGATAATGGATTTATTTCTGTGTCCAAACAGCCTGGTTTAGGGGTTGAAGTGAATCAGGATATTATGCGAAAATATGTGACTAAAATGGATGTTTTCACGCAGCATGGATAAGAAAAAAACATTTTGCCATTTTGAGAGAATGTCAATGTGCTGTTATAGTAAAAGCGTTCGTTGAATACATCCCTTCTCGTTTGGACCGGCTGCTGACCCAGCCGGTTTTTTTGTATGCAAATTACGCTTGACAAAAGTGGACAAACGCGATATTTTTGCATTAAGGAAACTTTTTGTCTCGTTTAAACAAAATATGCTTTTGTCTAATTTTATGTCACATGTCTAAGAAATGAAAACATAAGATAATACAATCTGACATTGATGGCAAAGAGGAGGGAAAATATGAAAAAGAGACTGATGGCAGCAGTGCTTTTGTCCTGCATTGCCTTAACGGGATGCGGGACGGATTCAGCCGGAAAAAGCGCTGACAAGCGCCTGCAGGTAACGGCAACAACATCCCAAATTGCCGATGCAGCCGAAAACATCGGAGGAAAACATGTGAAAGTGACCGCTTTAATGGGACCGGGAGTCGATCCGCACCTTTATAAAGCGTCACAAGGCGACACGAAAAAATTGATGTCAGCCGACGTCGTTCTGTACAGCGGATTGCACTTGGAAGGGAAAATGGAGGACATTCTTCAAAAGATCGGCGAACAAAAACAAACAGCGGCTGTCACTGAGGCCATACCGAAAAACAAGCTTATTTCCGCCGGAGAAGGCAAAATGTTTGATCCGCACGTTTGGTTCAGCATTCCGTTATGGATCTATGCGGTGGATGAAATTGAAGCGCAATTCAGCAAAGCGATGCCTGAGCATGCGGAAGATTTTAAGAAAAAGGCCAAAGAGTACAAAGAGGATTTGCAATATTTAGATAAATGGTCACGTCAAGAGATTGCGAGCATTCCGGAGAAAAGCCGTGTACTGGTCACCGCTCACGATGCCTTTGCGTACTTTGGGAAAGAGTACGGATTTCAAGTGAAAGGCCTGCAGGGGCTAAGCACAGATTCTGATTACGGATTGAAGGATGTTCAGGAGCTGGTCGATCTCCTGACAGAAAAACAAATAAAAGCTGTTTTTGTCGAAAGCAGCGTATCTGAAAAATCAATAAATGCAGTGGCGGAAGGGGCTAAAGAAAAAGGCCATACAGTCACAATCGGCGGTCAGCTCTATTCGGATGCCATGGGTGAAAAGGGCACAAAAGAAGGCACATACGAAGGGATGTTCCGCCACAATATCAATACAATTACCAAAGCGCTTAAATAAAGAAAAGAGGTGATGGATATGTTTCCTGTTGAGCTCGAAAATGTAACGGTCGCTTATCATAAAAAGCCTGTTCTGCAGGACATTTCACTGCAGGTGCCTGAAGGAAAGCTAATTGGCATTATCGGTCCAAACGGCGCGGGAAAATCAACCTTGATCAAAACCATTCTCGGTCTTGTGCCCCGGGCTTCAGGAGACATCTCTATTTACGGCAAAGACTATAAGAATCAACGGACAAGAATCGGATACGTTCCGCAGCGCGGATCAGTTGACTGGGATTTTCCCACAAACGCGCTCGATGTCGTGCTGATGGGGCGATACGGCCGGATTGGCTTATTGAAAAGGTCCAAAAAAGCTGATGTGGAAATGGCGAAAGCCGCTTTAGACAAAGTAGGAATGCTTGATTATGCGAAAAGGCAGATCAGCCAGCTGTCAGGAGGCCAGCAACAGCGGGTGTTTCTTGCCCGGGCGCTATGCCAGGACGCCGATGTTTATTTTATGGATGAACCGTTTGCCGGCGTTGATGCAGCGACGGAGCGGGCCATTATGACGCTTTTGGCAGAACTCAAAGAAAAAGGGAAAACAGTGCTTGTCGTCCACCATGATCTGCAGACTGCCGAGGATTATTTCGATTGGATCTTACTGTTGCATTTAAGAAAAATCGCTTTCGGGCCGGCAGAGAACGTTTTTACGATCGACAACCTGCAAAAAACGTATGGAGGAAGGCTGACTTTTCTAAAAGATAAAGTGCTGGCAGAAGGACTTAAGGGGTGAGCGCATTGTTTGAAAGTTTGTGGCTGCAGCTCCAGCATCCGAATACACAGTGGGTGCTGGCGGGTACGCTTTTGCTCGGAGCGGCAAGCGGGGTTTTGGGCAGTTTTGTGCTTCTGAGAAAGCAAAGTTTAATCGGTGATGCGATGGCCCATTCAGCTCTGCCGGGAGTGTGTCTCGCTTTTCTGTTCACCGGGCAAAAATCACTGCCTTTCTTTTTGCTTGGGGCAGCAATTGCCGGGCTGCTTGGAACGTGGTGTATTCAGCTGATTCCGCGGCTTTCAAAAACAAAAGAGGACTCGGCGATCGGGATTGTTCTCTCGGTGTTTTTTGGCGTCGGAATCATATTGCTGACATATATTCAGCAACAAGGGACGGGAAGCCAAAGCGGGCTTGATTCTTTTTTATTCGGCCAGGCGGCTTCATTGGTCAGGCGGGATATCATGCTGATTGCAGGAATATCCGCAGTTTTATTGCTGCTTTGTATTGTTTTCTTTAAGGAGTTTACATTGATTACTTTTGATCTAGCGTTTGCAAAGGGATTGGGAATGCCGGTGCGTTTTTTAAACGGGCTTTTGTCTTGCCTGATCGTCTGTGCTGTTGTTATCGGGCTTCAGACAGTTGGGGTGATTTTAATGGCAGCTATGCTGATTACGCCTGCCATAGCTGCAAGATATTGGACCGAGCGATTAACCCGAATGATGGTCATTGCCGGTTTCATAGGCGGTGTAAGCGGCGTAGCCGGAACCTTGCTTAGCACGACGATGAAGGGTATGGCGACAGGGCCATTAATGATCTTATCAGCAACGATGATCTTTCTATTTTCAATGATCTGCGCGCCAAAGCGTGGATTGGCAGCAAAAGCAATAAGGCTGATCAGGCTGCGGCGCAAAACAAGCCGGGACCAGGTGTTGCTGACGATTTACGAGCAGTATGAAAAGAACGATCTTTATGTAACGGCTGAAGGTGTAAGAAAGAAAAGGCGGCTATCCCCTTCATTATGCCATAAGGTATTGAATGAATTAGAAAAAGAGCGATGCATCGTGCGTGTTGAAAATGGGATTTGGCAAATGACACGAGCTGGAATAGAAAAAGGCTATCACATCGCTTTGAAGCATCGAATGTATGAAGTGTACCTCATGCATGAAATGGAGCTAGCGAATATAGAATTCGATCAGGAGCATTTTGTCCCGGATCGTTTGCCTGAGGAAACGAGAGAGCGGCTTTTTTCACTCTTAAAGCTGTATGGACGGATGCCTGAGCTTCGAAAAAAAGCATCTCCTGATTCAGAGAAGGGACAAATCGCAAATGAGTTTTGAAGCGTGGATAATAGCTACTGGTGTATTAGTCGGTGTAAGCTGCGCATTGATCGGCACCTTTCTTGTGTTGAGAAGAATGGCGATGCTGGCCGACGCGATCAGCCATACAGTGTTGCTTGGCATCGTCAGTGCTTTTCTTGTGACAGGAAGTCTTGACGGGATACCTATGTTTATCGGCGCGGCCGTATCTGGATTGTTAACGGCATTTTTGGTTCAGCTTCTCCACAGCAAGGGGGTTCAATCAGATGCCGCTATAGGCGTTGTTTTTACATCTTTATTTGCGGTGGGCGTCATTTTGCTATCTGTGTATGGAGCGAATGTCCATCTCGATATTGAGCACTCGTTGATGGGAGAAATCGCTTTTGTGCCGTGGAATACGATCACGATATTCGGAGCTGACATCGGGCCGAAAGCGTTTTGGATGCTGGCATCTGTTTTGGTTTTAAATGTAGTGTTGATCAGTGTGTGCTATAAGGAGTTCAAAATCGCTTCGTTTGATCCGCAAATGGCTTTAGCGCTGGGAATACCCGTGTTGCTGATTCATTATGTGCAAATGGGCATGCTCTCACTCACGACCGTTGCTTCTTTTGATTCGGTGGGTGCTGTATTGGTTGTGGCTATGCTGATTGTCCCGCCTGCTGCGGCTCATTTGCTGACAGACCGGCTGTTGTATATGCTGATTCTCAGCGCTGTGATTGGAGGGCTGTCGGCTGTCATGGGCTATTTCTTCGCAACGTGGCTTAATGTTTCGATTTCCGGAGCGATGGCGGCCATGACAGGTGTATGGTATGCAGGCGCCTTATTGTTCTCACCTGCAAACGGGGTCGTGACAAAAAAGATAAGAACACTGAACATGCGAAAAGAAAGAGCTGGCTGATGCAGCTCTTTCTTTTGATTACAAATCATGCGGCTTAAACGTTTTACAGTCGGTTTCCCGGCTGTTGTCAGCCGTATCACCAGTATGGCTGACAACATAAATGGCATCAGCGGTGCACTTGTTTCCTTTGCCCCAATAAGAACAGTTGTTGACTTCGCATAGAATTTTCTGCTCCATGCCATCCCCTCCTTATAAAGGTTCTGGCTTAGTATAGCCGGCAGACTTGTCCTCTATTCCTCCTGGCGGATATAACGCTTATCCCTCATAAACATTTTCCAGAAGAAAAAGAAGCCGGGAAAAAGGATGATAAATGCAACGATATACGTCGCAAACAGCGCTCTGAACGTTGCCGGCTCTGTAAAACCCGACATGATTGTCACATCAGGGTAAATCATGTACGGAAGATGCGCCCGCCCGTACGCGTAGCTGGCGAGAAAATACTGTACCGCAATCGCGACAAGTGCTAGCCGCGGTTTGCCGATGTTTTGGCCAAAGCTCTTGTTAGGCAGAAAAAGAGCGATTCCCGCAATGACAAATGTAATAAACGATGCAATTATCCAGGAGAGATCATTCATCATGCCGCTATACAGCCAGTTGGCTTCATTTCGCATGGTCAGCATAATGCATATAGCAAACAGGAGTGAAATCGGGCCGGTAATCAAGGCGCTTTTTCTGTAAGCGCTGTACGCATCCTGTTCCTCCGCTACATTTGAAAAATCAGCAAGCAGAAGCGAGGACAAAAATAAAGTGCTTAAAATCGCAAACCCCATGAATGAATAGGCGTTCGGGCTTGAAAAGATTTTAGACATATTCAAATTATAGATTCCGTCCGTTTTTTCGATAAACCCTCCGTGTGTCACAGGGAGAACCAAAATTAATATAGCCGGGATGAGAAAACCAGAGATTCCGGAAATATATCTTAGCGTTTTTCGTTCTTTCGCTGTGTTTGAAAAAACGAGAAAGCCGCTTCGGATCGCTAAAAACAGTAAAATCATGCTGCCGGGAATTAATAAAACAGTTCCGAGCACAAATGTCGCGCCCGGAAAAAAGCTGAAAAGCGCCACGACGATGGCCACAATAAAGACGTTTGTGACTTCCCAAGTCGGGGACAGAAATCGGTTCGCAATATCGGTGGCCTTCATGTGCTCCTTGTTTAAATAGATCATAGACCAAAATCCCGCTCCGAAATCCATTGTCGCCATGACGGCGTAGATAAACACAAAGCCCCAGATAATTGAGATGGCGATCAGAGCGTCAGTTGTAATGTCCATTTGTCGATCTTCCTTCCGTTTGGTTTCCTGTTTGCGGAGCCATTACGAATCCGCTGTATTTAAATCTTCGTCAACCGGGTGTTTGCGGAAATAGTACAGCAGCACGTAAACGACAGCCGCACCTAACACGGCGTAAACGAATGTGAAAAATAAGAAAAGGATCCCGATCGAGCCGGTCGTCGTCACCACATCCGATGTTTTCTGGAGATGATAGATGACCCATGGCTGCCTCCCTGTACAGGCGAAAATCCAGCCGAATTCAATGCCGATGATACTAAAAGGGCCTGCCGTCATAAAAATGACCAAAAGCCACGTTGGGAAACGGTCTTTCTTCAGCACCTTTTTCCATACCACACCGATAATGGAATAGAGAATAAGCAGCATACCCACTCCGACCATCGCATTAAACAGCGTGTGAACGAACAGCGGCGGCCATTCGTCTTTTGGAAACGCGTTTAATCCTTTCACAACAGTGTCAAAACGGTCGGCTGCCAAAAAGCTTAACGCCCATGGAATTTCGATGGCCCATTTTACTTTTTCTTCATTCGGGTCGGTAAAACCGCCGATCGCAAGCGGGGCGTGAGACGTTGTTTCAAACAAACCTTCTGCAGCGGCTAATTTTTCGGGCTGGTATTCGTGCAGCATCTGAGCTGATTCGTGGCCGTTCAATGCCGTCAACAATGAAAAAATACCGCCGATTGTCAATGAAAGCAAAAGCGCTTTCCGGTGAAAGCGATAGATGTTTTCCTTTTTTTGCGACCGGATCATCTTGTATGCGGCAACAGAAGCGACGATAAAGGCCCCCGTCATAAACGCGGACACCACGACATGGCCGGCGGTGATAAAAAAGCTCGGGTTGAAAAACGCGGCCCACGGATCAACATCAGTAATTTTTCCATTTTCCATTTTAAAACCCGCAGGCGTGCCTTCAAAGGCGTGAACATTCGTGATGAGAACAGCTGAAGCTGCCGCTCCGACTAATACAAAGAAAACGGCAACAATCCTCATAGCCGGTGATAAGCGGTCTGCGGCGTATACGTAAATCGACATGAATAGGGCTTCCACAAAAAAAGCATAGATTTCAATTTGAAACGGGAGGGACATGACTCGGCCGATGACTTCCATAAATCCCGGCCATAAAAGCGCGAGCTGGGTGCCCGCAATCGTCCCGGTCGGTATGGCGACCCCCAGCAAAACGGCTTGTGCTTTCGTCCATCTTTTCGCCATGATCGCATAATGGTCATCTTTCGTTTTTTGATAAATCAATTCAGCCACTAAAATCATGAGCGGCAGACCGACTCCAAGCGTTGCGAAAATGATATGAAAGCCCATTGTCGTGCCAAAAAGGCTTCTGGCCAAAACTAAATCATCCACAATCGTAAACCACCTTTCTCAAAAGACGTTCTATATGTATTTTGGGTTTATTATTTGCTTCCTCGTTTAGATTATTCTTCCTGTTCTTAAATGCCCATGAGGTTTACGATATGGAAACGCAGGGAAGGATGTAAGAAGATTGACAAAACGTTTTTGATAATATAGAATAAAACGTAATAATTACGATTTGAAAGAAGGAGATAGATATGAAAGAAGGAATTCATCCAAAGAACCACAAAGTCATTTTTCATGATGTCAACAGCGGCTACCGTTTTCTCAGCACCTCTACTAAAACATCCAATGAAACGGCAGAGTGGGAAGACGGCAACACATATCCGGTCATTAAAGTAGAGGTCAGTTCTGATACGCATCCGTTTTATACAGGCCGCCAGAAATTTAATGAAAAAGGCGGAAGAGTGGAGCAGTTCAAAAAACGCTATAACATGGGGAAATGAGGCAGACCTGAGGGTTTGTCTTTTTTTCTGTCCTCGTTTGTTTTCGATAAGATGACGAAAAGACAAATGCTGTGATATATTGAAGAGTAAAAAGACCAGAAAGGATACAACTAGTTATGAGCCTGCTAAATGATATTCTCGACTTTAACAAAACATTTACTGATCAAAGGGAATACGAAAAGTATCAGACTTCAAAATTTCCAGATAAAAAAGTGGCGATTCTTTCTTGTATGGACACTCGTTTGGTAGAATTGCTGCCGCATGCGATGAATATGAGAAACGGTGATGTGAAAATCATTAAAAGTGCCGGTGCGCTTGTGACACACCCATTCGGAAGCATCATGAGAAGTTTGCTTGTCGCAGTGTATGAGCTGAACGCCGATGAGGTATGTGTGATCGGGCATCACGATTGCGGCATGAGCAAAATCAGCAGCAAAAGCATGCTTGATAAAATCAAAGAAAGAGGAATTACGGAAGAACGCATCGAAACATTAAAGTACTCCGGTGTGGACTTTGATCAATGGTTTAAAAGCTTTGATTCAGTGGAAGCGAGTGTGAAAGACAGCGTAGACGTTATTAAACATCATCCGCTGTTCCCGGAAAACGTTCCTGTCCATGGATTAGTCATTGATCCTAAAACAGGAAAACTGGATCTTGTCGTAAACGGCTATAACGATTAATGTTTTCGTTTCTTTTCAGGAACAGGATCGACTCCTCCCGGATGGAACGGGTGGCATTTCAAAATCCGTTTGATGGTCAGCCATCCGCCTTTTAAAGCGCCATGCGTTTTAATCGCTTCGATTCCATATTGGGAACAAGTCGGATAAAAGCGGCATGTTGGCGGCGTTAGCGGCGAGATGAATTTTTGATATCCTCTGATCAGAGCGATAAATAGGGTTTTCATATGTTTCAGCAACCTTTCTGATGCAAGTATAAGAAAAAAAACACAGATTGAAAAGTTATTCGATAATTCTCATCGGAAAGGTATGTTATAATGAAATTACATTTTAAAAAAAGAGGAGAGTGCCATTATGCCTTCAGTAGAAAGTTTTGAGCTTGATCATAATGCGGTTGTTGCTCCATACGTAAGACATTGCGGCGTGCATAAAGTAGGAACAGACGGCGTTGTCAATAAATTTGATATTCGTTTTTGCCAGCCAAATAAACAGGCGATGAAACCTGACACCATTCACACACTTGAGCATTTGCTCGCGTTTACGATTCGTTCTCACGCTGAGAAATATGATCATTTTGATATTATTGATATTTCTCCAATGGGCTGCCAAACAGGCTATTATCTTGTTGTGAGCGGAGAGCCGACACCTGCGGAAATCGCTGATCTGCTTGAAGACACAATGAAGGAAGCGGTAGAGATTACCGAAATTCCGGCTGCGAATGAAAAGCAGTGCGGACAGGCGAAGCTTCATGATCTGGAAGGCGCTAAACGTTTAATGCGTTTCTGGCTGTCACAGAATAAAGAAGAATTGCTAAAAGTATTTGGCTAAATATAAAAAGACCTTTTTGCGCTTAAGCAAAAAGGTCTTTTTTGTGACGTCTCATATTTTGTGTACCATTTGTTGTAAGCGTTTGCTACTATTTAGGTAAACAATGAAAGGGTGATGGCATGAAAAAGATGTGGATTGTTCTGCTTTTTTCTGCTTTTTTGCTTAACGGGTGCGGATCTGATGAAAACAAAGCAAATACTGCTGAGACGCCGGAGGTATTGGATGTCAAACTGACCGGCCCTGAAAAAGTAAATGCCGGAGAAAGCGCCGCTTATGAAGCAGCGGTATCATATGGCGACGAAGCGGTGACGGATGCCGATGAAGTGGAGTTTGAAGTGTGGAAAGAAGGAGAAAAAGACGCCAGCCACATGTTTAAAGCAAAGCAAGAAAAAGGCTTATACCGATTGGAAACAACGTTTAAGGAAGATGGTGTATACACTGTCCAATCCCATGTCACAGCAAAAAAACAGCATAGCATGCCGACCATAAAAGTCCAAGTCGGAAACGCCGATGCTGTCAGCAATCAGTCTGAAGACGAGCATTCACACAATCATTGATTTTTTGAATCAGAACGAGTTTCTTGCGGAGGATCAATGGTGTGCTTTACATTATAGGCTTTCACAGTCGACCAAATGGTTATAAGCAAAACAGCCAGCACAATCAACATACTTACCGTAATGAGAAGCGTCATGACATTCCACCTCCCGTTTTTTAACAATTGTAACATAGTGAAAACAGATAAGGGTAAAAAAGAGGTTTTAGCGTACGATATAGAGGGTATATATATTCATATAAACAAGGAGGAAGATAATCATGTCAGAACAATTGATTCAAGCAGTGAACAAACAAGTAGCCAACTGGACAGTCATGTATGTGAAACTACATAATTATCACTGGTATGTGAAAGGGAAAGATTTTTTCACTCTTCATGAAAAGTTTGAAGAGCTGTATAACGAAACAGCAACTTATATTGATGACTTGGCAGAACGTCTTTTGGCGCTGAACGGAAAACCGATTGCGACAATGAAGGAATCCTTGGAAACGGCTTCTGTAAAAGAAGCGGAAGGAAATGAATCAGCTGAACAAATGGTTCAGAGTGTATATGATGATTTCACAGTCATCGCGGAAGAGCTTAAAAGCGGCATGGATTTAGCTGATGAAGTTGGTGACGAAACAACAGGGGATATGCTTCTGGCGATCCATCAAAATATTGAAAAACACAACTGGATGCTGAAAGCTTACCTAGGATAAATTCAAAAAATGAAAGGCCGGATGTCTTATATAAGACGTCCGGCTTTTGATGTTGTATCTGAAAAAATAGGCGACAACCAGTCCATTTTTCTGAAAAATCCAATCCGTTCGGCTTGTTTTCCATAGAATATCGTAAGGCCGTTTCTGTGAAAGGATGTTGGGATAATGGATAGAGACTTTGGCATCTTTTCGTTTTTAGCAGTCAGCGTTTCAGCAGCGGGTTTTTTCTTTGGCGGTTTTCAGTATTCATTCCTGATTTTGCTCTCTCTTATGGCAATTGAATTTATCAGTACGACCTTGAAGGAAACGATTATTCACAAGTTGGCGTTTAAAAAGGTATTTGCCCGGCTTGTTAAAAAATTAGTCACGCTGGCTCTGATCTCTGTATGCCACTTTTTTGATCAGCTGCTGAATACACAGGGGTCAATACGTGACTTGGCTATTATGTTTTATATTCTTTATGAATCTGTGCAAATTGTAGTGACAGCCAGCTCTCTCGGCATACCGGTTCCTCAAATGCTTGTCGATCTTTTAGAAACGTTAAAAAATAAATTCAAGCGCAAACCGTAACTTTTAGCTATTCACAGGTCATAATAAAGCCCAGAGCGTCAGTCGCACATCTTGGCAAAAGGCAAGGCAAAAACTGTACGAGCTAGTCTGTATGCTTTTAGACCCTGATGGCGTGCTGGGTTTCCCTTATTTTTTGTTAAAGGGCTTCCGAAGAAACATAACTGTGGTATGATGTATGGAAGATAGCTAGGAACGGATTTGAGGGATAAACATGTACGAGTTTAAAGATTATTATCAGAATACTGTTCAGCTTTCCTTTGACGATCAGCCTTTCTCGGACAGCCCGAAGCATGTCTGGGTGATTTGCCGTTTTGGCGGCAAATGGCTTTTAACAGAACATGAGGACAGAGGCTATGAGTTTCCAGGCGGGAAAGTAGAGCCAATGGAGTGCGCAGAAGAAGCGGCGCTCCGGGAAGTAAAGGAAGAGACGGGTGCGAGAGTGAAAAGCCTCAAGTACCTCGGACAGTATAAAGTTCTCGGTAAAGAAAAAGTGATTGTGAAAAATATATATTTTGCAGATGTAGAAAAGCTTGAAAAGCAAGCTGATTACTTTGAAACGAAAGGTCCGGTTTTGTTTCATCAGCTGCCGGAAAACCTTTCCCGTAATAAAAAATTCAGCTTTATTATGAAGGATTCCGTTCTTCCGATCAGTTTAAAAAAATTGAAAGAAGCTGGCTGGATTGAATAAAAACCCCGGCAGTATCAGGTTTTCTGATTTTGTCATTTTTCAGCGTGATTGAAAACCTTGAAGTATAGGAAGGACGCTCTAGCGTATAGCCGATGATCTTTTTTACGTGAGCACCGAAGCGCAGGCCTGGCAACGAATGCGAGGGTTTGCCGACACGCTGAAAACCCGGCACATGTGCCGGGTTTTTTTATGTCCTGCCCTTCGTCCATTTCTTTTCCAGCAGCTCTACGCCCTGATACATCAGAGTGGCGAATATGGCGATGATCAGCAGGCTTAAGAAGACGAGCGTAAAATTGAAGACTTGAAAACCGTAAATAATCATGTATCCTAATCCGATCTTGGAAACTAGGAATTCGCCTACAATGACGCCAACCCATGATAAACCGACGTTTACTTTCAGAGTTGAGATAATAGCGGGGGAGGATGCGGGCAGAATCACTTCTTTAAAAATGCCCCATTTCGTTGCGCCGAATGTTTTCATAACTTTTATATAGTTTTCGTCAACCTCCTGGAAGGCGGTGTACACGACGATGGTTGTGATAATGACGCTGATGATGGCCCCCATCGCAATAATGCTGATCAAACTGGGGCCGAGCGCGACAATCAGAATCGGGCCCAGAGCCACTTTCGGCATTGCATTCAAAATAACGAGATACGGATCTAAAATCCTCGCAAGCCGGTTGGACCACCATAACAAAGCAGCGAGGCACGTACCCATAAACGTCCCAAGCAAAAAGCCAAGCACTGTTTCAAATAAAGTGACGCCGATATGTGACAGTAAAGACCCGTCACCGAGCTTCTCCAGCAATAAGTTCCATACAGCTGATGGAGAGCTGAAGATCAGCGGATCGATCCAGCCGAGCCTGCTGGAGATTTCCCACCCCGAGAAAAAGAGAATAAATATGGCAAGCTGAAAGGAATAGACATTCCGTTTTTCCTTTTTCTGTTTGAATTGATATTGCTCGTGAAGCAGATCAATGGTTTCTTTGCTGTTTCTCAAGAGAATTCAGCTCCTTCCATATCGTTTGAAACAGCGTTTGGAAGGATGGCTCCTGACGGGCGTCGAAAGGCATCATCGCGGCCAATTCTTTAGGGATCGTAAAAATCTGGTGAATGCTGCCCGGCTGATTTGAAAATAAAAAGATCGTATCGCTCATCGCTATCGCTTCCCCAATATCATGAGTGACAAGCACCGCTGTTTTTTGATACTCCTTTAATGTGCGGAATACCAGGTTTTCCAATGAAAGCTTTGTCTGAAAATCAAGCGCGGAAAATGGCTCATCCAGCAAAAGCAGACTTGGATTTGGCGCAAGAGTTCTTGCAAGCGCGGCCCGCTGGCGCATACCGCCCGACAGCTCTTTCGGATATTTTTTCTCCACATCTATGAGACCGAACCCAGACAATAGACCGAGTGCAGCAGCCTTGCTTTCTTCCGTCAGCGTGTCGGCGATTTTTAAACCGAGAAGCACATTTTCCTCGATAGATTTCCAGGGAAATAAGTAATCCTGTTGAAGCATGTAGCCAATGTTATGTTCTTTTTGATTCGGCTCACTGCCTTCAATCAGAACTCTGCCTTCCGCTGGCTCAATCAGGCCGGCGATAATGGAAAGCAGCGTTGTTTTTCCGCAGCCGCTTGGGCCGAGAAATGAGATGAAATCACCTTTTTCGGCCTCGAAATGAATATCCCGCACGGCCGTCGTTTTTTCTTTAATAGAAAAATAAGTATGGGTTACATGGTCGACATGTAAGAAAGACATAGATGGCGCCTCCTATTTTTCCGAGGTGACTTTTTCGGCAATTTGTTTATTTACAAGCTGATTGTATGGAATGCGCTTCGGCAGTTCTCCCGATTGATCCATAATGGTTTGGAGCAGCTCCCATTCTTTTTCGTTGAGCAGAGGGTCCGGCGAATACGAATGCTGTTTTTTATAGCGGTCAATGGATGTTTCGATGACTTCTGGATCGGTATCATCAAATTCTCCTTTAATGGCTTCTGTGATTTCTTTCGCAGAGTGATTTTCCACCCATTGCTGTGCCTTATAAATGGCTTTTGTAAACTTGACTGCGGTGTCTTCATGTTTCTTCAGGTAGCTTTGTTTCGCCATAAAAGTCGTATAAGGAACCTGGCCTGATTCTTCTCCGAACGAAGCCGCGATATGGCCGATGCCTTTTTTCTCAAACAGCGAAGCTTGAGGTTCAAAGAGCTGTACATAATCGCCGGTTCCAGAAGCAAATGCATTGGCGATATTGGCGAAGTCTATGTTCTGGATGAGATCAACATCCTTATGCGGGTTAATCTTATGTTTGTTCAGTACATACTCGCCGACCATTTGCGGCATGCCGCCTTTTCTCTGGCCGAGAAACGTTTTTCCTTTCAGCTGATCCCAGTCGAAGTGTTCAGCATCTTCTCTCGCGACAAGAAACGTTCCGTCTGTCTGAGTCAGCTGGGCGAAATTAATGACGGGGTCTTTAGCTCCTTGCGCTTCGACATAAATAGATGTTTCTGATCCGACAAGGGCGATGTCGGAGCCGTTTGAAAGAAGCGAGGTCATCGTTTTGTCGCCGCCCCATGTCGTGCTTACATTGACATCAAGCCCTTGTTCCTTGAAAAATCCTTTAGACTCAGCGACATATAAAGGCGCGTAAAAAATCGAATGGGTCACTTCGGCTACTTTGACTTTGGTGAGTGTTTCTTCCTGCTTGCAAGCTGCCAGAGCGATCATCAGAAATATACTGCCGACACAGGCGCATCCCAGCCTTAACCATTTGTTCACATAGACAACCTCCTTATTTAGCATCAAGTTAATATCCTTTTTTGCTTTACATATCGTATGATGGGTATAAAAATGTGTGAATGCCTAATCAGGTTCGCCGGATGTAAGTTTAGAGTAAGGAAAACATATAGAAAAGGAGGCGGCTGCTTTGATTGTTGAGAAAAGAAGATTTCCGTCGCCAAGTCAGCATGTGCATCTGTATACGATCTGTTATCTTTCAAATGGCTTACGGATAAAGGGGCTTCTTGCTGAGCCGGCGGCACCGGGACAGTATGACGGATTTTTATATTTGCGCGGCGGGATTAAAAGCGTGGGCATGGTTCGGCCGGGCCGGATTATCCAGTTTGCGTCCCAAGGATTTGTTGTGTTTGCTCCATTCTACAGAGGAAATCAAGGAGGCGAGGGCAACGAGGATTTTGCCGGAGAAGACAGGGAGGATGCTTTTTCTGCTTTTCGCCTGCTTCAGCAGCATCCGAATGTCAAAAAGGACAGAATCCATATTTTCGGCTTTTCCCGCGGCGGAATGATGGGAATGCTCACTGCGATTGAAATGGGCCGGCATGCGGCTTCATTCGTTTCCTGGGGAGGCGTCAGCGATATGATCCTTACATATGAGGAGCGGCACGATTTGCGGCGAATGATGAAAAGAGTCATCGGGGGAACACCGAAAAAGGTGCCTGAGGCATATAAATGGAGAACACCGTTTGACCAAATAAACAAAATTCAGGCTCCCGTGCTGTTAATCCATGGAGAAAAAGACCAAAATGTTTCGATTCGGCATTCCTATTTATTTGAAGAGAAGCTAAAACAGCTGCATAAGCCGGTGGAGACGTGGTACTACAGTAAATTCACACATTATTTTCCGCCAAAAGAAAACCGGCGTATCGTGCGGCAGCTGACACAATGGATGAAAAACCGCTGACGGTGAAATATGTTATGATAAAGAAAAAAGAGAACGAAAGGGGATTTCACTTTGGGAATGCCTGTTGAATTTAATACACTGATTGTGACAAAAGGAAAAGAAGTTCGCATAGATGAAAATATATTCACGTTGGAAAAAGACGGATATCGTGTGTATCCGATGGAGATTCCGATGGACGTGCGTAAAACAAAGTTCGGCGAAAAGTCGGGCACAGCTGAAGTGCAGAAGCTTCAATGGGAAGACGGCCGGACCATTATTACGTACAAGCTGACGTCCCTGCATTCTGTCAATTAAAACAAGCCAAGAGCGTAAATGCTCTTGGCTTTTGCTTTTTAAACGAGAGGGCCGCCTGCCTGCGCAATGGCATCTGTATGTGCGAACTTTTTAAAATTCTCTTTGAATTCATTTGCGAGGTAGATCGCTTTTTCTCTGAATTCTTCCTTGTTGTTCCATGTGTTTTCCGGCTGAAGGATCTGATCAGGTACGCCGGGAACGTGAACCGGAATATGCAGGCCGAAAATATCGTCAGTCGTCATTTCTGCATTTTCTAATTTGCCTTCAATCGCTGCTTTGACCATCGCTCTCGTGTAAGAAAGCTTCATACGTTCGCCTGTGCCGTAGCCGCCGCCGGTCCAGCCGGTATTGACCAAGAAAACGTCTGCGCCGTGTTCATCGATCTTGTTGCCTAGCATTTCAGCATAGACATGGGCAGGAAGCGGCAGGAATGGTGAGCCGAAACATGTGGAGAACGTCGTTTCAGGAGACGTTACACCGCGTTCGGTTCCAGCAAGCTTGCTCGTATAACCGCTCAAGAAATGGTACATCGCCTGCTCCTTCGTCAGTTTGCTGATCGGCGGCAGGACTCCGAATGCATCAGCCGTCAAAAATACAATGGCTGAAGGATGGCCTGCCATGCTTGGTGTGACGATGTTGTCAATCATATGAATCGGGTAAGCCGCCCGCGTGTTTTCGGTATAGAAGGAATCATCATAATTGGCTTCGCGTGTCTCTTCATCAACAACAACATTTTCGAGAACAGACCCGAAGCGGATCGCGTTAAAGATTTGAGGCTCCTTTTCCTCGCTTAAATGAATGCATTTGGCGTAGCACCCGCCTTCAATATTAAAGACGCCTGTGTCAGACCAGCCGTGTTCATCGTCGCCGATCAGCTTGCGGTCAGCATCGGCTGACAGGGTGGTCTTACCTGTTCCAGAGAGTCCGAAGAAAAGGGCGACATCGCCTTTTTGACCGACATTGGCAGAGCAGTGCATGGATAGAATATCTCTTTCGGGGAGCAGGAAATTCATAATAGAGAAAATGGATTTCTTCATCTCTCCGGCATACTCTGTTCCGCCGATTAAAATCGTCCGCTTTTCGAAAGAGACAATAATAAACGTTTCGGAATGTGTGCCGTCTGTTTTTGGATCTGCTTTAAAATGCGGAGCGGAAAGAATGGTAAACGGCTGTTCAACTGTTTTCTTATCATGGCCTTCCGGGCGGATAAACAGCTGTCTGGCGAATAAATTGTGCCAAGCGAACTCATTCACGACGGTAATCGGCAGTCTGTATTTTTCATCTGCTCCGGCAAATCCTTCAAAAACAAATAGCTCATCCCGCTGTTTCAGATAGCTGACAACTTTTGTGTAGAGCCGCTCAAACGCTTCTTCTGAAATCGGCTGATTCACCGTACCCCAATCGATCTTATTTTTCGTGCTTTCTTCCTGCACGATGAATTTGTCTTTAGGCGAACGTCCTGTGTAAGCGCCTGTTGTCGCCCGAACGGCACCCGTGGATGTTAAAATGCCTTCGTTTCGGGACAGTGCTTTTTCTGTAAGCTGTGCTGCTGATAAATTATGACACACATTTGGACTTGTTAATAAGGCTTGTAAATCAGCGGTTAAATCAACTGAGTTCATATGAAACCTTCCTTTATCGTTTTTTGTGTTTTGCTAATTGTGAATTAGTATAACATATATTTTCAAATAGTCTATACTATTTATCGTTTTTTGTGTGTGCGTTTCCATTGTTTTCCCTTGATATAGGTGCCTATTTCTTCTGAATCATATTGACATTGCAAACCCTTTTACGATAAGATATTTCATTGAGCGGATACTCTTATCCCGAGCTGGCGGAGGGACAGGCCCTATGAAGCCCAGCAACCGGTTTCTCTGTTATTTATTAGGTTCAGCTGTGTGAGACAACCAAGGTGCTAACCTGTTGCAAGGTTGTATGATTCCTTGAGCGATAAGAGTGAAAGGCACAAAGACCAAACCCTTTCCTCGATGGAAAAGGTTTTTTTATTTCATAAAATATGCCAATTAACATTCTCTAATATAACGTTACATTGTATAAGAGGGAGCGAGTTCCGTATCATATATACAAGGTCTATCGGGAGGCCTTGTGCAGGAGGAAGCAAATCATGAGTAAAAATCGTCGTTTATTTACATCAGAATCTGTTACGGAGGGACATCCGGATAAAATCTGCGACCAGATTTCTGACAGCATTTTAGATGAAATTTTAAAGAAAGACCCTAACGCGCGTGTGGCTTGTGAAACGTCAGTGACAACCGGTTTGGTTCTTGTCAGCGGAGAGATCACAACATCTACGTATGTTGACATTCCGAAGACGGTTCGTCAAACCATTAAAGAAATCGGATACACACGTGCGAAATACGGATTTGATGCGGAAACTTGTGCGGTTTTAACATCAATTGACGAGCAGTCTGCTGATATCGCGATGGGTGTAGACCAAGCGCTTGAAGCCCGTGAAGGCACAATGAGCGATGAAGAAATTGAAGCGATCGGTGCGGGTGACCAAGGTTTAATGTTCGGTTATGCGTGCAACGAAACGAAAGAGCTTATGCCTCTTCCGATTTCACTTGCTCATAAATTGGCCCGCCGCCTGAGTGAAGTCCGTAAAGAAGATATTCTTCCGTACCTTCGCCCTGACGGCAAAACACAAGTAACCGTTGAATACGATGAAAATAACAAACCTGTCCGTATTGACGCGATTGTTATTTCAACTCAGCACCACCCTGAAATTACGCTTGAGCAAATCCAGCGCAACATTAAAGAACATGTTATCAATCCGGTTGTTCCTGAAGAGCTGATTGATGAAGAAACAAAATATTTCATCAACCCTACAGGACGTTTCGTTATCGGAGGCCCTCAAGGGGATGCGGGACTTACAGGACGCAAAATCATCGTTGATACGTATGGCGGCTATGCACGCCACGGCGGAGGCGCGTTCTCAGGCAAGGATGCGACGAAGGTAGACCGTTCTGCTGCTTATGCAGCGAGATACGTTGCGAAAAACATCGTTGCGGCTGAGCTTGCTGATTCTTGCGAAGTGCAGCTTGCTTACGCGATCGGTGTTGCACAGCCTGTGTCAATCTCAATCAACACATTCGGTTCCGGAAAAGCTTCTGAGGAAAAACTGATTGAAGTTGTTCGCAATAACTTTGATTTACGACCTGCCGGCATTATCAAAATGCTTGATTTACGCCGTCCGATCTACAAACAAACTGCTGCGTACGGCCACTTCGGACGTCACGATGTTGATCTTCCGTGGGAGCGTACAGACAAAGCGGAGCAGCTGCGCAAAGAAGCGTTAGGAGAATAATTTTATAGCCGCTTACTGGTTAAGCGGCTTTCCTTTTTTTATCGTTGTATTCATGTTTATATTTTTACATAACTGTGAAACCAAATACTATTCACAGCGTCTATAAATAGGGGTTCAATGATGACAATTTTAATTATGGAGGCAATACTATGTGTGGATTTGTCGGGGTTTTTAACAAGCATCCGTTAGCTCAAACCGCTGATCAAGAAGAACTAATCAAACAAATGAACCAAATGATCGTTCACCGCGGTCCTGACAGTGATGGATATTTCCATGATGAGCACGTTGGATTCGGATTCAGACGGCTCAGCATTATTGATGTAGAAAATGGCGGACAGCCTTTATCATATGAAGATGAAACCTATTGGATTATCTTTAACGGAGAAATCTATAACTATATTGAACTGAGAGAAGAACTTGAAGCAAAGGGGTATACATTCAATACGGATTCGGACACAGAGGTTCTTCTTGCGACTTATCGTCACTACAAAGAAGAAGCCGCGTCCAAACTGCGCGGTATGTTTGCCTTTCTGATTTGGAATAAAAACGATCATGTGCTGTATGGAGCAAGAGATCCGTTCGGCATTAAACCATTGTATTACACAACGATCAATGATCAGGTTTATTTTGCCTCAGAGAGAAAAAGTTTAATGGTTGCTCAAAATGATATTGAAATAGATAAAGAGGCATTGCAGCAGTACATGTCATTCCAATTCGTTCCTGAACCAAACACGCTTGATGCCAATGTGAAAAAAATAGAGCCGGGTTCACAGTTTACAATCCGCCCAGATGGCGATATCACATTCAAAACGTATTTCAAAGCGAACTTCAAACCAGTTCAGACTGAAGAAGATAAGCTTGTGAAAGAAGTCAGAGACGCGATCTATGACTCTGTAAATGTTCATATGAGAAGTGACGTTCCTGTCGGTTCATTCCTGTCTGGCGGAATTGATTCTTCCTTTATTGTATCTGTAGCGAAGGAATTGCATCCGAGCTTAAAAACATTCTCTGTCGGATTTGAGCAGCAGGGCTTCAGTGAAGTTGATGTAGCGAAAGAAACCGCCGCGGCGTTAGGCATTGAGAATATCAGCAAAGTCATTTCGCCTGAGGAATACATGAACGAGCTTCCAAAGATCGTATGGCATTTTGATGATCCGCTTGCTGATCCGGCAGCGATTCCATTGTACTTTGTTGCAAAAGAAGCGAAAAAACATGTAACGGTTGCTTTATCAGGTGAAGGTGCGGACGAGCTCTTCGGCGGATATAACATTTACCGTGAGCCGCTATCCCTTAAACCGTTTGAACGCATTCCGTCCGGCCTGAAAAAGATGCTTCTGCACGTTGCGGCTGTTATGCCTGAGGGCATGAGAGGAAAGAGCCTGCTTGAACGCGGCTGCACACCGCTTCAAGATCGTTACATCGGTAACGCGAAGATCTTCGAAGAGTCTGTCAAAAAACAGCTGCTGAAGCATTATAATCCGAACCTTTCATATCGCGATGTGACGAAGACTTACTTTACAGAGAGCAACTCATACAGCGATATTAATAAAATGCAGTATGTCGATATCCACACTTGGATGCGCGGGGACATTTTGTTAAAAGCGGATAAAATGACGATGGCGAATTCTTTAGAACTCCGTGTGCCATTCTTGGATAAAGTTGTATTTGATGTTGCTTCGAAAATTCCTGATGAGCTGAAAACGAAGAACGGCACGACGAAGTATCTTCTTCGCAAAGCCGCTGAAGGAATTGTGCCTGAACACGTATTAAACCGCAAAAAGCTCGGTTTCCCTGTACCGATCCGTCATTGGCTGAAAAACGAAATGAACGAATGGGTGCGGAATATTATTCAGGAAAGCCAAACGGATGCTTATATCCACAAGGAGTATGTCCTGCAGCTTCTTGAAGACCATTGTGCGGACAAGGCAGATAACAGCCGTAAAATCTGGACTGTACTGATCTTTATGATCTGGCATAGCATCAATATCGAAAAACGCTATATGCCTGAAGAGCTGAACCATCAGCCTAAAGAAGTCATCTTTGTGTAACAGACAAGGCTTTCGATTCGTCGAAAGCCTTGTTATGATACCTTTATTTCTCCATCATTATTGATTACCAATCCGTTTTTTTCTGTTTGCGTCTTAAATATCATTGGCATTTTTAGCATTTATCTTTATTCTTATGGCTTACAGTTCTGATACAGGAGGATCCGTGATTGTCGGACCGGTTTGGTTTCTCATCTTACTTGCTGTATTATGCAAAAGGTTTCCATAAGAAAAATGTCTATTGCCAGCGAACGAAATATCAGTTGACAAAAAGAGCTCACAGTGAGCTCTTTTTGTGTGTGCTCATAGAAAATCAAGAACAGGAAAGAATAGGAATGTGTTTTTGAGCGGCTGCCTACAGTTGTGAATCATGTTTTATGATAAGATAAAAGTCATACGTTTGATGCCATATGTGAATGTTTGATGGAAAAATCAAAACCCGAACGGTCATTACGCCCGGGTAACCGATGGTTATTGCTTTCAAACATAATTTGAAAAATGGTAAAGTAAGACGAAGCAGGTCTTATGTTTATTGAAGTGATTTATAGTATTGGCCCTTTGCTACATATTCCGACCGTATTCGCTGCATATCTTGCCGGTCTTCTTCCGTCAAAGGGCGGATGACTTTTGCAGGACGGCCAAAGGCGAGATGGCCAGGCGGAATGGTTTTTCCCGGCGGCACAAGACTGCCGGCACCAATAAAGGCGCCTTCGCCAATTTCGGCTCCGTCCAAAATGATTGAGCCCATGCCGATTAAGGCATTCTTGCGGATGACAGCGCTATGAAGTGTAACCTGATGGCCTATCGTGACGTCATCTTCAATGAGAAGCGTCCGGTTCGGGCTTTGATGGAGGCAGCTTAAATCTTGAATATTGACTCTGTTTCCGATTCTGGTCGGCGCGACATCTCCCCTTATGACAACAGAAAACCAAATGCTGGACTGTTCTCCGATAACAACATCACCGGTAATTGTTGCGTTATCAGCTACAAAGGCTGTTGGGTGGATATCTGGCATATGTTTCTTATAAGGGTAGATCATAATATTCATCCTTCTTTCTCTATTTAAATTTCGTATGAGGTGAAGAGCATGTGGACCTGGAAAGCAGACAGACCTGTTGCAGTCATTGTGATGATTCACGGAGCAAGTGAATATCACGGACGATATAAATGGCTGATTGAAATGTGGAGATCTTCGGGTTATCACGTTGTCATGGGCGACTTGCCGGGTCAGGGAACAACGACAAGGGCAAGAGGTCATATTCGCTCATTTCAAGAATACATTGATGAAGTAGATACTTGGATAGATAAAGCACGAACCTTTGAGCTGCCGGTTTTTCTTCTTGGACACAGCATGGGCGGCCTGATCGCGATTGAATGGTTTAAACAGCAAAGAAATCCCCGGATCACGGGAATTATTTTATCATCACCGTGTCTCGGACTGCAAATTAAAGTCAATAAAGCGCTTGATCTTGCATCAAGAGGCCTAAATGTCATCGCTCCGTCGCTTAGGGTTGATTCGGGTTTATCAATTGATATGGCGACGCGTAATGAGGATGTCATCGAGGCCGACCAAAACGACTCGTTATACGTCAGGAAAGTATCTGTCAGGTGGTACAGAGAACTATTGAAAACAATTGAGTCAGCGATGGTGCCGACAGATGCGTTTTTGAGAGTGCCGCTTCTTGTGATGCAGGCAGGTGACGACAAGCTTGTTGACAAAACGATGGTGATCAAGTGGTTTTCAGGTGTTGCTTCCCGAAATAAAGCGTACAGAGAGTGGGAAGGGCTTTATCATGAAATTTTTAATGAACCCGAAAGAGAAGATGTCTTTAAAGCAGCAAGAGCGTTTACTGATCAATATATTTGAACGAATTGGGGGTGCATGTGTTGACAGTACCGGAACATCCTTTTGGACTGATGGCAAAAGTATATCGAGATATTTTTCCGCTCGTTCATCAAGAGCTGGACATATGGAAGCGAAAATCAGAATCAATTCATAACAGTGAATTAAAAGCACAGGCAACCGCAAGTATTCGAGACAAAACGTTTCACTGTGAAGGCGGCGGCATACTGGCGTTATTGTCAGGCAATCAAAAGCAGAAATGTGTCGAGTTTATCATCGCGTATCAAACGATCAGTGATTATCTGGACAATCTGTGCGACCGCAGCACCTCACTTGACCCGCAGGATTTTCGGATGCTCCACGCCTCAATGCAGGACGCACTGACAGTGGGAGCGGAGCCGCGCAATTATTATCAATTCAGAGAAGAACAGGATGACAGCGGGTATTTGCATGAATTGGTCAAAACGTGTCAGCGTGTTCTTGGTTCAATTGAGCACTACGACATGATTAAACCGTATCTGCTTGAACTATGCGGCTATTATTGCGATTTGCAGGTGCATAAGCACGTCATTGAGCATGAGCGTGTTCCGAGGCTTGAGAAGTGGTTTACTCAATATGAATCAGAGCTTCCTGAGATGGAATGGTATGAATTTTCGGCTTGTGCAGGCTCTACATTAGGCATTTTCTGTCTTGTTGCGTATTCATTCCAGCCTGATTTCACGGAAAACACCGCTAAAAAAATTCGCAATAGTTATTTTCCTTACATACAAGGTCTTCACATTCTGCTCGATTATTTGATTGATCAGGAGGAGGACTTGCTGGAAGGGGACTTGAATTTCTGCTCGTATTATCAATCGCATGAAGAAATGATGAAGCGGCTTGAACACTTTATCCAAAAAGCCGATGAACATTTGCACGGCATTCCGCATGAAAACTTCCATCGTTTAATCAATCGCGGCTTGCTGGGCGTTTATTTGTCAGATGATAAAGTGGCGGGCCAAAAGGAAATGGGCCGGCTCGCGAAGAAGCTGATCAAAGCCAGCGGAAAAACCTCCTTTTTCTTTTATATCAACGGCAGAGCCTATCGAAAATTTCAAAAAATAGCCTGGATGAAAAACTCAAAGAAAAAAGCTCAAATCATTTGCTGATTTGAGCTTTTTTTTCGATGGCGACAATAAATGGCGGATCATTTTGCTGATTGATAAATCCATATGTTAACACACGAGCTGATTGCTGATCCAAGTCTCGGCAAAAATCGAGCACGTCGTTTTTTTCAGCTTTGCCTTCCGGGTGGCCATGATAAACAACCAGAACAATCAAGCCCCCATCTTTCATGATGCTGAGAAGCTGCTCAATCGCTTTGATGGTTGAATTTCCGTTGGTCGTAACCGACTTGTCCCCGCCCGGCAGATAGCCAAGGTTAAACACAGCGGCAGCCACTTTGCCATGTGTTTCCGGCGGGAGGGATTCAGCGATTTTGTCATGGCTTTTGTGAAATAACGTTGTTCGTTCTTGATATGTCTTACCGAGCCGATCCTTCGTGTTGGCTACGGCTGATTCTTGGATGTCGAATGCGTACACATGGCCGTTTTCACCGACGAGCTCCGCTAAAAACTGCGTATCATGGCCGTTGCCCATCGTTGCATCTATGACGATATCTCCTTCCCCCGCTGCCATTTTCAGCAGTTCTTTACTGTAAGGAAGAATTTTTTTCAAAATCATAGAGCTGATTCCTCCTCAAGATGCTGGAAGAACTTCCCTTGATAGCTGCCGCGATTTTCAAGTTCTTTATTAATGGCGCCAAGCACTTCCCATTTGTTGACGCTCCACATCGGCCCGATCATCAATTCAATTGGTCCGTCACCTGTAATGCGGTGAACGATCATTTCCGGCGGAATGATCTCAAGCTGATCACAAACGAGCTGCACATATTCATCTTGAGAAAGGAATTCCAGTTTTCCCTTTTCATATTGCTTGACCATCGGCGTGCCTTTCAATAGGTGCAGCAGGTGGATTTTAATGCCCTGGACGTCCAAATCTGCGACGGCCTTTGCGGTTTCCATCATCATGTCCCGGTCTTCCAAAGGCAGTCCGTTGATAATATGGGAGCAGACACGTATGCCGTGTTTTCTTAACTTATTGACGCCTTCCACATAACAGTTAAAATCATGTGCGCGGTTGATCAGAAGAGCAGTCCGTTCATGAACCGTTTGAAGCCCAAGCTCCACCCACAAATACGTGCGTTCATTCAGTTCTGCCAAATAGTCAACGACATCATCGGGCAGACAGTCCGGACGTGTGGCGATCGAAATGCCGACCACATCGTCTAGGGCGAGAACGGATTCAAATTTCTCACGAAGCACCTCAACCGGCGCGTGAGTATTGGTGAAGGCCTGAAAATAAGCGATGTATTTTCCGTCCTTCCATTTTTCGTGCATGCGGTTTTTGATGTCATGGAATTGCGTAATTAAATCATCGGCCCGGTTTCCGGCAAAATCGCCTGAACCTGCTGCGCTGCAAAAAGTGCAGCCGCCGTGGGCAACGGTGCCGTCCCGATTCGGACAGTCAAAGCCGCCGTCAAGCGCCACTTTAAACACCTTATGGCCGAAATGTTCTCTAAGATGATAATTCAATGTATGATAGCGTTTTTCCGTATTTGAATAAGGAAAAGGATTGTTCTGCATCACAATTCATGTGCCTCCTTGCGTACGATTGCATCCTAAAATTGTAGCACGCATTTCACAAGAGAACAAATGAATATCGACCATAAATTACTTTATTGAACGAAGTGAGATGGGGCTACAATATGAGTGATGGATTGTTTCCATTACCAAGAGGAGGGGTTACTGTGGCAACAAGACAATCAGTAGATGAACATCTCCAGCAATGTATGCAGGCGTATGATGATGCTGAAGAACAGCTTAAACTCGCTTCAAAACAAGAGCATTATAACGACCAAGAATACAGTGACGCGCAAATGCAGCTTGAAAATGCGGTAAATGCTTTAAATAAGCTGTGGCTGTCGTCAAATGACCAGCAGAGAGAACAGCTGTACAGAATGAGGCTTCAGCTTCAAGCTTTGCAAAATAATATGATCCTGCATCACCCTCTTGATGTGTAAGAAACGGACCCTTTTGACTAAGGGTCCGTTTTTTTGTAAAAAAAGGATTGACTTTAGGCGTAAAAGTATTTATTGTATTGAGTGTACTAATTGATGTAATACACTATAGACACTCAAAATAGATTAGTCAATTTAGATTGAAATGAAGGAGGCAGTTATGAAACATAAAAAACGAAACAAACGTAACTTGCCGATGCTGATCGCGGCATCTGTGATCGCTTGTTCTTTTTTTCTTGTTCTTGTGATGATCGGTTTTGAATGGCAAAAAAGTATAATTGATCAGTTTTATTTATAAAAGGTTCAGATCGTATAGAAAGTAGGGAAGTAAATGATTCAAATCGATCCAAGAAGCTCAACACCCATTTACGAACAAATCATTCAGCAAATGAAAGAGCTTTGTTTAAAAGGGATCATGACGCCTGGTGATAAGCTTCCTTCTGTCAGAGAATTGGCGACGATCATTATTGCGAATCCGAACACTGTCAGCAAAGCGTACAAAGAGCTTGAGCGTGAAGGGATTATCGAAACGCTGCGGGGCAGAGGGACCTATATTTCGGAGCAAGCGAAAACAACTTTGGTTGAAGGGAAGATGACGATGATTAAAGAGCAACTTAAACAGCTCATCATCGATGCCCATTATGCAGGGGTTGAGCTGGAAAAACTGCAAAAATGGATGAAGGAAATCAGCATGGATGTGAAAGGCGGGCAAGAGGATGATTGAATTACGGCAGCTGTCAAAAACGATTGACGGCAATCAAGTATTAAAAGATGTTTCATTAACGATTGAAAAAGGAGAAATCTTCGGGCTCCTCGGCCGCAATGGGTCAGGCAAAACGACGATGCTCCGTTTAATCCAGCAAATCATTTTCGCAGACAGCGGGA
Organism: Bacillus sp. RHFS10; assembly: GCF_016757475.1. Taxonomy (NCBI): domain Bacteria; kingdom Bacillati; phylum Bacillota; class Bacilli; order Caryophanales; family Bacillaceae; genus Bacillus; species Bacillus sp. RHFS10. The sequence continues at coordinate 54,931 of NZ_JAESPO010000010.1, forward strand.
CGATTTTGTTTGACGGCGTAGAAATCAAAAAGCATCCGAAGGTCAAACAAAATATTATCTACATGCCCGTTCAAAACCCTTTCTACGACAAGTATACATATAAGCAGCTTGTCGACATCCTGAGAAGAATTTATCCGAAATTTGACGTCACGTACGCGAATGAGTTGATGAATAGATACGAAATTCCAGAAACGAAAAAGTACCGTGAGCTGTCGACGGGCCTGAAAAAACAGCTGTCTCTCGTTCTGTCGTTTGCGGCGAGACCGGCGCTGATTCTCCTTGATGAGCCGACAGACGGAATAGACGCGGTGACAAGGCATGATGTGCTGCAGCTGATGGTCGATGAAGTGGCGGAGCGTGATACGAGCATTCTGATCACCTCCCACCGGCTTGAGGACATAGAGCGGATGTGCAACAGAATCGGTTTTCTCGAAGATAACAGGCTGACGAATGTGATGGATCTTGATGAGCTAAAAGAGGAATACATCAAAATTCAAATGGCGTTTGATACAGATGTCAACTTGGAGATCAGAGAACAAAATATTCCGATGCTCGATCAGGCCGGCGTGTTCTATACGGTCCTGATTCCGAAAAGCGACGAAGAGAAGAAGAACTTTTTAAGAAAGCTGAAGCCAAAAGTGTGGAACGAGCTTCCTGTCAACTTGGAAGAAGTGTTCATTGCGAAGTTTGGAGGGAAGCGGAGATGGTAGACCGAGGTCTCCTCTATCGAGAGTGGAAACAGAATCAAGTGGTGATTTTGCTAAGTATTGTGTTTTTAGTGCTGGCAAATCCGCTCTCTATTGTGAATACGTATTTGTCTTATCAAGGATGTCTTGCTCATCAAGACCCGCAATATTGTGATTTTATTGTCAATTATAGAGTAAGCAATCTGATAGACATCAACTGGATGCCAGGTGTCATTTTGGCGGTTTGCTTCTTGGGAATGGAACGTTCGAAAGACACGATGGATTTTATATTAAGCCTCCCATATAACAGAAGCCAAATTTTCCAGACGAAATTTTGGTTAGGCGGTTTAGTGATTATGCTGTCGCAATTGCTTGGCTTTTTACTTGCTTGGCTGCTAATTCTTGTCTATAACCCTGAACACGTCTACTTTTTTGAGCACGGCAGTGTTGGAGTAATCGTCATTAGTTTTATGGCTTACTGTTTGTTGATGGCCGCTGGGGCATTAACGGGGAATGTTTTTGCCCAGTTATTAACGGCCTTTGCTGCTGCGGCATTACCATATTTAATTGTTGCATTGCCGGTTGGAAACTTTGAAGTTGTTTTTGGTGTGAGTATATGGGAAATGTTCCCTTCCCCTGAGGCGTATTTCTCCCTGGCAAGCAATTTATCATATCTTGTACCTATTGGTTACGTTGCAAATGGATGGCTGTCTGACAGTAAATATATTTTATTGATTCCAGCTGCCATGAGCATTCTGTTTTACTTGATTGGCTATATAAGCTTCAAAAAGCATCCAAGTGAGCGAAACGGACACTTTTTCCTTTGGAACAGATTAGACCGTCCTGTACAAATTCTGGTTATGTCTTTCGGTATTCTTGGTTTTGGTTTATTTGGATATTCAGCCGGACATTCCATCATGGGTTACATTTTTGGAATGATTATTGGAGCCGTAGTTGGATTTTTTGTGAGCTACTTCTCTATTTATAAGAAAACGAAACATTAAGAAATACTTTCGGTTTGGAGGGAAGTGATGTGCCGGATTCCGGGCTATTTTATAAAGAGTGGAAGCAAAATAAAGCGCTGCTCATCATGATTTTTTTGGTATTTATGCTTAGCAATCCTTTTACCGTATTAAATACGTACATCTCATATCAAGGCTGCGTGGCTAATCAGAACGAGTGGGTCGGCCCCTGCGTATTCAGTGTTGATTATTTAAACGGCACATTCATTTCATTCTTTTGGATTTGGGGAGTCGTTTTAGCGGTCAGCCAGCTTGGAATTGAACGTAGCAAGAGCTTCTTTGATTTTACATTAAGCCTTCCATATACACGAGGGCAGATATTTAATGCGAAGTTCCTCACCGGTGGAATAGTGATTGTGGTACCGCAGCTCGTAGGTTATCTTTTATCTGTTTTGCTGCTCGTGCTTTTGAAGCCTGATCAGGCCGTTTATTTTCACAACTACAGTTTGGGAATGATCATTGTCAGCGTCTTAGCTTATTCTTTGGTTATGGCTGGCGGAGCTCTGACGGGTCATATTTTCGCACAGCTTTTGGTCTCATTTACCGTGGCTATTTCGCCGTTTTTACTCATCAGCCTGCCTATGATCAACCTCGAGATCCTTTTTGGCGGATCAATAGAGTTCATTCATGGTCCAGTACCAGAATGGGTGCGGTATTTAATTCCAATAACCTATGTAGACTCGAAATGGGTGGAGAATTCACCTCATTATTTAGTGATTCCGGCTATCATGACTATCATCTTCTACATCATCGGCTATATTAGTTTTGTCAAACTGTCTAATGAAAGAAACGGGTATTTCTTCTTATGGAAGCCGCTTGACCGTCCGGTGCAGATCATCGTTATTATCATAGGAATCATGGGCTTCGGCTATTTTGGATTTTCTGCAAGCGAGAGCTTTACCGGTTATCTCATCGGCATGGCTGCAGGCGCGGTAATTGGTTTCTTCATCAGTTATTTTGCGATTTATAAAAAAACAAAACATGTGTAAGGGAGAGAATAATATGATTGATGTTCAGCATATCGACCATTCTTTCACGATCGGAAAAAAAGGCCGTGAGAATGAAGTGCCAGTATTGAAAGATGTTTCATTAAGCGTGGCGAAAGGTGAAATCGCCTGTATAGTCGGACGAAGCGGGTCGGGGAAGTCAACGCTTTTGAATTTAATTTCCGGCTACATATCGCCGACAAAAGGGCGGATTGTCATTAACGGAACTGATGTCACTGGCTTTAATGAAAAGGAATGGGCTCAGTTCCGCCTTGAACACTTTGGGTTTATTTTTCAAAGCTTTCAGCTCATCCCGGGGTTAACGACGTATGAAAATGTTGAAATGCCGCTGGCGTTAAAAGGAATCAAACCGTCTGAGCGCAAGCAAAAGGTGCAGGACATGCTGAAACGCGTCGGTCTGGAGAATCACGCCGCTCATTATCCGAATGAACTGTCAGGCGGCCAGCAGCAGCGTGTCAGTATTGCGAGAGCGTTGATTTTAAATCCATCCATTATTTTAGCGGATGAGCCGACGGGAAGCCTTGATTCAGAAACGGAACAGGAAGTGCTGGATTTGATTCAGCAGCTGAACCGCGAGCGGGGCATTACATTTGTGATCATTACCCACGATGATGAAGTCGCTTCTATCGGACATTCAAAATTTCAGCTTCATGACGGTGTGTTAAAAGGAGGAATTACGGTTGAGGTTTAAGGATCAGGTTCATTTTATCAGAAGAAATATGAAGAAAAACAGGCTCCGTGTCTTTATGACAATTCTTGCGACAACAATGGCGTGTGCGTTTTTGGTTGTGCTGTCGTCGGTTGGATTCGGGATACAAAAGACGATTACGGATATGACGATGAGCCAGCAGGTTGTGACGAAAGTCAGTGTAATGGGCAAGGAAGGCGATAAGCCCATTAAAAAAGCAGATTTAGAGAAGTATGATCATGTAAGGTCAGTTGTAGAAAGAACACAAGTGTATGAACCAAACAAAGCAACTTTAGGCAATCGCACAAATGAAAGTTCTAATCTCATCTTTACCAATATGAACGATGAACTAAAGGCCAATATGGAGTTGGATAAAGGAAGAGTCGCAAAGTCGGAAAATGAAATTGTAGTAGGATACGACTTTGCAAAGGGATTATTGACGAAAAAAGAATCGGAAGCGTATAACAAAAAAATAGAGGAAGCAAAAGGAAACCCGGAAGATATAAAAGAACCAGACGGCTATACAAAAGATATTCTGAACAAAACGATTGAATTAAGTGTATCAAAAACAAATCCTAAAACAGGGGATGTTGAAAAAACAAAAACATATGATTTTAAAATTGTCGGTATTACAAAAAAGCCATCTCAAGATTGGATGGAGGACTCAAACATTTTCATCAGTGATCAATTCAAGAAGGATTTTTCGGAATTCTTAGATTTCAAAGGCGGAAATGTTGAAAAAAACACTGGCGTTTTTGCTGATAAATTTGAGAACGTGGAACAGCTGACAAATGATCTGACAGATGATGGATACTATGTCACATCAGTTACTACCGAGCTTGAGGGCGCCAACACCTTCTTCATGGTCTTCAAAATCGGCCTGATCTTTGTCGGATGTATCGCGGTTATCATCTCTGCGATCGGCATTTTTAACACGATGACGATGGCGGTGACAGAAAGAACGCAGGAGATTGGCATTATGAAAGCGATTGGGGCGAGTCCGTCCATCATTCGCCGAATGTTCCTGATGGAAAGCGCGTATATCGGAATTTTAGGCTGTGTGATTGGGATTATCATTTCTTACGGCGTAAGCTTCCTTGTCAATCTGGCTGTCCCGATGATTCTCGCGGCGACAAGCGGAAGTGATGCGGGCGATTTGAATTACACCTTCTCCTACATCCCGGCCAGCCTTGTGATCATCGCTGTGGTGATTTGCGGAGGGGTAGCCGTGATTTCCGGGATGAACCCGGCGAGAAAAGCGACCAAAACCAACGTGCTGACAGCGTTAAGAAGAGAATTATAATGCGTACGAGCCGGCTGAGACAGCCGGCTTTCTCTATGGCGTATGATGGTGTTTTGCTATACACTTGAATAAAAAAGGAAAAAGCGCGGTGAGTCGATTGTTTAAACTTTTGCTGATTGAAGATGATGAATCGCTGTTTCATGAAATCAAGGATCGTTTAACGGGATGGTCTTATGATGTATATGGCATTCAAGATTTTAGTCAAGTGCTGCAGGAATTTGCAGCGGTTAAGCCTGATTGTGTCATTATTGATGTTCAGCTGCCTAAATTTGACGGGTTTCATTGGTGCCGGCTGATCCGCTCCCGGTCAAATGTTCCGATTCTCTTTTTATCCTCCCGGGATCATCCTGCTGATATGGTGATGTCCATGCAGCTCGGGGCAGATGACTTTATTCAAAAGCCGTTTCATTTTGATGTGCTGATTGCGAAAATCCAAGCGATCTTCCGGCGTGTGTATCATTATAATACAGAGCCGAGCACGCTCAAAACGTGGTGCGGGGCTGCCATAGACGCGGAGCAGAATCTCGTCAGCAATGACAAAGGCTCTGTTGAACTGACGAAAAATGAAATGTTCATTCTCAAACAATTAATAGAACAAAAAAACAAGATTGTCAGCCGTGAAGAGCTGATCAGAAGCTTGTGGAACGATGAGCGGTTTGTGAGTGATAATACGCTGACCGTCAATGTCAATCGCCTGCGAAAAAAACTGGACGCCCTGCAGCTTGGCACATATATCGAGACGAAAGTCGGCCAAGGCTACATGGCGAAGGAAGAGGATCATTTCTATGATTAAAGCATTCCTTACTGAAAGGCGAAGCTGGATTGCCGTGTTTTTGTTTCAGCAGGTTTTGATGCTCTTCATTGCTTTTGTTGATTCCTCGATTTCATTTAACAATGTTCTTTATATGGTGTATTTGTGTATCTTGTTTTTTATCATTTTCATTTGGGTCCGCTATCTGAAAGAAACGGCGTTTTATAAAAGCTTGAAAACTTGGGAGAACAATCTTGATGTGACAGCGATAAATGAACCGGAAACGCCGTTTGAATCGATGGTTGAACGAAGCATTACCGGACAAACGGAGCATTTAAAACAAACCGCAGCCCGGCATCGCTTGGCATTAGAAAATGAAAAAGATGAGCTGATGGCATGGATTCACGAGGTCAAAACTCCATTGACAGCGATGCATTTACTCATCGATAGAATGGAAGACCAAGCTTTGAAATCCCAGCTGTCATATGAATGGCTGCGTATTCACCTGCTTCTTGACCAGCAGCTTCATCAAAAGCGCATGTCATTTATTGAGAATGATCTGTCTGTAGAATGCATTCAGCTTCAGCCCATCATTTTTAAGGAAATCAAAGATTTACAGTCGTGGTGTATCCAAAAAGGGATCGGCTTTGATATTCAGCTGGAGGCTGAGGAAGTGCTAAGCGACGCAAAATGGCTGGCGTTTATCATCAGGCAGCTGCTGACAAACGCGGTGAAATACAGCGAAGCCTCCGACATTGAAATCAAAAGCGTTCAAAAAGGGGAGCAGACGCAGCTTGAAGTGAAGGACTTTGGCAGGGGCATTGATCTCAAAGATGTGCCCCGCATTTTTGATAAAGGATTTACATCCACAACGGACCACCATAATCAAGGGTCCACTGGCATGGGGCTGTACTTGGCGAAAAAAGCCGCGGCCCCGTTAATGATCCATATTGATGTACGTTCGGAGTCCGGTGCGGGAACCGTTTTTACATTAACTTTCCCCAAACGGAATCAATTTGAACGAGTCATAGGCGTGTGACGAAAATGTCACATGCTTTTCTTTTTTGTTCGCCGTATCGAAGGAAAAGCCCGGCATTCCTTTTTATAATGAGAGTATCCAATATAAAGGAGATTATAGGAATGATGATCTTACAAGCGAATAAAATTCGAAAAAGCTATGGAAACAAGCTGAATAAACAAGAAGTGCTCAAAGGCATTGATATTCATATTCAAAAAGGTGAATTTGTCAGTATTATGGGGGCGTCAGGTTCTGGGAAAACAACTTTGCTCAATGTTCTGTCCTCCATTGATCAGGTCAGTGACGGAACCATTAACATTGACGGAAATGACATGACATCAATGAAGGAAAAGCAGCTGGCTGAATTCAGAAAACAGCATTTAGGTTTTATCTTTCAAGATTACAATCTGCTGGATACGTTGACAGTAAAAGAGAATATCCTCCTGCCGTTGTCGATTACAAAAATGCCCAAAAGCGAAGCGATTCGCAAGTTCGAAGAGGTGGCGAAAGAGCTGGGCATTGATGAACTCCGTGATAAGTACCCAAATGAAATTTCCGGCGGCCAGAAGCAGCGCACATCTGCCGCGAGAGCATTTATTCATGAACCGAGCATTATTTTCGCAGATGAGCCGACGGGCGCGCTTGATTCAAAATCAGCCTCTGATCTATTAAACAAGCTGAGCCAGCTCAATCAGAAACGCAATGCTACGATTATCATGGTCACCCATGACCCTGTCGCTGCCAGCTACTGCGGAAGAGTGATTTTTATTAAGGACGGGCAAATGTATACACAGCTAAATAAAGGAGACCAAGACAGACAAACGTTTTTCCAGGACATCATGAAAACGCAAGGCGTGTTAGGCGGGGTGCAGCATGAACATTAATCAGCTCATCCTAAGAAATCTGAAAAAGAATCTTCGGAATTACTATTTGTATGTGTTTGCGCTGATTTTTAGCGTGGCGCTTTATTTCGCCTTTGTCACACTCCAATATGATCCTGCGATTAATGAAGTGAAGTCTTCAATCAAGGGAGCCGCTGCCATTAAAACCGCTTCGATTTTGCTTGTGGTCGTGGTGTCGATCTTCATATTATATGCCAATACGATTTTTATTAAGAGACGGAGTAAAGAAATCGGGCTTTTTCAATTAATCGGAATGACGAAGCATAAAATCTTTCGCATCTTAAGTGCGGAAAATATTATGCTGTATTTCAGTTCCTTAGCGATCGGGGTAGCTGCGGGGTTTTCGATATCGAAGCTTGTCCTGATGATTCTGTTCAAAATTGTCGACGTCAAAGCTGATGCGAAACTGCATTTTTCCGGTCAGGCCTTGATCCAAACGATCATTGTATTCTGCGGCATTTACCTTTTAATCATGGTGATGAATTATACGTTTATCAAAAAACAAAGTATTTTATCTTTGTTTAAAGTGACGTCATCTACTGAAGACCAAGTGAAGAGAATATCATTTTTCCAGATGCTGATCGGCGCTTTAGGCATCGTGCTGATTTTGACAGGATACTATGTGTCTTCTGAGCTGTTTGGCGGTAAATTTAAGACCCTGAATGAACTGTTCGGCGCGATGAGCTTTATTCTGGGGACTGTCATTGTCGGAACGTTTCTCTTTTATAAAGGTTCGGTTACGTTTATCTCGAACATCATTCGAAAAAGCAAGGGCGGCTACTTACATATCTCCGAAGTCCTGTCACTGTCATCAATCATGTTCAGAATGAAATCGAACGCGTTGTTATTGACGATTATTACAACCGTTTCAGCGCTCGCCATTGGGCTGTTATCGCTCGCTTATATTTCGTATTACTCGGCAGAAAAGACCGCTGAACAAGATGTAGCGGCTGATTTTTCATTCATGAATGAGAAAGATGCCAAAACATTTGAAAGCAGTTTGAATGAACGCAACATTTCATATGTGAAGAAAGAAACCCCTTTCCTGCAAGCGAATGTGGACATTGCAAATATAATGGATGGAGACCCGAAGGAGCTGCAGAGTGACCCCCATAATATGCAGCTTGCGGTTGTGAGTGACAAAGAGGTGGAACAGGTCGATGTGCCAGAAGGGGAAGCCGTTTTATCCGGATATAACGATTTACTGCAAAAAATCATGGGCTTAAAAGATTCAGGCAGCATAAAAGTGAAAAGCAAGCATAAGACGACATCTCTACAATACAAAGGGTTAAGGAAAGAATTTCTTCTCTCCTTTCCGTTTACGAGCGGGGGATTGCCCGCTGTCATAGTGGATGACAGCCTGTTTCAATATCTGAACAAAAACAAAGATCCCCGTATTCAGCTGGCGCAATCTGAATGTATCACCGTCAATGTGAAGCATGAAGACCAGCTGGATAAAGCGAATGAGCTATTTCAAAAGGTGAACAAGAAAGACCAGCATTTATCAAGGCTGGATGCAAGCATCGCACAAAAATCACTATTTGGTATCGTGATGTTCATCGTTGGCTTCTTAGGATTAACGTTTCTGATTACATCTGGCTGTATCCTTTATTTTAAACAAATGGGTGAGAGTGAAGATGAAAAACCGAATTATACGATTTTGAGAAAACTCGGGTTTACACAAGGCGATTTGATGAAGGGAATACGCATCAAACAAATGTATAACTTCGGCATTCCGCTTGTTGTCGGCCTCTTCCACAGCTACTTTGCCGTCCAATCCGGCTGGTTCTTATTCGGATCAGAGGTGTGGGCGCCGATGATTCTGGTGATGGTGTTATACACCGCGCTCTACTCCATTTTTGGCTTTCTGTCCGTTCTTTATTATAAGAAGGTTATTAAATCGTCGTTGTGAAACAGCAAAAGCTCCAGAGGTTCTGGAGCTTTCAGCGTGTCGACAAACCCTTGCATTCGTTGTCAAGCCTGTGCGTTGGTGCTCACGAATTAGGACATTCGCTCCGCTCCAATGCTCGCCTTTCCTAGACTTCAAGGGTTTTCAACCACGCTGAAA
>NZ_JAESPO010000011.1:0-55574 GCF_016757475.1 Bacillus sp. RHFS10
GAAGCCACCTTTTATGTTTGAACCATGCGGTTCAAACAAGCATCCGGTATTAGCCCCGGTTTCCCGGAGTTATCCCAGTCTTACAGGCAGGTTACCCACGTGTTACTCACCCGTCCGCCGCTAACATCAGGGAGCAAGCTCCCATCTGTCCGCTCGACTTGCATGTATTAGGCACGCCGCCAGCGTTCGTCCTGAGCCAGGATCAAACTCTCCGATAAAATGGATCACAGGTTAAGTCCACCGCATCCTGCGGTGACACCTGCGTGACCTGCGTTGTGCAGGCCTAGTTTGACTGACTACGCACATCGCTGTGCGATTTATAAAAAAATGAATTAACAGGTACGTTTTGTCTTGTTTAGTTTTCAAAGATCATTTTGTTCACTTCATTTAAGCGACTTTATTATTATATCTCATTATCTCAGTGAAGTCAATAACTTTTTTCAAAGTTTTTTTCGTTATCGCCTTGTTTAGCGGCAACGAATAATAATATACCACCTTGTAAATAATAGTGCAATAGTTTTTTTGAAGAAATACTTAAGAATTTAAAAAGAGCGGCATCCCTTAAATAGAGATGCCGCTCTTCTTTATTAACGCTGTCTCATTTGCGGGAATAACAGCACATCGCGAATAGAAGGTGCATTGGTCAGCAGCATAACCAGACGGTCAATACCGATGCCTAAACCTCCTGTTGGCGGCATACCGTATTCCAGAGCTTCAACAAAGTCTTCATCCATTAAATGAGCTTCATCGTTACCGGCTTCACGTTCTTTTAATTGCGCTTCAAAGCGCTCTCTTTGATCAATAGGATCGTTCAGCTCAGTAAACGCGTTTGCATGTTCACGGCCAACGATAAACAGCTCAAAACGGTCTGTGAAACGCGGATCCTCAGGATTTTTCTTAGCAAGAGGAGAGATTTCTACAGGGTGTCCGTAGATAAACGTTGGCTGAATAAGCGTTTCTTCAATTTTTTGTTCGAAGAACTCGTTAATGATATGGCCTACTGTCATAGAATCTTTAATCTCTACGCCATGTTCTTTTGCATATTCACGCGCTTGTTCAACAGAAACCTCTTCCCAGAAATCAACGCCAGTCGCTTCTTTGACCGCATCAACCATGTGGATTCTTTTCCATTCCGGTTTAAGGTCGATTTGTTCTTCCCCGTATTGGATCGTAGTTGTTCCAAGCACTTCTTGGGCGATATGAGCAACGAGGTTTTCAGTTAAGCTCATGATATCTTTATAGTCCGCGTATGCTTCATATAACTCAATCATCGTGAATTCAGGGTTATGACGTGTAGAGACACCTTCATTACGGAAAACACGGCCGATTTCATATACTTTTTCTAATCCGCCGACAATCAAACGTTTTAGGTGCAATTCGATTGCGATGCGCATATAGAGCGGAATATCTAACGCATTGTGATGGGTGATAAACGGACGTGCAGAAGCGCCCCCAGGAATGCTGTGCATTGTTGGTGTTTCTACTTCTAAGTATCCGTGATCATCAAGGTATCTTCTCATAGCTTGAATGATCTTGCTTCGTGCGATGAACGTATGTTTGCTGTCTGGATTTACGATAAGGTCCAAGTAGCGCTGACGATAGCGCTGCTCAACATCTTTCAAACCATGGTATTTGTCAGGAAGCGGACGAAGCGCTTTTGTCAGCAATTCAAAAGAAGTTGCTTTAACAGACAATTCGCCTACATTTGTTTTGAAGACTTTTCCGGTCACGCCGATAAGATCACCGAGGTCAGAAGACTTGAAGACTTCGTATTGCTCGTCACCAACACTGTCTTTTCTTACGTAGATTTGGATTTGGCCTTCTAAGTCCTGAAGATGCGCAAAGCCGGCTTTTCCTTTGCCGCGTTTTGTCATCATACGGCCTGCGATTGTAACTTCAATCGCTTTTTCTTCCAACTCTTCTTTGGTTAGATCTTGATATGCCGAAATAACTTCCTGAGACTGATGAGTTCTCTCAAAACGTTCACCGAACGGATCAATGCCGTTATCTCTCAGCTGATTCATTTTATCGCGTCTGACTTGCAGCTGGTCGTTCAATTCTTCATGGTTTTGCTCTTCTTGACTCATTGTTATCACTCCATTACAGATATTGTTTCATGAAAGAAGCAGAAAAACTGCCAGCACAAAACTGGCAGTGAGCAGCAAATAGAGGTGAGTATTATCCTACTTTTGCGTCTTGAAGCTCTTTTGCCTCAACTTCAACAGTAAATGCATCTAAAAGCTGTACAAGCTCTTCTCTTGTCTCGCAATGATTGATTTCATTACGAACCTTTGCATTGCCTTTTACACCTTTTAGATACCAAGCAGCGTGTTTTCTCATTTCTCTTACCGCTACGTTTTCACCTTTTAAGTTAATCAGGCGGTCAAGGTGTAGTTTGCATACCGCCATTTTTTCGCGTACTTGCGGCTCTTCTTTTAATTCACCTGTTTCAAGGTATTGAACCGTACGGTAAATCATCCACGGATTGCCCAGTGCGGCGCGTCCAATCATGACACCGTCTACTCCTGTTTCCTCAAGCATACGCTTAGCATCTTGCGGCGTTTTGACATCTCCGTTTCCGATAACCGGAATCGATACTGATTGTTTTACTTCTTTGATGATGTCCCAGTTTGCCGTTCCTTCGTACATCTGCACCCTTGTCCGGCCGTGAAGCGCAACTGCTTTTCCGCCCGCACGTTCTACAGCTTGTGCGTTTTTTATTGCGTAAATGTGGTCTTCATCCCAGCCCATTCTCATTTTCACTGTAACTGGTTTATCAACCGCATCCACTACTGCAGAAACCATTTCGTAAATCTTATCAGGATCGAGAAGCCATTTCGCTCCCGCATCACATTTTGTAATTTTTGGTACAGGACATCCCATATTAATATCAATAATATCAGCAGTTGTGTTTTGGTCTACAAACTTTGCCGCTTCCACAAGGTTTTCCTTTTTTCCTCCGAAAATTTGAAGGCTGAGCGGTTTTTCACGTTCATCAATGTAAAGCATACCCATGGTTCTTGCATTGTTGTAAAGGATCGCTTTGTCACTGACCATTTCAGCGCATACCAATCCAGCACCGAATTCCTTTACAGTCAATCTGAATGCCGAGTTGCAGACACCAGCCATCGGGGCAAGCACAACACGGTTTTTCAATTCAATATCACCGATTTTAAACATTTTTAACCTCCCTTCATTTGTTATCTTTTTCTGGCGGCGCTAATTCGTCCGCGCTTATATTTAAAACACCTGCTGCACCTTGAATGATGGCAGCTGACGGCAATCGGTTTCCGCGTTCAATTTCGCCGAGAATAGAAACTGATATACCTAACGCTTTTGCAAATTCTTCTTGAGTATAACCTTTCAGCTTTCTGAATGCACGAATTCGTCTACCCCAGATTTCTGCTTCCATACTCTTACACCTTCTTGGTCTGTTTCCGCGCTTGTTGCCTCTTTTTCAACCTGCGGGCAAATTTCCACAAGCGGAGCAAGGACAAACATACGCTCATACATTCTCGGGTGCGGAACAATTAGTCGCTCTGTTTCAATATTTTCACGATTAAACAGCAAAATGTCAAGGTCTGCCGTCCGCGGTCCCCATCTCACTTCCCTTGTTCTGCCTAACTCATTTTCTATATGCTGCGTCAGTTCAAGAAGTTCAAAAGGGTTCAGCGACGTCTTGATTTCAACAGCCATATTCAAAAATTCATCTTGTTCTTCGTATCCGACCGGGTCAGTTTCGTAAATAGAGGATACTTTAGTCACTGTCACCGCATCATGCTGGTGAAGCAATGCCACCGCTTGCCTTAAATACGTTTCTCTATCTCCAATATTAGACCCAAGCGCAATATAAGCTATGTTGTTCATGATTTTTTTCTCGTGATTTCAACCGCTACTGATTTATAGTGTCCGGGAATTGGCGGATCGGGTTTAATGACTTTCACAGTACATTGCTGCACCGGCTGAAATTTCTCAAGAACAGTTTCAGCAATACGTTCCGCCAGCGTTTCCACCAATTTGACAGGCTCCCCTTCTACGATATCTTTACATACGTGATAGAGCTCAGCATAGTTGATCGTTTGTTCAAGGTCGTCTGTTTGTCCTGCTTTGCTTAAATCCAGCTCAGCGGTTAAATCAACTTTAAACCGCTGACCAAGCTTATTTTCTTCTTTGAACACACCGTGATATCCATAAAACTCCATGCCTTCTACATAGACCTTATCCATGGTGCTCCCCTCCCTTATTCAGCATCGCGTCCATCATTTTCGCCATTCTGGCAATTTGTTTTACGTCATGGACCCTGACAATGTCACAGCCTTTTTGAATGCCGAGACACACAGTCGCACCTGTGCCCTCAGTCCGCTCCTCAGGCGGAAGATCCAGAACACGTCCGATGAATCTTTTTCGGGAGGTTGCCAAAAGCACCGGATACCCCAGTCCGCTGAAAATTTCGAGTTTGTTCATCACTGCCAAATTATCGTGATAGGTTTTCGCGAAACCGATTCCCGGATCAAGAATGATGTTCTTCTCCTCCACACCGGCCTCAACAGCGATTTTCACACTCTCCAATAAGTCCGATAGCATATCCGGTAATAAGTCATTGTAATTTCTCTCTGGTCGGTTATGCATGAGAACAATTGGAGCATTGTGTTCAGCTGCAACAGAAGCCATCTTCGGATCATGTTTCGCTCCCCAAATATCATTGATGATGGATGCGCCGGCTTTAACAGCTTCATCTGCGACAGAAGCCTTGTACGTATCTACAGAAATCGGCACGCCCAGTTCTTTTGTGATCCGCTCAATCACAGGAATCACTCTGGACATCTCCTCATCCTCTGACACATACTCGGCGCCGGGCCTTGTGGATTCTCCTCCGATATCAATGATATGGGCACCGTCCTCGATCATCTCTTTCGCGTGCATCAACGCCTTGTCCAAGCTGTCATATTTTCCGCCGTCCGAGAAAGAGTCAGGCGTTACGTTTAAAATACCCATTACCAGTGTCTTCTCTTTATATGATAAAGCGCTGGGCTTAGTGTGGATTACTTGTGTTTGGTCTATCGTTTGCCGCGCCATTCTCTTCCTCCCTTTTCATGAATCATGTTCTTTATTTCTTTTTTGTAAAGCGTTTGAAGAGCAGAGGCAGCTTCTCCGTTTTGGCCCGCATAGTTTACTTCTTCTATTTTAGTAAACGGGATGATTTCCAGAATCGAGTTTGTCATCCACGCTTCGTCAGCTGTCAAAAGAGCTTCCAGCTCGTATCGGCCCGTTTTAAGCTCCAGTCCTATTTTCTTTGCATTTTCAATGACAAAACGTCTCGTGACGCCGTCCAGAATACCTGTGTCAATTGACGGAGTGTAGATGCAGCTCCCTTTTCTCCAGAAAACATTCGATATGATGCCCTCCGCGACAGCTCCATCCTCCGTTAAGAAAATCCCTTCGATACGCGGATCATTTCCGATTTCCCTTTTCGCATACATATTATTTAAATAATGATGAGATTTTAACCGGAACGGCCCTTCTGGTGTGTTTCTGCGTATCGATAAAACCTTGCCTTCTTTTTGGAATGGAAGGCTTTCTGGTTTCAGCTGGTTCACAATGCATAAAACGGTTGGGTTATCGTAAGTCTGGGCAACAAAGCCTTTATCGCTGATTCCGGCTGATATGTTCAATCTGACGCGGGCATTGCCATCCCTGATATCATTCAGCCAAAGCAGCTTGTCCAGCATCTCAAGAATCTCATGCTTTGAAACAGTATATTCGATTTGCAGATCCTGAAGCGCACGCTCAAGCCTTTCTATATGCCAATCAAACAAAAATGGGCAGCCTTCGTAGAGCCTGAAGGTTTCGAAAACACCGATCCCATATAAAAATCCATGGTCAAAAGGAGAAAGAACTGCATCTTTCTCCTCTATATACCGGCCGTTAACATATATCATCACGCAATAACTTCCTTGCGGTATGTCTCAATGAAATTTCTGAGCATTTCTTTCCCAAAGGAGGTCATAATAGACTCCGGATGAAATTGCACACCCTCTATCGGGAGATCATTGTGGCGAATCGCCATGATTTCTCCTTCTTTCGTTCGGGCTGTTACTGTAAAACAGCTTGGCAGCGTCTCAGGTTTTACGATCAGCGAGTGATAACGAGTCGCGACAAGGGGGTTTTTCAAACCTCCAAAGATTGTCTTGCCGTCATGCTCGATATCCGAGGTTTTTCCGTGCATAAGCCGCTCTGCCCTCACCACGTCACCGCCAAACACTTGTGCGATGGACTGATGTCCGAGGCATACACCGAAAATGGGAATTTCCCCTGCAAAATGCTTAATTGCTTCAAGGCTGATTCCTGCCTCATCGGGGCTGCACGGTCCGGGTGAAATCATCAGAAAATCCGGAGACAGTTCGTCAATTTCTTCGATCGTGATGTCGTCATTGCGTTTCACAATCAGTTCTTCCCCAAGCTCGCCCAAATACTGCACCAAGTTGTACGTAAATGAATCGTAGTTATCAATCATTAAAATCATTTCTCCGCTCACCTCATCTGATTTTTGTCTCTGCTTTGCTCAGCTCTAACGCCTTTTGCATCGCAAAAGCTTTTTTGAATGATTCTCTGTATTCGTGCTTTGGAACAGAATCAATCACAACTCCTGCGCCGGACTGCATGAATGCCTGCCCTCCGGTTGCATAAATGGTTCGAATGACGATATTAAACTGCAGATCGTTGTTATATCCAAACCATCCTATAGATCCAGTATAAAGCCCGCGGCGTGTCGGCTCAAGCTCTTCTATAATTTCCATCGTTCTTACTTTGGGAGCACCTGTAATGGTTCCCCCGGGAAATACAGCATGAATAATATCCACAGCATCATATCCATCCTGCAGTTCACCTTGGACGTTAGACACAATGTGCATTACATGCGAGTATTTTTCAATGGCCATGAATTCATTTACGCGCACGGAGCCGTACCGTGATACTCTCCCCAAGTCATTTCGCTCAAGATCAACCAGCATGACATGTTCAGCGCGTTCTTTTTCATTGTGGATCAATTCGTTTACGAGCGCCTTGTCTTCTTCATCGGTTTCCCCTCTGGAACGAGTGCCTGCAATCGGTCTCGTCTCTAATAATTTGCCCTTTTTGCTGACAAGCAGTTCAGGTGATCCGCAAATGATTTGAAAATCAGGTGTTTCTAAATATGACATATAAGGAGAAGGATTTACTTCTCTCAGGGCTTTGTAAATTTGATATGGGTGGGCCGACATTGACTGTGACTGCCTAATTGATAGATTGACTTGAAACACATCTCCGCTGGCAATGTATTGTTTAATTTTCTCTACAGCTTGCGAGAATCCATCCTCGGTAAATGGCGCCGCGAAGGAACCGTCTGTTTCATGCTTCATCTCTCGCGAAGGGACAGCAGGAAGCTCAGCCAGCCACATTCGCTCCAGCTCAGATAACTTTACGTCCGCAGATTCGTGATCAGAACCATTAACATGAGTAATCAGCCACAGAGACTCTTCTTGATGGTCATAAACTGCTATATCATCAAAAACAAGAAAATAAATATCTGGCGTTTCCAAGTCATCTAGTGAGAGCATTTTAAAGTTTTCAATGTAACGTGCGTAATCATAGCTGAGAAACCCGATTGCCCCGCCTTGAAAATCTGGAAGCTCGTGATTTGTTTCTGTTTCCAGCGTTTTAAACCAGCTATGGAAGGCGCGTAATGGATCGCCTTCTTTAAACAGAATTTCATCTCCATGCTTAATCGTGGTAATCCCGTCTTTTCCTTTTACTGTCGCAATTGGATCAAGACCGGCTATACTGTATCTGCCGCCTCTTGCACTTTCAAGCAGCACATGCTGTTTTTTGGATCGCGCAAGTTTCTCAAATTGTTGTAAGAATGAATCTTTTTGAAAAGGTACTTTTTTGCCTGCCGGTCTGCGTTGTGCCATTTATATCATTCCTCTATTTTCTTTTTTGCTTGTTTTTTATTGTAAAGCAATCTTGTTAGTGAAAAAAGTGAATTTCTCTTCCAAGAATAACATTCGTCACAGACACGGCATATTTGATGCACGAATATAAAAAAAACTCCCGGCGGACCGGGAGTTTGGCTTTTTTAATCGAATTGATACAGCGGCGTGCTCAGATAACGTTCACCGTTACTTGGAATGACGGCCAATACTTTTTTGCCTTTTCCGAGTTTTTTCGCTACTTGAAGAGCAGCATAAATTGCCGCGCCTGATGAGATGCCTCCGAGAATTCCTTCTTCACGTGCAGCTCTGCGCGCATATTCGAATGCTTCTTCATTCTTCACAGGGAAGATTTCATCGTATACTTCTGTATTTAAGATGTCAGGCACAAATCCAGCTCCGATTCCCTGAATTTTATGAGGGCCTGGTTTTCCTCCTGAAAGCACGGGAGAGTCTGACGGTTCAACAGCGTAAATTTTGACGGAAGGGTATGCTTCCTTCAGAACTTCGCCAGCCCCTGTAATCGTTCCACCTGTACCGATACCGGCTACAAATGCATCAAGCTGATCATCACCAAATTGCTCAACGATTTCTTTACCCGTTGTTTGGCGGTGAATTTCTGGGTTAGAAGGATTATTGAACTGTTGCGGCACAAAGTATCCGTTCTTTTCAGCAAGCTCTTCAGCTTTCTTAATCGCGCCTTTCATGCCTTCCGCGCCAGGAGTCAGCACAAGCTCAGCACCGTATGCGCGAAGAAGGTTGCGGCGCTCCATGCTCATTGTATCAGGCATAACCAAAATGGCTTTTAATCCTTTAGCCGCAGCAACCATCGCAAGCCCGATTCCAGTATTTCCGCTTGTCGGTTCAATGATTGTGTCACCAGCTTTTAATTTCCCTTCTTTTTCAGCAGCTTCAATCATAGCTAAACCGATACGGTCTTTTACACTGCTTCCAGGGTTCATGTATTCAAGCTTTAGATATACATCTGCACTGTTTTCATCTGCAAGGCGATTTAATTTAACGATTGGCGTATTCCCGATTAATTCAGTAATGGAGTTTGCTACACGTACCATTCTCGACACCTCAATTTCCGACTATTTGTATTGGTATTATGTATATAATCTATCAATTTCAAAATTTTTTGTCAATCATTTAGTACTTTTTTCCCCATAAAACCAAGATACATCGGCTTCTTTCCAAAGCGTTTTGACTGTCGCTTTATCACCTAACTGATCCATTGCGATTTGCCGTCTGATCTGATCCTTCACTTCATCATATGAGAATGTTCTCGCCTTTAGTTTTTCTTTCAGCTGAATAACGGCATATCCATTACTGACCTTTATCGGTTCGTCAGACCATTCATCCTCTTTGAGTGTTTTTGCTTCTTCAATGTATGCTGACGGAATGTTGTCTGATGCTTCTGTGACAAAACCTAAATCTCCGCCGTATGGTGATGTGTATCTGTCTGTAGACCTTTCCGCCGCAACAGCTTCAAAGCTTGAGCCGCCTTTCAGTTCCTTCAGGACTTCTTTCGCTTCTTCTTCATCTTTTACAACAATGTGCCGAATTCGATACGAATCATCAAACTGATACAGTTCTTTATTTTTATTATAGAATGATTTCTTTTCTTTGTTTGAGATATCAATATCCTTTGTTAACAAGTCTTCAAGGAGGATATTATAACGAATTTGGTCTTTCCACTCTTTCTCTGTTGTACGTTCGTCTTCGTAAAAGGAATTGTTGACCGCTTTAATCAGCAAAAACTCCCCATCAATTTCACTTTTAGACACTTTGAGATTGTTCTTTTTGGCGAGCTGCTCAACGACTTGGACATTGATCATATCTTCAAGTGTCGATTTCCCATATTGATCTTCCATTTCTTTCAGCCATTCTTGTCTTGTCACACTTTTGCCTCCGACAGTCGCAATAGACTCATCGGATGGCGATGCACCGGCTTGGGATTTTGTCAGCGTATATGCAACGGCAATACAACAAGCCAACAGCGCCCCTAAAATAATGGTCCAGATTGTTCTTGATTTCAAACCTGCTTTCAGCCCCTTTTCTCAAATTCAAAAAACCCGCTAAAGAGCTTAGCGGGTAGTTTGGTCACGAAGCCCTTCCAGCTCTTCTTTTGTAAATAAGTACTTTTCATTACAAAAATGGCATACTGCTTCGGCTTGTCCATCTTCTTCTATCATATCTTGTATTTCTTTTTTGCCTAGTCCTAAAATGGCTGTTTCGAAACGTTCTTTTGAACAAGGACAATGGAATCTAACAGGCATCGTTTCCAAAATCTCATGCTTCTCACCTAGGACTTCTTCTAATATTTCTTCTGGTGTAAGGCCTTTTTGGATGAGCTTAGAAATCGGCTCTACTTGGGATAGACGCTGTTCAATTTTTGTGATGGTTTCATCATCGGTTCCCGGCATAAGCTGAATAATAAAGCCGCCTGCCGCAAGAATGGTGTTGTCAGGATTCACGAGCACACCGACACCCACAGATGAAGGAACCTGCTCCGACGACACAAGATAGTAGGTGAAATCATCTCCCAATTCTCCTGAAACAATTTCTACTTGTCCTGTGAAAAACTCACGCAACCCTAAATCTTTTACGACACTTAACGTTCCGCTTGTTCCAACAGCACGTCTAACATCAAGCTTGCCTTGTTCATTTAAATCAAAATGAACTTGCGGGTTAGAGACATATGCTCTGACTTCTCCTTTTGCATTGGCATCAGCCACAATTGCTCCGATTGGACCTCCGCCCTCGACTTTCACAGTCAGCTTATCATCGCCCTTCAGCATAGCCCCGAGCATAAGAGAAGCTGTCATTGTTCGGCCCAGTGCAGCGGATGCTGTCGGCCACGTGCCATGTCGTCTTTGTCCCTCGTTTACCATATCAGTTGTTCTCGCTGCATAAGCGCGCACTTTTCCGTCATACGCAAGTGCTTTTATTAAATAATCCATTACAAAACCTCCTATACACTTCCTACGCGGTTTCGTTCATAAATCAATTCCAGCCCTTTTAAGGTCAAGAATGGATCAACGATATCTATGCAATCTGATTCATTTGCAATGAGCGACGCAAGGCCTCCTGTCGCAATGACCTTTGGTTCCTGTTTTGCCTGCCATTTTATTCGCTTGACGATTCCTTCCACTTGACCGACATAGCCAAATAAAATTCCAGATTGCATCGCGCTAACAGTGTTTTTTCCGATAATATTGTCAGGCCGGGTGATTTCGATACGTGGGAGCTTTGCCGCACGCGAGTAAAGCGCCTCTGTTGAAATCGTAATCCCAGGAGCAATCGCCCCGCCCATGTATTGTTTGTTTTCATCAATATAGCAATACGTTGTAGCAGTTCCAAAATCAACAACAATTAACGGATTGCCGTATAAGTGTATTGCAGCGACAGCATTTACGATTCTGTCTGCTCCCACTTCTTTCGGATTGTCATATTTTATATTTAAACCTGTCTTCATACCCGGACCGACAATTTGCGGTTCGATATGAAAGTATTTTGTGCACATTCTTTCTAATGCAAACATGATCGGCGGCACTACTGATGAAATAATAATGCCATCTATCTGTTCAAACATGAGCCCGGAATGCTCGAATAAGGAGCGCAAAATCATCCCAAACTCATCTTCTGTTTTATGCCTGCTTGTTTCTATACGCCAGTGATATTCTAATTCTCCATTATGGTATACACCAAGTACAGTATTGGTGTTCCCCACATCAATAACCAGTAACAACCTCTATCACCACTTTTGAATAGTTTCTCTGCATTACTTTTACAAACATTCTACAATACCTTACACGATCAGCGGCTCATTTGTAAACAAATCGAAACCAGAATTGGATGATTGTAAAAGCAGCTGCTGAGGCGAGATTTATATAAAAAAACTGCCAGCGTCAGCCGGCAGTTTTTAGAAAGAAAGCGAATTACTCTTTTGTATCGTCTTTCTTTTCGTCTGTTTTTGTCAGAATGTTTACTTTCACGTCATCGGTCTTCTCATCATCAGAGAAATTGCGTTCAGGCAATGATCCATGATCGACAAGGTGTTTGATTTGTTCAGCATCGAGTGTTTCAACTTTCAGAAGCGTTTGAGCAATCAATTCAAGCTTGTCACGATTTTCAGTCAGGATTTGTTTGGCGCGCTCATAACATTCTTTGATAATGCGCTGAATTTCCTGATCAATTTCGTAAGCGATTTGATCACTATAGTTTTGTTCGTTGTTGAAATCACGGCCTAAGAATACCTGGCCGCCCTGAGACTGTCCAAATTGCAACGGACCCAGTTTTTCTGACATACCGAATTCTGTAACCATTTTTCTTGCAATATTCGTCGCACGCTGGAAGTCATTGTGCGCTCCTGTGCTGACTTCACCGAAGATAATTTCTTCAGCTACACGTCCGCCCAAGAGGCCGACAATTTTATCAAGCAGCTCCGGCTTTGTCTGGAAGTAACGGTCTTCTCTTGGAAGCATAACCGCATAACCGCCAGCCTGGCCGCGGGGAACAATCGTTACTTTATGAACCATGTCAGCCTCATCTAAAACGAGTCCGATAACGGTGTGTCCGCCTTCGTGATAAGCCACGATGTTGCGTTCTTTCTTGGAGATGACGCGGCTTTTCTTAGCAGGTCCGGCAATCACACGGTCCGTCGCTTCGTCAATATCACGCGCATCGATTTTTTTCTTGTTTTGACGAGCAGCCACAAGAGCAGCTTCATTCAAGAGATTTTCCAAGTCAGCGCCTGAGAAGCCAGGTGTTCTCATGGCAATTGACTTCAGGTTAACCGTTTCATCCAGTGGTTTGTTTCTCGCATGGACTTTCAATACAGCTTCACGGCCAATGACATCTGGGCGGTCCACTGTGATTTGACGGTCAAAACGTCCCGGACGAAGTAAAGCTGGGTCCAAGATGTCCGCACGGTTCGTCGCAGCAATGATGATGATGCCTTCATTGGCGCTGAATCCGTCCATTTCAACAAGCAATTGGTTTAGCGTCTGTTCACGTTCATCGTGTCCGCCGCCGAGACCCGCTCCACGCTGGCGTCCAACTGCGTCGATTTCATCAATGAAGATCAAACAAGGCGCATTCTTTTTCGCATTTTCAAACAAGTCACGCACACGGGAAGCACCGACACCTACAAACATTTCAACGAAATCAGATCCGCTGATGCTGAAGAAAGGTACGCCAGCTTCACCTGCACAAGCTTTGGCAAGCAATGTTTTACCGGTACCCGGAGGTCCGACTAAAAGCACGCCTTTTGGTATTCTTGCGCCAACCTCGGCAAACTTGCGGGGATCTTTCAGAAAATCAACAACTTCAACGAGTTCTTGTTTTTCCTCGTCCGCCCCTGCAACGTCTTTAAATTTGACGCGTTTCTTTTCCTCTGTATACAGCTTCGCCTTACTCTTTCCAAAGTTCATGACACGGCTGCCGCCGCCTTGAGCCTGATTGAGCAGGAAGAAAAACAGGATAAAGATAATGACAAACGGGATGATGGTCGTCAGGAACGTCACCCATCCGCTTGTTTCTTGAGCGGGCTCAACCTTTACGTCTGTCTTTTTCAAAGCATTAAATATCTGGTCTGCTCCCTTTCCTTCAGGAACATGACTCAAGAAGTATTGATCTTTGTCGTAGTTTTTCAGCTGTCCTTTTACCTCATAAACACCTCTGACAGGTTGAACCGATACGCTATCAACTTTCCCGTCATCCAGATTTTTGATAAACGTACTGTACGACATATTTTCTGTTTTCGGATTTGAGGTCTGGAAGTAGCTCACAACCCCGATTACTACTAATAAAATAAGTAAATAAAAAATGGTATTACGGAAGACCCGATTCATTCCTTACCTCCTCCCACAGTAAGCACAACTATGTTCAATAGTACCATAGAAAAACATTCCAATACAAACAATAACCACCTCGGAAGCAGGATGCCGATCAGCTTTCATAAACTGCCGGTTTTAACACTCCGATATAAGGCAGATTGCGATAGCGCTCAGCATAATCAAGTCCGTAACCCACTACAAACGCGTCGGGGACTTCAAAGCCTACAAAGTCTGCTTTAATGTCCGCTTTTCTTCCACTCGGTTTATCCAAAAGGGTAACAATCTTAATTGATTTTGCTTTACGGTATCGGAAGAGCTCTACTAGATAACTTAAGGTTAACCCACTGTCGATGATATCTTCAATAATTAAGATGTCCCGGCCCTCTACAGATGTATCCAAATCTTTGATGATTTTTACTTCTCCAGAAGAAACCGTGGAATTTCCGTAGCTTGATACATCCATGAAATCCATTTCCAAATATGTATCAATATGCTTGATAAGATCCGCCATAAAAGGAAGCGCTCCTTTTAACACACCGATTGCCAGCGGAAATGTATCTTGATACTCGCTCGTTAAGCCTGCGCCTAACTCTTTTACTTTCTCTTGTATCTCTTCCTCTGAGATCAGTACTTTCTCGATATCATGTTTCATCATGATTTTGCTTGCCCCCTACACTTTTCATGCTGTCTATATTGTAATACAATGCGGTTGCTGTTTGGAATCACAAGATCTTCAAAAATTGATTTTTTCAAGCCCGGTATCCAGATAATTTCACCGCTTGCATCTGTCACAATCGGCCAGTTGTCTCTTTCTCGGAGAGGCAATTTCTTATCAATAAATATATCCTTTACCTTTTTCGAGCCGTTCATCCCTTTTAGTTTGATCCGGTCTCCAGCTTTTCTTGTCCGAATCGTTAAGGGAAATCGCACCTTTTTTTCACTTGTAATAAAAACAGCATTCCCATGTTCTTCAGGCGATTCCGCATAACGCTTTGCCTCTATCAGAAATCCATTGGGGAGCACTGCCGTTTCATCAGCAGCTCCGCTTATTTGGTATTCAAAGGGAACATTTTTGCACTGCCATTGTTCAAATGTAAACAAACATGTCTGATATGATTTGACCACCCTCAATCCTTTCGGAAAATCCAATACTCCTGAAGGACTGCCCTTTTCCACCCAATCAAGAAATTGCTGAATGTGATGAGCTGAAAAGGATGATGGAACGTTTTCATAAAGATAGTTTAATATTAGTTGAACTCCTCTTCTTTGTAAAGGCATCGGGAGGGCAAGCAATAGAGAGGTATTGATTTCAACTGATGTATTAGACTGGCTTGTGATTACTTTATTCATTTCGTCTTTCGTTAATGACTGTAAGAAATGCTCATCTTCCGTCAGTGCCTCGCTTACTTTCTGAAATCTTTTATGCACATCCGGGGACTCCTGTTTCAAAAACGGGAGCACTGTTTTTCTAAATCTGTTTCTTGTGTAGTCATCTTTGGCGTTGCTTTCATCCGTCCGGTACCTCAAGCCGTTTTCACGGCAATATTGAAGGATCTCTTCCTTTGTAATGGTTAAGAACGGCCTGATGATCCGCCCCGTCCCAAAACGTCTGACCGGCTGCATTCCCGCAAGTCCCGCTCCAAGCGTGCCCTTAGCCAGTCTCATAAGCATCGTTTCAACCTGGTCATCACCATGATGCGCAAGCGCCAGATAGTCCGCTTGATACTTCGACATGATGTCCTCAAAAAACTGATAGCGGCAATCACGTGCTGCAGCCTGCTTATTAAGAGCTTTTTCCTGTGCATAGGCAGTTACATTGATTTGGGCTGTTTCGCACGCGAGCTGTTCAGCCTTGCAATAAGCTTGGACAAAACGCATGTCCTCCTCGGATTCAGCGCCCCTGAACCGATGGTCAACGTGGGCCGCAATCATATTCACTGAACGGCCGTATAACGTATGCAGCGCGTGAAGAAGAGCCATTGAGTCCGGACCGCCAGAAACGCCTACAATGATTGTCGCCCCTTTTAACGCAAGATTGTGTTTGTTAAAAAAATCTTTGACACTTTTCACAATGTCCTCCTCGCAATGAGCAGGTATTTTAAAGATATTCATATCCTATCACTTTCAATCCTTCCAAGCAAAGAAGAAGCATAGGCTTTGCAGATTGTGCCATTCAGATTAAGAAAAAGATAATGTAGGCGAAATAAAACGCTAAAACGCTGATCACGATAAGCGTTGTTTCAAATAACCCTCCCGACTTAGCCGCTTTCTGTTTAGGGGTATATCGCGTCTTCGTTACTTTTCCTTGACGCGGTTTTTGCTGTCTTTGTCTTGTGACAGGCTGCGGCGGTGCTTTTGCAGCTTGTTTTCCCTGTACTGCCTTTTGCCCTGCATCGAGCATATCTTTCTTCATTTCTTCTGCGGATTGGTAATCTCCGTTCAATGCTGAAAAAAGCACTTTTTTGTACTTTTGCAGCAATGTGTTTCCTTCGATTAGAGACCTAAGCTGTTCCTTAGGCTGGTTTGTTTTCTTGAATTCTTTTTTATGCACGCTGTTGATCATAATCATGGCAACTGCGAACAGATCGTAGGAGGGCTCAGCTTTTCTTGTTCCATACCCCCAATAGCCCCTGTCGTAAAACTCGGTATACTCTTTTATCGCCCGGCCTTCCTTTGTTGTGCCGCCTACATCAATGCAGCGGATTCTTGCGGGCGGACCGGTTACGATCAGATTATCAGGTTTAAGATCGCCGAATATCCATCCTTGCTGGTGAAGCACCGATAAGCTGGATAACAGCTGAATCATCAATACCGGTATCCATTCTGCTCCTTTATCACTGATATAATTCAAAAGCAGCGGCCCTTTTATGTATTCCATTGCATAAAACGAAACCTTTGTATTGGTACTGAGGACATAGGCATCATCTGTATCAAAAAAAGAAGGCCCCATCGTAACGGACTGGGCCTTTGAGAAAGATTTCAAGACATTCACTTCAGAAGTAATAGACAAGCTGTCATCACTCACCTTTAAGGCAACATGTCCATCTGATGCTTCTGCCAAATACACAATTCCATTGGCCCCTTTTCCAAGCTGTTTACGCAATGTATAAGCGTTTCCGTTCCACTTGCCTTTGATTGTCATCCCCGGCTTGAGGCTACATGCCAAACTCGTCAAAGCGTCGTTCATCATCTGCCAGCATGCTCCTTCTTGAGCGAATTTTTTCAAACTGCAGTGTCGCTTCGCGTATCGCCGGACCTGTTGGGGTGATACCGCCTGTAGACAGCTTTGCAAAGAGCGTGGAAAGAGATTGCAGCTTCGGTGTCCAGTTCAGCACAAGCTCAACCTCTTGTTTTTTCCCGGGAAATATACACATCGCAAATTCGTTATTCCCGATTCGGGAATTCAGGCTGACAGACAAATCAATCAACGCCTCTTTTACAGTTGGAAGCTTAGGCGCCATACTTGCACTTGTATCAACAAGAACCAAAACCTGAAGATGAACCGTTTCTCCAAGCTCGTCTACCACTTCCATGACTTCACCGCGTTTTTCCGGTGAAAGCTCCTCCATCTCCACATTCTTTCCGAGGATTTGTTTCAGCTCTTGATTGACTACACCTTGTAAGGTTTGCGTCATCGCTTTTTTTGTTACCATTTGCACGGTTTGTGAAAGCTGAGATGCATAAACGACTTGATGCACGCCGCCTCCGGCAAGCGCAATCCCTTCGACTTCCTTCATCGCTTCAGGATCAATTTGGTTTTCTTCCATTATACCAATGACGTTTACCGTAATCCCCTGTTCTTTAGCATAAGCAGCCATTGCAAGCGGGTCTTCCCCATGATTCGAGCAGCCATCCGTTATCAGCAAAATTTGATTTAAATGTCCGTTATTCACATTCATTCCTCCATGGAGAATACGAGGATTCTCAGATTCATATATTCCCATCTTCGCCAGAAGAAATTTGATTTATACGAAAGCGTTATGAAATTTCTTGTTTGTTTTGAAAAATGGCCGGAACAGGAATGGATGCCCACTTCGGTGTATTGTGGTCAATCCGGACGACAACAACTGTCATATCATCCTCAATTTGGCCGGATCTCGTGCGAATGACTTCCTCCATGAGCAAATCGGCAATCTCCTGCGGGTCATCTGTTTTTAATCCCTTCATTTTGCGTTTCATCCATAAATCATGATTTTCCACATGCTTAGGGCCCTCAAAAATGCCGTCACTCATCATAATCAAGAGGTCGCCCGCTTTCAGCTGCTCACTCACAACCTCCACATCGAATTCATTAATAATACCGATTGGCAGATTGCTCGCTTGAACTTTCATTACCTGGTCGCCCCGTTTGATAAAGCTAGGCGTCGAACCGACCTTCAAAAATTTACAGCTGGCATCTTGAAGATCGATAATAGATAGGTCAAGCGTGGAATATATCTCGTCAGTTGTCCTTAGGGACAGTATGCTGTTGATCGTTTTAATTGCTATTTTTTCATCAATGCCGGATTCAAGGATTTTCTCAAGAAGCTTGATCGTTTCATTGCTTTCGAAGTGCGCCCTTGCACCATTGCCCATACCGTCACTAATTGCCGCAGCATATTTTCTGGCCCCAAGCTCTATCATGCTGTAGCTGTCGCCGGAGACAAGGCCGCCGCCCTTCGCAGCGTGAGCGGCACCTGTAGATACCCTGTATGATTTTGTTGATCCAAAGGCTACATGACTGTACACATTCGGATGCGGGGAGTGCTGTTCGGCTTTCACAAGAATTTGTTCTTCCAAAATATCAGAAAGCATAGGGGCAATAATTTTTTCACTTTCTCCATGTCCGCTGAACGGAATGGTCATTTCAATATCGATGTTTCCTTGCTCAAGACTATAGATCTCCACATGCTGAATCTCGATTCCGAAATGCTGAAGCGCCTCTATGATTTGTTCTTCCTGCAGAAAGTGCTGTTCTCGCTCTCTTTTTATTTCCCGAGAAAAGTCTGCCATGACTTCAGAAACACCTAAAAGCTGTTCAGCAACTAAACGTCTGCTGTCCTGCACTTTTTTCTTAAGTGTCAAATGGGCATGGTGATGTGCTAGTTCGTCCTCAATCAGCTCTTCAACCTGCTTTGATTTAGAACAATACTGATGAAACTCTTTTTTCAGCCTTCGGTTTGATGCATATTCTTTTTCTTCTGTTTCAAGCATAACTTGTTTCATTAAGTCATATGTTTTATCAAAGTTCTGTACCCAGCACCTGTTTTTCTTGTAGCACGTCTGGCAGGAATGCTCTGTGATTTTGCTTAAAAACAGATCAACTTCGCTGTCATCTTCCGGTTCGTCTGATGCTTGATAAAAGGTGGCAAAGCTTTCAGACAGCGCATGGAATACATTGGAGAACTGGTCTACCTTTTGAGCAGTGACATCTCTGATTTTCCTAGCATATTGCTGCTGCTCCTGAAGATGCTCTACAGTTCCCGGAATATATCTCGCCACTTTCTTTGTAATTGATTGAGGTGTAAGCAAAAACAGGCCGACTGCGATTAATGACTCATAGAGTGTTGTCATCAGACCGGCAGAGCCTTCACCATATAATGAAATAAGAAGTGAACCAACGATCAGCCCGATTGCTGCGCCCGCTTTTTTCCCTTCCTTCAGCAAACCGCCTAATAAACCCGAAAAAGCGAGCAGACTCATTTGATAGAGATTTCCGATATTCGCCAAGCCAAGAATCAGACCGGTCACGACACCAACCGTACAGCCAATGCTTGCACCGCCAATAAAGGAAAAACTCAACACAACATAACGTGCCAATATATGTTCTGCCTGCATACCTTGGTAGGACAAGCCGGCAAGCCCTGTCAGAACGGAAGCAATTAGGATCATAAAGCAAATAATTTCTTCTATTTTCAATGATTGTTTCACTTTTTTCACGGTAAAAATCGGAAGGCTCTGAAGGAAAATCAGCGTCAAAATAAAGGATAGTCCAGCTTCAACCACAGCCATTACATAATCATAGGTTGTAAACACGCCATTTTGAGCGTACACAAATCCGGCTCTTGCTGCAGCCATGGAGAAAAACACGACAATCGGGAGTGCTTTCACGCGATCGTCGGTGATGAAGGCGGCCACTTTAGAACATACGAAGAATGCCAGCAAAGCCGCTAGTATGAGCAATGAGTGCTTCGGAGAAATGGTCAGCGCACCCGCAAGCACAGCCAGCACCGCATAAAGCGCCTTGTCTCTTCTGATAAGAAGCATCGCTCCAAAGAAAGGAAGTGCGAAAGGAAGCACCTCGGATAATATGAAAGCACGTCCAAGCAAAAATCCAATGACGACATAAATGAACCCTTTATAGAAAAACAGTGAATGCAAATGATGAGTCACTAGCTTCGCGCCCCTGTTAAAAAACGATTGGAGTTTTTCCAAAGCTTGTCCCGCCATTGGCCCGTTCACTCTTCTTTCTGCTTTTTCCATTCCTCTCATCTCCCACCTGTTATATTCGTTGCCTGTCATTATAGCGAAAGCACAGATAGGATTTTGTCAAAAGAAGGGAACAAGACCAAAGAAGTCTTCGACGGTTTCTGCCTAGATATTCGTTTATCAAAAGAATATCCGGAATGTTGTCTAAAAATGAAAAAAATCGGTTTCTGTATCAGAAACCGATTTTCTTAGGATGACCCGTACGGGATTCGAACCCGTGTTACCGCCGTGAAAGGGCGGTGTCTTAACCGCTTGACCAACGGGCCAAACAAATATGGTAGCGGCGGAGGGGATCGAACCCCCGACCTCACGGGTATGAACCGTACGCTCTAGCCAGCTGAGCTACACCGCCATATTGTTTTATGCTTCTAAGCACAAGTTATATAATACAAAGGTTTGTCCTTTTCGTCAACAGAAACTTTAATGTTATAATTTTCTGATTTTTAAAGCGGGGGCGAATTATAAAAAAGCATCCGTCGGGATGAACGGATGCTTCATTTATTTATAGAAAGCAGCAAGTTATCCTCTTCTTGCTCCGCGCCCTCCACGTTTTGATTCCGTATTGCGTTTTAAAGATGACAAGCGATCTTCGCTGTCTTTTAAAAACTTATTCATTTTCTGTTCAAAAGATTCTTTCGGACGGAAATCATTTCTAGGTCTGGCTTGCGGACGGTCTTTAGCTTTTTTAATAGATAAACCAATTTTCCCGTCTTTTTCAACGTTGATGACTTTCACTTCAACTTGGTCGCCGACTTTTAAGTGATCGTTAATGTCTTTGACATAGTTATCAGCTACCTCACTGATGTGAACGAGACCGGTTGAGCCTCCAGGCAATTCAACAAATGCTCCAAAATTTGTAATACCTGTAATTTTCCCTTGCAACTTGCTGCCAACTTCAATCGACATAAAAAAAGTGCTCCTCCTTAGGCTTATAAAAAGATCGTTTGCTTAATTATACCTAAATAAAAATTTAAGTGTCAACAAGGCTACTTGCTCTTCTTCTCCACATTGAAGATAATTTCTCCGTCTCCGGACATGAATAAGTCCCGTCTGGCAAGCTCTGTGACGTAATCCTCATCCTTCAATTTGGATATTTCTTCTTTTAAATCCTCTTGTTTTGTCTTTAAACTTTTTAGTTCTTTTTCAAGCTGTTCTTTCTTTTCTTCTTTTGCGCTAAGGGAAGATGTTTGGGACCATACAGAGCTCGCCAGCACTATTGCCGTCAGAAATACTAGGGCGCCGAATACAGTCAACCGCCTGTACAGCCCTTTGCGTCTTCTTTTCTTCAGCTGATTTTGCCGCTCTACCTGTTCTTTATAGTCATTTTGTATTTCAGTTATCGTTCGTTCCCTGGAAAAATTCAAACCAGACGGTCCTCCTTTCATCTCTTCAAAAAACGTGTAATGGTCGTTCTTATGGTTATCAATAGTTTCTTCTTCTTTTTAAGAAATCCTGCACCTTTTTCTAAATAACGTCTCATAGTTAGACGTATTTTTTCAGGAAGAAGTTTCAAACATTGTTTTGCGATAAAACGGATCGGAAAACACAGAACCATAAATATTTTATATAGACACAACAAAAGAAAAACGATTAGGCGGTATGTTTTCTTTAATAAAAACGCCGCTAGCCAAATAATCGCTCCGCATGTCCACAAAATAGGACGAAATAACACGTGCTGAATAAGTTTTTTGAAGAATTGATAAACAGAAACTGCAAGGTAAATGACGAATTTCAGTGTTTTTATATAGATTCGCTTGCAAAGGCTCTGATACGTCGCAATGCCCAGCAGAACCGCTAAAAAGATATACAGCCTGAATTCTCCCTCATTTACACTAAGCAAGACATAAAAGAAAAGCAGCCCCTGCACAATCCAGAAAAGAATATCATGAATAAATAATAGCCATCTGGCAGTTTTGGCACGAATGACAAAGAGCCGGTATGTATCAAGCGACGCGCCAAGCCAGAGACCCATACCGGACATCGCCAGCATTGTATAGAATTGTGTCGTCAGCGTCATTTAAACAACTTGCTAAAAAACCCTTTAGCTTTATCCCCTTGTTGTTCGTCTAAGTACACTAAATCAAATACCCTGCCTTTAATAGATACAATCCCTTTTTCCACATCTAAATTTTTCATCTGCAGGTTTTGGCCTCTGACTGAGAGCATTCCCATCACCGTTTCCAGCAGGAACTCTTCATTGTCAAAGCTCTCCACATGCTTAACCCCTGAAATATCTAAATGCTTCCGGCCTTTCATTGTCACATCGTGCTGTTCCGGAACAGACGAAGAACCGTTTTGATCATAATATGAATTCATCTATTCAGCCCCCATATCCTCGATACTTTTAGCATTATTACTGCATTGTATGAGGCGGGGGATATTTTTAGAACAAGCCTATTCGCCGAGTTTTTCTTCTTTTAGAATCGTATACATGTTTGCAGCTTCTTCTTTTTTCGTCGTGTCCTTCAACTCATTTACTTGAACCGTTACAAGCTTTTGGCCGAAGCGGACCTTTAATTCATCTCCGGCTTTCACGTCAGAGCTTGCTTTTGCCTGGTTTCCGTTAATAGAGATTCGTCCTTGGTCAGCTACTTCCTTTGCTAGTGTACGTCGCTTAATCAGCCGTGATACTTTCAAAAATTTATCTAATCTCATATTTATGATCTCCTCTCAGTTTCTTTTGCTTCATTCCACAGTTTATCCATGTCCTCAAGAGACATATCGGCCAGCTCGATTTCTTGTTCCTTCGCTGTTTTCTCAATATACGAGAACCGTCTCCTGAATTTGTCATTGGTCATCGCCAGTGCTTCCTCCGGTTCTATTTTGTAGAAGCGGGCTGCATTCACCAGTGCGAACAACACGTCGCCAAACTCGGCCTTGAGATTGTGTTCATGAGGCTCTTCAGAAATCTCAGCAGAAAATTCCTTCATTTCCTCGCTTACCTTTTCCCAAATATCACTGACGTCTTCCCAGTCAAAACCTACTTTTGCTGCTTTTTTCTGCAGTTTAGCGGCTTTCGAAAGAGCTGGAAGGGTCTTCGGCACGCTGTCTAATAAGGATGCTTCCGATGTATTTTTTTCGGCTTTTTTTATGTCTTCCCAATTTGCCAAAACATCGTTTTCATCCTGAACCTTAACATCTTTAAACACATGGGGATGCCTTCGGACCATTTTTTCACTGATTCCTTTTATGACATCATCAATTGTGAAGTAACCTTCGTCTTCACCGATTTGCGCGTGAAGTAAGACCTGAAGCAAAACGTCGCCAAGCTCTTCGATCATATGGTCTGTGTCTTCTTCGTCAATTGCTTCGAGAAGTTCATAACACTCTTCAATCATGTACTGTTTTAATGACTGATGAGTCTGCTTTTTATCCCACGGACATCCATTAGGCCCGCGAAGCTCTCTAATGATGCTTCGGAACGCGGAGAATTCGTGATAAAGCAGCTTCTCTTCTTTAATCGGCGGAATATACACACTTGTTAAGTTATTCAAGGCGACATTGCGGTCCAGCTCAAATAAAGGCACTGTCTGGATCTCCTCGTCACGGCTTCCTGCTGCAGTCACAATCACAACCTCATAATCATCAGGCAGCTTCTCCATCAATGTCAGCTTGACTTCAGAAGCCGTCATTTGGTCGTAAACCTGACAAATGATCAGGTGATGTCTGAGCTCAAGCTCATCCGCAGACAATGTGCCGGCATCCACAAATTGAAAGCCTTCAATCGGGTCAATTTGCAGGGCGTTAAATGTGGCATCAAGAAAACTTTGTCCTCCTGCGACTTTTACTTGCACGTTTTTCTCTTCCTGCCGATCCGTCAGCAGCTGTACTGTTTTTTCCGCAACAAAAGGGTGTCCCGGCACAGCATAAACCACGTCCTCTTCCTGCGCCGCTTCAAAGAGGATATCAGCAATTTCTTCATATACGGCATCGAATTGGTCGTGTTTCTCATATATATCGTCAAAAAAAAGGATGTTCTTCGTATCTTTTTCAAGCTCCTGAATTAAGGGATGATCCTTGGTTCTGACATACAGCGTATCTGCCTTCGTCAGCAGCTTATGTATGCCAATTGTCAATTGGTCCATGTCTCCGGCACCAAGTCCGACAACTGTAATATTACCCGCCATTTTGTTCTCTCCTTCTCCTGATTTTGCTTAACTTACTGCCAAAAGGCACACTGTTCAGCTCTTCATCTGTAAATATTCCCAACTTCATCATACAACAAATAAACGCCGCGCCACCAATGGCGACAGCAGACAGACTTTCAATCGCAGCCGCTCCTCTGCCTGCTGCAGGAATCAAGAAAGTCCAGAGACGCATATATACAAGCAAGACAGCCGACATCAAAAGGGCGGATCCAATGATCGGAATCATAACGCCTCTGAGCTTACCGAGCCATTCCTTTTGCCGAAGCAGATACAAGTTAAGAGCGGCGACAGCCGCAAAGGAAGCCGCTGTCGCAAGTGATGCACCTTCAATCCCATAGCGCGGAACCAAAAGAGTATTTAACACCCATTTCACTGCCACACCTGCGCCCACCGCTATCGCAGGAAAAACTGTGTATCCCGCGCCTTGCAAAACTGCGGCTGCCGTGACCGCCAAGGATGCAAACAAAATGGAGCAGCTAAATACTTGTAACGCAGCTGTCCCTTCACCATTTTGAAACAGCATGATGTTGACCGGCTTAAGAATGCAAATCAATCCAACCGACGCGCCTGTACCCAGCACAAGACACAATTTTAAAGATGACGCGGCTTTTTCTTTCATGATCTTAAGCTCTTTGTTCTTTACGGCCTTGGAAATATACGGAACGAGTGATGTCGCTATGCTCACCGCGAAAACCGAACCGAGCTGCAGCAAAGGCTGCCCCCGATCATAAATCCCCTTTAGGCGTTTTGCTTCTTCGCTTGCCTCACCGCCCGAAAGCAAAGCATATAAATTCAACGCATCGACAAGCTGGATCAACAAAAGGAGCAAACTGCTTATACAAATGGTAATAGAATATAAAAGCAGTTTTTTTACCAATTCTTTTGTTGTTATGACATTTTCATTTTGGCTACCCGTTTGTTTGCCTCTTTTCATTTTGAACCAAAAAAATCCAAGTATGATCAATGCAACTAAACTTCCGGCAAGAGACCCGGAAGCGGCTGCCGCTCCGACAGTATAAAGCGAGGCTCCCTTTTTGACGAGCCAAAATGATAAGCCCAGAAGCACCGCAACCCGCAGTAACTGCTCTGTCATCTGCGATAAGGCTGAAGGGAGCATGTCGTGCCGCCCTTGAAAACCGCCTCTAAGCAACGCGACAAACGGGAACAGCAAAAATGAAAACGCAGTCACTTGAATTAACACGGCGAGATGTGAATCTCCCATAAAAAGTGCGATTGGAGCAGCACCCATATATAAGCAAAGAAATAATAAAATACCGATTAAAGATAAAAACAACGCTGATATTTTTAATATGGTGTGATGGCTTTTTTCACTATAATCATTCATCAGTTTCGAAATAATGACCGGAAATCCTGATGTTGACAGCATGACCGCAATACCAAGAAAGGGATATACCTGCTGATATATATAAAATCCAACATCGCCGACAATGTTTTGAAACGGGACTCTGTAAACGGCGCTTAATATTTTTGAGATGACGCCTGCCAGAATTAAAACAACAGCCCCCTGCCAAATCCAATGCCGTTTGACGCCTATTGAATCGTCCATCCAAAAGCTCCTTCCCAACGTCAGGGACAATACGGTTCACGTATTGCCGCGGCACAAATAAAAACGAGGTTATTATACCACATCCCAACCCTCGGAATCCTTTCTGGGCATGCACGAAAAAAGAACAGCGTCCCCAGGAGAGCTGTTCTTTTCATACCTATTTTCGATAAAAGGAATAAGACCTACTGTTCCATTTGTCGCGCCAAAAATCCAGCTGCTGTCTCAACGGCTTTATGCTCTACTTCGCCCATTGTCTGATCCTTTGAAAAAATAATCACGGCGCCTATCGGATCACCATTCGCCACAATCGGGCAGACAGTGTAAGAATTCATTTCCTCATCTATGCC
This sequence comes from Bacillus sp. RHFS10, assembly GCF_016757475.1. Taxonomy (NCBI): domain Bacteria; kingdom Bacillati; phylum Bacillota; class Bacilli; order Caryophanales; family Bacillaceae; genus Bacillus; species Bacillus sp. RHFS10. Next base: position 26,341 of record NZ_JAESPO010000011.1, read on the forward strand.
ATTAACAAGCTGTACTGTTTTAGCATCACTCTCAAGCACGGAACTGCGCTGATCCATTGTTTTTTCCAGCATTTCACTGATCGGCTTGTTTAAGTAGTCTTTTTTCGAGCTGCCGGACACGGAAATATAGACATCACGGTCACAAATCAGTACTGAATGTCCGAGACTGTCATAAAGCGCGTCTGCATACTCCTTTGCAAAGTCTCCAAGCTCACTGATCGGAGAGTACTTTTTCAAAATGACTTCTCCGTCACGATCTACAAAAATCTCAAGCGGATCGCCTTCCCTGATTCTCAGAGTTCTGCGAATTTCTTTAGGAATCACGACCCGACCTAAGTCATCAATACGACGTACGATACCGGTTGCTTTCATCTCTGGTGCCTCTCTTTCATTTGATGGTATATACATGTGGGAAAGACCTAAAGCAGTTACTTTATGTACCTTCCGCCTCGCTTGAAATTAGTATCCGTCACATCAAATGTAATATACACCAGAGAGTAACAAAATTTACGTTGAAGAAATGGTTTGCTTTTTCACATTTTTTAAGCCTTTCAGCATGCCCAGCACGGTTTCGAGCCATTCATCGGCACTGCGGCCTTTCGTCTGTATGGAAATTTTGAGTTTTTTTCCTTCCATTCCCAGTCCGATTTGTCTGCCATATTTATTGCCGAGCTCAAACAGCTTCTGTCCGTCAATTTCAGCACTTGCTTCTTCAGAAATCGTCAATCTGACAGCATCTTTATCCTGCTTAATCAGCTCAACACGTTCATGTTTCGCATGAACCTTCATTTCTGCAACAGTAAACAAGTATTCAACTTCTTTTGGATAGTTTCCAAATCGGTCGATCATTTCGTCTTGAAGTTCATTCTTTTCTTCGATTGTAGCCACAGACCTGAAGCGTTTATACATATCAATCTTCTGTTTTCCGTCTTGAATATAAGTTTCAGGAATATAGGCATCAAGCTCGACATCAATTTCTGTTTCAAACTTCTCCGTTTTCGCTGTGTCTCCTTTACGCTCTTCAATGGCCTCCTTCAGCATTTGTGAATAGAGGTCAAATCCGACCGAGTCGATGAAGCCGTGCTGCTGGGCGCCGAGAAGATTCCCGGCTCCGCGAATCGTTAAGTCACGCATTGCGATTTTAAAACCGGAACCAAGCTCTGTGAATTCTTTAATGGCCTGCAGCCTTTTTTCAGCAACTTCTGTCAGTACTTTATCGCGGCGGTACGTAAAGTACGCATACGCCACACGATTAGAACGGCCGACACGCCCCCGCAGCTGATAAAGCTGAGAAAGTCCCATTTTGTCGGCGTCAAATACAATCAGCGTATTGACGTTCGGGATGTCTACGCCGGTTTCAATAATGGTTGTGCTAACGAGAACGTCTGATTCTCCTTCAAGAAAACTTAGCATAACGGTTTCTAGTTCGTTTTCTGTCATTTTCCCATGCGCATACGCTACCTTAGCGTCAGGGACAAGCATAGAGATCTCATCCGCTTTCCGCTCAATATCCTCTACCCGGTTGTACAAGAAATAGACCTGGCCTCCACGCGCAAGCTCACGTTCAATCGCCTCTCTGACAAGGGCGCCGTTGTATTCCACAACATACGTCTGTACGGGGAAGCGGTTTTCCGGCGGAGTCTCAATGACTGAAAGATCCCTTACGCCAAGCATAGACATATGCAGCGTACGCGGAATAGGCGTCGCGGTTAATGTTAATACATCCACATTGGCTTTGATCTGCTTGATCTTTTCTTTATGGGTTACACCGAAACGCTGCTCTTCATCAATGATGAGGAGCCCTAAGTCTTTATAAACGACATCTTTGGATAGCAGCCGGTGCGTTCCGATGACGATATCAACAGTACCGTTTTTCAATCCTTTGAGCGTTTCGTTCGCTTCTTTCCTCGTTCTAAATCTGCTGAGCAGGCCGATATTAATCGGATAGTCCTGGAAGCGCTCAGTAATGGTTTCATAGTGCTGCTGTGCCAAAATTGTTGTCGGAACAAGCAGCGCTACCTGCTTTCCGTCACTTATCGCCTTAAATGCAGCACGTATAGCAACCTCTGTTTTTCCATAGCCCACATCTCCGCATAGCAAGCGGTCCATCGGACGTTCTCGTTCCATGTCCTTTTTGATTTCGTGAATGGAACGGAGCTGATCCTCAGTCTCTTGATAAGGGAACGCCGATTCAAATTCCCGCTGCATCTCCTGATCAGGAGTAAACGCATAGCCTTTGCTCGCTTCTCTTTCGGCATAAAGCTTAATTAAGTCATCCGCAATATCCTGAACCGATGTCTCTACTTTTTTCTTGACCCGCTTCCATTCGCTTCCGCCTAATTTATACAGCTTCGGCTCTTTTCCTTCGGAGCCAACATACTTTTGCACTTGGTCAATTTGCTCGACAGGTACGTATAGCTTGTCGCTTCCCTGATAATGAATGTTTAAATAGTCTTTGTGGATCCCATTGATTTCAAGGGTTTCAATCCCCAAATACTTTCCGATCCCGTGATTAATATGAACGACATAATCACCGATTTGAAGCTCGGAATAGCTCTTGATGCGCTCCGCATTTGTAAGCTTCTGTTTACGAGGCTTCTTTTTCACACGGTTTTTGAACAGTTCTTCTTCTGTAATAACAGCAAGCTTCATTAACGGTAGCTCAAATCCCGATTGCAGCTCACCTTCCATGATATAGACCTGTCCCTGAACAAGCGCTTTTTTGCTGTCCGTCACGGCGGCTTCGATTTCATAATCAGCCAGCACAGAAGATAACCTCTGTGTACGTTCCTTGTTTGCACCTAAGAATACAACGGTGAAGTTTGATTTTTTAAAGCGTTCCATTTCACCCGCAAGCACGTTCATTTGGCCATGAAAACTCTGCATTTGTCTGCTTGACACATTGACGATATTTTGCGGGCTCGTATGCTGTACATGCCGCAAAAATAAAGAATAGTACAGCAGAGACCGTTTTTGCTCAGATACTATTTTTTGGAAGTCGAATGACAAACTGATGTCATGCAAAATCTTCCCTTCCTCAAGAAGGTTTGTTATGAACTCCGCTTCTTCTTTTTGAAGCTGCTCTTCCATCTCATGAATTCGGCTGACTTCATCTAAAATCAGAAGTGTGTTATCAGGTGTATAATCTAGTAAACTAGCAGGATTTTCATAGAAGTATGAGAGATACTTCACCAGTTCCTGATCTGTCTGACCTTCAGACAAGCGTTCTTTGTCATGAGAAATATTCGTATGAAGAATTTCTTTTTGCTTGTCGTTCTTTAATTTTTTTAGGCTTGCGGCAAGGCCTTTATCAAGTTTCTCCATCGCCCGAACTTTTTCTTCAGATCTGATAATCAGTTCCTTAGCAGGGCCAACATTGATAGAGGTAAGGGTCTCAATTGACCGCTGATCATCTGAGTTAAAGCTGCGGATTGAATCCACTTCGGTGTCAAAAAGTTCAATTCTCACCGGATGCTCTGAAGTCAGCGGGTATATGTCAATGATTCCTCCGCGAATGCTGAATTCCCCGGGTGCAGACACCATATCAGACCGCTCATATCCTACCTCTACCAGCCGTGATGCGAGCTGATCAGGTTCGATATCATGGCCAACTTGAATGAGCATTTGACTGTTTTTCCACACCTCTACAGGCGGCAGCATTCTTCTGATTGCAGCTACAGGAGCAACGACAATTGGCGCTTCTCCATTCGTTAATCTATTAATGACATCTAATCGCTGCGCCCGCAATTCGGGGCTTGCGACTGCTATTTCTGATGAAATGAGTTCATTGACGGGGTACAAAAGGACAGATCGATCCCCTAGGAGTACAGTCAGATCATCCGTTACTTTCTGGGCTTGATATAAATTATGGGTGATTAGAAAGATAGGCTTATTCGTTTCATTAGCCAAGGCAGAAGTAAAAACAGAACGCGCGGAACCCGACAGACCCGCGAGCAGCTGTTCCTTCAGCCCCTCGTGTAAACCGTTGATGATGGATTTAAAGTCATCGCTTTCTTTTATAAAGGTTTGAATGTTGTCCATATGGCCCCTCCTCTCTGTTTCCTGTGAGAACAGAAAAACGCTTTGGTCTAGTATCTACACCAAAGCTTTTTATTGAATAAATGTGTGATGTTCGTGGTAATGCGGATTTCGGTCAAGCGCCTCTTGGCAATCTTCACATATTGTCAAAACTTGAACATCTCCATTTTCTTTATAAGAAATCATATCGTTTCTTTCTTCGTTTGTTAAGTGCTGAAAACCGAGTGAGTCAGTCGATACCATGGAAGATTCGAGACTGCCTACTTTCACTCCGCAATGACGGCAATAATAATGCAAAGCCATACAAGGGACCTCCTGATGAAAAAGTTATTTTGGTGTAGTATGGGCTTTGTTGATTCATTTTATACCTTTGCGTTAAATTCGTTCATGACTTCTAAAAACGGCTTGCTCAGAGAAGCTTCACAAGCCTTCACAGATTTTTCGATCGCTTCACCTATATCAGGTGCCTCCTCCTTGGTGAAGGAGCCTAACACATAGTCAACGACCTTCATACCGTTTACAGGCCGGCCGATTCCGATGCGAATGCGGTCAAACTCGGATGTTCCAAGATGCTGGATCAATGATTTGATGCCATTGTGCCCTCCGGCGCTTCCTTTTGTTCTTAAACGGATCTTGCCAGCCGGAAGATCAAGATCGTCGTAAATGACTGTTAAATCTTCGTTTTCGACATCATAATAGTCCATTAAAGGCCGCAAACATTCTCCTGATAAATTCATATATGTAAGCGGTTTAACAAGTAGAACCTTTTTGCCGGAAACAAATCCAGTTCCGTATAATCCATTAAATTTATTTTGATTCAGCTCAATATTCCATTCCTTCGCAAGCTGATCTATCACCATAAATCCGACATTATGCCGTGTGTTTTCATAGTTTTTCCCCGGGTTTCCGAGACCGGCAATCACAAGCATGGCGAATCCTCCCTTAGTCACATAAACTCCCGTCTGCATAGCGGGCTATAATTCTTCTCATTCTAGCACAAAAGACGTAACCGCGGGAGGGTTACGCCTTAAGCTATTAATGTTCTTTGTTTTCACCTTCAGGCTGAGCATCGGCAGATTCCTCTTCATCTATCTCAGCTGCTTCCTGTTGCTGCGGAGGAAGGATAGAAGCTACGACCTCATCTGATTCTTGATTAAAGGCGTAGTCACCGTCAGCAGCCAGATCCGCAATAGTGAGTACCTCATTTACATCAAGGTTTGAAATATCAGCCTCAATCGTTTGCGGAATGGCTTTTGGCTTTGCCTTTACAGTAAGTGCATGCAGCGGCTGCTGCAATACGCCTCCGTTTTTCACTCCGATGGCTTCTCCGGTCAAATAAATCGGAACTTCCACCTCAATGTCTTCACTCATATTGACCACTTGAAAGTCAGCGTGAGTGATTTCATTTTTCAGCGGGTCCGTTTGCAGGTCTGTCACCATGACAGAATGTTTTTCTCCGCTGACGTCAAGCGTGATGACTGTATTTTTACCTTCGTCCCTCAGCGTTTTAATCAGCTCCACACTGTCTAATGATACAGGTTTGTTTCCCGTGTCATTCCCATATATGATACCTGGAACATGTCCTGAAGTACGGATATTCCGAAGAGACGAACGAGTAAAATCCGTTCTTTCTTTTGCCGTTAAAGTTGCCATATTCAGCACCATCCTATAATCGTTTTATTGTCCTACTACAAACAATACCCATAACGATAAGGATTTAAACCTCAAAATTCGGTTTAGCTGAACAGATAGCTGACTGATTGCTGCTCATGAACACGAATAATGGCTTCAGCCAAAAGCGGTCCGACTGAAAGCTGCTTAAACCGTTCAATTTTCTTTTCTTCAGGAAGCTTGATGCTGTTTGTCACAACAAGCTCTTTGATTGTTGAATTATTAATACGTTCAACAGCAGGGCCTGATAGTACAGGGTGTGTGCAGCATGCATATACTTCTTTCGCTCCGTTTTCAACGAGCGCATTAGCAGCAAGTGTAATGGTACCTGCAGTATCGATAATGTCATCGATAAGGATAGCGGTCTTCCCTTCGATATTACCTACAATATTCATGACTTCCGCCACGTTTGGACGCGGACGGCGTTTATCGATTATCGCAATCGGCGCTTTTAGTCGGTCAGCCAGTTTGCGGGCGCGTGTCACACCGCCGTGGTCTGGTGAAACAATGACGATATCTTCAAGGTTTTTGCCTTCAAAATATTCTCCTAAAATCGGAACACCCATTAAGTGGTCAATCGGTATATCAAAGAATCCTTGAATTTGCGGCGCATGCAAGTCTAGCGCAATTACGCGAGTAGCACCGGCTGTTTCAAGCAGATTTGCGAAAAGTTTTGCTGTGATTGGCTCACGGGATCTTGCTTTTCTGTCTTGACGCGCATAACCATAATAAGGAATAACAATGTTAATCGTTTTTGCAGAAGCGCGTTTTAACGCATCTACCATAATTAACAGTTCCATAATATGCTCGTTAACGGGGGCACTTGTAGACTGGATGATATAACAGTCACATCCGCGAATACTTTCTTCGATATTAATTTGGACTTCCCCGTCACTAAATCTTGTGACAGAACATTTCCCTAATTGAACTCCAACTATATCTGCGATTTCTTTTGCAAGCTCTGGATTCGAATTCAAAGAAAAAATCTTTAAATTCTTATCTCCGTATTGATTAGACATGGATAAACCTCCGAATTTAGGATTATTTTTTATGAATATTTTTCACATAATCGTCTTTATTTACTTGTCTCGCTCTGGCAATAGCAAGCGCTTTTCCAGGTACATCTTCCGTAACAGTTGAACCCGCAGCAACATAAGCGCCTTCTCCGACTGTGACAGGGGCAACCAAGTTGGAATTGCAGCCGATAAACGCGCCGTCTTCAATATTCGTCAAATATTTATTCTTTCCATCATAATTGACAGTTATTGAACCGCAGCCCAAGTTAACATCTGTGCCTACCTCAGCATCACCGACATAGCTTAAATGAGAAGCCTTGCTTCGGTCTCCGAATTGAGTCTTTTTGATTTCAACAAAATTTCCGATCTTCACTTCATTCCCGATGACAGAATCAGGTCTGATGTGAGCAAAAGGTCCTATGTTTACATCATTCCCCACTTGACTGTGATTGACTACCGATTGTTTAATCACCGTACGGCTGCCAATTGAACTATTCATAATCTCCGTATGAGGTCCGATAATCGTATCTTCTCCGATTTGCACCTCACCTTTAATCACAGTTCCAGGATAAATCACAGTATCGCTTCCGATAACAGCGTCAGGAGAAATATACGTGTTCATCGGGTCAATCAGCGTTACGCCATTTTGCATATGCCGTTTATTAATACGCTCTTTCATAAATTGTTCTGCCTGAGAAAGAGCGACTCTATCATTAACTCCGAGTGTTTCTTGGAAATTACCAGTCTGGTAAGCGGCAACAGTTTCGCCTTCGTTTTTAAGAATCTCTATGACATCCGGCAAATAATACTCACCTTGAGCATTATCATTAGACACCTGATCAATGGCCCGGAATAGCGCTTCATTGTCAAAACAATACGTACCGGTATTGATCTCAGTTACAAGACGTTCTTCTTCAGAGGCGTCCTTATGCTCAACAATTTTTTGAACCGCTCCGTTTTCGCTGCGAATAATACGTCCATATCCGGTTGGATCTTCTGCAACCGCAGTTAAAATCGTAGCTTTCGCTTCTCTTTGTGTATGTTCTTTCAGCATCTGTTCCATTGTCTCAGCTGTTAAAAGCGGCGTATCTCCGCAAATGACAATTGTGACGCCTTTTTCGTCAGCAAGAAATGGCTGTGCCTGTTTTACAGCATGAGCAGTGCCAAGCTGTTCTGCTTGAAGCGCATACTCGCTTTTATCACCAAGCTTCTTTTTCACTTCTTCCGCACCATGTCCGACAATCGTGACAAGCTTCGATAAAGATAACTTTAAGGCTTCATCCACGACGTGCTCTGCCATAGGCTTACCGCAAACTGGATGAAGGACTTTATAAAGCTTCGATTTCATTCTTGTTCCTTGTCCAGCCGCTAAAACAACTGCAAACCGCTTATCCATTTATTGGCCTCCAATATCCCTTTTATCCATAGAAAAATATATCCTAAATATCTTCTGATTTCAAGGAGACTTCATGAAGTGCAAGAATTTTCTATTGAGTGCAATTAAGTTTGAAAAATCAGAATTAAAAAAGGACTGCCGGCAAAGGCTTTTGTCAGCCCTTTCAGCAGTCCTTGCTTTTTGGTTATTTTTTAAGAAGCTCCAGCTTCTTCGAATTCTAATGCTTCAGTGTCACCCATACGATGATACTCATTTAACACGGCATCTTGAATCTTCCCTCGCGTGCTAGAATTAATAGGATGAGCAATATCTCGGAACTCTCCATCAGGGGTGCGTTTACTCGGCATCGCAACGAAAAGACCATTGTTTCCATCAATCACACGAATATCATGAACAACAAATTCGTGATCCAGCGTGATGGATGCAATCGCTCTCATGCGACCATCGGTATTCACGCGGCGTAATCTTACGTCAGTAACTTCCACAGTAGTTCACCACCTTTTCCCTATATAAAAGCATTAGTGTATCAATTCCACGATTTTTTCTGAAATCCTGCTCGTTTTTAAAATATTTTTTGAAAAAATAGGATATAGTTACACAATTAGGTCATAACGCTTTTATTTCGGGCATAAGGTAAATAAAAAAAGTGATTCCGAGGGTCACCCAGAATCACTTTTTATTATTATTTTACCAATGCAATAACTTCGATTTCGACTAGGGCGTCCTTCGGCAGTCTCGCGACTTCAACACAAGATCTCGCCGGTTTGTGAGTGTCAAAATATTGCCCGTACACTTCGTTTACTTCTGCAAACTGTTCCATATCCGCAATAAATACAGTTGCTTTTACAACTGTTTCTAAAGAAGCGCCTGCTTCTTCCAGCACCGCTTTTAAGTTGCTGAATACTTGATGAGTCTGCTCTTTAATATCACCGTTCACCATTTCACCTGAAGGAGTCAAAGGAATTTGGCCTGAGCTGTAAAACATATTATTTACGATAATCCCTTGTGAGTAAGGCCCGATTGCCGCTGGGGCATGTTTTGTGTGGACTGCTTTTGTCATGATTCTGTCTCTCCATTCTTTAAAAGATTGTCTTTAAAAAAACGCAGAAAATTGCCATTCTGAATTTCAATGGACTTCTCTTTCATGTTGATGGTTGAAAGAGTAAGAAGTGACATGTATTCATCAACAAGACGTTCATCTACTCCTTCGGCTTCAACCAAGACGCCGATTCCCGCCACATTTGCGTTAAACTCATCCAACAGGTTAATCATACCATTAATTGTGCCGCCTGCTTTCATAAAGTCATCAATAATGAGTACGTTTGAACCCGTTTTCATGCTTCTTTTCGCAAGTGACATCGTTTGAATGCGGTTTGATGAGCCTGAGACGTAATTAATGCTGACTGTAGAGCCTTCTGTTACCTTGTTATCTTTGCGAACAATGACGACAGGCACATTCAGATAGCTCGCAGCCGCGTACGCCAGAGGGATGCCTTTAGTGGCAACGGTCATGACAACATCAATTTTGCGCTCTGCAAACACAGAAGCAAACAGCTTCCCTACCTTGGAGAGTACAGATGGCTTTCCTAAGATATCCGTTAAATATACATAACCGCCCGGAAGGATACGTTCAGGATTTGCCAGCGACTGTCCAAGTGTCTGCACAAACTCTTCAGCTTCAGCCTGTTTCATTTTCGGAATGTATTTGACGCCCCCGGCAGCTCCGGGAACAGTAAGCAAAGTACCAATCCCCTGCTGCTCAAAGGTTTGCTTAATAATTGTTAAATCTTCACTGATCGATGATTTTGCAGATTCATACCGCTCAGAAAAAAAGGTTAGCGGTATTAACTCGTGCGGATGGGTTAACAAGTAATTTGTTAAGTCCACCAATCTGCCGCTGCGACGAAACTTCATGAACTTACCCCCAAAATCCGAATATTTTAAGATCAATATAACTTAACATACGGATTTAATCAAGAGCGTTCTGTTCGCCGATCATTCTCACCGCATAAACCTGATCGCAGAAGCCTCTTAACCCGTTATAAATTCTCTGCACCTTCGACTCATACTGAACCAGTCCAAACACGGTCGGGCCGCTCCCGCTCATTAACACGGCGTCTGCGCCAAAGCGTTTCATCTGGTTTTTGATCATCGCAACTTCAGGATGTATATCAAGCGTAACAGATTCGAGCACATTGCCTAAACGGCTGCACATCTTTTGAAAACTCTTTTCCTCTATAGCTTCAATCATGCCATGTACATCGGGATGCTCAACATCATCCAGCTTCAGCTGTCTGTACACTTCAGCAGTTGAAACACCGATTGTCGGTTTCGCTAAAATGACCCAGCAGTGCGGAGGCGTGCTGATGTGTTTAATTTTCTCGCCGCGTCCAGTTGCCAGTGCAGTTCCGCCATAGATACAAAATGAAACATCGGAGCCAATTTCCGCTCCAAGCTCGGCAAGCGTTTCTGCAGAGAGATTTAAATTCCACAGTCTGTTCAGCCCTCTGAGCGTCGCCGCCGCATCACTGCTTCCGCCGGCAAGACCAGCAGCCACCGGAATCATCTTCGTAATCATGATGGAAACTCCCTTTTTTACGTTGTATCTGTCCTTGATCAGTTTGGCAGCCTGATAAGCTAAGTTTCTTTGATCATCAGGCACAAAACGGTTGTGGGAGGAGACTCTCACTTCATCCTCTGCCAGCTCCGTCAATTCAATCCGATCCGCTAAATCAATCGTCGTCATGATCATTTCGACTTCATGATAGCCATCCGGGCGTTTTCGGGTGACATCAAGTGACAGATTGATCTTCGCTGGCGCTTTTTCTAAAATACGCATAGCTTTCACCTACTTCTCCATCTAAACATAAGTATGAACATTGTATCACATTTGAAGTACAGGATGAACATATCCATATTGCAGCCTATTATGTATTTATATCCAAAATAAAAACCGGGGAACTGCACGTCCCCCGGGTCACATCCTTATCGGTTATTCTGATTCTGAGCCATTTGCTGTTCAGCGATTTCAATGGCGCGCTTTACCATGTTACCGGCATCGCGGGCGCGAATTTCGCCCCAGCCGCCATTTTTCACTGTGTCATAAAAACCAAGGTCTTTAGCCAGCTCATATTTAAACTCATCTGACATAACTCCACGACGTCTGCCCAAACGAAACAACCCCTTTTTTAGAAGTGATAGCCATTCGTGCACGTCACGATAATATGTGACCGTTTTTATCTTTTGTTAATAACAGATGAAACTTTCGTTAAAATTACTGGAAACAAAAAAAGGGCAAAACAAAAAGCAGTAAACAAAAGGTTCACTGCCCGTTAAAATGCCACTGAGCTTGCGGCGTCATCATTAAAAGTCAGCTCAACAGTCTCAGTCAAAATATCAGCATAACTGTATGAAACTCTTTCAAACGAGTTCTCGTCTTGATCTAGTTGTATCACAAAAACAGAAGGGTACGTCTCAGCTAAAATGCCCGAGCGCTCAATCGTTTTTCGGCGGCCACCGTTTGCCTTTAACGTCAGCCTTTTACCTAAATTCCCATCAAGCGATCTTTTAATGTCGGACAACGTCTTCGCCATTGCATCCACCTCACTATACTTATTGTACAACACGAGCCCATTTTTGTCAAATAAAATTTAAATTATATCAACGTTGATAAGACGTTGTCAACAAAATTATTTTGACAAAATTCTATGATTCCTTAATTATTTTCCGCAAGTTTCGGTAAATTATGTATCATTATGTAAAATAAAAAAACCGCATAGTTCTCCTATGCAGGTTTTCATCTGTTAATTGGACTTATAAGGCATTCCAATTCTCAGTACTCCTCTTGTTTCTATACCTCCAAGCCCTTTCTCTCTTGTCAGCGTATTACGGAGCACTTCCCATACATTAATTCGTTCCATAAACGGCGTAAAGCTGATTTTCGCGACGATATACACCGGATCAAGCGCATGAATGTTTACTCTTGACGGTGAACTCGCGAAATTTGCCCCCGCTCTTATGAGCGATTCAAAGTGGGATTGGCAAGCCCCCGCAAAAATAACAAGCTGATCTAAGTGAGGGATCTTTTTTCGGGCGTTTTGAACCGTTTCAACAAAATGCTTTGAATGTCTGTACGCGTTCAAATCATCAATCTCGCCCTTTTGCTTTGAGTACGCATCATGCCCTGTTATCACCAAGATGTCAGGTCGATATTTGTCGAGTAATTCTTCAATAGAAGCAGACATTTTCTTTTCATGACAATGGATGCCATAGACGGGCACTCCAATTTTTTTATAGACATTCAGACATTTTTTCAGATATGCTTCATCGCCGTCCAAATGAAGCACCTTGCCCGGCATATGGAAATAATGCTCCTGATGCTGATACTGGCTTGTCGCATAGTACTCCTGTTTTTCTCTGAGCAGCTTATAATCTTGGCGGAGCAATTCGAGCGATTCATTCATTCTGCTCTCATCTTTCTTTTTCCGCATCATTTGCTCATCTTTTTTTACTGCTACAAGATCAGAAATATCTGCATCAGCAATCAGCCTGACTTCATCACCATGCAAAATAGCGATTGAATTTCCTTTGCTTGTTTGCTCTATTCCTATAATGCGAAACAAAACATCCATTTGATAGGATTTTCTGGCTACCATATCTCCTATTTGAAATTGCACGTTCCTCACTCCACACATAGACTAAGCCTCATCATGAAAGAAAGAGCCTTGAGAAAGCGCCTTTTTTCGCTGAGTCCAAGTTTTTCTTCTCATTGAATTTAAGGTCCTTCTCTAGCCTATGTAGCGGCAGTCCAAGTGGTGCGCAAAACAAAAAGCCCTTTTAAAAAAGGGCTTTATACAATCCGTTAGACAGCGCTGCAAACTCCTCTATAGACAGAGATTCACCACGGCGCTTGCCGTCAATATTTGTCTCTTCCAGCACTTGCTCAATCTTTGATTTTTGTGCTTTTCCATCCGGCAGGTTGTTGACTAAGTTATTGAGCAGCGTTTTACGGCGCTGAGCAAAACTTGCCTTGATCAACTGAAAGAAAAAGGCTTCGTTTTCCACGTCCACTGCCGGGCCATCGCGGAGGATCAGCCGAATGACTGCGGAATCTACATTAGGCTGAGGAACAAACACGGTTTTTGGAACGGTCATCACCGTTTTGGCTTCTGTATAAAATTGGACTGCGATTGAAAGTGAACCGTATTCCTTAGATGAAGGGTCTGCCGCCATGCGCTCAGCTACTTCTTTTTGCAGCATGACCACAATCCCTTTCAGCGGGAGATGTTCTTCAAGCAGTTTCATGATAATCGGCGTTGTCACGTAATAAGGAAGGTTGGCTACAACCATGATTTCATCACAGTCTTGAAATTGTTCTTCAATGACGGATTTAACGTCAGCCTTTAATACGTCCTGATGAATGACGGTGACATTGTCGTAAGGAGACAGCGTGTCCTTTAGAATCGGTAATAATCGCTGGTCAATCTCAAATGCCGCGACCTTTTTCGCCCGCTTGGCGAGCTGCTCGGTCAAAGCCCCGATTCCCGGGCCGATTTCAATGACACCCGTTTTCTCCGTCACTTCCGCGTGATCGACAATTCTGTCTAAAATGTTCGTATCAATTAAGAAATTCTGTCCTAAGCTCTTTTTAAAAGAAAAACCGTATTTTTTCAGTATCTCTTTCGTTCTTATCGGTGTCGCAATATCTTTATTCATTCTGTTCCTCCCGCATAACGGTATCGAGCGCACTCATAAAATCACTTTTTTTAATTTGAAACATTTGCAGCCGTTTTTGAAGCTGTTTTCCATTTGTATAGCCGATTTTCAATAGATCACCCAGTCGTTCGCGGCGGCGTTTGGCCGCAGATCCGCCAATCAGCCCGGCATGAATCAAATCCTCAGCTGAAATGTCACTCGGCTGCGCTTCCATCTCTTCGTGCACGTTTTCTAAACATGCCCTAATGCTTTCAATCGATGCGTGCTCCACACCAATTCCCCGCTTGTTTTTAGGTTTGGCAAGATGTTTTGGCAAAAATGCATGCTTGCAGCCGGATACAGCTTCTGAAATGGTTTTGCGGATCTTCTCACCCGGGAAATCCGGATCTGTTAAAATAATGACACCTCTGGTCTTCTGGGCCAAACGGATTTGGTCAATCACATGATCATCGATGGCTGAACCATTTGTTTCAATTGTGTCTGCATCAACAGCCAATTTGATGCGGGCCGTATCGTCACGCCCCTCGACCACAATGATCTCTTTAATTTTCATTATTTCCTCCAAGACAAATTAAAAACTTTTGTATATTCATGAAACTTTTTCTTGTGTCGAGCGTCTAATAAAGCAGAAAATACACTTTGTCTATTATAACGAAAAAAACAGAGGGCGCAAAACCCTCTGAATACATAAGTATATATTAATTTAAGATTTTAATTTTGACTGTTTTATTTCCCCATCGGTACGCCGATGATTTCTCCGGGAAAAAGACGTCTATTTTGCTCCCTTTAATCGCTGAACCAGTATCTGCAGCAATGGCATATCCATAGCCTTCAACGTGAACTTTGGAGCCTAGCGGAATGACATTTGGATCTACAGCGATGACTTTCGCATTCGGATTATTTTTTAAGTTAACGCCTGTAGCTGTATGTCCTGAACAACCGCTGCAACTTGCCGTATAAGCCGTAGATGATACAGTCATCACTTTGCCTGTTGACTCATCGCTACGGGAAACAACCGTTTTTGAATCGCCGGAAGCATTGACCTTTTCAACCTTTGGACTGCTTTGCTTTGTGCCGACAGCAATCACTTTATCTTTGCTTTGTTCAGCTGTTTCTTCTTTCACAAGCTCTCTGGAGACTTCTTTGCCGTTTTCTTTAACGACTTCGAAGTGTTTTTTAAGCTTGCCTTCTTTTCCTTTTTGGACGACCTTTTCTTTCCCTTTGTCAAGAGAAGCGTCTTCTTGTTTTTTCACATCAAACGCGATTTTCTCTTCAACTACATCGGTGACCTTTTCGATACGAGTAATTGTAATATCAGCCTTTGCTTTCGTCAGCTTTGCATCTAACGCAGGCTTGATTTTATCTTCGTCTTTTATGTTCATCTTTTGCTGTTTTAAAAAGTCAGCGACGGTAGTCGAAGTCGTCCAGATCTTCTTTTGTTTTCCTGCATCATTTACAGTAACCTGGAATGCGGGTTCTATGTTAATCTTCATGTCTTTCGAAATATCTGTATCTATTGCGGGATCAATTTGATCGTGTTTTTTCACATCAACATCTTGTTCGTCCAGTAATGCACCGACCGTTTTTGCTGTTGACCATAATGTCTTTTCTTCCCCGTTTATTGTAAGCTTGACAGGTTTTGCAGCCTCATACACAACGGCCATATCTGCTGTTATCTTTGTCTGTTTAGCAGGTGTGATCTTGTCTTCGTCTCTTGTCTTTATATCAAGCGTATCTAAAAGATCACCGACCGTTTTTGCGTGTGTGCGTATATGTTTCTTTTTGCCATTGATAGAAACTGAGACTGATTGTTTCGTCAGCTCATGAGCCGCGTACGCAGTCCCGCTTCCCGCCAAAAGCAAACAAGCAGCAACCAGAATGACTTTGCTTTTGCTAAGCTTTACGGAAAACAGCTTTTTCATTTTTTGTGTGATGAAAAACGCCTCCTTCTCCTCGGAGAGATTATATAGAGTATCTAAAAGGCTGTCAACCCTCCTCTCTCTTTCTCCCAAAAGCCTAGTGTCTTCTTCATTATCCTGAAATACACTGAGAAACGGAAGAAAGACTTGTCGACAACCCTATCCTATGAGGAGAAGAAAGCATGTAGAACTTTTATGAATAAGCGCTGAAAAGGACAAGCTCTTACAAAACCCGCTAGCGTTTTTTGTCAGTTTATACGG
The DNA here is from genome assembly GCF_016757475.1 of Bacillus sp. RHFS10. Classification (NCBI taxonomy): domain Bacteria; kingdom Bacillati; phylum Bacillota; class Bacilli; order Caryophanales; family Bacillaceae; genus Bacillus; species Bacillus sp. RHFS10. Next base: position 42,357 of record NZ_JAESPO010000011.1, read on the forward strand.
AAAAGTCTTTTTGCATTTTCAGTCGTAATTGAAGCAACCTCTTCGAGAGTCATTCCTTTTAATTCAGCAATTTGCTCAGCCACATATTTTACATAGCTCGGCTCATTTCTTTTTCCGCGAAAAGGATGAGGTGTGAGAAACGGGCAATCCGTTTCAATCAGCAAACGGTCATTCGGAATTTCCTTCACGACTTCCTTAGGCTTCTTCGCATTTTTGAAAGTCACCGGTCCCCCAAATGATAAATAAAAATTCATTTTCATGCACTCTCTCGCCACTTCCGCACTTCCTGTAAAGCAGTGCATGATTCCGCCCACAGCTTCTGCGCCTTCCTCCTTCAAAATGGTCACGACATCCTCCGTTGCATCACGGTTATGAATGATAATAGGCAGATTGACCTCTTTCGCTAAGGCGATTTGTTTTCTGAATACCTCTTTTTGGATCTCTTTAGGAGATTTGTCCCAATGATAATCCAACCCCATTTCACCTATCGCCACCACTTTTTCATGAACAGAAAGCTCTTTTATCCACGCTAAATCTTCCTCAGTCATGTCGATTGCATCAACAGGGTGCCAGCCGATGGCTGCATAAATAAAATCATATTCCTCAATCATTTCCATCGCACGTGTGATGGTCGGACGGTCAAAACCCACTACGACAATTCGATTCACTTGTTCAGCTTTTGCCCGTTCAATAACTTCTTCTAGATCAGTATCATATTGTTCTGCATTTAAATGCGCGTGTGTGTCAAATAACATAAGTAAAAAACTCCTTTCTTGTCGAAACACAAAAGGTGTTCGACGAATTGTTACACGTGAAACACCTTTTGTTTGTCATTATTTAATTCTTGTGCCTTTCGGTAACGACTGATCGATAGATACGGCTTTTAATACGCCGTCAGCTTCCCCCGCAAGGATCATACCTTGAGAAAGCTCTCCTCTCAGCTTAACCGGCTTTAGATTTGTTACACATACGAGTTTTTTCCCAACAAGCTCTTCAGGCGTATAATGCTTCGCAATACCGGATACAACTTGGCGTTTTTCAAAACCAAGATCCAGCTGCAGCTTCAATAAACGGTCTGCTTTTTTTACCGGCTCAGCCTTAATGACCTCTGCCACACGAAGTTCTACATCCATGAATTGATCAATCGTAATTTCGGGTAAGCGATCAACCTCTTGCGGCTCCTCTTCTTTTGTCTCTTCTTTAGCTGGCACTGAGCCCTGCATCTTGCCTTTGATGTAAGCAATTTCTTCTTCTGCCTCTAAACGAGGGAACAACGGCTCACCTTTTTGTACTTTTGCATCCTGCTGTTGGCCGAAAGCTGTAATGCTATCCCAAGATTTCAAAGTTTTATCAGTAATGCCCAGCTGCTCAAACATTTTTTCCGGTGTTTTTGTTAGGAACGGCTGAAGCAGTACTGCTGAAATACGCAATGACTCAGCCAGATGGTACATGACCGACTTCAGTTCTTCTTCTTTTTCTGGATCCTTCGCAAGCACCCATGGAGCTGTCTCATCAATATATTTGTTAGTACGGCTGATTAGCTGCCATAATGTTGAAAGAGCTACTGAGAACTCCATGTTTTCCATTGCTTTCTCGTAAGACTTCACTGTTTCATTAGCGACTGAAGCAAGCGTTTTGTCAAATTCCGTTACATCACCTTTGTAAGAACCGATTTGTCCGTCGAAATACTTATTGATCATCGCAACAGTACGATTCAATAGATTGCCTAAATCATTCGCCAAATCATAGTTAATCCGCTCAACAAAGCCTTCCGGTGTAAAGACACCGTCAGACCCGAACGGTACTTCGCGAAGCAGGTAATAACGAAGCTCATCTAAACCATAGCGTTCAATTAATGTAACCGGATCTACAACGTTCCCTTTTGATTTCGACATTTTTCCATCTTTCATCAAAAGCCAGCCATGCGCAAATACTTGCTTCGGCAGCGGCAGATCGAGTGCCATCAGCATAATTGGCCAATAAATGGTATGGAATCGCACAATCTCTTTACCGACTAAATGAACATCGGCAGGCCAATATTTTTGATAAAGCTCATCATTTTCTGTATCATAGCCGAGTGCTGTTAAATAGTTAAATAGCGCGTCGATCCAAACATATACTACGTGTTTTGGATTTTCCGGCACCTTCACGCCCCAATCAAAAGTGGTACGTGATACAGCTAAATCCTCAAGTCCAGGCTTGATAAAGTTGTTAATCATTTCGTTTTTGCGTGATTCCGGCTGGATGAATGTCGGGTTTTCTTCATAATATTTCAGAAGACGATCCGCATATTTTCCCATACGGAAGAAATAAGATTCCTCTTTGATTAATTCAACTGGGTGTCCGCTGTCAGGACTTTTTCCGCCGATGACCTCTCCCTTTTCATTCCGCTCGATATCATCCAGCTGAGTTTCCGTGTAGAATGTTTCATCAGGGATACTATACCAGCCTTCATATTCATCAAGATAGATGTCCCCGTTATCAAGAAGCTTTTGAAATACCTTTTCAATCACAACTTTATGCCGTTTTTCTGTTGTACGGATAAAGTCGTCGTTTGAGATTTCAAGCTGTTTCCATAGTTTCTGAATATCTGCCGCTGCGCGATCCACATACTCCTGAGGTGTAATGTTTTCCTGCTCAGCTTTTTGCTGGATCTTTTGTCCATGCTCGTCCGTTCCCGTTAAATAGCGAACATCGAACCCTTTTAATCTTTTGTAACGTGCCATTGCATCTCCTGCGACTGTCGTATATGCATGGCCGATATGTAATTTTCCGCTCGGATAATAAATCGGTGTTGTAATATAAAATGTATTGTTTTCTTGCGGCATCTTGAAACCTCCCAATCAGAATGTCAAAAAGCTCCCGCCCAAAGGACGAGAGCGGCGATAAGTGCAAATCAAAAATGATTATTATTTATATTTATCCTTTATCTATGATACCATCTTAGCCTTTAAGATCAAGAATATATACGTATGCCTTGAAAAAGAATAATTAAAATTAAAAATCTTTAATGAAAATAAAAAAAGTCTGTTCATGTCGAATTTTGTCGTATATAATCAAATGAAACAAAAAACCTTGGTTCAAAAGTCTTGATTTAAAAGGATTTTTAGTAGGATAATAGCTTTATTATAAATTTATAAAAAGCTGTTATTTCAGTAGTTTCTGTTACATTACTGACTATAAGAACTAATTCTTACAATCAATAGTAAACAAAATGATTGACGATTATTGGAAACCTTGTTATGCTATGAAGGTAAGTATTTTGTCGAATAATGACGAAGAAAAATATAATTTAAACAAATAATCATCTCTTGGGAGGAGAAAGTTTATGAAATCTACTGGTATTGTGCGTAAAGTTGATGAATTAGGACGTGTAGTTATTCCTATCGAATTGCGTCGTACTCTTGGAATCGCAGAAAAAGATGCTCTTGAAATTTATGTTGATGATGAAAAAATCATCCTTAAAAAATATAAACCAAACATGACTTGCCAAGTAACTGGTGAAGTTTCTGATGATAACCTTAAACTTGCTGGCGGTAAATTGGTTCTTAGCCAAGAAGGCGCTGAGCAAATCATCAGCGAAATCCAAAAGCAGCTTCAAAACCAAAAATAATACTTTTTACAAAAAACGTTCTTGTTACGACACAAGAACGTTTTTTTTATTGCTGAATATGGTAAGCATCGTACACTTCACGCTTTGGAATATTGCGATCGACTGCAGCTTTTTTAATGGCTTCTTTAGAAGTAGCACCTTTCGCAATGTAATGCTCGACATGTTCTTTAGGCGTGAGGGTTTCCCACCATTGTGCTTCCTCATCTGATTCTTCATTTTTATTGCCTTCTACTACAAGACAAAACTCACCGCGTATCTGATCCTCGTTTGCCCATTCGATGACCTCAGATATCGTGCCTCTGATAAACTCTTCATATTTCTTAGTAAGCTCGCGCGTTACAGCAATTTCCCGATCTCCCAAAATCTCGGCCATCGCCGACAAGGTTTCCTTAAGTCTGTGGGGCGCTTCATAGAAGATAATCGTTTCCTGCCGTTTTTTAAGACTTTCAAGCTCCTTCTTCTTTTCTTTTTTCTGCCTGTTCAGAAAACCGTAAAAGAAGAAAGGCTGCGGTACAATACCTGAAGCGATTAGAGCCGTTAATGCAGCATTCGCTCCCGGCAGCGGAACAACATAACCGCCTATCTCGCTAAAATCCTTCACGATTTCCGCTCCCGGATCAGAAATCGTCGGCAGCCCAGCGTCACTGACAAGGGCAATGTTTTTTCCGGATTTCAGCCATTCAATGATTTTGTGGCCGCTGCTTTCTTTATTATGTTCATGATAACTGACAAGCTGTGTTTCAATTTCGTATACATGACAAAGCTTTTTCGTTTGTCTCGTATCTTCCGCAGCAATCGCATCCACTGATTTTAGCGTGTCGATCGCCCGGAATGTCATATCCTCTAAATTTCCGATTGGTGTTGGGACCAAATAAAGAATTCCCATGTCTGACTTTCCATTAAAGCTCATTTGGCGCCTTAACATATACAGCCTCCTTGCTGTTCCGCTTTTCTTCTATATAAAGCTTTTTTTTCTTTCGAGTCAGTTTTTTGAAATAATATTCCGCCTGCATGGCTTCCCGCTTCGTTGTGAAAGCTTCGGCAAAAATCAATTCAACCGGACGTCTTACTTTTGTATACTTTGCGCCCTTTCCATCATTATGTGTGTTTACCCGTTTCTGCAGATTGTTGGTGTACCCGGCATACCAGCTATTGTCTCTACATTTCACGACGTAGAAAAAATGGTTATTTGTCTCCATATAAAATGGTCCTGATTTCTTTTGTATATTCATTTTGCTCGTCATAAACGAACAAAGGGGGAAGAATTTTTAAATCCGGACGTCCGCCTTTGGTTCCTTCAACCAAAATGGTATTTGCTTCTTTCCCTTGTTTCGGGTAGACAAATTGCACACGCTTCGGCTCGATTTGGTAAGCCTTCATCAACTCAAAAATCTCTAAAAGCCTGCCCGGCCGATGAACAAGGGCTGCCTTTCCTCCTTGCTTAAGCAACTTGCTGCTGACTGAAATGACATCCTCCAGTGTGCAGTGGATTTCATGTCTTGCGATCCGGAGATGCTCATTCATGTTTTGTTCAGTTTGTTTCGGTGTTTTAAAATATGGCGGATTGCAGGTGACAACATCATATCGATTATGTCCCAGCTTCTCCGGCATGTTTTTCAGATCATCATGTATCATCTGAATTTGTTCCTGAAGCTTATTGTATTCCACACTGCGAACAGCCATATCATGAAGCCTTTCTTGAATTTCAACTCCAATAATGTCTGCTTTTGATCTTGTGCTGAGCAGAAGTGGCACAATGCCATTCCCCGTGCATAAATCAACGATTTTTCCTTTTTGAATCGGAACGTATGCGAATTTGGAGAGAAGCACAGCGTCCAATGAAAAGGCAAAAACTGTTGGACTTTGTATGATTTTCATGTCCTCTGCCAGCAAATAATCTAATCTTTCATCATCACGTAATGAAACCATCTTCTTATCCTTTCAGTACCTTTGAAAAAGGCTCCCGTCTTATGCGGAAGCCTTTTCCTTATTTTTTATTTAAGAATGACAAACAGAACAGACAATCTTCTTTTCGAACACTTCCATAGTGGACATTGCAGATATGAAACCCTTCTTGATACAGACGTGCCAGATTATCATACCCTTCGCCTATATCAGATTGCTCTGTCTTCTGTGTTTTTGATTCTTTTTTATCAGCTTTGAACTTTTCAATCTGCTGCGTCGTATCGTCCAGCCGTTTGCGCAAATGCTTATTTTCAAGCTGCAAATGATGATTCTCTTCTATCATCTCACCAATATGCTGCTTTAAATCCCCCAGCTGTCGGTACAGTGAGCCAATTTGTTCTTCTAAGTTAATGACGGTATCAAATAACTCTTTTTTATCCAAGGTTCCACACCTCGTTAATCTGTGGTTTGTGCGGATACGACGCCCTCTTCCAAGAGCTCTTCCCAAGTATATTCTATCACTTTTTCACGGTTTATCAGTTCCACCTGAAGCACCCGTTCCAGAATATTAAGTCCGACGACCTTCGCAGGGCCGTTTGCTGTCGTAATCATTTCTCCTATATCAGGAAGCTGCTCTTTTGCCGTCTCATATTCATCATTCTCGTATTTTAGACAGCACATCAAGCGTCCGCAAAGACCTGAAATCTTCGTAGGATTTAAAGATAAGTTCTGATCCTTGGCCATTTTAATGGAAACAGGTTCAAAATCTCCAAGGAACGTTGAACAGCAAAGCATTCTTCCGCAAGGACCGATTCCTCCAAGCATTTTCGCCTCATCCCTTACTCCGATTTGGCGCAGCTCAATTCTTGTTTTAAAGATAGAAGCCAAATCTTTTACAAGCTCTCTAAAATCTACTCGGCCGTCAGCAGTGAAGTAAAAAATGACTTTATTGCGGTCAAACGTGAATTCAACATCGACCAGCTTCATATCCAAGCCATGTTCAACCACTTTCTTTTGGCAGATGTCAAATGCTGATAAAGCTTCCTGTTTATTTTCTTCTACGATGAGAAGGTCACGCTCGTCAGCCACACGTATCACTTTTCGAAGGGGCAGCACGACATCATGCTCATCCACCTGTTTATTTGCAATCACGACCTGACCGTACTCAACGCCTCTGACAGTTTCTACAATTACGCAACTGTCATGTTCTATATGAAATCCATTCGGATCAAAATAATATATTTTACCCGCTTTCTTAAAGCGGACTCCAATTACATTGTACAAGCTTATCCCTCCTGCAACATTAACACCAAGTGCTCCATTAATCCTTGTACATTCACATTGGAATGAAGCCGTTTCTTTGCTTCTAAAACAGCAAGAATCTGATTCGTAACGCTTTGTTGTGTTGATTGTAGCGCATGCTGTTTTATTGATTGGAATAAGTCTTGATAAATCAATTTATCTTCATTTCCTATTTGGATGGACAACACATCGCGATATATCAATAAGAGCATATCAAGACCCATTTCTTGATGGGTTTTTTCTTTGAAAAAGGGCATCCATTGATCTTGAATAAAGAAAAAAGCATGTCCTTTCCGCTGGTGTAGGACTTCATACAATTTTATCACTTTCGCTCTAGACTCTGCAAACTCATCATTTCGACTTAATTCGACTGCTTCTGCTACATTGTTGGTCATGTTGGCGAGAAGCCTTGCCATATGAGGCGAGACTTCCTGTTCGATTAGTCTATCTTCAATTGCTTTGGGCTGCAAAGGCTGAAAAGGAAGGGTTTGGCATCTTGAGATGATGGTATCCAATAACCTTTGGGGCTGCTCAGTGATGAGGATGGCCATTGTATCTTTATTCGGTTCTTCTAAAAATTTCAGCAGACTGTTCGCCGCATTCGCTGTCATTTGATCTGCGTGCGAAATAATATACAGCTTTTTATGCGATTCAAGCCCTGTCTTCGAAAACTCTTCTTGCAACGCTTGAATTTGCGCCTTTTTGATCGATAAACCATCAGGCTGAACAAGATGGAGATCAGGGTGGTTCCCTGACTCTATCCGTTTACAATTTCGGCAGCTCTCACAAGGCTCCGCGCCGTCCTCCAGGCAAAAAAAGCTTTTCGCAAGAAGCAGCGCGGCATCAAGCTTTCCTGTTCCTTTTTTTCCCTCAAACAAATAAGCGTGTGATAGTCTGTCCTTCTCAATACTATTATATAAAAGCTTCATCACTCTGGGCTGAAGCTCGTTCATTTCGTTCCAAGATATTGCCATTGTATCACTCTCTATGTGTAAAGGTTAATTAATAAACCTTTTATTTCGCCAATACGCTCCAGCAAATCAATTGCCGGTTTTTCCTGATCCATCATCTCTTCCGTAAGCTGTATCAATTTGTCATCTATTTCTTTTACAAGTCCTAGCGTTCTGCTGTTTCCGTACAGGTCAAAGCTTTGCGACGTTTCATGTGAAAGGCCGCTGTCTACGGCTTCTTTGACAAAACGTTTCACAAGTCCTTTGAATCTCGCTAAGTCTTTAAAATTCCGGGATTTTGTCAGCCTTTTTCCAAACGCCTCTATATCCGATAACAGCCTGGTGAGCTGATCAAATTTCAATTTGCTGCTTTGATTTTCCATTGATGTTTTAAACGACGCTGTGATCTCAGATGTTTTCACAGAAGGAAGCTGCTTATTATCTATAAATGTACGTATATCTTTATTAATTTTCACAGTTTCAAATCCTTAAAATTGATAAAATTCATCGACTGGAAGGACAAATACTGTCGCTCCGCCAACTTCAACTTCGACTGGATAAGGGACATATGAATCAGCATTCCCGCCCATCGGAGATACAGGGGCAATCATCTGATCACGTTTCTGTCCGTTTTCCTTAATGAGACTCAATGCTTTATCGACGCGTATATCCTCGACACCAATCATAAACGTTGTATTGCCTGATTTAAGAAATCCTCCCGTCGTTGCAAGCTTTGTAACTCTAAAGTTGTGATCCGTTAAGGTTTTCAAAAGCCGGTTGCTGTCCTGATCTTGTACAACTGCCACTATCAATTTCATCTGTGAAGGCCTCCTTTAGATTAGAAACAACAATGATCTCGTTTACATTATTATATCAACTATCGGGAAACAGGTCACAATTGAATTTTTTTCAACGCTTCATTGATTACCTTCATGACGTCCTGAACAACAAGATCTTTGGATTGGCTGGCATCAACTGAGTTAAATCTTTCTGAGAATCGCTTCATCAGCTCTTGATAACCTTCCTGTACCTTTGTATGGAAGCTTAATTTTTCTAAATCAAGCCTGTTTTTCTCCCGTAAGCCGTTTGCATGAATTCGCTTCAGCCCTTCTTCCGGATCAATTGAAAAATAAACCGTTACATGGGGCATCATATCGCCGATGGCAAACTCATTAATCGACAGAACCTCATCAATCCCAAGCCCTCTTGCGTATCCTTGGTACGCGAGCGAACTGTCTATGAATCTGTCACAAAGAACAACCTGCCCTTGTTCTAATGCTGGTTTTACTTTTTCAACTAAATGCTGGCGTCTTGCAGCCGCATATAAGAGAGCTTCTGTTTTTGGGTCCATTAATGTGTTGTTTTCATTCAGAATAACCTCTCGTATTTGTTCTGCAATATCTATGCCGCCCGGCTCTCGAGTTGCTGTAACTTGAAGGCCTTCTGCTGTCAGTATGTTTTTGATTTCCTGCAGAACAGTCGTTTTCCCCGCACCTTCAGGACCTTCGAATGTAATAAATAAACCGCTCATGATTTCTCCTCTTCTATATAAACAAGTAGTTGTTTCTCTTTGATTTTCGTATTCCCTTGAACATGCGTTTTCATGCTGATCAAGCGGCTGAGCTTTTGCACACTTTCTTTCGTTATTCTTTCTCCCGCCATGATCATCGGTATACCTGGAGGATAAGGTATGATATCCTCCGCGTTCAGCCGGCCTGCCGCTTCATTAAAGTCCACATATTCTTTCTTAAACGTTTGTAAGACCTTTTTTTGATAAGGCAAGACAGTAACAGGCCGCAAGCCCCATTCTGCAGAGGCAAACCTCTGATCTGGAGGCGTGTTTTCAACCTCTGCATCAATGGTTTTCATTATTTCAGCGTTTATTCTGCGATTTCCTCCCAATGGAAGAACGAACAAGACTTGATTTTCATCCGCAAGCTCAGTGAATATGTTAGCACGCTCTAATATGTTTTGCAGCGTATACCCAGAATGCCCCCGCTTTGATCGAATTGTGAGTTTCAGCGGATCCGTTATCGTACGTGGATCTGCCGGTTTGACTGCTTCTGCATTTCTAAGTGAATCAAACGTTTGTTTAAATGATTGTATACGTTGCAGAATGTCAGAAAGCTTATGTTCTTCTATCATACGCTGTACATAAGCGCGTGCAATGTCTAATGAAGCCATGATCGGATAAGACGGACTGCTGCTTTGTAATCGGTTTAAAAACTCTGCCACCCGATTCCTGTCAACTCTGCTGCTGTTAAGGTGCAAATAAGAACCCATCGTCATGGCAGGCAGCGTTTTATGAGCGGACTGAACAACGATATCTGCCCCCATTTTTAAAGCTGAGGGCGGAAAAGGCTCCCCTAAAACAAAATGTGCGCCATGCGCTTCATCCACTAAAACAGGAATCCCGTAATGATGAGCTTCTGAAATGACTTCGGTCAAATCAGCACTATGCCCGTAATATGTCGGATTGGTCAGCACCAAGCCTTTCGCATCTGGATACGCTGCCAAGGCTTCTTGAATTGTATTTAGCGGAACATGCGTAGGCACATGCATTGCTGCATCAATGTCAGGTGCGAGATAAACCGGTTCAGCACCAGCCATATCAACAGCATGAAAGACAGATTTATGGCAGTTTCTTTGAATCAGAATTATATCACCCGGTTCACAAACAGATAAAATCATCGCTAAGTTTCCGACAGTTGTTCCATTCACCAAGAAAAAACTTTCCGCCGATCCATATAATTGACTGACAAGCTCTTGTGCTTCCTTAATCACCCCAGAAGGATGATGGAGGTCATCCAGCCCTGTCAGTTCAGTTACATCAATAGTGAGCAGCGGATTGAATATCGACTTAGCGTCATCAAAAAAGACATCTCCATTGTGATGTCCCGGAACATGAAATGAATGAGAATTTCTTCTCGCGTGCTGAATCAATGCTGTATATAAAGGTGTGTTCATTAAAACAATCCTTTGAATATGTTTTCTTACACTTTATTATATCGTTCCTCTGACAGAACTTAAAGATAAGACTTACTGGTAACTACCTTTCCTTCATCGTAAGCAGCTTGTGCTTCAGATCGTCTTCCATCACCATGAGTTCTTCTTCTGCCTGACGGCGTTTGACTCGTCCTTCTTCTTGTATGGTCAGCGTTTCTTCAAGCGTGCTGATTAAGCTTTCCTGCACCTTTTTTAAAGTATCGATATCAACTAGGCCTCGTTCATTCGCCCGCACAGTTTCAATTGTATTGGTCTTCAAAAGCTCCGCATTTTTCAGCAAAAGCTCGTTGGTTGTATCAGTTACTTTCTGTTGGGCATCCACTGCATTGCGCTGCCTTAAAAGCGTCAGCGCAATCGCAACTTGGTTTTTCCAAAGCGGGATTGCTGTCACAATGGATGACTGGATTTTTTCAGCTAACGCTTGGTTTGTATTCTGGATCAGTCTGATTTGCGGAGCACTTTGAATTGTAATTTGCCTGCTCAGCAGCAAATCGTGCATCCTTTTATCTAAACGGTCAGCAAATTGAACCAAATCGTTTACTTCTTGAACAGCCATTTGATTGTGCTCGCCTGATTCAGCCTGTTGCTTCAGTTCAGGGATTGTTTTTGTTTTTAATTCCTCCAGCTTCAGTTCCCCTGCAGCAATATAAACATTCAGGGCGGTGAAATACTCTTTATTTTTTTCGTATAGCTGCTCTAACAGCTTATTGTCACTGATTAAAGCATTTTTAGAGTGTTCCAGCTTCAAACTGATTCTGTCTATCTGTACGCTGGTCTTTTGATATTTAGAAAGCACCTCCTGAAGAGAATTCGATACTCTTCCAAACACACGCGCCAAAAAACCCTTTTTCCTAGACTGAAGGTCATCAGGATTTACTTGCTCCAGCTTTTTCATCAGCTCTCCAAGTATTTCGCCAATCTCCCCGACATCCTTCTTTTGAACATGATCAATCATAGTGTGAGAAAAATTCAGCAGTTTCGACTGAGCTTGTGAACCGTATAAGACAATGCTCTGCATATTTTTATGATCAATCTGTTCAGCGAGCTGAATTGCTTTTTCCTTGTTTTCCTCAGGAAGAACATCAACAAGGCGTACTTGCTGCTTCTCTGCTTTTACAGCCTCCGCCTCTATTTCTCCAAAAGGGTCCGCCAACAACTCATCGATATGAAGGTCGCTCTGATCTCTGTTCATCGCTCTTACCCTCCTTCCATTATTTCTTTAATGAATGTTTCGCCGCATCTAATTCAAATTGCAGTTCGTCAATATCATCACCCATTAATTGAGTTAAATCTTCCTCTAAACGCTTTGTCAATTCAGCAAGTGTGATACGCGCCTCACTCAGTGACATCGACAGCTCTTTGCTTTTTTTCGGATGAGATGATAAAAAGGCATACTTCTCCGTCAGTTCAACAACTGAATCGAGCGTTTGGTAAAAAAATCGCTCAGCCTGATAAAACCGCTTCGGCTCTTTGTTGGTGAGGATATAAATCCTTCTGACAAGCCTCAGTATTTCTGCATTTTGTTTAAACATTTGAATGCTTTTTGCTTGAAATAAAGCTTTTCGAAGGCGTATGATTTTCTGCCTTGCTTCCTCTAGGTTTTTCTTAATATAGGCATATTCTCTTCCTGTCAGCGCATGCTTTTTAAGAAATAACCGTCTCGAATTCCAAATGCCAGCTGTATATACGACTGCTCCTGAAGCGAACCCATAAACAAAAGATAAAAAAAGCGGCTGATTTAAACCGAAAAAGCTCAATATCCCTATGAAAACAAAAGTCGCACTGCTCGTTAAACTCCATATTAAAAAGTGAAAAAATCTCTGCATGAGATCATCGACTCCTGTGTATATTCTCAGTTTTAATATTATTATCTACTACGTTCAATCCCTAAACAAGTTTCATCTTCTCTTTATTACCAATATCTTTATGAAAGAGTATAAAAAAAGACCTTTTCAGGTCTTAAGAATATAATGGCGGTGTATGAATGCTTTTTAATTTTTTTACATAAAAGGCATAGTCAGGATCGGAAGTTGATGTAGAAATTACTTTTCTCTCACAATCTAAGCATATGAATTTCGTATAAAGATGAATGCCTCTATTCTTCTCTTGATCACAAATCACACATGTATGATTAGGTTTACGTGTTTCGTCCAATCGTTCCCACCTCCGTACAATTAGCCTTCCCTTAAATCGTATATTGTATACACTATTTAGATCTTTTTGAAACTTGAAATCAGTATATGGGCTATATAAGCTGTCGGTGTTTGTATTTGTTTGATTTTATCGCTCTTAAATAAACAAAAAACCCAGCTCAATGAGCTGGGTTTTACCTTGCTTGGCGGCGTCCTACTCTCACAGGGGGAAACCCCCGACTACCATCGGCGCTGAAGAGCTTAACTTCCGTGTTCGGCATGGGAACGGGTGTGACCTCTTCGCTATCGC
>NZ_JAESPO010000012.1:0-15731 GCF_016757475.1 Bacillus sp. RHFS10
CGTTCCCATGCCGAACACGGAAGTTAAGCTCTTCAGCGCCGATGGTAGTCGGGGGTTTCCCCCTGTGAGAGTAGGACGCCGCCAAGCAAGGTAAAACCCAGCTCATTGAGCTGGGTTTTTTGTTTATCAACAATGAAGAAGAAATTGTAAAGCGTATTTCGGGAATTTGTTTTCAGTCACTAATAAAAACTGCTGAATTAGTACGTAATCATCACTTATATGCTGGGTTAACAGCTCATACCACCACTCCGTCTCATATCTCGCAATCATCCCTATGTTGTACAAAATTAAATAATGAATGGCCATTTCAGGAAGTCTCAGAAATTGCTCCCTTTGAGAAGGGATATAATATTGATTCTTTCCCATGTCATATAACAAACTGATTGATGTGCATGGCTTCGTGTCTTGCGGTGAAATGTCAAACTGCAGCTCGTGTTCATTTTTCTTTGTAAACGACCATTGAAAATGATGGGACATATATTCGGCAAATCTTGAATCAGACATTTTATAATTGATGACCGCCTCCTCTGGTACAGAAATCCTGTCCTTATCCTTTTCTACTTTTGTCATAAAACGTTCTTTCTGCTGAAAATAGAAAGCATCACTTAGTTCTGGAATCGCCATCAGTAGTTTTTTCATGGTATATCTTTCATCTATAATATCGGATTGTCCGAATAAGTGTTTCATGAAGTGTATGCATAGGCCGTTTCGTTGTATTTTTACTTCATCGTCGCCAAAACAATAATTCTGTTTCTTTCGCTTTCTTGTTGTTACGCCGTGTGCCAGTACTGATGCATGGCTTGGATAATGAGGATCCCGTGTAATTAGACATGCCTTGATAAGCTGTGCCATTCCGTAAAATAAAAGAATCGGCTTGATTTCTAAAGGGGAAGATGAGGCTTGTTTATAAAACGATTCAGCATGCTTTAAGAAATAAATAAACCGTTCACTGTTTTTGAAAGCGTTTTTTTTCGCTTCATCAATGCCGTTTAAAATATAAGTTTTCTCTAGAAATTTCTGGGTTGATTCAACGGAGTAAAATAGCGCTAAGTCTTTCCACTTATGATATGTCATATGTATTTCTTTATCCTTTCCGTTATCTAAATATTTCAACTCTTTTCCGCTTCCTTGACATGCTCTTGGCTAGTTGATAATCTACATATAATATTTTGCCGAAAAGAGGGGGATTTACTAATGTGGGAAAGTAAATTTTCAAAAGAAGGCTTAACGTTCGACGATGTGCTGCTTCTGCCAGCTAAGTCAGAGGTACTTCCGCGTGATGTGGATTTATCTGTAGAACTAACAAAAACGTTAAAGCTGAATATTCCTGTCATCAGCGCAGGTATGGACACTGTAACAGAATCAGCAATGGCAATTGCAATGGCTAGACAGGGCGGCTTGGGCATCATTCATAAAAACATGTCCATTGAACAACAGGCTGAACAAGTTGATAAAGTAAAGCGTTCTGAACGCGGCGTTATCACAAATCCCTTCTTTTTAACTCCTGATCACCAAGTATTTGATGCGGAGCACTTGATGGGGAAATACAGAATTTCCGGTGTTCCGATTGTAGATAACGAAGAAGACCAAAAGCTTGTCGGAATTATTACAAACCGTGATCTTCGTTTTATTTCTGACTACTCAATGAAAATCAGCGATGTCATGACGAAAGAAGAGCTTGTTACTGCACCTGTAGGAACGACTCTTGATGAAGCTGAAAAGATTTTGCAGAAACATAAAATTGAAAAGCTTCCTCTCGTTGATGACCAGAATAAATTAAAAGGTCTAATCACAATCAAAGACATTGAAAAAGTCATTGAGTTCCCGAACTCATCTAAAGACGTTCACGGCCGTCTGATCGTTGGCGCGGCAGTTGGTGTAACCGGCGACACAATGACTCGCGTCAAAAAGCTTGTCGAAGCTAATGTCGATGTTATAGTTATTGATACAGCTCACGGACATTCTCAAGGCGTATTAAACACAGTAACAAAAATCCGTGAAACATATCCCGAATTAAACATTATTGCTGGAAACGTTGCAACAGCTGAAGCGACGAGAGCGCTTATCGAGGCTGGAGTAGATGTTGTCAAAGTTGGAATCGGACCTGGTTCAATTTGTACAACACGCGTGGTAGCAGGTGTGGGTGTTCCGCAAATTACAGCAATTTATGATTGTGCGTCTGAAGCAAGAATGCATGGCAAAACAATCATCGCAGACGGTGGAATTAAATTCTCTGGTGATATCACGAAAGCATTGGCAGCCGGTGGACATGCTGTTATGCTTGGAAGCTTGCTTGCGGGTACGTCAGAAAGTCCAGGGGAAACTGAAATCTACCAAGGCAGAAGATTTAAAGTATACCGCGGTATGGGGTCAGTTGCTGCAATGGAAAAAGGAAGTAAAGACCGTTACTTCCAAGAAGAAAACAAAAAATTCGTTCCTGAAGGAATTGAAGGACGCACACCTTACAAAGGACCAGTTGAAGAAACAGTTTATCAGCTAGTCGGCGGTCTTCGCTCCGGGATGGGATATTGCGGGTCCAAAGATCTTCACGCTTTAAGAGAAGAAGCTCAGTTCATTCGCATGACTGGCGCAGGACTTCGTGAAAGCCATCCGCATGATGTACAGATTACAAAAGAATCACCGAACTATACAATTTCATAATAAATTGTTACAAATTAAAAACATTTGACAGGGTCTCTGACTCTGTCTATTTTTTTTATACTGATTATGATAAAATTTATACTGTTGTGCGTTGAAAATGTCCTTAACGGCTTAATTATAGATAAAGAAAATGAAATACGGAGGTCGTACGATTGAACATCATGAAATGTAAACAGTTATTGATGTCATTGGTTGTATTAACACTAGCTGTCACTTGTTTGGCTCCAATGTCAAAAGCAAAAGCAGCCAGTGATCCAATTGATATCAATGCAGCAGCTGCTATTATGATCGAAGCTTCTTCAGGTAAAATTCTGTACAGTAAAAATGCAGATAAGAGACTGCCAATTGCCAGTATGACAAAAATGATGACAGAGTATCTGTTATTAGAAGCAATTGATGAAGGTAAAGTGAAATGGGACCAAACCTATACACCTGATGACTATGTGTATGAGATTTCCCAAGATAACAGCTTATCAAACGTCCCTCTTCGTAAGGACGGGAAATACACAGTAAAAGAACTATATCAAGCTACAGCAATTTATTCTGCAAATGCTGCCGCTATTGGGATTGCAGAAATCGTTGCGGGTTCTGAAACTGAATTTGTGAAAAAAATGAATGCAAAAGCGAAAGAACTTGGCTTAACAGATTACAAATTTGTTAACGCAACAGGTCTTGAAAACAAAGATCTTCACGGGCATCAGCCCGAGGGGACAAGCGCAGATGAAGAAAGTGAAGTTTCTGCTAAGGATATGGCGATTCTTGCAGATCACTTGATTACTGACTACCCTGAGGTTCTCGAGACCTCCAGTATCGCCAAAACCAAGTTCAGAGAGGGCACCGATGATGAAATGGACATGCCCAACTGGAACTTCATGCTGAAAGGGCTCGTCAGCGAGTATAAAAAAGCGACTGTAGATGGTCTGAAAACAGGTTCTACCGACTCTGCGGGTTCATGCTTCACAGGAACAGCCGAACTCAACGGAATGCGTGTCATTACTGTTGTATTGAACGCAAAGGGCAACATTCATACAGGCCGTTTCGATGAGACCAAAAAAATGTTCGATTATGCCTTCGACAATTTCTCCATGAAAGAAATGTACGCTGAAGGCGATCAAGTAAAGGGCCATAAAGAAATTTCAGTTGATAAGGGTAAAGAGAAAGAAACAGCCATTGTGACAAACAAAGCATTCTCTCTTCCTGTAAAAAATGGTGAAGAAAAGAATTACAAAGCGAAGGTCACATTAAATAAAGATACGCTAACTGCTCCTGTGAAAAAAGGAACGAAGGTTGGGCAACTGACTGCGGAATATACAGGTGATGAAAAGGATTACGGATTCCTTAACAGCAATCTGGCCGGGGTAGACCTTGTTACAAAAGAAAAAGTAGAAAAAGCAAACTGGTTTGTTCTGACAATGCGCAGTATCGGCGGATTTTTCGCCGGCATTTGGGGAAGTATTGTTGATACGGTAACCGGCTGGTTTTAATCAATTGAAAGAGCTCTGATTCATGTTAGGGCTCTTTCGCTTAATATACTGAAAAAAACCAATTTTTAATAAAAAATGATTTTCAAAGCGCTTAAAACCGAATAAAATGATATATATCCATATGAATTATTGGATTTCTAGGATACAATAAGGACTAGAAATCATATAACTATACCTTGATTAGGGGGACCAAAAAATGGCTCAAACAGGTACTGAACGTGTAAAACGCGGAATGGCAGAAATGCAAAAGGGCGGCGTCATCATGGACGTCATCAATGCGGAACAAGCGAAAATTGCTGAAGAGGCTGGAGCTGTCGCTGTAATGGCGCTGGAGCGAGTACCAGCTGATATTCGCGCGGCTGGAGGAGTTGCCCGTATGGCTGACCCTACAATCGTGGAAGAAGTAATGAATGCAGTATCTATCCCGGTAATGGCGAAAGCGCGTATCGGACATATTGTTGAAGCGCGTGTGCTTGAAGCTATGGGTGTTGACTATATTGATGAAAGTGAAGTTCTGACTCCGGCTGACGAAGAATTTCATTTGAATAAAAATGAATACAAAGTTCCTTTCGTCTGCGGCTGCCGTGATCTCGGTGAAGCAACACGCCGTATTGCTGAAGGTGCTTCTATGCTTCGTACGAAAGGTGAGCCTGGAACAGGAAATATTGTTGAGGCTGTTCGCCATATGCGCAAAGTAAACGCTCAAGTGCGTAAAGTAGTTGCGATGAGTGATGATGAACTCATGACAGAAGCGAAAAACTTAGGTGCTCCTTACGAGCTTCTCCTGCAAATTAAAAAAGACGGCAAGCTTCCTGTCGTTAACTTTGCCGCTGGCGGCGTAGCAACTCCTGCTGATGCTGCTCTCATGATGCAGCTTGGTGCTGACGGAGTATTTGTTGGCTCTGGTATTTTCAAATCAGACAATCCTGCTAAATTTGCGAAAGCCATTGTGGAAGCAACAACTCACTACACTGATTACAAATTGATCGCTGAGCTTTCTAAAGATCTTGGTACCGCAATGAAAGGGATTGAAATCTCAAACTTACTTCCAGAACAGCGTATGCAAGAACGCGGCTGGTAGGAATATAGGAGCGCTGCTGACATGTTAACAATAGGAGTACTAGGACTTCAAGGAGCAGTTAGAGAGCATATCCGTGCAATTGAAGCATGCGGCGCGGCTGGTCTTGTCGTTAAACGTCCGGAGCAGCTGAATGACATTGACGGGCTGATTTTGCCTGGTGGTGAGAGCACAACGATGCGGCGTTTGATTGATACATATCAATTCATGGAGCCGCTTCGTGAATTTGCTGCTCAAGGAAAACCGATGTTCGGGACATGCGCCGGATTAATTATATTAGCAAAAGAAATTGCTGGTTCAGATAATCCTCATTTAGGTCTTCTGAATGTGGTTGTTGAACGCAATTCGTTTGGCCGGCAGGTTGACAGTTTTGAAGCTGATTTAACAATCACAGGCCTTGACGAGCCTTTTACAGGGGTATTCATCCGCGCGCCGCATATTTTAGAAGCTGGTGAAAATGTTGAAGTTCTTTCGGAACATAATGGCCGTATTGTAGCCGCTAAACAGGATCAATTCCTAGGCTGCTCATTCCATCCGGAGCTCACAGATGATCACCGAGTGACACAGTTATTTGTTCAAATGGTAGAGGAATACAAGCAGAAAGCACTTGTATAAAACAGTTGAAAGCTGTGGAAACTTATAGTACATTATAAGCACAAATAAAGATCGAAAAGCGTTGACAGGAACTAGTAGGAAGCCTCTCTTTCCAAGAGAGCCGATGGTTGGTGTGAATCGGTGAAAGATGCTGTCTGAATCCATCCTTGAGCGAAATGCTGAAACAAGTAGGCATTTACGGGATAACCGTTATGTTTGAAAGTGGTAAACGAGTCTTTGGCTTGTTTTCAATCAGGGTGGCAACGCGAGAGCTCTCGTCCCTTTATGGGGATGAGGGCTCTTTTTATTTTCGACAAATTTTATAAAAAGGAGTGTTTCGCATGCTTGATACAAAAATGCTGAGAGCAAATTTTCAAGATATTAAAGCAAAGCTTGTACACAAAGGCGAAGACTTAACCGATTTTGATAAGTTTGAGACGCTGGACGATAGACGAAGAGAGCTTATCGGTAAAGTTGAAGAGTTAAAGGGAAAACGGAATGAAGTATCTCAGCAGGTTGCTGTGCTGAAACGTGAGAAAAAAGACGCGGATCACATCATTAAAGAAATGCGTGAAGTCGGTGAGGAGATTAAAAAGCTGGATGAAGAATTAAGAACAGTGGAATCTGAGCTTGATACCATTCTCCTTTCCATCCCAAACATTCCGCATGAGTCTGTTCCTGTAGGTGAAACAGAAGACGACAACATAGAAGTACGTCAATGGGGTGAAAAGCCTTCATTTGATTACGAGGCGAAGCCGCACTGGGATATTGCAGATGAGCTGAGTATTCTTGATTTTGAACGTGCTTCAAAAGTAACAGGAAGCCGTTTCGTTTTCTATAAAGGGTTAGGTGCCCGTCTGGAGCGTGCACTTTATAACTTTATGCTTGATCTGCATGTAGATGAGTATAACTATACTGAAGTGATTCCGCCTTATATGGTAAACCGCGCAAGCATGACAGGAACGGGCCAGCTCCCTAAATTCGAAGAGGATGCATTTAAAATCAGAGAAGAAGATTACTTCTTAATTCCGACCGCGGAAGTACCGATTACAAACATGCATCGCGATGAAATTCTTTCAGGTGACAGCCTGCCGATTAACTATGCGGCATTCAGTGCCTGCTTCCGTTCTGAAGCTGGTTCAGCAGGGCGTGATACACGCGGATTAATCCGTCAGCACCAATTTAATAAAGTTGAGCTTGTGAAGTTTGTGAAGCCTGAAGATTCTTATGAAGAATTAGAGAAGCTTACAAACCAAGCAGAACGAGTTCTTCAGCTGCTCGAGCTTCCATACCGTGTCATGAGCATGTGTACGGGTGATCTAGGTTTTACGGCGGCGAAAAAATACGATATCGAAGTTTGGATCCCAAGCCAAGACACATATCGTGAAATCTCTTCTTGCAGCAACTTCGAAGCGTTTCAGGCAAGACGTGCGAACATTCGTTTCAGACGTGAAGCGAAAGGCAAGCCTGAGCATGTACACACACTGAACGGTTCAGGTCTGGCGGTTGGAAGAACAGTTGCCGCTATCTTAGAAAATTATCAGCAGGAAGACGGAAGCGTTGTAATTCCGAAAGTGCTTCGCCCTTATATGGGGAATAAAGAAGTAATGAAACCATAAAATAATGACAAGGTGCGCCTGACAAGGTGCGCCTTTTTGCCTGTGTAAACAGAACATTTTATAAAAGTGAGAAAAAAGTTTTTGAAAATGCTTGACCATATAAGAACATTCATGATATATTAAGTCTTGTCGATACGGAGGAATACCCAAGTCCGGCTGAAGGGATCGGTCTTGAAAACCGACAGGGGTGTCAAAGCCCGCGGGGGTTCGAATCCCTCTTCCTCCGCCATATTGATTTTAATTCTAATGAAACACAAGCATATATTGGAGATTGTTTTGTCCGTTGCGTTCGTTGCAACGGATTTTTTATTATAATGAAAAAGTGAATCTCAACTGAGATTCACTTTTTTTGATTTTCATGAATAACTGCAGCAATTTGATCTACAATGTTTTCAATTGAGCTTTCGTCGTTAAGCAGATCATAATCCTCAATGCGAAGCTTTAAAACAGGGCAGGCGTTAAAACCGCTTATCCAATTTTCATAGCGTGTATGCATTTCTTCCCAATAAGACCGGCTTGTCTGAAGCTCCATTTCACGGCCCCGTTCTTCAATCCGGTTTAAAATGTTCTCCAGATCTCCTTCTAAATAGATCAATACATCAGGGTGTGGGAAATACGGTGTCATGACCATTGCTTCGAAAAGGCTTGTGTAGGTTTTATAATCAATCTTTGACATTGTCCCTTTGTCAGCGTGCATTTTCGCGAAAATTCCTGTGTCTTCATAAATAGAACGATCCTGTACAAATCCTCCGCCTGCTTCAAAAATCGTTTTCTGTTCTTTGAAGCGTTCAGCTAAGAAATAGATTTGCAGATGAAAACTCCAACGTTCAAAATCATGATAGAACTTTTCTAAGTATGGATTATGATCGACTTCCTCCAGAGAGGTTTTAAATCCAAGCCGTTTAGCCAAAGCTTTTGTTAAAGTCGATTTTCCGACACCTACTGTTCCTGCTACTGTGATAATTGAATTTTTAGGGATGTGATGGTCTTTCATACGATAAGCTCCTTTACATGGGCGGCAATGCGTTCAAAGTCGCTCTTATTCAAAACGAAGTCTTTTGAATCACCATCTATCGTTACAACTGTAAGTTCAGGATCTGCTTCCTGCAGCTGTTTGATGGCGACTTCATAATCTGCGATCAGCTGCTCCAAATAGCTTGTTTCAATTTTCTTCTCAAAGGGGCGTCCGCGTTTTTCAATGCGATGTAACAGGGTGGGCAGACTAGCCTTTATGTAAATGATGAAATTCGGCTTTTGCAGATCATCTGTTAACAGGTGATAAATCTTTTTATATTTTTCCAACTGATGTTGAGAGAGGGTGCGTTCCGCAAAAATCACATTTTTATAAATGTGATAATCAGCTATCACAGGCTGTCCCTTTTTTAAAAAGTAATCAGTGGTGTCTTCAAGCTGTTTGTATCTGTGACAAAGAAAAAACATCTCAAGCTGGAAGCTCCATTCCTCTATATTGTCATAAAACTTATCAAGGTACGGGTTATCCTCAACAATCTCATTGATCATAGGGATTTCGAGCTCTTGTGAGAGCATCGTTGCGAGGGTTGTTTTTCCTGCCCCGATAGGACCTTCTATTGCAATAAAAGGGGCTGTATTCATCGGAATCCTCCTTATTTCTGAAAAACGTTCGTCAGTTGCCGACTTTCATATTGTATCACAACCCTTGGGTGCCCCCATGAAAAAAAGACGTTTCTAAATTATCGAAACGTCTTTTTGACAATATTAAATTGATCAGACAGCAGCAGCCAGTTTTGCGGGAAGGAAAGACCCAGTTTCCAATAGCTGATGCCTCTTAAATTCAGCTCTTTAATCAGATTGAATTTTGCTTGGATCGAGCGGGCATCCTCGAACCATACCTCGTGCCTTTTGTTTTCTGCATCAGTATAGCGGAAGAAAGGCGCTTGAGCTGTTTGGTCATACTGAATGGCTGCGTTGTTTTGAGCGGCAATGACAAGGGCTTGCTGAGGGCTTATGGCTTTTGCTAGGGGTCCTCCTGCTTTATATGGCAGCGTCCAGTCATACCCATATAAATTCTGGCCCATGACAATTTTATTTGCAGGCATTTCAGTCAAAGCATATTCGATAACATCTCTAACAGGCCCGATTGGAGAAACGGCTTGAGCCGGTCCTCCGCTGTAGCCCCATTCATATGTCATGAGAACAACAAAGTCAACAATTTGGCCATGTGCCCTGTAATCATGAGCTTCGTACCATCTGCCTTGCTGTGTTGCGCTTGTTTTAGGGGCGAGCGCAGTAGAAATTTCAAAACCTTCTCGATGGAAAAGATCCCTTGCTTCACGGAGAAATTGATTATAGGCTTCTCTATCCTGAGGCCGCAAATATTCAAAGTCAAAATGAATATCATAGAACCCATATCTTCTGGCATTCTCGACTATTTCATTTAAAAGTCTTCTTTTCACAGTATTGTCGTTTAAGATGATCCGGCCGAGCTCATCGCTGAATGCCTGATTTTCAAGGTTCGTTATAATCATCATCAATGTCGTGTTTTGATTCTCTGTAATGCTTCTTAAATTCGTTAAAGGCGGGGCGACTAAGGTCCCGTCACGCTGTGCCTGAAAACTGAATGCGCCAAGGTACGTTAAGTAGGGTGACGCTTCCCGGGCCGCCTGCTGAAGATTTTCACTGATTTGATTTCCGCGTGGTTCCAGATAAGCATTTGACTCGATGTCTCGTTTAGGAATGGGTGGAATGTATAAACGGAAACCGATCTGCAGCACGGCATTTAACTGGATGCGGTTAATCCTGGCAAGCTCGGCTGCCGTTGTATTGAACCGCCGTGCGATGGATGTCAGGGTATCACCTTGTTGAACATCATAGAACTGGCCGGCTATTGGAATGACAATGGTTTGTCCGACAACAAGGCTGTCGGGATTCGGTATTTCATTCGTTTCTGCGATTTCACTTACAGTTGTTCTGTATTGTGAAGCGATAGCAGAAAGAGTGTCGCCTTGTTTCACCACATAAATTTGAATGAAAAACGCCTCCTTTCATATCGCTATCAATGTATGAAAGAAAAGCGCTGATCATGTTTATTTTTCTGTAATTTGTTTCTCTGTCGTAATTTCAGCGAAAAGAACATTCTCCATCATGGTTAAGGCAAATTCGTTGTCTTCATCACGATTTGAGGCGATGCAGTCTTTAGGAATCGTGATGCTGTATTCCCTCATGTAAGCGTCATTAGCGGTAAACAGCACGCATATGTTCCCGGCTATACCTGTTATGATAATATGCTCCACCTGCAATTCGGTAAGGAGAGTGTGAAGGGCTGTTTCGTAAAAGGCGGAATGCTTCGGCTTGATTAAAAAATAATCGGCATCTTCCGGAGCTATTTGTCTGATGATATCTTTGCTTCTTTCATTTGTGCATTCTTGCTGAATATTTTTAATATCAGCTTGCCAAAGTCCGTAATGGTCATTAATGTAAATAATCGGCCAGTCATTTTGTCTCGCATGCTCCTTTAATGATAAAATGTGAGGAACGATTTTTTCTGTTTTTTTAGCGAGGCTTTCCCCCATATCGAATTTAAAATTATTGATTATGTCTACAATGAGAAGAGCTGTGTCTGCTTTGGACAATCGACAGTCTCCTTTCCGTTTTAGTTATAGTTAATATGTAGCCTTTTTAGGCAATGAAAAAACTTTGAAAAGAGAGCTTACCCTTATGACACAAGATGAACTTTATATGAAAGAAGCAATTAAAGAAGCGAAAAAAGCTGAAGAGAAAGGTGAAGTGCCAATCGGCGCAGTGCTTGTCATGAATGATGAAATTGTATCGCGTGCACATAATTTAAGAGAGACGGAGCAGCGGTCAATCGCTCATGCGGAAATGCTTGTGATTGATGAAGCGTGTAAGACGCTGGGAACATGGCGGCTGGAGGGTGCGACCCTTTATGTGACACTTGAGCCTTGTCCGATGTGTGCCGGTGCCGTCGTGCTTTCGCGAGTGGAAAAAGTGGTATTTGGTGCATTTGACCCTAAAGGCGGCTGTTCAGGCACGCTTATGAATCTTTTACAGGAAGAACGCTTTAACCACCAGGCTGAAGTGGTGAGCGGGGTGCTTGAGGAGGAATGTGGAGAAATGCTCAGTTCGTTTTTTAGAGAACTGCGAAAAAAGAAGAAAGCTTATAGGAAAAACTTGTCTGAGTAGTCCGGTTGCAATTTTTAGGGGGAAACGATATACTTATGTATGCATCGCGATAGATGCGTGAAAAAATTTGATATTTATTTTGCCGTGCTAAGCGGGGAGGTAGCGGTGCCCTGTACCTGCAATCCGCTCTAGCAGGGCCGAACCCCTTCTCGAGGTTCGTTTACTTTAAGGTCTGCCTTAAGTAAGTGGTGTTGACGTTTGGGTCCTGCGCAATGGGAATTCATGAACCATGTCAGGTCCGGAAGGAAGCAGCATTAAGTGAAACCTCTCATGTGCCGCAGGGTTGCCTGGGCCGAGCTAACTGCTTAAGTAACGCTTAGGGTAGCGAATCGACAGAAGGTGCACGGTAAATCAATCATCAAATTTTCAGACTCACCTATTATTAGGTGAGTTTTTTGTTATGTGAAAAGAGCTTTTGGAATCGAAACAAGGTTCATGTATAATGGGATTGATGAATAACGGAGGAGGGCAAACCCGTGAGTTACCAAGCTTTATATCGAGTATTCAGGCCTCAGCGCTTTGAAGATGTGGTTGGACAAGAACACATTACAAAAACGCTGCAAAATGCCCTTTTGCAAAAAAAGTTTTCTCACGCCTATCTGTTTTCCGGGCCGAGGGGAACGGGAAAAACCAGTGCAGCCAAAATATTTGCCAAAGCTGTCAACTGTGAACATGCTCCTGTTGATGAGCCATGCAACGAATGTGCGGCCTGTAAAGGGATAACAAACGGGTCCATATCCGATGTCATAGAAATTGACGCCGCATCTAATAACGGTGTTGATGAGATTCGTGATATTCGCGATAAGGTGAAGTTTGCCCCATCGGCCGTCACATATAAGGTATATATCATAGATGAGGTACATATGCTTTCTATCGGCGCCTTTAATGCGTTACTAAAAACATTAGAAGAGCCGCCTGAACATTGTATTTTCATTTTAGCGACAACAGAACCGCACAAAATCCCTTTAACCATTATCTCAAGATGTCAGCGTTTTGATTTTAAACGAATTACATCCCAAGCGATTGTCGGGTGTATGAATAAAATTGTTGATGCCGAACAGCTGCAAGTGGAAGAAGGATCACTTGATATCATCGCGAGCGCTGCGGACGGAGGGATGAGGGATGCCCTGAGCCTTCTTGATCAGGCCGTATCATTCAGCGGCGACGAGCTCAAAGTCGATGATGCGCTTCTGATTACCGGGGCGGTTTCTCAATTAAATATAGGAAAGCTTGCACAGTCCCTGCACGACAAAAACGTTTCTGACGCACTGGAAACATTAAACGAACTGCTGCAGCAAGGGAAAGATCCGGCTAAGCTGATAGAGGATATGATTTTCTATTTCAGGGACATGCTCCTGTACAAAACAGCCCCAGGTTTAGAAGGAGTGCTCGAAAAAGTAAAAGTTGATGAAACGTTCCGGGGACTCAGCGAACACATTCCGGCGCAGGCCATATATGAAATGATTGATATTCTGAACAAGAGCCATCAGGAAATGAAATGGACAAATCATCCCCGTATCTTTTTTGAAGTGGCGGTGGTGAAGATTTGCCAAACGTCTCATCAATCAGCAGCTGACCTTCCGGAAGTCGATATGCTGATGAATAAAATTCAGCAGCTCGAGCAGGAAGTGGAGCGGCTTAAAACAACAGGCGTTAAAGCAGCTGCGGAAAGCCCGAAAAAAGAAGCGCCGCGTGTGCCAAAGGGCGGGAAATCGAATTACAAAGCGCCAGTAGGCAGAATTCATGAAATTCTGAAGGAAGCGACGAGACCGGACCTTGATCAGCTGAAAAACAGCTGGGGCAAGCTTCTTGCTCATCTCAAACAGCAAAACAAAGTTTCGCATGCGGCTTTGCTGAATGACAGTGAACCTGTGGCTGCCGCCTCAGCGGCATTTGTTCTGAAATTCAAATTTGAAATTCATTGTAAAATGGTCGCCGAGGACAACAACGGAGTCCGAACCAATCTTGAACAGATTTTAGAATCGATGCTCGGAAAAAGAATGGATTTGATTGGCGTTCCAGAAGCACAATGGGGTAAAATAAGAGAAGAATTTTTAGTGGACCATCAGCAGGAAAATGAAGGGTCAAATGAACCGGCTGAAGAAGACCCGCTTATTGCCGAGGCGAAAAAGCTTGTCGGAGCGGATTTAATTGAAATAAAAGACTAACAAAATGAAAGAGAGTGAATGCTATGCGTGGCGGAATGGGAAATATGCAAAAAATGATGAAACAAATGCAAAAAATGCAAAAGGACATGGCGAAGGCTCAAGAAGAGCTTGCAGAACAGGTTGTTGAAGGAACTGCTGGCGGCGGTATGGTTACAGTAAAAGTGAACGGCCAAAAAGAAGTCCTGGATGTTATTATCAAAGAAGAAGTCGTTGATCCCGAAGATATCGATATGCTTCAAGATTTAGTGCTTGCTGCAACGAATGAAGCTTTGAAAAAAGTTGACGAGATCACAA
This sequence comes from Bacillus sp. RHFS10, assembly GCF_016757475.1. Classification (NCBI taxonomy): domain Bacteria; kingdom Bacillati; phylum Bacillota; class Bacilli; order Caryophanales; family Bacillaceae; genus Bacillus; species Bacillus sp. RHFS10. Next base: position 14,081 of record NZ_JAESPO010000012.1, read on the forward strand.
ACGAAACAATGGGTCAATTTACAAAGGGAATGAACATGCCAGGTTTATTCTAGGGGGATAAAAGAACATGCAATATCCTGAACCAATATCAAAGCTGATTGACAGCTTTATGAAATTGCCAGGGATCGGACCGAAAACAGCGGTTCGTCTGGCTTTTTTTGTTCTAGGTATGAAAGAAGATGTGGTATTAGATTTTGCGAAAGCCTTAGTAAATGCGAAACGCAACCTGACATATTGTTCAGTTTGCGGGCATATTACAGATCAGGACCCATGCTATATTTGCGAAGATGCGCGCAGGGATAAGTCTGTTATCTGTGTTGTGCAAGACCCTAAGGATGTTATCGCTATGGAGAAAATGAAGGAATACAGCGGACAGTATCATGTTCTCCACGGCGCCATTTCTCCAATGGACGGCATCGGACCGGAGGATATTAAAATACCAGAATTGTTAAAACGATTACAGGATGATCAAGTGACAGAAGTGATTCTCGCGACAAACCCTAATATAGAAGGGGAAGCAACGGCGATGTATATATCAAGGCTCTTGAAGCCGTCTGGTATTAAGCTCTCCCGTATTGCCCACGGACTGCCCGTCGGCGGCGATTTGGAATATGCTGATGAGGTCACTCTTTCTAAAGCACTTGAAGGAAGACGTGAATTGTAAGGAGGAAAAAGCGATCCATGGGTTTTCTTCGCAAGAAAACATTGAGAAGAGAGTTTGATGAAAAACTAATTGAGCAGCTTTTTAAGCAAAAGGAAGAATGGAACAGGCAAAAAAAGCTGGTTGAAAAAAGCTTAGAACCGTCAGCTGAAGTGTTATACGAATTGAAAGTAGCTGAAGCGAAGTATTTTTTTTACTTGAGGGAAGCAAAGCGGCGAAATTTAAAAATCAGCCGGTGGAAGTAAGTGGTCTAAACTCCTGGGTCTTCTCATAAGCTTGTACTAGAACAAGCGAAGGAGATGAGAAGATTCATGGAGCCTATTTTTATTATAGGGATTATTTTAGGACTGGTTATTCTTCTTTTTTTATCAGGTTCAGCTGGAAAGCCTTTAAAGTGGATTGGCATCACAGCTGTTAAATTTGTGGCGGGCGCTTTGCTGCTGGTTTGTGTAAATATGTTTGGCGGCAGTCTTGGCATTCATGTGCCGATTAATCTTGTCACAACAGCCATCAGCGGGATTTTAGGAATACCGGGAATAGCTGCATTAGTCGTCATTAAGCAATTTATTATTTAAATGATATTATATGTTGACTTTAATAATTGAAGGTGTTATTCTAGTATACGTCGCTGATGACGAATCGCTTTTTGAAAAGAAATTATTTTAAAAAAGTTATTGACTAAAGCGACAAGAAATGTTATGATTATAAAGTCGCCTTAAGAGCGATAACAAAGTTCTTTGAAAACTAAACAAGACAAAACGTACCTGTTAATTCATTTTTTTATAAATCGCACAGCGATGTGCGTAGTCAGTCAAACTAGATCTGCACGACGCAGGTCACGCAGGTGTCACCGCAGGATGCGGTGAACTTAACCTGTGATCCATTTTATCGGAGAGTTTGATCCTGGCTCAGGACGAACGCTGGCGGCGTGCCTAATACATGCAAGTCGAGCGGACAGATGGGAGCTTGCTCCCTGATGTTAGCGGCGGA
>NZ_JAESPO010000013.1:0-12254 GCF_016757475.1 Bacillus sp. RHFS10
ACCTAGCCAAGCAGGGCTAGGTATGTGGGAGCTCTTTTTCTGCTTTTGAAATCAGCTGAATATCTAAAGAAACATTACAAAACAAAAAAGCTTGTAGAAAAAACATCGTTTTCTCTACAAGCTGAAAAGCCTGAGATCTCTCAGGCTTTTTTTCGTTACATGTATTGATTTCCTTTTCTGTTGTAAGAATAATCATTACAACGAAAGGATGATACCATGAGAATCAGCACCCGCTTCACGATAGCCGGACATATCGGTTTTACCCAGCATCATACTCTTACATTGTAAAAGATTTTTTTAACTGCTATCTAAAGAATGAACGTAAGCATATGAAATAAAGGAAGTTTATACGACTGAAGATAGAGCAAAAACATTGACAAAAAATTTTATTTATGCCATAATTTACTATTAATATATTTGTATGTATAATAAGATTCTCCTGGCCAGGGGAATCTTATTTTTTTATGGGAGGATCATTTCATGAGGAAAAATCAGTCTAGCTTAACGTCTTTGATTTCAGCTTTTGCCCGTGCGTATCACAGCCGATATGACACGCCTCTCATTTTTGATGATTTTATTGCAAAAGATCTTATTAACGAAAAAGAGTTTTCCGACATCAGCGAGAATATGATTCAAGGAATCACGTTTTTCAACAAAGAGATTGCTGAACGCCTGCAAAATGATCCCGAAGAAATATTAAAATGGGTTACGCAAGTCCAGCTGTCACCCACGCCCTTAGCACGTGCTTCGTATTGCGAAAAAGTCTTACACAACGAATTAATGCTTGGAGCAAAACAGTATGTCATTCTTGGGGCCGGGCTGGATACTTTCTGTTTTCGGCATCCTGAATTGGAAAACTGCTTAAAAGTTTTCGAGGTTGATCATCCGGCTACACAGCAATTCAAAAAAAATAAGCTGAAAGATGCAAAACTGACCATCCCGGAGCACCTTCACTTTGTTCCTATGGATTTTACCAAAACGTTTTCCTATCAGCCTCTTATAGATGAAGGATTTGAAAACACAAAAACATTCTTCAGCCTTCTGGGAGTGTCTTATTATTTAACACGAGAAGAAAATGCAAGCTTGATCAGCCATTTATTTTCTCATGTCCCCTCAGGGAGTTCTATCGTTTTTGATTATGCCGACGAAACACTCTTTACTGCAAAAGGAACATCAAATCGAGTTGAACATATGGTGAAAATGGCTGCTGCAAGCGGAGAACCGATGAAATCTTGTTTTACTTATCAAGAAATTGAACATCTGTTAGAGTCAGCAGGTTTACTCATCTATGAACATCTATCACCCGACGACATTCATAACCTTTTCTTTGGCAATCGAATAGACGATTTGTCAGCGTTTGAAACGATTCATTATATACATGCGGTTAAAAAATAATGTTTCTTTTATCACAGATTCGCCTCTCATTTTTGGGAGGCTTTTTATGGTTAACAGCTTACAAAAAAATAAGCTGCCGTTATCATACGGCAGCTTCCGCTAAAGGCTTCACCAGGATCATAAATGGTTTGCCTCTATCATCTTTCTCCATTTTCAGCTGTTCAAACCCGCATTGGCTCAAAAACAATATCCATTCACTACGGTCAATAGGAACTGCCGCAAACATCGCTTTATGTTTGGCTCTGAGCGATTTGCTGATCCGTTCAATGATCATCCTCGCATGCCCCTTTTTTTCTTCATCCGGGTCTACAAGCACCGTTCCCAGCCACGGCTTTCCGTTGGAAGGCGCCCATTCGAGATGATAGCTGAGGGCAACAGGCCGACCGTCTTTTTCCCATACAAGCCAGGATCCGTTGTACATGGAGTAGGAGATCATATAGCTTTCAGCATCTTTCTCCCCAAACTCCTCCTCTTTCCATACAGGATGAGCCTCCGCGAGCGTTTCTAACAAGCTGAGGTCGTCCTGTTCAAATAACCTACTTTTCAGCACGAAGGTACTCTTCAAATACCGTTTTATGTATAGATGGTTTTCCGGCCAAAACACTGTGATTTTCTAAAAAGGTAAACGGCTCACCCTCAATGGTCGAATAAATGCCTCCCACTTCATTTAACAGTACACAGCCGGCCGCGTAATCCCATGGCGCAAGCCGCATCGTGATGTAAGCATCTATTCTTCCTGCCGCGACATTCGCCAGCTCTAAAGCGGCAGAACCGTAGGAACGTGTGCCTCTGACTCTTTTCACAAGGGGCGCTAACACACTTGAATCAATTCTTCTGTTTTCCGTTATCCATGTCGCATTAATGCCAAGAATGGCTTCTTCAATGACGGTTTCTTTCAAAGGAGCCAGCTTCGTTTCATTCATATAAGCTCCTCTGCCGCTAAATGCGTGATAAAGTTCATCATGCACCACATCATAAATTAATCCGATTTTCCCTTCTCCGTTTTCAAAAATTCCGATTGAAATCGCAAAATTTCTTTGCTGGTGAACAAAATTCATCGTCCCGTCAATCGGGTCGATAATCCAGACGACTCCCTCCAATGAGTGGAGTTTGTCTCCTTGCCCTTCTTCGCCAAGTATGCGGTGTCCCGGAAACGTTTCTTGAATGCGGTCAATAAAAAACTTTTCCGTTTCTTTGTCAATATTGGTGACTAAATCATTCGGATTTGATTTTGTTTCAATTGTCAGGCTTTCATGCATGGATTGTTTAATTCTCGCGCCTGCTTCCCTTACCCATTTTTTTGCAATTTCATCAATTTCCGTCCAATTTGTCATTCTTGTGTACCCTCTCTTCTATGTAGACCTTTATTTTATAGGATACTGATAACGGCGGTGAAAAAGCAAGGAAAATGAAAATATCCCTTCTCATGTAAAAACGAACCATTCATGCGGTTCGTTTTCACTATCGCTTTTTACCCGTTAAGACGAATCCATTCTTTTCTGAGTCGCTCAAGTTTGTTTTTGCTTTGTTCAATTTGTTCTTCATTTTCTTTTTGAATTGCTTCATACAGGGTTGCCAATTCATAATCTACCTCTAGTCTCCAGACAGCTACACGATTGTTTTTCTCTTCCTTAAAACCCTCTTTCACAACTTGCCTCATTGTCTTTCGCCCCTTCCAGAGATCATTTGTTTGTAAAAAAGCATCCCATTTTGCCATTCAACAATGATTACTTCTTATATCGTATGATTGTTCTATTTACGCGTAACATGATTCTGAAAATTGTGTGTTTACCTATTGGTTTATTACCACATTTCCCCTTTCTTCAAACGCGTTCAATCTTTTTGACGCTCGTATGAACTGTGATAAAATATGTTTACTTGCATGAAGGAGGAAAATCATGACACAAATGCGTTTTACAGAAGAAGACTTTAACACATTTACAATAGAAGGCTTAGACGCGCGCATGGAGGTATTAAAAGAGACGGTCCGTCCGAAGCTTACAGCTCTAGGCGAACATTTTGCCCCGACTTTATCAGCTTTAACCGGAGATGAAATGTTTCCGCATGTGGCAAAGCACGCAAGAAGATCCGTCAATCCCCCTGCTGACAGCTGGGTGGCGTTCGCAAACAGCAAAAGAGGCTATAAAAAACTGCCGCATTTTCAGATTGGTTTATGGGAAAGCCACGTATTTGTGTGGTTCGCGATTATTTATGAATCCCCTATCAAAGAAAAATACGGCAAATGGCTTGAAGCGAATCAGGAAACCATAACAAAGAATATCCCAGACAGCTTCGTTTGGTCCGCAGATCACACAAAACCCGGAGTACATAAGCAGTCTGAAATGAATAAAGAACAGCTGAAGACGCTGTTTGAGCGTTTGCAGACTGTAAAGAAAGCCGAGCTGTTATGCGGCATTCAGCTTCAAAAAGAAGAAGTGCTGAATATGAATAACCAGGAATTCCTTCAACGTATCGACGATGCCTTTCAGCAGCTTGCTTTCTTGTACCGCTTCACCCAAAAGGTATCACAAGCATAAACAAGAGCCGGGGCATGAATTGCCTCCGGCTCTTTCTTACATCTTAATCTTCGCCTGATCAGATTCTCTTGCCTGTTTGACTGTGCGATAAGGAGAGTATGTACTTTGTTCTTCAAACTCGCCGCATAGCGTTTTTTCTTCAGCCTTTCCCGGTACAATTTCTTTGAAACGGCGGTAAGCTTTAAGAAGCTCTTCGCGATCTGCGCCTTTTTCATATGCAAGCTCAACCTGCTGGAAAAACGCAATCACATCCACTGCTTCTTCAGTAGTCCAATCTTCATTCATTGGGTATTGATATTCCATTTTCTTCACTCCTTATAGATTTGCTCCCCTTAAGAGAAAGCATCTTCATTTGATCATAAATTGTTCTTTACATTCTTTCAAGTTCATAATATAATTCATTTGTTTTACGTCTAAAAAACGATTGAGAAACTGATTTTAATACACACTATTATGCATAGGTATGATTACAAAGGTGGGAAAACAATTGCCGCAACATGAAACACCCTTATACACAGGACTGAAAAAGCATGCAAGCAGACAGCCTGTTCAATTCCACATTCCCGGCCATAAAAAAGGGGCAGGAATGGACCCAGAATTTAGAGATTTTATTGGCGAAAACGCGTTAAGCATAGATTTAATCAATATTGAACCACTAGATGATCTGCACGCGCCCAAAGGCATCATTAAACAAGCACAGGATCTGGCGGCTGAAGCATTTGGCGCGGACCACACATTTTTTTCTGTCCAAGGAACGAGCGGCGCCATTATGACAATGGTGATGGCTGTTTGCGGACCTGGAGATAAAATTATTATTCCGAGAAATGTGCACAAATCAATCATGACAGCTATTGTATTTTCCGGAGCAATTCCAATCTTTATTCATCCGGAAATTGACAATGAATTAGGCATCTCTCACGGCATTACGCTTGAATCTGCTAAACGGGCGCTTACCGAGCATCCAGATGCAAAAGGGCTTCTCGTCATCAACCCGACATATTTCGGTGTTGCAGCCGACTTAAAAAGCATCGTAGAACTTGCTCATTCGTTTGATGTGCCGGTTCTAGTTGATGAAGCACACGGGGTTCACATTCATTTTCACGACGAATTGCCGCTTTCAGCCATGCAGGCAGGAGCGGACATAGCAGCTACAAGTGTACACAAGCTCGGGGGATCACTGACGCAGAGCTCTATTTTAAACATGAGAGAGGGCCTTGTTTCCAAAGACAGAGTGCAATCCATCCTGAGTATGCTGACAACAACGTCTACTTCTTACTTACTTCTCGCCTCTCTGGATGTTGCCAGAAAACGTCTTGCGACAGAAGGCCATCAGCTTGCTGAGGAGACACTGAAGCTTGCCAACCAGACGAGAAACCGCCTCAATCAGATTGAAGGCATTTATTGTGTCGGTTCTGAGATTCTTGGTTCGAAAGCAGCTTACAGTTATGACCCGACAAAATTGATTATCTCTGTTAAAAGTCTTGGACTCACAGGTCATGATGTTGAAAAATGGCTTCGTGAATCCTTTAATATTGAAGTTGAGCTTTCTGATCTGTACAATATTTTGTGTATTTTCACCCCTGGTGACAGCCAAAATGATGCAGACCGGCTTGCAGAGGCTTTAACAGAGATTGCACATCATATGTCAGAAAAAGATATAACGCACCAGCAAACTGAAGTACTGCTTCCGGAAATTCCTTTATTGGCAATGACTCCGCGTGATGCTTTCTACGCAAATACGGAGGTCATCCCATTAAAAGAAGCATCCGGACGGATTATCGCTGAATTTGTAATGGTATATCCTCCTGGCATTCCGATCTTCATTCCAGGTGAGATTATTACAGAAGACAACATCAGCTATATTTTTAAGAACCTTGACGCAGGTCTACCGGTTCAAGGACCTGAAGATTCGACATTAAACATGATCCGGGTCATTAAAGAGCAAAAAGCGATTCAATAAATAAAAAGCATGCGGCTTGAGCCCGCATGCTTTTTATTACTCTTCATCAACAGGACATTGACATTGTCCGCAGCATGATCCGTATAATGTTGTCACTTTCTCATCTTCAAAGTAATGAATGGCTTCGTTGCAATCTTGGCAAACAATCGTTCCCATCTCTTATTCCCCATTTCTTTGAATTTTGAAAACGCTTAATTTCTCTTGTTGCTATTATATTAATATGTCACATTTAAAATGTCAACCGCAAACTGTATGACACATTTAATTTTTATTTCGTTATATATAGTGTTTTTTTATTTTTCACATACAATATCTTCTTCACGAAACAGCTTTAATCGATACATATGCAAAAATACATCCCGTGATTTCATGTTTTCTTGAACTTTTATGAACGAACGCAGCAATATTTAAACGATTGATATACTATGTAATCTCACTTTAAAAACGGTTTCAATTATATAACAATTAGGTAACAAGGAGCAGATTCAGCCTCCTCTCATGATAAACTAAGGCTAGTTTACTATTGTTTATACAGAGGAGAAGATAGATGCGATATCGCGCGGTATTCCCCATACTGATAATAGTATTTGCTTTATCGGGCTGTACGCTTTCCACCATCAATCCGATGAAAAAAAGCCGGATTGACAACATTCATCATACACAAATTTTGTTTTTTTCTGATGAAAACCAAATTGACGAGGAAGCGCCATATTACGATGCACTGCTTGATTTAGAAAAAGATTATCCTGAGCAAATAGATAAAATGAAGGTTTATGATAACAAAGAAGGCTGGGAAGATGAGATTGAAACCGTCCCTACCCTTATGGTTGTTGATCAGCGCCATGTCGTTGTGAAAATCGAGGGATGTGTGAAAAAGAAAGAAGACATCGTTAAACCATTGCAGCATGTGCTGTCAAAATAAATAAAACAGCCCCGCATTGAGCGAGGGCTGTTTTTGATATGAGTATTATTTTACGATGTGAATCGGACTTCCGATTGCCACTTCAGCTGCTTCCATTGTGATTTCGCCCAATGTTGGGTGAGCGTGAATTGTCATCGCGATATCTTCAGCAGTCATGCCGCCTTCGATCGCTAAGCTTAATTCAGAAATCATATCAGAAGCACTTGCACCGGCGATTTGTGCACCGATTACAAGACCGTCCTCTTTACGAGTGATCAGCTTCATGAAGCCGTCTGTTTCGTTAAGAGAAAGGGCACGGCCGTTTGCTCCAAATGGGAATTTAGCAGCAACAATATCAAGGCCTTCTTCTTTCGCCTGTGCTTCAGTGTAACCAACTGATGCAAGTTCAGGCTCAGAGAAGACAACCGCAGGAATACCAAGGTAATCGATTTCTGCAGGCTCTCCAGCGATAGCTTCTGCTGCGATTTTACCTTCGTAAGATGCTTTGTGAGCAAGCGGAGGTCCTTCGATGATGTCACCGATTGCATAAATGTTAGGTACGTTAGTGCGGCACTGTTTGTCAGTTTTCACGACACCGCGGTCCGTCATTTCAATACCGACTTGCTCAAGACCAAGCTCATCAGTGTTTGGACGGCGTCCTACTGTGATCAGTACGTAATCAGCATCAACAGTTTTTTCTTCGCCTTTTACTTCAAAAGTAACTGTTACGCCATCTGGTTTTTCTTCAACGCCTTTAGCCATCGCATTTGTATGGATTTCAACGTTGCCTTTTTTCTTCAGTCTGCGTGTAACAAGAGAACTCATTTGTTTTTCGAAGCCAGGAAGAATTTCATCTCCGCCTTCAAGAATAACAAGCTCAGTGCCGAAGTTAGCATACGCAGTTCCGAGCTCAGTGCCGATGTATCCGCCGCCGATCACAACGAGCTTTTTAGGAATTTCTTTAAGAGCCAAAGCGCCTGTTGAATTTAGGACACGCTCAGTATATTTGAAGTTTGGCAATTCGATAGGACGAGAACCAGTTGCAATGATTGCGTTTTTGAACGTGTATGTTTGAGCAGAGTTCTCATCCATGACACGAACTGAATTGCTGTCTACAAAATAAGCTTCGCCTTTTACAACATCTACTTTGTTGCCTTTAAGAAGACCTCCAACACCGCCAGTAAGCTTGTTTACGACAGAAGCTTTCCATTCTTGAACTTTTGTGAAATCAACTGATACGTTCTCAGCCGTGATTCCCATGTCGTCAGAATGCTTTGCATTCTCATAACGGTGGCCAGCATTGATCAGCGCTTTTGAAGGGATACATCCAACGTTCAGACAAACGCCTCCAAGAGTTGCTTTTTCAACGACTGTTACTTTTTGTCCAAGCTGTGCAGCGCGGATGGCAGCTACATAGCCGCCAGGTCCCGCACCGATTACAAGAGTATCTGTTTCAATAGGGAAATCTCCTACTACCATAACATTACGCCTCCATTAAAATTAATTGTGGATCGTTCAGTAAACGCTTGATGTGATTTAATGCATTTTGCGCAGTTGCTCCGTCGATCATACGGTGGTCGAAGCTGAGAGAAAGAGCTAAGACTGGAGCTGCTACGATTTCGCCATCACGAACAATCGCTTTTTCTGCAATGCGTCCGATACCAAGAATCGCAACTTCTGGATGGTTGATGACCGGAGTGAACCATTGTCCGCCGGCAGAACCGATGTTTGTAATTGTGCAAGATGCGCCTTTCATTTCAGCTGGAGCAAGCTTGCCTTCACGAGCTTTTGTTGCAAGGCCATTGATTTCATCTGAAATTTCAAAGACAGATTTACGATCTGCATTTTTCACAACCGGTACAAGCAAGCCTTTTTCAGTATCAGCAGCGATACCGATGTTGAAGTAATGTTTTTGGACTACTTCTTCTGTTTTATCGTCAATTGACGTGTTTAAAACAGGGAATTTTTTCAGTGCAGATGTCAGAGCTTTTACAACGTAAGGCAAGAAAGTCAGCTTGATTCCTTGATCAGCAGCAACCTGTTTGAACTGTTTACGATGTGCAACAAGGTTTGTTACGTCCACTTCATCCATTAATGTTACGTGAGGAGCAGTGTGTTTAGAGTTAACCATCGCTTTTGCAATTGCTTTACGGATACCGCTCATTTTTTCGCGTGTTTCTGGGAATTCGCCCTCTGGAGCTGGTGCAGCAGCCGGTTTAGCAGCTGTTTCTTGCGGTGCAGCTGTTTCTTGCGGTGCAGCTGTTTCTTGTGGCGCAGCAGCTTCTTGCGCTCCTCCGTTTACAAAGCTGTTGATATCTTCTTTAACAACACGTCCGTTATTGCCTGAGCCAGTTACTTTACGGATGTCTACGCCTTTTTCACGAGCATATTTACGTACAGAAGGCATAGCGATGACGCGTTTGTTCGGGTCAACTTCAGCTTGATCCTGCTGTCCTGCGCCAGTTGCTTTTGCAGGCTCTTTCGGACGCTCTTCTTTAGAGATATCTTGTCCCACTTCGGCAGTTGATTGAACTTGTGCCTCAGTTTTTGCCTCCCCTGAATCATGACTTCCTTTAAATTGAAGATCTTCGTACCCAGGTGCATCAAACGTAATAATCGTTTGTCCAACAGTTGCTACTGTTCCCTCTTCAACTTTTAATTCTAATACTTTTCCTTTAACAGGTGAAGGAATTTCTACTACTGCTTTATCATTTTGGACTTCCGCCAGTACATCATCTTCGTCTACCTCATCGTTAGGCTTGACAAACCATTTTACGATTTCGCCTTCGTGGATACCTTCCCCGATATCTGGAAGTTTAAATTCAAATGCCACAGTTTTCGACCTCCTAGTTTGATTAAGCAATTTTAAAGTTTACATCGTAAGTAACAGATATATAGTGGAGGGAAAACGTCCATCTTCCCTCTGAATTATGCAATTTGATTAAAATTCAAGTACTTTTCTTGCTGTTTCAAGAACGTCTTTATGGTTTGGAAGCCATACGCTCTCTGCTTGGGAGAAAGGAAATACTGTATCAGGCGCAGCCACGCGAAGTACAGGTGCTTCCAAGCTCAAGATCGCACGGTCATTAATTTCTGCTACCACATTAGCAGCAACACCGGCCTGTTTTTGCGCCTCTTGAACTACAATCGCGCGGCCTGTTTTTTCTACAGATGCGATGATTGTATCGATATCAAGTGGACTGACAGTACGAAGATCAATTACCTCAGCAGAAACGCCGTCTTTCTCAAGCTCCTCAGCAGCTTTTAATGATTCATGAACCATTGCGCCGTAAGTGATGATTGAAAGGTCAGTACCTTCACGTTTCACGTCAGCTTTGCCAAGCTCAATTGTGTATTCTTCTTCAGGAACTTCCTGACGGAAAGAACGGTAAAGCTTCATGTGCTCTAAGAAAACAACAGGATCATTGTCTCTGATTGCAGAAATTAAAAGTCCTTTGGCATCGTAAGGAGTTGACGGAATGACAACTTTGATACCAGGCTGCTGTGCAATAAGACCTTCTAAGCTATCAGCATGAAGCTCAGGAGTATGAACACCGCCGCCGAACGGAGAACGAATGGTTACAGGTGAAGTCCAGCGTCCGCCAGAACGGTAACGAAGACGGGCCATTTGTCCAGAAATAGAATCCATTACCTCATAAACGAATCCAAAGAATTGGATTTCCATAACAGGACGGTAATCCTGCAAACCTAAGCCGAGAGCAAGCCCGCCAATTCCAGACTCTGCAAGCGGCGTATCAAATACGCGATCCTCACCGAATTCTTTTTGAAGGCCTTCAGTTGCCCGGAAAACGCCCCCTGCAACGCCTACATCCTCTCCAAAAAGCAGAACGTTTTCATTGTTCTTCAGTTCTGTGCGTAACGCATCAGTGATCGCTTGAATCATTGTCATTTGCGCCATGGCTTATTTCGACTCCTTCTCTTTGTAAATTTCAAATTGTTCTTTTAAGTTAAATGTCGGCTCTTCGAACATATTCTCAATTAACTCTGTTACTTTTGGTTTTGGTTCGCTGTCAGCTTTTTTGATGGCCTGTTTGATTTCTTCTTTAGCCTGTTCGATGACTTTGTTCTCTTCTTCTTCAGACCATAGCCCTTTATTCTCTAGGAACTTGCGGAAGCGTACGAGCGGGTCTTTAAGTTCCCATTCGTTTTCTATTTCTTTTGTACGGTACTTAGTCGGATCGTCTCCAGACATTGTATGTGGTCCGTAACGGAATGTAAGAGTTTCAATCAAGGTCGGACCTTCACCGTTAATTGCACGTTGGCGTGCTTCTGCTGTTGCAGCGTAAACAGCAAGGGCATCCATTCCATCAACTTGAACACCTGTAATACCGGCTGCAACTGCTTTTTGGGCAATTGTCTGTGCTGATGATTGCTTTTCTACAGGCGTTGAAATCGCATATCGGTTGTTTTGCACGACGAAAATCGCTGGCGCTTTAAATGCTCCGGCAAAGTTCATCCCTTCATAAAAGTCACCTTGTGAAGCTCCGCCGTCTCCTGTATAAGTGATCGCTACCGATTTTTTACCTCGCTTTTTAAGTCCTAAAGCTACACCTGTTGTTTGAATGATTTGTGCGCCGATGATAATTTGAGGTGATATCGCATTTACTCCCTCAGGCATTTGGTTGCCTTTAAAATGGCCTCTTGAGAATAGGAACGCTTGGTATAAAGGAAGTCCGTGCCAAATCAGCTGAGGGACATCTCGATAACCAGGAAGAATAAAGTCATCCTGCTCAAGGGCAAAGTGTGATGCAATTTGAGAAGCCTCTTGACCTGCTGTAGGCGCGTAGAAGCCTAAACGTCCTTGACGTGATAGAGAAATCGAACGCTGGTCTAAAATGCGGATGTATACCATTCTTCTCATTAATTCTTTTAGTTGATCGTCTGAAAGATCGGGCATTGCCTCTTTATTTACGACTTCTCCTTCAGCATTTAAAATTCGAAACGTTTCAAACTGCTTATTAATAGCGTCAAATTGTTTTTTGCTATCAACAATTGAAGTTTTTGTCTTTGCAGCCATCTTTTAAACCACCTCTTCTTTTGTTTAAACGGGGTTTGATACCGTTCATAATCCGTATTAAAAACACTCTTATCATGCTCTGCAATTCTAAAATTAATCATTCAGAAAATCACAAAAAATAAGCAAAGATAATGACGTTTAAACTGTACTAATAAAAATAACTTTTTCATTAGTACAATAATCAACAAACATAGTTTACAGCAATTCCACAGAGCCGTCAATTATTTATAAACTAAAATTGAAACCGCTTTGAAAATAGGGAGAGTGCGAAAAAAACTGTACTATAAAAGATGAAAAACTGTATTATAAAAACAGAATGTTGTAATACAGTTAAAAAAGTAAAAAAATAAAATAAGTTTTTTAACGAACTGTTACAAACCGTAAAGTGTCGGGGAAGTAAACGCAGTGTGAATAAAGAGGCGG
>NZ_JAESPO010000014.1:0-8799 GCF_016757475.1 Bacillus sp. RHFS10
TTGTCTTCGAGAATGATATAATCATTTTCAGTTGAATACAAAATGAAAAACTCCTTCTGAGCTAGTAATCTAGCGTTCTATTGTTAAGTGTGGTAACTCAATAATAGCAGAAGGAGTTTCTACATGTCAAAAACACCTCAAAGCCTTGACACACAAGACTTTGACTCGATTTTAAAAAATCTTGGTGTTTCTATATAGTATCAAGATAAGAAAAGACCCGATTTCGGCTTTGCCAAAATCGAAAAAGCCGGCTGAAAACAGCCGGCTTTTTTTAAAACCAAAACCCAAAGATCAAAACCATACTCCCCCCCCCGTAGGGGGGAGATTTTTTTTAAAAAATAGCTCCTGTAGAATTACGACTTTCAGCTGCTGAAATGTTCATACATAATCACTCCTTAGGAATTGACTTCGAGTAACTGCATTCCAAGCTCAATGCAAAGCATTATTTATTTCGCTAGCTGCGAAAAAACCAGCACCTCTTAGTAAGGTGCGTAAGTGGGCACTCCGCTAGAGTGAAAAAAGCAGACCTAATGATCTGCCTAGGGGAACAATATCAAGTTGCCAACCTTGAAGCTACTTCAAAATCACCATGTCGTTCAGTTTGCGCTGTAGATTTATCATTTTGATCTACTGCCTGACCGGACACGACTAATACGCTTAAAGCAATGGCTAAAGAGCAAAGCAACTTAAATTTCATACAGGAAATCGCCCCTTTGAATTTGTTTTTGAGCGTGAACCATTTCTCCGTAAAAATATACAGAATCATCCATACGCTCTTTCCTAGTATAAAATTCAGCCGCTTCTAAAGCCAGTTCTTCTAAATAAGGGTAACCACGGCTGTCTCTAAGTGGCTCCATGGCTTCTAGCACATTCGATCTATTTCCTGATTCGATGAACAATGCATTCACAACTTTTAACAGAGACAAAAACAAATCATTTTCAAACAGTTGGGCACTTTCGAGTGCTTGATTGTAGAACTCTAGTCCTTCAATTTTTTCATTTTGCTTAAAATGAATTAAAGCTAATTCATAATAAATTTGAGTTAATTCCTTGGCTTTTGCTTTCTCCGCGACTTCTGCAGCCTTACGAAAATAACCTATAGCCATGGTTGTTTTATCCATACCGTTATAACAGCACCCTACATTCAAAAGTGCTTTGGTCATCAATTGCGTATTAGAAATATCCTCAGCGATTTCCAACGCCTTTTGTAAATGTGGCAAAGCTTGGCCATGTGCTTCCAAATCAATATAATTTCCTGCAACAACAGTTAAACAATGAATCATTCGGATTTTATAAGTATCATGCTTTTTATAAATTTCATAAGCTTGTTCGACATAAAACATAGACACATGCGTTTGTTTCATGTGATAAAAAACCTCAGCCATCTTGTAATAGAACTCAGCTTTTTCAATGGCATCTAATACCCTTACTAGTTTCTTTTCTGCTTTTTTGTATGACTCAATCGCCCGAATAAACTTCCCTAAAGAAAAATCATGCATCCCTTTAAAGAAATAAGTATAGTATTCCAGCATCCCTGACAGTTTTCTTCCCTTACCTTCAATCTTTCTTAAATACTCAGCTTTATCAAGCTTTTTGGTCGAATCCACTGGGAATAAATAATCAATCATCATTCGATGTCTAAATACGATCAGTTGATAGTACAGCAACAAGTTTTGATCTTCTTCCATTCCTTCGATCATCTGTTCAACTTCGACTTTCAACCGTTCCGCATTTTCAACATCAAATCTATTTATGTACATATGCCATTCATTAATTTTGATCCCTACATTGGCAGATGGAATAACTTCCATTCTGATTAACCCCTCCCTAACAAAATCCTTTTTATGTAAATGGTAGCACAGAAAAAGCCGTTTAATCGGGGTTGCGGCTGCCATCTCAAAAATTTTCGGCAAACCGAAAGCGAAATATTTTAAATTTTCAAAAGAGAAATAATGATTTTGACTTACATCTGCTTTTATCCATGAAAAAAAAGCAAAAAAATAGACCTTTCGTTATATCTAAAAGAGACTTCAACAATCAAAAAATCAAAACAGCTGCCAAATTTCTTTTCAAAAATTCCACCACCTTAATAAAATCAATTTAAAGCCCTTTACAGCGTTTTCTACATCATCATTACTATTTATTCGTTTTAAAACTTAAAACCTCTCAGAAGCGAATATGAGCATTATCAGAGGTATTTCTTATTAACTTTGAACCTCACAAACATAAAAAAGACGGATTGCTAAAAAGCATCCGCCCTTTTCCAGCTATCTGTTTTTTACGTGGACTACTGGTAGCGCCACCTCATGCTAGTATTATGACAAAAACGCCGGAGGAATCAAAATTGAAAATTGAAACGCTCGCTGAAGCACAAAAGAAAATGCAGGAGTTGCTTTCTGATCCAAAGCTAAATCTCCCACAACATTTCCCAGAACGAAATCCTGAAGGAATTGTCTTACTCGACAAAAACAACAAATTGCATCAAGAGTTAGAGTAATACCTTGGGCTTTGCCCAAACCCACCAACGGATGGCCGTTGGATTCCAACATTCAATCCCCCCAACCCCCCGCATCTCCGGGGGGCTCCCTCGCCGGTTGGCGTCAAACAAACGGGTTTGTTTGAGTGCTGAAAGGGTTCGGGTGGCGCTGAGCGAGTCAACTCCTTAATCCTCCCTACGGTCCGGTTACCGTTGACTCACGCCAAAATCGCTCGCTACCCCAATTATCAGTCACCTTGAATAAGACAGCTCCAGCACTTTTCTTATGTATTCTTCTTCTGTGATTTCTCCATGAAATCGTCTTTCTAAAAGCTTTTCCTCTTCTTCCGTCAGTACTAATCCCTCAAAACCAAGGGTTGCTCTTACATATCTCATCCTTGTTTCAAAATCAATCTCTTGCATTACTACACACCTCTTTTTGTATTAAAAGCCCCTGCAGGAGTTTGTCATGAAACGCTTCAAAAAATTTGGTGCGTATAACTGGGCACTCCGTGATCAGCTCCTAAATTCCGAAACAAACTCAAACTTAATTTAAATCCTTCTCATCCCTTGATATAACTGTATTTCTCAATTCATTTAGGTGCGCAGCGCTCCTTTTCAATTGCACCCTTTTACAAAACAACTCAAATAAAGGGTGCAGCACTTAAAGGGCTTTAGCATCGCTATAGCGAACCTTTTTTACGAGGTGATACGTGATGGATATGGGAGTCAAATTATCGTCAAAAGACGTCGCAAAACACCTTGGTATAGAGCCAGTCACTGTCCGCAAATATGCCAGTATGCTTGAAGAACAAGGCTATTCGTTCAATAAAGATTCGAAAGGATGGCGACTCTATACCGAGGATGACGTAAAGACTTTAGAGTATCTATGTACAATGACTAAAATCAATGGACACTCACTCGATGAAACGGTAAAGCATATAGCAAGCCTATATCGTTCAAAACTGACCATATCGGATCCCGCTACATCGCTACAAGACAATCCTTTAGTTGAATTTATGAAACGACAGGAAGACTTCAACCGCCGCATGGCAGAACGGATGGAGCAATTCGAAAAGAGACAGCAAGAAAGACACGAGACACTCACCGCTGCATTACGTGAGTCGCTTGAGACACAAAAAATGATCGCAGCCACCAAACAAAAAAAGTGGTGGAAATTTTGGAAGGGCAATTAAGTGGGCAATTGATTGCCCGTTTTCACCGCTCTAATTCATTGTCCTTATATTTATTGGCTTCTCTAGGCATTCCAGCCGTACGGAAAAACGATGCCGCTAATTTACGCATCTTTGGCAATTTTTCTTTAGCCCACTGAACCATTTTATCTTTCCATTGTTCCAATACGGCAACTCTCTCTTTTAGTGTCTTATTTTCTTTTTTTAACGCCTTGTTTTCTCCAACCACTTTTTCAAGTGTTTGATTCTGCTTCTTGGCGAAACTCAAAACCTCAGCATACTGCCCGTTTCTCTTATCAAGTTCCTGTTTTAGTTTTAGGCTCTCCGCAGCTTCGCTATTTCTTTGAATGATCAAAACTTTATTTTCAGCTGACAGTTCCTCGTTTTCCGTTCGTAAAGCCGTCAGTTCCTCTTTCACTTCCTGCCGAAGATCCTGACGCTGTTCTTCCGTAAATTCCTTTGCAAGCTTGCGCCGCATTTCCTTTTTGGACGCTTCAACTTCTGAATGGATCCTACTCTGCAGTTCCTGAAGCCGTTGGTCTTTTTCATCCGCCCGATCTGCTTCCTGCCGGGCGATAGACTGCCAACGCTCCTTTTCCTGCGTTTCCGACTTCAATTGCCCCGCCAACTCGGCTGCCGTTTTAGTTTTCTGCTCCGCATAGGCATACAAAGCATGGAGTTCCCCCTCCGGCACAATGACTTTATCCTTTTTGAGCCACGCTTTTTCATGTTCAATAGTCGGCATTTTCAACTCTTCAGCCTTAGCTGTCAACGATTCTTTTTTCACTTCTATGACTGCTTGAACAGCTTTGTTTTGCTTTTCCAATTCCTCTCTCTGCTTTTCCTTTAAAGCAATTTCAGCATTAAGCCGTTCAAGCTCCGCTTGCCGCTGATTGATTTTATACTGGTGAACATTCTCATGCTTCTTTTCGCTCGGTTCGCCACGCACCAGGTCAAAACCGTTTTCCACCATGTGCCGATGAAAATCATCTTGAATGGCTTTCATCTTCAATTTGCCATTAAAAAAATCTTTAGCAGAGAGTCGGCCGTCCTCCGTTATCGGTACAATACCAACATGCATATGGGGAGTCGCTTCATCCATATGGACTGTGGCATAAAGCATGTTTTCAACGCTGTATTTCTCTTTCAAATGATCAACCGCTGTTTCAAAATAGCGCCGCTGCTCCTCATCGCTCAGCCCATTCATATAGTCAGGACTTGCCGTGATCAAAAATTCGCTGACCAAAACAGCATCCGCTCGGACCTTTCGTTTGACTCGCCCCTCAATTTTTTCATGAACCGCTTTTGAATAGCTAATCGGTTTCTCGTTCACCAGATCATAATTTAAATGTGTCCGCTCCCGATCTATATTTTCATTTTTGCTTTTTTGAAACTCCCGCTGATTGTGTTTTTGCGTTCCATTCAATCTATCTTTTTTGTATTTTTCCATCCTTATGACCGCATAATTTGCCATGAGAAAAACCCCCGATTCAGACCACTCTATAGGGGTTATGGTAACACAAAGTTTAGCTTTGGTGTAACGCACTACACCAAATTATGCCCATGGCAAATTTGGACGTGCGACCTGCGGTGCTGGTGGCTCTCTCATTCTCGCTATCGCATCGAAAGTTCGTGCCACTTGTCGGCTGTCCGCCGACCCGACTTTTCCGCCGATGAGAGATCGGCAGAAAATCGGAAAAACCCTTGCTGCTCCCGCAGCATTTGACCACGTGAACAAATTGTTCTGTGTGTCAAATTTTTAAAAAAGATATGCTGCGGAACCACGCAATTAAAATGGCAGTCTGTAGGAGTTAGTATTCATTTTTTTGAAATTATGGAATTTCAATCCCATATAGCGAATGATATGTGTTACCGTGATTTCAGAGCGATCCGGACGCCTCTGATTTGTTGCATAAAAAAAGCAGACGTTGAGCCCGCCTTTTTTCATCCTATAAAAACATTCTAAAAACACCAAATCCTATACAAAACAAACAAGTTACCAAAGTAACTCCAAATTCAGTTTTTCTACCAGATTTCAAAAGAACAACTGATCGAACACTAATATTGATTCCAAACAATATAAGAACAAAGTTCAAATACCAAGGATTAAGACCAGACGGGATAATCAACAGAATAATTCCAATAAGGGTGAGATACTGAACTGCTTTAATAAATTTTGAAGAATTATCTTTGCTCACAGTAACACCTTCCGAAATTTAGTGGAATTTAACAAAATTCCCTTTTTTATTGTAATTCATTTTTCAAAAGGAGGATACATTTTGAAGAAACTAATATATTCAGCGTTAGCAACAATTATTTTTGTCCCGTCTTTGTCATTTTTCACAGATGACAGCGTAAAGGCTGCTGCACCAACACCAATTGTTCAGTCAGAAGAATTCAATGATTCAGGAACGTTTACACATAATGGTCACATGTACACTTATTCAATATCAGAAAATGAAGATATGAGAAAAGTGACAGTAAGTGATGATGATGAAAAATCAGTTGCTGAATACGACAAAAAAACAAACAAAATGTACGCAAATGGTGAACAGCTTGATTCAGAAGTACAAGACTTTTTTAAAGAATTAGCCAGTGAAGAACAGATCAACATAAACGATGACACCCTGTTAACTCTTCAAGGCTATGGTGATGTCCCAAGTGGATATAAATACAAAAAAGGTAGCACTATCAAAGGCAGCTTCGCATTTGTTAATGCTTCATTTACAGTCGTCTTAGCTGTAATCGCTGCATCATCCATCGTTAAAAACTTTGCTTGGGGATCAATCGTTGGAATTGCATCCGCAATTATCAGCGCTATCACAACTCCTTCATTCTCAGTTTATTGGACTAGAAAAACATACACAAAAACAAAAGGAAAATATAAACGGACTGGATGGCAGCTTAGAATTTATAGAGACAGCAAAAGGAAAAAGCTAATTCACAAAGAATGGGCAAGCATTGGTTCCGGTGCAATAGCCCCTTAAACAAGGAATGGATCATAACCCCGTCTTAATCAAAAAAAGCAGACCCTTCACGGTCTGCTTTATTATTTATTAAGTTATTAATTTCAAATTAATCGATAAAGCAAAGTAAACAAACACAAAAGACCAAAAATAATATAAAAAACTACAAACCCTGTTCTACTTTGTTTTCGAGAAGAAAAAATTTTAAATAAAGAAATAATAACTAAAGCACATAAAATGAGGTTCACAAAAACTAAATTAATAGACATTATGAAATTACTCTCCTTTTTATTGAAAAAAAGTGATAAAATTGAACTGTATAAATATTCTAAAAACAAAGGGAGTTGCAATACTTGAAGAAAAGAACGCTAATAAAATCCTTACTTGTAGCCTCATCACTAACTCTAGCATTACCAATGTCATTTGCCAACGCTCAAGAAAATACTAACAAAGTAAGTTATCTACCACCAACAACTAGTGAGACTTTAAGTACTCGATCTACTACAGTCATTGATAAAAACGGAGTAAGTTTCACTGCTACTTACAACAAAAAAACTGGAGATATCAATTTAACTTCAAACAATTCTAAGCTATCTAAAGCTGATTTAGAAGCTTCCAAAGAATTTGCACAATCAATGAGCCAAAGTACTATTTCATCTAACTCTACTGGATCATTCAGTACCATGACACTTCCCGAAGGTGCAGGGAGTGGGGGTAATAGCTACACTTATGACAGAACAATAAAAGGAAGTACCAAAATAGCACAAACATATGCTGGGGCTGTAGCAGCTGTTTTAGGTGCTGTTACTGGTGGATTTGTAGCTATTGGTTCAGCTGTAGTTAGCTACTTTTGCGGAGTGGCCCCTACTACAGCTTATTACAGCAAAAAATTATATTATAAAAAAGTTAAAGGTGTTTATCACGAAAGAAGACAAACACAATGGTACAAAAATAGTAAGCGCACTAAGAAAATCGGTGGAGAATATGTCTCTCATTTCACATACGGAACAGACTGATAAACCTTTAAAAGTATAAAAAGCAGGCATTATGCCTGCTTTTTATTTGATTATGTAATTTTTAATTCCCGGATGCCAGTAAGCCATGACCTCAAATGCACCATTTGCAACCTCGTCATCTTCTTCCTCAATCTTGACCAGATCGCCGTCCTCCGCATCACCAAGATTTAGCTCTTTATGTATCTCTTTTAAAATGCCGCCATACCCGATCAATCTACGGGCAGCCAGTGCATCATCCAAATAAAACACCGTGTTCAGATTATCTTCTGTCACCTTGTTGCCGCGCACAACATCCGTATCTTTAACCGGATATTTAGAGATTTCGAGAACAGCTTTTTGCTCCATCATCGATTCCCGCACGTCGTTTTCAATCTGTTCAGCGTCAATCTTCGCTTTACCTTTCACTCGACGAATATCGACAATTGGAGTGTAATCCAATTTCATTGCCTTTTTCCATAAGCTTGTCCACTCAGACTGCTTAATGTAATTATGAGTAAAATAACTTTTCTTCACTGGCAACAACACGTGAAAATGAGGATGATATGTATCTTCTTCATGATTTTTCGTTATCTCTAAAGCTCTAAAATAACCAAGAGTCGCTTTATCAACTCTTTTATATTTCATCAGCCGATTGAATCCTTTCATCATGTCCGAAATTGCAGGTTTCAGACCGTCACCCACAACATTCCGAACTGTTAACGTGAGAAAAATCCATCCGCAGCCATACTGGCGATTAGCTTCTTCTACAATCAATTTATTGTGATAAGCAATTTTTAAAGACCTGCGCCATGCACACATCGGGCATAACCTCACTTTACAAAAATGAGCTTGATACAACTTTAGTTTGTCCGTCTCCGGATCTCTTTTAAACGAAAGGTATTCTGCACATCCATTCAGCTTTTCAGCTTTTTTGCCATAGTAAGGTGCTCCGATCTTGCTCTTTAACGCTTCGTAATGCTCTGCCATAAGATTCGTCCGTCTCTTTTTTCCCTTCCAATCCCGCTTTTTACCTGTTGCGGTTTTGTCTTCGAGAATGATATAATCATTTTCAGTTGAATACAAAATGAAAAACTCCTTCTGAGCTAGTAATCTAGCGTTCTATTGTTAAGTGTGGTAACTCAATAATAGCAGAAGGAGTTTCTACATGT
>NZ_JAESPO010000015.1:0-7300 GCF_016757475.1 Bacillus sp. RHFS10
GCGAAACTTTCGGTGAGTCGGAAGCCATTTTCTTTTGCAAGGCGTTGTACATTTTCAAAGTGTTTCTGGGCTTCATTGTAGAGTAATAGGTCCAACTTATTGTTACCCAACATTAATTCGGTGTTGATAGCTTTTTCTTTATAGGTTTCATGTGCTTTAAATGTGTCGTATGCAATTTTAGCGTGGGTGATAGAGAAAACATTTTGCTTTATTTTGTAGTACGCCTTACACAGATAGTAATGAAATTCAGCTTTTTCAATTTCGTCAGGTATCTTTTTCAAGCGTTCTTCTGCGATCTTATAGTACATAATGGCTTTGACATAGCGCTTTTGATGAAATTCATACATGCCAGAGAAAAAATAAAAATAATAGTGAATCATGTCATCGGTGTTATTTTCTAAAGCCTTGGTTTTCAGATCGTCTAGCAATTCTCCTGATTTGTTGTAATCCTCTGTCATGAGTTTATAACGAGAGTCAATCAGGTTGAAATACAGTAATACGGTTTGATTCTCTTTCATATTTGGAAACGTGCTTTCGATCTCTTTCCTCATGGCTGCGGCTTTAGGAAAGTCATGTTGTTTGATGATCTTGTACCAATCATTTAAGGCTTGTCCGACTTCTTCGAATGCTATTGTACTCAACTTTCACCAATCCTTCCTCTATTCTTTATAGCTCCAAGAAATGTAAACATTTGTATTTCGAATTATCTCAGACTGTCAAATAATTGTGAAGAATTTTCCGAAAAAAGCAATTAGAGATAGAAGAGTGTAAAGGGGTTTTCCCGTGGGGAGGGCTTTAAAATATTTTGGAAGATCATTTTTTCACGGAAATAAAATATTTTGATAGAGCAACGTTTTCAAAAACGCTGCACGAAATATTTCGTAAGAGTCACTTTTTCGGACCGATTTAAGCGAAAAAGGAACAGATTTGTTACCGATCTCTTACTTTGGTTTTGAAAAAAGCATTTTTGGATGCTAAAAAGGATTTTTTCGTATAAAAAAGCCGATTTTTTAAAAAAATCTCCCCCCTGCGGGGGGAAGAACGGTTTTGATCTTTTGGGTTTTAGGTTTTAAAAAAGCCGGCTGTTTTCAGCCGGTCTTTTTCGATTTTGGCGAAGCCGAAATCGGGTCTTTTCTTATCTTGATACTATATAGAAACATCTCAAGTTTTAAAAAAAGCCCTCAGCCCTTATTTGTCAAGGGATGAGGGCTTTTTTGACAGTACAAAACTCCATCTGCTATTATTAGGGTGTCGAAGCCAAATAATAGAACGCTAGATCACTAGCTCAGAAGGAGTTTTTCGTTTTGTATTCAACTGAAAATGATTATATCATCCTTGAGGATAAGACCGCAACAGGTAAAAAGCGGGATTGGAGAGGGAAAAAGAGACGGACAAATCTTATGGCGGAGCATTATGAAGCTTTACAGAGTAAAACTGGTATACCTTACTATGGCAAAAAAGCTGAGAAATTGTGCGGTTGTGCAGAGTGTCTTTCGTTTAAAAGAGACCCGGAGACGGGCAAACTAAAGCTGTATCAAGCTCAGTTCTGTAAAGTGAGGTTATGCCCGATGTGTGCATGGCGCAGGTCGTTAAAAATTGCTTATCATAATAAGTTGATTGTAGAAGAAGCGAATCGGCAGTATGGCTGCAGGTGGATTTTTCTCACTCTCACTGTTCGAAATGTTGAAGGTGACAGATTAAAACCTATGATTTCTGACATGATGAAAGGTTGGAATCGCCTTTTTGGTTATAAAAGAGTTAAGGAATCTACTTTAGGTTATTTCAGAGCTTTAGAGATTACGAAAAACCATGAAGAAGATACATATCATCCCCATTTTCATGTGCTTTTACCTGTAAAGAAAAGTTATTTTACGGGAAAGAATTACATCAAACAGGCGGACTGGACAAGCCTTTGGAAAAAGGCAATGAAACTGGATTACACTCCAATTGTCGATATTCGTCGAGTGAAAGGTAAGGCGAAGATTGATGCGGAGCAGATTGAAGATGATGTAAGGGAAGCGATGATGGAGCAAAAAGCTGTACTCGAAATCTCTAAATATCCGGTTAAAGATACGGATGTTGTGCGCGGCAACAAGGTGACAGAAGACAATTTGAACACGGTGTTTTATTTGGATGATGCACTGGCTGCCCGTAGATTGATCGGGTACGGCGGCATTTTAAAAGAGATACATAAAGAGTTGAACCTTGGTGATGCGGAGGACGGCGATCTGGTCAAGATTGAGGAAGAAGATGACGAGGTTGCAAATGGTGCATTTGAGGTCATGGCTTATTGGCATCCTGGTATTAAGAATTACATAATCAAATAAAAAAAGAGTGTAGCTAGTCTGCACTCTTTTTTTGTAGAAAAACCAAAAATAATAATCTATTTTGTTTCCAAAAAGAGGATAATAGACTTATTTATAGAAAAATGTGGGAGGGGATATTGGCTATAAACAGGAGGAATTAAGGAGGATAAAATGAAGAAAACACGATTGTTATTTGCTTTATTTTTTGCTTTGTTGATGACATTTAATATGACTTTATCTCAGTCGGCTTCTGCTATTTCAAACGTAAACAATGAAGATGATGAAGTTGAACTCCCTTATGAAGAAATAGATGCTGATACAGCGGCGCCTATTGTTGAAGAGGCAAGAGCATCCATTCAGTTTTCTGCTGCCAAAGAAATTGCTTCAGACGAAGGTTATGAAGTGATTCCTAACAAAAATAAAGCTGTTCATTTGAAAGATGCAGGGAACGATATCGTATATTTTTACTTAAAAAAGAAAGGAGAACTTTCATTTGATGAGAATGTGTCTCCTTTTATTGCTGTTGAAATGAGTCAAAAGAAACTGTACCTTGTTCAACTTCCTGAATATGATAAAGATAATAATCTTCACACTAAAATATATAAAAACGGAAAATTAGTCATGGAATCTCAAAATGATAAAGATGGTTTGTTTTTAGAAGGTTCCTATGCCATTGATAGTTATGGTGAAAAGAAGGATTTAACGGATTTAAATCAACACTTTAAAAGTGGAAATGTGATTGATGATCAAATGAGAGCTCAATTTAGCTGGGATAAGTTCTGGGATTGTTTGAAAAAGAACAGTAAAGAACAATTGCCTTTAAGAAGCATGCTGATGGGCGCTTGTTATTATATTTGTTTAACAGGACCTCCGGGATGTATTACTTGTACGGTTATAAATGGAGGACTATCTGCTGGAACAGCAGGGTATTGTGTATATAAGGTATGGTAATAATGCTTTGTAAGGGAGGTATGGCAATGAGTGAAGAAAAGATGGGTCTGAAAAAGGGCGTTTTTATGGCTGTATTAGACACTGTCACTTTTGGAGTGCCTTCCTATCTTGGGAACCTTGTTAAGAAACCTCGGAAAACACTTAAGCTTTCTTTGATTATTTTTCCGATTGTTTCTACAGTAGCGTTCTTATTATCGCATTAAAAAATGAAGTTTATAGTCGTTCCCTTGAAGAAAAAGCAGACCTTTACGGGTCTGCTTTTTATCGTTCCATTTCGTAATCACGGCGCCGTCTTTGAGGGCGCTGTTTTTCTTCTTGTTGCTGTTCTTGCTCTTTATTCCGGCGGCGTTTCTTTGTGAATGGGATAGATGGTTCAAGTTCGATCTCCTCAGCAAGCTCCTTCAAAAAATCGCGGCTTTTGCTCCTGCCTTTGGATCTCTCAAACTGTCGTTCTTTCTCCTGTTCCGCAAAGTTCTGGAGATCCTTCAAGTGTGACGGATACAGGCCGACCTGTTTGCCGTCCTCGTTGTATCCTCGTATGACTACGTGAGCGTGAGGATGTCCTTTGTCATCATGGACGGCTGCTACCCAATCCAGTTTGACGTTGTGCTTACCCTCAAAGCGATTCATTGTATCTCGGACTAATTTTTTTAAATCGGTGGCGAACCGTCCCTGTTCATCTTCGCTTAATGAAATGACGAGTTTATGACCGACTACGCCACGCTTTGGCTGTTCATTCAGCTTTTTGAAAAACTCAATCCGTTGAATTTTATCTTGCGCAGCTGTAAACAGTTCCGGCGATGTCCGGTGGTGATCCCGGTCAAGTTCTATGTACTTGATATGCTCTTTGATATGGGTGATCGGTTTTCCGCCTTTGCTATGACTGGCAAAGCCGAGGGATTTCACATGAGCGACCATTATCTTCGCCCCTGCTTATACTCTTCAAGTAGCTTTTCATTGCTTTTGAGTCGGTTGTAATTGGCAACAAGAAAGTCCACTTGATTCTTATATTCAGATGACTCTGTTTGTAGAGAGCGCACTTTTTGGAGTAGTTGGTCATTTTGCAGGTGTGCATTTCCAACCTGATTGAGTCTGCTGTTTGATTCTTCTTGGACGTCTTGATAGTCCTTCCGCAGTTCTTGATAGGCTCTTTTGTACTTCTCCAGTTCTTCTTTTTGTGCTCTGTTCATGTCGATTAACTTTTCCTGCATGACCTCTAGGTTTTTGTTTTCTTGCATAAGAGAGCTGATTTTTTCAGCTGATTCTTTATCCAATCGAGTTCGCATTCTTTGGGCGGCAATGCCGCGTACCTGTTCACGAAGTTGTTTTGGGTTATGATCTTCGAAATGGTCATCAAAGAGATATTCCAAGATGATGCTGCTGTATGTAGTTTCGTAACTGGATTTGGCAATGAGATTTCCGACTCGTTCAACGGTTTGTTTTCCCATGTCTTCAACTCGTTTTTCGATCCTGTCGATCAGAGCTTGCTCGGTTGCGGACAGCAACGAGCTTGCTTCGACAGGTTGGACTTGGTGAGCGTGATACGCCCGAATGGCGTGTTCGATCAGCAGTCCAAATTTGGTTTCCGATCCGAAGTCTTTTTTCGCGAGCTTGCGACCGAGCGAAACAACTTCGGGATCGAGTCGGACGGATTCTTTTTGACGTGCGACCATGTTTTTTCGACCTCCAAAAATTGAGTGATTAACTCAATTTTAGAGTGTCGGACGGTGGGGGTCAAGGGGGAGGGCGTGCCATCCCAATTGCGGAGTGTGTCGGAAACATTGTGTCCGACACTTTTAACTCCGCCTCTCCCACTAGCGTAGATAGTGCGGGGATGCCATTTCCACAGATCGGGCAGGCTCCGATCTGTGGAAATGGCTTGCTGAAATGAAGGGCTGCGGGACGATCCGCCAGGGAGTCTCGCACCCGAAATGGAAGCAAAAAAGAGGGCTGAACAGGGAGGAGTAACGAGGCTCACCCTGTTCAGCCCTCTTGGGTTTTATGTCAGGCAATGGGCGATTTCATTCGCCCGCCTGACATTGGCGGACAAGTCCGCCAACGGGTAGAATGGATACAAAAAGGAAAGGCGGAGAATACATGGCATATCGTATTGTGGGCGAGCTGGAAGGGACGGAAATTACGTTCACGAGCACACACCCAGACGGAGAGAAACGAGAGGATATATTCGAGACGATCGAGGAAGCGGAGGATGCTTTGAATACCTTGAAAATGTCTTTGCCTGATGGAACAAAATTGACGATTGAACCTGCGGTGTAGAGACAAATGAGTGATTTTGAAACAGGGATGAGATATGTAAGAGCAACCCTTGGCTTTGAGGGTTTAGTGCTGACGGAAGAAGAGGAAAAGCTTTTAGAAAGACGGTTTCATGGAGAAATCACAGAGGAAGAATACATACAAAAAGCGTTTGAGCTTTCTTTGATGTGAAGTGGTCACTATTGAAGTGCCCAGTTATACGCACCAAATAAATAGGGGCGTTACTGGCGGAATGTACCTGCAGGGGCTTATAATATTCATAGTTGTTGTTAGAACCTGAACCCTTTTACCGTTTTTGGCGGTGAGGGTTCTTTTTTTAGGCAGTGATGCGATTTTGGCGGGAGTCAACGGTAACCGGACCGCAGGGAGGATTAAGGAGTTGACTCGCTCAGCGCCACCCGAACCCTTTCAGCACTCAAACAAACCCGTTTGTTTGACGCCAACCGGCGAGGGAGCCCCCCGAAGATTCGGGGGGTTGGGGGGATTGAATGCTGGCATCCAACGGCCGTCCGTTGGTGGGTTTGGGCAACGCCCAAGAACTTGTTACAAGGAGAATTAAGAATAAAGAACGCCTTTCAGGATGCTTAGGATCGTTTCTGAGAGCTTCAAATAAGAAAAATGACCTTTTATAAGGGGGAGCTCTTAAAATTGAATGTAGGGGCATTTAAACTCGTTTAAAAATAAAAAAAGCAGACTCTTTAGAGTCCGCCTTGTTATTTTTAACCCAGTGCTCCTTTTTCGGCTGTTTGGAAATCTTTTGAGATGCCGAGCCATCCGTTTTCTTTTGTTCCGAAATCGTGTCCGGCTGATACAAGGAGCAGTCCAAGAATAGCAGCGGTAATTAAGACAGTACGTTTTTTCATACTAAGGCCTCCGATAGAGGGGCATTTAAACACTTTTAGATGAATTATTGTACCAAGCCCGATGTTCTGGATTGGAACGGTCTAAAAGGACAACCCCGTCTTTATTTGATTTTAATTTTTCAGCTGTAGACCAGACTTTTTGACGGTCTAATTTCAGATTTGAGAACACTTTTTCAAGATTTTGCATTTCAGGCAGATACTCCACCTTCAGCAACTTTGATGGATACTCCACCTTCGGTAGGTTTGTAATTATGAACTAAAGCAGGAGCAGCCAGCAATAAAGCTGAAACAGTTAGCAGACTGAACAAAGTGGTTTTTTTCATAGTAGCGCCTCCGATACTTTGATGATTTGGTTTTTAGCAAAATGTCCGTGTTTAAAATAATATGCGGCTTTTTCGAAATCAGCCTTACTCTCATAGTATTCACCAATTTCGATTGAGAGGTCGGTTGTTTCTGTCCAAAGATCCATTTCTTCGAGGATGTCGATATATTTTCTCACCTCTTGGTCATTTTGTTCCGTATACAAAGCGTATACGATTTTTAATTTCGCCACATACTCCTGTTCTCCTTCATCTGTAGCCCTTTTCAGAGCCTTTTCATACCATGACAGGGCAACTTCGTAAGCTCCCAACTGAAACAGAACTTTACTTAGCATATATGTTGATCTGACGGCAACAAAGGACTCTAAATGTTCAGGAATTTTCAATGCTTGTTTGAAGCAGTTTGAGGATTCGATGAACATTTTTTGTCGTTCAAAACAAACGCCGAGGTTGAAAAGAGCGAAACTTTCGGTGAGTCGGAAGCCATTTTCTTTTGCAAGGCGTTGTACATTTTCAAAGTGTTTCTGGGCTTCATTGTAGAGTAATAGGTCCAACTTATTGTTACCCAACATTAATTCGGTGTTGA
>NZ_JAESPO010000016.1:0-3022 GCF_016757475.1 Bacillus sp. RHFS10
TGACATCATTCAAAATGTGGTTAAGTCCTCGATCGATTAGTATCTGTCAGCTCCATGTGTCGCCACACTTCCACCTCAGACCTATCAACCTGATCATCTTTCAGGGATCTTACTTCCTTGCGGAATGGGAAATCTCATCTTGAGGGGGGCTTCATGCTTAGATGCTTTCAGCACTTATCCCGTCCGCACATAGCTACCCAGCGATGCCCTTGGCAGAACAACTGGTACACCAGCGGTGCGTCCATCCCGGTCCTCTCGTACTAAGGACAGCTCCTCTCAAATTTCCTGCGCCCGCGACGGATAGGGACCGAACTGTCTCACGACGTTCTGAACCCAGCTCGCGTACCGCTTTAATGGGCGAACAGCCCAACCCTTGGGACCGACTACAGCCCCAGGATGCGATGAGCCGACATCGAGGTGCCAAACCTCCCCGTCGATGTGGACTCTTGGGGGAGATAAGCCTGTTATCCCCGGGGTAGCTTTTATCCGTTGAGCGATGGCCCTTCCATGCGGAACCACCGGATCACTAAGCCCGACTTTCGTCCCTGCTCGACTTGTAGGTCTCGCAGTCAAGCTCCCTTGTGCCTTTACACTCTGCGAATGATTTCCAACCATTCTGAGGGAACCTTTGGGCGCCTCCGTTACCTTTTAGGAGGCGACCGCCCCAGTCAAACTGCCCACCTGACACTGTCTCCCCGCCCGATAAGGGCGGCGGGTTAGAAGGTCAATACAGCCAGGGTAGTATCCCACCGATGCCTCCACCGAAGCTAGCGCTCCGGTTTCCAAGGCTCCTACCTATCCTGTACAAGCTGTACCAACATTCAATATCAGGCTGCAGTAAAGCTCCACGGGGTCTTTCCGTCCTGTCGCGGGTAACCTGCATCTTCACAGGTACTATAATTTCACCGAGTCTCTCGTTGAGACAGTGCCCAGATCGTTGCGCCTTTCGTGCGGGTCGGAACTTACCCGACAAGGAATTTCGCTACCTTAGGACCGTTATAGTTACGGCCGCCGTTTACTGGGGCTTCAATTCGCACCTTCGCTTACGCTAAGCGCTCCTCTTAACCTTCCAGCACCGGGCAGGCGTCAGCCCCTATACTTCGCCTTACGGCTTCGCAGAGACCTGTGTTTTTGCTAAACAGTCGCCTGGGCCTATTCACTGCGGCTCTCTCGGGCTTGCACCCTAACAGAGCACCCCTTCTCCCGAAGTTACGGGGTCATTTTGCCGAGTTCCTTAACGAGAGTTCTCTCGATCACCTTAGGATTCTCTCCTCGCCTACCTGTGTCGGTTTGCGGTACGGGCACCTCTCACCTCGCTAGAGGCTTTTCTTGGCAGTGTGGAATCAGGAACTTCGCTACTATATTTCGCTCGCCATCACAGCTCAGCCTTATGGGAAACGGATTTGCCTATTTCCCAGCCTAACTGCTTGGACGCGGATATCCAATACCGCGCTTACCCTATCCTCCTGCGTCCCCCCATTACTCAAATGGTGAGGAGGTGGTACAGGAATATCAACCTGTTGTCCATCGCCTACGCCTTTCGGCCTCGGCTTAGGTCCCGACTAACCCTGAGCGGACGAGCCTTCCTCAGGAAACCTTAGGCATTCGGTGGAGGGGATTCTCACCCCTCTTTCGCTACTCATACCGGCATTCTCACTTCTAAGCGCTCCACCAGTCCTTCCGGTCTGGCTTCACAGCCCTTAGAACGCTCTCCTACCACTGTTCGAAGAACAGTCCGCAGCTTCGGTGATACGTTTAGCCCCGGTACATTTTCGGCGCAGAGTCACTCGACCAGTGAGCTATTACGCACTCTTTAAATGGTGGCTGCTTCTAAGCCAACATCCTGGTTGTCTAAGCAACTCCACATCCTTTTCCACTTAACGTATACTTTGGGACCTTAGCTGGCGGTCTGGGCTGTTTCCCTTTCGACTACGGATCTTATCACTCGCAGTCTGACTCCCAAGGATAAGTCATTGGCATTCGGAGTTTGACTGAATTCGGTAACCCGGTAGGGGCCCCTAGTCCAATCAGTGCTCTACCTCCAAGACTCTTACCTTGAGGCTAGCCCTAAAGCTATTTCGGAGAGAACCAGCTATCTCCAGGTTCGATTGGCATTTCACCCCTACCCACACCTCATCCCCGCACTTTTCAACGTGCGTGGGTTCGGGCCTCCATTCAGTGTTACCTGAACTTCACCCTGGACATGGGTAGATCACCTGGTTTCGGGTCTACGACCACGTACTCATGCGCCCTATTCAGACTCGCTTTCGCTGCGGCTCCGCATCTTCTGCTTAACCTTGCACGGGATCGTAACTCGCCGGTTCATTCTACAAAAGGCACGCCATCACCCGTTAACGGGCTCTGACTACTTGTAGGCACACGGTTTCAGGATCTGTTTCACTCCCCTTCCGGGGTGCTTTTCACCTTTCCCTCACGGTACTGGTTCACTATCGGTCACTAGGGAGTATTTAGCCTTGGGAGATGGTCCTCCCGGATTCCGACGGAATTTCACGTGTTCCGCCGTACTCAGGATCCACTCAGGAGAGAACGAAGTTTTGACTACAGGGCTGTTACCTTCTATGGCGGGCCTTTCCAGACCTCTTCATCTACCTCGTTCTTTTGTAACTCCGTACAGAGTGTCCTACAACCCCAAGAGGCAAGCCTCTTGGTTTGGGCTAATCCCGTTTCGCTCGCCGCTACTCAGGGAATCGCATTTGCTTTCTCTTCCTCCGGGTACTTAGATGTTTCAGTTCCCCGGGTCTGCCTTCTCATATCCTATGAATTCAGATATGGATACCACTCCATTACGAGTGGTGGGTTTCCCCATTCGGAAATCTCCGGATCAAAGCTTGCTTACAGCTCCCCGAAGCATATCGGTGTTCGTCCCGTCCTTCATCGGCTCCTAGTGCCAAGGCATCCACCGTGCGCCCTTTCTAACTTAACCGTTAAAAAGAATCACTATGTGATATCTTGTATTACTAATTGAATGTGATGTCTACTGTTATCTAGTTTTCAAAGAACA
>NZ_JAESPO010000017.1:0-1559 GCF_016757475.1 Bacillus sp. RHFS10
TCAGGCTGTCGAGAAAATCTCGACAGCCTTTATTTTTCCTTAAAATATCCATTCCTCTGTAATAAAATAAAAGAAAGACTAAAAAGGACGGTGTCTTTCTTATGTTCCACACAAGAAATTCTTCTCAAAACGCAGCCGAATTTGTTCTTCTCGATCAACTCGTCGAAGAGGATCATTTGCTTCGAAAAATTGATCAACACATTGACTTCTCTTTTATCATTGAAAAGGTGAAGCCTTACTACAGCGAAAACAAAGGCCGCCCCTCACTCGACCCGCTGATTTTATTCAAAATGATGTTTATCGGCTACCTCTACGGTATCCGTTCAGAAAGACAGCTTGAAAAAGAAATTTACTACAATATGGCGTACAGATGGTTTCTCGGATTGAACATCAACGACCCAGTTCCGCACCACTCCACTATCAGCTGGAACAGACGCACACGCTTTAAAGATACAACCATCTTCCAAGACATTTTTGACGAGATCGTTCTTCAGGCCATCAATCATGACATGGTGGGCGGACGTGTCCTATTTACCGATTCCACTCATCTGAAAGCCAATGCCAACAAGCACAAATACACAAGGAAAACGATTGAACAGGATACACAAACCTTTATCAAAGATTTAAATGAAGCCATTCAGGAAGATCGGGAGGAACACGGAAAAAAGCCATTACCAGTCAAAGAGGAGGTGAAAGCTGAAAAAGAGATCCGCCACAGTACAACTGATCCAGAAAGTGGATATATGTATCGTGAAAACAAACCGGAGGGGTTCTTTTACTTAGATCACCGAACAACGGATATGAAACATAACATTATCACCGACGCCTATGTCACGCCTGGAAATATCCATGATTCTGTGCCTTATCTTGACCGATTAGACCACCAAATTGCACGATTTAATTTTGAAGTAGAAGCCGTCGCTCTTGATTCTGGTTATTTAACGACTCCGATCTGTAAAGGACTAGCCGATCGCCATATTTTTGGCGTTATTGCCCATAGACGATATCACCCTACTAGGGGCTTGTTTCCAAAATGGAAGTTTCATTATGACAGTGAAAAAGACAGTTACATTTGCCCGAACCAGCAGGTACTTACATACTCAACAACTGACCGAAAAGGCTACCGGTCATATAAATCAAATCCTGAAACCTGTTCCGCATGCCCATTGCTTGAGCAATGCACAAGATCAAAGAACCGCCAGAAGGTCATCACCCGGCATGTATGGGAGGACCACAAAGAAAAGGTCAGACAAAATCGCTTATCTGTTTCAGGAAAAACCCTCTATAAAAAAAGAAAAGAAAAAATAGAGCGAAGCTTTGCAGATTCAAAACAGCTGCATGGGCTTCGCTATTGCAGGTTGAGAGGAAAACGGAATGTGAGTGAACAAGTTCTCCTCACAGCCGCATGCCAGAACATGAAGAAGATTGCCACATACCTAGCCAAGCAGGGCTAGGTATGTGGGAGCTCTTTTTCTGCTTTTGAAATCAGCTGAATATCTAAAGAAACATTACAAAACAAAAAAGCTTGTAGAAAAAACATCGTTTTCTCTACAAGCTGA
>NZ_JAESPO010000018.1:0-1171 GCF_016757475.1 Bacillus sp. RHFS10
CCCTTTGTTCTGTCCATTGTAGCACGTGTGTAGCCCAGGTCATAAGGGGCATGATGATTTGACGTCATCCCCACCTTCCTCCGGTTTGTCACCGGCAGTCACCTTAGAGTGCCCAACTGAATGCTGGCAACTAAGATCAAGGGTTGCGCTCGTTGCGGGACTTAACCCAACATCTCACGACACGAGCTGACGACAACCATGCACCACCTGTCACTCTGCCCCCGAAGGGGACGTCCTATCTCTAGGATTGTCAGAGGATGTCAAGACCTGGTAAGGTTCTTCGCGTTGCTTCGAATTAAACCACATGCTCCACCGCTTGTGCGGGCCCCCGTCAATTCCTTTGAGTTTCAGTCTTGCGACCGTACTCCCCAGGCGGAGTGCTTAATGCGTTAGCTGCAGCACTAAGGGGCGGAAACCCCCTAACACTTAGCACTCATCGTTTACGGCGTGGACTACCAGGGTATCTAATCCTGTTCGCTCCCCACGCTTTCGCTCCTCAGCGTCAGTTACAGACCAGAGAGTCGCCTTCGCCACTGGTGTTCCTCCACATCTCTACGCATTTCACCGCTACACGTGGAATTCCACTCTCCTCTTCTGCACTCAAGTTCCCCAGTTTCCAATGACCCTCCCCGGTTGAGCCGGGGGCTTTCACATCAGACTTAAGAAACCGCCTGCGAGCCCTTTACGCCCAATAATTCCGGACAACGCTTGCCACCTACGTATTACCGCGGCTGCTGGCACGTAGTTAGCCGTGGCTTTCTGGTTAGGTACCGTCAAGGTACCGCCCTATTCGAACGGTACTTGTTCTTCCCTAACAACAGAGCTTTACGATCCGAAAACCTTCATCACTCACGCGGCGTTGCTCCGTCAGACTTTCGTCCATTGCGGAAGATTCCCTACTGCTGCCTCCCGTAGGAGTCTGGGCCGTGTCTCAGTCCCAGTGTGGCCGATCACCCTCTCAGGTCGGCTACGCATCGTTGCCTTGGTGAGCCGTTACCTCACCAACTAGCTAATGCGCCGCGGGTCCATCTGTAAGTGGTAGCCGAAGCCACCTTTTATGTTTGAACCATGCGGTTCAAACAAGCATCCGGTATTAGCCCCGGTTTCCCGGAGTTATCCCAGTCTTACAGGCAGGTTACCCACGTGTTACTCACCCGTCCGCCGCTAACAT
>NZ_JAESPO010000019.1:0-717 GCF_016757475.1 Bacillus sp. RHFS10
TTCGAATCCCGTCTTCCGCTCCAACTATACCATCCACGCCGGGGTGGTGGAATTGGCAGACACACAGGACTTAAAATCCTGCGGTAGGTGACTACCGTGCCGGTTCAAGTCCGGCCCTCGGCATTAAATCTTGCGCCCGTAGCTCAATTGGATAGAGCGTTTGACTACGGATCAAAAGGTTAGGGGTTCGACTCCTCTCGGGCGCGCCATTATTTTAATGGAATAGACAATCGGGAAGTAGCTCAGCTTGGTAGAGCACATGGTTTGGGACCATGGGGTCGCAGGTTCGAATCCTGTCTTCCCGACCATTTCAATGGGGCCTTAGCTCAGCTGGGAGAGCGCCTGCTTTGCACGCAGGAGGTCAGCGGTTCGATCCCGCTAGGCTCCACCATTTTTTAAAAAAAGATTGTTGACTTTGAAGAAGCAACGTTGTATACTAATAAAGTTGCTTTAACAAAGCGAACAAACGAAATGATCTTTGAAAACTAAACAAGACAAAACGTACCTGTTAATTCATTTTTTATAAATCGCACAGCGATGTGCGTAGTCAGTCAAACTAGGCCTGCACGACGCAGGTCACGCAGGTGTCACCGCAGGATGCGGTGAACTTAACCTGTGATCCATTATCGGAGAGTTTGATCCTGGCTCAGGACGAACGCTGGCGGCGTGCCTAATACATGCAAGTCGAGCGGACAGATGGGAGCTTGCTCCCTGATG
>NZ_JAESPO010000001.1:0-1391861 GCF_016757475.1 Bacillus sp. RHFS10
CACGAATTAGGACATTCGCTCCGCTCCAATGCTCGCCTTTCCTAGACTTCAAGGGTTTTCAACCACGCTGAAAAGATGACAAAATCCTAAAACTAAACCGTTTTAGGATTTTGTCAACAATCTGAAAGCTCCAGAGGTTCTGGAGCTTTTTGTTTATCGTTTTGGCGGCCGGTAACCGGCGGCTTCAGCTTCTTCAACTGAGCAAAACATTTCAGCCGGATCGGTTGTCCGGTCATAGTATGTACTGCCCGGTGTGTGATAGATGCCGCTTTTGCTGCCTTTTATATTACAGCTTTCTGCTGTGGCAGCTGTTTTGGTTTCATTACTTTTATTCGTATTGCTAGAAGAACTTCCAGCGTTTTCTTGTGAACTTGCAGTTTGGCTTTTCGTCTCTTTTAATTGCTTTTCAAGCTGTGTTTTATCTTGCTGCAGTGCTTCATTTTCAGCCTTTACTGTTTTTGTATCTTCTTTGAGCTGTTTTTGACTTTCTTGAAGCTCTTTCATTTCTGCTTTTAATGATTTCTGAGTCTTTTTTAGATCACTATTTTCTTTTTCAAGCTGCTGTAGTTTGTCTTGGTCTTTTGTGTTGTCCTTCAACTTCTTTGCTTTAGAACTGGCTGCTTCATATTCTTTCTCTAGTGCTTCATGCTCTTTTGTAAGGCTTTTATATTCGGCGTTTAGCGCTGAATATTTTTTCTCGGCATTTGCTGCTGCAGCGTCTGGGTCTGTCAATGCTGCTCCGGTGACGAGCAGCACCAGGCCTCCTATCAAAAGCGGCCAAAAGAGTCTCTTAGAGAAACATTTTTCCTTTTTCAGCACATATCTGACAAGATGATATAATCCATAGCCAAGCGAAATGAGACATGCAAGAAATCCTAAGAATAATAATACCATTTCCATAACATTATCCCTTTTTCTATTTATTTTACATTTTTCAAACAATATTTGTTAGATTTTTTCAAGCTCATCAGTTGAAAAATGTGAAATAGACAGATAGAATGAATGTGCTATGATCATTCGATTCGTACGAAGCCGTTTTAGGTTTCGTTTTTTTCATGAGCTTTTTTAGGCGAGAAAGGGGGATGAGTATGCCGCGTGCTCTTAAAATTTTAGTTATTGGAATGTTTATTAATGTGACGGGTGCTTCTTTTTTATGGCCGCTGAATACGATTTATATCCATAATCATTTAGGGAAGTCGTTAACAGTAGCCGGGCTTGTTTTGATGCTGAATTCAGGCGCCAGTGTGGTCGGGAATTTAAGCGGCGGTTTTTTGTTTGATAAAATCGGCGGCTTTAAATCAATTATGCTCGGGATTGCGATTACGTTGGCAAGCCTGCTGGGCCTTGTCTTTTTTCATGATTGGCCGGCCTACATTGTGCTGCTGACCATTGTGGGATTTGGTTCCGGTATTGTTTTTCCGGCAAGCTATGCAATGGCTGGATCGGTCTGGCCTGAAGGGGGAAGAAAGGCATTTAATGCGATCTATGTCGCACAAAACGCGGGTGTGGCCGTCGGCTCAGCACTTGGCGGTGCCGTGGCTTCTTTCTCGTTTTCATATGTATTTTTGGCGAATGCTGTATTGTATATGGCCTTTTTCTTTATCGTATATTTCGGATTTCGAAATATTCAGACGAAGGACGCGTCCCAAACGTCTGTGCTTGATTATGATGCTGTAAACAGCAAAGCGAAATTTGCCGCGCTCATCATATTAAGCAGCGGCTATGTACTCGGATGGCTGGCTTATTCTCAATGGTCTACCACGATTGCTTCGTACACGCAAAGCATTGGAATATCCCTTTCCTTATACAGTGTGCTGTGGACGGTCAACGGAATTTTAATTGTGTTTGGCCAGCCGCTTGTCAGCTTTGTGGTGAAAAAATGGGCGGAGTCTCTGAAGGCGCAAATGGTCATCGGATTTATCATTTTTATTGTATCCTTCAGTATGCTGCTGACGGCAAAGCACTTCCTGATGTTTCTGGCTGCCATGGTGATCCTGACCATCGGGGAAATGCTTGTCTGGCCTGCGGTGCCGACAATAGCCAACCAGCTTGCCCCTAAAGGGAAGGAAGGATTTTATCAAGGTTTTGTCAACAGCGCGGCGACAGGCGGCAGAATGATTGGTCCGTTGTTCGGCGGTTTGCTTGTCGATCATTTCGGCATTCAGGCTCTTGTGTTGTCTCTTTTGGTTTTGCTGATGATCAGTATCGCCACAACGCTTTTATATGACAAACGGATAAAACCGGCTAAAGAAACAAATAAACAAGCATCAATCTCTTCATAATAAAAGATCCCGCCGGATGAGCGGGATCTTTTTACATGATCGGAAGCACGTTAACGGCATCCTTTACATTTGAATATGTTTGCAGCGATGAAAAATTGGCGTCCAGTTTATTCATTTTCATGGCCAATTCAGGTTTAATGCCGGTAATGATTAATTCGGTTCCGGTTAATTTCAGCAAATGGCTCAGCTTGAAAATTTGATCGGCGGTTTGTTCATTCACTTGTGCCAGCCCTGATAAATCAATGATCAAATAATCATCTTTGGATGTTGATAAGATATTCGTCAATGTGCAGACGATGGAATTAAATCGCTCCTCTGTCAGGTTGCCGACTAGCGGAAGAGCCGAAACGCCGTTGCGAATCGGGACAATAGGCGTTGAAAGTGCAGTGATTTCTGTGAGGGAATCCTCGAGAAGCTTCTCATACTCTTTTTGCCGGGTGATATCTTTTTGAATGCCGACAAAA
The DNA here is from genome assembly GCF_016757475.1 of Bacillus sp. RHFS10. Classification (NCBI taxonomy): domain Bacteria; kingdom Bacillati; phylum Bacillota; class Bacilli; order Caryophanales; family Bacillaceae; genus Bacillus; species Bacillus sp. RHFS10. Next base: position 2,747 of record NZ_JAESPO010000001.1, read on the forward strand.
TAGGTCTTGCCTTCAATCTCGAGCGGGTCAATATTCAATTCATTCCAGAATAACGTTCCGTCTTTTTTGTAGTTTTGGATCTGAACGGTAACCGGCTCTTTATGTTGTATAGCGGTTCTAATGTTTTCTACTTCAGCGGGGTCTGTGTGTTTCCCCTGTAAGAAGCGGCAGTTCTTTCCTAAAATCTCTCCGGCTTCATAGCCGGTCATTTGAACAAAGCCTTGGTTTACGTAGACAATAGGATTATCTTCAAGTGAGGGGTCTGTAATGACCACACCGACTCGCGCATGATCAAGCGCTTTTTTGATGACTTCCAGCTGTCCTTGTATTCCAAATGATTGAAAACTAGCCATATAAATCCCCCTTAGGCCGCCAGCTTGCTGTGCGAAAGCCTTGTATTCCCCTTTTTACAATGAATTATACAGTAACCGTAGCACAACACATGTTCTGATTCAAGCAAGCGCGTAGTTTGTTGTTTGTCATCAAGGCTTGTCCTCGTATACACTAAAAATAAGAACAGAAATTGAACATATGAACGGAAAGTGTATAGAAGCTTAATGAGTGACTAGGTAAATGTCACTGGGTGAAAAATGAATCCAATGCATCAAGCTTACCGATCATGTGTTCACATATAATGGAAGAAACAAGCTTTTTTCAGATTTGCCAGTATGTAGATATCGAAAATCATCGGAATCGTTTAAGGGGGCTGGATGGCCTGAAGTCGCTTTACGAAATAAGGGCTTTAGGAAGGTGATGATGAAGATGCTGCATCAGGTACTCATTGCTTGTGTAATTGGAGGAATCATGGGGATTCTCGGTCATGTGAAAAAGAGAGGCAGACTGGAGAAACCCAGAATGACGAAGCGGTTTATCTACCTTGGATTTTTGGAAGATTGGTTTATCGGAATGACAGCTTCCATTTTACTTGTATTATCCGCTGACCCCGATTCAGGAATTCAACTTGTCATCTTATCCATTATCTCAGGCTACGGCGGTGAAGCTGTTCTCAGAAGTTTTGACTTTGTGAGAGAAATGAACAGCGGCGGCGAACCGGCCGAGTCCAAACGTCAAACCAAAACTCCACCCGAATAATTGTCCTCAATCTCCGCCCGTTCAGGGTACATTCCCATTGTATACAAACCTGCTTGCACTTATGAACAGAATTCTATAAAATACAGTTAAGATTACGGTTGCGATAAGAACAATGAAGAGGAGCAGTAGGAAGCAGATATTGTTGCAGAGAGTTGACGGCTGGTGAAAGTCAATCAAGTTTGTTTCCGAACTCACCTCAGAGTTGCAGCGGTGAAAAGCCGCTGACGCATAACTGCGTTAAAAGTATCAAGTGAGTGCGGCGCACGCCGCGCTAACGAGGGTGGTACCGCGGGAAAACGAAAGTCTCTCGTCCCTTTTTGGGATGAGGGAGTTTTTTTTAGTTTGGGAATATTCTGAATATAATTCTCTCCTTCCCGTCAATACTTGAACCATACACGCCGTATTCAATCAGAAGGAGGTTTTCACTTTGAGTTTTCAGCACAAAGAGATAGAAAAGAAATGGCAAACATACTGGCTTGAAAACAAAACATTTGCCACTCTTGACCATAATGAAAAACAAAAATTTTACGCGCTGGACATGTTCCCTTATCCGTCAGGAGCGGGCTTGCACGTCGGCCATCCTGAAGGGTATACAGCCACGGATATCCTGTCTCGTATGAAGCGTATGCAGGGCCACGATGTCCTTCATCCAATGGGCTGGGACGCATTCGGCTTGCCGGCTGAACAATACGCACTTGACACAGGGAACGATCCCGCTGTGTTTACGAAGCAGAATATCGATAATTTCCGCCGCCAAATTCAGTCGCTTGGCTTCTCGTATGACTGGGATCGTGAAATCAATACGACTGACCCTGAATACTATAAATGGACGCAGTGGATTTTCTTAAAGCTATACGAAAAAGGCCTTGCTTACGTTGACGAAGTGCCTGTAAACTGGTGCCCTGCTTTAGGTACGGTTCTTGCCAATGAAGAAGTCATTGACGGCAAGAGCGAACGCGGCGGCCATCCGGTAGAGAGACGCCCGATGAGGCAGTGGATGCTGAAAATCACCGCCTATGCGGACAGGCTTCTCGAAGACTTGGAAGAGCTTGACTGGCCGGAAAGCATTAAAGATATGCAGCGCAACTGGATCGGCCGTTCTGAAGGTGCGCACGTTCATTTTGCTGTAGATGGACATGATGAATCCTTTACGGTATTTACGACAAGACCAGATACGCTGTTTGGCGCTACATACACTGTACTTGCTCCGGAACACGCATTGGTGGAACACATCACAACGACAGAGCAAAAAGAAGCTGTAGAAGCATATATCAAAGAAATTCAATCAAAGAGTGACCTTGAGCGTACAGATCTTGCGAAAACAAAGACAGGCGTTTTCACAGGAGCCTATGCGATCAATCCTGTAAACGGAGAAACATTGCCGATCTGGATTGCGGATTACGTTCTTGCATCATACGGAACAGGTGCTGTCATGGCGGTTCCTGGTCACGATGAGCGTGATTTTGAATTCGCCAAAACATTCGGCCTTCCGATGAAGGAAGTTGTGAAAGGCGGAAACGTTGAGGAAGCAGCGTACACTGGCGACGGCGAACACGTGAACTCTGATTTTCTAAACGGCCTTAACAAGCAGGAAGCAATTGCGAAAGTGATCGCTTGGCTGGAAGAAACGAAAAACGGCGAGAAGAAAGTGACATACCGTCTGCGCGACTGGCTCTTCAGCCGCCAGCGTTATTGGGGCGAGCCGATTCCGGTCATTCATTGGGAAGACGGAACATCAACGGCTGTGCCGGAAGAGGAGCTGCCGCTGATTTTGCCGAAAACGGATGAAATCAAACCGAGCGGAACAGGTGAATCACCGCTTGCGAACATCAAAGAGTGGGTGGAAGTCACAGACCCTGAGACAGGGAAAAAAGGAAGAAGAGAAACGAATACAATGCCGCAATGGGCGGGAAGCTGCTGGTATTTCTTGCGCTATATTGATCCGCGTAACCCGGATCAGCTGGCATCACCAGAGAAATTGGAAAAATGGCTTCCGGTTGATATGTATATCGGCGGCGCAGAACATGCCGTGCTTCACCTTCTGTATGCCCGCTTCTGGCATAAGTTCCTTTATGATATCGGTGTAGTGCCGACGAAAGAACCGTTCCAAAAGCTGTACAACCAAGGAATGATTCTCGGCGAAAACAACGAAAAAATGAGTAAATCTAAAGGGAACGTTGTCAACCCTGACGAAATCGTTGCCTCTCACGGCGCTGATACGCTAAGATTGTACGAAATGTTCATGGGACCGCTTGATGCTTCAATCGCCTGGTCTGAATCAGGCTTAGACGGCGCGCGCCGCTTCCTTGACCGTGTATGGCGTCTGTTTGTTGAAGAAAGCGGTGAGCTTAATGGCAAAATCGTTGAAGGCGCTGGTGAAACATTGGAGCGCGTATATCATGAAACGGTCATGAAAGTCACAGATCATTACGAAGGCCTTCGTTTCAACACGGGTATTTCCCAGCTGATGGTCTTTATTAATGAAGCTTATAAAGCGTCAGATCTGCCAAAAGAATATATGGAAGGCTTCGTAAAGCTTCTTTCTCCAATCGCGCCTCACTTAGCGGAAGAGCTATGGGAGAAGCTTGGCCATTCCGGCACGATTGCATACGAAGCTTGGCCTGTATATGATGAAACAAAACTTGTGGATGATGAAGTTGAAATCGTTGTTCAGCTGAACGGAAAAGTAAAAGCGAAATTACAGGTTCCTGCCGATGCGACGAAAGAACAGCTGGAACAGCTTGCTCAATCAGATGAAAAGGTCCAAGAGCAGCTTGAAGGCAAAACGATTCGAAAAATCATCGCGGTGCCTGGCAAGCTTGTCAATATTGTGGCAAACTAAGCCTAAGGAAAAATCCCCTTTATCAAAAGGGGATTTCAGCGTGTCGACAAACCCTCGCATTCGTTGTCAGTCCTGCGCGTTGGTGCTCACTTGAGAAAAGATCAGCGGCTAAAAGCTGAGCGTCCTGCTCAAACGCCGCTGTCACCGCATCCTGCGGAAGTCTGCTCCAATGCTCGTCCTTCCTAGACTTCAAGGGTTTTCAATCACGCTGACAAGATGACAAAATCCTAAAACAAAAACCGTTTTAGGACTTTGTCTACAATCTGAAATCCCCTTTATCAAAAGGGGATTTTTTTCATCAGTCTCTGAATAGCAATCGCCCGGCTGACTTTGCTATACTGAACATGATCATTGTGAATAGGAGTGTTTTCTTTGGAGATAAAAGAAATCAGCACAGCCGCTTTAAAAGAAAAAATTGAGGCGGAGGAAGAGTTATATTTGATTGATGTCAGAGAAGATGAAGAGGTGGCGGAAGGCATGATCCCGCAAGCCGTTCATATTCGCATGGGGGATATTCCTGAAAAAATGGATACCCTTGATAAAGACAAAGAGTACGTGTTTATCTGCCGCTCAGGAATGCGCAGCATGAATGTCTGCAGGTACTTGGATGAGCAGGGCTTTAAAACCGTCAACGTTGAAGGCGGCATGATGGCCTGGGAAGGCGAAACAAAACCAAAAAACTAGGGGAGAGCGGTCCCCTAGTTTTTTATTTGTATTCCGGCAGCCAATCGCCGTGTGCTGTGAATAAATCGTCACACATGGAGATGATGTCAGTCATGGAAAGTTCCGCGCTTGTATGCGGATCAAGCATTGCGGCTTGGTAAACCGCTTCTTTTTTCAATGTGACAGCGGCTTCAATTGTCATCAGCTGTGTATTAATATTCGTCCGGTTTAAGGCCGCAAGCTGCTCAGGCAGTTCTCCGGCGAAGCACGGGGTAATTTTTTTTCTGTCGGCGACGCATGTCACTTCCACAACCGCTTTTGAAGGAAGATTGGTGATCAGCCCTGTATTCAAGACGTTTCCCCCGAAGGTGAACGGCTCGTTTGTTTCCATTGCTTCTATAATTCTTGAACCATATTCCTTTGAGCGTTCGTGCGTAAGGTTTTTATTATTGACGATTTCATCCCGCATTTTCTCCCAATTTTGAATCTGTTTGACGCATCTTCTTGGATATTCATCGAGCGGGATTTGCAGCTCGCTGATCAGCTCGGGATAGTTCCGTTTAATAAAGTATGGATGGTATTCTGCGTTGTGTTCGGACGATTCCGTGACATAATAGCCGAACTTATCCATCAATTCAAACCGCACCATATCATGATGTTTTGTTTTTTGTTTTTCTTTTGCTCTCCTTTTGATTTCTGGATATAGATCTACGCCGTCTTTTTTGACTTCCAAAAGCCAAGCCATATGGTTGATGCCCGCGATGCGCTCCTCGATTCCGCCATGCTCCATTCCAAGAGATTTGAATAAATCCTTCGTGCACACTTGGACACTGTGGCAGAGCCCGATTGTTTTGATACTAGTATAGCGAAGCATGGTGCCTGTAAGAGAGGCCATCGGATTTGTATAATTTAAAAACCACGCATCCGGGCACATGTCCTCCATATCTTTTGCGATATCAAATAAGACCGGGATGGTTCTGAGTGATCTGAAGATCCCGCCGATGCCGACTGTGTCGGCAATCGTCTGGCGCAACCCGTACCGTTTAGGAATCTCGAAATCTATGACTGTGCTCGGTTTATATCCTCCAACCTGAATGGCATTGATGACATAGCTTGCGTTCTGTAAGGCGAGTTTTCTATCATCATAGCTATTGATGGCCACACTCGGGTTATAACGGTCTCTCAGATTTTCAAGCATCAGCTGGGATTCCTGCAGGCGTTTCGGATCAATGTCGTAAAGGGCGAATTCAAATCCATTCAGCGCTTCTGTTAACAAGCAGTCTCCCAAAACATTTTTGGCGAAAATGGTGCTACCTGCACCGATAAATGTAATCTTTTTCATATGGCTTCCTCCTTTAATGTTATCCCTTTACCGCTCCGGATGACAGGCCGGCAATAAAGTATTTTTGCAGCGCCAAAAACAGAATAACCATCGGCAGCATTGCCATAAGCGCGGCTGCGGCAACTAAATGCAGATTGTTGGCGTTTTCTCCGAAAAACCCTGCCATGGCCACTGTTAATGTCTGAACCTTTTGATCTTGTAAAAAGAAAATCGCAAATTGATAGTCGTTCCATATGAAGACACAAGAAATAATACAGATGGTCGCAGTGATCGGTTTCAGCAGAGGAAACACGATCGTAAAAAAGATTTTTAGCATGCCTGCACCGTCTATTCGTGCGGCTTCTTCAAGCTCTTTTGGAATGGTCGAACGGATAAAGCCTGAATACAAGAATACGGTTAACGGCATATAAGCCGCTGTATTGATCAAAATGGCGATGGCGTGTGTATTAACCATGCCGGCGTCCACAACCATTCTGTACAAGGGGACCATGGATGTTAACGGAGGGATGATCATAATGGAAATCAGCAAGGCAAAAACGGCTTTATTCAGCTTCGTTTCCCGCCGGGCAAGAGGGTACGCGGCAAGAGAGCCGAATATGATCAATAACAAGGCAGAAAAACCTGTGATGATGATGGTGTTTATAAATGAATTTCCTAATGAAGCACGCTCCCATGCTTCTGAAAAATTGTGAAAGGAGATGTCGGCTGGAAACTGCCATTTCGAACTGTAGTCTCCTTTTGCTTTCAATGAAGTGGTCAGCAGGATGTAAAATGGAATAAAATGCGCACAGGCTACAATAGTGGCAAAAAGCGTAACGATCCGCAGTTTTTTTGAACGGGCGGCTTTCATGACATTTCCGTCTCCTTTCTTTTAAAGTACGCAAGCGCGCAAAAGCTGATGATCAAAATGACAAATGCCATAAATATGCCTTGCGTTGCGGCATAGCCGGCATCCTGCCGTTTGAAATACAAATCATACATAAACGTAGACATGGATTGTGACGCATTTCCGGGACCGCCCGCGGTGAGCGCGATAATGATATCAAACAGCTTTAAGCCTCCGATAATGTTGATGACCATATTAATCGTGATCGAGGGCATTAACAGCGGCAGCGTGATCGTGAAAAACTGCTGGCCTTGTTTCGCGCCATCCATTTGCGCAGCTTCATAGTAGTCTTTCGGAATGCTTTGCAGGCCGGCTAAGTAGACAACCATAGCAATCCCGACATATTGATACGTGTTTATCATGACAATGAGCCACGGATTGAGCGACGGACTGGCGAGTGCATTGATCGGGCCGATGCCAAATACACCGAGCAAATCGTTGAGCGCGCCTCCGTCGTAGGAGAAGAAAAAGTACCAAATATAGCCCATGATGAGCGGGCTGATCATGACCGGCAAATAGACAATTGTTCTTGTTATCGCTTTCATTTTGATGCTTTGATTCAAGAGCAGGGCGTACAGGAGTCCGACCACATTTTGAAAAAAGGTACTGCCGAGCCCGTAAAGCAGCGTGTTTTTTAAGATGTGCCAAGTATCGGGATCAGAAAACAGCCTTTCATATTGCGCGAATCCCACCCATTGGTAGATTTGTGAAAAGCCGTTCCAGTTTGTAAAGGTGATCAATGCGCCTTTCACAAATGGATAAATCATAAAGACTAGAACGGAGAGCAAAGCAGGAATGTACATACACCAAAGTGAGGACTGCTTTTTCGGCTTAACCTGTTTCACATGAACGTCTCTTGCGATATCACTCATTGTTTTCAGCTCCCTGTGTTTCCGATTGCTCCCGTAGTCGTTTGTATTCTCTTCCCAGCTTCTTTGAAATCTCTTGAGGCGTCAAAATGTCAGCAGCAAGTTCCTGCCCGGCCGTGCCCAGAACGTCCCACATTCCGTTTGGCAGGTATAAACGGTCGAAGTAAGGCTCGACTTTGACATCTTGATAATGCTCATAGTCATTTGCGTAGAAAATATCAGCTTTTACATTGGTCAGCCCTGATGGAAGCGATGTGGCTTCAGCCATTTGTTTGGCATTGGCGGGACGGGCCATAAATGCGATGAATTCTTTCGCTTCTTTTACATGAGGCGAGTCTTTCCAAGCTGCAAGCGTGTAGCGTTCACCGCCGATCCATATCGGATCATCTCCGGCATGTATGGCAGGTGTCGGGATAATGCCAACCTTGACGTTCGGATTGATCTGGGCAACGTCTTGGCCGAGTGTGCCGCCTTGCATTGTAAAGGCGATTTTGTTTTGAGCCATTAATTCAATGAGTTGTGATTTTTTTGCGGTTACAGCGTCAATATTAATCAGTTTTTCTTTCTGCATTTGTTTAAGGATGTCTGATAAATAAGTGAATTTGCTCCAATTAAAGGTGCCGTTGATGAGCTGTTTTTTTTCATTATGGGCAGGATCTGTGATGAGAAGAGGCGTAGCGAATTGATCGTAATATTGGGCAAATGAGCTTTTGTCATATCCGGCAAACCAGAAGGGAACGATGCTTCCTTTGCTCTTTTCTTTAATCGTTCTCAGTGCTTTCAAAAAATCATCCATCGTTTCCGGCGGGGCAATGCTGTAACGCTCTAACATATTGCGGTTATATGCCAGACCGTCTTTTGCCTGATTGATCGGATAGGCATAGACCTTTCCGCTTTTATTTTTAAGGATGCTGTTTAAATTGGGATCGAGACCTTGAGTCCATTCCATATCCCGGAGATCCGCTGTATATTCTCCGTACCTGATTTTCCCCCAGCCATGTGTATCGAAAAGATCAGGCAAGTCATTGGCTGCCATTCTGACACGCATCATATTTTCATAGTCATTGCCTGGGAAATGAAGGCTGACACGAATGTCACTGTGTTCCTTTTCAAACGCTGCCGTCAGTTTTCTGAACGTAGCTCTTTCACTGTCCGTTGACATTGTAGAATAAATGGTTAACGTCTTTTTTTCGGTATCTGCTGAGCTTTTCTCTGCTGAGCAGCCGGGCAGAATAACTAGAATAAGAGAGAGAAATAAAACAAAAGTGTGTTTCATCTTTTCCTCCTTATGATCGTGATGATTGTTTTCTTATGTCACCTCCTTAGTTGTACAGCCGCAGCTTTGTCTCACGATTAATGTTGTGGGCATGGTGACATGGTGAGGAAGCGTTCGGCCATTGAGGCGGTCAAGCAGCAGTTTTACGCCTGTACGGCCCATTTCCTCTGTGTACACCTTCACCGTTGTTAATGGCGTGCTGGCAAATTCAGCTTCTTCAATGCCATTAAAGCTGACGATCGCTGTATCCCGCGGCACTTGCAGTCCGGCTTCCTGGAGCGCTTTTAATGCGCCGATCGCCATGGAATCGCTGGCGATAAAGAATGCTTCCGGCAGATTGCCTTGAGCGATTGCTTTCTTCATCAGGCGATAACCCTCACGCATGCTGTATTCTCCGACCAGCACATGCTCAGGCTGGGGGACGGCGGACTCCAAAAAGGCGGTCAGCCGTTTGTCTTCAATTGTTCTGCGGATGCTTTGGCCGTCCTTCAGCGTATGCTCTTTTTCCTGTCCGCCAATGTAACCTAGCCGTTTGTAACCAAGGCCGAAAAGGTGATCAATCGCTTGGCGTGAAGCGGATTCAAAATCAATGCCAATCGAATCGTATGTTTGCGGATCAGGAGAATGATTGATAAATACGGCATGCTCCAGCCTTCCGCTGATATGCTTAACTGCTTCATCATGAACACGGCCGATGACAATGACACCATCCAGTTCCCGAAAGATATGCTCCTGAAAGGAACCGAGATGAATCGAATTTGTAATGAAAATTTCCTGTTCAAAGCATTCTTTTTCAATGCCTTTGCGAATCGAAGAAAAATAAGGGTCCTGCCGTTCCTGATCAGGGGACAGACAGCTCAGTACGCCGATCAGCGGTTGGGTCCGCTGTTTTTGCCCGCGGGCTTTCCGGCGTTTAGCAACCGTTTGATAGCCGAGCTCTTCAGCGATATTGATGACTCTTTGTCTCGTTTCGCCCGCAACAGAAAGCGACTCATCTTCATTTAAAATCCTGGAAACAGTCGCACTGGAAACATTAGCTTTTAAGGCGATATCTTTAATCCGAACCATGGTAATCCCTCTCATCTATTTAGTAAAATATGAACTCGTCTGTTTTTGATAAATTGATATTATCATGTGAAAGTAAGCGGTTACAATAATTATTTTCGGAATATTTCGTTATATTTACTAAACATTTAGTAAATAATGCGATTTAGTTTGAAAAAATAAAGGGGAAACCAGTTCTGTCTCGTAAATGTGAAGTAAGCGAATAAGGAAGGATGATGGAATGAGAGAGGAAAGAAGAAAGCAGCTGTTTCGATTGCTTGGAGATTTGCCTGATCGGAGGCAAATTAGGGCGGAGACCTTGCGTATTGAAGAAAGAGAAGGAAATATCATTGAAACGCTCCTGCTCGACTTAAACGGACATGAAAAGGTGCCTGCTTATTTTGTGAAGCCGGAGTCCGCAGATGGACCGTGTCCGTCCGTATTGTTTCAGCATTCGCATGGGGGGCGGTATGACAAGGGAAAAAGTGAACTGATTGAAGGAGCAGACTACTTGAAAGCGCCTTCTTTTTCCAGTGAGCTGACTTCTCTCGGGTATAGCGTGCTTGCGATTGATCATTGGGGGTTTGGGGATCGGCGGGGAAAAGCGGAAAGCGAGATTTTTAAAGAAATGCTTCTTACCGGAAGAGTGATGTGGGGCATGATGATTTATGACAGTTTAAGAGCGCTAGATTATATGCAGTCTCGCCCTGATGTTCAGGCTGACAGAATCGGAACCATCGGCATGTCTATGGGAGGATTGATGGCGTGGTGGACTACGGCGCTTGATGACCGGATCAAGGTGTGTGTGGATTTGTGCAGCCAGGTAGATCATCATGTGCTGATGAAAACACAAAATCTTGACCGGCACGGCTTTTATTATTATGTCCCGTCGCTTGCAAAATATTTTTCCGCATCTGAAATCCAAAGCCTGATCGCGCCGCGCCCGCACCTTAGCCTTGTGGGTGCACACGACCGGTTAACGCCGGCTGAGGGTGTGAACAAAATCGAAAAAGAATTGTCAGCTGTATATGCTGAACAGGGAGCTACTGATTGTTATCGGGTGGCCCGTTCCGCTTCAGGGCATTTCGAAACGGCCGTCATGAGGCATGAAGCTGTCCGGTTTTTGCAAAAGCGGCTGTGACGGTTACGGGAAACTGGCAGAAAGACGCAGACTTGAGCGAGGGATGTGGAACCAATGGAAGTACAAGATATTTTGGATTGGGCTTTCCGGCGGCATCTTAATCCATTAAGCTGGTATATTCGCCCCCTCTTTTTACTAGTACTGGTTTATGCTGCGTATAAGCGCAGCTGGAAAGGCATCATCATCACTTTTGTATTGATGATGAGCAGTATGGTCTGGTTTCCAGAACCTAAGAAGATTCACTTGCAAATGCAAAAAGTGCTCGAATTCGAGCAAATGCTTTTAAGCAGTCCGGTCTCGGCTGTTTTAACAATTTCTTTCATGATGGTTTTTCTCGGTTTTATTTTGGCTGCTTTCTGGAAGCGGTCGCTTGTATTTGGTTTAATCCTATTGAATGTGACACTCGCTGGGAAGGTGGCCCTCTCCTTATTTTTCACAGGCGAGAATGGCTGGGCGCCGTTAGGCAATACGATTTTTGGGCTGGTGATGGTAAATGGGATCGGCTTGTTCATTAAGTATCGAAATCGAAAAAAACGAAGAGGAATAGACATTTAAGGCTAGGACCGTTTTACTGTAAAACGGTCTTTTTGCTCGTTTCAACAATCAGTCTCAAACCAAAATGAAGATTTCTTATATTGACAGAATCATATGTGAATAATAATATTCTAATTGTTAACTTTTATTTATAATAGGTTAACAATTAGAATAGGATAGGATATACGTTCTTCAGTTAGCAGTGAAAGGGCGAGATGGGATGCAAGAAGAAACATTTTATAGTGTCAGAATGAGGGCTTCTATGAATGGATCTCATGAGGATGGCGGAAAGCATATATCCGGCGGAGAACGGCTTATTCCATTTCATGAGATGAAGCGCACAGTCAATGCCTTATTAGAAAAAGGATTATCCCATTCAAGAGGAAAACCGGATTTTATGCAAATACAATTCGAAGAGGTTCATGAACCGATTAAAACTATTCAGCCATTGCCAGTTCATACACACGAAGTGAGCTCCCCGGAAGAGGGACAAGTGCTTGCCCGATTGTTACTGGAAAGAGAAGGCGTTTCACGGGAAATGATTGAAAAAGCATATGAACAAATCCCTGAATGGTCGGGTGTCAGAGGAGCGGTTGTGTTTGATATTCACTCAGGGAAGCGGGTTGATCAAACGCGGGTGTCCAGAATAGATTGGACGGACGCCAATTTTGAAAAATGGGCGATTCGCTTTCACGTGCCGGCACATCCAAGAATAAAAGAAGCTCTTGCACTTGCTTCAAAGGTTAGCCGGCACCCGATAACCATTGCGGAATTATGCTGGTCAGATGACCCTGATTACATAACAGGCTACGTTGCGGGTGAAAAAATGGGCTATCAGCGTATTACAGCAATGAAAGAATACGGGATTGAAGAGGGCTGCCGCATCTTTTTTATTGATGGCTCTGAAGATGTCAACACGTACATACATGAACTGGAGAAACAGCCTATTTTGATAGAGTGGGAGGAAGACCATGACTCATGATTTGATAGAAAACAGTAAAAAGCACCTCTGGCTGCCATTTACCCAAATGAAAGATTATGATGAAAACCCATTAATCATCGAAAGCGGCAATGGAATCAAAGTCAAAGACATAAACGGCAAGGAATACTATGACGGTTTTTCTTCTGTTTGGCTTAATGTCCATGGGCACCGCAAAAAGGAATTAGATGACGCCATAAAAAAACAGCTCGGAAAAATCGCGCACTCCACGTTATTGGGCATGACTAATGTTCCTGCAACCCAGCTTGCCGAAACATTAATCAACATCAGCCCGAAAAACCTTACGCGGGTCTTTTATTCAGACAGCGGTGCAGAAGCGATGGAAATCGCCTTGAAAATGGCGTTTCAATATTGGAAGAACATCGGAAGGCCTGAGAAACAAACATTTATTGCCATGAAAAATGGCTATCACGGTGATACGATTGGCGCCGTCAGTGTCGGTTCAATTGAGCTGTTCCACCACGTATACGGCCCGTTAATGTTTGATAGCTACAAAGCTCCGATTCCTTATGTGTACCGCTCTGAAAGCGGCGATCCTGACGAGTGCCGTGATGAATGCCTGCGAGAGCTTGAACAGCTGCTCGAGGAACATCACGGGGAAATTGCCGCGCTTTCCATTGAATCAATGGTTCAAGGAGCGTCCGGTATGATTGTGATGCCGGAAGGATATTTGGCGGGTGTGCGCGAGCTATGTACAACATACGATGTGTTAATGATCGTTGATGAAGTCGCTACAGGTTTTGGCCGTACCGGAAAAATGTTTGCGTGTGAGCACGAGCATGTCCAGCCTGATCTGATGGCTGCCGGAAAAGGCATTACGGGAGGCTATTTGCCAATCGCCGTTACGTTTGCCACTGAAGACATCTATAAGGCATTCTATGATGATTATGAAAACCAAAAAACTTTTTTCCATGGCCATTCCTATACGGGAAATCAGCTTGGCTGTGCGGTAGCGCTTGAAAATCTGGCATTATTTGAATCTGAAAACATTGTTGAACAAGTAGCGCAAAAAAGTGAAAAACTCCATTTCCTTCTTCAAGATCTGTACGCTCTCCCTCATGTGGGGGATATTCGGCAGCTGGGCTTTATGTGCGGCGCCGAGCTTGTTCAATCAAAGGAAAGCAAAAAGCCTTATCCTGCTGATCGGCGGGTCGGATACAAAGTTTCCTTAAAAATGCGAGAGCTTGGCATGCTGACAAGGCCGCTTGGGGACGTGATTGCATTTCTGCCTCCTCTCGCCAGCACAACTGAAGAGCTCGCTGAAATGATTGACATTATGAAACAAGCGATCGAAGAGGTTACAAGCCTTGAAGCTTGACGCCTGGTTAAACGAGCGGTTAGACAGAGTGAAGGCAGCCGGCGTATACCGTAATTTGCGGGCAATGAATGGGGCTCCGTTTCCAGAGAGGAAAATGAACGGCAAGAATCAAACGGTCTGGTCCTCAAACAATTATTTAGGACTCGCAAGCCATAGCCGCTTGATCTCTGCGGCCCAAGAAGCACTGCAGCAATATGGGGCGGGAAGCAGCGGATCACGTTTAACGACAGGCAATTCGGTTTGGCATGAAAAGCTTGAAAAAAAGATTGCCGGCTTTAAACGGACGGAAGCGGCTTTGCTGTTTTCGAGCGGTTATTTGGCCAATGCCGGTGTCCTTTCATCATTGCCGGAAAAGGAAGATGTCATTTTAAGTGATCAATTAAATCATGCGAGTATTATTGATGGCTGCCGGCTGTCTAAGGCTGATACAGTTGTTTATCGGCATATTAATATGGATGATCTTGAAAACAAGCTGAACGAAACACAACGTTATCAGCACCGTTTTATCGTAACAGACGGGGTCTTCAGCATGGATGGCACGATTGCCCCTCTTGATCAGATCATCTCGCTTGCGAAACGCTATCATGCCTTCGTGATCGTTGATGATGCCCACGCCACAGGTGTTTTGGGTGATTCGGGAGGGGGAACGAGTGAATACTTTGGCGTTTGTCCTGATATTGTGATCGGCACCTTAAGCAAAGCGGTTGGCGCAGAGGGAGGTTTCGCCGCAGGTTCAGCGGTCGCCATCGACTTCTTGCTCAACCATGCCAGAACATTTATCTTTCAAACCGCCATTCCGCCAGCCAGCTGTGCGGCTGCTTATGAAGCTTTCAACATCATTGAAGACAGCAGGGAAAAACGGCAGCTTTTATTTTCTGATATCAACATGATCAGAACTAGTCTGAAGGACATGGGGTATTTGGTAAAAGGGGATCACACGCCGATTATTCCTGTGGTCATCGGCGATGCCCGAAAAACGGTCACATTTGCTGAAAAGCTGCAGGACAAGGGAATTTATGCCCCGGCCATTCGGCCGCCGACCGTTGCGCCAGGTGAAAGCCGGATCAGATTAACAATCACCGCTGACCACAGAATGAGTGATATTGATCATTTGCTGACATCATTTCATTCAATTGGAAAGGAGATGCACATCATTTGAGGGGTTTTTTTGTGACAGGAACAGATACAGAAGTGGGGAAAACGGTTATATCTAGCGGTCTTGCCGCTTTATTACGAGAACATAACAGAGATGTCGGGGTGTTTAAACCATTTTTAAGCGGCATATCTCGCCATCATCCGGATAGCGATACAAGTCTGCTGAAGTCCATGTCGCAGACGAGTCTTTCTCAGGAAGACATTACACCTTTTGCCTTCAAAGCGCCGCTTGCACCATACGTTGCAGGGAAGCTGGAGGGAAAGGCTGTCACCATGGAAGAGGTCTTAAGCCATTGGGAGCGGATAAGAGAAAAACATGAATGCTTCATCGTAGAAGGTGCGGGTGGTATTTCTGTGCCGTTGGGAGAGGATTTTTTAGTCAGCCATGTCATAAAAGCGCTGCAGCTTCCCATGATCATTGTGGCACGTCCTCATCTTGGGACGGTTAATCATACCTTTTTAACTGTCCAATATGCAAAAAGCATGGGTCTGCCAATCGCCGGAATTGTCATCAATGGAATCAGTGCTTCTCCTGCTGATGATGAAAAAACCAATCCTGAAATGATTGAGCGCTTATGCGGTGTGCCGATTTTAGGAGTTACGCCACAGCTTGCCAATGTGACGAAAGAAACCGTTCTACATATGGTAAAAGACCATATCAATCTATCATTACTGATGAATCAAATGGGGGTATGAGAATGAATCAATGGATGGAACTCGCAGACCGGGTGCTGGCTGGAACAGAAGTGACCAACGAAGAAGCGCTTTCGATATTAAACTGTCCAGATGAAGACATCTTGCTTTTGATGCATGGAGCTTTTCAAATCAGAAAACACTTTTACGGCAAAAAAGTAAAGCTCAATATGATTATGAATGCCAAATCGGGACTCTGTCCGGAAAACTGCGGCTATTGTTCACAGTCTTCGATTTCGAAAGCGCCGATTCAGGCTTACCGGATGGTGAATAAGGATACGCTTCTCGAAGGCGCAAAGCGGGCGCATGATCTGAATATCGGCACATATTGTATCGTGGCAAGCGGCAGGGGGCCGTCCAACAGAGAAGTGGATCAGGTCGTAGACGCGGTGCAGGAAATTAAAGAGACGTATGGACTGAAGGTTTGTGCGTGCCTCGGGCTGTTAAAGCCGGAGCAGGCGAAGCGGCTGAAAGAAGCCGGAGTAGACCGCTATAACCATAATTTGAATACATCACAGAGAAACCATTCCAACATCACGACTTCACATACATACGATGACAGGGTCAATACGGTTGAAGTGGCAAAAGAATCAGGGCTGTCTCCGTGTTCAGGCGCCATTATCGGAATGAAGGAGACGAAACAGGACGTCATCGACATTGCAAAAAGCTTGAAGGTCCTTGACGCGGATTCCATTCCGGTGAATTTTTTACATGCGATTGACGGCACGCCATTAGAAGGCGTTAACGAATTAAATCCGCTGTATTGTTTAAAAGTGCTGGCGCTGTTCCGTTTTATCAACCCGTCAAAAGAAATCCGCATTTCCGGAGGAAGAGAGGTCAATCTACGCTCATTGCAGCCATTGGGTCTTTACGCCGCTAACTCCATTTTTGTCGGAGATTACTTAACAACTGCCGGACAGGAGGAGACGGAGGACCATAAAATGCTGAGTGATTTAGGCTTTGAAGTCGAATCAGTCGAAGAAATGAAGGCCAGTTTAAGCGCGAAAAGCTGAAAGAATCAATAAAAGCGATCGGTGTGATGTCGATTGCTTTTATTTTTGACAGAAAGGAGAAGATCAAATGACAATTGCATTTTCAGCTGCATCATCTGAGTTTTTGAAAAATCCATATCCTTTTTACGAAACAATGCGCGCTGTCCATCCTATATATAAAGGGAGTTTCTTGAAATATCCGGGCTGGTATGTCACAGGATATGAAGAAACGGCAGCTATTTTAAAAGATGCGAGATTCAAAGTTCGTGCTCCGCTGCCGGAAACGTCAATCAAATATCAAGATCTTAAACATGTACAAAATCAAATGATGCTGTTTCAGAATCAGCCTGATCATAGGCGATTGCGGACGATGGCCAGCGGAGCGTTTACCCCGAGAATGTCAGCGTGCTATCGTCCGTATATCGATGAAACTGTCCACTACTTGCTTGATCAAGTGCAAGGTAAAAAAAAGATGGAGGTCATTTCGGACTTTGCTTTTCCTTTGGCAAGCTACGTCATTGCTAACATGATAGGTGTACCGGCCGAAGATAGGGAGCAATTAAAAGAATGGGCTTCAAGTCTCGTTCAAACAATTGATTTTACCCGGTCAAGAAAGGCTTTAACAGAGGGCAATCATATCGCTGTACAGGCTATGGCATATTTTAGAGAGCTGATTCAAAAGCGGAAACGCCATCCTAAACAGGATATGATCAGCATGCTTTTGAATGGGACAGAAAAGAATAAGCTGACGGAAGAGGAAGCGGCATCTACGTGCATACTCCTGGCGATTGCCG
Organism: Bacillus sp. RHFS10; assembly: GCF_016757475.1. Lineage (NCBI taxonomy): Bacteria > Bacillati > Bacillota > Bacilli > Caryophanales > Bacillaceae > Bacillus > Bacillus sp. RHFS10. The sequence continues at coordinate 20,388 of NZ_JAESPO010000001.1, forward strand.
GACATGAGACAACGGTCAATCTTATCAGCAATTCAATCCTTAGTCTGCTGCGGCATCCAGAACAGCTTTTGAAGCTAAAAGAAAACCCTGATCTGATCGGTACCGCAATTGAGGAATGTTTACGCTATGAGAGCCCCACGCAAATGACAGCCAGAGTTGCCTCAGAAGATATTGACATCAGCGGGGTGACGATCCGTCAAGGGGAACAAATCTATCTTCTATTAGGGGCTGCCAATCGAGATCCAAACATATTCACGCAGGCAGATGTCTTCGATATAACCAGAAGCCCTAATCCGCACCTCTCATTCGGACATGGCCATCATGTTTGCATAGGATCCTCGCTGGCACGATTAGAAGCACAAATTGCGATTCATACCCTGATGCAGCGAATGACCGGTCTTAAGCTCGCTGTTTCTGAATGCCGATACCGGCCGCTTTTTGGCTTTCGGGCGCTTGAAGAGCTGCCAGTGACTTTTGACTAAACCAGCCTGTGAGTGCCAAAAAAAGTGTCAGCCCCGCCGAAAATGGGCAATCTATAAAAAAGGGGAGTGAACACAGTGAAAAAAGTGCTGATCGCCGGCGGAAATGGTGTGATTGGGAGACTGCTGGCTGAAGGGCTTACAGCAGATTATGAAGTGACAGTGCTTGATAAAGATCATTTCGATGGCAAAGCTTCTTCCATTCAGGCTGACGCGGCAAATTATGGGGAGCTGTTGAAGAAAATTCCGAAAGATACAGATGTGATCTTGAATTTATTGGCTGTTAAAATCAAATACGATGTCATGGACATCAATGAATTTGAGAAAATGACGGATGTTTTCTATAGGGCAAGCTATTACTTGTGCCGCGCCGCAGCGGAGCTCGGCATTCAAAAGCTCGTGTTCGCCAGCAGCAATCATGTGACAGATGTGTATGAAAAAGACGGGCGTTCGCTCTTAGGACGTGAGATCACAACAAGCGATTATCCGCTGTCAAAAAACTTGTACGGTGTATTAAAGCTGACCTCTGAACAGATCGGCCATTTATTTTATTTGGAAAATAAGCTTTCAGTAATCAACCTTCGAATCGGAACAGTCGTCACAGATGAAATGGATACGCTGCATGAAAAAGAACGGACGAAAAAGACACTGCTTTCTCATCCTGATCTGCTGTCGATTTTCAAAGCCGCCATTGAAACCAATATCCGGTACGGCACGTATTACGCCGTCTCTGACAACCAAGGCCGGCCGTGGTCTATTGCATCCGCTGTTAACGAACTCGGTTTTTCGCCCCAAATCAATACATCCGAACTTCTGGAAGAGGAAGAGAACGGAGCATAATCATTTTCTAAGATTATGCTCTTTTTCTTTTATCATCGGCTTTTCCTTCACGAGAGTCCCCGCCAGACCGGGGACTCTGTTCAAATGATTATAGACATGGCAATGACAGATTTGCTACATTTTAGACACGATATCGTCACGTGCTGCAGCTCGTTTGAAAAAGAATGGTAACGCTTACAAAAGAGAGGTGGGAGCTATCGCACATTCACTGAAAAGTCGCCTGTTTGATATTTTGATTTACGGGTTTTTGCTGATGTTCGCTTTAATATGCGTACTTCCGTTTATTCATGTCATCGCGGCATCCTTCGCCACAGTAGAAGAAGTTGTGTCGAAAAAATTCATTTTAATACCGTCTACTTTTTCGCTAGATGCTTATCGTTACATTTTTTCAACAGATATTATTTATAAGAGTTTGCTTGTTTCTGTGTTTGTGACAGTGATAGGCACTGCGGCCAGCATGTTTCTTTCTTCCCTGATGGCTTACGGGTTATCCCGCCGCGAGTTAATCGGCCGGCAGCCGCTCATGTTTCTCGTCGTATTTACGATGCTCTTCAGCGGCGGCATGATTCCGACTTTCCTTGTGGTCAAATCGCTAGGATTGCTCGATTCTTACTGGGCGCTCATTTTGCCGACAGCCATTAATGCCTTTAACCTGATCATTCTGAAAAACTTCTTTCAAAATATCCCGTCAAGCCTGGAAGAGTCCGCGAAAATTGACGGGTGCAATGACCTGGGCATTTTCTTTAAACTTGTGCTGCCGCTGTCTCTTCCTGCGATCGCAACGATATCACTATTTTATGCGGTCACGTATTGGAACACGTATATGACAGCGATTTTGTACTTAAATGATTCAACAAAATGGCCGATTCAGGTGCTTCTGCGCCAAATCGTAATTGTATCAAGCGGGATGCAGGGGGATATGTCAGAAATGGGGTCGGGCAGCCCGCCGCCCGAGCAAACTATCAAAATGGCGGTCATAGTGGTGGCGACCATCCCGGTTCTGCTTGTCTATCCTTTTATACAAAAGCATTTTGCAAAAGGAGCTTTGCTGGGATCTGTCAAAGGATAAAGAATATGAAACGGAGGGGTACGATGGGAAACAAATGGAGGGTGCTTTTGATTGTGCTTGTATTTGCACTCGGCGGAGTGATGGCGGGCTGTAAAGGGGCTGATCAGTCTTCGGCTGAGGGTAAAGCTGACTCGGATTCAAAGGTAAAGCTGTCTTGGATGGCGATTTTGTATCACCAGCAGCCGCCGAAAGACAGGGCGATTAAAGAAATTGAAAAGCTGACAAATACAGAACTGGACATCACTTGGGTTCCTGACGCAGTGAAAGAAGACAGGCTGAATGCGGCGCTTGCAGCCGGCAATCTTCCGCAAATCGTGACCATCCAGGATATTAAAAATTCGTCAGTCATGAATGCCTTCAGATCAGGAATGTTTTGGGAAATTAGCGATTATATCAAAGATTACCCCAACTTAAGCAAAATGAATAAACTTATTAATAAAAACGTGACGATCGACGGCAAGCTCTACGGGGTATACAGAGAACGTCCGCTCTCCAGACAAGGGATCGTCATTCGGAAGGACTGGCTGGACAATTTGAATTTGAAAACGCCGGGAACGCTTGATGAGCTTTATGAAGTGGCCAAAGCGTTTACGGAGGATGATCCGGATAAGGATGGGAAAGACGATACATTCGGACTGACAGACCGCAATGACTTCATTTACGGCGCGTTTAAAACACTTGGCTCGTATGAAGGCATGCCGACAGACTGGAAGGAATCAGGCGGCAAGTTCACGCCTGATTTCATGACGCAGGAATACAAAGACACAATGAACTACATGAAAAAACTGCGTGATAACGGCTATATGAATAAGGATTTTCCCGTCACAAGCAAAACCCAGCAGCAGGAGCTGTTTTCTCAAGGAAAAGCCGGCATCTACATTGGCAATATGGTAGATGCGGTCAATCTTCGCGACCATGCCTCTGATAAGTCTATGGCCCTTGAGATCATCAACCGCATAAAAGGCCCGGATGGGAAAGAGCGGGTGTGGGCGTCAGGGGGCCATAACGGCGTGTTTGCTTTCCCGAAAACGAGTGTGAAAACAGAAGCGGAGCTTAAAAGGATTTTGGCGTTTTTCGACCGAGCCGCTGAAGAAGACGTCTATAGCCTGATGACTTACGGTATTGACGGCGTTCATTACAACAAAGGAGAGGGCAAAACGTTCACACGCAAGGAAAGCCAAGTGAAAGACTGGCAGACTGATATTCAGCCGCTGTCCGCCTTAATCGCTATTGATAAAGCCTACTTAAAAAACACTGGGGATCCGCTTCGGACGGCGTACGAGGAGCTGACAAAAGATAATGAAAAGATCATCGTCTCAAACCCTGCTGAAAGCTTGTATTCCGCCGCGGAGTCGGAACGGGGAGATGAACTGAAGAAAATTATTGATGACGCGACCTATAAATATATAATAGGAGATATCACAGAAAGCCAGTTTGATAAAGAAGTGGAAAAATGGGAATCAAGCGGCGGGAAGCAGATTATTCAGGAATACGAAGAAGCGTTTAAATAGGCAAAATAACATGTGAAAACCCAAAACACGGTTTTGGGTTTTTTACATGCTTCTTTTTTGCTGGCGGTAGTTTCCCGGTGTAATCCCCTCCAGCTTTTTAAATGACCTGATAAAATTTTGCGAGTTTTTGTATTTTAGTTTTTCGGCAATGTCTTTTACCGCCATGTCGGTTTCGGCAAGCCAGCTTTTCGCCATATGGTGGCGGTAGCCGGAGACATAATCGCTGAATGAAATACCCATTTCTTTTTTGAATATGCTGCTTAAATAGTTTGGGTTGTAATGCAGCCTGCGGGCGATTTCATCCAATGTCAAATCGGATTCAAACTCATGGTGGATGATATGAATGATATTGTCGGAAATGTTTTTGTACTGGGCATCCGTGCGGGCGTTCACTTTGTCTGTCATCGGATCAATGAACTCATTCTTGAGCCAGTTTTCGGTATCCTCGAACGTTTTCAGCTCGAAAATTTGATCGTACAGCATTTTATTTTCTTCAAACTCAAACAATTCGATCCCGAGTACATGCATTAGTTCAATCACATGGTTCAAAAAGCGGGCGATTGCGATTTGGAATTGGTACGGATTGGTGTTTTGGGTGAAGATCGATTGCAAAATTGCGTGCAGGCATATGTCCGCTTTCTCCTTGTCCCCCTCTTTTATGGCATCAAACAGCTCATGCTGAAGCTGTTTTGGAAAATGGGTGTTGAAGGTTTTTTTCTGGTCAAGGTCTTCGTAAAAGATAATTGATTTGTTTTCCGCTTTGAGCCGGTATTTCAACGCTTCTGATCCTTCTGCATAGGCTGTTTTCGCGTTTATCAGCGCATCAAACGGCTGGCTGATGCCGATGCTGACAGACAGTTGCAGCTCCGCTTCCGCCTTATCCTGTATCATCCTTGCAGTCTCATTCAGCTCAGCCATGAATGCTTCCTTTGTCCCGTTCTGATTGATCAAAATCGTTGCCTGCTGTTTGTCAACGACAGCGGGTGCGAGATGTTTGTCCGACGGGATGTTTCGCTCAATCATGCTGTTGACGGCAAACAAAAGCAGATCCATATCTTTTTTCTCATAAGGCGTATGATTCAGCGAATCAATTTGAAGCACGAGCAGGGCAAGATTCCGCCAATTTTGCTCTAAACCAAGGCTTTCAAAACGGTTATTGACCTCCTCATCCGTCAGTTTTCCAAGCATGAGCCTGACCATAAAATATTGCTGCAGATGAGTGGCCTGCTGTTTCATCGTTTCTTCAAGGTCGTCATTTCTGTCCTTCAGCTGCTTAAAGCTCCGTTCAATTAATTCAAATTCATTTTGAGGCGGCTGTTTTTCTGGTATGGCACCATGCCTAACGAATGATTCGTAAAGCACCCTGATCGGCTTATAAAAATGGCGGGAGCCGAGCCAAGAGAACAATAATGAAAGCGTTAACAAAATGAAGCATACCGTAAAAGTGATCCAGCCGATTGACTTGGCTTCTTTTTTTAGTTCAGGCAAGGAAACGAGAGAGAAATAAGTCCATGTGTTATAGTCGGATCTTTGATAGGTGACTTTATAATGAATCCGGTCAATAACGGTTTCAAACTGCCCGCTTTTGGCGGTCTGCGCCAGCATTTTTTGGACAAAGTCGTCGTTCTGAAGAGATTCACCGATGTCAGACATGTTGTTATGCAGGATGATGCGGCCTTTTTCATTAATGATAAACAGGTTATTGGCATTTGAATAGTCGGGCATGTTTTTGACAAGCGAACAGCTCGGGATGCTTGCGGCGGCCAATCCCTTTGTATTTGTGCTGTTCAGAGGAAGCTGTTTAATTAAATTGATATTGTAGCGGCAGTTTTCTGAGGTCCCTTCCTTTGTCGAAATTAAATGATTGTTTTCTTCAAGCGTCCAATACGAGCGGCTCGCTTTGTGTGTTGTGTATGCTGCGGCTGCTTCATGAAGAGAGTCTGTATTCAAACGGTACAAGCCGGAATTGTTCATGTACCATTGTTTCATATAGCTGACTAGCGTCATGTTCGACAGGTCGGTATCGAAGCTTTGCAGGTAGTTGAGCTCTTGGTTCACTTGGTTATAGATTTGAAATTGATCAGAGTGCATAGGCTCGGACAGTGTGCGAAGGAGAGGCGGCGAACTCACATAGTGGGTTAAAGAGTGATCGACGGTTTTTAATATATGCTCGATGCTTTGCTGGGTCTGCTGGAGTGTGTCGAGTTTTTCCTCCGAAACGTTGGAGATAGCCGTTTTCTGCGAGTGCTCGTACGAAAACAATCCGACCAGAATGACCGGAATGGTGCTGAGCAGACAGAAAAACGTGATCAGTTTGTAATAAAACTTGTATTGGCTTCTTTTCATAAAACCCCCCATTTCATAACATCGGCTTTCACCTTAATACAATTAATCCAAAGATTGATAGATATTGTCAATAATCATTTTCTAATATTGGTGTCTTTTTTTCAGATGGAACGGCTGAATCCTTGATCATAAAGGGATAAGACAGGATGTGATCATATGATTGTAGACGGACTTTTGCCTGCTGCGCTACAGTGAATGCAAGAACCCGTGAAAGGAGGCTTGGAAAAGATGAAAACAGCAGAAGCGCAAGTGCCGGCTGTTGATGCAGTCATTTTAAAAAAAGAAAAAAGAAAGCGCTTACTAAACAAACTGGTCCAGCAGAAATATTTGTATTTGATGATTTTGCCGGGTTGTATTTATTTTTTGCTATTCAAGTATGTCCCGATGTGGGGAATTGTGATTGCGTTTCAGGATTATCAGCCGTTTCTCGGCATTTTGGGCAGCGAATGGGTCGGGCTGAAGCATTTTATTAGGCTGTTTACAGAGCCTACATTTTTTCTCCTGTTAAAAAACACGCTCGTGTTATTTGCTTTGAACCTGGTTATATTTTTCCCGGTGCCGATTTTGCTGGCGCTTCTATTAAACGAAGTGCGGATCGCTCTCTTTAAAAAATTTGTTCAAACGCTGATTTATATTCCGCATTTTATGTCTTGGGTCATCGTTGTATCGCTTTCGTTTGTGCTTTTAACAGTAGACGGAGGCTTGATTAATGAGCTGATTGTGTTTTTTGGCGGTGAAAAAATCAATTTTCTGCTGAATGAAGAATGGTTCCGGCCCTTGTATATTCTGCAGGTCATCTGGAGGGAAGCGGGCTGGTCGACGATCATTTACCTTGCGGCCATTACAGCGGTTGACCCTCAGCTGTATGAAGCGGCGAAAATGGACGGAGCGGGACGGCTGCGGCAAATGTGGCATATTACGCTGCCCGCCATCAAAAGTGTCATCGTCGTTTTGCTGATTTTAAAAATCGGGGACACGCTGGAGCTTGGCTTCGAGCATGTGTATTTACTGTTAAATGCGACAAACAGGGAAGTGGCGGAAATTTTTGATACGTACGTTTATACTGCGGGGCTGAAACAGGGCCAATTCAGCTACAGTACAGCAGTCGGCGTCTTTAAAGCGGCGGTCGGGCTGATCTTGGTTATGCTTGCGAATCGTTTGGCGAAGAAATTTGGCGAGGAAGGAATCTATTAAGAAAGGGATGGGATCAATGGATCAATCAATCGCTGTAAAATCGCCTCTTACGTACGCGGAGGCATTGGCAAACACCATTATGGACACGTACACAGTGGAGGAGCTGCCGCCTGCAAACCGCTGGCACTACCATCAGGGTGTTTTCTTATGCGGGGTATTGCGGTTGTGGGAAGCAACCGGGCAAAAGCGGTATTTTGAGTATGTGAAGGCCTATGCAGATCTCTTAATTGATGATTATGGCAATCTATTATTTAGAAGAGATGAGCTCGACGCCATTCAAGCGGGTCTTCTTCTTTTTCCATTATACGAAACGACGAAGGATGAGCGGTATGTAAACGCGGCAAAAAGACTGCGCGGCTTGTATGGGACACTGAACCGGACGTCTGAGGATGGTTTTTGGCACAAGGACGGCTATCCTTATCAAATGTGGCTTGACGGCTTATACATGGGCGGGCCGTTCGCGCTGAAATATGCCAATCTGAAGCAGGAGCCGGAGCTGTTTGATCAGGTCGTGCTCCAGGAGTCGCTGATGAGAAAGCATACAAAGGATTCAAAAACCGGGCTCTTTTATCACGCTTGGGATGAAGCGAAAAAAATGCCTTGGGCCAATGAAGAGACAGGCTGTTCTCCGGAATTCTGGGCGCGTTCCATCGGCTGGTATGTGATGTCTCTTGCTGACATGATTGAAGAGCTGCCGAAGAAGCATCCAAACCGTCACGTGTGGAAAAAAACGCTGCAGGACATGATCGACAGCATCTGCCGCTATCAAGACAAGGAGTCAGGATTATGGTACCAGATCGTTGACAAAGGCGACAGAGCCGATAACTGGCTGGAAAGCTCAGGTTCCTGTCTGTACATGTACGCAATCGCGAAAGGAATCAATAAAGGATATCTTGACAGAGCTTACGAAACAACACTGTTCAAAGCGTATCAAGGTTTGATTCAGCAGAAAACCGAGATGGCAGAAGACGGTGCGTTTCTTGTCAAAGATATATGTGTCGGAACGTCGGCCGGTTTCTATGACTATTATGTCAGCCGCGAAAGAAGCACAAACGACCTGCACGGAGCAGGCGCGTTTATTTTGGCCATGACAGAGCTGGAGACTCTTTTTAGGTCAGCGGGGAAATGACACCAAGTACACGTACGGCTTTGTGTGTGATCGTCTCAATGCTCTTTTTGGCATCATGCTCAAGCAAGAAGGACGGACTGCATGTCATCCTCTTTTCTGATATGCAGGCTGGCGTACAGGAAAACATAAAAGAGGCCGCTGGGCAGAAGGCCGGGAAGGTGGATATCTTTCCAGCCTTTCCGGAAAAACTGCTGACTGAAATCACCGCTCGTGAGGGAGATGTTTTCATCGTGCCTGAAGACATGTTTCAAGCGTATGATGATCCGGAAAATTTTCAGCCGTTAGATGGATTGCCGCCTGAAAAAACATCTCCCTATACAACTGTTGATCAAAAAACAGGAGAAAAAACGGTCTATGCCGTTCAGATCAAAAAAGGGAAAAAACAGCTGAACGGCTATTCTTTTCGATTGAATCGCAATATGGCGGCGTTTATCCCTGTGTACGCTAAAAAAACAGAGGAAGCGCTGCAGCTGATTTCCCAACTAACTGAAGCCCGATAGAGGTGAGGACATTGAAGAACATCGTCATTTGCGGAGTGAGCAGCAGAGCGCTCAGTATGTTTATCAAACCGCTGATGGAGCGGTTTTCAACACAATATGAGATTACGGGATTGCTGGATGCCGATCCAAAACGTTTTGCCGTTTGCAAGAAGAGGTTTCCCGAGCTTGCCCACGTACCGGAGTACAACGAAGACACTTTTGATGAGATGATGCGCGTTTCAAAGCCTGATATTGTCATTGTGGCAGGCAGGGATGACACACATGTCACATATATCTTAAGAAGCCTTCAGTGGGATACGGATGTGATGACAGAAAAACCCATGGTGACGACGGTGCGGGATGCGAATCGGGTGCTTGAGGCGGAGGCGAAAAGCAAAGGGAAAGTCACCGTCGCGTTTAACTATCGCTACAGCCCGTTTCATCGGAAAATGAAAGAAATGATTCTGGATGGAAAAATAGGCAGGATCACCTCTGTTGATTTGAATTGGTATATTGATACGTATCACGGCGCCAGTTATTTTAAACGCTGGAACCGGTCGAGGCTATTTTCCGGCGGTCTTTCTGTCCATAAATCAACACATCACTTTGATCTCGTCAATTGGTGGCTCGGGCAAAAACCGGTTGAGGTATTTGCTTATGGCGCCTTGAATTACTATGGGGCGGACAGTGAGTGGAACCCGCTGCCGGAAGAAGACGGGCGTTTTTGCGGGACGTGCCGTGTCAAAGAAAAATGTCATTACTATTCAAGATGGCATTTCCGTTCTTCTATAGCCTCTGTAAAGGATGATCATCTTCAAGCGGGAGACCAGTCCAGCTTGTATACAGCGTACAGGCCTGACGCGTGCATTTTTGACGAGGAGATTGACATTGAGGATACGTACGTGGCGGCTGTCAAATATGACGGCGGTGCGCTCTTAAGCTACTCGATCATATTTTCCGCCCCGTATGAAGGCTACCGGCTGACGATCAATGGCACAAAAGGGCGTATCGAATCAAATGAATTTCACGAGCCTTCCAGAATTCCGTTTGCTTTTCCTGAGCAGACAATTGAATACTATCCGCTTTTTGAATCAAAGCAGACGATACAAGTGGTCAAAAACGAGGGCGGGCACGGCGGGGGTGATCCGTTATTGCTTGAGGATCTTTTTTTAGGAAAAGACCCGCTGCGCCGTTATGACATTTTAGCCGGAGCTGAAGCAGGAGCCTACTCCATCGCGGTTGGTGAGGGGATGTGGCGCTCGGTTGCCGAAAAGAAGCCGATCAACATTAAGAGGCTGTTTCAGATGCAAAATGTATAATGCGAAAAGGAGGGACCGCCGTGGAGCATGATGGTTCAATGGGGCGGGTGCTGCGCTTTTGTGAGTGGATCATGAGATTTGCGTATACAAACTTGCTTTGGCTGTTTTTTACGCTGATCGGTCTCGGGCTGTTCGGCATCATGCCCGCGACCGCGGCTTTATTCGCTGTCATGCGGAAATGGGTTCAGGGGCAGGACAACGTCCCTGTTTTAAAAACGTTTTGGCGAGAATACAAGGCTGAATTTCTCCGTTCAAATCTGATCGGCGCAGTATTGGTGATCATCGGTTTGATCATCTATATCGATTTGGCTTTTATTTATCCGAGCCATTTCCTTCTGCATGTCCTCCGCTTTGCCATTATGATATTTGGATTTTTGTTCGTATCCATGCTTTTTTATGTGTTTCCGCTGCTTGTCCATTTTGAATGGAAAAAACGTCTGTATGTGAAGTTTTCGCTCTTGCTCAGTGTGGCGTATTTGCAATATACGCTCGTCATGCTGGCGCTGACTGTCGCTCTCTTTTTCTTGCTTGCGTACCTGCCCGGCATTGTCCCTTTTTTCAGCGTCAGCCTGATCAGCTACTGTCATATGCGAATTGTTTATGCCGTGCTCCTCAAAGTGGAGCGGCAAGAAGATGAGCCGCAGAAGAAACGCCATAGACGGGCTTTTTATCCGGAGACGAGATAATCAAGATTTCTCTATCATAACGCTGTCCCAAGCGGAATAGATTGATAGAGAAAGGAGAGCGGATAAGATGCTGAAGGTGGCGGTATTTGATGAAGAGCATGAAAAAGACTTACAGACGGAAATTAATTCGTTTTTAAAAGGGATAGCGGAGGAACAGCTGATTGATATCAAATATACGGTTTCGGCGGCGTGCGACCCAGACGGCGAGCAGCTTTACTGTTTTTCCGCCCTTATTCTATATCGCAAATAAAAAAGATCTTCCCGCACAAGCGGAAAGATCTTTTTTGTGATTAAGCTTTTTTCACTCTCGGGCTTCTCGGTTTCTGAAGCTTCTCTGCTTTTCTGATCTCTTTTCTTTCTTTTGCCAATGATTTATAAAGAGCGACAATCATCAGCAGAATGACGATAGAAAACGGCAGCGCCGCGAGTATAGCTGTGTTTTGCAAAGCGGAAAGTCCGCCGGAATAAAGGAGGACAGCAGCCATGGCAGATTGAATGATGCCCCAGCTGAATTTTACTGAATTGGCCGGGTTCAATGAACCGTATGTCGTCTGCATACCGAGCACAAATGTTGCGGAGTCGGCAGACGTGATAAAGAACACGGCGATCAGGATCAATGACATAATAGATGTCAGCATCGTCAGCGGATAGTGGTCGAGTGTTCCAAACAGCATCGTTTCACTTGACAGTTTCGCTACATTGAAGATGCCTTTTTGCTGAATATCCATAGCCGATACGCCAAAGATAGAGAACCATAGGAACGCGAGAATACATGGTGTTACCAAGACACCAATTAAAAATTCACGGATCGTCCGTCCTCTGGATACCCGGGCGATGAAAATGCCCACAAATGGAGACCAGGAAATCCACCATGCCCAATAGAAAATCGTCCAGCCGTTAATCCATTCACGTTTCTCAGGATCGTACGGCGTCAGTCTAAAGCTCATTTGCACGATGTTTTGTATATACTGTCCGATAGAATCTGTAAAAGAGTTCATAATCAATACGGTAGGCCCGGCAAACAGCACAAACAGCATTAACAGTCCAGCTAATACCATGTTGGTGTTGCTCAAATACTTAATGCCTTTTCCGAGTCCGGACCACGAAGAAACCAAGAAAAGGATCGTAACAACAGCGATCAAAATAAATTGAACGAGAAAGTTATTTGGTATACCAAATAAGTAATTCAATCCGCCGTTGATTTGAGTTGCCCCGATACCAAGGCTTGTCGCTACCCCGGCGACTGTGGCAAAAACAGCGATACAGTCAATCAGTTTTCCGATCGGGCCGTTTACTTTATCACCGAGAATCGGTGACAGCGTGCTGCTGATTAATCCAGGAGCGCCTTTTCGGAATTGGAAATATGCAATGCATAATGCCACAACGGCATAGATGGCCCAAGCGTGCAGACCCCAGTGGAAAAACGTATAACGGAGCGCATCTCTGAAGGCTTGGGGGGTTTCTGTTTCACCTGATGGAGAGCTAATTGCGTAATGGCTGATCGGTTCAGCCGCACCGTAGAATACTAAGCCGATTCCCATGCCTGCGCTGAACAGCATGGCAAACCATGATAATAACCCGAATTCCGGTTTTTCATCGGGCTTACCGAGTTTAATTTTTCCGATCGGGCTGAAAATCAAAAACAGACAGAACCCGACAAATAATGACACAACTAAAAGATAATACCAGCCAAACGAATTGGTGATAAAAGCTTGCGCGGATTGGGTTACGTTTTGCAGGCTGTCAGGAGACACAACGCCCCACAATACAGCAGCAGCTGTGATCACAATCACAATCCAAAATACACTAGATATATTTTTCAAATATTCTCACCCTCTAAATTTTTTGTGTACGCCTATATCTTGCTCGCAGGCTTAGTATGGTCGTACGATGGCAAATCATTCCTCTCTTAAAATTACCCCGCAATCAGGTGAAACAAAACAAGTCTCACCGTACCATGAATGCGGAGAATTTTCAAATGTTCAGCGTTTTGTAAAAAAATGAAAGGTCTGGTCAAGAGCGGGCGAAGCGACCGGCATTGAGCCCCGCAAGCCTTCCTGTGATAAGGGCGGAGGTAATATTGTATCCCCCTGTGTAGCCGTGGATGTCCAGAATTTCACCGCACAAATACAGCCCCTCCATTTTTTTAGAAGCCATCTTTTTCGGGTCAATTTCTTTTACAGATACCCCGCCGCCTGTGACGAATGCCTTATCAAGAGACAGTGTGCCGTTTGCAAGTACGGTAAACTGCTTGCAGTCCTTTACAAATTGTCTGAAAGGCTCCTTTGGCAGCTCGGAAAACGATACGTTCGGAGAGATGCCGTTTTTTTCGAGCAAGAATAGAAGATAGCGCTCCTGCATCCAAGGCTTCAGCACGTTTTTAACGGTTTTTTTCGGTGCTTCCTTCAGTTCTTTATACATCTTTTGGAATAACGTTTCTTCATTGATATCAGGATACAGATCAATTTTGATCGGCACTTGCGGCTGTTTTTTCAGCTCTTTCACGACAAATTGGCTGCATCTGAGAATGGCCGGTCCTGAGAGGCCGAAATGGGTAAACAGCATGTCCATTTTATGTGTGATGACCGGTTTGCCTTTTTTATTTAACACACTGACGGCAACATCTCTAAGTGATAATCCCTGAAGTGTTTTTTGCTTAATGAACGGTTCGGAAGATGTGACGGGAACCTCTGTCGGGAACAGCTCTGTAATCGTATGGCCTGCAGCTTCAGCCCATTCATAGCCGTCTCCCGTGCTTCCGGTATGAGGCACACTTTTACCGCCGACAGCGATAATGACTGCCTGGCTATGGATCATTTCGCCGTTATTCGTCACAATCCCTGCTGTCTGTCCATCTTCATAGATGACAGATTTAATTTTCTCGTTCGTTCGGATGGTTACGCGCAGCTGTTTCAGCCTGTTTAGCAGCGCGTCGACGACACTTTGCGCTTTGTCTGTCACAGGAAACATCCGGCCGTGATCCTCTTCCTTCAATTGAATGCCGAGATTTTCAAAAAACTTGATAATGTCTTCATTATTAAATTCAGAAAACGCGCTGTATAAAAAACGGCCGTTGCCTGGAATGTGCTTAATAATTTCTTCCACAGGAAGGCGGTTCGTCACATTGCAGCGGCCGCCCCCGGAAATCGCGAGTTTCCGGCCTAGCTTATTTCCTTTATCTATCAGCAAAACATCAGCGCCCTGTTCTCCTGCTGCAATTGCGGCCATCAAACCTGAAGGGCCTCCGCCGATTACGATAACGTCATACTGTTTCATCTTTATCATCAACTTTCTTTTTCTGTTTCGTCTGCGGACACCCCGCCCGCAGTACTATTATAGCGAAAGAAAGCCTCTCCTTAAACGTCTTTTGCCGCGAACCTGAATCGTTCACAAGATTGCTTTTGTATTTATTACCGTCTAAATGCCCAGTTGTGGTAAAATAGAAAAGTTGAATCTTCGTAGAAAATGGTGATGAAGAAACATGTCAAGCAAACTGTTAAGAGGCACGTTTGTGTTAACGCTCGGTACATATATATCGCGGATTCTTGGAATGGTCTATTTAATTCCTTTCAGCATTATGGTCGGGGCGACAGGCGGTGCATTGTTTCAATATGGATACAACCAATACACATTATTTTTGAATATTGCCACGATGGGCTTTCCAGCCGCCGTTTCTAAATTTGTTTCCAAATATAATTCCAAAGGGGACTATGAAACAAGCAGAAAAATGCTTAAGGCGGGTATGTCGATTATGCTTGTCACCGGTATGATTGCCTTTTTCATTCTGTATTTATCAGCTCCGTTTTTTGCGGAAATATCGCTGGGAGGCAAGGATAATAACGGCCTGACAATTGATCATGTCGTTTATGTCATCCGCATGGTCAGCTTAGCGCTTTTGGTCGTGCCGATTATGAGCCTTGTCCGCGGATTCTTTCAAGGGCACCAAATGATGGGGCCGACGGCTGTTTCCCAAGTTGTTGAACAGATTGTCCGCATCATCTTTTTATTGAGTGCGACATTCTTGATCTTGAAGGTTTTGAACGGCGGCCTTGTGATCGCTGTAGGTTATGCGACCTTCGCAGCGCTGATCGGCGCCTTCGGAGGACTGATCGTACTGTATATTTATTGGAATAAACGGAAGGGCAGCCTACTGGCGATGATGCCGAATACGGGGCCGACAGCAAACTTAAGCTACAAGAAAATGTTTCTCGAGCTGTTCAGCTATGCCGCTCCGTACGTTTTTGTCGGACTAGCCATCCCTTTGTATAACTATATTGATACAAATACGTTTAACAAAGCGATGATCGAAGCCGGCCATCAAGCCATCAGCCAGGACATGATGGCGATTCTTACCTTGTATGTGCAGAAGCTCGTGATGATTCCGGTCTCCCTTGCAACAGCTTTTGGATTGACATTAATTCCAACGATTACTGAATCGTTTACTAGCGGAAACTATAAGCTGTTGAATCAGCAGATTAATCAAACGATGCAGACGATCCTGTTTTTAATTATTCCGGCAGTTGTCGGGATTTCAGTATTGGCGGGACCGACATATACGTTCTTTTACGGATCAGAGAGCCTTCTTCCTGATTTGGGGGCGAATATTCTGCTTTGGTATTCGCCAGTCGCGATTTTGTTCTCTTTATTTACGGTCAACGCAGCCATTCTGCAGGGCATCAATAAACAAAAATTTGCGGTTGTCAGCCTTGTGATCGGCGTCGTGATCAAACTTGTGCTGAATGTTCCGCTGATCAAGCTGATGCAGGCTGACGGCGCGATTTTAGCGACGGCGCTTGGATATAGCGCGTCGCTTTTATACGGATTTATCATGATCAAACGCCACGCGGGCTATTCGTATAAGATATTAGTCAAACGGACTGTTTTGATGCTGGTCTTGTCAGCCATTATGGGGATAGCTGTGAAAATCGTACAGTGGGTACTAAGCTTCTTTATTTCCTACCAGGATGGTCAAGTGCAAGCTGCGATCGTTGTAGTCATTGCGGCCGCTATTGGCGGAGCTGTCTACCTGTATTGCGGATACCGAATAGGATTTTTGCAGAAAATATTAGGCCGCCGTTTGCCCGGGTTCTTAAAGAAAGGCAGACATGCCGGCTGATGAACTAGATAATCAAGAAACAGAGGGCTCGCATGCTGCGGGCTTTCTTTTATAAAGGAGAGATCGGGAATGAGACTTGATAAGCTGCTTGCCAACAGCGGATATGGTTCCAGAAAAGAAGTCAAAGCCGTTGTGAAGGCGGGGGCCGTCATGGTCGACGGCAAACCGGCCAAAGATGTAAAGGCGCACGTTGATCCTGATACGCAAGAGGTTACCGTATACGGAGAACCGGTTGATTACCGCGAGTTCATTTATCTCATGATGAATAAGCCGCAGGGAGTGCTGTCGGCGACTGAGGACAGCCGTCAGCAAACAGTGGTCGATCTGCTGACGCCGGAAGAGATGAGATTTGAACCCTTTCCCGCCGGCAGGCTTGATAAGGATACAGAAGGCTTTTTACTGCTCACCAATGACGGCCAGCTGGCACATCGGCTCCTATCGCCTAAAAAGCATGTTCCAAAAACGTATGAAGTCCATTTACAATCACAGATTTCACCGGAAGACATCTCGGATTTAGAAGCGGGTGTCTACATAGAAGGCGGCTATCAAACAAAGCCGGCAAAAGCGGAAATCAAGACAAACGACAACGGCGATACCGTGATATACCTGACGATTACGGAAGGAAAATACCATCAGGTCAAGCAGATGGCAAAGGCGGTCGGCAATGAAGTGATTTATCTGAAGCGCTTATCAATGGGGCGTGTTTCCTTGGATCCTGCCTTGTCACCGGGAGAATACCGTGAGCTTACAGCAGAAGAACTTCATTGGCTGAATGAACCGCAGGCATGAAGAAATCCCGCATTTAATGCGGGATTTCAGCGTGTCGACAAACCCTCGCATTCGTTGTCAAGTCTGCGCGTTGGTGCTCACGAATTAAAACATTCGCTCTGCTCCAATGCTCGCCTTTTCTAGACTTCAAGGGTTTTCAATCACGCTGAAAAGATGACAAAATGAAATCCCGCATTTTAATGCGGGATTTTTTTATATATAAGTAAGCACACAAAAACAAGGCTCAGAAAGTTCTTCGCCCTGTATCTATCAGGCCGCTCTCAGGCGGCCCTATGTAATTTTCAATGTTTATGATGTAATCTTTACTTTCTTTCTCGTTGTCTCCCACTTGCCACGGCTTGGACTATGAACAAGATCATTATATGCCAACACATTTAAGTCTCTTTGAATTGTTCTAGGTGTAATGCCGAATTCGTCAACCAGTTCCTGTGTTGTCACAAGGCCTTTTTCTTGGATAAACATGTAAACTGATTTAATTCGAGTTAGCATACGGTTTGTTGAAGGTTTCAAAAAACCACTCCCTATCATAAGATCGGATGGACTTGACTAACCACAACTCACGACTATCAACTGCGTACGAAATAGCAACAAAGGCAGACATTTTATATTATAGTTTTTAGATAATTCGCCCTCATTATACACGATATCGCAGTAATGAATCTAGGGATAACTCCTATTAATTTTTTCCAATTTGAGCTGTGCAGCCATCCTTGTTGGATTACTATGTATTTCGGCACAATATTATTATGGTTAAAGAAACTTTTTTTATTCTGTTTCGTAGTAAATTTTGGAGGAGGAGTGAGATTTGGCAAAAATGCTTGAGGCTTCAATAGAACAGGCGGGGTATACGAGCCGAAAAAAAGTGCTCACCGATGTTTTTCTGGAAGTCGGAAAAGGGGAGATAGTCGGGCTGATCGGAGCAAACGGCGCCGGGAAAAGCACCGCAATCAAGGCGATACTCGGCCTCTCAGAAGACTTTAAAGGCCATATTGCTTGGAATGACTCTTCATTTGCCTACATTCCGGAGCACCCGTCCTTTTACGAAGAACTGACGCTGTGGGAGCATTTGGATCTGGTCAGCACGTTGCACGGTATTGATGAGCGTGAATTTGCGCCTCGGGCAGAAAGCCTGCTGCAGACATTTTCGCTTGATCACGTTATGCATGAGCTGCCAATCACCTTTTCGAAAGGCATGCAGCAAAAACTGATGCTTATCCAAGCTTTTCTCTCTAAGCCGGATATGTATGTGATTGATGAACCATTTATTGGCCTTGATCCGATATCAACGAAACGTTTTGTGGACATGCTTAAGGATGAAAAACAAAGGGGAGCCGGCATTCTCATGTGCACACATGTACTCGATACCGCAGAAAAAATCTGCGACCGGTTTTACATGATTGAGAAAGGTTCTTTGTTTCTCCAGGGCACGTTACAAGATATTCAGGAACAGACCGGATCAGAGGGGCAGTCATTGCTTGACTGTTTTTATAAGGCGGTCCAAGGTGACCGGCCATGAACGGGCGATCGCTCTTTTTTCGCAGGCTGTTTGACTATTACAGGTATCAGTTTAAGGTATTGCATGCGGTCATTGACTGGACAGTCGCTCTCTACATTGTTTTACCGGCGCTTGCTTTTGTCATCTATCAGTATATCGATTTGATGAACGGAAGAGGCCTTTTTTATGAGTGGTCTGAGGTGATGGAATGGAGATGGCTGTACGCCGTGTGTGTGCTGATCGTGTGCACAGGCTCGATCCATACGTTTTTAATGGAAGCGGACAACGTGTTTTTGCTGCAAAAGAAAGAGCTGATCTACCAGCTAAAACGGTACGCGCTGGTGTATTCTTTTTTGGTCACGCTCGGCAAATGGCTGCTGCTCTTTTTTATTGTTCTTCCCTTTATCAGTCATTCTGTTCACATCACCTTGGCAGAAAGCGCGGCTTTATTATGTTATCTGTTTAGCCTTCATATGTTCTTCTTATCCTTAAAGCAAGACAGGATCAGAAAGCCGCGTTCCATTTCGAGGCGGGTTGCCGAAATTCTTGTCAGAGCCGTTCTTTTTGCTGGTTCTGCTGGCCTAATCATTTTCACTGAGTGGGGGTTGCTTGCGCTCATTGGCATTTTGTTTTTCATTTTCGCATTCGTCCGCAGTTTGAAAAAGACAGCTTCGTTCTCGGCTTTTGGAGCAGAGGTGACTGAAGAGAAAAAAAGCAGGCTGGCGCTTGCCGGGCTTGTGATGATGATGAGCCAGGAGGCGGGAATGCCAAAAGTGAAAGACAGGATGAGAAGAAAACCATTATTATTCCGGAATTCAAGAAGGATATTTAAAAAAAGAACAATCTACACAGGCTATAAGGAATTGTTTTTCAAAGTTTTGCTGAGGAATGGCGAGTATATAAGACGGATGTGTATGCTGTTGTCAGCTTTCGCCGTTCTAATCTTTGTCTCCCCGATCTGGCTGAAGCTGATTGCGCTCTTGGTATATATAGGTGTTTGCCGTTATATCCTTACGCTTATCTTTGACAAAGTGATGGATGCGCCTATGTTAATTGGCGCCGATAAGGAAAGTGATGAGTATTACCGGGCCAGAAAAAGCTGTACCAACATCCTGCACTATGCGTTTGCCGCATGCTGTTTATTAGCGGCTGCTGTCTCTTTATTGTTTACATAAAAAACCCAAACGGCTGACGTTTGGGTTTTCTGTATGTGCTATAAAATAAACAGCTGGATGAAAAACAGAATAGCGAAAACGATAACGAGCGGATGAATCTCTCTCCATTTTCCCCGCGCTGCTTTTACAATCGGATACGAAATAAAGCCAAGCGCGATTCCTGTAGAAATGCTGGATGTCAAAGGCATCGACAGAATGACGAGAAACGCAGGGAATGCCTCGTCCATCTCTTTCCAGTTCATATTGGACACCGAGCGCATCATCAGGCTGCCGACGATAATTAAAGCAGGAGAGGTGATGGCGGCTATGCCGGATAAGGCACTGACAAGCGGACTGAAAAACATTGAAACCGCAAACAGCACCGCAACAGTCAAAGCTGTAAGCCCCGTTCTTCCCCCGGCTGCGACACCAGCGGATGACTCGATAAATGCCGTCGTTGGACTTGTGCCGAAAACCGCTCCTACTGTTGTCGCCGTTGAATCAGCCAGCAGCGCTTTTCGCACGTTCGGCAGCTTGTTATTTTTCATCAGCCCGGCTTGCTCAGCAACACCGATCATCGTGCCTGTTGTATCAAATATCGTGACCAGAAGAAAAGAAAAGACAACAGCGTACAGGCCGTGATGTACAACATCGCCAAAAGCGGAAAACGGATTTGAAATGATCAGGCCGTCTGGCAAATGAGGAAGCGACATTAACCCCTTCGGTAAATGCAGCTGGCCGGTAAAAAAGGCGATCAAAGCGGTCGCTGCCATTCCGATAAATAAGGCACCGCTGACGTTGAGGACCATCAAGACCACACTGATCAAAAGCCCGATCAGCGTTAAAATAACACCAGGTGAATGCAAATCGCCGAGAGTAACCAAGTTTGACTCATCAGCTGCCACAATTCCCGCCTGCCGCAAACCGATAAAAGCGATAAACAGCCCGATGCCTGTTGTGATTCCGTATTTTAAATTGTTTGGAATCGCCTCAATAAGTTGTTTTCTTAAAGGCGTTAACGATAGAATAATGAAGAGAACCCCTGCTGTAAATACGGCGCTGAAAGCTGTTGCGTATGTGATGCCGCCATCGCTGGCGCTTACGACATGAAAGGCTAAATAAGCGTTCAAGCCCATGCCGGGCGCAATAGCAATCGGATAATTTGCTGCCAGGGCCATCCACAGCGTTCCGACAATGGAGGCAATAATCGTTGCGGTGAAAACCTGGTCGAAAGGAACCCCGGCGTTAGCCAGAATGACCGGATTGACCACGACGATATAGACCATTGTGAAAAAGGTCGTCAGCCCTGCTATGATTTCTTGCTTTATGGATGTTTTCTGCTCTTTTAGATGAAACATAGTATCCTCCAATTACGAACGTTTTAACAAAACACCATTAATATTATTCGTTTTATTTGGTTTTTGCAAGTGATTTCTTGCGGAAAGGGGAACGTTATGAACTGGGAAGTTGAAGTGATCAGAAGAAAAGAGGATTTAATTCGTGATACCCAGGAATTTTTGAGAATCAACAGTGTAATGGATGAAACAACCGCAGGGACCGGCAAACCGTTTGGAGAAGGAGTAAACGCCAGCCTGACTTCCTTGCTGGAGCTTGGAGAAAAAGAAGGCTTTACAACAAAAAATCTTGACGGCTTCGCAGGTCATATTGAATGGGGCGAGGGCGATGACATTGTCGGCGTACTATGCCATGTTGACGTCGTGCCGCCCGGAGACGGCTGGACGAGTGATCCGTTTTCAGCTGCTATCCGTAACGGACGGATTTATGCAAGGGGGGCCATTGATGACAAAGGTCCGACAATGGCGGCATTCTATGCGCTGAAAATCGTGAAAGACATGAATCTGCCGCTGTCCAAGCGCGTCAGAATCATTATTGGAACAGATGAAGAAAGCGATTGGAGATGTGTAGAGCATTATTTCAAGCATGAAGAAATGCCGACACTGGGATTTGCCCCTGACGCCGATTTTCCGATTATTAACGCGGAAAAAGGGATCATTGATGCGTCTTTACTTATCCCGCCCCACTCAAACCAAACCGATTCTGAGGCAATGCTTGTCTCATTTCAGTCGGGTCTTCGCTTGAACATGGTGCCCGATGCTGCTGAAGCTGTCATTGAAGGGCTGAAAAAAGAAGAGATTCTTGCTTCATTTAAAGATATGCTTCGCACGACGGATCAAAAAGGAGAAGCTGGCATAGAGAACGGTCAGCTCATTTTGCGTATGTACGGGCTTTCCTGCCATGCGATGGAACCGAACAATGGAATCAATGCCGGCATTTTGTTGTGTGAATTTCTGCAGCAGGCTGAGCTTGACGAAGCAGGACAGCGATTTGTGCAAGTCGTCACAGACAAGTTTTCAGGCGATACGAGAGGAAAGAAACTGAATATTGATTGTGAAGATGACATTAGCGGCGAGCTGACATTAAATGTGGGAACACTCCGCTATACGGAAGGGCAAGGAGGCGAACTCGGGATCAATATCCGCTATCCTGTGACCGCGGAAAGCAAAGTGATCCGCGATGCATTCGAAAGCGCATCTGAATTTAAGCTGGGAGAATTCAAAGACAGCAAGCCGCATCATGTGTCAGCAGACCATCCGTTAGTCAAAACCCTGCAAAAGGTTTATGAAGGCCAGCTGGGCAAAAAAGCTGATTTAATCTCAATCGGCGGGGGGACTTATGCCAGATCTTTAAAAGCAGGTGTCGCGTTCGGCCCGCTCTTCCCCGGACGTCCTGACAGCGCACACCAAAAGGATGAATATATTGAAATCGATGATTTGCTGAGATCGACAGCTTTATATGCGCAGGCGATCTACGAACTTGCAAAATAAAAGGACGGGCTTTTTCTGAAGCCCGTCCTTTTTTAAACAAATGACCATAAATCAGTTGATAAATACCGTTCTCCCGTATCGGCTGTCATACAGACCACGACTTGGTCAGGAGAGAGGCGTTTCGCTGTTTCGATTGCCGCGAAACAGGCAGCACCTGAAGAGGGCCCGACAAGAATTCCTTCTTCTGCAGCAAGGCGTCTTGTCGTCGTGTAGGCGTCTTCATCAGAGATTTTGATAATTTCGTCATAGACGTCTTGATTTAAAATCGGAGGAATAAAGCCTGGGCTCGTCCCTACAAGCTTATGTGCGCCGGGTTTTCCTCCGGATAATACAGGCGAACCCGCGGGCTCGACAACATGAACCGTGATATCCGGGAAAAGCTCTTTGAGCGCTTCACCTGTTCCGGTAATGGTTCCTCCCGTTCCGGAAGAGGCGACAAAAGCGCCGAGCGGCTTTCCGATTTCCTCTATTGCCCGGGCAATTTCAGGCGCCGTTGTTTTTCGGTGCGCGTCAGGATTTGCGGTGTTATCGAACTGCATTGGGATATAGCTGTTCGGAATTTGTTCAGCAAGCTCCTTCGCTTTTTTGATGCTGCCCGGCATTCTTTCCGCTCCGGGTGTTAATACAACCTCTGCACCGTAAGCTTTAAGAAGGTTGATCCGTTCCTTCGTCATCGTATCAGGCATAACTAAGATCGCTTTATAGCCGCGCGCGGCCGCATTCATGGCGAGTCCGATTCCGGTATTTCCGCTTGTCGGCTCGATAATCACTGATCCCGGTTTGAGCAAACCATTTTGTTCCGCTTCTATCATCATATGATAAGCAGCTCTGTCTTTCACACTGCCGCTCGGATTGAAAAATTCAAGCTTTAAATAGACTTGTGCCGCGTTTTCCGGCTGAAGCCGATTCAATCTCACAAGCGGTGTATTTCCAATCAGATCAGCTGTATTTTCAACGATTTTCAACATTGTCATTCCTTTCTGAATAAAACAAGTGTCGTATAATATCCTAACATAATAAACGTTTGTGCGAGAGTGTTTTCATACACTGTTCCTCTATCCGCACAGCCTCTTTATTGATAAAATAATAGCTGTTACAGAAGGGAGTGTCAGACGGATGCCAGATATACGGCCTCATTATTTCATCGGCGTTCCCATTCCTGAAGGAATTGCGAATCCGATTGACCAGGCTGCGAAAAACGAGCCGGTTTTAACGTTTCAAAAATGGGTGCACCCGCTTGACTATCATATCACGTTGATTTTTCTCGGAGCGGCGGATGAGACACAAATCCAGCAGCTTGAAGGCTCGCTAGCTGCGATTGCTTCAGAAACCGATCCGTTTCCGATTGAGTTTGGCAAAATTGATGTATTCGGCGACCGCAGAAGGCCGCGTGTTTTACACCTCGAGCCAAAGAAAAACAAAACACTTGAAATGCTGCGGGAACATACAAAACAGGCTGTTCTTCAAGCCGGCTTTCAAGTGGAAAAGAGACCGTACCACCCTCATATGACGCTGGCCAGAAAATGGACAGGCGAAGAAGGATTTCCGGCACATGTCCCGTTTGAAAGCGGAGAGGTTTCGATGATGGCTGAACGATTCTCGCTCTTTCAAATACATTTGAATCAATCACCAAAGTATGAGGAACTATTCAAATTTCATTTAACTTAATTTATTGCGGAGTGGAGAAACAAACATGGCACAAATCATCAAAATTCATGATTATATATCAAGATATGAGCTTGATCCGTACCATTATATAAACCAGTTTGTACGGCTGAAAAAAGAGCGCTGGCTTTCACTATTAGAGGCAGCGGAGCGCCAGCATGAAGAAAAACAAGCCAGTGCCGAAGAGCCGGAACCGGTGCAGAAACGAAAAAAATTTTCTTTGAAAAGAAGAAAAGAAGAGATAAAAGCCGATATACAAGAAGAGAGACACCAATGGTTTGAGGAAGAAGACAATTTACATGTAAGGCTGCCGAAGAGCAGGATGGCGCTTGCTTCCTTTTATAAAAGACATTTATATGAATTTCAGCTCAAATGGGCTAGCTCTACTCTTGCAGAAATATCCCATCTCTCAAACCAGGTGAAGCAGGACCGCATTTTGCGTTATCTGACCCAGCAGCTGCCTGATTCTTATTTCGTTATGTATAAGCCTGTGCTGAAAATTCAGCAGGCGGCGGTTGAATTAAGCATTGTGATTATTTCTCCCCTTGAGATTTATTGCGTTTCTTTCTTAGAGGCGGAGGAAGACAGTGTGTACATAGGGTCTAAAAATCGTTTTTGGGAGAAGAAAACAGCTTCTCAGACTGCATCAGTGTTAAATCCGGGGCTGAGCCTGTTTCGTACGGAATCCGTTGTCTCAAAGATCATAAAGGAAAAACAGGCTGATATTCCGGTTCGAAAATTGCTTCTGAGCAGAACGTCGTACATCGATTATCCGGAGCCGCCATACGGCTTAGAAATAGCGGATAAGCGGGGCGCGGAAGAATGGATTGAGCGGCAGAAGAAAAACACTGCCCCGATTAAACATCATCAGGTAAAGGCTGCAAAGGCTCTGCTGTCTTACTGCATGTCTGACTCCTATCGCAGACAAGAGTGGCTGGAGTGAAAGAGAACGATATGAGCGGTTTTCTCATAACATAAGCAGGTGAGAAAGATGAGCCATTGGTTTTTTATTATTAATCCGACAGCAGGCCGCCGAAACGGCCTGCGTGTTTGGAAGTCCATTCAAAAGGAACTGATCAAACGTAAGGTTGAGCATCGTTCATTTTTAACTGAACATCCGGGGCACGCCGAGGTGCTCGCCAGGCAGATTTCAACGATACAGGAATATAAGCTGAAGCGGCTGATTGTCATTGGCGGAGACGGAACTATGCATGAAGTTGTCAACGGGCTGAAAGATGTTGACGATATTGAACTGAGCTTTGTGCCGGCGGGCGCGTATAATGATTTTTCGCGGGGATTCTCTATCAAAAAAGTGGATCTGATGCACGAAATCAGGAAGCAGAAGCGTCCGTTAACCCGATCCTTTCATTTAGGGAGCGTCAATTTCTTTCAGGATAAATCGCAGGTTCTTTATTTTATGAATCATATCGGGATCGGGTTTGACGCATATGTCAATAAAAAGGCGCTGGAATTTCCGTTAAGACGGGTTTTTCTTTTTTTGCGCCTTCGATTTCTTGTTTATCCGCTTTCCCATTTGCGCGCCTCCGCCACCTTTAAGCCGTTTTCGTTAGCCTGTACAGTTGAAGGAGAAACACAAGAATTTCATGATGTCTGGTTTGCGGTCGTATCCAACCACCCATTCTACAGGGGCGGCATGAAGGCGGCACCTCTTGCAAATCCGCGCGAAAAAGCGTTTGATATCGTGATCGTTGAAAATCAGCCGTTTTTGAAAAAATATTGGCTATTATGTTTGATGGCATTTGGTAAGCATATCAAAATGGACGGCGTTACGATGTTTAAAGCAAAGGACATTACGTTTTACACGAAGGACAAAATTCCGTTTCATGCTGACGGAGAAATCATGGGCACCACCCCGTTTCGTTTGGCATCGAGTCCTTCACCCCTAAGGATCAAAACTTAAAATGTGTTTGGAGGAGAGAGTTTCCGATGGTCAGCATCCGCCGCAGCTTCGAAGCGTATGTCGATGACATGAATATCATTACCGTTCTAATTCCTGCTGAACAAAAAGGCATCATGAAACCGCCTTTTCGGCTTGAGACAGAAACAACAGATATTCCTTTGGCTGTCAGAGAGGAATATCTGCTTGAAGGAAAATACAAGTACGTCTGCGCATCCGACCGTCCAGTGACTCTCGGAACAACACATGCTGTGAGAGCGTCCAGCGGCGACAAAACGGATCTCCAAATAGGCGCGGTCATCCGGACGGACGCGTTTGATGATGTATTTTATTATGACGGAGAGCTGGGGGCTGTTTATACTGCGGATTATACTGAATTTAAAGTATGGGCGCCTGCCGCAGCCTCAGTTGCTGTAAAACTTTCCCATTCTGAAAAAAACGGGCGCACCTTCCAAATGATTCGGATGGAAAAAGGCGTTTATACCGTTACAGTCACCGGCGATCTCCACGGATATGAGTATGTGTTCTGCATCTGCAACAATTCAGAATGGACGGAAACCGTTGACCCGTATGCAAAGGCCGTGACGGTAAATGGAGAGAAGGGCGTCGTCCTGCGCCCGGATGAGATAAAATGGGTTGATTCGGCCGCACCATTCTCAAACCCTGTGGATGCCGTGATCTATGAGATGCACATCCGCGACTTTTCCATCCATATAAGCAGCGGTATGAAAAACAAGGGGAGATACTTAGCGCTGACGGAAACAGAAACGCAAACCGCAAATGGCTGCTCTTCCGGACTGGCGTATGTAAAAGAGCTCGGCGTTACACATGTAGAGCTGCTGCCGGTAAATGATTTTGCCGGAGTTGATGAAGAGAAGCCGCTTGATGCTTACAATTGGGGGTATAACCCGCTCCATTTCTTTGCCCCAGAGGGAAGCTATGCCTCAAACCCTCATGATCCTCAAACAAGAAAAACAGAGCTAAAACATATGGTCAACACCCTTCACCAGCACGGCCTGCGAGTCATTCTGGATGTCGTCTTTAACCACGTGTATGAACGGGAGAAGTCATCGTTTGAAAAGACAGTGCCCGGTTATTTTTTTCGGCATGACGAATTTGGGATGCCGTCAAACGGCACCGGTGTTGGAAATGACATCGCCTCAGAAAGGCGGATGGCTAGAAAATTCATCGCGGATTGCGTCATCTACTGGATTGAGGAATACGATGCCGACGGCTTCCGCTTTGATCTGCTCGGTATTTTAGATATTGACACCGTGCTTTACATCAAAGAACAAGCAACTGCGGTAAAGCCCGGAATCCTGCTTTTTGGGGAAGGATGGGATTTGGCGACACCGCTGCCGCATGAACAGAAAGCGACCTTGGCGAACGCTTCAAAAATGCCGGGCATCGGCTTTTTCAATGATACGTTTCGTGATGCTGTGAAAGGGAATACCTTTCACCTTACGGCAGCGGGCTTTGCGCTCGGCGGCTGTGAAGCAGCGGAAGCCGTTATGCACGGAATTGCCGGGTCTTCGGGATGGAAGGCATTTGCACCAATTGTTCCTGAACCCAGCCAGTCCATCAATTATGTTGAGTCACACGACAATCACACTTTTTGGGATAAAATGGACCTTGCGCTTCCTCAAGAAACTGAAAGCCGTAAGAGGAGCAGGCAAAGGCTTGCAGCCGCGGTTATCTTGCTTGCCCAAGGAGTGCCGTTCATACACAGCGGCCAGGAATTTTTCAGGACGAAGCAGGGGGTGGAAAACAGTTATCAATCCAGTGACAGCATTAACCAGCTGGATTGGGATCGCCGTGATACATTCAAAAAAGATGTTGACTATATCAGCAGGCTGATATCGCTGAGAAAAACGCATCCGGCGTTCCGTCTCAGGTCGGCTGCAGATATCCAGCGCCATCTTGAATGTTTGACGCTAAAAGAACACCTCATTGCATTCAGGCTTTCTGATCTCGGCGAGGTTGATGAATGGGAAGACATCATCGTTATCCACCACGCGAGTCCGGAAACTGTTGAATGGAAGCTGCCAAACGACAAGACGTACCTGCTTTTAAGTGATACATCAGGTTTTCGGCATGATCCGAAAGAAATCAAGAAAGCGGTTGCGGTAAACGGCATCGGAACAGTTATCTTATATTTAGCATCAGATCTTAAGAGTTTTGCTTGACGAAGTTTGTGCTATAGCGCTAAAATTTAAAGGACGGCTATTGATTAGCATATGAGACTCTCAATAGCTGTCTTTTTTATTTTCATACGATTCGTACGAAAAAGGCACTCGCTGGATAGACTAGAGACGATTAGCCTTTATTCTAAAATATTTTAAGAAATGATGGGTTGAACATTGATATGAACTGGTTGGGACAATTACTAGGTAGCGATTGGGAGATCTTCCCCGCCGGAGGAGCTACAGGAGATGCATATTATGCGAAACATAACGGGCAGCAGCTTTTTTTAAAACGTAATAGCTCACCTTTTTTAGCTGTTTTATCCGCCGAAGGCATTGTTCCGAAGCTGGTTTGGACAAAACGGATGGAAAATGGGGACGTGATTACGGCCCAGCACTGGATGACCGGCAGAGAGCTGAAGCCTAAAGATATGAGCGGACGGCCCGTTGCTGAATTGCTTCGTAAAATACACACATCAAAAGCCTTGCTGGACATGTTGAAGAGACTTGGAAAAGAACCGCTGAACCCGGGGGCTCTTCTGTCTCAGCTCAAGCAGGCTGTATTTGCTGTGCAGCAATCTTCACCGCTGATTCAAGAAGGCATCAAGTATTTAGAAGAACATCTGCATGAAGTGCATTTCGGTGAGAAAGTCGTTTGCCATTGTGATGTCAATCATAATAACTGGCTATTGTCTGAAGACAACCAGCTGTATTTAATTGACTGGGACGGCGCCATGATCGCTGATCCGGCGATGGATCTAGGGCCTTTGCTGTACCACTACGTCGAAAAGCCAGCTTGGGAGAGCTGGCTGAGCATGTACGGCATTGAGTTAACAGAGAGCCTGCGCTTACGAATGGCTTGGTATGTGTTATCTGAAACAATCACTTTCATTGCCTGGCATAAAGCAAAAGGCAATGATAAAGAATTTCATGATGCAATGGAAGAACTGCATATTCTCATGAAACGCATCGTTGAATAATCAGGAATACGAATTCATTTGCTCTACCCATTGAGACAGGCTGTTCTGATGCTCTTGTATGTGTGAGTCGATGGATTTCGACGATATTCCTGATTGGCTATAGCGGTAAACATCTTCCAGCACGTTTTTGAAGTTTGAATCAAGCTCGGTGTTTGCCATCAGCGATTTAATCACACGCTCAAGCTGTTCGTACTCTGCGACGGTTCCGCAGCAGTCCAATTGATGGTCAGTCAATATATCCTTTAATAAATGAACTTGATGCTCATAATGTAAACCCATAGCGGTACACATCCCTTCAGTATCATACGGGTTAAATTGTTCAAAACAGAGCGTTTTTATACATGTGAAAGGAGTGTTCCGGCAGACGGAAACCTCTTTTTTTTATATACTCAGCTTTAGCGGGCACGCTTTAAAAAACGAGCTTGCGGGTCTTTTTAATTCATGGTATGTTGTTAGTCGAAATAATAGATAGAGGTGTCAATCATATGAGAATGCGCCACAAGCCTTGGGCTGATGACTTTTTGGCTGAAAACGCACATATTGCCATCAGCAACCCTGCTGATTATAAAGGGAAATGGAACACAGTGTTTGGCAACGACAATCCGATTCATATCGAGGTTGGGACAGGAAAAGGGCAATTTATTTCTGGAATGGGCAAACAAAATCCAGACATCAATTATATTGGGATTGAGTTATTTAAAAGCGTCATCGTGACAGCCGTCCAAAAAGTAAAAGATAGCGAAGCAACGAATGTAAAGCTTCTGAATATAGATGCGGACACGCTGACGGATGTATTTGAGCCGGGTGAAGTCAATCGGGTCTACTTGAACTTTTCTGATCCTTGGCCGAAAAACCGTCATGAAAAACGCCGTCTGACGTATTCCCACTTCCTCAAAAAATATGAAGAAGTGATGGGAAAAGGCGGAGCGATTCATTTTAAAACGGACAACCGCGGCTTGTTTGAGTACTCTTTGAAGAGCTTCTCTGAATACGGCCTGCTGCTGACATATGTCAGTCTCGATTTGCATAACAGCAATCTGGAAGGCAATATTATGACAGAATATGAAGAAAAATTTTCAGCGCTTGGCCAGCCGATCTATCGGGCTGAGGTTGAATGGAGAACGTAAAACAGACTCTGATACAGGAGTCTGTTTTTTTTATGGGCCGTTTGCTACCATGATGACAGGGGGGATGAAAATGAAAACAATGAAAATCGGAAATATCACGTTGACCTGGCTTGACGGAGGCGTGACACATATGGACGGAGGCGCCATGTTCGGCGTCGTTCCTAAGCCGTTATGGTCTAAAAAATATCCAGTCAATGAAAATAACCAGATTGAACTAAGGACAGACCCTATTTTCATTCAAAAGGACGGGCTCAATATCATCGTCGACGCAGGAATCGGGTCCGGAAAGATGTCTGAAAAACAAAAACGAAACTATGGCGTGACACAAGAGTCGAATGTGAAACCATCATTAGCGGCACTCGGATTAACGGTTGATGATATAGACGTGATTGCTATGACACATCTTCATTTCGACCACGCATGCGGTTTAACAGAATATGAAGGAGAACAGCTCGTCTCTGTCTTTCCGAATGCAGTGATTTATGCATCGGCTGTTGAATGGAATGAAATGCGTCATCCGAATATCAGATCAAAAAATACGTATTGGAAAGAAAACTGGGAGGCTATTGCCAGCCAAGTGAAAACCTTTGAAGACACCTTAACGATCACAGAGGGGATTACGATGCATCATACCGGGGGCCATAGCGACGGACACAGTGTGCTAATATGCGAGGATGCGGGTGAAACCGCCGTACATATGGCAGATTTAATGCCGACACACGCCCACCGCAATCCGCTATGGGTGCTGGCTTATGATGATTATCCAATGACCTCTATACCGCAAAAGCAGAAATGGCAGGCATTTGCGGCGGAAAAAGACGC
This sequence comes from Bacillus sp. RHFS10, assembly GCF_016757475.1. Taxonomy (NCBI): domain Bacteria; kingdom Bacillati; phylum Bacillota; class Bacilli; order Caryophanales; family Bacillaceae; genus Bacillus; species Bacillus sp. RHFS10. The sequence continues at coordinate 51,535 of NZ_JAESPO010000001.1, forward strand.
TTGGTTTATTTTTTACCATGACGCCCAGTATCACGCGCTGAAATGGGATGAGGATGGAAGCATCAAAGATGCAGTCAAGCGCAAGAAGCCATAGCATATTTTAATGTTTGCCCTGCATGTTTTCCGGCTAATAATGCAAACCTAGTACTAATTATGCTCAGAAAGGAAGAGGCAGGGTGAAACAATTCAAAGTAACAAACGAAGGAGACATTCAAACAACGTTAAGAGGCCTTGAAGTACTCTCTGTTCCTTTTTTGAACAAAGGTGTTGCTTTTACTGAGGAAGAAAGAAAAGAACTAGGTTTAAAAGGCTTTCTACCGCCAAAGGTATTAACGATTGAAGATCAAGCGAAAAGAGCGTACGAACAATATTCCGCACAGCCTGATGATTTGAGCAAAAATGTCTATTTAACCTCGCTGCATGATCGGAACGAAACGCTGTTTTACCGACTCTTAAATGACCATTTAGGGGAAATGCTCCCCATTGTCTATACTCCGACAGTGGGAACGGCGATCCAGAGATACAGCCATGAATACAGAAAGCCAAGAGGGCTTTATTTGTCAATCGATGACCCAGACGGTATGAGAGAAGCATTTAAACAGTATAAAGATCAACGCGATACGATCGATTTAATTGTAGCAACTGATGCGGAAGGTATTTTAGGAATCGGAGACTGGGGTGTCGGCGGGATTGCGATTTCTATCGGCAAGCTAGCGGTTTATACGGCGGCTGCCGGCATAGATCCGAGCAGAGTGCTGGCTGTTGTTTTAGATGCGGGGACAAATCAGGAGAGCCTCTTGAACGACCCGCTTTATGTCGGCAACCAGCATTCCAGAGTGCGCGGGGAACGCTATGACCAATTTATTGACGATTATGTTGCGCTGGCGAGAGAAACATTCCCGAATGCATTGCTGCACTGGGAAGATTTCGGGGCGAAAAACGCGCGCAGCATTTTGAAACGGTATAAAGATAAGATTTGTACGTTTAATGATGATATCCAAGGTACAGGCGCTGTTTCACTGGCGGCCGTTTTATCCTGTGCAAAAGCGTCTAAAGTGCCGCTGAGAGATCACAGAGTCGTCATCTTCGGAGCGGGCACGGCAGGTATCGGGATTGCTGAACAGCTGCGCGAGGCTTTGGTGCGAGAAGGATTGAGTGAGGAAGAATCTTTCAAACGCTTCTGGTGCATAGACCGAAACGGATTGTTAACAGATGATATGGAACAGCTTTTTGATTTCCAAAAGCCATACGCACGTTCGGCTGATGAGGTCAAGGATTATCAGCGAAAGGGAGAAGGCGGAGGTATTGATCTCCTTGAAGTGGTCCGGCAGGCGAAACCGACGATTCTGATCGGGACATCAACTGTTTCAGGCGCGTTTACTGAAGAAATTGTAAAAGAAATGGCTTCACATGTGAAACGGCCGGCCATTTTGCCAATGTCGAATCCGACAACTCTTTCTGAAGCGAAACCTCAGGATTTGATCGAATGGACAGAAGGCCGCGCGCTTGTCACGACAGGAAGCCCGTTCCCGCCAGTGGAATATAACGGCGTGACGTACCATATCGGCCAGGCAAACAACGCGCTTGTCTTCCCGGGCCTTGGGCTTGGAACGATTGTCACCAAATCAAAATTAATAACCGATGGCATGTTTGAAGCATGTGCCCGGGCGATCGCAAGTATGGTCAATGTCGGAGTGCCGGGCGCGCCGATGCTGCCGAAGATAGAGGATTTGCGGACTGTATCGGCAACTGTTGCGGTGGAAGTGGCTAAAACCGCGATTAAGGAAGGCGTTGCGACGGAAGAGCCTGAAGACATCATACAGGCTGTGCAGGATGCGATGTGGTATCCGGTATACAAACCGATCCGCGCGATATCATAAAAAAGGGCCGCTGCTTGAGCAGCGGCTTCTATTTTATGCCTGTCCGGCGTTAGGAGGCGATTGTATCAATGACATCTACAATGTCCCCCGTTTTCGCGTCCACCATGACTTCATACTGCTCTAATTCTCCGAAAGCGGATCGTGTAATGCCGGTTTTGTATACCTGTACCGTTTCTCCATTCACATTATAAGGCTCCGGCTGGGTGTAAATCCATGATCCGTCAATCGGCCCCCGCTGCTTAAAAGCGGATTTTACGATACGAAGCGCTTTTTCTGAAGAAATATAAGGCTTCATCACATACTGTTTCACAACGACGGCCGTACAAATGCCAAGTCCTGCTCCTAAAAGAAGATGACGCAATTTCATAATAAAGCACCTCCTGGTTGATCGTACTTTTCATTATACAGAAACCGCCAAATCCTGTTAAGCAATACGCGGCTGATGGAGCAGATTCGGTCACGGTGCTTGGAAAACTAGATTTTTTCGAATAAAATAAAGGGACTACATAGAAATGAGGGGAAAACATGAATCAAGAAACGAAAGCGCTTTTCCAAACACTGACGCAGCTTCCCGGCGCGCCGGGCAATGAGCATCAGGTTCGTGCTTTTATGAAGCAGGAGCTGGCTAAATATGCCGATGACATCGTTCAGGACAGACTGGGAAGTGTTTTCGGAGTCAGAAAGGGTGAAGAGGGCGCACCGAGAATCATGGTTGCCGGGCATATGGACGAAGTCGGCTTCATGGTCACATCCATTACAGACAACGGGCTGCTCAGATTTCAGACGCTTGGGGGCTGGTGGAGCCAGGTGCTGCTGGCACAGCGAGTTGAAATTCAAACAGATAACGGGCCGGTTCCGGGTGTGATTTCAAGCATACCGCCTCACCTGCTGACAGATGCTCAGCGAAACCGCCCGATGGATGTCAAAAACATGATGATCGATATTGGAGCGGATGATAAGGAAGACGCTATTAAAATCGGCATAAAAACGGGACAGCAGATTGTGCCTGTCTGCCCTTTTACGACGATGGCGAATGAAAAGAAAATTTTATCAAAAGCATGGGATAACCGGTATGGCTGCGGCTTGAGCATTGAACTTCTGAAGGAATTGCACGGAAAAGAACTTCCGAATACGCTCTATGCGGGGGCAACGGTTCAGGAAGAAGTAGGGCTGAGAGGCGCGCAGACGGCTTCTCATATGATTAAACCGGATTTGTTTTTCGCCCTCGATGCCAGCCCGGCAAACGATATGAGCGGAGACAAAAATGAATTTGGCCAGCTTGGAAAAGGCTTTTTGCTCCGCATTCTTGACAGAACGACAGTCATGCACCGCGGAATGAGAGAATTTGTTCTTGATATGGCGGAAACGCATGACATTCCGTATCAATATTTTGTATCCGGCGGGGGAACGGATGCGGGCAGAGTTCATATTTCGAACAGCGGTGTTCCGTCAGCGGTTATCGGCATTTGTTCACGCTACATTCATACGAACGCTTCGATCATTCATATTGATGATTATGCTGCTGCTAAAGAAATGCTCATCAAACTTGTGACAGCCTGCGATAAGCAGACGGTGGCTGCGATTAAAGAAAATATGTAAGATTTTATGAAAGCTTGTTGAACGGGGCAGTAAGCCCGGCTCGACAAGCTTTTTTCTTATTCTGTTTCAAATAGATAGGAGAGGGCTTTAATGGCTTGATTCACGGTTTCAACCGTTATATTTGCTTTGTTGGAAAGCTCTTTTAAAGGATGATGGAGCGATTCCGGCCGGATGATAATCAGGGGTTTTCCTTTTGCAATCGCATATGAGGCATCCATTGCCGTGTTCCACTGTTTGTATTTTTCGCCAAACAGAGCGATCACAAAGTCTGCTTTATTCATCAGGACAGCGGTTCTGAAGTTGTTCATGTCTGAGGCTTTGTCATCCTTCAAAACGGCATTTGGCTGAACGCCCACAATTTCTTCTCCGATATTGTCTGAGCGGTCATGATTTTCCATCGGGCCGACAAACGTAATCGGCAGCTTCAGTGATTTTGTTTTCTCTTTGATTTCTTCCCGCCAATTGCTGTGGATTTCTCCAGCTAAATAGACGATAAACTTCATACTGAATCCCTCCTTATGTATGTCCATCTGTAAATTTGACCCTCATGAACACGATGTTAAACGAAACGAGCTTGATAATGCAAATAAAATATGATAATGATAATGAGAAAGCCAATCTTACATATTCATTCGTTGCATATAGGTGGTTTTGCCGCAAGCAGTTTGGTATGATCCAAATGGACGAGTATCGATAAACCAACATGTAAGAATAACAACTGGAGGGATAAGAAATGAAAAAAATTGAATCAACTCAAGAGCTGGAAAAAGCGGTAAAGGATGATTGGGCGGTATTTATGTTTTCAGCTGACTGGTGCCCTGATTGCCGTTTTGTAGAGCCTTTTCTGCCTGAACTGGAAGCGAACTTCCCTGAATTCACTTACTACTACGTAGACCGCGACAAATTCATTGATACATGTGCAGAGTGGGAAATTTACGGAATCCCAAGCTTTGTGGTATTTAATGAAGGAAAAGAAGTGAATCGTTTTGTGAGCAAAGACCGCAAAACAAAAGAAGAAATTGAACAATTTTTAACAGACTCTCTCGCTAAAGCGTAAAGGAGGACATCGGTTTGAAAATGACCTCAAGGAAGCTGTCAGATATTCTGAAACAGCGCCTGCAGCACGTGAATCGCTCCTTTCTGTTTGACAGAGAAAAAGACACCCTCCGTGTTGAGGATCAAACGACCAAAAAAGGAATTACGCTCGACCTGCCGCCGATTATTGCAAAATGGGAGCTGAAAAAAGACGAAGCCATTGATGAAATTGTGTATTACGTCTCAGAAGCAATGACGGCAATGGAAGGGAAGGCTCAGGAAATGTCCGGAAAAGAAAGCCGTATTTACCCGGTGATCCGCTCGACTTCTTTCCCGGACAAGTCCAGCGAAGATATTCCGCTTATTTATGATGATCATACCGCAGAGACAAGAATTTATTACGCGCTTGACCTCGGGAAAACTTACCGTTTAATCGATCAGCGCATGCTTGAGAAAGAAAACTGGACAAAAGAGCGGATCAGAGAGACGGCTGCATTTAATCTCCGTTCCCTGCCGGCGGTTGTCAAAGAGGATACAGTTGCGGGCAATCACTTTTATTTCTTCAGAGCAAACGACGGTTACGACGCCAGCCGGATTCTGAACGAAGCGATTTTAAATGAGTACAAGGAACGTGCAGAAGGTGAGCTGGCGATCTCTGTTCCGCATCAGGACGTTCTGATTCTTGCTGACATCCGGAATGAATCGGGGTATGATATTCTAGGGCAAATGTCGATGAGCTTCTTTGCTGGCGGCACCGTTCCGATTACAGCCCTTTCATTTTTGTACAATGAAGGAAAGCTGGAACCGGTGTTTATCCTGGCGAAAAGCCGTCCGAAAAAGGATTAGAAAGGATTTTTACTTATGAACGCATTTTATAATAATGAAGGTGTGGGAGACACGCTTCTGATCTCTCTTCAAGATGTGACACGCGAACAAATAGGCTATGAAAAACACGGCGATGTCGTTAAAATTTTTAATAACGAAACAAAGGAAACAACGGGCTTCAACATTTTCAACGCGTCTTCTTACTTGACCATTGATGAAAACGGCCCTGTTACGCTCTCAGAAACGTTCGTGCAAGATGTAAATGAGATTCTAAACCGAAACGGCGTTGAAGAAACAGTAGTCGTTGATTTATCTCCGAAGTTTGTTGTTGGATATGTGGAATCAAAAGAAAAACATCCGAACGCGGATAAATTAAGCGTATGTAAAGTCAATGTAGGAGAAGAAACGCTTCAGATCGTCTGTGGCGCGCCTAATGTTGACCAAGGACAAAAAGTGGTCGTTGCCAAAGTCGGAGCTGTGATGCCGAGCGGACTTGTCATTAAGGATGCTGAGCTTCGCGGCGTTCCGTCAAGCGGAATGATCTGTTCAGCAAAAGAGCTCGCTTTGCCGGATGCTCCGGCTGAAAAAGGAATCCTTGTGTTAGAAGGAGACCATGAGGCGGGAGACGCATTTCAGTTTTAGACTCCCATAAATCCGCCCAAAAAAACGAATCATGTGAAAAGCCGCTAAGCCCTTGTTTAGCGGCTTTGTTTTGCTGAAAGCTTAATCTTTTCTGGGCAGACCAGCAATGGTATACTAAAAAACGTCCCATAAAACTATAAGGGAGTTAGAGATAAATTATGAGTTGGCTTCATAAATTTTTTGATTTGTTTTTAGGCGAGAGCAAAGAGGATGCTGAACGGGAAACAAAACCCGCTCAAATTCCGCAGCAACAAGAAGTACATCATTCCGAAGGACAATTAAAAAGATTGGAAGATCCTAAAATATATTATGAATATCCAAACGGCAAGTTCCGTTTTCCAGTCGTGCCTGATGGATACAACAATCATGAGCTGAGAAGGCGCCGCGCACCTTCGGACAAGCCGCAATCCGCGCCCCGACCAAGCGCCGCACCGCACAAGGACCGCCCGAAAAATGAAAAAGAGCAGCATACATATCAAACATCAGAGCCGGCGAAGAAACCGTTTAAACCGACAAATATCCCTTCGCCTATATATGGATTCAATCAAAAACCATCCGTCAATAAGGATGTGCCGAAACAGCCTTCTGACGCATTGAAGGCACCGGACAAATCTGTTGAAAAAGAGAAGGTAACACTGCTGTCAGAAGAAATTGAACGTGAACGCTTCTATACAGATCCAGCTGCTGACAGAGCGGAACAGCACGTAAAAGAAGGGTCTTTCCTCCGGGATCCCCAATTTGAAGAACAGCCTTCTGGTGTCTTAAACGGAAAGTCTGCAGAGCGTGATGAAGCGCTGGCGAAGAACCCAGCCGAGCCGTCAGATAACAAAGGGCCAGCTGCATCCGGCATTCAGCAGCCAGAAAAAGAGGCGTCTTTCTTCGCTGCTGAACCTGATGAAAAGCCTAAGACACTGACAAATACCGTGACCGAGAGACAAGAAGAATCGTCAGACAGCAGTGTAAACCTTGAAGACACTGAAACGGCTGAGAATCAAGAAGAACTAGCAGTAAAACAGCCTGAGAAATTAGAAGAACTTGTCTTCCAAGCTGAACATGATGAGGAACAAAAAGCACCTGAGTCTCTGACAGAGGCAGTATCTGAGGCTGAATTATCGGAAGAGCCGTCAGACAGCGCAGTAAATAATGACCGCGCAAGCGCGCCAGAAACTGCTGAGACCCCTGCTGTTCGAGAAGAGCAAATAGAAATTCAACAGGAAGAGCCTTTCTCGCATGCTGGCTATGGGCGTTCAGCATCTGAGGCTCTGACTCAAGCAGAAACAGAAGCCAAAGAATCAGAAGAGCCATCAGGCAGCATAATAGAAACTGAGGACACGAAGATAGATGTTCAGCCAGACAATCATATAGAATCGGAGCACGATGACAACATGGAACTGGGTTCCAGACCGTTTTCTGAAGCCCGTGAAAACCGGAGGGAGATCCGTGAAGAAGAGACACATGCAGCTGCAGATGAATCGCAAAAAAGGCCTGTCATGCAGGAGAAACATACTGAACAAAGCGCATCTCCTCAAAAAGGGCCGTCCGTTCCTTTTAATGTCATGATGCTGAAAAGAGATACGCACAAACAGCAAAAAGCAGAGGAGCGCCGCGGCAGCTATGTGTTTCCGAATGTTGCACTGCTTGACGTCCCGCCAGCGCAAGTTCAAGATGATACTGCGTGGATCGAAGAACAGCGCCAGCTTCTTGATTTGACCCTGAAAAATTTCAATGTCCGCGCCAATGTCGTCCATGTGACCCAGGGGCCGTCTGTCACAAGATTCGAAGTGCATCCTGAGCCAGGCGTAAAAGTGAATAAAATCACCAACTTGTCTGATGATATTAAACTCAGCCTGTCCGCAAAAGATATTCGGATCGAAGCGCCGATTCCGGGGAAAAACACGATCGGAATTGAAGTTCCGAACCGCACGAGCAAGGTGGTTGATTTACGCCAGATGATTCGCAGCCCAGCTTTCAGGACAAGCAAGTCACCGCTTACAGCAGCACTGGGATTGGATATCTCAGGAAACCCTGTCGTCATCGACTTGAAGAAAATGCCGCATGGCTTGATTGCCGGTGCTACGGGCTCGGGGAAAAGCGTATGCATCAATACAATATTAGTCAGCCTGCTGTATAAAGCTGATCCGAGTGAAGTAAAGGTGCTGCTGATTGATCCGAAAATGGTAGAGCTGGCTCCCTACAATAAAATTCCTCATCTCGTCAGCCCGGTCATCACTGACGCCAAAGCGGCTACGGCTGCTTTAAAATGGGTCGTTGAGGAAATGGAGCGGCGCTATGAGCTGTTTGCCCATTCGGGTGTCCGCGACATTGACCGGTTTAATCAATTAACTGCAGATCACCACACGGGCGAAAAGCTGCCTTATTTAGTTGTGGTTATTGATGAGCTTGCTGATTTGATGATGGTGGCTCCAAATGATGTCGAAGAGAGCATTGCGCGGATTGCCCAAAAAGCCAGGGCGTGCGGAATCCATCTGCTCGTCGCAACTCAGCGGCCGTCAGTCGATGTCATTACCGGTCTGATTAAGGCGAATATCCCGACGAGAATCGCATTTTCTGTCTCAAGCCAGGTTGATTCCCGAACAATTATTGACATAGCCGGTGCGGAAAAGCTTCTCGGAAAAGGCGATATGCTCTTTTTGGAAAACGGCTCGGGAAAACCGGTCCGCCTGCAAGGCAACTTTGTATCGGACCGCGAAATCGACCGCGTCGTTTCCCACGTCAGAAATCAAATGCCGCCAACCTATTTATTTGAACAAGAAGAGCTGGTAAGACAAGGCTCAGCCCTGAAAGAAGAGGATGAACTGTTTGACGAAGCGTGTGAGTATGTGGTTGAGCAAAACAGCGCGAGCACTTCAAGCCTGCAAAGAAGATTCAGAATCGGATACAATCGCGCGGCAAGGCTGATTGATATGATGGAAGCGGAAGGCATGATCTCTGAGGCAAAAGGAAGCAAACCTCGTGAGGTGCTGATCACAGCAAGTGATTTAATAAACGAATAATATGGGTTCATTTTCACACCAAACATGGTATGATAGTGTTTAGAGCATTTAACAGCTATGCCGCTTTACAGCAGATGCGCATAGACAAATCTTGATATCTAGGTTTAATCGGAAAGAAATAACCGGATACTGAACATAACAAAACATATAAAAATACGCCGCTAAGGGCGGCTTTTCGCCGCCGCGGTCGCAAATTGAAATGAGCGTCATATACTGGGGAACAGATAGACGTTTGTTGGAGGTACAATTATGACTGTTTATCATTTTGTTGGAATAAAAGGGACGGGTATGAGTCCGCTTGCCCAAATACTTCATGATAATGGATATACTGTCCAAGGATCGGATATCGAAAAGTTTATTTTTACGCAAACAGCGCTTGAAAAAAGAAATATTACGGTTCTTCCTTTTAGAGCGGATAATATCAAACCCGACATGACAGTCATTGCCGGAAACGCATTCCCAGACACGCATCCAGAGATTGAAAAAGCCATGTCTGAAGGAATTCCGGTGATACGTTATCATAAGTTTTTAGGCGACTATATGAAAAAATTCACCAGTGTTGCCGTTACGGGCGCACACGGAAAAACGTCGACTACGGGCCTGCTGGCTCACGTGATCCAAAACGCAAAACCGACCTCTTTCTTAATCGGGGACGGAACGGGCCAGGGAAATGAAAACAGCGAATACTTTGTATTTGAAGCGTGCGAATACCGCCGCCATTTCTTAAGCTATCAGCCTGACTACGCGATCATGACGAATATTGATTTTGATCACCCTGATTACTTCTCAAGCATTGACGATGTGTTTGACGCTTTCCAAGAGATGGCTCTTCAAGTCAACAAAGGCATTATTGCCTGCGGAGATGATGAGCATCTGCCGAAAATTCATGCGAACGTCCCGGTTGTGTATTACGGCACTGGGGAAGAAAATGATTTTCAAGCCAGAAACATCGTAAAAAGCACGGAAGGGACAACTTTCGATGTATTTGTCCGCAATACATTCTATGATACGTTTTATATTCCTGCGTACGGCCACCACAATGTATTAAACTCATTGGCGGTCATTGCGTTATGCCATTATGAAGAAATTGATTCCAACATCATTAAGCATGCCCTCAAATCATTCGGCGGCGTCAAACGCAGATTCAATGAGAAGCAGCTCGGGGATCAAGTGCTGATTGATGATTACGCTCATCACCCGACAGAAATAAAAGTGACAATTGAGGCGGCAAGACAGAAATATCCTGATCGTGAAATCGTCGCGGTATTCCAGCCTCACACATTTACGCGGACGCACCAATTCCTTGACCAATTCGCAGAAAGCCTGAGCGGGGCTGATTGTGTGTATTTATGCGATATTTTCGGCTCAGCCCGGGAGAATGCAGGAAAGCTGACGATCGGCGACCTGCAGGGAAAAATTCATAATGCAAAGCTCATTGAAGAACATGATACATCTGTTTTAAAAGCTCATGAAAAAGCCGTTCTCATCTTTATGGGAGCAGGAGATATTCAAAAATATATGAGAGCCTACGAAAACGTCATGGCATAATAAAAAAGCAGTGTTCTCACTGCTTTTTATTTATCTGATGGAAAGCTTGTTAAAGGATTTTCTTACATAATGGAGAATACTATGTATACAGCCCAGTATACATGTTTATGATTTATGAAAACGGGTAAACAGCAGTATATCCTGCAGCAAGGAGGTTTAAGATGATTATTATTCTTTATTTAAGCGTTGCACTCATCGCAGTCGCATTTCTCGTATTAGTGATCTACTTGTCTAAGACATTGAAGTCACTGCAGCTGACCCTAAAACATGTCGCATCCACTCTCGAAGGGCTGGAGGGACAAATGAAGGGCATCACAACTGAAACAGCCGAGCTTTTACATAAGACCAACCGCCTGGCTGAAGATATTCAGGAAAAATCAGAAAAGTTGAACACGGTCGTCCATGCTGTTCAAGGAGTGGGCACTTCTGTACAGCAGTTCAATACATCCATGAAACAGGCGGCGGGGTCTGTATCGGCATCAGTAAGAGAAAATCAAGACAAGATCAATCAAGTTGTCACATGGAGCCAAGCAGCAATGGAAATTTGGGAGAAATGGAAGCAAAAGAAAAAGTCGGCTCTGTAAGAGAAAAAAAACTATGAGGAGGAATAATGATGAGCAAAGATGGAATTAATAGTAAAGATTTTTTAATCGGAACTTTAATCGGGGGAATCATCGGTGCCACTACCGCTCTTTTTCTAGCGCCGAAATCAGGCAAAGAACTTCGTGACGATCTTGGCAGCCAAGCTGTTGCTTTGCGGGACAAAACTGACAAAATGACGGCAGATGCGAAGGAAAAAGGCACGCAATATGTCAGCATCGCAAAAGACAAAACATCGAACATCACACAGCTTGTAGCGGATCAGTCAGGGCAGATCATGAACAAGGTGAAGGATTTAAGAGACCGGTCTAAATCTGCAAAAACGGATTCATCAACTGATATGCAAGAAATGAGAGAAGAAGCGATGCAGGCGGCCGGCGAAACAAAAGATCAGGTCCTTCAAACGAAAGAAGATGTAAAAGACGAACTGAAAGATGCGCAAAAACAGGCTGAGCATATCAATCGCTGAGCCGGGAAGGAAGATCTTGAGCCATGGCAAAACAGCTTATTCAATCTGAGGAAGAATTTAAACGGATTGCAGAACAGGAAGGCACTTTCGTCTTCTTTAAACACAGTACCACATGCCCGATCAGCCAGGCAGCATTTCATGAGTTTGTTGCCTTTGCAAATCAGCATGAGGATGTGCCGGCTTACTATCTGCAAGTACAAGAAGCCCGGCCGCTGTCAAATTTCATCGCAGAAACATACGGCGTAAAGCACGAAAGCCCTCAGGTTTTCGTCATCCAAAACGGTGAAGTGAAATGGCATACCTCACATTCACAAATTACAGAAGCGGGCATCAAGCAGCATTTGTCATAGAAAAAAGCGTCCAGATTCAATCTGGCGCTTTTTTTTTTTGAAAAAACCCTTGAACATTGCCCTCACATGATGTAGGATAGCTTCATAGATCACTTTATCACTTAAAAGCGTTTGGGTAATAAAGAGGAGTTTTTATAAAATTTTTTTTATTTCAGTATTTCCATTTGGAATTACTTATAGTAAGATGCATGATAACTACAAAATAAAAAATGAATGTGCAGGGAAAGGATGAAAAAAATGAGCAACACAGAGTTAGAGCTTTTAAGGCAGAAAGCAGACGAATTAAACCTACAAATTTTAAAATTAATCAACGAACGCGGAAATGTTGTAAAAGAGATCGGTAAAGCGAAAGAAGCACAGGGTGTCAATCGATTTGACCCTGTCAGAGAACGCACAATGTTAAACAATATCATTGAAAACAATGATGGTCCTTTCGAAAACTCCACCATCCAGCACATTTTTAAAGAGATATTCAAAGCCGGTTTAGAGCTTCAGGAAGAAGATCACAGCAAAGCGCTGCTTGTCTCGCGCAAGAAAAAACCTGAAGATACAATTGTAGATATTAAAGGTGAAAAAATCGGAGACGGCCAGCAAAGATTTATTGTCGGGCCATGTGCGGTAGAGAGCTACGAGCAGGTGGCTGAAGTGGCTGCAGCTGCGAAAAAACAAGGAATTAAAATTTTGCGCGGAGGAGCCTTTAAGCCTCGTACGAGCCCATACGATTTCCAAGGCCTCGGTGTTGAAGGCCTTCAAATTTTAAAACGTGTAGCGGACGAATTTGATCTGGCAGTGATCAGTGAAATCGTAACTCCGGCTCATATCGAAGAAGCGCTGGACTACATTGATGTGATTCAAATCGGAGCGCGCAACATGCAAAACTTTGAATTGCTGAAAGCGGCCGGCTCAGTGAAAAAGCCAGTGCTTCTGAAGCGCGGACTTGCTGCAACGATCTCTGAATTCATCAATGCCGCTGAATACATCATGTCACAAGGAAACGATCAAATCATTCTTTGTGAACGCGGTATCAGAACATATGAAACAGCAACGAGAAACACGCTGGATATTTCTGCTGTACCGATTTTGAAACAAGAAACGCATTTGCCTGTCTTTGTTGATGTGACGCATTCAACTGGCCGCCGCGACCTCCTGCTTCCGACAGCTAAAGCTGCTTTAGCGATCGGCGCAGACGGCGTAATGGCTGAGGTTCACCCTGATCCGTCAGTCGCACTTTCTGACTCTGCTCAGCAAATGGCGATTCCTGAATTCGAAAAATGGCTGAATGAACTGAAACCAATGGTGAAAGTCAATGCTTAGTAAACAATAAAAAGGCCGCGTCTGCGGCCTTTTTTTGTGTTTTCTCGTTTATTTAGTTATAAAATCCAAGTATACGTTTTCATCATCTATAAAAACGTGTATAATTTCATGAGAAGTATTTAAATTTGATGAATAATGAAAAATAATGTAAACTACTGACTTACGCTTACAAATCATAAACGACATAAATTTGGACATTATGACATTTCTCTACATAAAGTGTTTATGCTATAGATAAGGATAAGTGTATCCAGTAAAAGGAGTGGTTTTAGGATGAGCAATATTACGATCTACGACGTAGCGAGAGAAGCTAATGTAAGCATGGCAACTGTTTCCCGTGTTGTGAACGGCAACCCGAATGTAAAACCGACAACGCGGAAAAAAGTTTTGGAAGCCATTGACCGTCTCGGTTACCGTCCAAACGCGGTGGCAAGAGGACTGGCAAGCAAAAAAACAACAACAGTAGGAGTCATCATTCCCGATATCTCAAGCATTTTCTATTCAGAGCTTGCGCGCGGGATTGAAGATATCGCGACAATGTATAAATACAACATCATTTTGAGTAACTCGGACCAAAACATGGAGAAAGAGCTGCACCTGTTAAACACAATGCTCGGCAAACAAGTGGACGGCATCGTGTTTATGGGCGGAAACATTACGGACGAGCATGTTGCGGAATTTAAGCGTTCCCCAGTGCCGATCGTACTTGCCGCTTCTGTAGAAGAGCAGGAGGAAACACCGTCAGTCGCGATCGATTACGAAGAGGCGATTTATGATGCAGTGAAGCTTTTGGTTGATAAAGGACATACAGACATCGCATTCGTTTCCGGACCAATGACAGAACCGATCAACCGCTCGAAAAAACTTCAAGGCTATAAACGCGCGCTTCAAGAAGCGAATCTTCCGTTTAATGAACAATTTGTTGCTGAAGGGGATTACACATACGATTCCGGACTTGAAGCGCTGCAACATTTGATGAGCCTGGACAAAAAACCGACAGCCATTCTTTCTGCAACTGATGAAATGGCACTCGGCATTATCCATGCGGCTCAGGATCAAGGCTTATCCATTCCTGAGGATCTCGACATTATCGGCTTTGATAATACGAGATTAAGCCTTATGGTTCGTCCGCAGCTTTCAACAGTGGTTCAGCCGACATACGATATTGGCGCCGTTGCGATGAGGCTGCTGACGAAGCTCATGAATAAAGAGCCGGTTGAAGAGCATATTGTCGAACTGCCGCACCGTATAGAGCTAAGGCAGTCAACCAAGTCATAAGAAAAACTAGAAAGCAAGCTTCACCTCTAAGGTGAATTCTTGCTTTTTTCATGAGGAGAAATGATGAAACGTTTTGATTATCTTACACCTGTTGGTTTTGTGTTAGGAACGATTATGATTGTGATCGGAATAATTTCGGGATCAGGAATAAGCGGTTTCCGCTCTTTTCTAGATCTGACCTCTTTCTTCATCGTTACAGGGGGGCTATGCGCCGCTGTTTTTATCAGTTTTCCGCCGAGAGAGCTGCGAAAAGCGCCCTCTGTGCTAAAGCAGGCATTTATCCGCCAGGAAGACAATGTGAAAGATCTCGTGAAAACCTTTGTCTCTCTTTCGGATCACGCGCGAAAACAAGGGCTTTTATCATTGGATGATCAGGCCCGGGAAATCAAAGATCCATTCTTGAAAAAAGGGCTGCTTTTAGCAATTGATGGCTGGGATGAAGAAACGATTCGGCTCGTCATGGATTCAGAGATCGCGGCAATGGAGGAACGGCACCGCAAAGGACGGCGTGTTTTTGAGAAAGCGGGGGAATTCGCTCCGGCATGGGGAATGATCGGAACACTCGTCGGGCTCGTGCTGATGCTTAAAAACTTAAATGATCCGCACATGCTTGGGCCAAATATGGCCGTTGCGCTTTTAACAACCTTATACGGTTCATTGCTGGCAAACATGGTGTTCAACCCGATTGCCGCCAAACTCGAAGAAAAAACAGAAAGTGAAATCTTCATCAAGCAAGTAATGGTGGAAGGCATTATCGGAATCCAATCCGGAAAAAACCCTCGTAACCTCGAAAGCCAGCTCGTCGTTTTCAGCTCCCGGGAAGAATGGCGGAAGCAGCCAAATCAAGTAAAAACAAAAAAGGGATCTATACATGAAGCTTAGAAGAGAACGGTTTGAAAGAAGGAAAGGAAGCGGGAAAAATAGACGATCTTCATCCAGCTGGTTGGTCACCTTTTCAGATCTGATCACTTTGATCCTTGTGTTCTTTATTTTACTTTTTTCGATGTCCCAAATTGATCTGCAAAAATTTAAAGCGGCAGTCGAATCGATCCAAAAGGAAGGCGGCGGGATCCAGCCTGACCAAACGTCCATAGAAAAAAAGAACACATCGCCAGCCAATGCGAAGAAGCAAAAGGATCAGCAGGATCAGCTTCTCAAGAAAGTAAATACATATATAAAAGACCATCACCTGAAGGCCCAAATGACAGCCAAACGGGATGAACGCGGTGTCGTACTCGTTCTGCAGGAGTCTGTGCTGTTTGATTCAGGGGAGGCCAAGGTGCTGAAAAATGCTGAAACACTTCTTCAACAAATTGCCGTTCTTCTGAAAACCATTCCAAATGACATTCAGGTGGAGGGCCATACAGACAGCCGAAATATTGCAACATACCGATATCCGTCTAACTGGGAGCTGTCAGCAGCACGCGCAAGCGGAGTCATTCAATACTTCACATCAAAAGAGAAACTTCCCTCAACGCGCTTTATCGCTGTAGGTTATGCGGATACAAAACCTGTAAAGGATAACAAGACAAACGAACACATGAAGGAAAACCGGCGTGTGGAAATTGTTATCAAAAAATCAAAAACGACCTCTTCGTGAAGGTCGTTTTTTACTTCGTTCTTTGCTGTTGCTCGGATCGTATTGCATATAATGCTTTGCTTACGGTTTGGGCATTTTTTTCTGTGATTTCAGGCTTGCGGGGAATCGGAGGATATAAATCGGCCGGATCGCTCCAGCTGGACGGAAGGGTGACAGGGCAGTGTTTTTGCCATTTAACGATCCATTCAGGAGGAATATCGTGTCCCGGATCAATGCCCTTCATTTCGAGCCATATTCTGGCCCAGGCGCGGGGCACTACACGCCATATATCATATCCTCCGCCTCCGACGGCAATCCATTTCCCTCCGCAATATTGATGCGCTAAAGTGTGTGCAAGTCGCGGAATTTCTTCGTAGATGTTGATCGTTGCAGATAAATGCGTTAGCGGGTCATAGTAATGGGCATCGGCACCGTTTTGGCTGATAATCACATCCGGTTGAAAATAAGCGGCGACTTCGGAAGCTGCTGTCCGATAAGCTTCGAGAAAAGAATCATCCTCTGTGAAAGCGTCAAGCGGGATATTAAAGGAATAGCCATATCCCTTTCCGCTTCCTTTTTCCTGAATCTGGCCTGTTCCGGGGAATAAATACCTTCCTGTTTCATGGATAGACAGTGTGCATACGCCGGGGGTATCGTAAAACGTAAACTGCACACCGTCCCCGTGGTGGGCGTCGGTATCAATATAAAGCACTCTGGCTCTGTATTTTTTCTGGATATATTGAATCGCCACAGCACTGTCGTTGTAAATGCAAAATCCTGAAGCTCTTCCCCGAAATCCGTGATGAAGGCCTCCTCCAAGGTTGGCGGCATGCAGGGCTTGTCCTGACATCACCCAGTCTGCGGCCGTTAAGGTGCCGCCGACTAAGAGTGATGCCGCTTCGTGCATGCCGGCAAAGACAGGTGTATCTTCAGTGCCGAGCCCATAGCTTTCTCCTTCTTCAGCGGGAAGTTTACCGGCACCCGCAAGCTTTACCGCCTGAATGTAATCGTCCGTGTGGACAAGGGCTAGCTCCTCTTCTGCCGCGAGTCTCGGGCTGATAATGTCTCCATCATCAAAGGCATTGATCGTCTTGAGCAAATCATATGTTAACAGAACTCGCTGCTGATTAAATGGATGTTCCTGATGAAACATATAGGTTTGATAGGATGGAGAATAGATAAATACACTGTCTCTCATAGCAAATCCCTTTGCTCTGACGGCCAAACGACGTGGTGTCCATTTCTTTGTAATGCCTGCAAAAACGGCAGCGGATTCATCATTTTTACACGGAAGACAAGCACTTTCACACCGGAATCTTCATGCGGATAGACGAGCACACTCAATATTTTCACTTGGAGGTCTTGACAAAGGCTGCTGATTTCCGCAAGACTTTTGGTGATGTCGTTTACTTTTATTTCAAATTGTGACCCCGGCTGGTCAGCGCCTGTCAATTTGACAAATGTCCGCAACAAATCGGTTTTTGTCAAAATGCCTATTAATTTTTGGTGCTGCACCACGGGCAGACAGCCGATGCCATGCTCGTAGAACACCGCAGAAATTTCTTCAACAAAATCAAGCGGGTGGGCGCACACGACATCTTTTTTCATAATTGAATCTACGCTTCGTGTAAGAAATCGGCTTCGTTTGCTTTCTTCAAAAATACTCGGGCTGGCCTGTTTCATGTCTCTGTCTGTAATCATGCCGATCACATGGCGGTCTTCATTTACAACAGGCAGATGCCTGATATGGAATTCCTTCAGTTTGCATATTGCTGTTTCAAGCGTATCCGTCTTCGTTAATGTAATGATATCCCTTTTCATGATCTGCTCAACAATCATTATTTTTTCCCCTTTGTCAGTGTCAGTTAATACATAAAGCGATGATAAAAACGGAGTCTGTCAAATTGTTCAATTGATTCTTGGCTGACGTTTTTTCCGATGCGTGCCATTAGACAATTTGCAGGGTGGGAGCTGATCTCTGGCTCATCTGTCGCAAACCAAGCCAATCCGCCTGCATTCATCATCTTCTCCATGAGCTTTCTGTATTCCCACACATCTTTTTTCATCCCTTTTAAATCCCAATGCCAGTAATATTCCGTCGTCATCACGATGTAGTTTTCCATTTGTTCATCCATCATGCTGACGGTCAAAAGCGTCTTTCCGACAGAACATCCCCGATAGGCCGGCGCCACCTCGATGGCCCCGAGCTCAAGCAAATCCTCCATATTTCCTTCAGACCATCTTTCGAGCGGGTCAGGATATAAATACGTCACATAGCCGATAATGGTTCTGCCGTCTCTAGCAATGATAATACGCCCTTCGGGAAGGCCGGCAATGTCGACTAGCGCTTCATGCTGCTCGCGGGGCGGGCGAAATGCGGTTAAATCTGTATGAAACTCGTAACCTGCCAGATCCTCTGGAGAGACAGGCCCTTCTATCAGTAAGGAGCCGGTTGCTGTTTTGATGTTTGCTGAATGGTATGTTTTATGATGTTCCACTGATCCACCGTCCCATCAATTCTTATAAAAATACATGCTTCTTTAAGAATAACAAATTTTAAAGCGTTTTCAATATGGTTTATATTTTAAAAATTGAGAAGAATATGAATATATAATATAATAATTGTGACAACTTCAGCAAAGGGGGATGTTTGGGCATGAATTTGAAAGCGTTACCAGCAGTAGAAGGGGATTTTCATTTAAAAAATTATGAAGAAACGTACCGGCATTTTGATTGGGCCGAGGCAGAGAAACATTTCTCCTGGCATGAGACAGGGAAACTGAATGCGGCGTATGAAGCGATTGACCGCCATGCCGAATCGTTTCGAAAAAACAAAGTAGCGCTTTATTATAAAGACGCAAACCGGGATGAAAAATACACATTTAAAGAAATGAAGGAAGAAACAAACAGGGCAGGGAATGTGCTGAAACGGCATGGAAATGTGGAAAAAGGGGACCGCGTTTTTATTTTTATGCCAAGATCACCCGAGCTATATTTTATAATGCTTGGCGCTATCAAAATTGGCGCCATCGCCGGGCCGCTGTTCGAAGCATTTATGGAGGGAGCGGTGAAAGACCGGCTTGAAAACAGCGAGGCGAAGGTAGTTGTCACGACGCCTGAGCTGCTGGAGAGAATACCGGCTGATACACTGCCTCACTTGCAGCATATATTCGTAGTCGGCGGAAAGGCTGAAAGCGGCGCAAACATCATCAATTACGATGAAGCAGCAAAACAGGAGGGCACAAGACTGGATATCGAATGGATGGACAAAAAAGATGGCTATCTGCTTCACTATACATCGGGTTCTACTGGAACGCCAAAGGGTGTGCTGCATGTCCATGAAGCGATGATTCAGCAATATCAGACAGGAAAGTGGGTCCTTGATTTAAAGGAGGAAGACATTTACTGGTGCACAGCAGATCCGGGCTGGGTGACAGGTACGGTATACGGCATTTTTGCACCATGGCTGAACGGAGCGACAAATGTCATTGTCGGCGGACGTTTCAGCCCTGAAAGCTGGTATGGAACAATTGAACAGCTTGGCGTCAACGTCTGGTACAGCGCGCCGACAGCTTTTCGAATGCTGATGGGAGCGGGAGATGAGATGGCTGCGAAATATGATCTAACCTCACTCCGGCATGTGCTCAGTGTCGGTGAGCCGTTAAACCCGGAAGTCATCAGATGGGGGCATAAGGTTTTTAACAAACGAATCCATGATACATGGTGGATGACAGAAACGGGCAGCCAGCTCATCTGCAACTATCCTTGCATGGAGATCAAACCGGGTTCAATGGGTAAGCCGATTCCCGGTGTGGAGGCGGCAATCGTTGACAACCAGGGCAATGAACTTCCGCCGTACCGAATGGGCAATCTCGCCATTAAAAAGGGCTGGCCTTCCATGATGCATACCATTTGGAATAACCCTGAAAAGTACGAATCGTATTTCATGCCGGGCGGCTGGTATGTGTCCGGGGATTCTGCTTACATGGATGATGAGGGATATTTCTGGTTTCAAGGAAGAGTCGATGACGTCATTATGACCTCTGGTGAGCGCGTCGGCCCATTTGAAGTGGAAAGCAAGCTTGTCGAACATCAGGCCATTGCAGAAGCAGGCGTGATCGGTAAACCTGATCCAGTGCGGGGAGAAATCATTAAAGCCTTTATCGCACTCAGAGAAGGATATGAGCCGTCCGATAAACTGAAAGAAGAGATTCGCCTATTTGTAAAGCAGGGTCTTGCAGCCCATGCGGCTCCGCGTGAAATTGAATTTAAAGATAAGCTTCCGAAAACCCGAAGCGGAAAGATCATGAGACGGGTGCTGAAGGCATGGGAGCTTAATCTGCCGGCAGGAGATCTGTCAACGATGGAGGATTAAAAGGCGACATTGACACGGGATTTTATTTATGTTAAAAATGATATAGCTTCATATGAAAAGGTAAAGATTGAGACAAGTAGACTATCCTTACGTTCCAGAGAGCTGATGGCCGGTGAAAATCAGCACAGACGGATATATCGAATACACTCATGAACCGCTTTTGCAAACAAAGCCGGCCAGGCTTTCAGTAGTGAAAGAACGGACCTGATCCGTTATCAGGCAAAGTGATAAGACGAATGTTTTGCGTTCTCTTATTAGTAGGGTGGTACCGCGATAATCAATCGTCCCTTCGTGTAAACGAAGGGGCGTTTTTTATTTTAATCAAAAAGGAGCTTTATCTTATGACAAACTTACTTGAAGACTTATCCTTCCGCGGATTGATTCAGCAAATGACGGATGAAGAAGGATTAAATAAACAGCTGAATGAAGAAAAAATCCGCCTGTACTCAGGCTTTGATCCGACAGCGGACAGCTTGCATATCGGACACTTGCTGCCTATTTTAACACTTCGCCGTTTTCAGCTTGAGGGCCATCATCCGATTGCGCTTGTGGGCGGGGCGACGGGCCTCATCGGCGATCCGAGCGGAAAAAAAGCGGAGCGTACATTAAACACTGCTGACATCGTATCCGAATGGTCCCAAAGAATCAAAAACCAGCTGTCCAGATTTCTGGATTTTGATGCAGCAGAAAACCCTGCTGTCATCGCGAACAACTTTGACTGGATCGGCAAAATGAATGTGATCGACTTCCTTCGTGATGTCGGTAAAAACTTCGGTATCAATTACATGCTGGCAAAAGACACGGTCAGCTCAAGAATTGAATCCGGCATCTCATACACGGAATTCAGCTACATGATTCTTCAATCTTATGATTTCTTAAATCTGTACAGAGAGAAAAACTGTAAGCTGCAAATTGGCGGAAGCGATCAGTGGGGCAACATTACAGCGGGCCTTGAACTGATCAGAAAATCAGAAGAAGAAGGGGCAAAAGCGTTCGGCCTTACCATTCCGCTTGTCACAAAAGCAGACGGCACGAAGTTCGGAAAAACGGAAGGCGGCGCGATCTGGCTTGATAAGGAAAAGACATCGCCGTATGAATTTTATCAATTCTGGATCAACACAGATGACCGTGACGTTGTCAAATACTTAAAATACTTTACATTCCTATCAAAAGAAGAAATTGAAGCATACGCTGAGAAAACAGAAACAGCGCCAGAAAAGCGTGAAGCGCAAAAACGCCTCGCAGAAGAAGTGACAGCGCTCGTTCATGGACGTGAGGCGCTGGAGCAAGCCATCAACATATCCCAAGCGTTGTTTAGCGGCAATATTAAAGAGCTTTCTGCCCAGGACGTAAAAGTGGGCTTTAAGGATGTCCCTTCCATGGAAGCTGACAGCAGCCAAGAGCTTTCACTTGTAGATGTATTGGTGCAATCTACATTATCTCCTTCAAAACGCCAAGCCCGTGAAGACATTCAAAACGGAGCTGTTTACATTAACGGCGAACGCCAGACGGAAATCAATTATCTCTTATCTGCTGAAGACCGTATCGAAGGCCAATTTACTGTCCTTCGCCGCGGGAAGAAAAAATACTTTCTTGTGACGTATAAATAAAAAAAGATCCTTTGCCGATATGGGCAAAGGATCTTTTTTTGGTTTATCGCATAGGAATGACAGGAAAAGAGTATATTAGATAGGGCAAACACGACCAATCACCTCCCAAGCACCTCCAAGCACCACCTTTTAAGAAAGGAGCGCTGACCATGAATCTCATGTGCACGATTGCAAAAGAAAGGCTCCAGCGGGATTATTGGGAGCACCAGACGCGAGATAGTGTTGGCCAGCAAGAGGCGCCAGACGAAACAGACGATAAAAAAACCCCGACCGCATAGCGGCAGGGGTTTTTAAAACGATTAACGAGAGTAGAACTCAACGATAAGCGCTTCGTTAATTTCCGGAGCAAGTTCAGAACGCTCAGGAAGACGAGTGAATGTACCTTCAAGCTTTTCAGCGTCGAAAGTAAGGTATTCAGGAACGAAGTTGTTCACTTCTACAGATTCTTTGATGATAGAAAGGTTACTTGATTTTTCGCGAACACCGATTGTTTGACCAGGTTTTACTTGGTAAGACGGGATATCAACGCGGCTTCCGTCAACAAGAATATGACCATGGTTAACCAATTGGCGAGCTTGACGGCGAGTACGTGCTAAACCTAGCTTGTACACAACGTTATCAAGACGAGAATCTAAAAGAATCATGAAGTTTTCGCCGTGTTTACCAGTTAGTTTAGCAGCTTTGTCAAATAAAGTGCGGAATTGGCGTTCGTTTACGCCGTACATGTGACGAAGCTTTTGCTTTTCTTGCAATTGCAAACCGTATTCTGATAATTTTTTACGTTGTCCTGGACCGTGTGGACCTGGAGCGTAAGGGCGTTTTTCTAATTCTTTTCCTGTACCGCTAAGAGAGATTCCTAGACGGCGGGACAGTTTCCAAGATGGACCTGTATAGCGAGCCATAATGTGACTCCTCCTTTGGTTTTATTTTTGTGGAAAATAAAAACCGTCTGCTCTATTCGACCATGTACATTTTGTTTTCATGTATCCTCGCTCCAGCAGCAGAGAGTTACACGATACACCTTATGAATAAGGAACAAAATGAAAACATAGAAGCTGAACAAAAAGGCTGCAATATTTCACACAAAGGTCATTATATAATTTATTTGATTTGAAGTCAACCATTCCTTCATTATTGCTTCGCCGTTTATGATATAATAAACAAAAATTAGTAGTAAACTTTCAGGTGATAAAAACATGGTAGAACAAACAAAAGAACAATTATCCGCCTTTCATTATCATATGCTCGATTTTTTATTAACCAAATCTGAAAAAGTCACTTTCACCGACTCTTTCATATGGCTGACTTCGGCTATTCAAACTTATTTTTCATCCCTATGTGTTTCGCTTACACCGACACCATCCGTTGGTTCTGCTTCAAAACAGGCGGATGACGAAGTTCGATTTTCCGCTTCGAAAATAAACGCCTCATCTTACCTGATTGAGGACATCGGCGGCAGGCGCTATCATCTGACATGCAGGCAGGATGTAGAGATACCTGAAGGGCTTCCCGACTTGGTTTCATCATTTTTAAACCAGTCAATGAAACAGGAAAAACTCTATATCAAAACGATCTATCAAAAAAAGATATACAAAATGACAGAGCTGTTCCATTCACTGCTTGATCAGACAGAAGTGCTGAAGCAGCTTTTAGAAAGCTTAACCGGCACGTTTTCTATGTTTGAGTTTTCTCTCTATATATCGCACGATCAAGATCAATGTTTAGGTGTTCCTGCAAAAGAGCTTTATATGGAAGGGGAAAAATCCGATTCCTTTGCTCTCAAAGTGTATTTATCCGGGGATATTTTGCGGAAAAATGAATCTGCCGCTTATATTCCGATCAAAGGACAGCAGGGAACGTACGGGGTGTTGAAGGCTGAAGGAACGGGCGGCAGTTTTCTTAATGACGCCTATCTTGATGAAATGTCGCTGATAGCAAACGCGGCGGGAAAAGCGTTTGAAAACGCTCAGCTCTATGAGCAATCCAAAGCAAGCATCGCAAATTTGGAATTGATTAATGAAACGTCACGCCGCCTGAATCAGCGGCTGACACTGGCCGATACGATGAATGACCTGGCTGTGAGAATGGCAGAATCGTTTCAGGCGGAAGAAGTGGGTTTCTTTCATATAGACCATTTTGAAAACCTGACATTGCTCCCCGGCAGCACAGCGTTTTTTAAGGAAGCGAAGCCGTCTGAATTTTTTAATGAAATGAAAGAAAAGCTGTATGAAGGGGAAATAGGAGTTTTCATCGGAAATGGTCAGTCTGTTTTCGGAAAGGCCGGCTACGGCTCGCTGATGGCTGTTCCGATGATTGAGAATGACAGGCTTCTAGGTTTCGCGGTTTTATTGAAAGAGGAAATGTACGCTTTTACATTTGAAATGTACAAGCTGTTTCAGGCGCTGATTCGTCACGCAACTCTGGCTGTAACCAACTCAATGCTCCGCGACCGCCTTGAGCATCTCGTCAAAACAGATCAGCTGACTGAGCTGTATTCGAGGGTTTATTTAGATGAAAAAATTCAATACAGTATGAAGATCCACCAAAAGGGTGTTTTTATACTTGTTGATATTGATAATTTCAAGAATGTAAATGATACGTACGGTCATCAGACTGGGGACGAGATTTTAATTCAAGTCGCTTCGGTTATTAAAAGCAACATCAGAAAGCATGATGTCGGCGCCCGCTGGGGAGGCGAGGAGCTGGCGATTTATTTGCCGAATGTGACGGTTGCGGCGGGGAAACGGATTACTGAGAGACTGGTTTATGCAGTCAGAAAAAATACGAAACCCGAGGTGACCATTTCATGCGGTATCTCCTGCTGGACGGCAAAAACAAGAAAGTCACTGAAAGAGCTTGTGCATCAGGCTGATGAAGCGCTCTACAGCGCGAAACGAAACGGAAAAAACCGCTTGATGATACACGAATCAATAAAATAACAAAAGCCCAAAACACTATGAGTTTTGGGCTTTTATATTACTGTGCTAACGCTTTTTCAAGCTTTTCGGCAAACTGTGATAAATACTTTTCGTCGATTTCGTCGAAACGGTTTTTCACTGGGCTGTCGATGTCCAAGACGCCGACAACTTTTCCGCCTACATGAATCGGAAGCACAATTTCTGATTGAGACGCCGCATCGCAGGCGATATGTCCCGGAAACGCGTTTACATCCTCTATACGCTCCACTTTTCCGTTTGCATAGGCTGTGCCGCAAACGCCTCTGCCGAAAGGAATCCGAACACATGCCGGCAGACCTTGGAACGGTCCTAACACAAGCTGTCCATCCTCTTCTTTGGCAAAATAGAAACCCGCCCAGTTGACTTCAGGCAGCGAATGATACAGAAGCGCTGAGGCATTCGCATAGTTTGCGATTTGATCTGTTTCGTCTTCGGTCATGGCTTCGAGCTGTTTTAGCAGAAGCTGATAGTCTTTTTCTTTATCTCCAGATTGTTTTTCGACATGGAACATGGAAAACCCTCACTTTTTCTATAATATAAAACAAAGTTCCGGCTTTTCTGCCGGCATTTGTCGATAAGTTCTTACAGGAACAGCGGCCTTCTGCTTGAATTGTATCAAGAGGAAGGAGTGAGCCGAATGAAAGTAAGCACCAAAGACAAAATTATTGAATCTGCTGTCATGCTCTTTAACCAAAAAGGATTTTCTGGCACGTCTGTCCGTGAAATCGCAAAGTCAGCTGATGTAAATGTTGCGCACATCTCCTACTATTTTAAAGGCAAGGGAGGTTTGATGGAACACTTAGTTTCAGAGTTTTACGAAGGCTACAGTAAAACGCTTGAAACAGCGGCAGGCAATATCTCTTCTCAAAGCACGCAAGAACAGCTTCTTCAATTGGTTTTCGATATTTTATCCTATCAGCATAATCATCGTCAATTAACTCGTTTTGTCTACCGGGAAGTCACGATTGACTCCACGTTAATCAGAGAAATTATGTCGACATATCTAATGAAGGAAAAGTATATCTTCCAGCTGATCATTGAGGAAGGAGAAAAACAGCGTGAACATTTAACGCTGCCGCTGCCCCATTTTATTCTCCAATTAAAATCTCTCTTGATGATGCCCTATCTCCAGCCTCAATATATTTCAGAAGTGCTCTACATGCAGCCGCACGAGCCGTACTTTTATAAAATGTATTTTGAAGAAATCAAGATTTGGATCAGAAGCGTCTTCCGGACAGGGGACGTGGCGCTTATCAATTAGCCTGCTCCGCAAACGCCTCATATGCGTATCCGACATCTCCCGCTTGATGGGCATCAGACCCGAACACAAGCGGGATCTTCTTTTGCTTCGCTTCATTCATCATCCAATCCTCGAGATAAATGCCTCCTGCGTACGTTTTTCTTAAGCCGGAAGTATTGAAGTCGAGCTCCATTCCGTTTTCTGCAATGGCATCCAGACACTGAAAAACGATTCCGCGAATATGTTCAGACATGCTGTACGGAAACAGCTTGATGAATTTTTGGACGAGTGTGATGTGACCGACTCTTTTTGGCTTATAGCTGCCAAGAGATGATACAATGGAAGAATAGATGCTGCGGTAATACCGCTCGTATACTGCTTCGATGCTTCCGCAGGCTGAAATCAGCTCTTTAAAGGTATGCTCATCATAATCAAGGCACAGATAGGAAGAACCTGCGCGCAAAAAATGAACGGATATGATGCTGTCATCTAAATATGGCCCGTATGTGTCCAGTAATAATTTAATTTCATCTTCAAATTCAGCAATATAATCGACCTCAAGCCCCGTATGTATGGCAAGCTGCCCGCGATATTCTTTTTTTAATCCGGAAATGTCATCGATGTAGCGTTCCAAAGAGGCTTGCGCCATCGCGCTGTCTTTCTGCGGCGTCGGATCAGTAAAAGAGGGCGGCAATGGGGCGTGTTCGGTAAAAGTAATCGATTCAAAGCCTTTTTTTAAGGCTTCTTCTGCATATTGTCTGAGTGTGTTGTTTGAGCCGTGAGGGCAAAATGGTGTGTGAATATGCCCGTCTCGCTTTTGCATTGGCGTCACCCCGTGAAAAAATAGTAAAATCCTGCCGATTTTGCACAAAAAGTTTTTGAATTCTGGTCAAAAAATGTTGGTTACATGGTATCATAATAACAATGAAAACGACAGTTTTTCTCAATACATATCCTGAAATCTTTCTGAATAAATAAAACACCCTGACAGATTAAGGTTAACAGCAAGGGGGCTCATTATGGAGTTTGTCATTGGATTATTAATTGTACTGCTTGCCCTGTTTGCGGCAGGCTACTTTTTCAGGAAAAAAATCTACGCTGATATTGACCGGCTGGAATCGTGGAAGATTGAAATTCTGAACCGGTCGATTGTGGAAGAAATGTCCAAAATTAAACATTTAAAAATGACGGGTCAGACAGAAGAGTTCTTTGAAAAGTGGCGTGAAGAATGGGATGAGATTGTCACAGCTCACATGCCGAAAGTTGAAGAGCTCCTTTATGATGCTGAGGAAAATGCAGACAAATACCGATTTAAAAAGGCCAATCAAGTGCTCGTTCATATCGACGACCTGCTGACCGCGGCGGAATCAAATATTGAAAAGATTCTGCGGGAAATCAGCGACCTTGTCACAAGTGAGGAAAAGAGCCGCGAAGAGATTGAACAGGTGAGAGAGCGCTATTCAAAATCGCGAAAAAACCTGTTGGCTTACAGCCACCTTTACGGGGAGCTTTATGACAGTCTTGAAAAGGATCTTGACGAAATTTGGAGCGGAATCAAACAATATGAAGAAGAAACAGAAGGCGGAAACTATATTACCGCACGAAAAGTGCTGCTTGAGCAGGACCGCAATCTTGAACGGCTTCAGTCATATATAGATGACGTGCCGAAGCTGCTGGCTGACTGCAAGCAGACGGTGCCCGGCCAGATTGCAAAGCTCAAGGACGGCTATCGCGAAATGAAAGAGAAAGGGTATAAGCTTGAGCATATCCAGCTTGATAAGGAATTAGAAAATCTGTCAAATCAGTTGAAACGGGCGGAGCATGTCTTGATGACTGAGCTGGATATCGATGAAGCGTCCGCGATCCTGCAGCTCATAGACGAAAATATTCAATCTGTGTACCAGCAGCTGGAAGGTGAAGTCGATGCCGGCCAATCTGTGCTAAGCAAAATGCCTGAATTGATCATTGCTTATGACAAGCTGAAAGAGGATGAAGAGCATACAAAGGCGGAAACTGAGCTGGTGAAGGAAAGCTACAGACTGACAGCCGGCGAGCTCGGCAAACAGCAGGCTTTTGAAAAGCGCCTTGATGAAATTGGCAAGCTGCTCTCCTCGGTTAAAGATAAGCTCGATGCAGAGCATGTCGCCTACTCACTCTTAGTAGAAGAAGTTGCTTCAATAGAGAAGCAGATTGAAGAAGTGAAAAAAGAGCATGCTGAATACCGTGAAAAGCTGCAAGCGCTGAGAAAAGAAGAGCTTCAAGCGAGAGAGACGCTCAGCAATTTGAAAAAAACAATTTCTGAGACAGCAAGACTGCTGAAGACAAGCAATATTCCAGGCATTCCGAGTCATATTCAAGAAATGCTGGAAAACGCGCATCATCACATTCAAGAAACAGTCAACCAACTAAACGATCTTCCATTAAATATGGAAGAAGCCGGAGCCCATTTGAAGCAAGCAGAAGAGATCGTCAACAGGGCAAGCCGGGAATCAGAGGAACTTGTCGAGCAGGTCATCCTCATTGAAAAAATCATTCAGTTTGGAAACCGGTTCAGAAGCCAGAATCATATTTTATCTGAACAGCTGAAAGAAGCGGAAAGACGTTTTTATGAATTTGATTACAGTGAAGCGTATGAAATTGCAGCATCCGCGGTTGAAAAAGCGGCTCCGGGTGCTGTTCAAAAAATAGAATCACAAAAGATTAAAGAGCATCAATATCAATAAAGTGTATACAAAAGGCCGAAGCATAAGTGCTTGGCCTTTTGTATTGAGAATATAAAAAAGCCTTTTTGGATTTAGATCCAAAAAGGCTTTTCGTTTTCACTAGTTGATATCAGCTGGTTTTTTATTCGAACTGATAAGAGAAATGAGATAACCGGCAATGCCTCCAATGATAGCAGGGATGACCCAGCCGAATCCTAAGCTGTAAAGCGGCAGCGTATTGCTGAGAACTTTATTTAAAGAACCAAGCGGAATGCTTGCGGCATTCAGGCCGTCGATAATACTGAAAATACCAGTGGCGATTAAACAAAGAGTATATACTTCACGTCTGCCTTTAAATAATTTTTCAATAAACGAAAGCAAAATGATAACAATTGCTAATGGATAAATAGCTGATAAAATAGGAACTGAGAATAAAATGATATTTGACAGCCCAAAGTTAGAAATAATAAAGCTGAACACAGTGACAATTGATACAACTGTTTTATAAGATAAAGAAGGAATCAGCTTTGAGAAATAATTTCCGCATGAAGAGACAAGGCCGATGCTTGTTGTCAAGCACGCGAATAGGATAGCGACACCTAAAATGATATTTCCCAAAGACCCGAACAGGTGCTGCGATGATGCTGATAAAATTTTGCTTCCCGCACCAAGCAGACCGATAGATTCTGTGCTTGTTGCCCCTAAATATGCGAGTGAAACGTAAACAAGACCGAGTCCTGCTGCTGCAACAAGTCCCGCTTTAATACATACGGAAGCAACTGATTTACGATTGGTGATGCCTCTGTCCTTAACGGCATTAACAACGACAATTCCGAACACGATAGAAGCAAGTGCATCCATTGTTTTATAGCCTTCTAAAAATCCTTTAAACAATGATCCGGAAACATACGCTTCATGCGGTGACTGAATGTCCCCCATCGGCGTCACGATGCTTTTGATGACTAAAATAGCGATAACAGCAAGTAAAATAGGTGTTAATACCTTTCCGATCCGGTCAACAAGCTTTGTAGGGTTTAAAGCTAGGTAGTACGTAATAGCAAAGAAAATGAGCGTAAACAGAAGAAGTGTGAGCCATGACGGCATGCCGTCTACAAAAGGCACAGCCGCAATTTCATAAGAAACAGTGCCTGTTCGCGGAATCGCAAAAAGCGGTCCAATTGTTAAATAAAGAACAACTGTAAAAATAGTTCCAAAGACCGGATGTGCTTTATCAGCAAGGCCTTTGGCATCCGTACCTGTTAATGCAACAGCGACAACACCTAAAAGCGGCAGGCCGACACCCGTCACGAGAAATCCTGCCATCGCTTTCCAAACATTTTCGCCGGCCGCTTGTCCAAGTTCCGGCGGAAATATCATATTTCCTGCGCCAAAGAACAAAGCGAAGAGCATAAGCCCGATGGCGATCGTTTCCTTGGCTGATAGTGTTGATTTCATAACGTATAAATCCTCCTAATTTCACTATGGTAGAATATTCTGTCAATTAATTGTCAGATAATATGACGAAAGTAACAAATTTAATTATAGGTGAATGTATGAAGAAGTCAATAGTAATTTTATTTACTTTTTCAGCACTAATTTGTTATGGTAACATATAAAATTAGTTTTGTATCGCTTTCATATTAAAGGAGTAAAAAGATGTTATATTTAGACAATAGTTCAACGACTAAACCTTACGATGAAGTCTTGAATACATATGAACAAACAAGCAGACGATATTTTGGAAATCCTTCATCTTTGCACCGGTATGGAGCTGAAACGGAACAGCTGCTTCAGGCAGCTAAACATCAGATAAAAAGGGCCTTAGGTCTAAAGAATTATGATATTGTATTTGCGTCAGGCGCTACAGAAGCTAATAATTTGGCTTTAAAAGGAGCCGCTTTGTCAAAAATAAAAGCAGGCAAACATATCATTGCCACTTCTATCGAGCATCCGTCTGTGGGGGAATCGTTAGAACAGCTGACAGAGTTATTCGGGTTTGACGTCACTTATCTTTCGGTGAATGAAGACGGATTTGTTTCAATTGAAGAACTGAAACAAGCCATCCGCCCGGATACCGTGCTTGTCAGCATGATGCATGTGAACAATGAAGTCGGTTCCGTGCAGCCGATTGAAAAGGCGGGGGAAGTGCTGAAAGAGCACCCGAACATTTTGTTCCACGTCGATTATGTGCAGGGCATCTATAAAGTGCCTTTGGCTATTGAAAAGGCCGGCATTGATCTTTGTTCGATTTCCGGGCATAAATTTCACGGCCTGAAGGGGACAGGCGCGCTTATCGTAAAAGAAGGGACACGCCTTATTCCGTTGATAACGGGTGGCTCTCAGCAAAAAGGCATTCGGGCCGGGACGGAACATATTGCGGGTGCGGTTTCGCTTGCCAAAGCCATTAATCTTGCGGCTGCCGATTTTGAAACGCGGCTTGACACGATGGCTGCCGCAAAAGAATGGTTGATGAAAAAGCTGAGTGAAACTGAAGGCGTCGTTGTCAACACGCCGCAAATAGATAGTGCGCCGCACATTATTAATTTCTCGGTTCCTGGGATTAAAGCAGAGGTGCTTTTACACATGCTCGAGGAACAGGATATATTCGTCTCAACAACATCGGCCTGCTCAGCAAAAGAACATAAGCCCAGCAAAGTTCTCTTACAGATGGGCAAGGGAGAGCAAATTGCCGGAAGCAGCATCAGAATCAGCTTAAACTACAGCCAGACAAGCGATGTGGCAGAACCGTTTATGAACGCGCTTCGTCCCGGCATCAAAAAATTAAAGAAAATGATGAGGTAGAACATGAATTACGATCATATATTAATTCGTTTTGGGGAAATATCAACCAAAGGCAAAAACAGAAAAAGCTTTATTGAGCGCTTAAAGCAAAACGTCAGACTCGTTTTGAAAGACTATCCGAACTTAAAATACTTTTCCAATCGTGACCGCATGACGATTACATTAAATGGAGAAGATCCGGAGGCTCTTTTTCCTCTTTTAAAGCAGGTGTTTGGCATTCAAAGCTTCAGCCTGGCGATTAAGTGTGACAGCCGCCTTGATGATATTAAGGCAACTGCTCTCCATGCTATTAAGGATCAGTATCAGCCTGGTGATACGTTTAAAGTCGCGACGAAGAGAGCGTATAAACAATTTGAGTTAGATACAAACCAAATGAACGCTGAAATCGGCGGCCACATTTTGAGAAATACAGAAGGATTGACGGTCGATGTCCGCAACCCTGACATCCCGCTCAGAATCGAGATCAGAGAGGAAGCGACCTTTTTGACGATTCGCGATGAAAAAGGTGCAGGCGGCCTGCCAGTCGGTTCAGCAGGCAAAGCAATGCTGATGCTTTCCGGCGGTTTTGACAGTCCTGTGGCGGGTTTTTATGCGATGAAACGGGGACTGTCGGTAGAAGCTGTTCATTTCTTCAGCCCGCCATACACAAGCGAGCGCGCAAAACAAAAGGTAATGGATCTGGCAAAATGCCTGTCCCGCTTTGGAGGAAGCATGACGCTTCATATCGTTCCGTTTACAAAAACGCAAGAGCTCATCCAAAAACAAATTCCTGAGAACTACACAATGACGGCAACCCGCCGCCTCATGCTTCAAATTGCCGACAGAATCCGAGAAAAGAGAAACGGACTTGCCATCATTACAGGAGAAAGCCTCGGTCAGGTAGCGAGCCAAACGCTTGAAAGCATGTATGCGATAAACGCGGTGACATCAACACCGATTTTGCGTCCGTTGATCGGCATGGAT
Source organism: Bacillus sp. RHFS10 (assembly GCF_016757475.1). Lineage (NCBI taxonomy): Bacteria > Bacillati > Bacillota > Bacilli > Caryophanales > Bacillaceae > Bacillus > Bacillus sp. RHFS10. Next base: position 84,317 of record NZ_JAESPO010000001.1, read on the forward strand.
AAAACAGACATCATCGAAAAATCACGGGAAATCGGCACATATGAGACAAGCATTCAGCCGTTTGAAGACTGCTGCACGATCTTTACGCCGCCAAGCCCGAAAACACGTCCTAAAAAAGAAAAAATTGAACACTATGAAAGCTTTGTTGATTTTGAGCCGTATATCCAAGAAGCGGTTGAAAACATTGAGACAATGACGCTGTATAGCGAACAAGAAGCAAACGATAAATTCGCGGAACTCTTTTAACCAGCTGCAGCTCCTGTCTGTAATTACCAAAGTTTTTCTGTATGAAGCCATGTGTTTTAACACATTCTATACTCACAAGGAGGTGAGACACATGGCACAAAACAGTCAAAACGGTAACAGCAGTAACCAACTCCTAGTACCAGGAGCTGCTCAAGCCATCGACCAAATGAAATTAGAAATCGCTTCTGAATTCGGTGTAAACCTTGGAGCAGACACAACTTCTCGCGCTAACGGTTCTGTTGGAGGAGAGATCACAAAACGTCTTGTTTCTTTTGCTCAACAAAACATGGGCGGAGGACAATTCTAATTTACAATTTCACATAATGGCTTAGGAGTGGGGGAAAACCCCACTCTTTTTCGTTTTTATATATATAAAAGGACCAGCGACCTATAAAAACATATGTTTATCGAGCTGGTTTTTAGGCAAATCCTTACGGGAAGAGCTTGTATTTATGTATAATGGGTGGAGAAAGTGAGGAGTTGTTCGTGTTAAAACGAGAAGATTTAATTGCCCCTATGCAATATAATTTAGTGAATGAAATGGAAAAGTTCAGTGCCGCTGGACAAAAAACCGCCCTTTTGTGGGAGGATGAGTCGGGCAAGCAAGAATCTTGGTCTTATGAAAAGCTGATGGAAGAAACAAATAAAATCGGAGCGGCTTTGGCTGACCTTGGATTTAACAAGGGAGACAAGCTGATTGTAATGGTTCCGCGGGTGCTTGAAGCCTATGCTGTTTATTTGGCTATCCTGAAATCAGGAATGGTTGTCATTCCATGCTCAGAAATGCTTCGTGCGAAGGATCTTGAATACCGGATTGAACATGCAGAAGTTAAAGGCGCCATCGTCTATTCTGCATTTATCGGCGCTTTCCGTGATGTCAGTACCGCTGACAAATTGATTAAGCTGTCTATTGGCGAAAACGATGCCGGCTGGAAAAATCTCTTATCGATTGAAGCGGACGGAAGCCAATTCCAAACAGCTGACACAACAAGAGAAGATATGGCTTTCTTATCTTACACATCCGGAACAACAGGTCAGCCTAAAGGTGTTGTACATACACACGGTTGGGCATTTGCTCATTTAAAAACATCTGCCGGCGCTTGGCTTGATATTTCTGAAAAGGATATCGTCTGGGCGACTGCTGCCCCTGGCTGGCAAAAGTGGGTGTGGAGCCCGTTTTTAGCGGTGCTTGGAAGCGGAGCAACGGGTTTTGTGTACCACGGCAGATTCAAAGCAGAAACATATCTAGAACTTTTAAGCCGCTACAAAATCAATGTCTTCTGCTGTACGCCGACGGAATACCGCTTAATGGCGAAGGTTGAAGGCTTGGACCGCTATGATCTTTCTGCCCTGCACAGCGCCGTTTCCGCAGGCGAACCGCTCAATCGTGAAGTCATTGATGTTTTCCAAAAGCACTTCGGCATTAAGGTGCGGGATGGATATGGCCAAACAGAAAGCACGCTTTTAGTCGGTGTCTTGAAAGGTATGGATATTAAACCGGGAAGCATGGGAAAACCGACACCGGGAAATCAAGTAGAAATCATTAATGAAGACGGTGAAATCTGCAAATCTGGTGAGGTTGGCGATATCGCTGTTCACCTCAGCACACCGGCGCTCTTTAAAGAATATTACAAAGATCCGGAAAGAATGAAAACACAAATACGCGGCGATTATTTCCTAACAGGAGACAGAGCCAAAAAAGATGAGGAAGGTTATTTCTGGTTTGAAAGCCGAAACGACGATATCATTATCAGCTCCGGCTACACGATCGGGCCCTTTGAAGTGGAAGACGCGCTCGTTAAGCACCCCGAAGTAAAAGAATGTGCTGTTGTCGCAAGCCCTGATGAAATCAGAGGTTCCATCGTTAAGGCATATGTTGTCCTGCAGAATCACGAAAAACGCAGTGATGAGCTTGTCAAAGTCCTGCAAAATCATGTGAAGACCATTACCGCTCCGTACAAATATCCTAGAGAAATTGAATTTGTGGAAAGCCTGCCGAAAACGGCTTCTGCAAAAATCAGACGAGTGGAATTAAGAAAACGTGAAGAACAGCTCAAAGCTAATAAAAAGGCGTAAAGAAAGAGAGTGGACGTGAAGTGAAGGCGATATGGCACGGCGGTTTCATTTATACGATGCTCGAAGAAGGCGATCGGACAGAGGCGGTTTATGTTGAGGATGGTGTCATAAAAGGCACCGGCAGCTATGAGCGCCTGAAGAAAAAATACGGGTCCCCGGACACAGAAGAAATCAGCCTGAACGGGGCAGTGATGTTTCCCGGATTTGTCGACAGCCATTTACACTTGATCGGCCACGGCGAGAAACAGCTTCAGCTCGATCTGTCTGCGCTGACGTCGAAAGAAGCTGTTTTACAGGCTGTCAAGGAAAGAGAGCGTCAGTATCCTGAAGGCGATTGGCTCGTTGGAGAAGGCTGGAATGAAAATCAATTTGAGACACCGGACTATTTGACCAAGCATGATCTTGATCGTTTATTTCCGGACAGGCCCGTCTTGCTTAAGCGGGTATGCCGGCATGCGATAACTGTTAATTCTGCGGCTCTTCAAGCGGCAGGGATTTCAAGAAACACCCCTGACCCTGACGGCGGAGTCATTGTAAAAGATGAAAATGGAGAGCCGACCGGGCTTCTGTTTGATAAGGCGCAGAATCTGATTCTGAAGGCTGTCCCGCCAGTCTCCCAGCACTATGTTGATGAGGCGCTCACAGCTGCGATAGAGGATTGCTGGACAAAAGGCCTGACGGGCGGACATTCGGAAGACTTGTCCTATTATGGTGATGTTTCGGTGCCGATGAAAGCTTATGAGAAAACTGCCGCTAGCGGAAAGTATCCGTTTCGCTGTCATTTGCTCGTTCATCATGAAGCGGTCGATCGATGGGAGCAGCTGGAGAAGCCGTCGGGCCCGTATGTGGAATTCGGTGCCATGAAAATATTTGCTGACGGGGCGCTTGGCGGGAGAACGGCTTTATTGAAAGAACCATATCACGACGATCCATCCACTAATGGTGTTCAGGTTCATGATGATGAAACCCTTGGCCGGCTTATTCGAAAAGCGAGAGAAAAAGGCATGGAGGTTGCCGTTCATGCGATCGGCGATCTTGCGTTTGAAAAAGTGCTGAACGCAATTGAAAAGCATCCGCCCCGAAGCGGCCGGCATGATCGGCTGATTCATGCTCAAGTGCTCAATGACGAATTAATTGAAAAAGCGGCACGCATGCCGATCGCAATTGATATTCAGCCTCATTTCGTCACCAGTGATTTTCCTTGGGTCATTGACCGTCTCGGAAAAGGCAGGGTGAAAACTGCCTTTGCATGGAAAACGCTGATGTCCAAAGGCATTTTATGCGCGGGCGGCTCAGACGCCCCGATTGAGCCTGCTGACCCGCTTCTTGGCATCCAGTCCGCGGTGCTCCGAAAAAGCACCCATGAACAGAACGGGCCAAGCTATAATGAAAACGAATGTTTGACGGTGTATGAAGCGATTGAGCTCTATACAGAAGGAAGCGCCGGGATCATTTATAAAGACAATTCACGCGGAAAAATTGCCGAGGGCTATGACGCGGATTTTACGGTTCTCAGCGATGATCCATTTGCAATTGACCCTGCACAGCTTCATCTTTTGGACATTAAAAAAACCGTGATCAACGGCCAGATTGTATATGAGAAGTCATAAAAGGACAGGCGGGCAGCCTGTCCTTTTCATTTTCTATAAAAAAGTACGCTTCACTTTCTCCCAAAATGAATTGTCCTTTAGTTTGACTGTTTTGATTTTTTTGTCAGACAGTTTGATTTCGATTGTTTTCACGTTTCTTGTACTGAGTGCTTCATTGTCCAAACCGATGATCGGGTGCTCATTGCCGTCTTGCATTACACGAAGGGTCAGCTTTCGGTCAGAGCTGAGGACAAATGGCGAGCCGAGTGTTCGATAGGTGTTATTGTTAAGGGATGCAAGCTCAGATACCTGTATGCATGGAAGCAGCGGGTCAACAACTGCTCCTGCGACAGACTTGTTATATGCGGTGCTGCCTGTCGGGGTTGAGATGATCATTCCGTCTCCTCTAAACGTTTCAAAGTGCAGATCATCAATCAGCACGTCCATCACAAAGGTTTTAATAATGCTTGAACGGATGGAAACCTCGTTTAAGCAGTGAAAAGGGCTGGCGTTATCCACTGTCACTTCAATCAGCGGATATTTTCTGACTTCTATTTGTTCAAACGTCATTGCATCGACCATTTTCCCTTGATCATCACTATGAAAGTCGCAATATAAATGAGCTTTCCCCTTTTTGGTAATGCCGACGTACAAGCAATCGTCACGGAAATTCGTTTTTCTGACTGCTTGCAAAAATGTGCCGTCTCCGCCAATGCTTGCGATAATATTGGCGTCTGAGGGCTGATTCACAACCGTAAATCCATGTTCTTCAGCCAATTGTGTTAACGTGCTGGCTTGTTCGTTTGTTTTCTGGTCCTGTTTGTGAAAAAAATAAACATTACGGCGTTGATCGGTCATATCCCATTTCCCCTTTAGCTGTCATATTTAAGTTTTTCTGTCATTTAGTATTTGTGATAAAATACCTTTGGCCATAAGTGTACCACGTTTGGCGGCAGCCCGTTAAGCCAGAGCTTTCTCATTAATTGAAACATTTTTGATATTGAATCGTATTATGAGAGAGTTTGGGAAAAAGGAGGAGAAAAAAATGAATGCAAAAAGATGGATCGCATTAGTGATTGCCCTGGGGATTTTCGGCGTTTCCATCATCGTCAGTATCTCAATGAGTTTCTTTGAAAGCGTCAAAAGCGCTCAAACGGATCTCTCATCACTGACGGATGAATCGCAGGAAAAGACGCTGGAAAACGGCAGTCTCTCAAGTAAAATTGCCGTATTGGAGGTCAGCGGCACCATTCAGGATAATGGGGATTCAAGCAGTCTGCTGGGATCAGGCGGATATAACCACAGAACGTTCTTAAAAAACCTTGAGCGTGCAAAAGATGACAAGACAGTTAAAGGCATCGTTCTGAAAGTGAATTCTCCGGGCGGCGGAGTATATGAAAGTGCTGAAATACATAAGAAGCTGGAAGAGATCAAGAAAGAAACAAAAAAACCGATTTACGTGTCAATGGGATCGATGGCAGCATCTGGCGGCTATTACATCTCGACGGCGGCTGATAAGATTTTTGCGACCCCGGAAACCTTAACTGGGTCACTCGGCGTCATTATGGAAAGTGTTAATTATTCAAAGCTTGCTGATAAGCTCGGAATTTCTTTTGAAACGATTAAGAGCGGGGCCCATAAGGATATTATGTCTCCTTCCCGTGAGATGACGAAAGAAGAAAAGAACATTATGCAATCTATGGTTGATAATTCATATGAAGGATTTGTTGATGTCATTTCTGAAGGCCGCGGCATGTCGAAAGCGGAGGTAAAGAAAATTGCGGACGGACGTGTGTATGACGGACGGCAGGCGAAAAAACTGAAGCTCGTTGATGAACTTGGTTTTTATGACGATACCATTTCAGCGATGAAAAAGGATCATAAGGATTTAAAAAACGCCTCTGTCATTTCTTACGAGGAAAGCTTAGGATTAGGCTCGCTGTTTTCCATGGGCGCCAACAAAATGTTTAAGAGTGAAATCGATTTTCTTAATATGAGAGAAATTCTTTCACAATCCGGTTCGCCGAGAATGATGTATCTCTATGCGAAGTAGGAGGGATCAATAATGGATGTGACATATGAAGAGTTTGAGCGCAATGACATCAAAGGCCCGCAAGAAGCGGAGCAGCTGACACATGCTTATGCGGGCTTTTGGGTTCGTTTCTGGGCTTTCCTGCTTGATTGGCTCGTTGTATGGGGATTAAACCATTTACTTGTTTCTCCCCTCTTTACCGTATTGGATCTGCCGAAAACATCCGGCATGTTTACCTTCTCGGCTTACAGTGTGACTACGCTTGTAGTGTTTCTTGCCTATTTTGCCCTGCTGACAAAGTTCTTCAGGCAGACGCTTGGAAAAATGGTGTTCGGCCTCAAAGTGGTTTCTGTGAAACCGGACCATAAGCTGACATGGAGTACAGTGATTTTTCGTGAAGTAGTCGGAAGGTATATTGATAAGATTTGGATTTTATATATCGTCGTTGCTTTTTCACCTACAAAACAGGGGATTCATGACTACATCGCGGACACGACTGTGGTGCATGAAAAACTATATCGCAAATAACCGATAAACCCGGACCTCGTCCGGGTTTATTTTTTTCTGGATTGGCGATAATGCTCCTAGAGGAAGTGAAGAATATGATATATGTGCTGACAGCCATTCTTATTCTTATAGGTATCGTGCTGCTTCTCAGAATGAAAGTACATGTTGCGGTCGAGTATCTTCATGCCGAGGATAACGACAAACTGACCTTGAAGATTACGACGCTGTTTGGCCTGATCCGGGTCAAAAAATCAATCCCGGCCATTAAGGTGAACAAAGCTGACGGAACAGTTGACATCAAACAAAAATCAAAATCCAAAGTGAAAGAAAGCAGCGGCAAGCAAAAAATCACATTTGATGATGTGCAGCAAAGTATCCATAAAATCGAAATGCTTCTGCACCAGGTCAAAAATTTACGGAAAATCAACGCGACTTTTCTGGCGCATTTACATATCACAAAACTCGAATGGGTTACAATCGTGGGAATTCATGACGCAGCAGTAACAGGCGTGTTAACAGGTGCTGTATGGGGTGTGAAAGGCGGTATCGCTGCGATGCTGTATGAGCATCTGGATTTTGTGGAGAAACCCGTCTATGAAGTGATTCCGTCGTTTCAAGTCCCTGTCTCCAAGACTCATTTTCAGTGTATATTCTTTTTTCGCTTTGGACATGCTATGCTTGCAGCTTTCAAATTCGTCAAATACGGACGGGAGTTATCCGCATTAAAGAAGAATCCGTCGTCTCGAATGACTTCAAAGAATGATTCATCAGTTTAAGGAGGAAGCGTATATGGCAGACCATCCCATTCAAGGTTTAATGAAAACCGCAATGGAAAACTTGAAGGAAATGATTGATGTTAACACCATCATCGGAGACCCGGTGGAGACGCCGGATGGAAGCGTGATTTTAACGGTCTCTAAAGTTGGATTCGGATTCGCTGCAGGCGGAAGTGAGTTTGGCGGTAAGCCGGCAGAAAAGAAATCCGGAGACGATGAGACAAGAGAACAAAAACTCCCTTTCGGAGGCGGAAGCGGAGGCGGTGTGTCCATTACACCGATCGCGTTTTTAATTGTCGGATCGACCGGCATCAGAATGCTTCATTTAGATGAAAACACTCATTTGATCGAGAAAATTTTAGACGCAGCTCCTCAAACACTAGAGCGCATCCAGCAAATGTTTAAGAAAAACAACAAGAACCAAGGTCAAGGCCAAAACCAAAACCAAAATCAAATGAATAATATGAACAATATGAATTATTAAATAAGGGTTAACTGCGGCCGCCGCAGTTAACTTTTTTTTGGCATAAACTTTGCAGTTTGCAGGAAACTTTACTATGATAGAGACATACATACAAAAGGGAGGAATTATAATGGCTGAAATTACATTTAAAGGCGGTCCGGTTACACTTGTCGGACAAGAAGTGAAAGTAGGGGATCAAGCTCCTGATTTCACAGTGCTGACTAACAGCCTTGAAGAAAAATCGTTAGCTGATATGAAAGGAAAGGTAACGATTATTTCTGTTATCCCTTCAATTGACACAGGTGTTTGTGATGCGCAAACACGCCGTTTTAACGAAGAAGCAGCAAAGCTTGGAGATGTCAACGTCTACACAATCAGTGCAGACCTTCCATTTGCACAAGCTCGCTGGTGCGGCGCTAACGGAATTGACAAAGTAGAAACGCTGTCTGACCACAGAGACATGTCATTTGGCGAAGCGTTCGGTGTGTATATTAAAGAACTTCGTCTGCTTGCGCGTTCCGTATTTGTCCTTGATGAGAATGGAAAAGTCGTTTACGCAGAATATGTAAGTGAAGCAACAAACCACCCGAACTATGAAGAGCCAATCGAGGCTGCTAAGGCATTAGTGAAGTAAGCAGGGAAGAAGCTCCAGGCTGCCGCCGGAGCTTTTTTTATGGCAAGGAGGAACACATATGCAAAAAGACCATGTGGGCGCGGTGTACGAGCTGTTAGACGAAGCCGCGATCATCATAAAGAATGAATTGCAAATTTCATATATAGAGGCGCTGGCTGAAGCGGGAGAAATGTATTTTCTTGAAAAAACGAATCAGCTGAAACTGTCTGATGAGAAAACCGAACAGCTTCAGGCTCTGCTTGAAAAAGCGGAATTCGGCACATATGAGCACGAGTGGGTGCGCAAAGCTTTTCAGCTGTCTGTCCTGAAAGGCCTGAAAGATATCTCTCATCCGAACAGACAGATGACGCCGGACACAATTGGGCTTTTCATCAGTTATTTGGTGAATAAGTTTATGGCGGGCCAAAAGGAACTTACGGTCCTTGATCCGGCTGTCGGAACGGGAAACCTTCTGTTCACCGTGCTGAACCAGCTGTCTGAAAAAACGGCGAATAGCTTTGGCATTGAAATTGATGACGTACTGCTGAAGATCGCGTATGCCCAAGCGAACCTTTTGAAAAAAGAGCTTGAGCTGTTCCATCAGGACAGCCTTGAGCCGCTGTTTATCGATCCTGTTGACACGGTCATATGCGATCTGCCGGTCGGCTATTATCCGAATGACGAAGGAGCAGAAGCGTTTGAGCTCAAAGCGGACGAAGGTCATTCCTTCGCACATCATCTGTTTATAGAACAGAGCCTCAAACATACCAAACCGGGCGGCTATTTATTTTTTATGATCCCGAATCATTTGTTTGAGAGCTCCCAAAGCGACAAGCTGAAACAGTTTTTTAAAGAAAAGGTTCATATCAACGCCCTTTTGCAGCTGCCAAAGTCTATTTTTAAAGAAGAGGCTCATGCCAAAAGCATCCTTGTGCTCCAGAAAAAAGGAGAGGGGACGAAAACGCCGGGGCAAATTCTGCTTGCGAATCTTCCGTCTTTCACCAATCAGAAGGCGATGCTTGATATGATGGCTCAAATAGATGCGTGGGTTGGAAAAGAAAAATAGATGTCGAATAGCAGCTTAGGCGGCCGTCATACGATGGATGCCTAAGCTGTTTTTATTGTGGCACTTGATGACCGGACAGGCGAATTGAATCAAGTTTTGAAACACAAAATATAAAAGGGAAAACCGCAATATGTAAGCGTTTGTCAATTCAAAACCTATAGGTGATATGTCTGAAAATAACGACTTCTCACTGTAAGCGTTATCAATATACAAGTTGACTTGAAATGCCGACATGACAATGTTTAAATGGAAAAGTCAGATATTTTTCGGAGAAGAAGATGATATTCACCGGGAAAAAAGTACGAAAAAGAAGTTGTTGATACAGAGTATAAAGGAGCGTCAATCATGTCCAAAATTATTGCAATTAACGCAGGAAGCTCGTCTTTGAAATTTCAGCTTTTCGAAATGCCTTCAGAAACGGTTTTAACGAAGGGTTTAGTTGAACGAATTGGTATCGCCGACAGCGTATTTACGATATCTGTAAACGGCGAGAAAAATACAGAAGTAACTGATATTCCGGATCATGCGGTAGCGGTTAAAATGCTGCTGAATAAGCTAACGGAATTCGGCATTATTAAAGATTTGAATGAAATTGACGGAATCGGCCACCGTGTCGTGCACGGCGGAGAAAAATTCAGCGATTCTGTCTTATTAAGTGATGAAACCATTCAGGAAATTGAAGATATTTCTGAATTGGCACCGCTTCACAACCCGGCGAATATCGTTGGAATTAAAGCGTTCAAAGAAGTGCTTCCAAATGTTCCTGCGGTTGCTGTTTTTGATACGGCATTCCACCAAACTATGCCTGAACAGTCTTACCTGTACAGCCTGCCTTATGAATACTATGAAAAATTCGGCATCCGTAAATACGGCTTCCACGGCACTTCACATAAATATGTGACTGAGCGTGCAGCAGAGCTTCTTGGCCGTCCGTTAAAAGACTTACGCCTGATTTCCTGCCACCTTGGAAACGGCGCTAGTATTGCTGCTGTTGAAGGCGGAAAATCAATTGATACATCTATGGGCTTTACGCCGCTTGCCGGTGTGGCAATGGGTACACGCTCTGGAAACATCGACCCTGCCCTGATCCCATACATCATGGAGAAAACAGGCCAGACAGCTGACGAAGTACTGAATACATTAAACAAAAAAAGCGGACTGCTCGGCATCTCCGGTTTCTCAAGCGATCTTCGTGACATCGTTGAAGCAACGAAAGAAGGAAATGAGCGTGCGGAAACGGCCCTTGAAGTCTTCGCGAGCAGAATCCACAAATACATCGGTTCTTACGCTGCAAGAATGAGCGGTGTCGATGCGATCATCTTTACTGCCGGTATCGGTGAAAACAGTGTGGAAGTCAGAGAGCGCGTTCTTCGCGGCTTAGAATTCATGGGCGTTTACTGGGATACTGCGCTTAATAACGTACGCGGCGAGGAAGCTTTCATCAGCTATCCGCATTCTCCAGTAAAAGTCATGATCATTCCGACTGATGAAGAAGTCATGATTGCGCGCGACGTTACCCGTTTAGCAAAATAAATCGTTTTTAAAGAGCACATTCACTTGAATGTGCTTTTTTGTTCATGCATGATAATGACAGAAAAAATAAAAGAGGTGAGCTGATGAGCGTTCAAGAGCATAAACAAGAAGCGCCCGATATCGTTCGGTGCAAAGTGATCACAGTCAGTGACACGAGGACGGAAGAAACGGATAAAAGCGGCAAGCTGATGATCTCATTTTTAGAAGAAGCCGGTCATCACATTGCCGCCTATGAAATTGTAAAAGATGAAAAGGATGCTTTGCAGCGGGCTGTCCTTGCCGGTTGCATGGATGAACAGACAGACGCGGTACTCTTAAACGGAGGGACGGGCATAGCAGATCGGGACGTCACCATTGAAGCCATTTCGCCGCTGTTTTCAAAAGAACTGCCCGGCTTTGGAGAAATATTCAGAATGCTGAGTTATACAGAGGATATCGGCTCGGCCGCAATCATGTCGAGAGCGACTGCCGGCGTTATCCAGCATACAGCTGTTTTCTCAACGCCAGGCTCAAGCGGCGCGGTAAAGCTGGCAATGAAGAAGCTGATTATTCCCGAACTTGCACATGTCGTCAGAGAAATCAGAAAAGACAAGTAAATGAATAAATACTAAGAAACTTCACCTGGAAATTCAGGTGAAGTTTTTTTAATAAAAGGCTTGAAAAAACGAAAAGTACTTGTTAAAGTGTATACATACAAAATGTATTTTTATTAAATATAATTTATTTTTATACAAAAAAGAAACATGGCTGAGAGGAGATTTTTATCATGTCAGAACAGAAAAAAGTTGTATTAGCATACTCAGGAGGCCTTGATACCTCCGTTGCAATAAAATGGCTTCAGGAGCAAGGGTATAATGTGATCGCCTGCTGCCTGGACGTCGGTGAAGGCAAGGATTTGGCATTTGTTCAGCAGAAAGCGCTGGAAGTAGGCGCGACAAACTCCTACGTGATCGATGCAAAAGAAGAATTCGCACAGGACTACGCGCTTATCTCTTTGCAGGCTCATACGATGTATGAAGGAAAATATCCGCTCGTTTCCGCATTATCTCGACCGCTGATTGCGAAAAAACTGGTTGAAATCGCTGAAAAAGAAGATGCACAGGCGATTGCGCACGGATGTACAGGGAAAGGGAATGACCAGGTTCGTTTCGAGGTCTCTATTAAATCATTAAATCCTGATCTTGAAGTCATCGCGCCGGTTCGGGAATGGCAATGGTCACGTGAAGAAGAAATTGAATATGCGGCAAGCCGCGGCATTCCGATTCCGATCAATCTTGACAGCCCGTATTCTATCGACCAAAACCTATGGGGACGCGCAAACGAGTGCGGCATTTTAGAAGATCCATGGGCGGCTCCGCCTGAAGGTGCATACGATCTAACAGCTCCGCTGGAAAAAACGCCGGACACGCCGGAAGTGATTGAAATTGCGTTTGAGCAAGGCGTGCCTGTATCCATTGACGGCGTAGCCTACTCGCTTTCTGAACTGATTTTGAAGCTGAATGAAATGGCAGGCGCTCACGGTGTCGGACGTATCGACCACGTGGAAAACCGCCTTGTCGGCATTAAATCCCGTGAAGTATACGAATGCCCAGGTGCAATGACACTGATCAAAGCGCATAAAGAATTGGAAGATTTGACGCTTGTAAAAGAGGTAGCCCACTTTAAACCGATCATCGAGCAAAAAATGTCAGAAATCATTTACAACGGCTTATGGTTTTCTCCGTTAAAAGACGCGCTGCACGCTTTCTTAAAAGAAACGCAACAGCATGTCACAGGCATTGTTCGCATCAAGCTGTTTAAAGGCCATGCGATTGTAGAAGGACGCAAATCAGAATACTCTCTATATGATGAAAAACTTGCAACATATACAAAAGACGATGCGTTTGATCACCATGCGGCAATCGGGTTTATCGAGCTTTGGGGACTTCCGACAAAAGTGAACAGCATCGTGAAAAAGAAGGAGCAGATGAAAGCATGAAGAAGCTTTGGGGAGGCCGATTCCAAAAAACACCGGAAAAATGGGTCGACGAGTTCGGCGCGTCCATATCATTTGACCAAAATTTAGTGACTGAAGACATTACAGGGTCTCTCGCACATGCTGCCATGCTGAAAAAATGCGGAATCCTTACAGCGGAAGAAGAGCTGAAAATCCGTGAGGGACTAAATACCCTTCTGCAAAAAGCAGAGGAGGGGGCATTGCAATTCTCAGTCGATTATGAGGACATTCATTTGAACATTGAGAAAATGCTTATTGACGAAATCGGCCCTCTCGGAGGCAAGCTGCATACCGGAAGAAGCCGGAATGATCAGGTGGCGACTGATATGCATTTATATTTGAAAAATCATGTCGATCACATCATTGAGCTGATTGAGGCGTTCCAAAACGCGCTGATCGAAAAGGCGGAAGCGAATGTCGAAACGATTCTGCCGGGCTACACACATTTGCAGCGCGCCCAGCCGATTTCATTCGCTCACCATTTGCTTGCGTATTTCTGGATGCTGGAGCGCGACAAGGAGCGCTTTCAGGATTCAATGAAGCGGATTAACAAATCTCCGCTTGGCTGCGGAGCGCTCGCGGGAACAACCTTCCCGATCGACCGTGACTATTCAGCAGAACTGCTCGGTTTTGATTCCATCTATGAAAACAGCCTGGACGGCGTCAGCGACAGAGATTTCATTTTGGAGTTTTTAAGCAACAGCAGTACGCTGATGATGCACCTATCCCGTTTCTCTGAAGAGATCATTCTCTGGTGCTCTCAGGAGTTTAAATTCATCGAGCTTGACGATACGTACGCAACGGGAAGCAGCATGATGCCGCAAAAGAAAAACCCTGATATGGCAGAGCTGATCCGCGGCAAAACGGGACGCGTATACGGCGATATGATGGGGCTGTTTACGATCATGAAAGGCCTTCCGCTCGCTTACAACAAAGACCTACAGGAAGACAAAGAAGGCATGTTTGACACGGTGAAAACGGTCGAGGGGAGCCTGCAAATCTTCACAGGCATGATCGAAACAATGACTGTAAACAAAGAGAATATGAAGCAAGCGACAAAACAAGACTTTTCAAATGCGACAGAACTGGCCGATTATTTAGCGAAAAAAGGAATGCCGTTCAGAGAGGCGCATGAAGTGGTCGGGAAACTTGTGTACACATGCATCGAAAAAGGGATCTATTTAAGCAATATGCCGTTTGGCGATTTTCAGCAGGCGAGCCCGCTCTTTGAAGAAGATATTTACACTGTGTTAGACCCCTACCACGCAGTAGAAAAAAGAATGAGCGCCGGAGGCACCGGGTTCAAACAGGTAGAGCAGGCGCTTGGAAAAGCGAAAGCTTGCGTGGCAGCAGGCGTTTGTTAAAATTTCCTTCATAAAATCCCGTCATTATAGCCAACCTATTTCTATAATGATGGGAGGCAGGATGATGAAAAAAGAACCGGAACGCTATATTTATGATGATCAAGAAAGTCAGGAGACAACAAGGCTTATTTCAGAAGCATATCAAAGCGGTTATGTGGATATGTTTGATCAAGAGCCTTCATCTTCTGAGGAATAAGCTGTCTGTACAGGCAGCTTTTTTTGTATGTCAAAGTGTAAAAAGTGATATTGAAGGCCTTTTATAGTAAAGTAGAAGAAGAAACACTTTATTGAAAGCGGCGACGTTGCTTTGGGAGGTATTCATGTGCGACATGCTTTAATTACTGCCGGTTCGAAGGGTTTAGGCCGAAAAGTGACTGAGATGTTGCTTGCAAAGGGGTATTCAGTAACAGTCAATTACAGGCGGGATGAGGAGGCTGTCAGCCGCCTGAAGGAAGCCTGTCCTGATTGTCTTGACCGGCTGCAATTTGTAAAAGGTGATGTCACCAAAAAAGAAGATCTGCTCCGTATTGCAGAGGCTGCCTTAAACCGCTTCGGAAGGATCGACTTTTTGATTAACAACGCGGGACCATACATATTTGAACGTAAAAAGTTAGCCGATTATACTGATAATGAATGGTACGGTATGTTGGAAGGGAATTTAAGCGCCGTCTTTCATTTATTCAAAGCGGTTATTCCGACCATGAGACAACAGCAGTTCGGACGCATCATCACGTACGGATTTCAAGGTGCGGCGCACGCGCCAGGCTGGCTTCACCGATCGGCATTTGGCGCTGCGAAAGTGGGTTTGGCTTCTTTGACGAAGACCATTGCCATTGAAGAAGCCGAATTCGGCATAACCGCCAACATGGTTTGCCCGGGAGATATTGTGGGCGGTATGAAGGAAGCATCAATAGAGGAAGCCAGAAAGCGAATTGGCAAAGAAAAAACGCCGATAGGAAGATCGGGCACAGGCGAGGATATCGCCCGGATTATCGCTTTCTTGTGTGAAGAGAACTCAGACCTTGTGACAGGGACTGTCATTGAAGCCACCGGAGGCCTCAATGTCATTAATAAGAATCAATCGACATAAGTTTTTCAGTTTCTTGAAAAGGGAAAATATAAAATCAACATAATGTGACGAGGTGAAAGAAATGAAAGTGACATATCACGGACATTCTGTTATCACAGTGGAAACGAAGGATCATCATATGATATTTGACCCGTTTTTGACAGGGAATTCGTTAACGGATCTAAAGCCGGAGGATGTAAAAGCAGACGTCATCTTATTGACGCACGGACACAATGATCATGTCGGCGATACAGAACAAATTGCCAAGCAAAACAACGCGTTGGTTGTTGCTCCGAACGAGCTCGCCGTGTACTTAGGCTGGAAAGGCTTGAATGTTCATCCAATGCACATCGGCGGCTCCCGCCAGTTCGATTTTGGAAAAGTGAAGCTCACACAGGCTTTTCACGGATCAGCCATCACAGATGAAGAAAACAAAACGATCACTTACACAGGCATGCCAGCCGGTATTTTGCTGACTGTGGAAGATAGAACGATTTTCCACGCGGGCGATACGGCTCTTTTCTCTGATATGAAGCTGATTGGCGAATTGAATCATATTGACCTTGCCTTCCTGCCGATTGGCGATAACTTTACGATGGGGCCTGAAGACGCCAAGCTTGCCGCTGAATGGCTGCGGGCAAAACAGGTCGTGCCGGTTCATTACAATACATTCCCGGTTATCGAACAAGACCCTGAGGCATTCGCTGACAGCCTGCCGGGCGGAGTCGGTAAAGTCATGGCGGTCGGTGAGACGATCGAGCTTTAACCGGCTGAAAACATCTCCTGATTCATCAGGAGATGTTTTTTATTTTTCCCGCTCATTGCGTACAAATCCTCCGAGCCCTTATAATAAAAGCAGAAGACTGTCCTTAGAGGTGAAAGGCTTGGCAACGAAGCATGAACAAATTTTAACGTATATTGATTCACTCCCTGTCGGTGAAAAAATTTCTGTGCGAAGAATTGCAAAGGAAATGAAAGTAAGCGAAGGGACCGCATACAGAGCGATCAAGGAAGCAGAGAATAAAGGGTTTGTCAGCACGATTGAACGTGTGGGCACAATCCGGATTGAGCAAAAGAAAAAAGAGAATATTGAAAAGCTTACCTATGCAGAGGTTGTAAATGTCATAGACGGACAGGTGCTCGGGGGCCGGGCCGGACTCCATAAGACATTAAATAAATTTGTCATCGGCGCGATGGAGCTGGACGCGATGATGCGATACACCGCAGCGGGGAATCTTCTGATTGTCGGAAACAGAATCAACGCGCACAGACAGGCGCTTGAAGCGGGCGCGGCTGTATTGGTGACCGGGGGCTTCAACACGGATGACAGTATTGTACAGCTGGCAGATGAGCTTGAGCTGCCGATTTTATCCACGAGCTATGACACCTTTACAGTAGCCGCAATGATTAACCGGGCGATTTATGACCAGCTGATCAAAAAAGAAATCGTTCTGGTGGAGGACATTCTAACGCCAGCTGACCGTACGGTATATCTTTCGCCTAAGGATAAACTTGAAAAATGGTATGAGAAAAACTTTGAAACGGGACACGGCCGGTTCCCAGTTGTTGACGATCAGATGAAAATCCACGGCATCTTGACATCGAAAGATATTGCCGGCCATGAGCGAAACGCATCCATCGAAAAGGTCATGACCAAAAATCCCGTCACGGTTATTGGGAAAACATCTGTCGCCTCGGCGGCGCAAATGATGGTATGGGAAGGGATTGAAGTGCTTCCCGTTACTGACGGCCACCAAAAACTGATCGGCATGATCAGCCGCCAAGACGTGTTAAAAGCCCTTCAAATGATTCAAAAGCAGCCGCAGGTCGGGGAAAAGCTTGATGATATCGTTTCAAAGGGATTTAAAGATGAGGATGATGATAAAGAGGGTCAAACGGTTTACGAGTATGAAGTCACGCCGCAGATGACAAACCAGCTCGGAACAATTTCTTATGGTGTGTTTACGACCATTTTGACGCAAGCGGCAAACCGGTTTTTGCGCTCGAAAAAACGCGGTGAACTCGTAATAGAAAGCATCACCATTTTCTTTTTGAAGCCTGTGCAGATGGAATCGGTCATCGAAGTCAAACCGCGCATTTTGGAGGCCGGCAGAAAGTTTGGAAAAATGGAAGTTGAAGTGCACAGCCAAGGCCATATCGCGTCTAAAGCGATGCTGATGGTTCAGCTGATGGAAAGAAGCTAAGGGACGTTCAGGCGCCCCTTACGCGTGATCTCTTTCAGCTTCTTTGGCGTGAAGGGGATTGTAATGCCTGTAGGCTTTATAACCTGCCCAAGCGCTTCCTGCTCCTATGACGATAAAGATACCGCCGATTACTAATGTTAATACCGAATGGAATAATATCATTTGGTTGAGCCCGTAGAACAGGACCAGTGACCCTAAGGCCATGCTTGATTTTGCCGAACAGATTTCTTTTTCCAAAGCTTGCTTTGTCCGTACGCCTTTTACTTTATAGTACACATAAAAGCAGGCTGAAAGCCCAATCAAAAAAACAAGAACCAGCATAAATGAAATCCTCCATCGTAAAAGTTTACAAACCCATTCTATACAAAAACGGGCTTGGTTTTGACGTTATTTTTCTTTTCCGTCGGCAGAGAATGTGATTTAATGAATAAAAACAATAAAGGAGTATCAAATGAAAACAGAATTAATCAGAACCATATCATTATATGACACGATTATCTTACATAGACATGTGCGCCCTGATCCGGATGCTTATGGATCTCAGTGCGGGCTTACGGAAATCCTGCGTGAAACGTATCCAGAAAAAAATATTTTTGCGGTCGGCACGCCTGAACCGTCCCTCTCTTTCCTATATTCCCTTGATGAGGTGGACAATGAAACATATGAAGGCGCACTGGTCATTGTCTGCGATACGGCAAATCAGGAAAGAGTCGACGATCAGCGTTATCCTTCAGGCGCCAAACTGATGAAAATCGACCATCATCCGAACGAAGATCCATACGGTGACCTTCTCTGGGTCGATACAAGCGCCAGCTCAGTAAGTGAAATGATTTACGAGCTGTATTTAGAAGGAAAAGAGCACGGCTGGAAGCTGAATACGAAAGCGGCAGAGCTGATCTATGCCGGCATAGTCGGAGATACCGGACGCTTCTTATTTCCGAATACAACGGAAAAAACATTAAAATATGCAGGCGAGCTCATTCAGTATCCATTCTCTTCCTCAGAGTTGTTTAATCAATTGTATGAAACAAAACTGAATGTGGTGAAGCTTAACGGCTTTATCTTTCAAAATGTGTCATTGTCCGAAAACGGCGCCGCTTCTGTTTTCATCAAAAAGGATACGCTTGAAAAGTTCGGCACCACGGCTTCTGAAGCGTCACAGCTTGTCGGGACGCTCGGCAATATCTCAGGTATTCGCGCTTGGGTGTTTTTCGTAGAAGAAGATGATCAAATCAGAGTCAGATTCCGTTCGAAGGGTCCTGTCATTAACGGACTTGCCCGGAAATATAACGGCGGAGGCCATCCGCTTGCTTCAGGCGCCTCTATTTACAGCTGGGATGAAGCTGATCGGATTTTAGCTGATCTGGAAACACTATGTAAAGAACACAAGTAGAGGGGAGACCCTCTCTCTTAGTGTTCATCTGTGACGGGGATGAACCAGCAGCCGAAATCAGTAAGGTCCTCGTAGACTTGGAGATTGTGAAATTGAAGTTCTTTTTTTATGAGGGAAGCGAGTGAGTTTGTTTCGGCATATGCAGAAAAACCTTGTCTGAGCCGGGCTGCTTGATCTTTTGCTAACTGACGGTCACTGTAAACCTCCATTTCCCTTCCTCCTTCCTTTTGCCATTAAGCCTCTCACATATAGTTTATAAAAAAGAATGGGAAAAAGCGACAGAAGTTTAGAGAATTTAAAAAAAATCCATAATTACGCCGCAAATGATATTTCAAGTTCTACTGTCAGTCTCGTATAAATAATTAATTCTTTGACGGTTGCCTCGTATTTTTTTTCATTGATCATATAGACTTTATTTTCGATTGTCCGTTTTAAAAGATCCTTTGTTTGATAGACGCTCTCTATGTCTTTTGTAATCACCTCTGAAATATTATCCTTTACATGCTCCTCGAATTTCGTTTTATCCGGCTGTGATATTTTATATTTATCCCCATTCTGTAATTTAACGCTGACGCTTTGGATCAGCAGTTTTCTTTTATTATCTTCGTTCAGTTTATGGAGGTCTTCCTGATAGATTGAAATTTGATTGTTTAAGTCTTTGACATGCTCTTTTTGTTTTTCAATGAGGCTGACCTGCTCCTCTTGGAATGTACCGTAAGTAAACAGGAAAAAGAACCAGCTGATCACGGCTCCGCACATCATTCCCGCAAAAAAACGCTGCCACCCCGGTTTTTTGTAATGCTGTGGCACCCTCATGAAGAAATATGCTCCTGGGTCAGCCATGAAATAATAAGCCAGCCGCTTTGCGCCCCGCCCATGGCCGAGATAATGAGAAGAATCTGCTTGAATAAATCTCTCGTATTGCCTTCAAGAATGCCTCGTTCAAAGCTGTATACCGCATCGAATGTACCGCCGATAGCGGCGACCAGCGCCCATATTTTTAATCTGTTGGCAAGCTTTGTAATGACCGTAAGCGGGGCTTCGCCTGCCAAATATGCTCCGAGGCCTCCGATGAGTGCGCCTCCGATCAGCACCCCTAATGCGATAAAATAACTGTTGATGAAATTTACCATAAAACCAGCTTCCTGATCCATCTTGATCACCTCACCTTTTATATCATATTGAGCTTTCAGGACAAGTATGATGACGACTCGAAAAAGAACATTTGTTTCTTTTGAAAACCCGACTTATAATGTAGAAAGAAACGGATCGTAATGGAGAAAGAGGTGATAGCATGTCTTTTGTTCACCTGCAAGTGCATAGCGGGTACAGCCTGCTAAACAGCGCCGCGGCTGTGGAAGAGCTCGTCAAGGAAGCTGACAGGCTCGGATATGCGTCTTTGGCGCTGACAGATGATCATGTCATGTACGGAGCTATTCAATTTTATAAAGCATGCAAGGCGAGAGGGATCAACCCAATAATCGGTTTGACGGCTTCTGTTTTTACAGATGATAACGAGCTTGAAGCCTACCCGCTCGTCCTGCTGGCCAAATCAAATACAGGCTATCAAAACCTGCTGAAAATCAGCAGCGTCCTGCAATCGAAATCAAAAGGCGGGCTAAAGCCGAAATGGCTTCACAGTTATTGGGAAGGCATTATCGCGATAACGCCCGGCGACAAAGGATATATTGAAACGCTGCTTGAAGGAGGGCTGTTTGAACAGGCCGCTCAAGCAGCACTTGAATTTCAGTCTATATTCGGAGAGGGGGCCTTTTATTTTTCCTATCAGCCTTTTAAAGAGAATCAAGTCTTATCTGAGCAGATTCTGCTGCTGTCTGAAGAAACAGGTATCCCTATTACGGCGACAGGTGATGTGCATTACATAAGGAAAGAAGATAAGGCTGCCTACCGTTGTCTGAAAGCGATTAAGGCAGGTGAAAAACTGACGGATGCCCCCGCCGAAAATCTGCCTGATCTCGATTTGAAACCCATCGAAGAAATGCAAAACATTTATCAAGAGCATCCCGAAGCACTGCAAGCATCTGTTGAGATCGCGGAACAATGCCGGGTTGACGTCAGCCTCGGGCAGACCCGTCTCCCGTCCTTCCCAACTCCAGACGGAACGTCCGCTGACGATTATTTAACGGACATCTGTATGGCAGGTCTTCGCAGCCGCTTTGGCACGCCTGATGAACGATACCTCCGCCGTCTTCAATATGAGCTTGATGTCATCAAACGGATGAAGTTCAGCGATTACTTTCTGATCGTATGGGATTTTATGAAGCACGCCCATGAAAAAGGGATCGTTACAGGACCGGGAAGAGGTTCTGCGGCAGGATCTCTTGTGGCTTATGTCCTGTATATCACAGATGTTGACCCGATTAAACATCACCTGCTGTTTGAACGTTTTTTAAACCCAGAACGTATCAGTATGCCGGATATTGATATTGACTTTCCGGATACAAGAAGGGATGAAGTTATTCAATACGTTCAGCAGAAATACGGTGCGATGCACGTCGCGCAGATTATCACCTTTGGAACACTTGCGGCAAAAGCGGCGCTTCGGGATGTCGGCAGAGTATTCGGTGTCAGCCCGAAGGAAGCAGATCAGGTTGCAAAACTCATTCCTTCAAGGCCGGGCTTGACGCTGGATGAAGCGAGACAGCAATCGCCGGAGCTGAATAAGCGGCTTCGGGAGTCAAGTCTGCTTCAGCAAGTATTTACAATTGCCCGAAAAATAGAAGGGCTGCCAAGGCATACCTCGACCCATGCAGCCGGCGTTGTCCTGAGTGAAGAATCGTTAACAGATATTGTTCCGCTTCAGGAAGGGCATGAAGGGATATATTTGACGCAATACGCGATGGATCATCTTGAAGACTTGGGTCTTTTAAAAATGGATTTCTTAGGCTTACGCAACCTGACGCTCATTGAGTCCATCACTTCAATGATCGAAAAAGAAGAAAACATCAAAATAGATCTTTCGAATATTTCCTACAGGGATGACAAAACGTTCTCCTTGCTGTCGAAAGGGGATACGACAGGGATTTTTCAGCTTGAATCTACAGGGATGAGAAGCGTCCTGAAGCGGCTTAAGCCTTCAGGCCTGGAGGATATTGTGGCGGTCAATGCGCTGTACCGGCCTGGTCCAATGGAAAATATTCCGTTATTTATCGACCGTAAACACGGCCAGGCTCCTGTTCACTATCCCCATGAAGATTTAAGGAGCATCTTGGAAGATACATATGGCGTCATTGTGTATCAGGAACAAATTATGATGATAGCTTCCCGTATGGCAGGGTTTTCTTTAGGAGAAGCGGACCTGCTGAGACGGGCGGTCAGCAAAAAGAAAAAAGAAATCCTGGATAGAGAGCGAAGCCATTTTGTTGAAGGGTGCTTAAAAAAGGAGTATTCTGTAGACACTGCAACTGAAGTCTACGATTTAATCGTGAAATTCGCAAACTATGGCTTTAACCGAAGCCACGCGGTGGCATACAGCATGATCGGCTGCCAGCTTGCGTATTTGAAAGCTCATTATCCGTTATATTTTATGTGCGGATTACTGACAAGCGTCATTGGCAATGAGGACAAAATAGCTCAATATCTTTACGAAGCAAAGGGGAGCGGGATTCGTATCCTTCCTCCGTCAGTGAACAAAAGCAGTTTTCCGTTTAGAGTTGAAGACGGATCTGTCAGATACAGCCTCCGCGCGATAAAAAGTGTAGGCGTCTCAGCAGTCAAAGATATATATAAAGCGAGAAAAGAGAAACCATTTGAAGATCTTTTCGATTTCTGTTTTCGTGTGCCGTCAAAAAACGTAAATCGCAAAATGCTTGAAGCACTTATTTTTTCTGGTGCGATGGACGAATTCGGCCAAAACCGGGCGACGTTGCTCGCATCCATTGACGTTGCTTTGGAACATGCAGAGCTATTCGCCGCGGGCGATGACCAAATGGGATTGTTTTTAGATGAATCGTTTTCGATTAAGCCGAAGTATGTGGAGACAGAGGAGCTTCCGCTTGTGGATTTACTTGCGTTCGAAAAAGAAACGCTCGGCATTTATTTTTCAAATCATCCGCTCTCTGCCTTCCGAAAACAGCTGGCTGTACACGGAGCAGCGACCATTCTGCAGGCCCAGCAGACGGTCAAAAGGCCGCTTTCTCTCGGGGTCCTGCTGTCAAAGATCAAAACGATTCGGACGAAAACAGGTCAAAACATGGCGTTTTTAACGCTAAGTGATGAAACCGGTGAAATAGAAGCCGTTGTTTTCCCTGAACAATTCAGGCAGCTTTCTCCCGTTTTAAGAGAAGGCGCTCTTTTATTCACAGCGGGCAAATGTGAAGTAAGGCAGGATAAGGTCCAGTTCATCATGTCCCGGGCAGAATTATTAGAAAATATGGATGCGGAAAATGCGCCATCGGTGTATATAAAAATAGAAAGCAGTCAGCACAGCCAGGAGATTCTGGCAAAAATTAAACGCATTTTGCTGGAGCATAAAGGGGAAACAGGTGTTTATCTTTATTATGAAAAGCAAAAACAGACGATTAAGCTTCCTGAGTCGTTTCATATCAATGCGGATTACCAGGTGTTATATCGCTTAAAAGAGCTGTTGGGTCAAAAAAACGTCGTTTTAAAACAGTGGTAACGATGCATTTTTTGTTATACAATTGGAGCAATTATGTCATCCTGTTTAAATATTTAGATAGATTAACTCCGCAGAATGCAGCAATCAACGCACCAGTATACGAATCAAAAATATCCATAAGGAGTGTTTAGGAGAATGTCATTAAGAGAAGAAGCATTACACCTGCATAAAGCCAATCAGGGGAAACTGGAGTCTAAATCGAAAGTAGAAGTCAGAAACGCGAAAGATTTAAGCCTTGCGTATTCCCCGGGTGTTGCAGAACCGTGTAAGGATATTCATGAAGACATTAACAAAGTATATGATTATACAATGAAGGGGAACATGGTAGCAGTTGTGACTGACGGTACAGCTGTTCTTGGCCTTGGAAATATCGGCCCTGAAGCCGCGCTTCCTGTTATGGAAGGGAAAGCTGTCCTATTCAAAAGCTTTGCAGGCGTAGACGCGTTCCCGATTGCTTTAAACACAAACGATGTTGATAAGATCGTTGAAACTGTTAAATTGCTTGAACCGACATTTGGCGGTGTCAACCTTGAAGATATCGCAGCGCCAAACTGCTTTATCATTGAAGAGCGCCTTAAAAAGGAAACAAACATCCCGGTTTTCCATGATGATCAGCACGGTACTGCCATTGTAACGGTAGCAGGTCTTGTAAACGCGCTGAAACTGTCTGGAAAATCAATGTCATCCATTAAAGTTGTCGCAAATGGCGCCGGTGCGGCTGGTATTGCGATTATCAAGCTCCTTCACCATTACGGCGTACGTGACATCGTGATGTGCGATTCAAAAGGAGCGATTTATGAAGGGCGTCCGGAAGGCATGAACGATGTCAAAAACGAAGTGGCGAAATTCACAAACCAAGACCGCAAAGACGGTTCTCTGAAAGATGTCATCGCTGATGCTGACGTATTTATCGGCGTATCTGTAGCAGGAGCGTTAACAAAAGAAATGGTGCAAAGCATGGCAAAAGATCCGATTATCTTTGCGATGGCAAATCCCAATCCGGAAATTATGCCGGAAGATGCGCGTGAAGCTGGCGCAAGCGTTATTGGAACGGGCCGTTCTGACTTCCCGAACCAAGTAAACAATGTTCTTGCATTCCCTGGTATTTTCCGCGGAGCGCTTGACGTTCGCGCCACTCACATTAACGAACAAATGAAAATCGCAGCTGTTGAAGCTATTGCTTCATTGGTTTCAGAAGATGAGCTTAGCGCAGACTACGTTATCCCTGCCCCGTTTGATAAACGGGTTGCACCTGCTGTTGCGAAGGCTGTCGCTAAAGCGGCGATGGAAACAGGTGTCGCAAGAATCACTGTTGACCCTGAGGAAGTTGCTGAAAAAACGAGAAAACTTACGATTATTGGTTAATCATTTTAATTCATTCCAAAAATGGCAGCGCGTTGGACGAGACCGGCGCGCTGTTCTCAAGTTAAACTGGCGGCTGAAATTTTTTTAGGGGCTGGACTTAAAAAAATTTCATCCGGGTTTAACATTATTTTTGAATGCGTTACCAACCTTGTCAGTTCAACGTCTTATCTGATCTCATACGAGTCGTCCCGACTGCGTCATTGAATAAAAAGTTGTCGAATTGAGGATGACAGCGTTTGACAAAAAAAGTACAATAGTTTCGGTAAAGTTATTAGCAAGTCTATCTGTTTGATGACATGCGGTGAAGAGAACCCTTCACAAAAGGGAGGTAATCATGTGTTAAAGGATATATTCACGAAAAAGAAAAAGTATGCTTCCGTACCGTCTGAGCAAGCGAAGCACGACGTTCCGGAAGGCATTATGACAAAATGTCCTAAGTGTAAAAAAATCATGCTCACTAAAGAGTTGGATAAAAATATGCGGGTATGCATGAACTGCGATTATCATTTCCCGATGAACGCAAAACAGCGTGTCGAAAGCTTGATGGATGAACAATCCTTTGAGGAATTTAACCAGGGAATGTTATCAGAAAACCCGCTAGGTTTCCCGGGATATCTGGAAAAGCTTGAAAAAGACCGCGAGAAAACATCCTTAAACGAGGCTGTTGTGACGGGCAAGGGCGCCATTGGCGGATACCCGGCTGTTGTCGCCGTCATGGATTCTTCATTCAGAATGGGCAGCATGGGTTCAGTCGTCGGTGAAAAAATCACGCTTGCGATTGAAAAAGCAAAAGCTGATAAAGTTCCGTTTATTATTTTTACGGCTTCAGGCGGTGCGAGAATGCAGGAAGGCGTATTAAGTTTGATGCAAATGGCTAAGACAAGCTCTGCCTTAAAACTGTTCAGTGAAGAACAGGGCCTCATTATTTCAATTATGACCCATCCGACTACCGGAGGCGTATCGGCTAGCTTTGCTTCACTCGGCGATTATAATTTTGCTGAGCCTGGCGCGCTGATCGGTTTTGCAGGAAGACGGATTATTGAACAGACAATAGGTGAAAAATTGCCTGAGGACTTCCAAACGGCAGAGTTTTTATTAAAACATGGACAGCTTGATGCGGTTATTCACCGCCAAGACATGAAACAAACGTTAGAAAATCTGCTGGATATGCATCAAGCGGGAGGTGACTTTGAGTGGCTGTAAGATTAGAATTTGAAAAACCGGTGATTGAACTGCAAACGAAAATCGCTGAATTGAAAAAATTCACCCAGGATTCAGATATGGATCTGAGTGCGGAAATTGAACGGCTCGAAGACCGTCTCGCTAATCTTCAGGATGAAATCTACAAAAATCTGAAGCCTTGGGACCGTGTTCAAATCGCGCGTCTGCCGGACCGTCCGACAACGCTTGATTATATTGAACACCTGTTTACCGGCTTTTTTGAATGTCACGGAGACAGAGCTTACGGAGACGATGAAGCCATTGTCGGCGGCATTGCGAAGTTCCATGGCCTTCCTGTAACGGTAATCGGGCATCAGCGCGGTAAAGACACGAAGGAAAACCTTGTCCGTAATTTTGGGATGCCGCATCCTGAAGGCTACCGAAAAGCGCTTCGTCTCATGAAGCAGGCTGACAAATTCAACAGACCGATTATTTGTTTTATTGATACGAAGGGAGCATACCCTGGACGAGCAGCGGAAGAAAGAGGACAAAGCGAAGCCATTGCCAAAAATCTCTTTGAGATGGCCGGCCTTCGAGTGCCTGTTATCTGCATCGTCATCGGTGAAGGCGGAAGCGGCGGAGCCCTTGGTCTCGGTGTTGGCAACCACTTGCATATGCTGGAAAACTCTACTTATTCTGTTATTTCTCCGGAAGGTGCCGCGGCACTTTTATGGAAGGACTCCAGTCTTGCTAAAAAAGCAGCAGAAACAATGAAAATCACTGCGCCGGATTTAAAAGAATTAGGTATTATAGATCATATGATAAAAGAAGTAAAAGGCGGAGCGCACCACGATGTTAAGCTGCAGGCAAGCTATATGGACGAAACCCTTAAGCAATCGCTAAAAACGTTGCTGAAGCTGGATGAAGAAGAATTAGTTCAGCAACGCTATGAAAAATATAAAGCAATTGGCAAAGTCTCGAATGAAGACCAATATATCGGGGTAAACTAAATAAACGTGAAGCCTTTGGCTCACGTTTATTTTTTGTGACATTCTTTAAATTTTATTTAAAAACAATTTATTTAATTGTATAATAGGTAAGGTTTCATAGGGAGGATGGAGATCCCTTTTCATTGTTTTTAGGGCAATGATCATGTTATGTTTAATCATATATGTTGCTGAGGTGAATGGAGAATGAAACGTATAGGGGTATTAACGAGCGGCGGGGATTCCCCGGGAATGAACGCAGCAGTTCGCGCAGTAGTCAGAAAAGCGATTTATCATGACGTTGAAGTTTACGGCATTTACAACGGATACGCAGGATTGATCGGCGGAAAGATTGAAAAGCTTGAACTCGGATCTGTAGGCGATATTATACATCGCGGAGGAACAAAGCTTTATACGGCAAGATGTCCTGAATTCAAAACGGTTGAAGGCCGTGAAAAAGGGATAGAGAACTTGAAGAAGCTTGGTATTGAAGGTCTTGTTGTCATCGGCGGAGACGGTTCCTATATGGGTGCAAAAAAATTGACGGAACATGGGTTTCCATGTGTAGGTGTACCGGGTACAATTGATAATGACATTCCGGGTACTGATTTTACAATCGGTTTCGATACAGCTTTAAATACAGTAATTGACGCAATTGATAAGATCCGCGATACAGCGACTTCTCATGAACGTACATATGTGATTGAAGTAATGGGCCGCCATGCCGGTGATATTGCATTGTGGGCCGGCCTTGCAGGGGGCGCGGAATCAATCCTGATCCCTGAGGCAGACTACGACATGCACGAAATCATTGGCCGCTTAAAACGCGGCCACGAACGCGGCAAGAAGCACAGTATTATTATTGTTGCCGAAGGTGTAGGCAGCGGTGTTGAATTCGGAAAACGCATTGAAGAAGAAACAAATCTTGAAACTAGGGTATCTGTATTGGGCCATATTCAGCGCGGAGGTTCTCCGAGCGCTGCTGACCGCGTGCTGGCAAGCCGTCTTGGCGCATATGCAGTTGAACTGCTGCTTGAAGGAAAAGGCGGACGCTGTGTGGGTATACAAAACAATAAGCTTGTAGACCATGATATTATAGAAATACTGAATACAAAACACACAGTAGAGCAAAACATGTATCAGCTTTCAAAAGAACTGTCTATTTAATGTGCAGCTGAAGGCTGAAGATTTCAGAAGGAAGTGAACCAAATGAGAAAAACTAAAATTGTTTGTACCATCGGTCCGGCAAGTGAAAGTATTGAAATGCTTACGAAATTAATGGAGTCAGGAATGAACGTGGCTCGTTTGAACTTTTCTCACGGAGATTTTGAGGAGCACGGAGCAAGAATTAAAAATATCCGTGAAGCAAGCAAAAAACTTGGCAAAAACGTTGGTATCCTGCTTGATACAAAAGGTCCGGAAATCCGCACACATACGATGGAAAACGGCGGCATTGAGCTTGAAACAGGCAAAGAGCTTATCGTTTCAATGGACGAGGTTGTAGGGACAACAGACAAAATTTCAGTGTCATATGAAGGTTTAGTCGATGACGTTGGACAAGGTTCAACGATTCTGTTAGATGACGGACTTATCGGCCTTGAAGTACTTGATGTTGATGCCGCTAAACGCGAAATCAAAACAAAAGTATTAAACAACGGAACACTCAAAAATAAAAAAGGTGTTAACGTGCCGGGCGTAAGTGTCAACCTTCCTGGTATCACTGAAAAAGATGCACGAGACATCGTTTTCGGTATTGAGCAAGGAGTAGACTTTATCGCAGCGTCTTTCGTACGCCGTTCTACGGACGTGCTTGAAATCCGTGAGCTTCTAGAAGAGCACAATGCTCAGGATATTCAAATCATCCCTAAAATCGAAAACCAAGAGGGCGTTGACAACATTGATTCTATTCTTGAAGTGTCTGACGGCTTAATGGTTGCACGCGGAGACTTAGGTGTGGAAATCCCAGCTGAAGAAGTGCCGCTTGTGCAAAAAGACCTGATTAAAAAGTGCAACGCGCTTGGAAAGCCTGTTATTACAGCGACACAAATGCTTGACAGCATGCAGCGCAACCCGCGTCCGACCCGTGCGGAAGCAAGTGACGTTGCAAACGCGATCTTCGACGGCTCAGATGCGATCATGCTTTCTGGTGAAACAGCTGCCGGAAGCTATCCGGTTGAGGCGGTTCAAACCATGCACAACATCGCGTCTCGTTCTGAAGAAGCTTTAAATTATAAAGAAATTCTTTCAAAACGCAGAGATCAAGTAGGCATGACGATAACAGACGCAATTGGACAATCTGTCGCGCACACGGCGATCAATCTGGAGGCAGCTGCGATTGTCACGCCGACTGAAAGCGGCCATACTGCGCGCATGATCGCGAAATACCGTCCGCAGGCGCCGGTTATTGCGGTTACTGTAAATGATTCTGTTTCCAGAAAACTTGCGCTCGTATCTGGCGTATTCGCGGAAAGCGGCCAAAATGCGAACTCAACAGATGAGATGCTTGAGGATGCTGTCCAAAAATCATTGAACAGCGGACTTGTAAAAAATGGCGATCTGATCGTCATTACAGCAGGCACTGTCGGTGAGTCTGGCACGACGAACTTAATGAAAGTATACACTGTCGGCGATATCATCGCTAAAGGCCAAGGCATCGGACGCAAATCAGCTTTCGGTCCGGTTGTCATTGCACAAAATGCAAAAGAAGCTGAGCAAAAAATGACTGACGGTGCGGTACTTGTTACAAAAAGCACTGACCGTGATATGATTGCATCTCTTGAAAAAGCGTCTGCTCTTATTACAGAAGAAGGCGGCTTGACAAGCCATGCTGCGGTAGTCGGATTAAGCCTCGGCATTCCGGTTATCGTTGGGCTGGAAAATGCGACATCTACTTTAACAGACGGCCAGGATATTACAGTTGACGCATCCAGAGGCGCAGTCTACCAAGGCCGTGCGAGCGTTCTTTAGTCACAGATGAACACGGAAGGGGAATCCCTTCCTTTTCTCTTTATCTTGCCTTATGTTGAACAGAGGTGTGTTACACGTGTGGGGGGCCCGGATATGAGATTTTTATTTTTGCTTTTTATTGTGTTTCCGGCATTAGAAATCGGGATATTCCTATTTTCAGGCAAGCTGATCGGCATTTTGCCGACGGTCTTTTTAATGATTCTGACAGGCATTATCGGCGCAGCAGCTGCAAAAAAACAAGGAACCGAAGTGTATTACAAGGTTCAGCGTGATCTTCAATATGGCCAGATGCCGGGGGAAGCGATTGCTGACGGCCTGTGCATTTTCATTGGCGGTCTTTTGCTGATGCTTCCGGGCTTTTTATCAGATTTGGCCGGCGCCTGTTTGCTTATCCCGCTTACCCGCAGCTGGTGTAAGCCGATTCTGTTCAAGTGGCTGAGAGGAATGTCGAAGAACAAACGGATCATCATCAAATAAAAAACGGCAGCCATAAATATGGGCTGCTGTTTTATTTTTGCTGAACGGTGATATAGGACCATATTTCCTTTAATGTGCCTGTTGTGATGAAAGCCTGGATCATGACGAGAAGAGCCGGCCCGGCAATGAGTCCTAAAAACCCGAATAATTTAAAACCGGCAAACAGGGCGATGAGCGTTGCCAGCGGATCGATCCCGATTGATTTACTAAGTATTTTAGGTTCTGTCAGCTGCCGCTGAATAAGAACAACAAGGTACAGTATGCCGATTCCGATTGCCTGAGGCAGCTGGCCTGTAATCGATAAATACAAAATCCACGGCACAAATACGGAGCCCGCCCCCAAATAAGGGAGAAGATCAACAAGTCCTATTAAAAAAGCAATTGTTGCGCCATGTTCAACTTTTAAGAGAGCAAGGCCGATAAATACAATGATCATCGTAATGAAAACGAGAACGGCCTGCGCTTTGATAAAACCGGTCATTGCTTTTTTTAATTCATTGCTGATCGCTCTGCTGTTGGCTGTAACCCGATCCGGCAGAATCGAAACGAACATGGTTTTCAGCTTGTGCCAATCCTTTGTCATAAAAAAAGTTGCCAAAAGAGAAAAAACGAGAACAGCCGCTGTATTTGGAAGAAGTCCGAAAAATCTCGGAATCATTTCTAATATGTGGGACAGCAGCAGTCCGGCATTTTTAGCCGCGGAATCACCGAGTGTCTGAATATGAGTGACGATGGAAGCCTGCTGATTGGTCTCCAATTCTTGAAACAAAAGGGTCAGTTCGTTATAGAGCGGCTGGATATGAGTCGTAAACAATTTTTCGCAATATGAGATAAACGTGCTGATATGCGGAGGCAGCGTTTTTGCAAGATAGGCTGTTCCCGTGACGATTTCGGCTACCAGAATGGTGAGTACACCAAAGGCTGCGAGCAGAAAAAAAGCAAGCACGCCCAGAACATTTATCGTTCGCGGGAATCCTGTCACTTTGTCCAAATAATCGACAACAGGATGAATCGCTGATGAAAGAATAAGGGCGATCAGGAACGGATAAGTTAACGGAAACGAATAATAGGCCGCAGCTATCGATCCTGCGGTAATTGATATGACAAAGAGGGTTCTGAAGAAAATAGTGATATAAGATTGGTTCACGAAAACGGTCCTCCTCCCGTCAGCATGTCCTATTTATATATATATTCACGCTCCGGCTGAATATGAATACATACATCTTAAAGGAGGGATGGCATGTGTTTACACAAGCGAATTTATTTTTAATTTTACTCTTGGCTATCGCACTTATCGCAAAAAATCAATCAT
Source organism: Bacillus sp. RHFS10 (assembly GCF_016757475.1). Taxonomy (NCBI): domain Bacteria; kingdom Bacillati; phylum Bacillota; class Bacilli; order Caryophanales; family Bacillaceae; genus Bacillus; species Bacillus sp. RHFS10. The sequence continues at coordinate 116,154 of NZ_JAESPO010000001.1, forward strand.
TGCTTTTTGCTGTATCCGTCCTTTTGATTATCAAAATCGTTGGACTTGATCAGAAATTATTACCAACCATCCAGTCAAAAGGCATTAACTGGGGTGTGACCGTTATTACCATCGCCGTTCTTGTTCCGATTGCGACGGGTGAAATCGGGTTCAAGCAGCTTGGAGAAGCAATGCGGTCTTCATATGCATGGATCGCCTTGGGAGCGGGAATCGCAGTGGCGCTGATTGCCAAAAACGGTCTGACTCTGCTGGAAAATGACCCGCATATTACAACTGCTCTCGTGATCGGGACCATTCTCGCAGTCGCGCTTTTTGGCGGTGTGGCGGTGGGACCGCTGATCGGAGCGGGGATTGCTTATATTGCCATGCAGATTGTAAAACTGTTCTCTTCATGAAAAAAGCGGCCCGAAAGCCGCTTTTTTTTATATGCAAAAACCCGCAAATAAAGGCGTTTTTTCGGGGAAATCACAGAATGAAAAAAAAAAATTATAGGTAAACATTTAACAAATGTCTGATTATTGTTTATAATGAGAATAGGCATAAACTTAAATAAGCTTATAAGAATTTGTTATGGTCTTTCATAAGCAAGCGGTTTCAGTACCAGCAGGCATTAAAATGTAAGCATTTTCTTTTTTGGGGGGAGAAATACTTACACCATGCTTTTTAAGTTAGCCTCATGTTTTTACAACACTCTTAAAGGGGAAATTTATTGAAAAGGGGATGTTATATATGACAGCGACACGCGGTCTTGAAGGGGTTGTAGCAACAACATCATCTGTGAGTTCTATTATTGATGATACCCTTACATATGTGGGGTATGATATCGATGATTTGACAGAGAATGCAAGCTTTGAAGAAATCATTTACTTACTTTGGCACTTAAGGCTGCCAAACAAAAAAGAGCTTGATGAGTTAAAACAGCAGTTAGCAAAAGAAGCTGCCGTTCCGCAAGAAATTATTGAGCACTTCAAATCTTATTCCCTCGAAAATGTTCATCCCATGGCTGCTCTTCGGACAGCGATTTCTTTACTAGGCCTGTTTGACAGCGAGGCTGATACCATGAACCCGGAAGCCAACTACAGAAAGGCGATCCGCCTTCAGGCAAAGGTGCCTGGTTTGGTCGCAGCGTTTTCCAGAATCCGCAAGGGTCTTGAACCCGTTGAGCCAAGAGAAGACTACGGCATTGCCGAGAATTTTCTCTACACATTAAATGGAGAAGAGCCTTCGCCGATTGAGATCGAAGCCTTCAACAAAGCACTGATTTTACATGCCGATCACGAGCTGAACGCGTCAACGTTTACAGCGAGGGTCTGCGTTGCAACACTTTCGGATATCTATTCAGGAATTACTGCAGCGATCGGCGCACTTAAGGGGCCGCTTCATGGCGGTGCAAACGAAGCTGTCATGAAAATGCTGACAGAGATCGGCGAAGTGGAGAATGCAGAACCTTACGTTCGCACCAAGATGGAAAAGAAAGAAAAAATAATGGGGTTCGGCCATCGCGTTTATAAGCATGGCGATCCGCGCGCCAAACATTTAAAAGAAATGAGCAAGCGACTGACCAACCTGACAGGCGAAAGCAAATGGTATGAGATGTCGATTCGTATAGAAGAGATCGTCACATCAGAGAAAAAGCTGCCGCCTAACGTTGATTTCTATTCGGCTTCTGTTTACCACAGCCTCGGCATTGACCATGATTTGTTTACACCCATTTTTGCTGTAAGCAGAATGTCCGGCTGGATCGCTCATATTCTTGAGCAGTATGACAACAACCGTCTGATCCGCCCGCGCGCAGATTACACAGGCCCTGACAAACAAACTTTCGTTCCGGTTGAAGAAAGAGCCTAAAGAACCATTGGAGGCTGGCTTGCGTTAATGAAGTTAGCCTCTTGTTCAGAACAGCAAAAGTGGTTTACAATTTAAATTGAATATTGGGAAAAATCATTTTGTTTTTTATAGAAGAAAAATAAAATGTTTTCTAAATATGAATTACATACTGGGAGGTTTTTATTGTGGCACAAGGTGAAAAAATTACAGTCTCTAACGGAGTATTAAACGTACCAAACAATCCGATTATCCCGTTTATCGAAGGAGACGGAATCGGTCCTGATATTTGGAACGCTGCTTCAAAGGTTTTGGAAGCAGCAGTTGAAAAAGCATACAAAGGCGAAAAGAAAATCACGTGGAAAGAAGTTTATGCCGGAGAAAAGGCTTATAATAAAACAGGTGAGTGGCTGCCAGCTGAAACATTAGATGTTATCCGTGAATATTTCATCGCGATTAAAGGGCCGTTAACGACACCTGTCGGCGGCGGTATCCGCTCTTTGAACGTAGCGCTCAGACAAGAGCTTGACCTATTCGTCTGCTTAAGACCTGTAAGATACTTTAACGGGGTGCCGTCACCGGTAAAACGCCCTGAAGATACTGATATGGTCATCTTCCGTGAAAATACAGAAGATATTTACGCAGGCATCGAGTACGCAAAAGGTTCTGAAGAAGTGCAAAAGCTCATCAGCTTCTTGCAAAATGAGTTAAACGTCAACAAAATCCGTTTCCCTGAGACATCAGGTATCGGCATTAAGCCTGTTTCTGAAGAAGGAACAAGCCGGTTGGTCAGAGCAGCAATTGATTATGCGATCGAGCGCGGCCGCAAGTCTGTAACGCTTGTTCACAAAGGAAACATCATGAAGTTCACAGAAGGCGCCTTCAAAAACTGGGGCTATGAACTTGCAGAGAGAGAGTATGGCGATAAAGTCTTCACATGGGCTGAATATGACCGCATTGCTGAAAAAGACGGAAAAGATGCCGCTAATAAAGCGCAAAGCGAAGCAGAAGCAGCAGGCAAAATCATTATCAAAGACAGCATCGCTGATATTTTCCTTCAGCAGATCCTAACACGTCCAAGCGAATTTGATGTTGTTGCGACAATGAACCTTAACGGAGACTATATTTCTGACGCTCTTGCTGCACAAGTCGGCGGAATCGGTATTGCACCTGGAGCAAACATTAACTATGAAACAGGACATGCGATTTTTGAGGCGACGCACGGAACGGCTCCTAAATATGCGGGCCTTGATAAAGTAAACCCATCTTCAGTTATTCTTTCAGGCGTTCTGCTTCTTGAGCATTTAGGATGGAATGAAGCGGCTGATTTGGTTATCAAATCTATGGAAAACACAATCGCTTCTAAAGTCGTAACTTACGATTTTGCCAGATTAATGGACGGTGCGACTGAAGTGAAATGTTCAGAGTTCGGTGAAGAACTGATTAAAAACATGGACTAAGCAAGGAAACAGCCTAAAATTAGCCATAAAGGAGAAGAGAGACATGGGAAATACTCGTAAAAAAGTTTCTGTTATCGGAGCAGGTTTTACCGGAGCGACAACCGCATTTTTAATCGCTCAAAAAGAATTGGCAGACGTTGTGCTTGTTGATATTCCGCAATTGGAGAACCCGACAAAGGGAAAAGCGCTTGATATGCTTGAAGCAAGCCCTGTTCAAGGCTTTGACGCGAAAGTTACTGGAACATCCAATTATGAGGATACAGCGGGTTCTGACATTGTTGTCATTACAGCAGGTATCGCTAGAAAACCTGGTATGAGCAGAGATGATCTAGTCTCTACAAACGAAAAAATTATGAGAAGCGTTACACGAGAAATCGTGAAATATTCTCCTGAGTCTATCATTGTGGTGCTGACAAATCCTGTTGATGCAATGACATACGCGGTGTACAAAGAATCAGGTTTCCCTAAAGAGCGCGTCATCGGCCAGTCCGGTGTGCTTGATACGGCAAGATTCAGAACATTTGTGGCAGAAGAATTAAACCTATCAGTCAAAGACGTGACAGGTTTCGTTCTTGGCGGACACGGTGACGATATGGTGCCGCTTGTGCGTTATTCTTATGCCGGCGGTATCCCGCTTGAAACTCTTATCCCGAAAGAACGGATTGACGCCATTGTGGAGCGCACAAGAAAAGGCGGAGGCGAAATCGTGAATCTTCTTGGAAACGGAAGCGCGTACTATGCGCCTGCGGCTTCTCTGGCAGAAATGGTCGAAGCGATCTTGAAAGATCAGCGCCGCGTCCTTCCTACAATTGCTTATCTTGAAGGAGAATACGGCTATGAAGGCATCTACCTTGGTGTTCCTACAATTGTAGGCGGCAACGGTCTTGAGCAAATTATTGAACTTGAACTGACAGACTATGAAAGAGCACAGCTGAATCAATCAGTTGAATCTGTCAAAAATGTCATGAAAGTATTATCTTAGTAAAAAGAGAGAAAGGCTTGCTTGATAGAGCCTTTCTCTTTTTGTTATAAATGTAAGCGTTATCAAATGATTCTTTATTTCGTTTAAAAATGATATAAAAGGCGAATTGCCGGAATATCCTGCTTTCGCTAAAATAAAATCATGAAACATGTTAAGATGACATAAAATAGAGAAATAGGATGTCGGGGAATTTAATACTGGAGGCACAGCATGAACAAGAAAATTTTAGTTGTGGATGATGAAGAATCTATTGTTACTCTTTTGCAGTACAATTTGGAACGGTCAGGCTATGATGTCATTACCGCCTCGGACGGGGAAGAAGCACTCAAAAAAGCGGAAACAGAGAAGCCTGATTTGATTGTGCTGGATGTGATGCTTCCAAAACTGGACGGAATCGAAGTGTGCAAGCAGCTGAGACAGCAAAAACTGATGTTTCCGATTCTAATGCTGACAGCGAAGGATGAGGAATTCGACAAAGTATTAGGACTCGAGCTCGGTGCTGATGATTATATGACCAAGCCGTTCAGTCCAAGGGAAGTGAATGCAAGAGTCAAAGCGATTTTAAGGCGTTCCGAAATGGCTGCGCCCTCTAGTGAAATGAAGAATGATGAAATGGAAGGCCAGATCGTCATTGGCGAACTGAAAATTCTGCCTGATCATTATGAAGCGTACTTTAAAGACAATCAGCTTGAGCTGACACCGAAAGAGTTCGAACTGCTGCTGTATTTGGGCAGACATAAAGGCAGAGTGCTGACGAGAGATTTGCTGCTGAGCGCTGTCTGGAATTATGATTTTGCCGGAGATACGAGAATTGTTGATGTGCATATCAGCCATCTCCGCGACAAAATTGAAAGCAATACAAAAAAACCGATCTATATCAAAACGATTAGGGGATTGGGCTATAAACTGGAGGAGCCAAAAATGAATGAATAAATACCGTGTGCGCCTTTTTTCTGTACTTGTAGTCTGTATGATTCTGGTGTTTAGTGTCCTCGGGCTGTTTTTGCAGCAGCTCTTTGAAACAACTGGTCAAAGGAAAGCAGAGGAACACATTGAAAAAGAAGCCAAATACATGGCTTCGCTTCTTGATGCCGGCAATCTGAATGATCAAGAAAATAAGAAAATCATTAAAGATGCAGGCGGCGCGCTCGATGTGAGCGCATCCGTTATCGATACAGACGGCAAGGTGCTGTACGGGTCAAACGGGGTAGCGGCAGATTCTCAAAAGGTGCAGGCCCTTGTTTCTGGCCATGAGGGTGTTCTTTCAAAAGCAAATAACAAGCTTTATTACGGACTTTCGCTTAGAAGCGAAGGTGAAAAAACAGGATATGTGCTGCTTTCTGCCTCTGAAAAAAGCTACGGCTTGAAAGGCGAAATGTGGGGGATGCTGACGGCCAGTCTTTGTACCGCATTTATCGTCATTATTTATTTTTATTCCAGCATGACCTCACGTTACAAAAGATCAATTGAAGCAGCGACAAATGTAGCAACAGAATTGTCCAAGGGAAACTACGATGCCAGAACGTACGGCGGCTATATCAGGCGCTCTGATAAGCTCGGCCGTGCGATGAACAGCCTTGCCGTTGATCTGATGGAAATGACGAGAACGCAAGAAATGCAGCGAGACCGGCTGTTAACAGTCATTGAAAATATTGGCTCCGGGCTGATTATGATTGATGGAAGAGGTTTTATCAATCTCGTGAACAGGTCTTACGCCAAGCAGTTCCATATCAATCCGAATCAGATGCTGCGCCGTCTTTATCATGATGCATTTGAACATGAAGAAGTGATCCAGCTTGTCGAAGACATTTTTATGACGGAGACAAAGAAATGCAAGCTGTTAAGGCTTACGATCAAGATTGAACGGCGTTATTTTGAGGTTGACGGCGTTCCGATTATGGGACCGGACGATGAATGGAAAGGAATTGTGCTCGTTTTCCATGACATGACGGAGACCAAGAAATTAGAGCAGATGAGAAAGGATTTTGTGGCCAATGTATCTCATGAGCTGAAAACGCCGATTACGTCTATTAAAGGGTTTACAGAGACGTTATTGGACGGGGCGATGGAGGACAAAGAGGCGCTTTCTGAGTTTCTCTCTATTATTCTAAAGGAAAGCGAAAGGCTTCAGTCTTTGGTTCAGGATCTGCTCGATCTCTCAAAAATAGAGCAGCAAAATTTCACACTCAGCATCGAAAAGTTTGAGTCGACCAAAATGCTTAGTGAAATTGAAACGCTTCTAAAGCATAAGGCCGATGAGAAAGGCATCTCCTTACAACTGAATGTCCCGAAAGATCCGCTCTATGTATCGGGTGACCCGCACAGGCTGAAACAGGTATTTCTTAATCTCGTAAACAATGCGTTAACCTACACGCCTGAGGGGGGCTCTGTAGCTATCAATGTAAAGCCCGGAGAAAAAAACATTCAAATTGAAGTTGCCGATTCCGGAATCGGAATTCAGAAAGAAGAAATTCCGCGTATCTTCGAACGTTTTTACCGTGTAGATAAAGACAGAAGCAGGAATTCTGGCGGAACAGGCCTAGGCCTTGCGATCGTCAAGCATTTAATAGAGGCTCATGAAGGGAAAATCGATGTCACAAGTGAGCCTAGACGGGGAACCGTCTTTACCGTGACGCTGAAACGAGCTGCTGAAAAATCCGCCTAATGTTTACAAAGGTTTAACAATATCTTCATGCACTGTTAAACCTATGCTGGTAGGATGTAGTAGAACCCCTTCATCCAAGGAGCCAATTTTGACGGCGGGAACCTTTTTGTGTTCCCGTCCTTTTTTGTGTCTTCTCTTTTAGTTCACGTCATTTTCCTTTCAAATTGAACTTTGTTAAAATAAGAGGAGCGAATGACTATGTAAGAGATGAACGGAAGCCTGAGGCTTCTTAGGAGGATATTGAATGACGGAACGAAAAAAATTAGTGCTTGTAGACGGAAACAGTTTGGCTTACCGAGCGTTTTTTGCCTTGCCGCTGTTAAGCAATGATAAAGGTGTTCATACGAATGCCGTATACGGCTTTGCGATGATTTTGATGAAGATGCTTGAGGATGAAAAACCGACGCACATGCTGGTTGCATTTGATGCCGGGAAAACAACATTTCGTCACGGCACATTTAAAGAATATAAAGGCGGCAGACAGAAAACCCCGCCTGAGCTTTCCGAACAAATGCCGTTTATCCGTGAGCTGCTGGATGCGTATCAGATCAGCCGCTACGAACTGGAACAATACGAAGCCGATGATATTATCGGCACATTGGCCAAATCGGCTGAAAAAGACGGATTTGAAGTAAAGGTTTTCTCAGGAGATAAGGATTTAACTCAGCTGGCAACAGACAAAACGACAGTTGCCATTACGAGAAAAGGAATTACCGATGTTGAATTTTACACACCGGAGCACGTCAAAGAGAAATACGGGCTTAAGCCTGAACAAATCATTGACATGAAGGGTCTGATGGGCGATTCCTCAGATAATATTCCGGGTGTGCCCGGCGTAGGAGAAAAGACAGCGATTAAGCTATTAAAACAGTTCGCCTCCGTTGAAAAGCTGCTGGAGTCCATTGACGAGGTGAGCGGAAAGAAATTGAAGGAAAAGCTTGAGGAATTTAAGGATCAGGCATTGATGAGCAAGGAGCTGGCGACGATCATGACGGATGCGCCGATTGAGGTATCCGTTTCCGGCCTGGAATATCAAGGCTTTAATCGCGAACAGGTCATTTCCATCTTTAAAGATCTTGGATTCAGCACGCTTCTTGAACGTCTTGGGGAAGACAGTGAAGAAGCGGAGCAGGATCAGGGATTAGAAGAAATTAATGTCGAAACCGTCACAGACGTAACAAGCGGTATATTGGTTTCTCCATCGGCATTTGTCGTTGAACAGATTGGCGACAATTATCACGAAGAGCCGATTCTCGGATTTTCGATCGCAAATGAAACGGGATCTTATTTTATTCCGAAAGACATTGCCGTGGAGTCTAAGGTGTTTAAAGAATGGGTGGAAAATGACGAGCAGAAGAAATGGGTTTTCGACAGTAAGCGGGCTGTTGTCGCTTTGCGCTGGCAGGGCATTGAACTGAAAGGGGCGGAGTTTGATACGCTTCTTGCGGCTTATATCATCAACCCCGGCAATTCATATGACGACGTCGCAAGCGTGGCTAAGGATTACGGCTTGCATATCGTTCAAAGCGATGAATCAGTTTACGGCAAAGGAGCAAAACGGGCAGTGCCGTCAGAAAACGAACTGTCTGAGCACCTTGTCAGAAAAGCGTTAGCCATTCAAAGCCTTCGGGAGAAACTCGTTCAGGAGCTGGAGAACAACGATCAGCTTGAACTGTTTGAAGAGCTTGAAATGCCTCTTGCGCTTATTCTGGGCGTAATGGAATCAACTGGCGTCAAGGTTGATGTTGACCGTTTAAAACGGATGGGTGAAGAACTGGGCGCGAAGCTGAAAGAATATGAAGAAAAAATCCATGAGATTGCGGGAGAACCGTTTAATATCAATTCTCCTAAACAGCTTGGTGTCATCTTGTTTGAAAAGATCGGCCTGCCTGTCGTGAAAAAAACGAAAACAGGCTATTCAACGTCTGCCGACGTGCTTGAAAAGCTGGCTGACAAGCATGATATTGTCGACTACATTTTGCAGTACAGACAAATTGGCAAGCTTCAATCGACATATATTGAAGGGCTTCTAAAGGTGACGAGACCGGATTCACACAAGGTGCACACACGGTTTAACCAGGCTTTAACGCAAACAGGCCGCCTCAGCTCTACTGATCCGAATCTGCAAAACATTCCGATCAGACTTGAAGAAGGGCGCAAAATCCGCCAAGCTTTTGTTCCGTCTGAAAAAGACTGGCTCATTTTTGCAGCTGATTATTCTCAAATCGAGCTGCGGGTGCTAGCCCATATCTCAAAGGATGAAAATCTTATCGAAGCTTTCACAAATGATATGGATATTCATACAAAAACGGCAATGGATGTGTTTCATGTCGCGAAGGATGAAGTGACATCCGCGATGAGACGCCAGGCGAAAGCGGTCAACTTTGGCATCGTATACGGCATCAGCGATTACGGGCTGTCACAGAACCTTGGCATTACCCGAAAGGAAGCCGGAGCATTCATCGACCGTTATTTGGAAAGCTTCCAAGGCGTAAAGGCGTACATGGAGGACTCGGTTCAGGATGCTAAGCAAAAAGGCTACGTGACAACGCTTATGCATCGCCGCCGTTACATTCCTGAGCTGACGAGCCGAAACTTTAATATCCGCAGTTTTGCGGAGCGGACGGCTATGAATACGCCGATTCAAGGTAGCGCCGCTGATATAATCAAAAAAGCCATGATTGATATGGCTGCCAAGCTGAAAGAAAAACAGCTGAAAGCAAGACTGCTGCTTCAAGTGCACGATGAATTGATTTTTGAAGCGCCGCAGGAAGAAATTGAAATCCTTGAAAAGCTTGTTCCTGAAGTGATGGAGCATGCGCTTGCATTAGATGTCCCGTTAAAGGTGGACTTTTCATCAGGACCATCTTGGTATGATGCGAAATAAACAGAGATAGGAAGTGATGGATGTGCCGGAATTACCAGAGGTTGAAACGGTCCGGCGCACTCTGACCGGGCTTGTAAAGGGAAAAACAATCAAATCGGTAGAGATCAGGTGGCCGAATATCATCAAACGTCCTGCCGAACCGGAGGAATTTGCGCGAAATCTAGCAGGAGAAACGATACAGTCTATCGGTAGACGGGGAAAGTTTTTACTGTTTCATTTAAATCATTATGTTATGGTTTCCCACCTGCGAATGGAAGGGAAATACGGGCTTCATCAAGCGGAGGAGCCGGACGATAAACACGTGCATGTCATATTCACGATGACAGATGGAACCCAGCTTCGTTACCGGGATGTGCGGAAGTTTGGGACCATGCATTTATTTAAACCGGGAGAGGAAGCGGGCGAGCTCCCGCTTTCTCAGTTAGGGCCGGAGCCGGATGCAGAAGAATTTACGAGTGTGTATTTGAAAGAACGGCTTGCCAAAACAAACCGTGCTGTCAAAACCGCCCTGTTGGATCAGAAAACGGTTGTCGGACTCGGGAACATTTATGTAGACGAGGCTCTTTTCAGAGCGGGTGTCCATCCTGAGACAAAAGCAAATGAATTGTCAGACAAAACAATCAAAACACTTCACGCTGAAATCATAAACACCCTGCAAGAGGCGATTGACGCGGGCGGCAGCACAGTCCGTTCGTATATCAACTCCCAAGGGGAAATCGGAATGTTCCAGCTGCAGCATTTTGTGTATGGAAAAAAAGACGAGCCGTGCAAAAATTGCGGAACGATGATTTCAAAAATTGTTGTCGGAGGCAGGGGCACGCATTTTTGCGCGGAGTGCCAGAAAAAATAGTAGCATAATGCTTCATCGTCCAAGCTGTCGGTGCATATATCAGTAACTCTGTAATAGAGGATGCCATTTTCGAAACACGGATTTTTCACTTTACCATATACATGATTGTGATGAATCCCGGGCATTTCACATCTGATACAAGAGCACCAACAGAAAGGAAGAAACGGATATGCAAATGGTTTCTATACTGCTGCTGGCGTTGGCTGTCAGCTTGGACAGTTTTTCAGTCGGATTTACGTACGGATTGAGAAAAATGAAAATACCGTTTAAAGCGATTTTGGTTATCGCCTGCTGTTCCGGTGCTGTCATGTTTATATCCATGCTGATCGGGAGCTTTCTTACAAAGTTTTTTCCTGTATATGTGACGGAGAAGCTTGGCGGTTTGATATTGGTCGGAATTGGTGTATGGGTTCTGTATCAATTTTTCAAACCGGCAAAAGACAAAGAATACTTATTGCATGAAAAAACGCTGCTTAATTTAGAGGTTCGGTCATTAGGGATTGTGATTCATATTTTGAGAAAACCTATGAGTGCGGATATCGACAAATCGGGTGTGATTAATGGAATCGAGGCGGTCTTATTGGGATTTGCCTTATCGATTGATGCCTTCGGAGCAGGTATAGGCGCAGCCATTCTCGGTTTTTCACCGATTATGATGAGCATCGCCGTGGCAATCATGAGCTCGCTGTTTGTATCAATCGGAATTAACGCCGGCCATTTTCTGTCTAAGTGGAAATGGATTGATAAAATGGCGTTTTTGCCGGGGCTTCTGCTGATCACGATTGGGCTCTGGAAATTGTAAAAAGGAGTGGATCTCTTGACCTTAGTCATTGGTTTAACGGGAGGAATAGCCAGCGGCAAAAGCACGGTTGCCAATATGCTGATTGAAAAAGGAATAACAGTTATAGATGCAGATATCATCGCCAAACAAGCGGTAGAAAAAGGGACGCCCGCCCACCGGCAAATCATTGACGAATTCGGTGAAGACATTCTGCTCCCAAACGGTGATATAGATAGAAAAAAGCTTGGGGCACTGGTATTTACAAATGAACAAAAGCGCCTTGCTTTAAATGCGATTGTTCATCCCGCAGTCAGGCAGGAAATGCTTAAGCGCCGTGATGAAGCCATTGCAAATCAGGAAGCGTTTGTTGTCTTAGATATCCCGTTATTGTTCGAAAGCAAATTGGAATCTTTAGTTGATAAAATTATTGTGGTTAGTGTCACAAAAGAGCTTCAGCTTGAGCGTCTGATGAATCGCAACCAGCTGACGAAGGAAGAAGCGGTCAGCCGAATCCGCGCTCAAATGCCATTAGAGGAAAAAACAGCAAGAGCAGATCAAGTCATCGATAACAGCGGCACGCTCGAAGAGACTAAGCAGCAGCTTGATGACACCATCAGCAGCTGGGCATAATGCAAAACACCGTTCAATATGAACGGTGTTTTTTGTGATTAAAAATCAAAGTTGTCCGGATCAGGACCGACGCGCAGGTTTTCATTCAGCGCATCGATGCGATTCATGTCATCCTGTGTTAATTCAAAGTCAAATACGCTGGCATTTTCTTTCATACGATGTTCTTTCGTTGATTTAGGAATCGTAATGATGCCATGCTGCAGATCCCAGCGCAAAATGGATGTTTGAGCGATGCCTGCCAGTACAGAGTGGTCAAGCAGATGTCCCTGCATTAAATGTGACCAAGCATTCATCTCATATTCCTCCTTTGTGTGATGTGCCGTATAAATAAAAAAGAGCAGATTCAAATCAGCCGGCAAATGTGATTATGAAAGATATCACCAAGAAAGAAAAGTAAGTACTTTAAAGTGCTATAGTCACTTTTTGGTGCCTGTAAGGAGAAGAAAAAATATAACATTTCTGTTGAAGCGACTCTTGAAGTAATCGGCGGGAAATAGAAATGCGTCATTTTATGCCATCTGGCGCAGCAGCTGCGTGAGCTGGAAGCGGACGGTGTCATTAACCGGATCGTGTACAATCAGGTTCCTCCCAAAGTGGAGTGTGAGCTCGGCGAATACCGCCGCAGCTTAGAAGGGATTTTAGACATGCTGTGTGCTTGGGGAGCGAATCATATTAACAAAGTGTACGGGGGATACATTTTCAGTGTTAGAAGAAAGTGTGCTCAATGATAAGTTAAAACAGGAATCATAAAAAATAATGGCAGTCAGTGCGGAGCGCTGGCTGCTTTTTGATTCTTAGGACTGAAATTGTGTGCAAGAAAAGATATCATGCATCATAAATTAGCGTTATAATCGTTGATTTTTATCAAGATGTACTGGCGAATTCGTTTTAATGTGTTATACTAATTTCAGATAACAACAAATTAGGATGGCATAATTGATAAGGGGTGTCCAACATGAAGGTAAAAGTAGCGATAAACGGGTTTGGAAGAATCGGAAGAATGGTTTTTAGAAAAGCGATGTTAGACGATCAAATTCAAGTAGTGGCCATAAACGCCAGCTATTCCGCAGAAACGCTGGCTCATTTAATAAAGTATGACACAAATCACGGCAGGTACGACAAAGAGGTTGTGGCCGGTGAAGACAGCCTGATTGTAAATGGAAAGAAAGTGCTTTTGTTAAACAGCCGTGATCCAAAACAGCTGCCTTGGCGGGAATATGATATTGACATAGTCGTCGAAGCAACAGGGAAGTTTAATTCAAAAGATAAAGCGATGGGCCATATAGAAGCGGGCGCAAAAAAAGTCATTTTGACTGCTCCGGGAAAAAATGAAGACGTTACCATTGTGATGGGAGTAAATGAGGACCAATTCGACGCTGACCGCCATGTCATTATTTCAAATGCGTCATGCACGACAAACTGCCTTGCGCCTGTTGTAAAAGTGCTGGATGAAGAGTTTGGCATTGAGAGCGGGCTGATGACTACAGTTCACGCGTATACGAATGACCAGAAAAATATTGATAATCCGCACAAAGATTTGCGACGGGCGCGGGCATGCGGTGAATCCATCATTCCGACGACAACAGGAGCGGCAAAGGCGCTTTCGCTTGTGCTGCCGCATCTGAAAGGAAAGCTTCACGGCCTCGCCTTGCGTGTCCCGGTTCCGAATGTCTCATTGGTTGATCTCGTTGTCGATCTGAAAATGGATGTGACGGCTGAAGAGGTAAACGAGGCATTTAAACGGGCTGCCAAAACTTCGATGTACGGCGTGCTTGATTATTCAGATGAACCGCTCGTCTCGACTGATTATAATACGAATCCGCATTCTGCGGTCATTGACGGGCTGACAACAATGGTAATGGAAGGCAGTAAAGTAAAGGTGCTCGCATGGTATGACAACGAATGGGGCTACTCGTGCAGAGTCGTTGATCTGATCCGCCATGTAGCGGCACGAATGAAACATCCGTCTGCTGTATAAAATAAGGTCGTGGACATATTTTGAAGAAAAAACCCTTAACAGCATATTTCTAAAAAAACGCACCTTGCAAATTAGACTTAAACACAGTATACTATTTTTCGTGAACTTCTTGCTTGAGACTGTTTCGGAATTACTTAAAGGGTTAGGACCTCTCCGGACTAACTTTCCCCCGTGGTAAATGGCCGACCCAGTTGTTGGAATTTCACTTTTTAATTCTTGTTAAGGGGGGTCCATGACTATGGAAACAATGGGGCGTCACGTTATCTCCGAGCTATGGGGATGCGATTTTGATAAGCTGAATGACATGGATTTTATTGAAAAAACGTTTGTAAATGCTGCTCTAAAATCAGGTGCTGAGGTGCGCGAGGTTGCATTTCACAAATTTGCACCGCAAGGCGTAAGCGGAGTTGTGATTATTTCTGAATCACACTTAACTATTCACAGTTTTCCTGAGCACGGATATGCGAGCATTGATGTTTATACTTGTGGAGACTTAGATCCTAATGTCGCTGCTGACTATATCGCAGAGGCATTACATGCTGATACAAGAGAAAACATTGAAATACCGAGAGGAATGGGGCCTGTGCAAATTAAACAGGCGCAAGCGAAAGTACTATAAAGTAAACACGAACACAAAGGGAGCTGAAGCTAGAAAGCCGTTATGCGCTTTTTAGCTTATGCTCCTTTTATTTTTATAAACAAACAAGGGCGGTCAGCTTTTTCTTTTTTCATTTTTTTTGTAAAATAGAAAGAGATTTTCACAAACCACCTGATGCTGTAGATACAGCTTTACTCACAACGGCTCTCCTGACAGATGGCTGTCACATTTATTTTTAAAAGGCGGAGGCTGCCGAAAATACATTCCAGGGAACGAAATAGTTGGGAGCTGATTTTATTGAAATGTCCTTCATGCCAGCATAACGGAACGCGGGTCCTTGATTCACGGCCTGTGGATGATGGGAAATCCATTCGCCGAAGACGCGAGTGCGAATGCTGCCATTACCGGTTTACCACCTTTGAAAAAGTGGAGGAAACCCCGCTCATCGTCGTGAAAAAAGAAGGCGTGCGGGAGGAATTCAGCAGAGAAAAAATGCTGCGCGGCCTCATAAAAGCATGCGAAAAAAGACCCGTTCCACTCAAAACGCTTGAAGACATGTGCTTTGATATTGAAAAAGAACTTCGCAATCAAGGCTGCTCTGAGGTGAAAAGCGAATTCGTCGGAGAAATGGTCATGGATCGGCTGGCTAAGATTGATGAAGTCGCATATGTGCGGTTCGCGTCTGTCTATCGGCAGTTTAAAGATATAAACGTCTTTATCGACGAATTAAAAGACTTAATAAAGAAAGAGCGTTAAAAGAGCTAAGAGGATTCTTCTAGCTCTTTTCTCATGTGCAAAATTGGCATTTGATAGATATTAGAAACGGTGTAAAATGAAAGGTAGAAACAAATTCGGAAGGTTTGAGAATGTATGGCTGACTATTGGAAAGATGTACTGCCTGTAGATCCGTATGCGGTCAAAAGCAGATCGATGCTTCAGGATATAGACAGACAAATAATCACACAACTGTACCAGCCCTTAATCGGCCCTGTTGCATTCTCACTTTATATGACATTGTGGGGAGAGCTGGAACAAAACCGTCTGTGGGGCGGCGAGTCCACACATAGACAGCTGATGGGGATGACACAGTCTAATTTAAAAACGATCCATCAGGAACAAGGGAAGCTCGAGGGCATCGGATTGCTAAAAGTATATATGAAAGAATCCGAGCGGCAGGAGCGCCTCTTTATATATGAACTCCTTCCGCCGCTCAGGCCAAATCAGTTTTTTGAAGACGGGATGCTGAATGTTTTTCTGTACAATAGAGTCGGAAAAACAAAATACCAGCAATTAAAACAATTTTTCACGCATCCGGCCATTTCAGAGGATGCGAAGGACATTACGCGGCCGTTTAATCATGCGTTTGAATCGCTGCAGCCGAGTGAATGGAAGCTTACATCTGATATGGAGGAAACGGTGAGACTTGCGGAGGGCACAGAATATACTTCTGTCGGACAGGCTCCGTCCTACACCATAACAGAGGATGTGTTTGATTTTGATTTGTTATTAGCGGGACTTTCTGAGACGATGATTCCGAGAAAAGCGATGACCCAGCAGGTGCGGGACACAATCAAAAAGCTTTCTTATCTGTACGGTATAGACCCTTTGCAGATGCAAAATGTCGTGATGAGTGCAATTGATGAGCGTGACGTTATTACGTCGGAGGCTTTAAGAAAAGCGGCCAGCGACTGGTATCAAATCGAAAGAAACGGACAGCTGCCAGACGTCGTGGAAAAAACACAGCCGGTGCATCTGCGAGAAGGCGAAAAACCGGCGAAAGAGGATTCGCTGGACGGAAAGCTGATCGCATTGCTGGAGACGATTTCTCCGAAGAAGCTTCTGCAGGACATTGCCGACGGAACAGAGCCGTCAAAAGCTGATCTGAAAATCATAGAAGAAATTATGTTTGAACAGAAGCTCGAGCCAGGCGTTACAAATGTGTTAATTTATTATGTCATGCTGAAAACCGACATGAAGCTGTCGAAAAATTATATCCAAAAGATCGCCTCGCATTGGGCGCGCAAAAAGGTAAAAACGGTCAGAGAAGCGATGAAGCTCGCGATAGAAGAAAACCGCCAATACCTTGAATGGGCTGAAGGGAAAGCAAATCAGCCTTCGAAACGAAACCAAAAAGTGATTCGCGAAGAAAAACTTCCTGACTGGATGGGAGAAAAAGAGACAGCCTCCGAGTCAGAATCCGGGCAGGGGAAGCTGCATCCGCAGGACTTGGAAGAACAGAAGAAAAAGATGATGGAAGAAATGAAAAAACTGAAAAAATACTCTGCCTATTAAAGACAGAGATGCGGGGTGAAGGAATAGATGGAACCAATCGGCCGTTCCCTGCAGGGCGTAACCGGCAGGCCGGATTTCCAAAAACGTCTTGAACAAATGAAGGAAAAAGTCATGAAGGATCAAGATGTTCAGGCATTTTTGAAGGAAAACGAAGAAGTGATTGATCAAAAAATGATCGAAAAGAGCTTAAACAAGCTTTATGAATATATCGGCCAAAGCAAGAAATGCTCCTATTGTTCGGAAGATAAAGATTGCAACAATTTATTGGAGGGCTACCATCCGAAGCTTGTTGTCAATGGCCAATCTATTGATATTGAGTATTATGAATGTCCGGTTAAACGGAAACTCGATAAGCAGAAAAAACAGAAGTCCCTTATGAAAAGCATGTATATCCAGCAGGATCTTTTGGGAGCGACTTTCCAGCAAGTTGATATCAGTGACCCGAGCAGGCTCGCGATGTTCCAGCATGTGACGGATTTTCTGAAAAGCTATAATGAGACGGGAAAAGGGAAAGGGCTGTATTTACACGGGAAATTCGGGGTAGGAAAAACGTTTATGCTCGCTGCGATTGCCAATGAGCTGGCGGAAAAAGAGTATTCCTCGATGATCGTCTATGTGCCCGAATTTGTGAGAGAGCTTAAGAATTCGCTGCAAGACAAGTCATTGGAAGAGAAGCTCAATATGGTCAAATCAACACCCGTATTGATGCTTGATGACATCGGAGCGGAATCAATGACGAGCTGGGTTAGGGATGAAGTCATCGGAACAGTGCTCCAGCACAGAATGTCCCAGCAGCTGCCGACTTTCTTTTCGTCTAATTTCTCACCTGACGAGCTGAAGCATCATTTTACGTATTCGCAAAGGGGAGAAAAGGAAGAAGTAAAAGCGGCAAGACTTATGGAGCGAATTTTATATTTGGCTGCTCCAATCCGCCTGGACGGAGAAAACCGCCGACATCCGTAACTGCTGCGGTTCAAAGGGGAAGGAACTGAGGGTATGAAACGAAAAACAGCTGTTAAATGGCTGGCAGTGCTTGCAGGTGCAGGAATAATCTTTTGGGGAAATAAAACGTATTTGAATTTATCGCCGAAAGAGATCAGGATATGGGTATTGTCGTTCGGGGCCTTTGCACCGGTGATGTTTATCGGGATATCCATCGTCAGGCCTCTTATTTTATTTCCCGTATCTGTTGTTTCTCTAGCGGGAGGACTCGCATTTGGCCCGCTTCTCGGCACGCTTTACACGTTATTCGGTTCAATGTGCGCTTCAGCTGTTTCGTTTTTTGCCGCAGGTTTGTTTGCGGCGAAAAAGAACGGCCATTACGAAAAGCTTGAAGCCATTCAGAAGCAGATGGAGGATAACGGATTTTTTTATATCTTTCTTTTAAGAATCATGCCGATCAATTTTGATTTCATCAGCTATGCGGCAGGCCTTTCCAATGTCAAAGCGCTGCCGTATTTTGCGGCAACGGCCGCGGGAATCATTCCCGGGACCATCGCGCTGAATGTGCTGGGAGCGAGCTTTTCAACTGGAAATCTGCCCGCTTTCTTTATGGTGATCGCTTTGTATAGCGTGTTTATTTCGCTGCCGTTTATCTTCAGAAAGAAAATGCAAAACTTGTTCCAAGAATCAAATTAACATTTGCCAATGACCTTTACGTCTATTTTAAAAACATCCCCCATATACTTGTAACAGATGCCGTAAGGGGGGACAAACATGCTTGAAATAATCTTTGAAGATGACCATGATGCAGCCGCTTTTTTACATCTCATTCAGCATTCGGACGATCGGAACTATATCATTGTCCGGGAAGGCATACGAAAAATCGGGATTGAAAAAGCTAAGCCGGCTATCTCTATTCAGCGTTTTATGGAGCCGATTCTGGTCAAGTTTTTTTTAGAGTGCAAAGAAGACGAACATATGCTGTCATTGATTGAGGAAACATACTGCTTCACGGACCAGGATGAACAGCAGCAAATCCTTCAGCTTGCCCATAGTATTATTGAAGGAGAAGCGGACGATCTTCCGTTTGAGCCGCTAAAGCTTTCGCGGAAACAATCAATTTTGGATGAACTCCAAACGATTCGTTTAGAGGAAGGCTTATTTTCCATTCGTTCCTTTCAGACCTTCCGGCTCGGACAATACTACAAGCAGCTGAGAGACATTACGGAAGCGGCGATAGATGAATATAAAATGGAACAGGAATATCAAAACTTTATTCAAACACTCAGAGAATATGTAATGGCCAAACAGCCGCGAATCAAAAAGGTGCATATTGTCCATGACGGTTCATTTACAATTTGGGAGCTGCGTTATGTGCAGGAACGGGAAAAAATGAAATACATAGACAGGCGATTTGTCCGGGATCATCCTATGTACATTGATTCTCATTTGCTCGCGCCGCTGATCTCCATCGCGCCTGATGAAGTGGTGCTTTATACCGACCAGCCCGAGCATATGATGGCAAGGACCATTCAAAACGTATTTCAAGAGCGACTGGAAATGCTTCCGCTGCATGCTTTTTCAGACGCAGAAATACCGGTAGAGCACTCAGAAGGATAAGGGCCGGCAGCCTGTATATATAGGGCTGTCGGTTTGGAAAAAAGGAAATGCGATCGTGTTGATTTTTTGGAATGAACAATTTATAATACATAGGAGATTAAGAAAGACACACGTATTGATAAGGACATGAAGGAATGATACCGGCTCAAAGAGAGGGAAGCCCCGGCTGCAAGCTTCCTAGCTAAGGACCATTCGCTTTACCGCCTTTGAACTTCAGCTGTGAACCCCTCCTTGATAAGGAGCAGTAATGGCTGACGGGAACTCCCGTTACAGAGATTAGAGCCGCAAGTGCCGGAATATTGGCTTTGCGGAAAAAAGGGTGGAACCACGATTCCGTTTATTCAACCTCGTCCCTTTCATAGGGGGCGGGGTTTTTATATGCAAAAAAAGGAGTGACATAGATGTCAGATATGGTAAAAATCACATTTCCTGATGGAGCAGTCAAGGAGTTTGCGAAAGGAACAACAACAGAGGATATCGCGGCATCCATCAGTCCGGGATTAAAGAAGAAATCATTAGCCGGAAAACTGAACGGAGAAGAAATTGATTTGAAAATGCCGATCAATGAAGACGGTAAAGTGGAAATCATTACAGAAGGTTCCGAAGAAGGCCTTCAAATAATGCGCCACAGTACGGCTCACTTGCTGGCTCAAGCGATTAAACGCATTTACAAAGATGTCAAATTCGGTGTCGGTCCGGTCATCGAAAACGGTTTTTACTACGATGTAGAAATGGAAGAAGCGATTACGCCGGAGGATCTGCCGAAAATTGAAAAAGAAATGAAAAAAATCGTTAATGCGAACCTCCCGATCGTTCGAAAAGAGGTCAGCCGCGAAGAAGCGAAAGCACGTTTTGCTGAAATCGGCGATGACCTGAAGCTTGAACTATTAGATGCGATTCCGGAAGGAGAAACCGTTTCGATCTATGAGCAAGGTGAATTCTTTGACCTGTGCCGCGGCGTACACGTTCCTTCAACAGGAAAAATCAAAGAGTTTAAACTGTTAAGCCTTGCAGGCGCATACTGGCGCGGTGACAGCAATAACCAAATGCTTCAGCGCGTATACGGCACAGCTTTCTTCAAAAAAGCTGATCTGGAAGAGCATCTTCGCATGCTTGAAGAAGCGAAAGAGCGTGACCACAGAAAGCTCGGCAAAGAGTTAAAGCTGTTTGCGAATTCTCAAAAAGTCGGACAAGGCCTGCCGCTTTGGCTGCCAAAAGGGGCGACAATCCGCCGCGTCATCGAGCGCTACATTGTCGATAAAGAAATCAGTCTCGGCTATGAGCACGTATACACACCAGTGCTTGGAAGCAAAGAACTGTATGAAACATCAGGGCACTGGGAGCATTATCAGGAAGGCATGTTCCCGCCGATGGAAATGGACAACGAAACACTTGTGCTACGTCCAATGAACTGTCCGCACCATATGATGATTTACAAACAAGACATTCACAGCTACCGTGAACTTCCGATTCGGATTGCGGAGCTGGGAACGATGCACCGTTATGAAATGTCAGGTGCCCTGTCAGGCCTTCAGCGCGTGCGCGGCATGACATTAAACGATGCACATATCTTTGTGCGCCCGGATCAAATTAAGGACGAGTTTATCCGTACAGTCCGTTTAATTCAGGACGTATATGAAGACTTTGGCTTAAGTGATTACACATTCCGTCTGTCTTACCGTGATCCTGAAGACACGGAGAAATATTTTGATGACGATGAAATGTGGAACAAGGCGCAATCCATGCTGAAAGAGGCAATGGATGAAATCGGCCATGACTATTACGAAGCAGAAGGTGAAGCGGCATTCTATGGCCCTAAACTTGATGTTCAGGTAAAAACAGCGATCGGCAAAGAAGAAACATTGTCTACGGTTCAGCTTGATTTCTTATTACCTGAACGTTTCGATCTGACTTATATCGGTGAAGACGGCAAGCAGCACCGTCCGGTTGTGATTCACAGAGGTGTCGTCTCAACAATGGAACGCTTTGTTGCCTTCTTAATTGAAGAACACAAAGGCGCGCTGCCAACATGGCTTGCACCGGTTCAATTCCAAGTCATCCCGGTTTCTCCTGCTGTGCATTTAGACTACGCGAAAAAAGTGCAGGAACGCCTGCAGCGTGAAGGCCTGCGTGTAGAAGTCGACAGCCGTGATGAAAAAATCGGCTACAAAATCCGTGAAGCGCAAATGCAAAAAATCCCGTACATGCTTGTGGTCGGTGATCAAGAAGCAGAAAACGGAGCGGTAAACGTCCGTAAGTACGGAGAGCAGAACTCTGAAACCATTTCGCTTGATGATTTTGTGAAAAAAGCAGTAGCTGAAGCGAAAAAATAAGCTAAAAAAGCATGATCTCGTTGAAGAGATCATGCTTTTTTTTATTTCTCTATTATAGGAAACAAATCATGAAGGCTGCTGATGATGTAATCAGGTGCCACGCCCGTTTCGTTTTTCTTATCCGTCCGGTTGATCCAAACGGTTTTGATTCCGGCTCTTGAGGCGCCTAAAATATCAGTGTTCAAATTATCGCCGACCATGATCGCATCGTCTTTTTCAATATTCATCAGCTCAAGGCAATGTTCAAAAATGGAAACATCCGGTTTCCCTTTGCCAAAAGCGCCCGAGATGACGATTTCATTGAAATAAGGGGCGAGTTCTGGAACGCCGGCGAGCTTCTCTTTTTGCAGGCTCGGATCGCCGTTTGTCAAAAGCAGCAGTTCATACTTGCCTTTTAATTGATCGAGCACTTCAAATGTTTCATCATATACAAATGGGCGTTTTCTGCGCTCTGCTGCGAAAAACTCTCCCAAGTATTCGCCATATGCGGGATCATCAATGCCAAGCGCTTTCAGTCCGTTTGTCCAAGCGTTTCTTCTGTACTCCGGCACAATCTTGTTCAGCTTCTGAAAGCCTTCACTGATCGGTTCTGAGAAATTGGACCACAGTCCTTCAAACGGATTAATGCCGATCATCACTGTATATGGATACGTCTCATATGACATGTACAATT
This sequence comes from Bacillus sp. RHFS10, assembly GCF_016757475.1. Taxonomy (NCBI): domain Bacteria; kingdom Bacillati; phylum Bacillota; class Bacilli; order Caryophanales; family Bacillaceae; genus Bacillus; species Bacillus sp. RHFS10. The sequence goes on from NZ_JAESPO010000001.1 coordinate 138,669, forward strand.
CTCTCGCCGCTTCGCGAACAGCTTCTTCAAATGCCTGCGGGTCAAGGCCATATTTTTTTTCCGCCTGTAAACAAGTTTCTGCAAATGTTGTTCTGACACTTTTTTCATCCCAAAGTAGTGTATCGTCTAAATCAAAAAATACGGCTTTCATGATCTTCTCCTCTGCTTCAGATTCAAATCTTTCAGCCAAAAGGCTCATGTTTTATTTTACAATAGATAAAAGCCTTGTGAAATATGTTTTCAGATGATTTTAAAAAAACAGTCAGCCGTGAAGCTCATTGACTGAAAACATGCTAGAATGAAAACGGAAAGAATAGGTGACACGCATGATTCATTTAATGATTATGATGCTTGAAAGGGTAGGGATTATTGTGATTTTGGGGTTTATTCTCGCCCATACGAAGCTTTTCAGACAAGCTTTGCAAAATCAGGACGGCTATAAAGGAAAAGCGGTTTTAATCTCTATTTTTTCTCTCTTCAGCATCATCAGCAATTATACAGGCATCGAAATTCAAAAAAATATGATTGTAAACAATGACTGGGTGTTTGCGATAGATCCGTCGGGCTCTATCGCGAATACCCGTATTTTGGGCGTGGAAATCGGAGGCCTTCTCGGAGGTCCGCTTGTAGGGGCGGGAATCGGTGTACTGGCGGGCCTTCACCGTTTTTCGCTCGGCGGCAGCACGGCCATAAGCTGTGCGGTATCATCGGTTTTAGCAGGTGTTCTAGCAGGTTTGATCGGACGGTATTTTACGAAGCGCTACCGAATGCCGACACCTCGAATCGCCGCTCTTGTGGGAATCGGTATGGAGTCACTGCAGATGGTGATTATTTTGCTGATGGCGAAGCCGTTCAGTGACGCTTGGGAACTTGTCAGCATAATCGGGATTCCGATGATACTCATCAATGGAACAGGCAGTTTTATTTTCCTGTCCATTATCCAAGTGATCATTCGCAAAGAAGAGCAGGCAAGGGCGCTTGAAACGCACAGAGTGCTGACGATTGCTGACCAGACGCTTCCGTTTTTTCGCCAAGGATTAAATGAAAGCTCCTGTAAAAGTGTGGCGGCTATTATCCATAAGCTGACCGGAACAGATGCTGTTTCTCTCACTGATAATGAGAAGATCCTTGCGCATGTCGGCGCGGGAATAGATCATCACATTCCATCAAAAAGCTTGATCACCGGCCTGTCCAAAAAGGTGATCAAAACAGGAGAAATCATGAAGGCGGTTACTCAGGAAGAGATTGAATGCACGCATGCTGAATGTCCCTTGCACGCGGCGATTGTCCTGCCGCTGACATCAAACGGCAATACAATCGGCACCTTAAAAATGTACTTTAAAAGCCCGGCAGGCCTGAGTCAGGTAGAGGAAGAGCTTGCTGAGGGGCTGGCCATGCTGTTTTCGACACAGCTGGAGCTTGGGGAAGCAGAGCTGCAAAGCAAGCTTCTCAAAGATGCTGAAATCAAAGCGCTTCAGGCGCAGGTGAATCCGCATTTTTTATTTAACGCGATCAACACGATTTCTGCGTTATCCCGCACGGATGTTGAAAAAACCCGTAAGCTCTTATTGCAGCTCAGTGTTTATTTTCGTTCAAACCTTCAAGGAGCGAGACAGCTGCTGATTCCGCTCTCAAAGGAGCTGAACCACCTTCACGCCTATTTGTCATTAGAACAGGCGCGTTTTCCCGGGAAATATAAGATTGAGCTCAATATCGACAGCAAACTGGAGCAGATTGAAATCCCTCCGTTTGTTTTACAGGTGCTTGTGGAGAATGCGCTTCGGCACGCATTTCCGAAAAAACAAGACATGTGCAAAGTTACGGTTTGTGTCTTATCTGATGATACTTCCGTCTATATGAAGGTGACGGATAACGGACGGGGAATTCCGCCGGACGTCCTGCCGGAACTCGGAAAGAAACCGTTTCCGTCTAAGGAGGGTACGGGTACAGCGCTTTATAACCTGAATCAGCGGCTGATCGGTTTATTCGGACAGCAGGCCGCGCTGAATATCAGGAGTGAGGTTCAAAAAGGGACAGAGGTGTCCTTTCAAGTCCCAACGCAACAATGAAAGAGGGAGAAAAACATGCTCAGGGTGTTAATAGTTGATGATGAGATGCTGGCGAGGGATGAATTGGCTTACTTGCTCAAGCGGACCAATGAGGAAATGGAAATCAATGAAGCGGAAAATATCGAATCTGCTTTTGACCAAATGATGGATCAAAAACCTGACTTGCTGTTTTTAGACGTTGATTTATCGGGAGAAAACGGTTTTGATATCGCTAAGCGATTGAAGAAAATGAAGCATCCTCCTGCTGTTGTGTTTGCGACGGCGTATGACCAATATGCGCTCAAAGCGTTTGAGGTGGACGCTTTAGATTATTTAACCAAGCCTTTCGATGAGGAAAGAATTCAGCAAACGTTAAAAAAATATAAAAAAGTCAATCGGGATATTGTTGAAACAGATCAGAGCAGCCATGCCGGCCAGCACAAACTGGCGCTATCTGTCGGAGAATCAATTGTGATCGTAGATACGAAGGATATTGTCTATGCCGGAACGGAAGATGGCCACGTCAATGTAAAAACCTTCGAAAATACTCATACAGTCAGCGATACGCTCGTTGTCATTGAGAAAAAGCTGCCTGATGCTGATTTTATCCGCGTCCATCGGAGCTTTGTCGTCAATACCGAATATATTAAAGAAATTCAGCCATGGTTTAATTCTACATATAATCTGATCATGAAAGACGGTTCGAAAATACCGGTCAGCCGGACATATGCGAAGGAATTGAAAAAGCTGCTCCATATTTGATGGGCGGCTTTTTGCATTTCAGCCATTTCATTCTGCAACTCAGTCCCGCTATTCGGCATGTTATCTTGTAAGCGCTTCATAACAGAGGATTCTTATTTATAATGGGAGTACCAAAGAGAAAGAGGTGAAGAAAATGAGTGCTAAAAAAGTGTACGGGTTTTTAACACAAGCATTTATTTTTGCCGTCATTATGCTGGTTTCAAATATGATTGCCGCTATTGTCCCAATTCCTATCCCGGCATCGGTTGTAGGATTGGTCTTATTATTTCTCCTATTATGTTTAAAAGTGATTAAACTGGAACAAGTAGAAACGCTCGGAACGTCTTTAACCTCTCTGATCGGATTTTTATTTGTCCCGTCAGGTATATCTGTTATGAATTCGCTTGGTGTGATGCAGCAATACGGCCTGCAAATTGTTCTTGTCATTCTGCTCGCAACGATTATATTGCTGGGGGCTACAGGATTGTTTTCACAGCTGATTCTTTCGCTAAGCGGAAAACGCAAATCCGCAGCGGACATGAAAACAAAAACAGTGCAAAGCCCGCAGAACAATAACGAACTCGTTCACCATTAAGGAAACAGGAGGTTCAACAGATGGAAAGCACAATGAGTCCTTATTTCGGCATTGTCGTATCACTGGCTGCATTCGGCATCGGCACTTTTTTATTTAAGAAAACGAAAGGCTTCTTCCTTTTCACTCCTTTGTTTGTTGCCATGGTGCTTGGGATCGCATTTTTAAAAATCGGCGGTTTTTCCTACGCGGACTATAATAACGGGGGAGAAATCATTAAGTTTTTTCTTGAACCGGCGACGATCGCTTTTGCCATTCCTTTGTACAAACAAAGAGATAAGCTGAAAAAATACTGGTGGCAAATCATGTCCTCTATTATCGTTGGCTCTATTTGCTCTGTCACGATTGTTTATTTGCTCGCAAAAGGCATTCACCTCGATGCGTCAGTGATGAAAAGCATGCTTCCGCAGGCGGCTACAACGGCAATTGCGCTTCCTTTATCAAAAGACATCGGAGGCATTAGCAACATCACAGCTTTTGCGGTTATCTTTAACGCTGTCATTGTATATGCGCTCGGAGCGTTGTTCTTGAAGGTGTTTAAAGTAAAGAATCCCATCTCTAAAGGGTTGGCTCTCGGAACGTCCGGGCATGCACTCGGTGTAGCTGTCGGGATCGAGATGGGAGAGGTCGAAGCGGCGATGGCAAGTATTGCTGTTGTCGTAGTAGGAGTTGTAACGGTTCTGGTCATCCCTGTGTTCGTGCAGCTGATCGGAGGATAAGCCAAGGCTGATAGCCTTGGCTTTGTCTATTTTATGGTGCGTCTTCGGGATCGATATATCCTTGTTTAATGCCCCATTCGACTTGGTCATCATGCCACTTTTTTCGTTCTTCATAACCATAGCCGTCGTCATCAGGAAGCTCTGAAGCCGGCTGTTGAACGGTACCATCTGTCTGGTTCGAGGATGACGGTGAATGTTGTCTATTAGATGAGGGTGCCTCGGTCTGCTGTCGTTGTGCCTGCGAGTGCCGCTTTTTTTCAGCATTTGCTTCCTGCTCTTTTTGGATTGCTGCCTGCCGCTGTCTTTCAAGTTCAGCTTGTCTTTCAGCTTCTGCCAATCGCTGTCTCTCCGCTTCTTCCTCCTGCTGTTTCTTTCGTTTCGCCTCTCGCTCTTTTTCTCGTTGTTTTGCGGCGGCGATTTGTCTTTGTTTCTCTGCTTCTTCTTTTGCTTTCAGCTTTCCTAATTCAGCAGCGAGCGGATTTTCAAACTTTATTTTCGTTGAAACGGGTTTTAGTTTTTTCAGCTCTTTCTCCAGTTCCTTTTGATGAAATGTTGCGGCTGTTTTAACAGTTTCAGCTTTTGGTTCGGAAGGTGTGCTTTTGCTATTCGAGCAACCGGTCAATATCAATGTGAAAAATAAAGCAAGCTGTATCAGTTTGTTCATACGTCAGACTCCCTTCTGCTTCTTATATCGGTTAGGGATTAACTTTGTTTTACATTTTTTCCTGTCAGTGGTTGCGTGGTAAATTGCGAAATAAGGAGAAGGATGGGGGAGACTATTGGTTCTTCATCTAACAGAATCAGGTGTGCACCACCCTCGGCTCAAGGTCTTTATTCATGGCGGGGGTGTCAGCGGCTGGATGCGGTACAGCAAATCAGCTATTTTCAGCATTTCGGGGGATCGGCCATGGAGTATTCGCTGGCTGAATCGATGTTATTCAGCAAAACACTTGATGTGTAGCTGACTGTTCGGACACTTTACATTCTGGATGAGAATGCAAAGATTTTCTTTTTCTTTCTTGCACTCATAGAAAACCCATGTTACAATGAGAAAGTTGTTCCGGAGAAGTCATCCTTGACTAAAGATCCGGCATTGTGTAGAATAGTTATTGAATTGAATATAAATCACAAGCAGAAGCACCCGCTTCTCACCTGATTGACACATGCATGTAGTTGGCAGGTTGACCGTACATTTTTATTGATACAGATGTTCGTAGTGTGGGTGTTTTATAATGCCCGCACTTTTTGTTTGCCTGCAGAATGCAGTCAAAATGAGTTGTGAATCAATTCGAAGAAACTATGGAGGTGGCTCATTATTAGCAAAGATCAATTGGTTAATGAGGGTATCCGTGCACGTGAGGTCCGTCTAATCGGACAAAATGGCGACCAGCTTGGAATCAAGTCCCGTCAGGAAGCACTTGAAATCGCCGGCCGCGCAAATCTTGACCTTGTGTTAGTTGCAGCGAATGCAAAACCGCCTGTCTGCCGAATCATGGACTACGGTAAGTTCCGATTTGAGCAGCAGAAAAAGGAAAAAGAAGCACGCAAAAATCAAAAAATCATTAACTTAAAAGAAGTTCGGTTAAGTCCGACAATCGATGAGCATGACTTTAACACGAAATTGCGCAATGCGATTAAATTCCTTGAAAAAGGCGATAAAGTGAAAGCTTCTATCCGATTTAAAGGACGCGCAATCACTCATAAAGAAATCGGCCAGCGTGTATTAGACCGTTTTTCTGAAGCATGTGCTGAGGTTGCGACTGTCGAAACAAAACCAAAAATGGACGGCCGCAGCATGTTCTTAATGCTCGCGCCGAAAAACGAAAAGCAATAAGGAGGAAATCCCATGCCAAAAATGAAAACTCACCGCGGATCTGCTAAACGTTTTAAAAAGACAGGTTCTGGGAAGTTGAAACGTTCTCACGCGTACACAAGTCACTTATTCGCCAACAAATCTCAAAAGCAAAAGCGTAAGCTTCGCAAGAGTGCTGTTGTAAGTGCAGGAGACTTCAAACGCATCAAACAAATGCTTGCTAACATCAAGTAATCGGACAAGGAACAATTAGGAGGGAAATTTAATGCCAAGAGTAAAAGGCGGAACTGTTACACGTAAGCGTCGTAAAAAGGTTCTTAAATTAGCAAAAGGTTATTTCGGTTCAAAACATACATTATACAAAGTAGCTAACCAGCAGGTCATGAAATCTGGAAACTATGCTTTCCGTGACCGTCGTCAGAAAAAACGTGATTTCCGTAAACTTTGGATCACTCGTATTAACGCAGCTGCCCGCATGAACGGTCTTTCTTACAGCCGTTTAATGCACGGTCTTAAGCTTTCTGGTATCGAAGTAAACCGTAAAATGCTTGCTGATCTTGCTGTAAACGATCTTACTGCATTCAATCAGCTTGCTGATACTGCTAAATCTCAATTAAACAAGTAATCATATAGAGCCGCTCTCCAGCAGAGCGGCTTTTTTATATAAAGGATGGGGGCAACATGGTTATTGCTGTTTATTTGGTGCTGATGAATCTGTGCGGTTTTTGGGTGATGGGGGCTGACAAACGAAAAGCGCAGCAGCACAAATGGAGAATTTCTGAAGACCGGCTGTGGCTGATAGCGATCGTGTTTGGAGCGCTCGGTGTCTGGCTTGGCATGCAAACCTTCAGACATAAAACGAAGCACGCCTCTTTTAAGTATGGAGTGCCGCTCCTTTTGTTGATTGAAGCGGTCTTGATCGGCATTTATTACAGTCCGTTTGATTTATAAAAAGCAGAAAAGCGTTTTAGCGCTCTTCTGCTTTTTTGGCGAGTTTAATGGGCTGGTCCCAGTCAATCTTACAATTCGGATAGCGTTCCAGCACTTTTTCTTCAATGTTCTCAAAATCTTTTGCAGACAAATGCTTCAGCTTCTGAGGAGATTCTGTCCAGACAAAAATGGTATGGATAAACAGCGGATGATCTTTGGAAGGAATATGCTTTTCTCCTTCAAAAAGCACGCCTTTATACGTCAGTTGAAAGTTCTTACGGGCATTGTTCTGTTCATCAATAATATAAAAATGTTCTTTTGATTGGGCCAGTTTGAGCCTTCTCTTTGGACTGGCGACATATTTGACCGCGGCATAAATACAATAAGCAAAAAGTGCAAGTAATATAATCCTTAGAACCATGACAAACATTGTGTGAAGGCACCTCCCTTATTGTGATGATCTGATGTAATACGAAGAGCACAGAAAAAGGTTTCACTTTTTTTAAAGAAAAGTTCTAAAAACATATACCCGATTTTCAAGTGAAATAGTCGTATGGTTAGCGTCAGGTTTTGTATAATAAGAATGCAGGACTGATGAAGGAGGTTATGGAACATGGCAAAATTAGATGAAACATTGACCATGCTGAAAGATTTAACAGATGCAAAAGGCATACCGGGCAATGAAAGAGAAGTAAGGCAAGTGATGAAATCATACATAGAACCATTTGCTGATGAAGTGACAACAGATCGTCTGGGCAGTTTAATCGCCAAAAAAACAGGTGCGGAAAACGGCCCGAAAATTATGATTGCCGGGCATTTGGACGAAGTCGGTTTTATGGTGACGCAAATCACTGATAAAGGCTTTATCCGTTTTCAAACCGTTGGCGGCTGGTGGGCTCAGGTGATGCTGGCCCAGCGTGTAACCATCGTGACGAAAAAAGGGGAAATCACAGGGGTTATTGGCTCAAAGCCGCCTCATATTTTATCTCCTGAAGCGAGAAAAAAATCAGTGGAAATAAAAGAGATGTTTATTGATATTGGAGCTTCAAGCCGAGAAGAAGCCTTGGAATGGGGTGTGCTTCCGGGAGATATGATCGTTCCTCATTTTGAATTTACAGTCATGAACAATGAAAAATTCCTCTTGGCGAAGGCGTGGGACAACCGCATCGGCTGTGCGATTGCCATTGATGTGTTAAGAAATTTACAAAACACAGATCATCCAAACATTGTGTATGGCGTGGGAACTGTGCAGGAGGAAGTCGGCCTAAGAGGAGCGAAAACAGCAGCATACACCATTCAGCCTGATATTGCGTTTGGTGTTGATGTAGGGATAGCAGGAGACACGCCTGGGATTTCTGAGAAAGAAGCGCAAAGTAAAATGGGTGAAGGACCCCAGATTATCGTGTACGATGCATCCATGGTTTCTCACAAAGGTTTGCGAGATGTCGTTGTCGCTACGGCGGAGGAAGCGGGCATTCCGTACCAATTTGATGCCATTGCCGGCGGCGGAACTGATTCGGGAGCCATCCATTTGACGGCAAATGGTGTTCCCGCGCTGTCCATTACCATTGCAACCCGCTACATTCATACACACGCGGCTATGCTGCATCGTGACGATTATGAAAATGCGGTCAAATTAATTACAGAAGTGATTAAGAAATTAGACCGAAAGACAGTTGACCAAATCACATATGAATAAAAATGATTTGAATCCGCTATAAAAGGCGGATTCTATTTATTTGTCTGTACAAATTCAATAAGTAACTCTACAATAAGGATATATATAGAAAATATGTGCTAGTCTGGTTGATAAGCAAGTTTTCTATATCTCAAAAAAAGGAGGATTTAATGAATATGAAAAAGAAAGCGTTTTCAAATTTATTGCGTTTTTCTTGCGCAGCTTTAACAGCTGGTGCTGTGATGTTGTCCGCTTTGCCAGCATCAGCCGCTTTTTGGGGAGCATCGAACGAGCTTCTGCATGATCCGACGATGGCAAAGGAAGGAAATACTTGGTATGCCTTCGGGACAGGGCTTGCAGAGGAAAACGGACTTCGTGTACTGAAAGCGGACAGCAACGGGGTATGGAGAGTTCAAAAATCAATTTTCACCAGTCCTTTATCGTGGTGGCGCCAATATGTGCCTAATTTCGAACGAAACCAATGGGCTCCGGATGTGACATACTACAACGGAAAGTACTGGCTTTACTATTCGGTTTCTTCGTTTGGAAGCAATACCTCTTTAATTGGGCTTGCTTCAGCAACTAATCTCAGTTCGGGCAGCTGGAAGGATGAAGGGCTAGTTACTCGGACAACAACTGCAAATAATTATAATGCCATTGATCCTGAATTAACGATTGACAAAGATGGAAACCCTTGGCTTGCATTCGGATCATTTTGGGGCGGAATTAAATTAACGAAATTAAACAAAGATACGATGAAACCAACCGGTTCATTATATTCAATAGCGGCCAGACCAAATAACGGCGGCGCTCTGGAAGCCCCTACATTAACATACCATAATGGCTACTACTATTTAATGGTGTCATTCGATAAATGCTGTCAAGGGATAAATAGTACGTACAAAATTGCTTACGGCAGATCGAAAAATATTACAGGTCCTTATGTAGACAGAAACGGTAAAAGCATGATGGACGGAGGAGGTACGATTCTTGATTCCGGCAATGAACAGTGGAAAGGGCCGGGCGGACAGGATATCGTAAACGGAAACATACTTGTGCGTCATGCTTATGATGCAAAAGACAACGGCATACCAAAGATGTTAATCAATGATTTGAATTGGAGCTCAGGCTGGCCGTCTTATTAAGATAAAGCCAATCGTTCACATCTTATTCTCTTTGTTTAGCCCTGATACATCAGGGCTTTTTCTAATGGAAAGCGGAATCGGAAGGTGAATTGACAGAAAAATCATAGTTTTAAGAACGTATTTTTTCACCTAAAAACCTAGTAACCAATCATTTCTTTTTGTAAAAGAATACAAAAATGATTGACAGTAAATAAACCTACTAATATAATGAAGTTGTTCGTACAAATTAATTGTTAATAGTTTATTTTTTGTTATTAGTCCGTATCTGTTTGGGTAATTGAAAGCGTTTTACTATAGGAAGAAAGGGGCAGATTACATGCTTCAGACAAAGGATTATGAATTCTGGTTTGTAACAGGAAGCCAGCATCTATACGGGGAAGAGACACTGGAACTGGTGGATCAGCATGCGAAAAGCATTTGCGAGGGGCTCAGCGGGGTTTCTTCCAGATATAAAATCACTCACAAGCCTGTCGTCACTTCATCGGAAACCATCAGACAGCTGTTAAGAGAAGCGGAGTACAGTGAGACATGCGCCGGCATCATTACATGGATGCATACATTTTCTCCCGCAAAAATGTGGATAGAAGGTCTTTCTACTTATCAAAAACCGCTTATGCATTTGCATACTCAATATAATCGCGATATCCCTTGGGGTACGATTGACATGGATTTTATGAACAGCAACCAATCCGCACATGGCGATCGTGAGTACGGTTACATCAACTCGCGAATGGGTCTGAGCCGGAAAGTCGTTGCAGGGTACTGGGATGATGAAGAAGTGAAGAAAGAGATTTCCCAGTGGATGGATACAGCGGCTGCATTAAATGAAAGCAGACATATTAAGGTTGCCAGATTCGGAGATAACATGCGTCACGTCGCGGTAACGGACGGAGACAAGGTGGGGGCGCATATTCAATTTGGCTGGCAGGTTGACGGGTATGGCATCGGAGACCTTGTAGAGGTGATGAACCGCATCACCGACGACGAGGTTGACACGCTCTATGCGGAGTATGACAGGCTCTATGTGATCAGCGAGGAAACAAAACGTGACGAAGCAAAGGTAGCGTCCATTAAAGAACAGGCGAAAATTGAACTTGGATTAACCGCTTTTCTTGAACAAGGCGGATACACGGCGTTTACGACATCGTTTGAAGTGCTGCACGGAATGAAACAGCTGCCGGGGCTTGCCGTACAGCGCCTGATGGAGAAGGGCTACGGATTCGCCGGTGAGGGAGATTGGAAGACGGCGGCCCTTGTACGAATGATGAAAATCATGGCTGAAGGAAAAAGAACGTCCTTCATGGAAGATTATACGTACCATTTTGAACCGGGAAATGAAATGATTCTAGGTTCGCATATGCTTGAAGTGTGTCCGACTGTCGCTTTGGATCAACCGAAAATTGAGGTTCATCCGCTTTCTATCGGGGGAAAAGAGGACCCTGCACGTTTTGTATTTAACGGCATCAGCGGTTCAGCTATTCAAGCAAGCCTTGTTGATATCGGCGGGCGTTTCCGCCTTGTTTTGAATGAAGTTAACGGACAAGAAATTGAAAAAGATATGCCGCATCTGCCAGTGGCCCGTGTTCTCTGGAAGCCGGAGCCATCATTGAAAACAGCGGCGGAGGCATGGATTTTAGCCGGCGGCGCACACCATACCTGCTTGTCTTATGAACTGACAGTGGAGCAAATGCTCGATTGGGCAGAAATGGCGGGAATCGAAAGTGTTCTCATTTCCCGTGATACGACAATTCACAAGCTGAAACACGAATTAAAATGGAACGAGGCGCTTTACCGGCTTCAAAAGTAGGAAGGGGGATGCCACTTGGCTTACACTATAGGAGTTGATTTTGGAACTTTATCAGGAAGAGCGGTGCTCGTTCATGTCGAAACAGGGGAGGAACTGGCGGCTGCTGTAAAAGAATACAGACATGCTGTCATCGATACTGTCCTTCCAAAAACGGGTCATAAGCTGCCGCGGGATTGGGCGCTGCAGGATCCGGCTGATTACCTCGAAGTCTTGGAAACAACCATTCCGTCTTTACTCGAACAGACGGGTGTTGAGCCGAAAGACATTATCGGGATCGGCATTGATTTTACGGCATGTACGATCCTGCCTGTTGACAGTACAGGACAGCCGTTATGCATGCTGCCGGAATATGAAGAGGAGCCGCACAGCTATGTGAAGCTCTGGAAGCATCATGCGGCTCAAAAACATGCTGATCGGCTCAATCAAATCGCGGAAGAAGAAGGAGAAGCTTTTTTACAGCGGTACGGAGGAAAAATTTCATCAGAATGGATGATTCCGAAGGTCATGCAGATTGCTGAAGAAGCGCCTCACATTTATGAAGCGGCTGACCGGATCATCGAGGCTGCAGACTGGATCGTGTACCAGCTGTGCGGCTCGCTCAAGCGAAGTAATTGTACAGCAGGATATAAAGCGATTTGGAGTGAAAAAGCGGGCTATCCGTCGGATGATTTCTTTAACAAATTAAACCCTTTAATGAAAACGATTACAAAGGACAAATTAGCAGGTTCTATTCACTCAGTAGGGGAAAGAGCCGGTGGACTGACTGAAAAAATGGCACAGCTGACAGGCCTTCTTCCAGGGACAGCTGTCGCGGTTGCCAATGTGGACGCTCATGTTTCCGTACCAGCGGTCGGCATCACAGAGCCAGGGAAAATGCTGATGATTATGGGAACCTCGACGTGCCATGTACTTCTAGGCGAAGACGTACATATCGTGCCCGGTATGTGCGGTGTTGTGGACAACGGAATTCTTCCGGGCTACGCGGGCTATGAAGCCGGGCAGTCCTGTGTCGGCGATCATTTTGACTGGTTTGTGAAGACATGTGTCCCGCAAGCGTATCAAAAGGAAGCAGAGGAAAAAAACATTGGCATTCATGAGCTGCTGAGTGAAAAAGCAAACCTTCAAGCGCCGGGTGAAAGCGGATTGCTTGCTTTGGATTGGTGGAATGGAAACCGTTCAACCCTTGTTGATGCTGATTTAACAGGAATGCTGCTTGGCATGACGCTGCTGACAAAGCCTGAAGAGATGTATAGAGCTTTAGTTGAAGCGACAGCTTACGGAACCCGGATGATTATCGAAACGTTCAAAGAAAGCGGGGTTCCGATTGAGGAGCTGTACGCAGCCGGCGGAATTGCTGAGAAAAACCCGTTTGTCATGCAGGTTTATGCGGATGTGACAAATATGGACATTAAAATCTCTGGTTCCCCGCAAGCGCCAGCCCTAGGATCTGCCATTTTCGGCGCGCTTGCCGCAGGTAAAGAAAACGGCGGATACAATGACATCAAAGAGGCAGCGGCGCACATGGGGAAACTGAAAGATATATCTTATACGCCAAACGCCGAAAACGCCGCGGTGTATGAAAAATTGTACGCTGAATATAAAGAACTGGTTCACTACTTCGGAAAAGAAAATCATGTGATGAAGCGTCTGAAAACAATCAAAAATCTTCAATTTTCATCTGCCGCCAAAAAGAATTCATAAAGGGTGATGGAGCATGCTTGAAACATTAAAAAAAGAAGTGCTGGCAGCCAACCTGAAGCTTCAAGAGCATCAGCTGGTAACCTTTACGTGGGGAAATGTCAGCGGCATTGACCGTGAGAAAGAAAGAATTGTCATCAAACCTAGCGGAGTCGAATACAGCGACCTGACAGCTGATGACTTGGTTGTTTTGAACCTTGAAGGAGAGGTCGTCGAAGGCTCGCTCAAGCCTTCTTCAGATACACCTACTCATGTTTATTTGTACAAAGCCTTTCCGAACATCGGGGGAATTGTCCATACCCATTCTCAATGGGCGACAAGCTGGGCGCAATCGGGCAGAGACATACCGCCTTTAGGCACGACACATGCTGATTATTTTGACAGTGCGATTCCATGTACAAGAGAAATGTACGATGAAGAAATCATTCATGACTACGAACTGAATACAGGAAAAGTCATAGCTGAAACCTTTCAGCACCATAACTACGAACAGGTGCCGGGTGTACTCGTGAATAACCACGGACCGTTCTGCTGGGGCACGGACGCTTTAAATGCCATCCATAACGCAGTTGTATTAGAAACAGTTGCGGAAATGGCCTATCACTCCGTTATGCTGAACAAGGATGTAAACCCAATCAATACAGTCCTTCACGAAAAGCATTTTTATCGAAAACACGGAGCAAACGCGTATTATGGCCAGTCATGATTCCGCTGTGTCACCGGCCGGCATTCTGATTGACTTGGACGGTACTGTATTCAGAGGAAATGAATTGATTGAAGGGGCAAGGGAAGCGATCAGTACGCTTCGGGGAATGGGGAAGAAAATCGTCTTTTTGAGCAATCGGGGGAATATCTCCCGTGCCATGTGCAGAAAAAAACTTCTCGGCGCGGGGATTGAAGCTGATGTAAACGACATTGTTCTGTCGTCAAGCGTCACAGCAGATTTTCTGAAGAAACATTATCGTTTTTCAAAAGTGTGGGTGCTTGGAGAACAAGGCTTGGCAGACGAGCTGAGACTGGCCGGTGTAGAGCACGCGAACGAACCGAAGGAAGCGGATTGGCTGGTGATCTCCCTTCATGAAACACTCACGTACGAAGATTTAAATCTGGCCTTTCAAGCTGCCGCCGGCGGCGCTCGTATCATGGCTACGAACAAAGACCGCTCCTTTCCGAATGAAGACGGCAATGCGATCGATGTGGCCGGTATGATCGGAGCGATAGAGGCTTCCGCTCAAGCAAAAACAGAGCTTGTTGTCGGAAAGCCGTCATGGCTGATGGCGGAGGCTGCCTGTACAGCAATGGGGCTGTCCGCACATGAATGCCTGATTATCGGAGACAGTATTGAATCTGACATTGCGATGGGAAAGCTTTATGGCATGAAAAGCGCCTTAGTGCTTACTGGTTCTGCGAAACCGGGTGAGCAGCGTTTGTACACGCCGGATTATGTGCTGGAATCCATTAAGGATATAACCAAATTGGCTGAGGAGGGGATTCTGTTATGAATCGTATCGCAGCTGACGTTGAGCAAGCTTTTGAACTCGCCGGAGAAAAGGTTTTTCCTATAGAAGTTGAAGAAATTGTTATCGGCAAACAAGCAGCTGATTCGCTATTGGATTATGTAAAAAGAAAAAACAACAAACAGATTGTCCTTGTCTGCGACTCGAATACACATCGCATTGCGGGAATTGATTTGGAAAACCGCCTGCATCAAGAAGGGTTTCAGGCTGAGTGCCTGATCATTCCGGGAAATGAAGCCGGAGATGTGACGGCTGATGAACGATCGCTCATTCATGCGCTGATCCATACGGAAAAAACAACGGATGTTATGATCGCGGTCGGTTCGGGCACGATTCATGATATCGTGCGCTTCGCAGCGTTTCAGAGGGATTTGTCGTTTATTTCCTATCCGACTGCTTCATCTGTAGACGGATTTACGTCAGCCGGGGCGCCGCTTATTTTATACGGAACGAAAACAACCATCCAAACGAAGGCTCCATCCGCGCTGTTCGCTGATCTGGATCTATTAAAAGCGGCACCCCAGTCAATGGTTGCGGCTGGATTTGGCGACATGCTCGGGAAAATCACGTCTTTAGCTGATTGGGAAATATCCCGCCACCTTGCCGGCGAGCCTTATTCTCCAACGGGGGCTAAGATCGTTCAGGAGGCGCTGGAAGCCTGTATCGCACACACAGAAGACATTGCGATGAAAACGGAAACAGGCATACTGGTTTTAATGGAATCTTTAATTGTATCAGGTCTTGTCATGCTGGCTTTAGATCATTCCCGTCCGGCATCAGGCGGAGAGCATCATATTTCCCATTGGATTGAGATGGAATTAATGAAGAAAAACCGGCCTCAAATTCTCCATGGGGCAAAGGTGGGTTGTGCCGCTGTGTTATTAACTGACACATACAGAAAGCTCGCCCAGGATGACGGACTGAACGAATTTTCTCCGCGCCGGCGGCAAGCCATTCAATCGGCTTATGAAACGCTCCCGGAAGGAGAAGTGCTGGCCGATTGGCTGAGATCAGCAGGAGGCCCTGCGTTTTTTGACGAAATCGGTGTCGGGCAGGATTCCGTCAAGAATGCCTTCAGACACGCGCACACATTAAGAGACCGCTGCACCGGATTAAGAATCATCAATGAAAACAAAACGCTGATCAATCATGGTCTATATGAATAGCCCGCACCTCGAATGGAAGGGGTAACGCAAATGAAAAAAATGACTGCCTGTTTTCTTGTGCTCATGATGCTGCTGACATTATTCATTGCTGGGTGTTCAGCAGAAAGATCATCCGGGAAATCGGGTGAAACCGAACTGACCTTTTGGACATTTAATGGACTTCATGAGCAGTTTTATGTGGAAATGGTGAAGGAATGGAACAAAAAATATCCTGACCGCAAAATTAAACTGAATACGGTCGTTTATCCATATGGGCAAATGCACGATAATTTGTCTATCTCCTTAATTGCGGGAGAAGGCGTCCCTGATATTGCCGATGTCGAATTGGCCCGTTTTTCAAACTTTTTAAAGGGCTCTGATATACCGCTTGCCGACCTGACTCCGCTGATTGAAAAGGACCGCGATAAATTCGTTGAGGCGCGGCTTACCTTGTACAGCAAAAACGGCAAGCTTTACGGGCTGGATACGCATGTAGGAACGACAGTGATGTTTTATAACATGGATGTGATGAAAAAAGCCGGCGTCAATCCTGATGATATCAAAACATGGGATGATTACCATAAAGCCGGGCAGAAAGTGCGCAAAGTAACCGGAAGGCCGATGGGGACGGTGGAAACCAATGATTCCGCAACGTTCTTATCCATGATTTCACAGCAAAAATCAGGTTATTTTGATAAAAACGGCAAGCTGATCCTTAATAATGACACCAATGTAAAAACAATTCAATTTTTAAAGGACATGATTAATGATAAAACGATGATTGCCGCACCGGGCGGCGGGCATCACAGTGAAGAATATTACGGCTTTATGAACCAAGGCGGAGCAGCGTCGGTTCTGATGCCGATTTGGTATATGGGAAGATTCATAGATTATATGCCTGATCTGAAAGGGAAGATTGCCATCCGGCCGCTTCCGGCGTGGAAAGAGGGGGGCGACCGTTCGGCAGGTTTGGGCGGTACGGCAACTGTTGTGCCGAAGCAATCTAAGCATGTTGAGTTAGCAAAAGAGTTTTTGGCCTTTGCGAAGGGCTCTAAAGAAGGAAACAAAAAGCTTTGGAGCGTACTCGGGTTTGACCCGCTTCGCTGGGATGTCTGGAGCTCTCAGGAATTGAAGGAGAAAAACAAATACACGGATTACTTCCAAAATGGAACAGGCATTTTTTCTATGCTGCTCGATATCAAGGACGAAATCAATCCGATTTATTTACACGAGGATTTTGCCAAGGCTTCAGACCTTGTCAACAGAAGCGTATTGTTCGACGCACTTAAATCTCAGCAAAAAACGCCTAAGCAAGCCTTGGACAGAGCGGCAGGTGAACTGAAACAGAAATAGAATCCCATTCAAAAAGTGAAAGCGGGGAGGTTCTCATGAAACCTGTGAAAACGGGAACGGTTCATCCCGTTCCCTCAGCTGCGAAACAATCAGGCTGGCGAGATCTATTTTATTCGAAAAAAGCGGCGCCCTATCTGTTTACAGCGCCATTCGTTTTATCCTTTCTCGTATTTTTTTTATACCCCATCATTAGCGTCTTCATCATGAGCTTTCAAAGAATATTGCCGGGAGAGGTGACGTTTGTCGGATTGTCGAATTACACTGCACTAAACAATCCGACGTTCTATACTGCCCTTTGGAATACACTGGAATACACCTTTTGGACACTGATTGTGCTGATTCCAGTCCCATTGCTGCTGGCCATATTCCTGAATTCAAAGCTGGTCAAATTCAGAAATATATTCAAATCAGCACTATTCATTCCGGCATTGACTTCCACCATTGTGGCGGGGATCATTTTTCGGCTGATCTTCGGGGAAATGGAAACGTCGCTGGCCAATTCCATCTTACTCAAACTCGGCTTTTCACCTCAGAACTGGATGAACAATGAACATACCGGCATGTTTTTAATGGTGCTGCTTGCTTCGTGGAGATGGATGGGAATCAACATCCTTTACTTTTTGGCCGGTTTGCAAAATGTGCCGAAAGAGCTGTACGAAGCCGCCGATATTGACGGCGCGAATACGATGAAAAAATTCCGGCACATTACGCTGCCGTTTCTCAAGCCTGTAACGGTTTATGTGCTAACCATCAGTATCATCGGCGGATTCAGGATGTTTGAGGAAAGCTACGTCCTTTGGCAAAATAATTCCCCGGGTAATATCGGCTTGACGCTTGTCGGATATTTGTACCAGCAAGGGCTTGCCTACAACGAAATGGGATACGGAGCGGCCATCGGCATTGTGCTTTTGATTGTGATACTTGTTGTCAGCCTGATTTCGTTAAAGCTGTCAGGCTCGTTTAAGGGGGAGGGATAAATGTTGCGGCACAGTCCTCAGTACAGCGTTTACAAAATCGCGCTTACCCTGTTTTTTATCATGCTGAGCCTATTGTATATTTTTCCGATTTTCTGTTTGCTTTTAGGATCATTAAAGCCGTCATCTGAGCTTTTGCGTGTAGGGCTGAATGTTGATATTGATCCAAAAGTGATGAGTTTAGATAACTACACATTTCTGTTTAATGGCGGCAGCATTTATTTTAAATGGTTTTTTAACAGTCTTGTGCTTGGGGTTTTCACGACCGTGCTCACTCTGTTTTTTTCATCGATGATTGGGTACGGACTTGCGGTTTACGAGTTTAAGGGCAGGAATATCATCTTTGTTCTTGTGCTGATTATTATGATGGTTCCGCTTGAAGTAATGATGCTTCCGTTGTTTAAGCTGACCGTCGGATTGCACTTGATCGATTCGTATACGGGTGTCATCCTGCCATTCATCGTTTCGCCGGTAGCTGTTTTCTTTTTCAGGCAGTATGCCCTCGGTCTTCCAAAAGATCTGCTGGACTCTGCAAGGATGGACGGCTGTACGGAATTCGGGATCTTTTTCCGGATTATGGCGCCGCTGATGAAACCGGCTTTCGGCGCGATGATTATCCTCCAGTCCTTAAACAGCTGGAACAACTTCTTATGGCCGTTGATTGTGCTTCGTTCGAAAGAAATGTTTACGCTTCCAATTGGGCTGTCCAGCTTGCTGAGCCCTTACGGAAACAACTATGACATGCTCATATCCGGCTCAGTATTTGCAATTTTGCCAGTTATTATCATTTTCTTATTTTTCCAAAAATACTTTATCTCCGGCCTGACGGTAGGAGGAGTCAAAGGTTAATAGAGGAGGAAACGTGTGATGAAAAAAGCGCGAATGATTGTAGACAAAGAATATAAAATCGGTGAAGTAGACAAGCGGATTTACGGCTCGTTTATCGAACATATGGGGCGAGCGGTATATGAAGGCATATATGAGCCTGACCACCCTGAAGCAGATAAAGACGGGTTTAGAAAGGATGTCCAGTCGCTGATCAAAGAATTGCAGGTTCCGCTTATCCGCTATCCGGGCGGAAACTTTTTATCCGGATATAACTGGGAGGACGGTGTCGGACCTGTCGAAAACCGCCCGAGACGGCTTGACTTGGCATGGCAAACGACAGAAACGAATGAAGTGGGAACAAATGAATTTTTATCTTGGGCAAAAAAGATGAACACTGAGGTCAACATGGCCGTCAACCTTGGCACAAGAGGCATAGATGCCGCCCGCAATCTCGTTGAATACTGTAACCACCCGAAAGGCTCTTACTGGAGTGATTTAAGAAGATCGCATGGCTATGAACAGCCGTACGGCATCAAGACATGGTGCTTAGGAAACGAAATGGATGGCCCGTGGCAGATCGGCCATAAAACAGCTGACGAATACGGACGGCTTGCCGCAGAGACTGCAAAGGTCATGAAGTGGGTTGATCCAACAATTGAACTTGTTGCCTGCGGCAGTTCAAACAGCGGCATGCCGACCTTTATCGATTGGGAAGCGAAGGTGCTGGAGCATACGTACGAGCATGTCGACTATATCTCTCTCCATACGTATTACGGAAACCGGGATAACAATCTGCCAAACTACTTGGCCCGTTCCATGGATCTTGATCATTTTATTAAATCTGTCGCTGCAACCTGTGACTATGTAAAAGCAAAAACCCGCAGCAAGAAAACAATCAATCTCTCTCTGGATGAATGGAACGTCTGGTATCACTCAAATGAGGCGGATAAAAAAGTCGAGCCTTGGATTACTGCGCGTCCGATTTTAGAGGATATTTATAATTTTGAAGATGCTTTATTGGTCGGCTCTCTGCTTATTACGATGCTGCAGCACGCAGACCGTGTGAAAATCGCGTGCCTTGCACAGCTTGTAAATGTCATCGCGCCGATTATGACGGAAAAAGGCGGGGAAGCATGGAGACAGCCAATCTTCTATCCATACATGCATGCTTCTGTTTACGGAAGAGGCGTATCACTGAAGCCGCTTATTTCTTCTCCGAAGTACGACTGCTCAGATTTTACTGATGTGCCATATGTTGATGCCGCTGTTGTGTATGCCGAAGAGGAAGAAACACTCACGATTTTTGCGGTAAACAAAGCTGAAGATCAGATGGAGACGGAGATTTCGCTCAGAGGCTTTGAATCCTTCCAAATCGCAGAGCACATTGTACTCGAGCATCAGGATATCAAAGCGACAAACCAGCAAAACAGAAAAAATGTCGTCCCGCATTCCAACGGAACATCATCTGTCAGCGAAAACGGCTTAACCGCGCATTTCACGCCGCTTTCCTGGAATGTGATCCGCTTGAAAAAACAGTCATAAAGTGAAACATTAGCCGGAGATCGCTCTCCGGTTTTTCTTTTTTTTGGAGGTAGATATGATTCAGTACCTTGTAATGTTCAGTAGTGAATGTTACTATATGCATAAATGGTGGAAAATATAAACAAAATTAACGAGCTTCGGGGAGGATTTTATGATGAATGCTCAATTCAAAAAGGGAGCATTAGAGCTATGTGTGCTTGTATTCATATCTGAAAAAGACCAATACGGATATGAGCTTTCTCAAAACATTTCCAGGCACATGGCGATTGCTGAAGGCACCTTATATCCTCTTCTAAGAAGACTGACGAAAGAAGAGTATTTAGAAACATATATGGCGCCGTCTTCCGAAGGTCCTGCCAGAAAATACTATACGATGTCAAAGCTTGGTTCCATGCGAATGAAACTGCTGCTGGCAGAATGGGATCAGTTCACAGCATCTGTCAATCAAATCATCGACGTGGCAAGGGGAGGAGAACAATGAATCAAGAACTGTTTTTGCAGGAGTTAAGTAAAGCGTTAATGCCGCTTTCAGAAGAAGAGCGGAATGAGATCTTATTTGATTTTGAAGAACATATGACCGAAGGGATGAAAGAAGGCGGCTGGAAGCGGACATCATCAGGGAACTCGGTTCTCCAAAACAAATTGCAAAGGAATTGATGCAAGATGTCACGGAAACTGCTCCAGCAGAGCAACGCCCTAAAAAGAATCTTTTTCACATGGCATGTTCAGCAGCAGCGATAAGCTTCTTAAATATGATTTTCGTTCTGGGACCGGCTATTGGCATTTTAGGAGTGTACGTGGGGTTATGCGGGGCGGCGCTTGCACTTTCTGTGTCACCGATCATTTTTATCGGCATGTTGATGTTTCAAACGAATACGCACATGATGCTGGAGTTCTTTTTATCACTCGTGTTTGGCAGTCTGGGGCTGCTATCTTGTATAGGGCTGTCGCATTTAGGAAAGCTGCTGTATGGCATGGGTTTACGATATATCAAATATAATCTAAAGCTGGTGACGGGGGCGCGGACATGAAAAAAATCATAATAGGATTAATCGCAGTATTTGCAGTCGGGGTCATCGGAGCTGTCATCACTGCAGCTGCTTCTGATTTTACAAGAGACGAGGTGACAGCTGCTGAAACATATTCTGCCACAGATATTAAAAAAATTGAGGTAACAACGAGCTCGATGAATGCAGAGGTCAAAATTGGGCAAACGGATGATATTCAGGTAGCGGCTGAAGGGAAAGTCAGTGATAAAAGCAAAAAGCTGTTCGATGTGAGCCAAGATGGCAAGTCATTAAAAATCAATCAAATAGCACGCGAGAATATCATCTCTTTTATAGCGTGGGACAGCGAAAAGGATATGAAAATCACAATTATTATTCCTGAAAAGAAGTATGGTGAGTTAACGGTAACGACAACCTCTGGGGATATTCTCATTGAAAATGTGCACGCGGATCAAACTGCTGTTGACTCTACATCAGGAAATATTGAGCTGAAGCATGCACGCATCGAAAACGAGTTGACGCTAAAAACAACGAGCGGAGATATTCAAGAAAACCAAAATTCATTCGGCCAAGGTGTGGTAAAGACAACAAGTGGATTAATAGAAAGCAGCCGCACAACAGCTGGAAAGGTGAATTATAAGACAACCTCCGGAGATATTGACCTTCTACAGGAGAGTCAGAACAAAGAAGTTGACATCGTCACAACGAGCGGAAGTGTGTCCGTAGAATATCAGAAAGAACCTGCAACCTTAGCAATGGATTGTCAGACTGACTCAGGTGAGACGTCAGTCAACCTAGATCAAATTATGTATCAAGAAAAATCAGAGAAGCGCATTACAGGATATATAGGTGATAACGAAACCTCTAATCATTTAAACATTCGCACAACCTCTGGAGACATTGAACTAAACTAACTGCGACGAGCCGGCCAATTCCAGCCGGCTTTTCTGTATAGGAAAAAATGACCGCTTATCACCATGAAATTATGATATATTTATGAAAAACAGCAAAGGGGATGAGAGAAAATGAATGCGGTTACAATTGTGATAGCGTCAATGTGCATTTTGGCTATTGCCTATCGTTTA
Organism: Bacillus sp. RHFS10; assembly: GCF_016757475.1. Lineage (NCBI taxonomy): Bacteria > Bacillati > Bacillota > Bacilli > Caryophanales > Bacillaceae > Bacillus > Bacillus sp. RHFS10. Next base: position 161,291 of record NZ_JAESPO010000001.1, read on the forward strand.
TACGGAACATTTATGATGGTGAAGGTTCTCAAAGTGAATGATGACAAGCCGACGCCTGCTCACGCGCTTGAGGATGGAAAAGATTATGTGCCTACAAATAAATGGGTCTCTTTTGGCCACCATTTTGCAGCGATCGCAGCGGCCGGGCCGCTGGTCGGACCGATTTTGGCGGCGCAGTTCGGCTATTTGCCGGGGTTATTATGGCTGTTAATCGGGGCGGTAATAGGGGGAGCCGTCCATGATCTTGTTGTGCTGTTTGCATCAATGCGCAAAAATGGAAAGTCGCTGTCAGAAGTGGCGAAGGATGAGCTTGGCCCTGTTGCCGGATTTTGCACGGGACTGTCTATGCTTTTTATTATCACGATTACGATGGCGGGGCTGTCGATGGTTGTGCTGCACGCGCTTGAACGCAATCCGTGGGGCACATTTGCGGTAGGAATTACAATTCCGATTGCGATGGGCGTGGGCTTATTTTATAAGAAAACGGGAAATTTAAAGCTTGCGTCAACGATCGGTTTTCTCTTTTTAATGGCGGGAGTCTTTATCGGCCCATGGGTGCAGACTACTGCGCTCGGTGACTTTTTATCGCTAGAAACGAAAACGCTTGCAATTGCACTTCCTATTTATGCGTTTTTTGCAGCGGCGCTTCCCGTTTGGCTCCTTCTCGCACCGCGTGATTATTTAAGCAGCTTTATGAAAATCGGTGTGTTTATCGCTTTGATTGCCGGGGTATTTGTCGTCAATCCGTCCATCCCGTTTCCTGCGTTTACAGAATTCGTAAAAGGGGGCGGGCCGGTGCTGGCAGGACCCGTCTGGCCGTTCATTTCAATTACTATCGCCTGCGGTGCGATCTCGGGATTTCACGCCTTTGTCGGTTCAGGTACGACCCCGAAAATGCTGAATAAATGGAGTGATATGAAGCCGGTTGCGTTTGGCGCAATGCTTGTCGAGTGTCTTGTCGGCATTATGGCGCTGATTGCAGCGACCGCCTTGCAGCCTGCTGATTACTTTGCGATTAACAGCACGCCTGAGGTTTTCCGTACGCTCGGCATGAATGTCGTCCATTTGCCTGAATTGAGCAGGGAAATCGGTTTGGACTTAGAAGGAAGAACAGGGGGAGCCGTTACGCTTGCGGTGGGAATGACTTATATTTTTACCGGAATGCCGTTTTTCAGCCATTTGGCCTCATACTTTTTCCAATTTGTCATTATGTTTGAAGCCGTATTTATTTTAACAGCGATTGACGCCGGCACACGTGTTGCCCGTTATCTGATTCAGGATTTCTTCGGAGAGGTGTATAAACCGCTGAAGAAAACAGACTGGATTCCGGGATCTGTATTTGCCAGCGCGCTCGCCTGCCTGATGTGGGGCTATCTGCTGTATTCAGGGGATATCGGTTCCATTTGGGCGCTGTTTGGCGTGTCCAATCAGCTGATGGCTTCAGTGGGGCTGATTATTGGAGGGACCATCGTGCTGAAAATCGCCGATAAACGCCGTTACATTCTGACCTGCCTTATCCCGCTTGCCTATTTATATGTCACTGTCAATTATGCGGGCTATTGGATGGTGCGCAATGTGTATCTCAATCCTGAAGCAGCAGGATACAGTGTATTGAATGGCGTACTATCGATCATCATGCTGCTGTTAGGCTTCATCATTATCGTGGCGGCTGTGAAAAAATGGGCGCAGATGTGGAGAGATCCAAGCTTAAGGATGGAAGCATCTATACCGGGATAGAAGGACTAATGAAATGTTGAGGAGGATTGGCAATGAAATTATCAATGAAATATCTTATTCTATACGTATCGGACAGCAAGCGGGCTATTCATTTTTATCAGGATATTTTAGGACTGCCGATTCGTGCTGAACACGGCACGTATATCGAATTTGAAACAGGCTCTGCGATATTGGCGCTTAATACGCGAGAAAGCGCCAGAGAAATCACGCCGCTAGACATTCCAGATACATCTGCTTCGAACACATTTGAAATTGGTTTTGTCACTGAAAACGTAGAAGCGGTTATCAAAAGGGTAAGAGAACAGGGGGTCACAATTATTGGGGAGCCGAAAGTGAAGCCATGGGGGCAGACGGTTGCCTATATCTCCGACCCGGATGGACATTATATTGAAATTTGCAGTCCGATAGAATAATGCACAAAAGCCCAAAACAATTTCTGTTTTGGGCTTTCTTATGATGTTTGGTGTCCAGTCGCTTCCAGCAGCAAATCAGCCAGGTGAACGGCTTTGACTTTACCGTTTAGTCCTTCACGTTCAATGCCCAGCTTCATCTGCAGCAGGCAGCCGGGATTTGCTGTCACAATGACGATTGCTTCGCTCGCTTTGACGGCAGCCATTTTACTGTCCAGTATTTTCATAGACATCTCAGCTTCCACGATGTTATAAATTCCCGCTGATCCGCAGCAGCTATCCGCTTTATCCATTTCTCTGAATTCGGTCCCCTTGATGCTTTGAAGAAGTTGGCGTGGCTCAAGCGACGTATGCATCACATTTCTTAGATGGCATGAATCTTGATAGGTAATGACCTGCGGCATCTCGAGCGCTAAGTCCATTTGATGAAAATCGAGTTCAACCAAAACGGACGAAAAATCTTTTAGTTTCTGAACAAATGCAGCGGATCGCTCCGACCACTCGGGGTCATCCTTCAGCAAATGATCATATTCAGTGAGAAAGGCTCCGCATCCCCCTGCGTTTGTAATGACAGCTTCGACGTCTAACGCTTCGAAGGCAGCGATATTTTGTTTCGCGAGCTCTTTCCCCGCGTTTTTTTCCCCGCTGTGCCCATGCAGCGCGCCGCAGCAAGCCTGGTCAGGCGGGATGACAATGTCGCAGCCCGCCAGCTGCAGCAGCTTCAGTGTGGCATTGTTGGTCGGTAAAAACATGGTATCCATTAAGCAGCCCGAAAAAAAGGCGACCCGTTTTTTCATGGGGCCAATTGACGGCAGCAAACGCGGCCGATGCTTCATTTCTTTGTTTTTAGGAATATCAGGAAGAACGGCTTCCATCGTCCGCAAATGCTCAGGCAGGACGCGAAGCATACCGGTTTTGCGAACAGCGGTTTGCAGTCCAGACCGCTGATACAAACCGATAAGGCTGACAGCTGAGCGCATGCGGTTTTGATGCGGAAACAGCTCCTGAAAAGCGGCTTTTCGCAAGACACGAGCGCCGAGCGAGTGTTTTTTATTTTGGTGGATAATATCTCTGGCTTCCTCAAGCAGCTGTCCGTATTTCACGCCTGACGGGCATACAGGTTCACAGGCGCGACAGCCTAGGCAAAGTGACAGCGAACGCTCGACATCTTCATCGGGTTCAATCATACCGTCGGCTACGGCTTTCATTAAGGCGATGCGCCCGCGCGGAGAGTGAGTTTCCTGAAATCCCGATTCGATATAGGTCGGGCAAGAAGGAAGACAGAAGCCGCAGCGCATACAATTCAAAAGCTCGCCTTCATCCATGCGCTCTTTGAATTCATCTTGGATCTGGTTCATTTCTTTTTCTGTTGTCATCTTTTCGTCACCACACGTTTTCTGCAGTCTTTCGCGAACACTTTGCCCGGATTTAATATGTTCCGGGGATCAAATGCCGCTTTCATCGCTTTCATCGCGGCAATGCCCTCTTTTTTCAGCTTCATCTCCAAGTAAGGCGCTTTCATGGCCCCGACCCCGTGCTCTCCGGTTATCGTGCCGCCAAGTTCAATCGCTTTCTCAAAAATCTCGGCAAAAGCCTGTTCGACACGCTCCATCTCATCCTCATTTCTTATGTCAGTCGTACATGTCGGGTGAAGGTTTCCATCTCCCGCGTGGCCGAAGGTGCAAATAGAAAGCCCATATTTAGCGGCAATATCATTAATGGCTTTTACCATATTGGCGATTTCTGAGCGAGGAACGGTCGCGTCCTCTAAAATCGTCGTCGGCTTGAGGCGGGCAAGGGCAGAAAGTGCAGAACGCCGGGCTTCAGTCAGGGCAAATGCTTCCTCCTCGGTTTGGGCGGTCTGAACGGAAACAGCGTCGCCTTTTTTGCAGATCGCCTCAATCTTTTCCATATCCCGTGCAACGGTTTCAAGCGGTCCGTCTTGCTCAATTAACAGAACCGCCTTTGCATTTGTCGGAAGTCCGATTTTAGCATAATCCTCAATGACTAAAAGTGTGGGCTGGTCAAGAAATTCAAGCGTGGCGGGTATGATTTTTGCGGCAATGATATCTGATACCGTTTGAGCAGCGGCATCGATATTTTCATAAAGGGCAAGCAGCGTCTTCTTCGTTTCCGGCTTTGGAACGAGTTTGACGATTGCCTCTGTCACAATGCCAAGTGTTCCTTCTGAACCGACAAAAAGACGTGTGAGATCGTATCCGGCCACATCCTTTGCGAGCTTTCCGCCGGTGCGGATGATGTCTCCGTTTGCGAGCACCGCCTCCAGTCCAATGACATAGTCGCGGGTGACGCCGTATTTTAATCCGCGGAGCCCGCCGGAATTTTCATTGATGTTTCCGCCCATTGTTGATATTTTCATAGAACTCGGATCAGGCGGATAAAACAAACCTTTGCTTTCAACCGCGCGGGTCATATCTAATGTAATGACGCCCGGCTGGACTGTGGCGGTCAAATTTTCTTCATCAATCTCAAGAATCCGGTTCATATGCTTAAAGAGAAGAACAAGTCCGCCTTCAGTCGGGCACGTGCCGCCGCATAGGTTTGTTCCTGATCCTCTTGGAACGATCGGCACTCGATGATCGTTGCAAATCATTAAAATTCGTGATACTTCATTTGTGCTCCTCGGAGCAATCACGGCATCAGGCATAGACTGAAACTGCGGCGTCGCATCATACGAATAGACGAGACGGCCGGCATTCGAGTCATCATAGTTTTCCTTGCCGACGATTTGGACCAGCTGTTCTTTTACATCTTTGGTGATCATTTCACCCATCCCCCTGTCAAAACGCTTTCAATCTATTGTAAAAGAAAAAAAGCAACGTTTTCTATGGAGAAACATACAAAAAATGAAACTGAAACACTCTCTATTTTATATCTTGATCTAAAAAATAGAGTGCAACATATATCGTGACGATATCCTCTGTGCAGTCAAAACGCAAACCCGTCAGCTGTTCAGCCTTAGACAGGCGATAACGCAATGTATTGATGTGAATATGCATGTCTTCAGCGGTTTGTTTCAAAGACAAATCGTGATGAAAGAAAGTCCGTATCGTATTCATAAGCTCGTGATGCTGAAGCGCCTCCCGGAATACTCTTTGCGGAAATTCATTTCGGGTGCCCGGGCTGATCTCAGTCAGGCACATATCAAGCTTCAGATCCTCTTCGAAGATGGGCGTTTTTCGCTTAAGGCTGACAGCCAGCGCTTTTTCAGCCTGCGCGTAGGAGTCTGTCAGGCTGGAGCTTGCGACAGCCCTTCCGGCGCCAGCTGCAACACAGCTGTTTGCAGTATGAACAAATGAACAAATGTGAAGGAGCTGCCGCAAAAGCTGATCCCTTTGTTCATGCTTTTGCACTTCGTGATTAATCAGAATCCGTTCATTTCCCCACCTGATGAACAAGTCAGAAGAGTACGCGGATTTCCAGATATGTGCCATTTGCTCAATGTCATAAGATGACCACTCATATCCTTGAATGAGAATCATTTGGCGCCGGGAGGAAAGATCAACACCGAGAAGCTGGGCTTTCTCAAGAAAACCGGGAGACCACTCTTTTAATTGCAGCCAATCGACCGTAAAGGACTCCAGCATTCTCTCCCGCCACTGGGATTGCTCTAAATGCCGCGATTCCTTAATGAACAGCTCTGTCATTTTTCGAAGCAGCTCCCCGTAAGGCTGAATCTCAGCAGGCTCACCTGTAAGCCCGAAGACGGCGATTACATCCCGGTCGGAAAATACAGGAAGATTCAGGCCTGCCTTTACTCCTTTTAATTTTTTTTCATCTTCTACTGTAATAATGACATTCCGTTTCTCTTTTGCGCAGATGAGCGCTCCTTCATGAAATCGTCCCACACGCTCATCATTTGTGCTAGCCATAATGAGTCCGTCTGTATTCACAATAATGACTTCACGTTCATACATTTTCTTGACTTCGGCAATAATTTTTTTCGCTAATAACGGCTGTAAAAACATGGCGATCCCCCTCATCATGTTTTTATTATATAAGAAAAAAACCGGGCGCTGTCACCCGGTTTCATCTCTTATTCGGCGGGTTTTAATCCGCCTTCAAGCGTTTTTAGCATTTCGTTTTTCTCACTTTCGGATGCATGCTGCCAAATGACTTCGAATAAAACGCCGAGCCCCGGAAGCATTTTTTCTTCACCGCTTTGAATCGCATCCACAATTGTATGCTCAAGCTGATCCTGATTATTGCCGGTAACATTGGCAATGACGGCATGACGCAAATTAAGATCCATGTGAAACGCTCCTTTTCCTAAAATGTAATACGCATATTCTAACCCTGCACCTGGTTTATTATGTGCTGTTCTTGCGATATAATAACATCATGTTAAAAAAAGGAGAGCCACACAGACAGTGAAACAAATAGAATCGGCAAAAAACCAAAAAGTGAAGGATTGGAAAAAGCTTCACACGAAAAAAGAACGAACAAAAACGAATACATTCCTCATAGAGGGAGAACATCTTGTTGAAGAGGCGCTGAAGAGCGAGGGCACGGTGAAAGAAATTCTTGTAAAGGATGAAACGAAAATTCCGTCAGCTCTTGATATGAGCATCCAGTGTTATGTGCTGAGTGAAGATGCGTTTGCAGCTGTTACTGAAACAGAAACGCCGCAGCAGATTGCCGCTGTGTGCCATATGCCTGAAGAAAAACTGGCGTTGCCTCAGCGTGTGCTGCTGATTGATGCTGTTCAAGATCCGGGAAACCTCGGAACAATGATTCGGACGGCTGATGCGGCCGGTTTAGATGCGGTTGTGCTTGGTGACGGCACGGCTGACGCATTTAACGGAAAAACGCTTCGATCCGCGCAAGGGTCTCATTTTCATATTCCTGTTATAAGAAGAAATCTGCATACATACGTGGATGAGTTGAAGGTAAAGGGCGTAAAAGTGTACGGCACGGCGCTGCAAAACGGGGCGCCTTACCGGGAAATACATCAGTCTGAATCCTTCGCGCTTCTTGTAGGAAATGAAGGAGCAGGGGTCGATGCCGCCCTGCTGGAAAAAACGGATTTGAACCTGTACGTGCCGCTTTATGGACAAGCTGAATCACTGAACGTTGCGATTGCGGCTGCCATCCTTGTGTACCACTTGCGAGGATAGTGTTGCGCCAAGCGATGGATTTATCTATAATAGAACATAATATTTGAAAAACCGTGACAGAGGACCTCAATTTCTGATCAACTGCTTTCCAGGGAGAAAATGCCGCTGACTGAGAGCATTTTTAAACGCAGCCGGAAATGGGCTTCACCTCTTGAGTTGTCGCCGGGACCGCGTACACTGCGCGTAAAGGTGAACCGGAATCTGATTCCGTTATGTCAATGAAGCTGACGACAGCATCAGTCTGTCTGAAATAAGGGTGGTACCGCGGCCACAACTCGTCCCTTGTATAAGGGGCGGGTTTTTTTGTTTTCCAAAGACATATGACGGTTTGTTTACATAAAAGGAGGATGCAAAATGGAAGAAAAGCTGAAACAGCTGGAACAAGAAGCTTTAGAACAAGTAGAAGCGACAAGCTCATTAAAGGTTGTCAATGATATTCGGGTGCAATATCTCGGAAAAAAAGGGCCGATCACAGAAGTGCTGCGCGGAATGGGCAAACTTTCTGCTGAGGAACGTCCGAAAATGGGCGCGCTCGCGAACGAAGTAAGAGAGCGTATCGCCAATGCGATTGCTGTCAAAAACGAGAAGCTTGAAGAAGAGGAAATGAAGCAGAAGCTCGCAGGACAGACAATCGACGTCACGCTGCCGGGCAACCCTGTCGCAGTCGGCGGCCGCCATCCGCTCACTATTGTCATTGAAGAAATTGAAGATTTATTTATCGGTATGGGCTACACAGTCGAGGAAGGACCTGAAGTTGAAACAGATTATTACAACTTCGAATCGCTCAACCTGCCGAAAGAACACCCTGCGCGCGATATGCAGGACAGTTTTTACATCACAGAGGAAATGCTGATGAGAACGCAAACGTCTCCCGTTCAAACACGGACGATGGAAAAGCATGAAGGCAAAGGGCCCGTTAAAATCATTTGCCCGGGTAAAGTTTACCGCCGTGATAATGATGATGCGACACACTCCCACCAATTTATGCAAATTGAAGGGCTTGTCGTTGACAAAAACATCAGCATGAGTGATTTAAAAGGAACGCTTGAACTCGTTGCGAAAAAAATGTTCGGGCAAGACCGCGAAATCAGACTTCGCCCAAGCTTCTTCCCATTTACTGAGCCTTCAGTAGAAGTGGACGTGACATGCTTTAAATGCGGAGGAAACGGCTGCTCAGTCTGTAAAGGAACAGGCTGGATCGAAATCCTCGGCGCCGGCATGGTTCACCCGAACGTGCTGAGCATGGCTGGCTTTGATCCGAAGGAATATCAGGGCTTCGCATTCGGAATGGGGGTTGAGCGCATCGCGATGCTGAAATACGGCATTGATGATATCCGCCACTTCTATACAAACGATGTCAGATTTATTTCGCAGTTTAAACAGGCGTAAGAGGAGGATGCTAGGATGTTTGTTTCTTATAAATGGTTAGAGGATTATGTTGATATAAAAGGTATGGACCCGGCTGTTCTTGCTGAGAAAATTACAAGAGCAGGTATTGAGGTTGAAGGAATTGAATACAAAGGAGAAGGCGTCAAAGGCGTTGTCATCGGCCATGTGCTGGAGCGCGAGCAGCATCCGAATGCTGATAAGCTGAATAAGTGCCTTGTGGATATCGGAGCGGAAGCACCTGTACAGATCATTTGCGGCGCGCCGAATGTGGATAAAGGACAAAAAGTCGCAGTTGCAACAGTCGGAGCGATGCTGCCGGGCAATTTCAAAATCAAAAAAGCAAAGCTTCGCGGTGAAGAATCTAACGGCATGATCTGTTCTTTGCAGGAGCTTGGTATTGAAAGCAAACTTGTGGCACAGGAGTATGCGGAAGGCATTTTCGTATTCCCGAATGACGCACAAACAGGAAGCGATGCCTTAGCGGCGTTACAGCTTGATGATGCGATTCTTGAGCTTGGTTTAACGCCAAACCGCGCGGATGCAATGAACATGCTTGGTGTTGCTTACGAGGTTGCGGCAATTTTAGACACAGAGGTAAAACTTCCGCAAACGGATTATCCGGCTGCTTCAGAACAAGCGTCTGATTACATCGCTGTCAAAGTCGAAGATCAAGAAGTGAACCCGCTGTACACTGCAAAAATCATTAAAAACGTCACGATTGCTCCGTCACCGCTTTGGATGCAGACGAAGCTGATGAACGCAGGCATTCGCCCGCACAACAACGTCGTTGACATCACAAACTTTGTCCTGCTTGAATACGGCCAGCCGCTTCACGCGTTTGATTATGACAAATTCGGGTCCAAAGAAGTCGTAGTAAGAAAAGCAGCTGAAAATGAAACAATCGTAACCCTTGATGATCAAGAACGTAAGATGTCTGCTGATCAACTTGTCATTACAAACGGAACGAAAGCGCAGGCCGTTGCCGGTGTGATGGGAGGAGCAAAGTCAGAGGTTCAGGAAGATACAAAAACGATTTTGCTTGAGGCTGCGTACTTCAACGGGCAGACGGTTCGCAAGGCTTCCAAAGACCTTGGATTGAGAAGTGAATCAAGCGTAAGGTTTGAAAAAGGCATTGATCCGGCGCGCGTACGTCTTGCGGCAGAACGGGCTGCACAGCTGATCCATTTATATGCCGGCGGTGAAGTGCTTGCTGGAACGGTTGAGGAAGATCATCTGACAATCGAAGCAAATAACATTCACATATCAGCCGACAAAGTGAGCAGCGTTCTCGGCATGACAATCAGCAAAGAAGAACTGATCAGCATTTACAACCGTCTGGGCTTTACTGTCGGTGAAGCGAATGAACTTCTCGTTGTGACAGTTCCATCACGTCGCGGCGACATTAAAATCGAAGAGGATTTAATAGAAGAAGCGGCAAGACTGTACGGCTACGATAACATTCCTTCTGCGCTTCCTGAGACAGAGGGAACAACAGGCGGGTTAACGCCATATCAAGTAAAACGCCGTAAAGTCAGACGTTTCCTTGAAGGCGCGGGCTTATCACAAGCCATCACTTACTCACTGACAAATGAGAAGAAAGCGGCAGCGTTTGCGATTGAAAAATCATTGAACACTGTGCTTGCGCTTCCGATGAGCGAAGAAAGAAGCATTCTCAGACACAGCCTTGTTCCGAATCTGCTTGACTCTGTTTCTTATAACTTGGCGAGACAGACTGACTCAGTAGCGCTGTACGAAGTCGGCTCCGTTTTCCTGACAAAAGAAGAGGACACAAAACCTGTTGAAACAGAACGCGTAGCGGGAGCTGTTACCGGATTATGGCGCAAGCATCTGTGGCAAGGCGAGAAAAAACCGGTTGATTTCTTCGTCGTCAAAGGAATTGTGGAAGGACTGTTAGACAAACTGAAGGTCCTTGACTGCATTGAATTTGTTCAATCTGAACGCAAACAGCTGCACCCCGGCAGAACAGCGAACATTCTATTGAATGGTTCTCTTATCGGCTTCATCGGCCAAGTCCATCCTTCATTGGAAAAAGAACTGGATATCAAAGAGACATACGTCTTTGAGCTTGATCTACATGCGCTGCTTACAGCGGAAACAGCGCCGCTTATCTACACAGCGATTCCAAAATATCCGTCTGTGACACGTGATATCGCGCTTGTCACAGAAAAATCCGTCACAAGCGGCCAGCTCGAGAGCGTCATTAAAGAGGCTGGCGGCAAGCTTCTGAAAGACGTATCCGTCTTTGATGTATACGAAGGCGAGCATATGGAGGAAGGGAAAAAGTCAGTCGCTTTCTCACTCCAGTATGTAAATCCTGAACAAACGCTGACAGAAGAAGAAGTGACAAAAGCGCACAGCAAAGTGCTGAAAGCGTTGGAAGACACGTATCAGGCTGTTTTGAGAGGCTAATAAAAAGCTTGCAGATTTCTCTGCAAGCTTTTTTCTATGAACGTTTTTTATCAGCAAGGCGCTGCGCTTTCTGTGTATTGGCAAAATGGAATTTTGTAAAGGTTCTGAGAGCGGAGCCCCCTTTTTTAAGGATCAGCTTGGCAGCCGCTTCATCGACATGCGGACCGGCCCCTTTTGGAAGTGTCATTCCTGCCTCGCGTGACAGTTTATCCATTTCCATTAAAAACGAATATCTCGCAATGATGGAAGCGGCTGCAACTGACAAGTGAATGCCTTCAGCTTTCGTGCTGAAATAGGTCCGCTCCTTCACAATGTCTCTGCCCTTTAAATGATTGAAGTAGACACCGGGCTCAGCAAATTGGTCAATCAAAATGGCTTCAGGCTTTACCCCGTCCATTTTTCTTAACAAATGGGTGATGGCTTGATTGTGCAGCAAAGCTTTCATTTTCCCTTGGCTCATACCTTTTTCCTGCATGCTGTTGTACTTTTCATTCTTTAACACCAGCAGGCTGTACGGAATGGTTTTGATTAGATTTCGGGCGATCTCAATGATTTGCGGATCCTTTAAGTCTTTTGAATCCTTAACACCGAGTTCCTTCATTAAAGGGAGCATTGTTTTGTCAATGTACGCGCAAACAACCGTCATCGGGCCAAAGTAATCTCCGGTTCCCACCTCGTCAGAGCCGATAACAGACATCCCGGCGATATTTGCCGGAGGGGCATAACGGGGATCGGGCGGCTTTTTGGCCGTTTTCTTCTTTTCCTGCGGCTCCGCTGTTCCCCAGCGCGCGGATTCTGCCGCTGCGTTTTTGCCTTGAAACAAGACCTTGCCGGATTGATATGCTGTAATGGTACAGCCTGGCGGTTTCGCCTGAAAAACGGCTCCCTGCGGAACAGAGGCAGTAAGCGAACCGCTGTACGTCATTTTCATTTGATTAATCGCAGACAACGATACTTTTATCACAGAATGGGACACGTAATAATCTCCTTTTTTTACACTTTTCGCTGTATCTACCAGTGTATCATAACAGCGGGAGGCTCGTCTTTCCATTCATTTAATAAACGTGTTATGATAAGTACTAGGATTCTCACGGAATGGAGGAGAAACGTTGTCTGACGGCAAAAAAACAAAAACAACCGTTGACATTTACGGCCAGCACTTCACGATGATCGGTGAAGAAAGCAAAGCCCATATGAGGTATGTCGCCGGAATTGTTGATGATAAAATGAGAGAAATCAATAAACAAAATCCATACCTTGATATAAATAAACTTGCAGTGCTGACAGCGGTAAATGTGGTGCACGATTATGTCAAATTACAAGAGAAATATGAGGAACTGGAGCGTCAGCTTAAAGAAAAGGATTGAACAACTATGCTGGATATCATCATCTTAATCTTGCTCCTGATGGGGACTTTACTGGGGTTAAAACGCGGTTTTATTCTTCAGTTTATCCGCCTGACGAGCTTTATTTTATCGATCGCCTTTGCGGCTTTATTCTATAAAAATGTGGCGCCGCATTTAAAGTGGATTCCTGCACCCGACTTCTCAGCGGGACAGCCGGCACTTTCTTTTTTTACGGGAAATTTAGAAGCGGCCTACTATAATGCGATTGCGTTTATTGTTTTATTTATCATCGCTAAAATCTTACTGAGAACCCTCGGGTCATTTCTGAGTATTGTCGCCGGCATTCCGGTGATCAAACAAATTAACCAGGTGCTGGGCGCCGTTCTCGGTTTTCTAGAAGTCTATTTATTTACATTTGTGCTGCTGTATGTCGCATCCGTGCTTCCGGTAGATGCTTTACAGCAAATGATGGGGCAATCGTCTCTCGCAAATGTGATCATTAACCATACACCGTATTTGTCAGGGCTCCTGCAAGAGCTGTGGACACAGTACGGGGCATAAAAAACTTCTCTTGTCCGGAGAAGTTTTTTTCGAGTATGATGGAAACATATGTGAACGTCTGGGGGTTATTTTATGCATAAAAAAGATATTATCAGGCTGCTTGAAACCATTGCAGTCTACATGGAACTCAAAGGGGACAATCCGTTTAAAATATCTGCCTTCCGAAAAGCTGCGGCAGCCCTGGAACAGGACGACCGCAGTTTATCAGAAATGGACGATATGATGTCGCTGTCCGGCATCGGAAAAGGTACGTACAGCGTCATTAAAGAGTATATAGATGAAGGAAAGTCAAGCACGCTCGAATCGCTGCAGAAAGAAGTGCCGGAAGGGCTCGTGCCTTTATTGAAACTGCCGGGGCTCGGCGGCAAAAAAATCGCAAAGCTGTATAAGGAGCTCGGCGTACATGATGCAGAATCTCTGAAGGAAGCCTGTGAACAGCAAAAAGTACAAGGCCTTGCGGGCTTTGGCAAAAAATCAGAAGAAAAAATATTACAGGCGCTCGGTGAAGCCGGAAAACAGCCAGAACGGTTCCCGATCGGCTACGCCCTTCGGATTGCCCGGGATATTGAAGAGCATCTTGGTCAATTTACAGATATCATCAAGTTTTCTCGTGCCGGAAGTCTCCGCAGAGCCCGGGAAACGGTGAAGGATCTGGATTATATTATTGCCACAGATCATCCGGCTGAAATAAGGGAGCAGCTTCTTGCACTGCCAAACATCAAAAGCGTCATTGCGAGCGGAGATACGAAGGTATCTGTCATCCTTTCTTTTGAATATGAGACAAGCGTCGATTTCCGCCTTGTGACGGAAGAGCAGTTTCCGACAACACTCCATCATTTTACGGGATCAAAGGATCACAATATTAAGATGCGCCAGATCGCGAAAGAACGAGGCGAGCGGATCAGTGAATACGGCGTCGAGACAGTTGAAACCGGAGCCATTAAAACATTTCCTAGTGAACGTGAATTTTATGCGCATTTTGGCCTGCCGCTGATTCCGCCGGAGCTCCGTGAAAGCGGGCAAGAAGTGGAAACCTACAGCGACAGCATTGAACTGATAGAGCCCGAGCAAATCAAAGGAGATCTCCACATGCACTCAACGTGGAGCGATGGCGCGTTTTCGATCAGAGAGATGGCTGAAGCATGCATGAAAAAAGGCTATCAATACATGGCGATCACCGATCACTCGCAATATTTAAAGGTCGCCAACGGACTGACTGCAGAAAGGCTCAAGCAGCAGGCAAAAGAAATTGACGCGCTGAATGCGGAATTCGAGAACTTCCGGATCTTGAAGGGTGTCGAGATGGATATCCTGCCTGACGGTACACTCGATTATGATGACGACGTACTGGCGGAAATGGATATTGTCATTGCATCGATTCATTCCAGCTTTAATCAGCCGGAACACGTCATTATGAAACGCCTTGAGACGGCACTTGCCAACAAGCATGTTGACATTATCGCACATCCGACCGGACGCCTGATCGGCAGACGGGCCGGTTACGAAATCGATATTGACAAGCTGATTGAGCTAGCGAAGAAAACAAATACGGCGCTTGAGCTTAACGCCAACCCTGCGCGCCTCGATCTGCGCACAGAGCATTTAATCAAAGCAAACGAACAAGGGGTTACATTGGTGATTAATACCGATGCCCATAATAGTGAGATGTTAGACGATATGAAAACCGGCGTTACTGCCGCGCGCAAAGGATGGACGGAAACGAAAAACGTTCTGAATACCCGGTCGCTTGAAGACGTAGAGGCATTCCTGAAGCGCAACGATTAAGTAAGGAGGCTCACACAATCGTGCAGCAAAAAGTATTATCATCACTTGAATTTCATAAAGTGAAAGAACAGGTTATTGAGCACGCCGCATCATCGCTCGGAAAAGAAATGCTTCTCCAGCTTAAGCCTTCTGCTTCTATAGACGAAATCAAAAAACAGCTGGATGAAGTAGATGAAGCTTCTGCCATTATCCGGCTGAGAGGCCGGGCGCCATTTGGCGGCCTTGTTGATATCAGAGGAGCGTTAAGACGGGCGGAAATCGGCAGCGTACTCAGTCCCTCAGAATTCACTGAAATCTCAGGCTTGCTTTACGCAGTTAAACAAATGAAACATTTTATCAGCCAAATGGCTGAAGATGGCGTCGACATCCCGCTGATTCATCAGCATGCTGAACAGCTTATTACGCTGTCGGATTTAGAGCGGGACATTAATTCCTGCATCGATGATCACGGAGAAGTGCTTGATCATGCGTCAGAAACATTAAGAGGAATCCGGACACAGCTCAGAACACTCGAATCGAGAATCAGAGACCGATTAGAGTCAATGCTGCGCTCCTCTTCCGCTTCAAAAATGCTGTCCGATACGATCGTTACGATCCGGAATGACCGTTTTGTTATTCCGGTCAAACAAGAGTACAGATCGAGCTACGGAGGAATCGTGCACGACACCTCTTCCTCAGGCGCGACGTTGTTCATTGAACCGCAGGCGATTGTAGATATGAACAACTCGCTTCAGCAGGCGAAAGTGAAAGAAAAGCAAGAAATTGAACGGATCTTACGCGTGCTGACAGAGCAAACGGCAGAGCATACAGAAGAACTCTTTCAAGATTTGCAAGTGCTGCAGACGCTTGATTTTATCTTTGCAAAAGCAAGATACTCAAAAGCGGTCAAAGCGACAAAACCGATCATGAACGACAGCGGCTTTGTCCGTTTGAAAAAAGCCCGCCACCCATTGCTTCCGCCTGATCAGGTTGTTGCCAATGACATCGAGCTTGGCGGTGATTTTTCAACTATTGTCATTACAGGGCCAAACACCGGGGGTAAGACAGTAACCCTCAAAACGTTAGGGCTATTAACCTTGATGGCGCAATCCGGTCTTCATATTCCGGCAGATGAGGGGTCAGAAGCCGCGGTATTTGAGCATGTGTTCGCTGATATCGGCGATGAACAATCGATTGAGCAAAGCTTAAGTACGTTCTCATCCCATATGGTGAACATTGTCGGCATTTTAGAGCAGGTCAATGAAAACAGCCTGGTGCTCTTCGATGAACTGGGCGCAGGGACAGACCCTCAAGAAGGGGCGGCCCTCGCCATGAGCATACTGGATGACGTGCATCGCACCAATGCTAGAGTGTTAGCCACGACGCATTATCCGGAATTGAAGGCATACGGCTATAACAGAGAAGGCGTCATGAACGCCAGCGTCGAATTTGACATCGAAACGCTATCACCGACTTATAAACTTTTAATTGGTGTGCCGGGACGAAGCAACGCCTTCGAAATTTCAAAACGCCTTGGACTTCCAGCTCATATTATCGGGCAGGCGAAGTCAGAAATGACAGCCGAGCATAACGAAGTCGATACGATGATTGCGTCGCTCGAACATAGCAAAAAACGCGCGGAAGAAGAGCTATCTGAGACAGAATCAATCAGAAAAGAAGCAGAAAAGCTGCACAAAGAGCTCCAGCAGCAAATCATCGAGCTCAACAGCAAAAAAGACAAAATGCTCGAGGAGGCTGAACAGCAAGCGGCTGAAAAAGTAAAAGCTGCAACGGAAGAAGCCGAAGACATTATTCATGAATTGCGCTCAATCAAAGAAGAACACAAATCCTTCAAGGATCACGAGCTGATCAACGCGAAGAAAAGGTTAGAAGACGCAGTTCCTACTTTTGAAAAGTCCAAAAAACCAGAAAAACCGAAACCGCAAAAACGTGATTTCAAGCCTGGTGATGAGGTGAAAGTCCTCACCTTCGGGCAAAAAGGAACACTGCTCGAAAAAACCGGCGGCAATGAATGGAATGTTCAAATCGGCATATTAAAAATGAAAGTAAAAGAAAAAGATTTGGAGTTTATCAAATCAGCTCCGGAACCAAAAAAAGAAAAAATCATTACGGCGGTCAAGGGGAAGGATTACCACGTATCGCTTGAACTTGATCTTCGGGGTGAACGCTATGAAAATGCCCTTAGCCGTGTTGAAAAATACTTGGATGATGCAGTGTTAGCCGGATATCCAAGAGTGTCAATTATCCACGGAAAAGGAACCGGCGCTTTGAGAAAAGGCGTGCAGGATCTTCTGAAAAACCACCGCAGCGTCAAAAGCTCCCGTTTCGGTGAAGCAGGTGAGGGAGGATCAGGCGTTACGGTTGTTGAACTAAAATAAAAGGGAGTATGGCCATGAGTGATTTTTGGGAAAACGAGCTTGTGGAAATCGCGGCGTATTACAGTGTCGCGGTTCTCTGCCTCGTCCTCTTTTTGACTGTGTTTGAACTGGTGACGGCTTATAAAAACTGGGAAGAGATTCAAAAAGGAAATCTTGCGGTGGCAATGGCGACCGGCGGGAAAATTTTGGGGATCGCAAACGTATTTCAGCATTCCATCTCCCAGCACAATTCTCTGCTGCAAATGATCGGCTGGGGCGTGTACGGGTTTGTTATGCTTCTGCTCAGCTACTTTATTTTTGAGTTTTTGACTCCGCGGTTTAAAATTGATAAAGAAATTGAAAATGATAACCGGGCTGTCGGTTTTATTTCATTTGTCATTTCTGTCGGGCTTTCATTTGTGGTGGCAGCCGGAATATAAGGGGACGGAGAATCGATGGAAAAGCTTGCAAAGGTACTGCTCGCCGCGGCGGGAATCTTTTTGTTAATCGGTCTTATATACCTGTTCGTATCATGAGAAAAAGAAAGATTTACCTTTCTTTTTCTTTTTTTTGCCGTCCATCTGCTATAATGATAGGGTGGAACTCTAAAACCGAAAGGGGAGGTTTTATGCAGTCTCAAAAGCCGTGGCTTGCCGAGTATCCTGACAATATCCCGCATGAGCTTCCGTTGCCGAACCAAACCCTGCAATCCATCCTGACAGACTCCGCCGCACGATTCCCTGACAAAACCGCCGTATCTTTTTATGGAAAAAAACTCACCTTTCATGACATTCTGACGGATGCGCTTAAACTCGCAGCTTTTTTACAGTCCAATGGCCTGCAAAAAGGAGACAGAGTGGCTGTCATGCTGCCCAATTGCCCGCAATCAGTCATTTCTTATTATGGCGTCTTGTTTGCCGGCGGTATCGTGGTCCAGACGAACCCGCTCTATACCGAGCGCGAGCTTGAATACCAGCTGAGAGATGCTGAGGCAAGCGTGATCATCACCTTAGATTTGCTTTTTCCGAAGGCGATAAAAATGAAAACGTTATCAATAGTGGATCAGATTTTAGTAACCAGCATAAAAGACTATTTGCCTTTTCCGAAAAATATTCTTTATCCACTGACGCAAAAACAAAAAGTACAAATTGATTTTGACAAAAAAGATCACATTCACACGTTCGCCTCCAGCGTGAAACAGGAAAAAATGGAGCTCCTGACAATCCCAAAGATCGAGCCTGAGCATGATATTGCTGTTCTCCAGTATACCGGAGGAACAACGGGGGCTCCAAAAGGGGTCATGCTCACGCACCGGAATATCTTGGCCAATACCGAAATGTGCGCGGCTTGGATGTACGATGTAAAGGAAGGTGCTGAAAAAGTGCTTGCCATCGTACCGTTTTTTCACGTTTACGGACTGACGGCAGTGATGAATTATTCGATGAAGCAAGGCTTCGAAATGATTCTTCTTCCTAAGTTCGACCCGCTCGAAACGCTTAAAACCATCGACAAACAAAAACCGACGCTCTTTCCAGGCGCACCGACGATTTACATTGGCCTTTTGCATCACCCCGAATTACAGCAATATGATCTGTCATCCATTAAAAGCTGTCTTAGCGGATCAGCCGCACTCCCTGTTGAGGTAAAGCAGAAATTTGAAAAGGTGACTGACGGAAAGCTTGTGGAAGGCTATGGTTTGTCTGAGGCATCCCCTGTGACGCACGCCAATTTTATCTGGGGGAAGAACAAGCCCGGCAGTATCGGCTGTCCTTGGCCGAGTACGGACGCCGCGATCTATTCTGAAGAGACGGATGGGTTTGCCGCTCCGTATGAGCATGGAGAAATCATTGTTAAAGGGCCGCAAGTGATGAAAGGATATTGGAACAAACCGGAGGAAACCGCCGCTGTACTGAGAGATGGCTGGCTGTTCACCGGAGACATGGGCTATATGGATGAAGAGGGCTTTTTCTATATTGCCGACAGGAAGAAGGACATCATCATCGCCGGCGGCTATAATATTTACCCGCGTGAAGTAGAAGAAGCGCTTTATGAACATGAAGCCATCCGGGAAATTGTCGTTGCAGGTGTGCCGGATTCCTACAGAGGGGAAACAGTAAAAGCATTTGTCGTGTTGAAGAAAGACGCAAAAGCCGATGCAGAAGAACTGGACGCTTTTGCCAGATCCCGCCTCGCTCCCTACAAGGTGCCGAAAGCCTATGAATTCAGAAAAGAGCTGCCAAAAACGGCGGTAGGAAAAATTTTAAGAAGGCGTTTACTTGAAGAAGATGCCGAAAATCATCATATCAATAACTCATGACATAAGAAAAAGAGAACACCTATGAATAAACTTGACAAAGTCGAAAATCCTCCTTATCATGAAATTATGAATGAATAGTCATTCATTTCAATAGGAAGGAACGATGAACTTTGAAGCAAAAACGGCCAAAGTATATGCAGATTATTGATGCAGCAGTAGAAGTCATTGCGGAAAACGGCTACCACCAGTCACAGGTATCCAAAATCGCCAAACAAGCCGGAGTAGCGGACGGCACCATCTATCTCTATTTCAAAAACAAAGAAGACATTTTAATTTCTCTTTTTAAAGAAAAAATGGGCCAATTTATTGAGCGGATGGAAGAGGACATAAAAGACAAGGAGACAGCCAAAGAGAAATTAGCGCTTGTGATTTCAAAGCATTTTTCCCTTTTGGCGGATGACCATAATCTCGCGATTGTCACTCAGCTTGAGCTCCGCCAGTCCAACTTGGAGCTGCGCCAGAAGATCAATGAAATATTAAAGGGCTACTTAACTATTTTAGAGGGCATTTTGACGGAAGGCATACAATCAGGCGAATTAAAAGACGGCCTCGATGTCCGCCTCGCCCGGCAGATGATTTTTGGAACGATTGACGAAACCGTGACAACTTGGGTTATGAATGACCAAAAGTACGATATAGCTGCCTTATCAGACAGCGTTTTAGAATTGTTGGTGTCCGGAATTCACAATAAGTAAAGGAGTTCTGTCCTATGAATGCAATATCACTGGCAGTTGATCAATTTGTGGCAGTTTTGACGATTCACAATCCGCCGGCAAATGCGCTTTCCAGCCGAATTTTAGAAGAGCTCTCCTCCTGTCTAGATCAATGTGAGACAGATGCAGGCGTACGAAGCATTATCATTCACGGTGAGGGAAGATTTTTCTCAGCGGGCGCTGATATTAAAGAATTTACATCGCTAAAAGGCAATGAGGATTCCTCAGAGCTGGCTGAGCGCGGCCAGCAGCTGATGGAAAGAATTGAAGGCTTCTCTAAACCGATTATCGCAGCGATTCACGGTGCTGCACTTGGCGGCGGTCTTGAGCTTGCGATGGCGTGTCATATCAGAATCGCCGCAGAAGATGCCAAGCTGGGGCTCCCGGAACTTAACCTCGGTATCATTCCGGGTTTTGCGGGAACACAGCGTCTTCCGAGATATATAGGTATAGCCAAAGCATTAGAGCTCATTGGATCAGGAGAACCGATATCCGGAAAAGAAGCGCTTGATCTCGGACTTGTTTCAATTGGAGCAAAGGATGAAGCAGAAGTGCTTGAAAAAGCAAATGCGCTTGCCGCTAAGTTTGCGCAAAAAAGCCCGCAAACGCTGGCATCTCTGCTTGAGCTTCTTTATTCAAACAAGGTTTATTCCTATGATGGCAGCTTAAAGCTTGAAGCAAAGCGGTTTGGAGAAGCATTTGAGTCAGAGGACGCCAAAGAAGGCATCCAGGCATTTCTCGAAAAAAGAAAGCCTCAGTTCAAAGGCGAATAAAAGGGGATATGATCATGAATCTATTTGTACTGATGAAACGGACGTTTGACACAGAAGAAAAAATCGTCATTGAAGCAGGAAAGATTCAGGATGACGGAGCGGAATGGATCATTAATCCATACGACGAGTACGCGATAGAAGAAGCCATCCAGCTGAAGGAAAAGCACGGCGGCACGATCACTGCCGTCACTGTCGGCGGTGAAGAAGCGGAAAAGGAATTGCGTACGGCGCTTGCCATGGGATGTGACCAAGCCGTTTTAATCAACATAGAAGATGATCTTGAAGAACCCGACCAATATTCCATTTCTCAAGTTTTATACCACTATATGAAGGATCAAGATTTTGATTTAATTCTCGGCGGAAATGTTGCCATTGACGGAGGATCAGGACAAGTCGCGCCTCGGCTTGCCGAGCTGCTGGATATTCCGTGCATCACTACGATCACCAAACTCGAAATCAATGGCACTGATGCAGAAGCAGAAAGGGACGTCGAAGGGGATGTTGAGAAAATCAAAACCACACTTCCATTGCTTGTCACAGCTCAGCAGGGTTTAAACGAACCGCGTTACCCATCGCTTCCGGGCATTATGAAGGCCAAGAAAAAACCACTTGAAGAGCTAGAGCTTGATGATCTTGATCTTGACGAAGAGGATGCCGAACCAAAAATGAAAACCATTGAACGTTTTCTGCCGCCGAAAAAAGAAGCCGGGAAGCTTCTCCAAGGTGATCCTGCCGAACAGGCAAAAGAGCTCGTCTCATTGCTCCGCAGCGAAGCTAAAGTCATATAAAGCTTGGACATTCAAAGAAACAGGGGGATGTTAGAATGGGAAAAAAAGTGATCGTACTCGGAGAAATTCGCGATGGAGAATTGCGGAATGTCACCTTTGAAGCATTAGCTGCAGGAAGAACCATTTCAGGCGATGGAGAAGTCATCGGTGTTCTCATCGGAGAAAATGTACAAAACATTGCACAGGAGCTTATCCATTACGGAGCAGATAAAGTTCTCACAGCCGAGGATCCGAAGCTGAAAGCCTATACGGCAGACGGATACAGCCAGGTCATGAGGGTCATTATTGACCAAGAAAAGCCCGATTCGGTCATATGCGGGCACACGGCAATGGGCAAGGATCTCTCACCAAAACTTGCGGCCCGGCTGCAAACAAGCTTAATTTCTGATGCTACAGATGTAAGCGTTACCGGAGAAAATGTCGTATTCACAAGGCCGATTTACTCGGGAAAAGCATTTGAACGTGTGATTTCAACCGATCCCATGATTTTTGCAACGATTCGTCCCAATAACATTCAAGCTTCAGAAATAGACGCCGGCAGGTCGGGGAGTATTGAAAGCGTTGATGTTTCTCTTACTGACCTCCGCACCGTTATCCAAGAGATCGTGAAAAAAACAGCGGACGGCGTTGATCTCTCCGAAGCCAAAATTATCGTTGCGGGCGGCCGCGGAGTCAAAAGCAAGGAAGGATTTCAGCCGCTGCAGGAGCTTGCCGAGGTGCTGGGAGCCGCAGTCGGAGCTTCTCGCGGGGCGTGCGACGCTGACTATTGCGATTACGCTCTCCAGATCGGGCAGACCGGGAAAGTCGTCACCCCGGATTTGTACATCGCCTGCGGCATTTCCGGCGCCATCCAGCATTTAGCCGGCATGTCAAACAGCAAGGTCATTGTCGCCATCAATAAAGATCCTGAAGCCGATATTTTTAAAATAGCGGATTATGGCATCATAGGCGATTTATTTGAAGTGGTTCCATTATTAACTGAGGAATTCAAACAATTAAATATTCACTCGTAAAGGAAACCCCGGACTGCTGAAGTTCGGGGTTTTTTATATGTTTAAATACATACGTACAAATAAATATATAACGAAAAATATCGTTGACATGTACGAACATATATAATATGGTTACTTTAAAAGCGCTTACATTCATGCTGACTCCTCAGACAAAAGACAGATCACATATTTGACTGTGGTGCTTTTCATATTCGTATGAAAGGAATGATCAGGCATGTCTAAACATCAAGCAGTGATCCAGACAGATATTGTAAAAGGAACCATTAACAAAAATATATACGGTCATTTTGCGGAGCATTTAGGAAGAGGGATTTATGAGGGGATTTGGGTCGGATCGGACTCAAGCATTCCCAATATAAACGGAATACGAAAGGATGTGCTGGAAGCGCTCAAGCAGCTTCACATTCCCGTCCTCAGATGGCCGGGCGGGTGTTTTGCGGACGAATACCATTGGGCAAACGGTGTCGGTGACCGAAAGACGATGCTTAACACGCACTGGGGCGGAACAGTTGAATCAAATGAATTCGGAACGCATGAATTTATGATGCTTTGCGAGCTGCTTGAATGCGAGCCTTATATTTGCGGAAATGTCGGAAGCGGAACCGTTCAGGAAATGGCGGAATGGATCGAGTATATGACGTTTGATGCAGGCACGCCGATGTCAGACTGGAGAATACAAAATGGAAGAGAGGAGCCCTGGAAGCTGAAATATTTCGGTGTGGGCAATGAAAACTGGGGTTGCGGCGGAAACATGCACCCTGAATACTATGCTGATCTGTACCGGCGTTTTCAAACCTATGTCCGCAATTACAGCGGCAATGAAATCTATAAAATTGCAGGCGGTGCAAATGTAGATGACTTTAATTGGACGGACGTGCTCATGAAAAAAGCCGCCGGCCTGATGGACGGATTGAGCCTTCATTATTACACGATTCCGGGTGATTTCTGGAAGGGCAAAGGATCAGCGACAGAATTCACGGAGGATGAATGGTTCATTACGATGAAAAAAGCCAAATACATCGATGAATTGATTCAAAAACACGGTACGATTATGGACCGGTACGACCCGGAGCAGCGGGTCGGGCTGATTATTGACGAATGGGGCACGTGGTTTGATCCTGAGCCAGGCACGAACCCTGGATTCCTTTATCAGCAAAACACCATTCGTGATGCACTGGTCGCGGCTTCTCATTTCCACATTTTCCATCAGCATTGCCGCAGGGTGCAAATGACCAACATCGCCCAAACGGTAAACGTTCTTCAAGCGATGATTTTGACTGAGGGAGAGCGGATGCTTTTGACACCGACGTACCATGTATTTGATATGTTTAAGGTACACCAGAATGCTTCTCTTTTAGACACTGAAACAACCTCCGCTGCCTATGAATGGAAGGGGGAAACGCTGCCGCAAATCAGTATTTCAGCAACGAAACATGCGGAAGGTGATATCAATATCACGATTTGCAACATCGACCATCAAAACAAAGCGGAGGCCGAAATTGAGCTGAGAGGTCTTAACAAGACTGCGGACCATTCCGGATTCATTCTCACGGCAGAAAAAATGAATGCGCATAACACGTTTGACGATCCTCATCACGTCAAACCGGAATCTTTCAGCCGATATACCCTCAACAAAAACAAACTGAAAGTAAAACTGCCGCCCATGTCGGTCGTCTTACTCACGCTGCGTGCGGATTCTTAATCGCGCGAGAGCGCCGGAGCTTCATGCCGGCGCTCTTTTTCAGGTTTTAAAACAGCTCCGGGAGGGCATGGTAAAGTACATGACAGTGAAGAGGAGATGTTAGCTTATGCTTCGTACAATTCTAATGATCATCGGGGCTATTGTAGTGATCGGGGCAATTATCAGATTCGTGTTTTAATAAAAGTGACATATCCCATTCAATCCAGATAAAAATGAGTAAACCGATTGTGCTCAGGAAAAAATAATTTGTAAGCATTAAAATAGCGTGAACGAATGGGAGATGCTATACTAAAAATCATCATTCACAATTGGAGGAATTCAATAATGGCTATCGTAAAAGCAACTGATCAATCTTTCCCAGCTGAAACAAGCGAAGGCGTCGTACTGGCTGACTTCTGGGCTCCTTGGTGCGGACCTTGTAAAATGATTGCGCCTGTTCTTGAAGAACTGGATCAAGAAATGGGAGACAAACTGAAAATCGTAAAAATCGATGTGGATGAAAACCAAGAAACAGCCGGAAAATACGGCGTTATGAGCATCCCGACACTTCTTGTGTTAAAAGACGGAGAAGTTGTTGAAACTTCTGTCGGCTTCAAACCGAAAGAAGCGCTTCAAGAGCTTGTAAACAAACATCTTTAATTTACGGCTGCTTACATGCCAGAGCGATTCCGATTGAGGGATCGCTTTTTTTATTCGTCAATTGTGAATCATAGAGAAAAACAAACGTTCGTGTTAAACTGGAAACAAAGGACTAAATATAAGGAAGGGTAACATATGAACAAACAACTGAAAGAAAAACTCGCCCTCCTTCCTGATCAGCCCGGATGTTATCTGATGAAGGACCGACAGCAGACTGTGATCTACGTAGGAAAAGCGAAAGTGCTGAAAAACAGAGTGCGCTCCTACTTCACCGGTTCTCACGATGCGAAAACACAAAGGCTTGTGACGGAAATCGAGGATTTTGAATATATCGTGACGTCCTCTAATCTCGAAGCGCTTATTTTAGAAATGAATTTGATCAAAAAGCATGATCCGAAATACAATGTCATGCTGAAAGACGATAAAACCTACCCTTTTATAAAACTCACCCACGAACGCCATCCAAGGCTGGTTGTCACCCGCAATGTCAAAAAAGACAAAGGGCGCTATTTTGGGCCGTACCCGAATGTGCAAGCAGCAAGGGAAACAAAAAAACTGCTCGACCGTCTGTATCCTCTCAGAAAATGCTCCAAACTGCCGGACAGAGTGTGCCTTTACTATCATCTGGGCCAATGTCTCGCTCCTTGCGTAAAGGATATTTCCGAAGAGACGAACAGAGAGCTGGTTGAAAGCATTACCCGATTCTTAAAGGGCGGCTATAATGATGTCAAAAAAGAGCTTGAAGAGAAAATGCATGAGGCTGCGGAGAATCTTGAGTTTGAAAGGGCAAAAGAGCTTCGCGACCAAATGGCCCATATTGACTCAACAATGGAAAAACAAAAAATGACGATGAACGATTTAGTCGACCGTGACGTATTCGCTTACGCATATGATAAGGGCTGGATGTGCGTACAGGTCTTTTTCATCCGGCAAGGAAAGCTCATTGAACGCGATGTCAGCATGTTCCCGCTCTATCAGGAAGCTGATGAAGAGTTCCTTACGTTCATCGGGCAGTTCTATTCAAAAAACAACCACTTCCTTCCAAAGGAAATTTTAGTTCCGGACAGCGTAGATCAATCCATGATTGAGCAGCTGCTGGAAACAAACGTCCACCAGCCGAAAAAAGGCCCAAAAAAAGAACTGCTCATGCTGGCCCATAAAAATGCGAAAATCGCGCTGAAAGAAAAATTCTCCTTAATCGAACGGGATGAGGAGCGCTCAATCGGGGCTGTGCAGAAGCTCGGTGAAGCCTTGAATATTTATACGCCTCACAGAATCGAAGCGTTTGATAACTCAAACATACAGGGGACAAACCCGGTTTCCGCGATGATCGTGTTTATCGACGGCAAACCGAACAAAAGGGAATACCGCAAATATAAAATCAAAACCGTTACAGGCCCGGATGATTACGGCTCAATGAGAGAGGTCGTCAGAAGGCGTTATTCAAGAGTGCTTCGTGAAAACCTGCCGCTGCCTGATCTGATCATCATTGACGGAGGAAAAGGGCAGATCAACGCTGCAAGGGATGTCATTGAAAATGAACTCGGTCTGGATATTCCCATTGCCGGTTTAGCGAAAGACGAAAAACACAGAACCTCAAATTTACTCATCGGGGATCCGCTGGAGGCGGTGTATCTGGAACGAAACAGCCAGGAATTTTATCTTCTGCAGCGCATCCAGGACGAGGTGCACCGGTTCGCGATCAGCTTTCACAGGCAAATCCGCGGTAAAAGCGCGTTTCAATCCGTATTGGACGACATTCCGGGTATCGGAGAGAAAAGAAAGAAAATGCTGTTAAAGCATTTCGGTTCTGTTAAAAAAATGAAGGAAGCAAGCCTTGAGGACCTCAAAAAAGCGGGTGTTCCCGCAGCGGCGGCTCAGCTCCTTTACGACAAATTGCAAAAATAATGTTGTCCTTTTAAAAAAGATCTGATAAAATGTGAACTAATTTCATAGTTAGATCGTGTTATATGGTGAAGATAGAGGTGCGAACTTCAAGAGTAAGCCTTTGGAGAAAGATGGATTCCGTGAAAAAGGCTGAAAGGGGAGGTCGCCGAAGCAAATAAAATCCCATCGGTGTTATTTGCTGGCCGTGCATTGAATAAATGTAAGGCTGTCAAGAAATCATTTTCTTGGAGGGCTATCTCGTTGTTCATAATCATTCATGATGATTAATTGATAAGCAATGAGAGCAAATTCCTCTCATTGCTTTTTTTATTGTGGACAAAGCGCTCTTTCTCCTCACCCGCACGAACCAAAATGTAAAGGGTGGTCATTCATGGGTCTAATCGTACAAAAATTCGGAGGTACTTCCGTCGGCTCAGTCGAAAAAATTAATAATGCGGCAAACCGCGTCATCGCGGAAAAACAGAAAGGCCATCAAGTCGTCGTAGTCGTTTCAGCTATGGGGAAATCGACTGACGCATTGGTCAGCCTTGCAAAAGACATCACCGATCAGCCGAGCAAACGCGAAATGGATATGCTGCTGGCGACAGGCGAACAGGTCACGATTTCCCTGCTTTCAATGGCGCTGCAGGAAAAAGGCTATGACGCGGTGTCCTATACTGGCTGGCAGGCGGGAATCCGCACGGAATCCGTACACGGAAACGCCAGAATTACAGATATCGACACTACAGTTTTAGCAAGCCAGCTTGAGCAAGGAAAGGTTGTGATTGTCGCGGGATTCCAAGGCATGACGGAGGATTGTGAAATCACGACATTGGGCCGGGGCGGTTCAGACACAACAGCGGTCGCTTTGGCTGCCGCATTAAAAGCGGATAAATGTGACATATACACCGACGTGCCCGGCGTGTTTACAACCGATCCGCGGTATGTGAAATCAGCGAGAAAGCTTGCCGGAATCTCATACGATGAAATGCTTGAGCTTGCCAATTTAGGCGCCGGCGTTCTTCATCCGAGAGCTGTTGAATTCGCGAAAAATTACCAATTGCCGTTAGAAGTGCGTTCAAGTACAGAAACAGAAGCGGGGACATTAATTGAGGAGGAATCATCCATGGAGCAGAATTTAATTGTCAGAGGCATTGCGTTCGAAGATCAAATCACAAGGGTAACAATCTACGGGCTGACAAGCGGCCTAACCACTTTGTCTACCATTTTTACAACGCTTGCCAAAAGAAATATTAACGTGGATATCATTATCCAAACGCAGGCGGGAGACCATGATGCCGGGATTTCCTTCTCTGTTAAATCTGAAGACGCGGACCAGACTGTTGAGGTGCTTGAAGAGTACAAAGGCGCGCTGGAATTTGAGAAAATCGAGACAGAAAGCAAGCTGGCTAAAGTATCCATTGTCGGATCAGGTATGGTATCAAATCCTGGTGTAGCGGCTGAAATGTTTGCTGTACTGGCGGAAAAAAACATTTTAATCAAGATGGTTAGCACATCTGAAATCAAAGTGTCAACAGTCGTAAGCGAAAATGACATGGTGAAAGCGGTCGAAGCGCTGCACGATGCATTTGAGCTTTCAAAACACCCTTCAGCTGTGTAATCAAAAAAGGCGGGACTATGCAGTCACCGCCTTTTTGATTACACAGGGTCTTTCATATCCCATTTCACAGTCAGAACCACTTTATCGGCTCTCTTTTTCACTTGTTCATATGATTCGGCAATCTGGTCATTCATCAATTGAATTTGTTCAGCGATAAAACCAGCTTCAAGCTGAAAGCATGGTTCTTTCTGATGTTTAAGGCGGTTGGAAATGATCGGCCCTTCAAGTTCAAATTCAAGCTCCTGTTTTTTAGCGCTTGTGTTAGTGAGGGTTCCCCAGCCCGCTTCTTCAAAGAAGGCCGGAAATTCCTCCCATGATTCAAGAGGAAACTTACGGGCGAGATGTTTCCCTGCCCAATACATCATGGAAGAGTAATCTTGGCCAAGCATATCTGGGAGAACGATCTCTCGTATTAGTTCGTAGGCATAGGCGTTCATTTCAATTTCTTTTAGATTGTCAATAGATCCTTCAAATTTAGACTTCATAGCTGTCTCCCCTCTCTCCTTCGTATATTATAGCCCAAAGAGGGGGGAGGATTACAGAATGATCCTGTAATTCTTATGAAAAATTAAGGGAGAAATATATATTGATAAAATAAAATTTTTAAATCAACTAATTAATTCGGAAAATTGTAATTTATGTACGCGTTTTCTTGACGCCCTTTTGAGGGAGGAGTAAAATGAAATTGTCAATAAATCTTAATAAAGTGCTTACAATTGAAAGAAGTGGGGGAAGAGATTTAGCACATTTCGCACTTATCAAACAGGGGGTAAAGTAATGTCTGGGAACAGAGAGTTTTATTTTCGAAGATTGCATTCCTTGCTTGGCGTCATACCGGTCGGCATCTTTCTCATTCAGCATTTAGTCGTCAACCAGTTTGCCGCAAGGGGCGCTGAAGCATTCAATAGTGCTGCTCATTTTATGGATAGTCTGCCTTTCAGGTATGCATTGGAAATTTTTATTATCTTCTTACCATTAATTTATCATGCAGTTTATGGTGTGTACATAGCGTTTACTGCAAAAAATAACGCAGGTCAATACAGCTATATGAGAAATTGGCTCTTCGTCCTGCAGCGTGTAACCGGTATCATCACCCTCATTTTCGTCAGTTGGCATGTGTGGGAAACCCGTATTGCAGCACAAATGGGCGCTGAGGTCAATTTCGACATGATGGCGAATATTTTGAGCTCTCCGGCTATGCTTGGCTTCTACATTGTCGGTGTTTTATCAACAATTTTCCACTTCTCGAACGGTTTATGGTCTTTCGCTGTTACATGGGGCATTACGGTAACGCCTCGTTCTCAAAGAATTTCGACATACGTTACGCTGATTATTTTTGTTGCACTGTCATACGTAGGCTTAAAAGCGATTTTCGCATTTGTATAAGAGTACTAGATTACTAGAGGGAGAGGGGCTATCATGAGTCAATCAAGCATTATCGTAGTCGGCGGGGGTCTTGCCGGCCTCATGGCGACAATTAAAGCAGCGGAATCAGGAATGGCGGTTAAGCTTTTTTCCATCGTTCCTGTCAAACGTTCTCATTCGGTTTGCGCGCAAGGCGGCATAAACGGAGCGGTCAACACAAAAGGGGAAGGCGACTCTCCGTGGGAGCATTTTGATGACACTGTATACGGGGGAGATTTTCTTGCGAACCAGCCGCCGGTCAAAGCGATGTGTGACGCAGCGCCTTCTATCATCCACTTATTAGACCGGATGGGCGTCATGTTTAACCGGACGCCTGAGGGCCTGCTGGATTTCCGCCGATTCGGGGGTACACAGCACCACAGAACAGCTTATGCGGGTGCGACAACGGGACAGCAGCTGCTTTACGCACTGGACGAGCAAGTGCGCAGATACGAAGTTGCGGGTCTGGTTACAAAATACGAAGGCTGGGAATTCCTTGGCGCTGTATTGGATGATGACAGAACCTGCCGCGGAATTGTTGCGCAAAACCTGACAAACATGCAAATTGAATCCTTCCGTTCAGACGCTGTCATCATGGCGACGGGCGGACCGGGGATCATTTTTGGAAAATCGACCAACTCCATGATTAATACAGGATCTGCTGCGTCGATCGTTTATCAGCAGGGAGCGTATTATGCAAACGGAGAATTCATTCAAATTCACCCGACAGCCATACCGGGCGATGACAAACTAAGACTGATGAGTGAATCGGCGCGCGGTGAAGGCGGACGCGTGTGGACATATAAAGACGGGAAACCGTGGTATTTCCTGGAAGAAAAATACCCAGCTTACGGAAACTTGGTGCCGCGTGATATAGCGACACGCGAAATATTTGATGTGTGTGTCAACCAGAAGCTCGGCATTAATGGTGAAAACATGGTGTATCTTGATCTGTCCCATAAAGATCCCAAAGAGCTTGACATTAAGCTCGGCGGCATCATTGAAATTTATGAGAAGTTCATGGGAGATGACCCGCGGAAGCTTCCAATGAAAATCTTCCCGGCGGTTCATTACTCAATGGGCGGTTTATGGGTGGATTACAATCAAATGACAAACATCCCGGGACTGTTTGCGGCTGGGGAATGTGATTACTCTATGCACGGCGGCAACCGCTTGGGAGCGAACTCCCTGCTCTCCGCGATATACGGGGGAATGGTGGCCGGACCGAATGCCGTGAAATATGTAAACGGCTTAGAATCTTCAGCAGAAGACATGTCTTCCTCTTTATTCGACGCTCACGTCAAAAAAGAAGAAGAAAAATGGGCTGACATTATGAGCATGGACGGAACCGAAAATGCCTATGTCCTTCACAAAGAACTCGGTGAGTGGATGACGGCAAACGTAACGGTTGTCCGCCATAACGATAAGCTTTTGAAAACGGATGACAAAATTCAGGAATTAATGGAGCGGTTTAAAAAGATTAACATCAATGATACGACAAAATGGAGCAATCAGGGGGCGATGTTCACACGCCAGTTCTCGAACATGCTTCAGCTTGCGAGGGTGGTTACCCTTGGCGCTTACAACCGCAATGAAAGCAGGGGCGCCCATTATAAACCGGATTATCCTGAACGTAATGATGATGAATGGCTCAAAACAACAATGGCTAAACATGTAAGCCCGTATGAAGCGCCAGAATTTGAGTATCAGGATGTCGATGTATCACTGATAACGCCTCGGAAACGGGATTACTCGAAGAAGAAGGTGGCGAAATAATCATGAGTGAACAAAAAACGATACGATTTATTATCACACGGCAAGATACAACCGACAGCACGCCTTACGATGAAGAATTTGAGGTTCCATACCGCCCGAACCTAAACGTCATTTCCGCTCTGATGGAAATACGCAGGAATCCGGTTAACGTTAAAGGTGAAAAGACAACCCCTGTTACATGGGACATGAACTGTCTTGAAGAAGTGTGCGGCGCATGTTCAATGGTCATAAACGGAAAGCCACGCCAGTCTTGTACGGCGCTTATCGACCAGCTTGAACAGCCGATCCGCTTAAAACCAATGAAAACGTTCCCGGTCGTGCGTGATTTGCAGGTTGACCGGAGCAGAATGTTTGATTCATTGAAAAAAGTAAAAGCGTGGATACCGATTGACGGTACGCACGATTTGGGACCGGGGCCGAGAATGCCGGAAAAACGCCGTCAATGGGCATATGAATTATCAAAATGCATGACGTGCGGCGTCTGCCTCGAAGCCTGCCCGAATGTGAACAGCAAATCGAAGTTCATGGGGCCGGCACCGATGTCTCAAGTCCGCCTGTTTAACGCACATCCGACAGGCGCCATGAATAAATCTGAGCGGTTAGACGCACTGATGGATGAAGGCGGCCTTGGAGATTGCGGCAACTCGCAAAACTGCGTTCAATCTTGCCCGAAAGGCATCCCGCTCACCACTTCGATTGCAGCCTTAAATAGAGATACAAACTTACAAGCGTTCCGCAATTTCTTCGGAAGCGACAGAGTATAAGAAGAAAAAACCTCTTCCGCATGGGAGAGGTTTTTTTAATAAGGAGATGAGTAAAGATGAAGCTTCCCGCTTATATTGATATGCCGTTTCAACAATGGAAGGTGTCCTTTTCTTTTTTTAATGAAGTATCCGTGCGATTTTCCGAGACGGACATGTTTGGACATATGAATAATGTAACGCCTTTTATATACTTTGAGGAGGCGCGGATTTCTTATTTTAAAAAGCTGAATATGATGAATCAAAACAAACAGACTATGACGGTCGTGGCAAGCCAGCAATGCGATTATCTGCGCCAAGTCATGCCTTATGAAGAGCTGCGTATCTATGTGAAAACAAGCGCCGTCGGCAGCTCATCCCTTACCTTGCATTATCTCGGAGAAAATCGGGAAGGCGAGCCCTGCTTCACCGGAGCAGTTGTGATGGTCCAAGTTTCAAAGGAAAGCGGCAAGACTGTCAGCTGGACGGATGAGGAGAAAGAAACGCTGCTCCATACACCATAAACTAATTCTCTTGTAAACGTCACCTCCTGTGCCCTTCTTACATAAGATATCTTGACTATATCAAAACCCATTCGTTTCTGATTCGCTCTCACCTTAGCAAGGAGGGTTACAATACTTGAAGGAGAAAGAATTTCAATCGAAGCCGCTGCTAACGAAAAGAGAAAGAGAAGTGTTCGAATTGCTCGTTCAAGATAAGACAACAAAGGAGATTGCAAGCGAGCTATTTATCAGTGAGAAAACCGTTCGAAACCATATTTCAAATGCCATGCAGAAATTGGGTGTGAAAGGGCGTTCGCAAGCCGTTGTTGAGCTTCTTAGAATGGGTGAGCTAGAGCTTTAATCCTTGCCGGTATTCCTTCTTTTCAGGAAGGAGCCGGTTATTGCTGTTTGTTTGGAACGTTTGAAACCATATTTGGAATGCTATGCAGAACTTGGATGGCAAGGTATAGAGCAACAAATTTTTCTATTTGATGTTGTTTGCCTAAAGTCCTCTAATTCTCTCGCGCGAGTCTTGCATTTTCTTCAAAAAAGAAGGAAAATAGACACGGAACGCTTTTGTGCGTAAGAGATCCTTGAGTGAGGGATGGACAAATGACATCAAAACCTTTGGAGCATGTTGCGGATATTGAAAAGTCACTCCGCCACATTGCCGCGATCATTAAGCAAAAAGGACGAGAAATCCTTAACCAATATGCAATTACGCCGCCGCAATTTGTCGGCCTGCAATGGCTTTATGAACTAGGAGATATGACAATCGGCGAACTATCGGGCAAAATGTATCTGGCATGCAGCACGACAACGGATTTAATCGACCGCATGCAAAAAAATGAGCTTGTCGAGCGGGTCAAGGACCCGGCGGACAGACGTGTGGTCCGGATACATCTTCTGCCTGAAGGAGAACGGATTATTCAAGAGGTCATTACAAAAAGGCAGGAATATCTGCGTGATATGTTCGAAACGTTTACAGATGAAGAAATAGCCATCTTCGAAAAATCATTGATGAAACTGCAGCATGAAATGAAGAGAAAATGAGGCGATTTTGTTGGGGCAACCAATAGGAGTCATTGATTCCGGGGTTGGCGGTTTAACCGTTGCAAAGGAAATCATGAGACAGCTACCAAAAGAAAATATTATCTACGTCGGGGATACGAAACGGTGTCCATACGGGCCGCGTCCTGAAGAAGAAGTGCTTCAATATACGTGGGAGCTGACGAATTATTTACTCGAAAACCACCACATTAAAATGCTCGTGATCGCCTGCAACACAGCAACAGCGATCGCATTGGAAGACATCCAGCGAAGCGTCGGTATACCAGTGGTCGGAGTGATCCAGCCGGGTGCGAGAGCAGCGATAAAAGTGACGGAAAATCAGCATATCGGAGTCATCGGCACAGAGAATACAATTAAGAGCAATGCGTACGAAGAGGCGCTTTTGGCATTAAATTCTGACCTGAAGGTTGAGAACCTTGCCTGCCCGCTGCTTGTGCCTTTTGTAGAAAGCGGAAAGTTTCTTGACAAGACAGCAGACGAGATTGTCAAAACATCCCTGTATCCGTTAAAAGACACATCGATTGATTCACTGATTTTAGGCTGCACCCACTATCCTATTTTAAAAGAATCCATTCAGAGATATATGGGAGAGCACGTAAACATTATTTCGTCCGGCGATGAAACAGCAAGGGAAGTCAGCACGATTCTCTCATATAAAGGGCTGCTGAACCAGTCTCCGATTGTTCGGGATCATCAGTTCCTAACAACAGGAGCACGTGATCAGTTTGCGAAAATCGCAAATGACTGGTTTGGCCATGAGGTGGGCCATGTGGAATGCACTTCACTGCAAGAACCGATTAGAAAATAGCTTTGCCCCGCAACGTTATGTTGCGGGTTTTTTCTGTTTTGCCGGAATTCTTCGGTCTATTTCCTGATAAGGGCTCGTATACATAATAGTACAAACAGCCTTAGGAGGGAAAAGTATGCTGAAAAAAGGACCTGCAGTCATTGGTGCCACTTGTCTCACCTCTGCCCTGCTTTTATCCGGATGCGGTTTGTTTCAATCTGATAAGGCAGGCGAGGAAATTGATCCGCCTCAAGACGTTACATACGTGAACGATGAAGCGGGGGCCGATTCAAATACAACAGCAGCCGAAAAAACAGAAAGTGAAAAAAACGATACCGCCAAAGCGGATCAAGCCGCATCTACAATCATGAGGGAGCTTTATCTCATTGATAAAAACGGGTATGTCGTTGCGCAAACGCTGCCTCTTCCAAAAAGTGAAGGCACGGCCAAGCAGGCGCTTGAATACCTCGTTCAGGGCGGACCTGTGTCAGAAATTCTTCCGAATGGCTTCAGAGCCGTATTGCCGGCTGACACAACCGTTAACGTTGACATCAAAAAAGATGGAACTGCAATCGCCGACTTCTCTAATGAATTTAAAAATTATAAGAAAGAAGACGAACAGAAAATTGTTCAATCCGTGACGTGGACGCTTACGCAATTCAGTTCGATAGATAAAGTGAAGCTGAGAATAAACGGCCATGAATTGAAGGAGATGCCTGTAGGGGGCACGCCGATCTCAGATGATTTAAGCCGTAAAGACGGGATTAATATGGAAACATCGGGCGTAAATGATCTTACCGCAACATATCCGCTCACCGTTTATTATTTGGCGGAAAACGAAGACAGTGAGTACTATGTGCCTGTGACGAAACGGATCGACAATACTGAAAAAGATGATATTTCTGCAGCGATCAACGAATTGGCTAAAGGCCCAAGCAAAGTGAGCGGGCTGTTAACAGATTTCAGTGATGACGTAAAGCTGGTCAGTAAGCCGAAAATCAAAGACGGACGCGTGACGTTAGATTTCAATCAATCCATATTCGGCAGCGCTGATGAAAAGACAAAAATGATTTCTTCAGAAGTGCTGAACAGCATTGTGCTGACGTTAACGGAGCAGCCGAATGTAAAAAGCGTTTCCGTCAAAGTAAACGGGAAATCAGAGCTTGTAAATGAAAAAGGCGAAAAGCTCACTGAACCGGTCTCCAGACCATCTCAAGTGAATACGGGTAGTTTTTAAATTGAAATTTTTGATATACTAGAAAGAAAGAGGTTAGCGTTCCGGCTGCCTCTTTCTTTATTCAATTCCGGAACAAAAATGGTTTATGTACATACAATCGGAGGTAAAACATGAGACATGACGGAAGACAACATGATGAGCTGCGTCCAATCACATTTGATTTGGATTTTATCAGCCATCCGGAAGGTTCTGTTCTAATAACAGCGGGAAATACAAAAGTAATCTGCAACGCGTCTGTTGAGGATCGCGTGCCGCCGTTTTTGCGGGGCGGGGGAAAAGGCTGGATTACAGCTGAATACAGCATGCTGCCGCGGGCAACAAACCAAAGAACAATCAGAGAGTCTTCTAAGGGGAAAGTTACCGGCAGAACAATGGAGATCCAGCGCCTGATCGGCCGCGCGCTTCGGGCAGTCGTAGATTTAGACAGGCTCGGTGAACGTACGATTTGGATTGACTGCGATGTCATTCAGGCTGATGGCGGAACAAGAACTGCTTCTATTACAGGAGCATTTCTAGCCATGGCAATTGCGATTGGCAAGCTGCTCAAAGCGGGAACGATCAAGGCAAATCCGATTACTGATTTTCTTGCTGCGATTTCTGTCGGAATTGATAAGGAACAGGGAATTTTGTTAGATTTAAATTATGAAGAAGATTCTTCCGCTGAAGTTGATATGAATGTCATTATGACAGGCGGCGGCCGCTTTGTGGAGCTGCAGGGAACCGGGGAAGAGGCGACTTTTTCACGGGATGATCTGAACGGTCTTCTCGGTCTTGCGGAAAAAGGCATTCATGAACTGATTGACAAGCAAAAAGAAGTGCTGGGTGATTCTCTGCCAGAACTGAAATAAGTACAGAAAGG
This sequence comes from Bacillus sp. RHFS10, assembly GCF_016757475.1. Lineage (NCBI taxonomy): Bacteria > Bacillati > Bacillota > Bacilli > Caryophanales > Bacillaceae > Bacillus > Bacillus sp. RHFS10. The sequence continues at coordinate 198,274 of NZ_JAESPO010000001.1, forward strand.
CTTGAACATCATGAAAGAAGCAATTATTGCGACACATAATCCGGGAAAAGTGAAGGAATTTAAAGAAATCCTTGAGCCAAAAGGCTATGATGTCAAATCGTTAGCTGAAATCGGATACACAGAAGAAATCGAAGAAACAGGCCATACGTTTGAAGAAAATGCTATTCTCAAAGCAGAAGCTGTTGCCAAAGCAGTGAACAAAATGGTGATTGCGGACGACTCGGGTCTGTCCATCGATAATCTTGGGGGCCGACCCGGCGTTTATTCCGCCCGCTATGCAGGGGAACAGAAAGACGATCAGGCAAATATCGATAAAGTTCTTAACGAGCTGAAAGGAATCGAAAAAGAACAGCGTACCGGCCGTTTTCGATGCGCGCTGGCTGTGAGCATCCCTGGTGAGGAAACAAAAACAGTCGAAGGCCATGTTGAGGGGTATATCGCTGAAGAGCCGAGAGGAGAATACGGTTTTGGCTATGACCCGATCTTTATCGTAAAAGATAAAGATCAGACAATGGCCGAACTGACAAGTGATGAAAAAAATAAAATCAGCCACAGGGCTGACGCGCTTAAAAAGCTGTCGAAGCTTTTAGAGGCATAAGGAGGAAGCTTGTACATGAACGTGCTGATTATCAGTGACAGCCATGGGCTTGAAGAAGAACTCCAAACCATCGCGAAACGGCATGAAGCGGAAGTTGATCTCATGATTCATTGCGGAGACTCTGAACTCGAAACCGGGCATCCGGCATTGGATCCTTATAAGGTTGTAAAAGGAAATTGCGATTTTACAGGCGATTTTAAGAACGAGCTTCTTCTGAATGCCGGTTCAAAAAAAATACTGGTCACACACGGCCACCTTCACGGTATAAAACAGACCTTGTTAAACGTATACTATCGTGCAGAGGAGCTCGGAGCGGATATGATCTGTTTCGGGCATTCGCACATCGCGGGAAGCGAAGTGCTGCGCGGAAAACTAATGATTAATCCAGGCAGCATCCGCCTTCCAAGGGTGCGCAGGACAGAAAGCTATGCTATACTGACTTTAGAAAATGACGCCGCAACAGTGCGTTTTTACGACCAAGCAGGTCATGAAATTGACGATCTGCAAAACCGTGTCACACTATGAAAATGTCATGAGGAAGAAATTTTTCTTCCTCATGAAAAAAATTCTAAAAAACCGTTGACTTATTGTTGCATCCCATATATAATAAATCTTGTCGCTGATAGTTAAAGCGAAAAACGAAAACACAAAACGTGTCCCAGTAGCTCAGCTGGATAGAGCAACGGCCTTCTAAGCCGTCGGTCGGGAGTTCGAATCTCTCCTGGGACGTACCAAAAGAAAAACCTCAAATCCTTTAAGGATTTGAGGTTTTTTGTTGTTGGTTTATGATCTTTTATTTGTGATTTAACGTATCATCATCCAAGCCGTCAACTTTTCCTTCTTTATTGAGACGAGGCTCTTCTTTTTTCACGGTGTCGGAAATATGCTCATTCTCTTCGACAGTCCGTTTTCCGACAACCACTTCATCAGTGACAACCGGTTTTTTAGTCACTTCCAGTTTCTCCTCAACGATTGGTACTCTGATCTCTTCCGAATCATTGACGGGAGAAGCGTCCGCTGTATTTTCATCCACTGGGCGGCGTTCAACATAAATTTCATCGCGTCTCACCGGGATGTCCATATCTCTTTGTTCTGTTTTCACTTCTTTTCCAATCTCTACTTCTCCAGTTTGAACGTCTTCCTTATCGACTTTCAGTTGTTCTTCCCTCAGCGGCATTGTTTTTTCTTCTTTCGTTGTATAATCCGCCATGTCGTTTGTGCTTGAAAAGCCGCCTGAAAGAGCATTGCCGTTATCAATAGGTGGATTGACTTCTGCATCTGTATCAACAGCCACAAGGAGTTTTCCTTCATCCAGATCCTCTTGATAATTTTCTATTTCGCCAGTCGTAATATCCAAATCTGATAATGTCTTGCTGTGTGCGGCAGTATCATCCATTGTAAAATAATCTTTCAGCTTATCAAAAAATGATTCGGATTCATCCTCATGTGCACCGACGGCTTGATTGACTTCTGTTCCTGTCCGTGACTCAAGATAATCTGTATCTCGCCGGCTTGTCACAACCGAAATATCGTCAGAATCAAAACCTTTTGTTATTAAGCCTTCAATCGCTGCAATGGTTTCCTGCGGCGTTTCGTATACACCAACTATGCTTTTCATATTAATCTCCTCCTTTATCAATTTTGCATTTTATCGTTCATGTCGTTTTTAATTCCCGCTGATCTTTGAAATAAACAAAATTGAAAGCATCCGAAGTTTTTCAGTAACAAACCTGTTATTATATGAATTTCCTGAAAAATGAATATTCCGGAAATAATATGAAAAAAATCAAAGCTGTGCCGATATTTGTTATGTGAAACAATTAAATAAAGGGAGTGTTTTCTTTTGAAAAAATGGTTCATTGTTTTTTTCTTATTCGTTATTACGCTGTTTCAATCGCTTCAAACAGTTAGCGCGGAAACAGTTAAATGGAAAGAAAGAGCAGATTTGCCTGAGGCGCGTGTGGGCGCAAGCAGCAGCGTAGTAGATGGAAAGATATACGTGATTGGTGGCGGGATGCAAAAACAAGGTACTTATGGGAACCAAACGTTTGTCTATGATCCTAAAACGAATGAATGGACAAAAAAAGCCGACATGCCAACAGAGAGAGGAGGAGCTGCGACTGTTACAGTTGACGGTAAAATTTATGTCATGGGTGGAATGTCAAACGATGGGGTTGTAAAGACAGTAGAAGTATATGATCCAAAAAAAGATACGTGGGAAAAATCGGATGATCTCCCCTTTGAAAAAAAAGTTCCAGCTTATAGAATTTATGCAGAAGCTATTGGAAAGAAAATTTACGTTGTAGCCTATGAAAATACAAAATATGCAACGACTTACAGTTATGATCTCGAAACGAAGAAATGGGAGAAAAAACAAAAGTTAAATGATGAAATCTATGCGGGTATTACAGCAGTAATCGATAATAAATTATATATCCTTGGCGGAACGCAATACATTGGTCGAATTGTTTATGTCTATGATCCAGAAAATGATAGCTGGACAAAAAATGGTAAGGGATTCAGAGCAGGATATTATTCTGCACTTGTTTATAAAGGAAAAATACTGATGACAGGAGGTGTAACTCGAATTAGGGTGTATGATCCTAAAAGTCAATCGGTTATAGGAGTAACTAATCCTAAAGCTCCATATAGAATGGCTCATTCTTCTGCCATTATCGATGATACTCTTTACGTAATCGGTGGAAGAGAGGAAACATCCAGTTTTACTGGGAATGCATCCTCTAATTTTAAATCAGTTATGTCAATTTCATTAAAGGATTTAAACATACCTTCTGATGCGGAGGAAACCCCGGGAGATAAAGATAAAGGATCAACAACCCCTTCTGAGGATCATTCAGCAACAGAAGACGGAGACGCTCTCCTAGTTATCACCATGGTAAATGGTTTGCAAAAAGAGTATCAGCTGTCCATGAAAGAAGTAAACGGATTCCTCAAATGGTATAAGCAGCGTGATGCGGGAGAGGGACCAGGCTTTTATGAAATAGATGAGCATGACAATAACAAAGGGCCTTTTGAAAGTAAAAAGGATTATGTTGTGTTTAAAAACATTTTGATGTATGAAGTGAATAAATATAAATAACTCATACAAAAAACCATCCAGTGCTGGATGGTTTTTTGTATGATAAAGCAATAACCGATTTTGTTCTGGTTTTTTTCTGCTCTATTGAATTTTAACAGGGAATTGATGCAAAAGAAATAACAGGGATTACCTCTGCACTTATCTATCCCAAAAAATGTTCACAGCTTCTTCGTCATAAACACACTGTTCGGATCTTCAACATAGTCGGCAAACGGTTCACAGTACTGAAAGCCGAAGCTTTCATACAATTTTCTTGCCGGCTTAAATGAAGCCATTGAACCTGTTTCTAAGCTTACCCTCTCATAACCCCGCTCTCTAGCCTTTTCTAGGATGTGTTGGAGAATTTGTTTGGCAACCCCTTTTCTTAAATGGGATGCAGACGTGCGCATTGATTTGATTTCTCCATGCCGGCTGTCCAGTTCTTTAAGCGCTCCGCAGCCGGCTAGTTCATTGCCCTCCCATGCGCTCCAAAATGTCATTTCAGGCCCTCTCAGCCTTTCTGCATCTAAGGCATGGATGCTTTCTGGCGGGGACATGAGCGTCATGCTATGTAAATGCTCATTCACAAATGAGATCACTTCGTGTCCAGTTACATTATCTATTTTTATAAGCAATTCTATTCCTCCTCAAAAACTTGCAGGTTATCAGAACATATTTCATTTCATCATAATCATATTCCGTCTTTTTTCCAAATAGAAAGACAGAAAATCTGCCGGTATGAATCATTTTTGGAATGATTTGATTTGTGAAAGGCGTTTCAAGGCAAAAAAAAGGCCGAAAACAATATTCGGCTTTAATATCGAAACCCTCCGTGAGCGCCAGGTGCTCTGCTGAATCCGCCGGCGTGCGTCGCCGGGATACTGAAACCTACCCCGTGGCCGCTATAGCCTGCGCCTGCAAATGGCTGCCCATAAAATCCGGATGCGTATGGGAATGAGGAGTACATGGCAGAGGGGGTGCTTATCGGGCTGTACGCCTGACTGTACGGCTGTCCGTATCCATAGCCTCCAAAAGGCTGATCGTTTTGCTGATAAAAGGAAGGAGCTGTCGGATAATATGGCTGCGGAAAGGTGGGAAAGCCCGCTGGGAACCCTTGCATGTCAGCTAATGATTTATTCATCGTATCACCTTTTCTTTACAAGATACCACCAATGTATGCCGGAGGAATAATGGAAGTGCCTATCCGATCTTTCATACATATATTCCATCAAAAACGATAGCGCGTCATATTTTATGACAGTTTTCTATCAGATTGAAAAATTCTGTTGTATTCTTATTAGATTAATAAAAAAATTATAAAAACTTTTAATAGTTACAATTCCTTATGCGCCAATAATGAAAGCGTATACAATATAGATTGATTAATCAAAATTGTCTAATAATTTTAAAAAATGCTGTTGACACTGCGTCCAAAGCGGCGTAATATGAGTTCAACAAAAGATAAACGCAAGCTTCACAAGCGAAAATGATCGCAATGTGATGCTGAAAAATGAAAAAACAAACGACCTTCTTGAACAGCTGAAAAGCTGTTTCGGAGACTGAATATGAAAAGCGCAGATGAGGATAAGTAGCCTTGATAAAGCTTTCCACAGAGAACCGGGTTAGCTGAGAACCGGCAAAGCTTTACAAGGTGAACTCGCCTCAGAGTGCCAGTCTGAAACCATAGTAGGACTTGGCCGGGTGAACTTGATTCACTCGTTATTAAAGCGGATAGAAATATCCATGAGACGGCTGATTCAATAGGCCGTAAACAAGGGTGGTACCGCGGAAAGAAGAGCCTTTTCGCCCCTTTTAGCTATCGCATCACTGCGCGGCTGATTGTGGGTGGAAAGGCTCTTTTTATTGAATAGTCAGCTATCAAACTAATAAAACGATTGATCTTTAGAGGATGAAAATCCAAAAGGAGGAACTAAAATGGGGACTAATGTACAGGTGGATTCGGCGTCTGCCAAATGTACACAGACGATGAGCGGAGCATTAATGCTGATTGAATCATTGAAAAAAGAGAAAGTAGACATGATATTCGGTTATCCGGGCGGGGCTGTGCTTCCGATCTACGATAAGCTTTACAATTCAGGGTTGGTACATATCCTTCCCCGTCACGAACAAGGTGCGATCCATGCAGCGGAAGGATACGCAAGAGTCTCCGGAAAACCGGGTGTCGTCATTGCCACGTCAGGCCCGGGAGCGACAAACCTTGTTACAGGCCTGGCGGATGCCATGATTGATTCATTGCCATTAGTCGTCTTTACAGGGCAGGTAGCCACATCCGTTATCGGGAGTGATGCATTTCAGGAAGCGGACATTTTAGGAATTACCATGCCGGTGACAAAACACAGCTATCAGGTTCGCCAGCCGGAAGATCTGCCGCGTATCATTAAAGAAGCGTTCCATATTGCAACAACTGGAAGACCCGGACCTGTATTGATTGATATTCCGAAAGATGTAGCAACAATTGAAGGAGAATTCAGCTATGATCATGAGATGAATCTCCCGGGATACCAGCCGACTATCGAGCCGAATTATTTGCAGGTCCGCAAGCTTGTGGAAGCCGTAAGCGGCGCAAAGAAACCGGTGATCCTGGCGGGGGCGGGCGTACTGCACGGAAAAGCGTCAGAAGAATTAAAAAATTATGCAGAACAGCAGCAAATCCCAGTGGCACACACCCTTTTGGGGCTCGGAGGCTTCCCGGCTGATCACCCGCTTTTCTTGGGGATGGCGGGAATGCACGGAACGTATACAGCCAATATGGCCCTTCATGATTGTGATCTTTTAATCAGTATCGGTGCCCGTTTTGATGACCGCGTCACAGGAAACCTGAAGCACTTTGCAAAAAACGCAAAGATTGCCCACATCGATATTGATCCGGCTGAAATCGGAAAAATCATGAAAACACAGATTCCTGTAGTCGGAGACAGCAAAATTGTCCTGCAGGAGCTGATCAAACAAGACGGCAGACAAAGCGATTCAGGCGAATGGAAAAAACAGCTCGCCGAATGGAAAGAAGAGTACCCGCTCTGGTATGTAGATAATGAAGAAGAAGGCTTTAAACCACAGAAATTAATTGAATATATTCATCAATTTACAAATGGCGAGGCTATAGTCGCAACGGATGTCGGCCAGCATCAAATGTGGTCAGCGCAATTCTATCCGTTCCAAAAAGCAGATAAATGGGTCACATCAGGCGGACTTGGAACGATGGGATTCGGCCTTCCGGCAGCGATTGGCGCACAGCTGGCGGATAAAGATGCTACTGTAGTGGCGGTTCTCGGGGACGGCGGTTTTCAAATGACGCTCCAAGAACTCGATGTCATTCGCGAATTGAATCTTCCGGTCAAAGTCATCATTTTAAATAACGCTTGTCTCGGAATGGTCAGACAGTGGCAGGAAATTTTCTATGAAGAACGCTATTCAGAATCTAAATTTGCTTCTCAGCCTGACTTCGTCAAATTGTCAGAAGCATACGGCATTAAAGGCATCAGAATTTCATCGGATGCGGAAGCGAAAGAAAAGCTGGAAGAGGCATTAAGATCAAAAGAGCCGGTTGTCATTGACGTGCGGGTTGCCAGAGAAGAAAAAGTATTCCCGATGGTGGCTCCGGGGAAAGGGCTGCATGAAATGGTGGGGGTGAAACCTTGAAAAGAATTATCACTTTGACTGTGGTGAATCGTTCCGGCGTATTAAACCGGATCACCGGTCTATTTACAAAAAGACATTACAACATTGAAAGTATTACAGTTGGCCACACAGAAACAACCGGCGTTTCCAGAATCACCTTTGTCGTTCACGTAGAAGGAGAAAATGATGTTGAACAGCTGACAAAACAGCTCAACAAACAGATTGATGTCCTGAAAGTCACAGACATCACGAATCAATCGATTGTCCAGAGGGAGCTGGCCTTAATCAAGGTCGTTTCCGCACCGTCAACGAGATCAGAGATTAATGGAATTATAGAACCGTTCAGAGCCTCTGTCGTTGATGTCAGCAGAGACAGCATCGTTGTTCAGGTGACAGGCGAATCTAACAAAATTGAAGCGCTTATTGAATTGTTAAAACCTTATGGCATTAAAGAAATCGCGAGAACAGGTACAACGGCTTTTGCGAGGGGAACCCAGCAGAAGGCGTCATCCAATAAAACAATATCTATTGTATAAAACATAACAAGGGAGAGATTGAAATGGTAAAAGTATATTATAACGGTGATATCAAAGAAAACGTATTGAGTGGGAGAACAGTAGCGGTTATCGGGTACGGTTCGCAGGGTCACGCGCATGCCCTGAACCTTAAAGAAAGCGGAGTTGACGTGATCGTCGGTGTTAGACAAGGGAAATCTTTCACGCAAGCTCAAGAAGACGGACATAAAGTATTTTCAGTAAAAGAAGCGGCAGCCCAAGCTGAAATCATCATGGTTCTGCTTCCGGATGAACAGCAGCAAAAAGTATACGAAGCTGAAATCAAAGATGAATTGACAGCTGGAAAATCATTGGTGTTCGCTCACGGATTTAACGTTCATTTCCATCAAATTGTTCCTCCTGCGGATGTAGATGTATTCTTGGTAGCGCCTAAAGGTCCGGGACACTTGGTAAGAAGAACATATGAGCAAGGAGCTGGCGTGCCGGCATTGTTCGCGATTTACCAAGATGTGACTGGAGAAGCAAGAGACAAAGCCCTTGCGTATGCAAAAGGAATCGGCGGCGCTAGAGCGGGCGTTTTGGAAACGACATTTAAAGAAGAAACAGAAACAGATTTGTTCGGTGAGCAAGCAGTTCTTTGCGGAGGATTAAGCGCGCTTGTAAAAGCTGGATTTGAAACATTAACTGAAGCAGGTTACCAGCCTGAACTTGCGTACTTCGAGTGTCTGCACGAGTTGAAATTAATCGTAGACCTTATGTACGAAGAAGGACTTGAAGGCATGAGATATTCAATCTCTGACACAGCACAGTGGGGAGATTTCGTATCAGGGCCGCGCGTTGTGGACGCTAAAGTAAAAGAATCTATGAAAGAAGTATTAAAAGATATCCAAAACGGGACATTCGCAAAAGAGTGGATCGTCGAAAACCAAGTAAACCGTCCTCGTTTCAACGCGATCAATGCGAGCGAAAACGAACATCAAATTGAAGTGGTGGGAAGAAAGCTTCGTGAAATGATGCCGTTTGTGAAACAAGGCAAGAAGAAGGAAGCGGTGGTCTCCGTTGCGCAAAATTAATTTTTTCGACACGACGCTTCGTGATGGTGAACAGTCCCCTGGCGTGAACTTAAATACACAGGAGAAACTTGCCATAGCAAAGCAGCTCGAAAGACTCGGGGCAGATATCATTGAAGCGGGGTTTCCCGCTTCGTCCCGAGGTGACTTTTTAGCTGTTCAGGAAATTGCAAGAACCATTAAAAATTGTTCAGTGACTGGTCTTGCCCGTTGTGTAAAAGGTGATATTGATGCTGCTTGGGAAGCGTTAAAGGACGGTGCTTACCCGAGAGTTCACGTATTTATCGCCACATCGGACATTCACTTGAAACACAAGCTGAAAATGACTCGTGAGCAAGTCATCGAAAGAGCGGTTGAAATGGTGAAATACGCAAAAGAGCGTTTTCCGGTTGTGCAATGGTCAGCTGAAGATGCCTGCCGGACTGAACTGCCGTTTTTAGCGGAAATCGTCGAGAAAGTCATTGACGCAGGCGCCAGTGTTATCAATCTTCCAGATACGGTTGGCTACCTGGCTCCAGCGGAATACGGAAATATCTTTAAATATATGAAGGAAAACGTTTCGAACATTCATCAAGCAAAGCTTTCAGCCCACTGTCATGATGATTTGGGGATGGCAGTCGCAAACTCTCTTGCTGCGATTGAAAATGGCGCTGATCAAATCGAATGCGCTGTGAATGGGATCGGTGAAAGAGCCGGAAACGCGGCATTAGAGGAGATTGCCGTTGCCCTCCATGTCAGAAAAGATTTCTATCAAGTTGAAACAGGCATTACATTGAACGAGATTAAGCGAACAAGCGATTTAGTAAGCAAGCTGACAGGTATGGCTGTTCCGCGCAATAAAGCGGTTGTGGGCGATAATGCATTTGCTCATGAATCAGGCATCCATCAGGACGGCTTCTTAAAAGAAAAATCGACTTATGAAATTATTTCACCGGAGCTTGTCGGTGTAACAGCTGATGCGCTTGTCCTGGGTAAACATTCCGGACGCCACGCATTTAAAGACCGGCTGACTGCTTTAGGATTCCAATTTGATAGTGAAGAGATTAATAAATTCTTTGCGATGTTCAAAGAGTTGACTGAGAAGAAAAAAGAAATCACTGATGAGGATCTTGTTTCTCTTATTTTAGAAGAAAAAGTAACAGACCGCAAGATTGGGTATGAATTTCTTTCCTTACAAGTGCATTACGGAACAAGCCAGGTGCCTACGGCTACACTTTCTTTGAAAAATCAAGAAAACGCAGAGCTTATTCAGGAAGCGGCAACTGGAGCAGGAAGCGTGGAAGCGATCTACAACACGCTTGAGCGCTGCATCGATAAAGACGTGGAGCTCTTGGACTACCGCATTCAGTCCAATCGAAAAGGCGAAGACGCATTTGCCCAGGTGTATGTAAGAGTTTTATTGAACGGAAAAGAATCAGCAGGGCGGGGCATAGCGCAAGACGTATTAGAAGCTTCAGCGAAAGCCTATTTGAACGCAGTCAACCGTCAATTGGTTTTCCAGTCGAATATGAGCGGACTTAAAAACCATACAGCTGTCGGGTCATAAAAGAAAGGAGAACGGTTAACTTGAAGAAACGTATTGCTCTATTGCCCGGAGACGGGATCGGCCCTGAGGTATTAGAATCAGCGACAGACGTACTGAAAAGTGTTGCCGAACGCTTTAAACATGATTTTGAATTTGAATATGGCCTGATCGGAGGGGCGGCGATTGATGAACATAACAACCCCCTCCCGGAGGAAACCGTTTCGGCTTGTAAAAATGCGGACGCTATATTGCTTGGCGCTGTGGGCGGACCGAAATGGGATCAAAATCCTTCGGAGCTGAGACCGGAAAAAGGGCTGCTCAGCATCAGAAAACAGCTAGATTTGTTTGCGAATTTGCGGCCTGTGAAGGTGTTCGAAAGCCTTTCTGACGCTTCACCTTTGAAAAAAGAATATATTGATAACGTTGATTTCGTTATCGTCCGTGAGCTGACAGGCGGCTTGTATTTCGGCCAGCCGAGCAAACGCTATGTAAACACTGAAGGTGAGCAGGAAGCTGTAGACACACTGTTTTATAAGCGGACGGAAATTGAGCGCGTGATCAGAGAGGGCTTTAAAATGGCGGCGGCCAGAAAAGGCAAAGTGACCTCTGTTGATAAAGCGAACGTTCTTGAATCAAGCAGGCTGTGGCGTGAAGTGGCAGAGGACGTTGCAAAAGACTTTCCTGATGTGAAGCTGGAGCACATGCTTGTGGATAACGCGGCCATGCAGCTGATTTATGCACCGAATCAATTTGATGTCGTGGTGACTGAAAACATGTTCGGCGATATTTTAAGCGATGAAGCGTCCATGCTTACAGGCTCACTCGGAATGCTCCCGTCAGCCAGCCTGTCAAGTTCAGGTCTTCATCTGTTTGAGCCTGTTCATGGTTCCGCGCCTGACATAGCCGGTAAAGGGATGGCAAATCCGTTCGCGGCCATATTGTCAGCGGCAATGCTTTTGAGGACATCTTTCGGGCTTGAAGAGGAAGCGAAAGCTGTAGAAGATGCGGTTAATAAAGTCTTGGCTTCCGGAAAAAGAACAAGAGACTTGGCACGAGGCGAAGAGTTCAGCAGCACTCAGGCCATTACAAAGGAAGTTAAGACATTAATTATGAGTGAAAATACAATTTCTAATGTGTGACAGCTTACGTTAAGCGGTCTTAGTTCATAGGTAGAGGGAGGAAATAAAAGATGATGCCTCGAACAATCATCGAAAAGATTTGGGATCAGCATATTGTCAAACATGGTGAGGGGAAACCTGATCTTCTCTATATTGATTTGCATCTTATTCATGAGGTGACGTCTCCTCAGGCATTTGAAGGGTTGAGACAAAAGGGAAGAAAGGTCAGAAGACCCGAAAACACATTTGCGACAATGGACCACAACATTCCGACCGTCAATCGTTTTGAGATAAAGGATGAAGTGGCGAAACGCCAAGTGACGGCGCTTGAACGAAACTGTGAAGAATTTGGCGTGCGCCTTGCCGATCTTCACAGTGTGGATCAAGGGATTGTCCATGTCGTCGGTCCTGAACTGGGCTTAACGCTTCCGGGGAAAACGATCGTATGCGGCGACAGCCATACATCAACCCATGGCGCATTCGGCGCCCTTGCATTCGGGATCGGGACAAGTGAAGTTGAGCATGTCCTTTCCACACAGACACTTTGGCAGCAGCGTCCGAAAACACTTGAAGTGCGCGTAGACGGAACGCTTCAAAAAGGGGTAACGGCAAAGGATGTCATTCTTGCTGTCATTGGTAAATACGGGGTGAAATTCGGCACTGGCTACGTCATTGAATACACTGGGGAAGTATTCAGAAATATGACGATGGATGAACGAATGACCGTGTGTAACATGTCAATTGAAGCAGGGGCAAGAGCAGGGTTGATTGCACCTGACGAAGTGACATTCGAATATTGCCAAAACCGCAAATACACGCCAAAAGGCGAAGAATTTGACAAGGCCGTAGAGGAATGGAAGGCGCTGCGCACAGATTCTGGCGCTGTTTACGATAAATCTATCGTCTTTGACGGCAACGAAATTTCTCCTATGGTGACATGGGGCATCAACCCGGGAATGGTTCTTCCTGTCGATTCTGAAGTTCCTGCGCCGGAAAGCTTTTCCGCAGAAGATGACAAAAAAGAAGCGATTCGTGCTTATGAATATATGGGGCTGACCCCCCATCAGAATATTGAAGACATCAAAGTGGATCACGTATTTATCGGTTCCTGCACAAATTCCCGCATGACTGACCTTCGCCAGGCTGCTGATATGATCAAAGGGAAGAAGGTAGCTGACAGCGTAAGAGCCATCGTTGTTCCCGGATCTCAAAGCGTAAAGCTTCAGGCTGAAAAAGAAGGGCTTGACCAGATTTTCTTGGAAGCTGGATTTGAATGGAGAGAGTCAGGCTGCAGTATGTGTTTAAGCATGAATAATGACGTTGTTCCTGAGGGAGAGCGCTGTGCGTCAACCTCTAACCGCAACTTCGAGGGCAGACAAGGAAAAGGTGCAAGAACACATCTCGTCAGCCCGGCAATGGCTGCGATGGCTGCCATTCACGGACACTTCGTTGATGTCAGAAAGTTTTATCAGGAAAAAACAGTTGTGTAAGGAGTGCGCGAGATGGAACCTTTGAAAACACATACGGGGAAAGCGGCCGTATTAAATCGAATCAATGTTGACACAGACCAGATTATTCCTAAGCAATTTTTGAAGAGAATTGAAAGAACAGGCTACGGCCGATTTGCATTCTTTGATTGGAGATATGATGCGAAAGGTGAACCGAACCCTGAATTTGAATTAAACCAGCCTGCTTATCAAGGGGCTTCCATTTTAATAGCAGGAGAAAACTTCGGGTGCGGTTCATCACGTGAACACGCTCCATGGGCGCTTGATGACTATGGGTTTAAAATCATTATCGCGCCGTCATTTGCTGATATTTTCCACCAGAACTGCTTTAAAAACGGTATGCTGCCGATTCGTATGCCATATGACAATTGGAGAACGCTTGTCGGTCAGTATGAAAACCAGTCATTGCAAATGACTGTTGACCTTGAAAATCAGCTTATTCGTGATAGTGAAGGCAATCAAATTTCATTCGAAGTTGATCCGCATTGGAAAGAGATGCTCATCAACGGCTATGATGAAATTTCATTAACGCTTTTGCTGGAAGATGAAATCAAGCAGTTTGAATCACAAAGAAGCTCTTGGCTTCAAGCCTGAAAAAGCTGCCGGCATTTGTCCGGCGGCTTTTTTAGCCTGGCGAAACCTTTCATTCCTTGTTTTTGTTCGCAGGTGTTGATACACTTGAACAAAATAAATGCCTGAAAGGAATATAGGTATGACGCATGACAAGAAAAACGCAAAAATTATTCCTTTTCCTCATCTGAAAGACCGTCTTGTGGAAAAAGGGATGTCATCACTGAAGGAAAAAAAGTATCAAGAAGCGCTTGATCTGTTTTCAGAAGCGATGAAATATGATGATACTGAATCCGATCTTCACTTAGGGATGGCCATCTGCTTTTTAGAGCTGGGCGAATTGGAAGAGGCAGAAAGCGTATGCGAGAAGATGCTAAAAGAAGGTTACGGCCATTATTTTACGGTTTTACAGGTGTACATGACCATCTTAATTCAGCTCAAAAAATACGAAGAAGTCAAAAGCACGATTGAAGCTGTTTTGGAAGAAAACCAGCTGCCTGCGGAAAGTGCCGAACAATTTTATAAGCTGCTTGATTTCAGCCGTAAAATGACCGATCCGGAACGTGAAGACGAGGCTTGGGCCGAGGAATATGAGGATACAATTGACACGGAGAAAGTGCTGGCAAGCCCTGAGGAGCAAATGAATTTAATTCATTCTTTAAAAGACCGGAATGTAGCGAAGTATACAGGTCTGCTCAAAACAATCCTTCAAGACCCCTCAGCTCACCCGAATATCAAAACGATGATCGTCATGCTGTTGGCTGAGCATGAGTATAGCAAACCCGTGCACATTACTAAATTTGGCGAGTCGCTGACAATTGAACCGTCTGAGATTGTCCCGCCTGATGCCGCACCGATTTTACACCGTGTTCTTCGGGTGCTGGATGAGACACTTGGAAATGAAAATCCAACCTTATATGCGGCAGTTGAAGAACTGTGGAGAAGACATTTATATGTTTTATATCCGTTCCAGCCGAAATTGCTTTCGGCAGACCTTTGGGCGGCTGCCCTGCATAAAGTCGGTTACGAGATGCATGGGATTGAAATTGAAAGAGAAGAACTTCATATGATGTATGAGTTTACCGACAGAGAACTCGATGAAGCGTGCACGATGATAAAAGATATTGAAGAAATTTCTTATTTGTAAATCGCGCCATATAGTTGAAAGCGGTATGTGTTATGTTATAATATAATGGTTGTATTTGTGTATAACGGGTTATAAGAAATACGGTTGGACAGGCTTTGAGTTCATTATTAACATCTATACATAATGATTCTGATCTTTGGCAGCTTTGTTTTTGTTGGACGAAGCCGAATGATTGCTTTAGAATGGAAGACCGACACAACCTGAATAGATTTTTGGAGGGAAACACATGTCTGTAAAATGGGAAAAACAAGAAGGCAACGAAGGCGTTTTAACGGTTGAAGTTGATGCTGAAACGTTTAAAACAGCACTTGATGATGCATTTAAAAAAGTAGTAAAACAAGTTTCAATTCCTGGATTCCGTAAAGGAAAAATTCCTCGCGGATTATTCGAACAGCGCTTTGGCGTAGAAGCTCTTTACCAAGATGCTTTGGATATTCTTCTTCCTGTAGAATACCCTAAAGCGGTTGAAGAAGCTGGAATCGAGCCTGTAGACCGTCCTGAAATCGATGTTGAAAAAATCGAAAAAGGCGAAAGCTTAATCTTCACAGCGAAAGTAACAGTGAAACCTGAAGTGAAGCTTGGCGAATACAAAGGCTTAGGCGTTGAAAAAGACGATGCAACTGTAACTGATGAAGATGTTCAAAATGAACTAAAAGCGCTTCAAGAGCGTCAAGCGGAGCTTGTTGTAAAAGAAGAAGGCGCTGTTGAAGAAGGAAACACAGTTGTTCTTGATTTCGAAGGTTTCGTTGACGGCGAAGCGTTCGAAGGTGGAAAAGCAGAAAACTACTCTCTTGAAGTAGGTTCTGGTTCATTCATCCCTGGCTTCGAAGAGCAGGTAGTCGGCCTTGAAGCAGGCGCTGAGAAGGATGTTGAAGTGACATTCCCTGAAGAGTATCACGCTGAAGAGCTTGCTGGCAAACCAGCTGTGTTCAAAGTGAAAATTCACGAAATCAAAGCGAAAGAGCTTCCTGAGCTTGACGATGAATTCGCAAAAGATATCGATGAAGAAGTGGAAACACTTGCTGAATTAACTGAAAAAACAAAGAAACGTTTAGAAGAAGCGAAAGAAAACGAAGCTGACGCTAAATTGCGTGAAGAGCTTGTTCTGAAAGCTTCTGAGAATGCTGAAATCGATGTACCGCAAGCAATGGTCGACACTGAGCTTGACCGCATGCTGAAGGAATTTGAACAGCGTCTGCAAATGCAAGGCATGAACCTTGAGCTTTACACTCAATTCTCTGGCCAAGATGAAGCTGCGTTAAAAGAGCAAATGAAAGAAGATGCTGAAAAACGCGTTAAATCTAACCTGACTCTTGAGGGGATTGCGAAAGCGGAAAACCTTGAAGTATCAGATGAGGAAGTTGATGCTGAGCTTTCTAAAATGGCTGAAGCATACAACATGCCTGTTGAAAATATTAAACAAGCCATCGGTTCTACTGACGCGATGAAAGAAGATTTAAAAGTTCGCAAAGCAATTGATTTTCTTGTAGAAAACCGTTAATATGGTGCATAATAATAGTAATAATAAAACAGGGCGCGAATCATTCGTGCCTTGTTTTGTACAATTATGATATATCTCTTTTTCTTGGGGCAAGATAGTTAATGCAGGGCTGTTTTTTGTCATACATATAGAATGTGCAAGTCAGAAACACATTGTTACCGTCTTTTTGGAAAGTATGGTAAAATGCAATACATACTCGTTCGTTTCAAGAATCATTTTCTTTTGCTCTGCCGGTAAAAGAAAAAGTGAGACAAGATTAAGGGGTGAAAGAATGTTTAAATTTAACGAGGAAAAAGGACAATTAAAATGCTCGTTTTGTGGAAAAACACAAGATCAGGTTCGTAAGCTTGTAGCCGGACCTGGTGTATATATATGTGACGAATGTATCGAACTCTGCACTGAAATTGTGGAGGAAGAACTCGGAACTGAAGAAGAAGTAGAATTTAAAGACGTACCGAAGCCTCAGGAAATTCGCGAAATTCTGAATGAATATGTCATCGGACAGGATCAAGCGAAGAAATCACTCGCTGTTGCTGTGTATAACCACTATAAGCGCATTAACTCCAACAGTAAAGTTGATGATGTTGAGCTTTCAAAAAGTAATATTTCATTAATCGGTCCTACAGGAAGCGGTAAAACCCTTCTGGCGCAAACATTGGCCCGCATTTTAAATGTGCCGTTTGCGATTGCGGACGCTACGTCTTTGACTGAAGCTGGATATGTGGGTGAAGATGTAGAGAATATTCTCTTGAAGCTCATCCAAGCTGCTGATTATGATGTAGAAAAAGCCGAAAAGGGCATTATTTATATTGATGAAATCGATAAAGTGGCAAGAAAATCAGAAAACCCGTCTATTACACGTGACGTGTCAGGTGAAGGAGTACAGCAGGCATTGCTTAAAATTCTTGAGGGTACAGTGGCAAGCGTGCCGCCTCAAGGAGGACGTAAGCACCCTCATCAAGAATTCATTCAAATTGACACAACAAACATTTTGTTCATTTGCGGCGGTGCTTTCGATGGTATCGAGCAAATCATCAAACGCCGTTTAGGTCAAAAAGTGATTGGATTCGGTGGGGACAATAAAGCTGCTGATCTTGAGAAAGAAGATCTTCTTTCAAAAGTGCTTCCTGAAGACTTGCTCCGCTTCGGGTTAATTCCTGAATTTATCGGACGTCTTCCGGTTATTGCGAGCCTTGAAAAGCTTGACGAAGAAGCATTGGTTGCGATTTTAACAAAACCGAAAAATGCTCTTGTTAAGCAATTCAAGAAAATGCTTGAGCTTGACAATGTTGAGCTTGAGTTTGAAGAAGGAGCGCTTTCTGAAATTGCTAAAAAAGCAATTGAACGTAAGACTGGAGCGCGCGGACTCCGTTCTATCATTGAGGGCATCATGCTTGATGTGATGTTTGATCTGCCTTCTCGTGATGACATTGAAAAATGTGTGATTACCGGGGCAACTGTGACACACGGAGAGCTTCCCCGCCTCTTATTAAAAGACGGCACTGAGGTAAGCCAAGATAAAACATCTGCATAAAGATAAGCACAAACCTCCTGAGTGGTGACATTCAGGAGGTTTTTTGTCGTGCAAACTCTTCCGGAAAAACGTTTATTCCCGTCTTCTGTGGGAGATACTAGCATTCAGAGGAATGAATTGGATACATAAATTGTTTTTCAGGAGGGACCATCATGAGTTGGACAGGGATCGCGTTATTTATTCAGCTGTTTTTTGGGATCATCATCGGTTTGTATTTTTGGAATTTGCTTAAAAATCAAAGGACACAAAAGGTCACGATAGATAAGGAATCGAAGAAGGAAATGGAGCAGCTTCGGAAAATGCGTGCCATCAGCTTGTCCGAGCCATTATCTGAAAAGGTCCGCCCCAAAAGCTTTCAAGATATCGTTGGGCAGGAAGACGGCATTAAAGCATTAAAGGCCGCTTTGTGCGGGCCCAATCCTCAGCATGTCATTGTCTATGGGCCTCCGGGCGTCGGAAAAACAGCTGCTGCACGGCTTGTGTTAGAAGAAGCGAAAAAACATAAACAATCGCCGTTTAAAGAGCAGGCTGTATTTGTGGAACTCGATGCGACAACAGCTCGTTTTGATGAAAGAGGAATTGCCGATCCGCTCATCGGCTCTGTCCATGATCCCATATACCAAGGGGCAGGAGCGATGGGACAGGCGGGAATTCCGCAGCCGAAGCAGGGTGCTGTTACCCATGCCCATGGCGGTGTGCTGTTTATTGATGAAATAGGTGAGTTGCATCCTATTCAAATGAATAAAATGCTGAAGGTGCTTGAGGACAGAAAAGTCTTTTTAGACAGCGCGTATTACAGCGAGGAAAACACACAAATCCCGAATCATATTCACGACATTTTTCAAAATGGGCTGCCGGCTGATTTTCGCCTGATTGGCGCAACGACAAGAATGCCGAACGAAATTCCGCCAGCTATCCGATCCCGCTGTTTAGAGGTATTTTTCCGTGAGCTTGAAAAGGATGAATTGAAAACAGTTGCCAAAACGGCAGCGGATAAAATTGAAAAAAACATTTCTGCTGAAGGTTTGGATCTGCTGACCAGCTTTACGCGAAACGGGCGGGAAGCCGTTAACATGATTCAAATCGCGGCGGGAATGGCGGTAACGGAGAATCGGAAAGACATTACGATTGAGGATATTGAATGGGTCATTCATTCCAGCCAGCTTATTCCGAAGCACGAACAGAAAATCGGCGCTGAACCGCAAGTCGGCATCGTAAATGGGCTTGCAGTATACGGACCTAATAGCGGATCGCTGCTGGAAATCGAAGTGAGTGTAAGCCCGGCTCAGGACAAAGGATCCATTAATATCACAGGAATAGCTGAAGAAGAGAGTATCGGCAGCCAATCAAAATCAATCCGGCGAAAAAGCATGGCAAAGGGGTCGGTTGAAAACGTGTTAACCGTCCTCCGGACAATGGGAATGAAGCCGTCTGATTATGATATACACGTTAATTTCCCAGGAGGGATTCCGATTGACGGGCCGTCGGCAGGCATCGCCATGGCAGCGGGAATTTTCTCGGCGATTCACAAAATCCCAATTGACAATACTGTTGCCATGACGGGCGAAATCAGCCTGAATGGTCTTGTAAAACCCATTGGGGGCGTGATTCCGAAAATAAAAGCAGCTAAGCAATCCGGTGCGAAAAAAGTGATCATCCCGTATGAAAATCAGCAGACGATCCTAAAGCAGATTGACGGAATCACAATTATTGCAGTGAAGACGTTCCAGGAAGTGCTTGATGAAATTTTAGTGAATCCGCCAACAGAACAAAAACCGTTTAATATGCAAATCAATAAAGAATCCGTCTGACCCTATTTTTAAAATAGGGTTTTTTCTATGAAGGACATCTTTTCCTTTTTCATATCGGAAAGAAAGGGTATACTACGAGGAGACTGTATTATAGAAAATAGAATCATGCCGTTTATTGTACAAGGATGAAAAAGTTGTATTATAATGGTTCATACTAAAGTCACGGAGGTGTCAGTCATATGGCAGAAGAATTAAAACGCAGCATCCCGCTCCTCCCTTTAAGAGGTTTATTAGTGTACCCGACGATGGTTTTACACTTAGATGTAGGACGTGACAAGTCGGTTCAAGCCCTTGAACAGGCAATGATGCATGATCATATGATATTTTTAGCCACTCAGCAGGATATTTCGATAGACGAACCGGGTGAAGACGAGATTTTCACTGTCGGCACCTATACAAAAATTAAGCAAATGCTGAAGCTTCCGAACGGTACGATTCGTGTGTTGGTTGAGGGCCTCAAACGCGCTCAAATCGTCAAATACAATGAGTATGAGGATTACACGTCGGTCGACATTCAGCTGATTCATGAAGATGAATCAAAAGATACAGAAGACGAAGCATTGATGCGGACTTTGTTAGACCACTTTGATCAGTACATAAAAATTTCTAAAAAAATCTCTGCCGAAACATACGCCGCGGTTACAGATATCGAAGAGCCAGGGAGAATGGCAGACATCGTTGCTTCTCACCTGCCCCTTAAACTAAAGGATAAGCAGGATATTTTAGAAACGTCTGACGTCAAAGACAGACTGAACAAGGTTATTGATTTTATTAATAATGAAAAAGAAGTGCTGGAGATCGAGAAAAAAATCGGCCAGCGCGTTAAACGTTCGATGGAGCGTACGCAAAAGGAATACTACTTGCGTGAGCAAATGAAAGCAATCCAAAAAGAGCTTGGCGATAAAGAAGGCAAAACAGGCGAAGTACAAACGCTGACGGAAAAAATCGAAGAAGCTGGCATGCCTGACCATGTGAAGGAAACCGCGCTAAAGGAATTGAACAGATACGAAAAAATTCCGTCAAGTTCCGCGGAAAGCTCTGTGATCCGCAATTATATCGACTGGCTGATCGCTCTCCCGTGGACGGATGAGACAGATGATAAGCTTGATCTGAAAGAGGCAGGGCGCCTCTTGGACGAAGAGCATCACGGACTAGAAAAAGTGAAAGAGCGTATCTTAGAATATTTGGCTGTCCAGAAGCTGACAAAATCCCTAAAAGGCCCGATTCTCTGCTTGGCAGGACCTCCAGGTGTCGGGAAAACGTCCTTAGCGAAATCCATTGCAAAAAGCTTGGAGCGGAAATTTGTCAGAGTTTCACTCGGCGGAGTGCGTGACGAATCAGAGATCCGCGGACACAGACGAACTTATGTCGGAGCAATGCCTGGACGCATTATTCAAGGAATGAAAAAAGCAGGCAAGCTGAATCCGGTCTTCTTATTAGACGAGATTGACAAAATGTCATCTGATTTCAGAGGCGACCCGTCATCTGCTATGCTTGAAGTGCTTGATCCAGAGCAAAACAGCACCTTCAGTGATCACTATATTGAAGAAACCTTTGATTTATCAAAAGTGCTGTTTATCGCAACGGCAAACAATTTGGCGACGATTCCGGGTCCGCTCAGAGACAGAATGGAAATTATTAATATTGCAGGTTACACAGAAGTAGAAAAACTCGAAATCGTGAAAGACCACCTGCTTCCGAAGCAGATCAAGGAACACGGGCTTAAGAAAAGCAACCTGCAGCTACGTGATCAGGCGATTCTCGATATCATCCGCTACTATACGAGAGAAGCGGGTGTGAGAAGCCTTGAACGCCAGCTTGCCGCGATTTGCCGTAAGGCCGCAAGAACCATTGTTGCTGAAGAGCGAAAACGGATTACGGTTACTGAGAAGAACCTTCAGGACTTTATCGGAAAGCGCATTTTCAGATATGGACAAGCTGAAACAGAAGATCAAATAGGTGTAGTTACAGGGCTTGCTTATACAACCGTCGGCGGAGATACGCTGTCGATTGAAGTATCGCTCTCTCCGGGTAAAGGGAAATTGATCCTGACAGGAAAGCTCGGAGATGTCATGAGAGAGTCAGCTCAGGCTGCATTCAGCTATGTGCGTTCAAAAACAGAAGAACTTGGCATTGAACCTGACTTTCATGAGAAGTATGATATTCATATACATGTACCTGAGGGTGCGGTGCCTAAAGATGGTCCGTCAGCCGGGATTACGATGGCGACAGCTCTTGTTTCTGCTTTAACTGGACGGGCAGTTTCACGTGAAGTCGGCATGACTGGGGAAATCACGCTTCGCGGACGCGTGCTTCCAATCGGCGGATTAAAGGAAAAAGCGCTCGGCGCGCATAGAGCGGGATTAACGACCATTATTGCGCCTAAAGAGAATGAAAAAGATATAGAGGATATTCCGGAAAGCGTCAGAGAGGGCCTGACATTTATATTGGCGTCCCACTTAGACGAAGTTTTGGAACATGCCTTAGTAGGAGAGAAGAAATGAAAGTCACAAAGTCAGAAATCGTGATCAGTGCGGTTAAGCCGGAACAGTACCCTGGAGGGGGACTTCCGGAAATTGCACTGGCCGGAAGATCGAACGTGGGAAAATCGTCATTTATCAATTCGTTAATCAATCGCAAAAATCTTGCGAGAACATCATCAAAACCGGGAAAAACACAAACGTTGAATTTTTATATTATCAATGATGTTTTGCATTTTGTGGATGTACCGGGTTACGGTTTTGCCAAAGTGTCAAAGTCTGAGCGTGAAGCTTGGGGCAGAATGATTGAAACTTATATTACGTCACGCGAGGAATTGAAAGCAGTGGTGCAGATCGTTGATTTGCGGCATGCGCCGTCTAATGATGATGTGCAGATGTATGAATTCTTAAAGTATTATGGCATCCCTGTTATTATTATCGCTACAAAGGCGGATAAGATTCCGAAAGGAAAATGGGACAAACACGCAAAAGTTGTCCGCCAGACATTAAATATTGATCCCGAAGATGAGCTGATTCTCTACTCCTCAGAAACGAAAAAGGGGAAAGACGAGGCTTGGGGAGCGATCAAAAAAATGATAAACCGGTAGAGAGTTTTCTCTGCCGGTTTTTTGTTTTATCGCATAGATTTTTTTCGTTTTATCAATAATAACAATAAACTGATTCCAATAAAGACAAACGGCCAATACTCTTTCAGAAGCGCTGTCGGAATATGCGCAGACTCAAGCCACGCCATAATGTGTTTGAAAAAGTACAAAAACAGGGAAAAACAAATCATTGATACAGCTTCATATACATATTCTTTTTTCTGAACGGCTGAAACGAAGAGCGAGAAGCCGATCATAAATAGAAGCATTTCAAAATCATCCGGCCACCATACCCATTTCGGCTTGGCGAAAAAGTGCAAACCGATCCCCAAAAGAAGCAAACCGATAAAAAAATGGGGTGTAACGGCTTCTTTTTTTCCTTGATATATAAAGGCTGCGCCTAACAGCATGAGGAGAACAGGCCATTGATCCTGCCCTGAAAACAGTTCGGCTTGGCCGCTTTCAAGCCATGCATATACAGAAGCGGCAAGCAGCAGACAAGGGAATAAAATTGATTTTTGTTTCATGCATATCACCTTCTTATTTTTAGAGCTGATGTGTAGTAAATTTCTGCTGTTTTTGGTATTGTCAATAGGAATGCTTATTGCACGTGAAGCTTTTTCTAATATAGCATAAGAATTTTAAAATCTGTTCACATTTTGCGAAAGAAACTATGTTATAATTATTATAAATAATGAATTCTATGTTAGAATGATTATAAATAAAGATTGGGTGTTGGGGGTGTAATTAAGCTATGCATATACTTGTTGTGGGAGTAGATTATAAATCCGCCCCTATTGAGATACGTGAAAAAGTAAGCTTTCAGCAGGAAGAGCTGGCAGAAGCGATGGTGCAGCTGAAAGCGGAGAAAAGCATTCTTGAAAACATCATTGTCTCAACCTGCAACCGCACTGAAATTTATGCGGTCGTCGACCAGCTCCATACCGGCCGTTATTATATAAAGAAGTTTTTAGCTGACTGGTTTCAATTAAGCAAAGAAGACCTTTCACCGTTTTTAAGGTTTTACGAAAGCGATGCGGCTGTTGAGCATTTGTTCCGTGTAGTCTGCGGATTGGATTCTATGGTTATCGGTGAAACGCAAATTCTCGGCCAGGTGCGCGACAGCTTTAAAACAGCTCAGCAAGAAAAAACGATCGGCACGATTTTTAATGAGTTGTTTAAGCAGGCGGTTACAGTGGGTAAACGGACTCACGCCGAAACAGACATTGGCTCTAATGCAGTGTCTGTTAGCTATGCGGCCGTTGAGCTTGCGAAAAAAATCTTCGGAAACCTTTCAAGCAGGCACATATTGATTCTTGGTGCAGGAAAAATGGGCGAGCTTGCTGCGGAAAACTTGCACGGACAGGGAATTGGCAAGGTAACTGTCATTAACCGAACGTACTTGAAAGCAAAGGAGCTTGCAGACCGTTTCTCTGGTGAGGCGAGAAGCTTAAATCAGCTTGAAAGCGCGCTGGCGGAGGCCGATATTTTAATCAGTTCAACCGGTGCAAGTGATTTTGTCGTGTCCAAAGAGATGATGGAAAATGCGAATAAGTTTCGTAAGGGGCGTCCGCTGTTTATGGTGGACATTGCCGTTCCTAGAGATCTTGATCCGGCGCTGAATGATCTAGAAGGTGTTTTCCTTTATGATATCGACGATCTGGAAGGCATTGTAGAGGCGAACATGAAAGAGCGCAGAGAAACCGCTGAAAAAGTTGAACTGTTAATTGAAGAAACCATTGTAGAGTTTAAACAATGGCTGAATACACTTGGTGTCGTTCCGGTTATTTCCGCATTGCGCGAAAAGGCGCTTGCCATCCAGTCAGAAACGATGGACAGCATCGAGCGGAAGCTGCCTCACTTGAGTACGAGAGAGAAAAAACTGTTGAACAAACATACCAAAAGTATCATTAACCAAATGCTCCGAGATCCGATCTTAAAGGTGAAAGAGCTTGCGGCAGATGCTGATTCTGAAGAAAAGCTGGCCTTGTTTATGCAGATTTTTGACATTGAGGAAGCTGCGGGCCGTCAAATGCTGAATACTGTTGAAAGCAGCCAAAAGGTCCATTCTTTTAAAAAGGCTGAATCAAAAGCGGGCTTTGCCCCACTTGTAAGTGAGTGAAAGCTGAATGATTGATACTGCAATGGCAAGACTTAATGAGGGGACAATCGTCATTTACGCATTAAGTGTACTCTTTTATTTTATAGATTTTCTTCAACACAACCGGAAGGCTGGAAAAATGGCCTTCTGGTTGCTTTCTATTGTCTGGACTCTGCAAACTGTGTATTTGGCCTACTTTATGTGGGTGACGGGGCGGTTTCCGGTATTAAATGTGACGGAGGCGCTTTATTTTTATGCCTGGGTTCTTGTCACGCTGTCACTTGTACTGACAAAGCTTTTACGAGTTGACTTTATTGTGTTTTTCACAAATGTAATAGGATTTTCTATGATCGCCATTCACACATTTTCACCGACAGAGCAGCAGTCAGCCGCTTTTTCCGGGCAGCTTGTATCCGAGCTATTGGTGATTCATATTACAATGGCGATTCTTTCATACGGCGCTTTTTCCCTTTCGTTCGTTTTTTCAGTGTTATATCTGTTTCAATATCGTCTGCTGAAAAAGAAAAAATGGGGGAAATGGCTGTTGAGAATAGAAGATTTGTCTAAGCTTGATTATATGGCGTATGTTCTGAATGTCATCGGGGTCCCGATGCTGTTGCTGAGTTTGATTCTCGGCGTCATTTGGGCGTATGTCTCACTAGAAACGCTGTATTGGTTCGACGCCAAAGTACTTGGTTCGTTTGTCGTCCTGCTGCTGTACAGCTATTATCTTTATATCAGGCTGATTAAAGAGCTGCAAGGAAAGGTCGCTGCACTGTGGAATACGGCTTGTTTTCTTGTGCTGATGATCAATTATTTCCTGCTTGGAAGCCTGTCGCAATTCCATTGGTTCAGTTAAATGATGTCCCAAGCAGATTCGGGAGGAAAGAAAAATATGAGAACGATTAAAGTAGGTTCCAGACGGAGCAAACTCGCTATGACTCAAACCAAATGGGTCATTCAAAAACTGAAGGAAATCAATCCTTCATTTGCTTTTGAAATTAAAGAAATTGTGACAAAGGGCGACCGAATCGTCGATGTTACACTATCAAAAGTGGGCGGAAAAGGGCTGTTTGTCAAAGAGATTGAACAAGCGCTTTTAAACGAAGAGATTGATATGGCGGTACACAGCATGAAGGACATGCCTGCTGTTTTGCCTGAAGGCCTTGTGATCGGCTGTATTCCTGAACGAGAAGACCCTCGTGATGCCCTTATTTCAAAGAATCGCGTAAAGCTTTCAGAAATGAAGGAAGGCGCTGTCATCGGCACGAGCAGTTTAAGAAGAAGCGCGCAGCTTTTGATTGAGCGTCCTGACATTACAATTAAATGGATTAGAGGTAATATAGATACGAGACTTCAAAAGCTGGAAACTGAGGATTATGATGCGATTATATTAGCCGCTGCCGGACTTTCCAGAATGGGCTGGAAGCAAGATGTTGTAACCGAATTCCTCGAGCCTGGACGCTGCTTGCCTGCAGTGGGCCAGGGGGCACTGGCGATTGAGTGCCGAGAAACGGATGACGAACTATTGGCATTGTTTTCACAGTTTACAGATGAATATACAAAACGGACTGTGTTGGCGGAACGTGCTTATTTAAACGCGTTGGAGGGCGGCTGCCAGGTTCCGATCGCAGGCTACTCCGTCTTAAACGAGCAGGATGAAATTGAATTGACAGGTCTTGTTGCTTCTCCGGACGGCAAAATCATTTATAAAGAAACCGTTACAGGAAACGATCCGGAAGAAGTCGGAAAACGCTGTGCCGCTCTTATGGCTGCCAAAGGAGCCAAAGAATTAATTGATCGTGTAAAACAGGAGCTTGATGAGGATGAAAAATGATTTTCCGCTGAAGGGAAAAACAGTGCTAGTCACCCGGAATAAGGCGCAGGCAAAATCGTTTCAGCAAAAAGTGGAGGCACTTGGCGGAAAAGCGGTTTTGACCTCTTTAATTACGTTTCGCCGCGCTTTGCCAAACGATGTTGCGAAACAGGTGAAAGAGGATCTTGCCGCGCCTGGCTGGCTTGTTTTTACAAGCGTGAACGGAGCGGACTTCTTTTTTTCTTACCTAAAGGAAAATCAGCTTATTCTTCCTGCGCATAAAAAAATTGCGGCAGTCGGTGAAAAAACGGCCCGCCGGTTGGAAACGCATAACGTATCGGTTGATGTGATGCCTAAGGATTATATCGCTGAACAATTGGCAGAGACCCTTAAGCAGCACGCTGAACCCGAGGAACGGATTACTGTGATTAAAGGTAATTTGTCACGTGATGTGGTGAAAAAAGAGCTTATCCCGCTTGGTTTTGAAGTGAAGGAATGGGTTGTCTACGAAACGATTCCGGATGAAGAAGGCATCAAGGCACTGAAAGAGGCTGCGAGTCAATACTCATTTGATTATGTGACTTTTACGAGTTCATCAACCGTACATACGTTTATGCATGTCTTAAAAGAAGAATTGAAAAAGTGGCAGATGAACAGGACGGCCTGTATCAGCATCGGACCTTTAACAAGGGACGCCCTGATGACGTACGGCATCACATCGCATACGCCTGATACATTTACAATAGATGGCATGCTTGAGTTAATGTGCAGCATGTCAAGAGAGGAAGAGAGAATATGAGTCAATCATTTAACAGGCACCGCCGCCTGCGGTCTTCAAAAGCAATGAGAGAGATGGTAAAGGAAACACGCTTGCATCCATCCGATTTTATTTATCCGATTTTTGTCGTTGAAGGGCTCGAAGGTGAAAAAGCTGTTCCGTCAATGCCTGATGTTTACCATGTATCATTGGATGTATTGAAGGATGAAGTGGCAGAGCTGGTCAAACTGGGCATCCAATCTGTTATCGTGTTCGGCATCCCAGAAGAAAAAGATGATTGCGGTACACAAGCGTACCATGATCACGGCATCGTCCAAGAAGCCATCACAGAAATTAAAAAACACTTCCCTGAGATGGTTGTTGTCGCTGATACATGCTTATGTGAATATACAGATCACGGCCATTGCGGACTTGTCAAAGACGGGGTCATCCTCAATGATGAATCGCTGGAACTTTTGGCGCAGACAGCTGTCAGTCAAGCGAAAGCAGGTGCGGATATCATTGCGCCGTCAAACATGATGGACGGATTTGTTACGGTTATCAGAGAAGCGCTTGATAAAGAAGGGTTTGTCAATATTCCGATTATGTCTTACGCCGTGAAATATTCAAGTGAGTTTTACGGCCCGTTCCGTGATGCAGCAAACAGCACGCCGCAATTTGGAGACCGCAAAACATATCAGATGGATCCTGCCAATCGTATGGAAGCCCTTCGCGAAGCACAATCAGATGTCGAGGAAGGCGCGGACTTTTTGATTGTCAAACCTTCGCTTTCATATATGGATATCATGCGTGATGTGAAAAATGAATTTACTTTGCCGCTCGTCGCTTATAATGTAAGCGGAGAGTATTCAATGGTGAAGGCTGCAGCGCAGCACGGCTGGATCAAAGAAAAAGAAATTGTGTTAGAAATTTTAACAAGCATGAAGCGTGCAGGCGCCGATCTGATTATTACGTATCATGCGAAAGACGCAGCGAAATGGCTTGCGGAGTAATTTTATTCAGTTGACAGGAGTTGAGGCAGATGAGAAGCTATGAAAAATCTAAAGCGGCTTTTAAAGAAGCGCAAAAACTCATGCCGGGCGGTGTGAACAGTCCTGTTCGCGCATTTAAATCGGTAGACATGGACCCGATTTTTATGGAGCGCGGAAAAGGCTCAAAAATCTTCGATATTGACGGAAATGAATATATTGATTACGTTTTGTCATGGGGGCCTTTAATTTTAGGCCATACAAATGACCGCGTCGTAGAGAGCCTCAAAAAAGTGGCTGAATACGGGACAAGCTTCGGTGCTCCGACTGAAGTTGAAAATGAACTGGCAAAGCTCGTTATTGATCGTGTGCCATCTGTAGAAATTGTGCGAATGGTCAGCTCCGGAACGGAGGCCACAATGAGCGCTCTCCGTTTGGCAAGAGGCTATACGGGCCGCAACAAGATTGTGAAATTTGAGGGCTGCTACCACGGACACGGCGATTCCCTCTTGATTAAAGCGGGTTCAGGAGTGGCCACTCTCGGTCTGCCTGACAGCCCTGGTGTGCCTGAAGGCATTGCGAAAAACACCGTTACTGTCCCGTACAATGATTTAGAAAGTGTAAAGCTTGCTTTCCAGCAATTCGGTGAAGACATTGCAGGTGTTATCGTTGAGCCGGTTGCCGGAAATATGGGAGTTGTTCCGCCGCAAGAAGGTTTCCTGCAGGGTCTGCGTGATATCACTGAGGAATATGGTTCCCTGCTGATTTTTGATGAAGTGATGACAGGCTTCCGGGTTGATTATAACTGTGCTCAAGGTTATTTTGGGGTAACGCCTGATCTGACTTGTTTAGGAAAAGTGATCGGGGGCGGGCTTCCTGTCGGCGCTTATGGCGGCAAGGCTGAAATCATGGAGCAGATCGCTCCGAGCGGTCCGATTTATCAGGCCGGCACATTGTCAGGCAACCCGCTTGCGATGACGGCTGGCTTAGAAACATTGAAGCAGCTGACACCTGAATCCTACAAGAATTTCATCAAAAAAGGCGACAGGCTGGAAGAAGGCATTTCTAAAGCCGCCGAGGCTCATGGCATTCCGCATACCTTTAACCGCGCAGGTTCAATGATCGGTTTCTTCTTTACAAACGAACCTGTTATCAATTATGAAACAGCCAAATCATCTGATTTGAAGCTGTTTGCTAACTATTATAAAGGGATGGCAAATGCAGGTGTATTTCTTCCGCCTTCACAATTTGAAGGTCTTTTCCTCTCAACGGCCCATACTGGTGAAGATATTGAAAAAACAATCGAGGCAGCTGAGAAAGTATTCGCTGAGATCAGCCGCGGATAAGAGTGAAAATCGGTATCAAGGACATCCTTGTACCGGTTTTTTTCTGTGCTCGCCCACTCATATTTCCCCCAGTTCATACATACACCTTTAGTGACATCTAATTTTAAGGATTAGATGAAAGGAGGATATGAACTTGCCGCAAAATCATCGATTGCAATTTTCTGTAGAAGAATCGATCTATTTCCAAAAAGGACAGGAAGTTTCTGAACTGCTTTCTATTTCATTAGATCCTGACATTAGGGTTCAGGAAGTCAATGATTATGTATCAATCAGAGGATCGCTTGAACTTACAGGTGAGTACAACATAGATCAAAACAAACATACCGAAGAGTTTTATACCGATAAGCGGTTTGTTGAAGAAGTCAGAAAGAGAGAGGATGGGAGCGCGGAACTGACTCACTGTTTTCCTGTGGATATTACCATTCCTAAAAATAAAGTGAGCCATTTACAGGATGTCTTCGTCTTTATTGACGCATTTGACTATCAATTAACGGATTCGCGCATTTTAACGATTCAGGCTGATTTAGCGATCGAAGGGCTTTTGGATGATACGGCAGATAAAGAGCCGGAGATTCCTCTATATGAAGCTCCTGCGGCATTCAGGGAGGAAGAGCTTTCTGAACCGCCGATTCAAAGTGTATTAGAAACGGATGCACCTCCGACAGGGGAAGCAGTTGTAAAGGATGAACCGCTAGCCGAACCGCCAGAACTTTTTGTCTCGAAAGCGGGGCTCCGTGAAGAGCTGGAAACAGAAAAAGCAGAATCTGCACCGACGGAATCAGTTGCTTTAGAACCAGAGGCGCGAGAAGTTGTGAAAGGGAAAGACGATCCAGAGCTTGCAGTGCCGGAAGCAGCGACTCGTGCGGAATTGGAAACAGAAGAAGCTGAGCCAGAATCTGATGCATCGGGAAAAGAGGTTCAAGAGAGTGTTAATGCCAAAAAAGAAACGCCAGAGCCAGCAGCTGCAATAGCAGATGTTCGTGAAGAAGCGGTCTCTCCAGCGGAGGCTCAGCTTCGTGAAAATTCTGGAGCGGAAGAATCACCGGCTTTGCAAGCTGAGCAACATAAAGAGACTGTGATTGCTGAGGAAAAAGCAGAAACACCAGTGGCTCCTATTCTTGAATATGCGTTGCGTCAAGAGGCTCAAAATGAAATAGCAGACCAACCGGAGCACGCTGAGCCCGCACTCCGTCAAGAACCGGAAGAAGCAGACCAACCGGAGCACGCTGAGCCCGCACTCCGTCAAGAACCGGAAGAAGCAGATCAAGCGGAGTACGCTGAGCCCGCACTTCGTCAAGAACCGGAAGAAGCAGATCAAGCGGAGTACGCTGAGCCCGCACTTCGTCAAGAACCGGAAGAAGCAGACCAACCGGAGTACACTGAACCTGAACTTCGTCAAGAAACGGAAAAAGCAGATCAAGCGGAGCACGACGAGTCTGCACTTCGTCAAGAACCGGAAGAAGCAGACCAAGCGGAGCACGCTGAGCCCGCACTTCGTCAAGAAACGGAAAAAGCAGACCAAGCGGAGCATGCTGAGCCCGCACTTCGTCAAGAAACGGAAAAAGCAGATCAAGCGGAGTACACTGAACCTGCACTTCGTCAAGAAACGGAAAAAGCTCCGGAGGCTGTGTCTGAGACCGTTCTGTCCATAGAAGAAAGCAGAACAAAGGAACCAGCGTCAGCTGCATATGTGGAGAATGACGAATCCGTTTTACACCTTCATTTCAATCAAAAAGCCAGCTCGGAGGAGACACCTCGAGAAGAGCTTACACCAGTATACCGTACCTTCCTGTCCGAACAAGAAGAGGAAGATTCTTTTTATTCAGCGCCAAAACTGCTGGAAAAGGAAGAACAAGAGGAAGAAAGCTTTGAAATTGAAGTGAGAAAAACACCTCCGGCTGAAGAGCCTGAGAAAGAAACACCTTTTCATTCCTTCCAGCTGCCTGAGACCTCTGAGACAGAAAGGAAGGAAGCGGATGATGTTCCTAAAGTTGCTCCTGCTGCTAAAACAAAGGAACCTCAAACAAAGGAAAGTGATAATTCTCTTTATTTAACAAAACTCTTTACGAGAGAAGAGGATGAGTTTTCGAGAATGAAAATATGCATTGTTCAGCAGGAAGATACGATCGAACGTTTATGCGAACGGTATGAAATTACTTCCCAGCAGCTGATCAGAATGAATTCATTAGCCTTGGACGATGAATTGAAAGCAGGACAGATCCTCTATATTCCGCAATATAACAACAGCCATGCGTAAGCCGTAAGCGATCGGAAAATGTGGTGAATGGAATGGAAGATACCCAATCGGTTCTTCAGGAGTACGGACTGACTGCTCAATTTATTGAGCCTGTCAGTCCTCTTGTGTGGAAAGTGTATACAGACTACGGCGTATTTGCCCTGAAAAAATTGAAATCGGTTTGCGGCAAACAGTTTACAGATCACATGGTGGCGATAGAGGAAAAAGGTTTTCGTTCATTTGTACCCGTTTACAGAACAAATAGCGGAGAGTTTTTCTCAGCCGGCTTACAATCAGGAGATTCCTATTATTTAATGCCTTGGCTTCAATTTGACCAGGAGGAAGAACGGGATCAGAAACATGATTATTTATTTAGAGAAACAGCCCGTCTTCACGAGAGAACCGCGCAGGAAATGAAGGTCAGACGTGATGATATTGAACGTTATTACGGACAAACGAAAAAAAAGTGGGAACATGATAAAATTTTCTATGAACAGTTTGTAGACAGAGCTGAGAAGGAATGGTACCTTTCCCCTTTTGAACTGCAGGCCGCAACCTATTTTTCAGAAACCATTTCCGCGGTGAACTTTGCACTGGAGCGGATAGAGGACTGGTATGAGTCGGCTAAAGAAAAGGGTGTCTCAAGGGTTGTCATGAACCACGGCAGTCTGTCTATTCACCATTTTCTATATAATGATGCCGGGACAGGGTATTTGACAAACTTTGAAAGAGCGTCTGTCGGCCCGCCGCAAAACGATTTGCTCGGTTTTTATACAAAAATGTTCAGGGGCTTTCCAAAAGCTTGTCCGGAATGCGTCGAATGGTTTTATGCATATACGAAATCATTCCCTTTGCGTGAAGCGGAAGTCAGCCTTTTTCTTAGCTATATGGCATACCCGGCAGCCATGTACAAGGTGCTCAACCGTTATCAAACAGGGAAAAGGCAACTTGAAAAAGATGAATGTACACAATTATTAAAGGCTTACTGGCAAATGAAAAATATAGAGCCTTTTGTGATGAAGATTCATCAGATTGAACAAGAGAAAAAATTCCAGGCTGAAAACGAGTCCACGTCTTAATGGCGCGGACTTGTTTGTTTATATCCATTCTAAATGAAGGGCGCAAGCTAAAAAGATTAGGATTGCGAGCAGCAAAACATCAAAGGTTGTCGGAAAGAAAATGGTTCTGATTCCTTGAAAAATTGTAATGGGTATAATCACTTGCGTGGATACAAGCCGAATTTGTTTGACCCACGGCGGCAGCGAATAAGAGCTGAAACGTTTCTTCACGGTGCATCCTCCTCTACGCATTTACAAGCATCATATGTAAACTTGGGCAATAGGTGCCTGCCTATCTGTATATAAAGCGGCGTTTTTGGAAAAGATGATTGACGAATCAAAAACACTTTTACTATAATAAAGAACATAAATAATGTATATAATGAGCTGATAAATACACCTGCTTAGAACGGGAAGAGTACAAAAAAGGCGCATGCAGAGAGAGAAGCCGTTTGCTGAAAGGCTTCTTATGTTGTCTGATTGGAAGGTCGCCCGGGAGCATAATTTCTTGAAAGAAGAGTAGAGAAATTCGGGAAACACCCGTTATCCGTTGTAAGTGCATGAACTGATTAGAGTTCATGAAAAAAGGTGGTACCGCGAAAGAGCTTTTCGTCCTTTTATAGGGATGAAGAGCTCTTTTTTCGTTCTCAGTCATTTTTAAACATGCTGGAGGGTTATCATGGAAACGAATGAACAAACAATGCCGACGAAATACGATCCGGCAGCGATTGAAAAAGACCGATATGATTTTTGGCTGAAAGGCAAATTTTTTGAAGCGGGCAGTGACCAGACAAAAGAGCCGTATTCTGTTGTCATTCCGCCGCCGAACGTAACAGGAAGACTTCACCTTGGCCACGCGTGGGACACAACGCTGCAAGACATTGTAACAAGAATGAAACGCATGCAGGGCTATGATGTGCTGTGGCTTCCGGGTATGGACCATGCCGGCATCGCGACACAGGCTAAAGTGGAAGCGAAACTTCGTGAAGAAGGCACATCCCGCTACGATTTGGGCCGCGAGAAATTCCTCGAAGAAACGTGGAAGTGGAAGGAAGAGTATGCTGACTTTATTCGCAGCCAGTGGGCGAAATTAGGCCTTGGCCTTGATTATTCCCGTGAACGTTTCACGCTGGATGAAGGCCTAAGCAAAGCGGTTCGTGAAGTTTTCGTTAAGCTTTATAAAAAAGGCTTGATCTACAGAGGCGAATATATTATTAACTGGGACCCTGCGACAAAAACAGCCCTATCCGACATTGAGGTCATTTACAAGGATGTTCAGGGCGCGTTCTACCATATGAGCTATCCGCTCGCTGACGGTTCAGGCTCAATTGAAATTGCGACGACACGTCCTGAAACGATGCTCGGTGATACAGCCGTTGCCGTTCACCCTGAAGATGAGCGCTATAAGCACCTGATCGGAAAAACGGTGATCCTGCCAATTGCAAATCGTGAAATCCCGATTGTCGGTGATGACTACGTTGATATGGAGTTTGGTTCAGGTGCTGTGAAAATTACGCCTGCTCATGATCCGAACGATTTCGAGCTTGGCAACCGCCACAATTTAGAACGCATTCTTGTCATGAATGAAGACGGAACGATGAATGAAAATGCTTTGCAATATCAAGGTATGGATCGTTTTGAATGCCGCAAAAAGCTCGTAAAAGATTTACAGGAGGCAGGAGTTCTCTTCAAAATCGAGGATCATATGCACTCTGTCGGCCATAGTGAACGAAGCGGGGTTGTTGTTGAGCCATATCTTTCTACACAATGGTTTGTGCGCATGCAGCCGCTTGCTGATGAAGCGATTGAGCTGCAAAAGAAAGACGAGAAAGTCAACTTTGTGCCTGACCGTTTCGAAAAAACGTATTTACACTGGATGGAAAATATCCGCGACTGGTGTATTTCCCGTCAGCTGTGGTGGGGCCACCGCATTCCGGCTTGGTATCATAAAGAAACGGGCGAGTTATATGTCGGGCTTGAAGCGCCTGAGGACAGCGAAAATTGGGAACAGGATACAGACGTACTGGATACATGGTTCAGTTCTGCGCTCTGGCCTTTCTCCACGATGGGCTGGCCTGATGTAACAGCTGAAGACTTTAAACGCTACTACCCGACAGACGTTCTCGTGACAGGGTACGATATCATTTTCTTCTGGGTGTCACGCATGATTTTCCAAGGCATTGAATTTACAGGCGAGCGCCCGTTCAAAGATGTTTTAATCCACGGCTTAATCCGTGACGAGCAAGGCCGGAAAATGAGTAAATCTCTTGGCAACGGTGTCGATCCGATGGATGTCATTGACAAGTACGGAGCCGATTCTCTGCGTTATTTCCTTGCGACTGGAAGCTCTCCTGGCCAGGATCTGCGCTTCAGCTATGAAAAAGTGGAATCGACTTGGAATTTTGCCAATAAAATTTGGAATGCCTCCCGTTTTGCATTAATGAACATGGATGGCATGACATACGATGAGCTTGATATGTCAGGCGAAAAATCAGTTGCTGACAAGTGGATTTTAACGCGATTAAATGAAACGATCGAGCACGTGACGCAGCTTGCTGATCGATATGAATTCGGTGAAGTCGGCCGCCATTTATACAACTTTATTTGGGACGATTTCTGTGATTGGTATATTGAAATGGCGAAGCTTCCTCTTTACGGAGAAGACGAAGCGGCTAAGAAAACAACCCGTTCCATCCTTGCTTACGTACTGGATCAAACGATGCGCCTGCTCCATCCGTTTATGCCGTTCTTAACGGAGGAAATTTGGCAGCACCTTCCTCACCAAGGCGAATCCATTACAGTAAGCCAATGGCCTGTTGCAGTACCGGAGCATACCGATACTGAAGCGGCAGCTGACATGAAGCTTCTTGTTGAGCTGATTCGTTCTGTGCGCAATATCCGCAGTGAAGTCAATACGCCAATGAGCAAGCAGGTTGAACTGTATATTAAAACAAGCACAGACGAAATAGCAGCCCGTCTTGAAGCGAACCGTTCATACGTTGAACGCTTTACGAATCCGAGCGTACTTAAAATCGGCACGGATATCGAGGCCGTTGATAAGGCGATGACGGCTGTTGTTTCAGGAGCAGAGGTTATTCTTCCGCTTGAAGGCTTAATTAATATTGATGAAGAAATTGCTCGTCTGCAAAAAGAATTCGATAAGCTGACAAAAGAAGTCGAGCGCGTCCAAAAGAAACTTGGAAATGAAGGATTTATGAAAAAAGCGCCTGCGCACGTAATTGATGAAGAGCGTGAAAAAGAAAAAGATTATGTGGCAAAGCGTGACGCTGTTCAAAAACGAATGGCTGAGCTGAAGGGCTAATGAAAAGCCGGGGCGGTTTCTAGAGAAACCGCCTTGTCTTATAAAAGAGGGGATTATCATTGTTTAGTGCATATGAAGAAGCGCGCAGCTGGATTCACGGGCGGCTGAAATTCGGTGTGAAGCCCGGACTCGGCCGAATGGAGCAGCTGATGGCGCGGTTAGGGCATCCTGAAAAGAAAATCCGCGCGTTCCACATCGCAGGAACAAACGGTAAAGGATCAACTGTCGCTTTTATCCGTTCTATACTGCAAGAAGCCGGATATACGGTTGGAACGTTTACGTCACCTTATATCATTACGTT
Organism: Bacillus sp. RHFS10; assembly: GCF_016757475.1. NCBI lineage: Bacteria > Bacillati > Bacillota > Bacilli > Caryophanales > Bacillaceae > Bacillus > Bacillus sp. RHFS10. The sequence goes on from NZ_JAESPO010000001.1 coordinate 234,900, forward strand.
TAATGAACGGATCAGCGTTAACGGGACACCGATTTCAGATGAGGAATGGACAGCACTTGTCAATCAGATGAAACCGCACGTTGAAGCGCTTGATCAAACGAAATACGGACAGCCGACCGAATTTGAAATTATGACGGCGTGTGCGTTTTTATATTTTGCTGAGTTTCATAAGGTCGACTTTGTTATTTTTGAAACAGGTCTAGGCGGTAGATTCGATTCTACGAATGTGGTTGAACCGCTTTTAACAGTGATTACAAGCATCGGGCACGATCATATGAACATTTTAGGAAACACCATTGAAGAAATTGCAGGAGAAAAGGCCGGAATTATTAAAGAAGGTATTCCAATCGTTACAGCTGTTACCCAGCCGGAAGCCTTACAGGTCATACGTCATGAAGCTGAACGACATGCTGCGCCGTTTCAGTCATTACATGATACATCTGTTATTTTCAATGAACTGGCTCTGCCTGCCGGAGAACAGTTTTCATTTAAAACGGGCGAGAAGTGCTATGACGATATTCGGACATCTCTGATCGGCACCCATCAAAGACAAAATGCGGCTTTGTCCATTTTGGCTGTTGAGTGCCTCAATAGGGAGAAGATTGTTCATATCAGTGATGAAGCGTTAAGAAGCGGGCTGGTAAAGGCTGCTTGGCCGGGACGATTAGAGCTTGTTCAAGAACATCCGCCGGTATATTTAGACGGTGCACATAACGAAGAAGGCGTTGAAAAGCTGGCGGAAACGATGAAACAGCGTTTCCCTGATTCCCGCATTTCTGTGGTGTTTAGCGCGTTAAAGGACAAACCGTATCACGATATGATTAAGAAATTGGAAACCATAGCGCATGCGATTCATTTTACTTCTTTTGATTTCCCGCGTGCTTCTTTTGCAAAAGATCTCTATGATGTAAGTGAAATCAGCAATAAAAGCTGGGATGAAGATCCGGACAATGTGATCGAATTCATAGAAAGCAAAAAGGGCTCAAATGAAATTGTGCTGATTACCGGATCGCTCTATTTTATTTCTGACATTCGCAAAAGGTTAAAATAATAGGTCTAGCCCCGGCAGTATCGAAAATGAGATTTTGCCGGGGCTTTTTACGCGTAAAATCGAAAATTCCCGATTAGAGTTTAGGCGCTCATTCTGCTACAATCCATGCCAGTATCTTGTAAAGGTGTGTTGTCTATGCTTCCCATTCTATTTATCCTCGGGCTGATCCTTGGCTCGTTTTATTATACGGCCGGGTGCCGTATCCCCTTGCGTATATCTATTGTCAAGCCTCGTTCAGCATGCTCGTTTTGCCGGCGGACATTAACTCCCGCAGAATTAATTCCCATCCTGTCATTCCTTTTCCAAAAAGGCAAATGTAAAAGCTGTGGGCATAGAATTTCTTTTAAGTATCCTGCGGCAGAGCTTGTGACAGCGTGTTTATTTGCCGCTGCAGGAATACGCTTTGGCCCGTCTCCGGAGCTGTTTCCCGCTGTTGTGTTTACCTCTCTTCTTATCATTGTTGCAGTGACAGATATTCATTTTATGCTGATTCCAAATCGAATATTGATTTTCTTTCTCCCCTTTTTAGCGGCAGCCAGATTGATTTCTCCGCTTGATTCCTGGTATGCCGGCCTGTTAGGTGCGGCAGCCGGATTTCTTTTCCTGGTCTTAATTGCCTTACTCACCCATGGGGGAATAGGGGGAGGAGATATTAAATTATTTGCGGTGATTGGCTTCGTGCTTGGTGTGAAAGTGCTGGCAGCTGCCTTTTTCTTTTCTATTTTGATAGGTGCAGTGTATGGAGCGGCAGCCGTCCTGACTGGAAGACTCGCCAAAGGGCAGCCGCTTCCCTTTGCCCCCGCAATTGCGGCAGGGAGCATTTTAGCCTATTTATACGGCGACTCTATTATTTCTTTTTATATGAAGGTGGCATTGGGCTGACCGCTGAAAAATTTGACGAACGTTTTTTGGACAAGACGACAAAAGTCTTGTTCTTTTTTTTTTCGCCTGTGCTAAAGTGTGTAGCATGAAAAGCCGACATGAACGGTCAAGCAAACAAAGGGAGGAAGCGGAATTGAAAAAAAGGAAGAATAAAAAAAACAATAAAGCCGCAGAAAAAGCCCTCAAGGTGACGATTAATGGAAAAGAAGAGACGGTTTACGAACAAGAAACGCCTGAAACTGAGATGGAAAAAAACATGACATTTTCAAATTGGGAGGAAAAGAGAAAAGCAGAACAAGAGGTCGCGGCATCCCATGAACATCCTGATGAAGATGAATTTAACTGGAATTCCGAAGAGGACAAGGTGTTTAAAGAGGATCCAAAAGTCGTTCCGCCCTATCAAAAGAAGAAAACAAAGCTGTATGCAAAAGGAAAAGCGGGGACGGCCAAACCCGTAAAAAGAGTGGCGGCGACGATTGCCTTTGCAGCTGTCATAGGCACCGGATTAGGCTTATTCGCGTTGAACATCTCGGGCAATAAAGAAGCGTCAGCCCCGGCCTCTTTAGATGATTCACTAGGCAGCCAAACGGCAAAAGCCGGAGATGCTTCTGCTGATAAACAAAGCTCAGGCGCAGAAAAACCGGCGGCACCAGCTGAAGGTACATATGAAACATACGCTGTACAAGCCGGAAAATTCTCAAATGAAAAGGGTGCCGAAACGTTAACAGAACAACTGACCGAAAAAGGTTATTCCGCAGTGTCACTGTCAAAGGATGACGGGTATACGTATGTCATCGCAGGTTTAGCCAGTGATAAGGACGTGTCACAGCAATTGGGGCAGCTTTTAATCGACAGTGATTTTGAAGCCTGGGGAGGCAAGGAGCTTTCCTTATCAATAGAGTCAGATATGACAGATTCTTTCAAGGAAACAGCTGAGCTTGCAGCAAAGGCGATTCTCGGCGAAGACATTACAAAAGCGAGTGTAGAAAAAATAGAAAAGTCGCTTGGTAAAACAGAAGCATCAGGAGAAGGAGAGAAAAAAGCGATTTTGCAGGCATTAAAGGAATTAGAGGACCCAAGTGCTGAAGCCGGGTGGAAGGCTCAGCAGCAGCTGTTAGCCGTCATTAAATAAGAGAAAGTACCTGAGCCTTCGTCCTTTAGCGACAGGCTTTTTTTATTTTGTCATGAAAAAGTTATTTTTCTGAAATTGTGACAAGCCTCATGATTTGATAGGATAAACGAGTATCTTTTTTTCTTAAGCAAACCCTGAAAGGATGACGAACATGACAAAGCCGCTAATACTTGCTTCACAATCTCCACGCAGGAAAGAACTCCTCGATCTTCTCCAGCTGCCCTACTCCATTATTGTCAGTGAAGTAGAGGAAAAATTAAATCGAAACTTTTCACCAGAAGAAAACGTCCAATGGTTGGCAAAACAAAAAGCTAAGGCTGTATCTGATCTCCACCCGCATGCAATCGTTATCGGCGCTGATACAATGGTATGCCTAGACGGCGAATGTCTCGGCAAACCGCAAGATCAAGAAGAAGCTGCTTCTATGCTGCGGAGGCTTTCAGGCCGAAGTCATTCAGTAATCACCGCGGTCAGTATACAAGCTGAAAATCACAGCGAGACGTTTTATGATAAGACAGAAGTTGTGTTTTGGCCCCTCAGTGAAGAAGAGGTTTGGACTTATATTGAAACAAAAGAGCCGATGGATAAAGCAGGTGCATACGGCATCCAAGGAAGAGGCGCGCTTTTTGTAAAGAAAATAGACGGAGATTATTATTCAGTCATGGGACTGCCTATATCAAAAACGATGAGAGCTCTTCGCCATTTTGATATAAAGGCATGACGGTTCTATAAACGGGAAGGGAAAGAAAAGGAGTGCTTGATCATACACGATCTGCCATTAAAACTTAGAGATTTCCCAACGAAAGATAAGCCAAGAGAACGGCTTCTGAAAGTCGGAGCCGAGAACTTAGCCAATCATGAACTTTTGGCTATATTATTACGGACAGGCACGAAACACGAATCTGTTATGGACCTGTCAAACCGGCTCCTGCTCACTTTTGACGGACTGCGTCTGCTGAAAGAAGCATCAGTTGAAGAGCTGTCGAGCATCCCGGGAATCGGTATGGTAAAAGCGGTTCAAATACTGGCGGCAGTTGAGCTTGGAAGCCGTATTCATAAATTAGCCAACGAAGAACATTTCGTCATTCGCTCCCCGGAAGACGGCGCAAATCTTGTCATGGAGGATATGCGCTTTTTAACCCAGGAGCATTTTGTCTGTTTATACTTAAATACAAAAAACCAAGTCATCCATAAACGCACCGTATTTATCGGAAGCCTGAATTCATCTATTGTCCACCCGCGGGAGGTGTTTAAAGAAGCGTTTAAACGATCTGCCGCTTCCTTTATCTGTGTTCATAATCATCCTTCTGGAGATCCGACGCCGAGCAGGGAAGATATTGAAGTGACAAGACGCCTGTTTGAATGCGGAAACCTGATTGGCATCGAGCTGCTTGACCATTTGGTGATCGGGGATAAAAAATTTGTGAGTTTAAAGGAAAAAGGATATTTGTAACACTTTTTTTTTCGTCGAATTAAGCTATAATAGAGTTTATGAGTTTTTCCCTTTAGGGTATTTTTGCTTTAAGAAAGGAAGATACATACATATGTTTGGAATTGGTGCAAGAGACCTTGGTATAGATCTTGGAACTGCGAATACGCTTGTTTTTGTAAAAGGAAAAGGAATTGTCGTGAGAGAGCCGTCAGTAGTCGCTTTGCAAACGGATACGAAGTCGATTGTTGCTGTCGGAAATGATGCAAAAAATATGATCGGACGGACACCGGGCAACGTGGTGGCCCTTCGCCCGATGAAAGACGGCGTTATCGCTGATTATGAAACAACGGCTACAATGATGAAATATTACATCAATCAAGCCATTAAAAATAAAGGCATGTTTGCCAGAAAACCATATGTCATGGTTTGTGTCCCATCAGGCATTACAGCTGTTGAAGAACGCGCTGTCATCGATGCGACAAGACAGGCCGGAGCGCGTGACGCGTATCCGATTGAAGAGCCGTTTGCCGCAGCAATCGGAGCCAATCTGCCGGTTTGGGAACCGACTGGAAGCATGGTAGTTGATATCGGAGGCGGTACGACAGAGGTTGCGATTATTTCCCTTGGCGGCATTGTAACGTCACAGTCAATCCGCGTAGCCGGTGATGAGATGGATGATGCGATTATCAACTACATCAGAAAAACGTACAACCTGATGATTGGTGACCGTACGGCTGAAGCGATTAAAATGGAGATCGGATCTGCAGAAGCTCCTGAAGAATCCGATAAAATGGAAATCCGCGGACGCGATTTATTGACAGGTCTGCCGAAAACAATCGAAATTACAGGAAAAGAAATTTCTGGTGCTCTGCGCGACACTGTATCTACAATTGTGGAAGCGGTGAAGAGCACACTTGAAAAAACACCGCCTGAGCTTGCAGCTGATATTATGGACAGAGGCATTGTGTTAACCGGCGGCGGAGCGCTTCTTCGCAACTTGGACAAAGTCATCAGCGAAGAAACAAAAATGCCGGTCCTTATCGCCGAAGACCCGCTTGATTGTGTAGCGATCGGAACAGGAAAAGCACTGGAGCACATCCATCTTTTCAAAGGGAAAACTAGATAATCGGGAGTTCAATAGAAGAGGTGTAACACGATGCCGAATAAACGGTTAATGCTATTACTTCTGTGTATTATCATATTGGTGGCTATGATTGGATTTTCGCTGAAGGGCGGCCGCAATACCACCTGGCCTGAGAAAGTGATCGGCGATACGACGGGAGTATTTCAAAATATTTTTCATACGCCTGCCGAATTTTTTGCAGGGATATTTGAGAACATTAATGATTTAAAAAACACATACAAAGAAAACGAGCGTCTGAGAGAGAAGCTTGACGGACAGACACAATATGAAGCCAAACTTCAAGAACTTGAAGAAGAAAACAAATCCTTGCGTGACGAGCTTGGCCATGTCAATTCGATTAAAGATTACAAGCCGATTTTAGCGACGGTCATTGCCAGAAGCCCAGACAATTGGGCGAAACAGGTCACCATTAATAAGGGGACTCAGCAAAACGTAGCGAAAGATATGGCTGTTACAAACGAAAAAGGCGCATTAATCGGCAAGATCAAAAGCTCCGGACTTAACAATTTTACGTCTGCTGTTCAGCTTTTAAGCGATACTGACCGCAATAACAGAGTCGCGACGAAAATTTCCGGAAAAAAAGGCGGCAAAGGCTACGGATTGATCGAAGGCTATGACAGAGACAAGAAACGGCTTAAGATGTCAATTATTGAGCGCAAGGATAAACAAGACGTGAAAAAAGGCGATCTTATTGAAACATCTGGAACAGGCGGAGTTTTCCCAGAGGGGCTGACAATCGGTGAAGTGACGGATATTGAGTCGGATTCCTATGGATTAACGAAAGTTGCTTATGTAAAACCTGCGGCTGATCTTACCGATTTAAATAATGTGATCGTTGTTAACCGTGATGTGCCGACAGTCGATACAGAGGAGGAAGGATCGTGAAACGTTTCCTTCTCCCTTTCGTTATGATGCTTGTTTTTTCTGCGGAAAGCATTTTTACAGATCTGGTGCATTTTCCGTTCGTTACAGATGATCAGGTGCTTGTCCCGCGTTTTCTGATGCTAGTATTGATATTCATGTCGGCTTTCATCAATCAAAAACACGCGATGATTTACGGATTTATTTTTGGCCTTCTATATGACATGAACTATACAAGTCTATTAGGCGTTTATATGTTTGGGTTTGCCGGGTTATGCTATTTGGCTTCAAAAGCGTTTAAAGTACTGCATACAAACGCATTTGTGGTAATATTAATAGCTGTTCTCGCTGTCTGCGTGCTCGAGTTTTTCGTGTTCGGCATCCAGTCTTTGATTCATAAAGACATCATGACGTTTAACGGATTTGTGCTTGACCGGTTTATACCGACAGTTTTATTAAATATTGCAGCCGCTCTTATTCTGGTTCTGCCATTTAGATTATTTTTTATGAGTCTAAAGAAAGAATTGAGAGATGAGTAAAAAGGATTTTATCTTTTTTTGACGAAATAAGTATGTTGTTGAGGTGATATTGTGAAGACCAAAAAGCAGCAATATGTAACAATAAAAGGAACAAAGAACGGGTTAACATTGCATCTGGATGATGCGTGTTCTTTTGATGAGCTTCTCGATGGTCTTCAGAATATGCTGTCAATTGAACAATATACGGATGGTAAAGGCCAGAAAATCAGCGTCCATGTTAAGCTGGGAAATCGCTTTTTATATAAAGAGCAAGAGGAACAGCTGACCGAGTTGATCGCGTCAAAGAAGGATTTGTTTGTTCATTCTATTGACAGTGAAGTCATTACTAAAAAAGAAGCACAGCGTATGAAAGAGGAAGCTGAAATTATTTCTGTTTCAAAAATTGTCCGATCAGGCCAAGTGCTGCAGGTGAAAGGCGACTTGCTCCTGATCGGTGATGTGAATCCCGGCGGAACAGTCAGGGCCGGAGGGAACATTTTTGTTCTGGGCTCACTGAAAGGTGTCGCGCACGCGGGATTTAACGGAAATAATCAAGCGGTCATCGCTGCCTCTGAAATGCTGCCGACACAATTAAGAATCAATCATGTGTTAAATCGCTCCCCAGACCACATTCAAAAAGGGAACGAAATGGAATGTGCTTACTTAGATACAGACGGAAATATGGTCATTGAACGCCTTCAACATTTGGCTCATTTAAGACCTGATCTAACAAGGCTTGAGGGAGGAATGTGAATTGGGTGAGGCTATCGTAATAACTTCGGGAAAAGGCGGAGTAGGTAAAACGACAACATCTGCGAATCTCGGTACCGCCTTAGCCATTTTAGGGAAGCGTGTATGCTTAGTAGATACTGATATAGGGCTGCGCAACCTAGATGTTGTAATGGGGCTTGAAAATAGAATTATTTACGATCTTGTAGACGTTGTAGAGGAAAGATGCAAAATGCATCAGGCGCTCGTAAAAGACAAACGTTTCGATGATCTGCTCTATTTAATGCCTGCTGCTCAAACGAGCGATAAGACGGCTGTTGCTCCTGAACAAATTAAAAATATGGTCCAACAGCTCAAACAGGAATTTGATTATGTCATCATAGACTGTCCTGCCGGAATTGAACAAGGATACAAAAATGCCGTTTCCGGAGCTGATAAAGCAATTGTGGTCACAACGCCTGAAATCTCAGCTGTTCGTGATGCTGACCGTATTATAGGGCTGCTGGAGCAAGAGGAAAACATTGAACCGCCGCGGCTCGTTGTAAACAGAATCAGAAATCACCTGATGAAAAACGGTGATACGATGGACATCGACGAAATTGCACAGCATTTGTCGATCGATTTGCTCGGAATCGTGGCTGATGATGATGAAGTCATTAAAGCTTCCAACCATGGCGAACCGATTGCAATGGACCCGAAAAACCGCGCTTCCATTGCATATCGCAATATTGCCCGCCGCATTTTAGGCGAATCTGTTCCTTTGCAGGTGCTTGAAGAGCAAAACAAAGGAATGATGGCTAAGATTAAGTCGTTTTTCGGAGTAAGATCTTAATGTGATAGAATCAAAGACAAGAATCTGACAAAGCAAATGCTGTGTCAGATTTTTTTGTTTTTGTCTGCTTTGTGCTTGAGTAAGAGTAAAATGAATATTTGCCCTGGACAAGACATATGATGTACAAACCCAACGAATGCAAAGGATGATGGCAATGAGTCACAGAGCAGATGAAATCAGAAAACGATTAGAGAAAAGAAGAAAACAGTTTTCCGGCTCAAAACGTTTCTCTACTCAGACAGTTTCTGAAAAACAGAAACCCCCGTCTTGGGTAATGGTAACGGATCAGGAAAAGCATGGAACTCTTCCGGTCTATGAAGATAACATTTCGAAATTCCACGGAAAACACCCTTTGGTTAAAACAGATTCAATTATCCTAAAATGTCTTCTGTCGGCCTGCCTTGTTCTCGTTTCCGCCATAGTCTATAAAACGAATATGGGACCCGTCAGCCAGATTAAACCCGTCGTTGCCAAAACCTTCGAAACTGAATTTCAATTTGCCTCAGCAAGCCATTGGTTTGAAACGAAATTTGGCAATCCGCTTGCTTTTCTGGCTCCTGAACATAAAAATAAGGAACAGCAGATCGCAGTGGGACAAGATCTGATCGCGCCTGCATCCGGGAAAGTGCAGCAGGATTTTCAGGACAATGGGGAAGGGATTAAAGTTGAAACAAGCAGCGATACAATTGATAGCATAAAAGAAGGCTATGTAGTTGAAGTCAGCAAAGACAGCCAGACGGGACTGACAGTTAAGGTGCAGCATGCTGACAACACCTATAGTATTTATGGCAAGCTCAAAGATGTCGAAGTTGCGTTATATGATTTTGTAGATAAAGGCAAAAAGCTCGGTTCGATTAAACTGGATGATCATAATAAAGGGGTCTATTATTTCGCCATGAAAGACGGCGATAAATTTATTGATCCGATTCAGGTGATTTCATTTGAATAAATGGCTCGACCTTATCTTGAAAATTCATGTGCATCCTTTTCTTTGGATTATCGCTGCGCTGGGGCTAGTCACAGGCCATATGAAAGCATTGTTATGCCTGCTTCTGATTGTGCTGATCCATGAGCTGGGGCATGCTGCTCTGGCCGTGTTTTTTTCTTGGAGAATCAAGCGAGTTTTTTTGCTGCCGTTTGGCGGGACGGTTGAAGTGGAAGAGCACGGGAATCGGCCGTTAAAGGAAGAGTTTGCGGTGATTATTGCCGGTCCTCTTCAGCACATCTGGCTTCAGTTTGCAGCCTGGATGTTTGCAGAATTCTCATTGATTCATCAGCATACCTTTGAACTCTTCACCTTTTATAACCTTTCTATTTTATTTGTCAATCTGCTGCCGATCTGGCCTCTTGATGGCGGAAAGCTGTTATTTTTGTTGTTTTCCAAGCAGCTTCCCTTTCAAAGAGCTCACAGGCTGAATTTAAAAACATCGCTCTGCTTCTGCCTGCTGCTTGGGTGTTGGGTTTTATTTGTGGTTCCTCTGCAAATCAGTGCATGGATTTTGTTTGTCTTTCTGGCTGTTTCTTTGTTTGAGGAATACAGGCAAAGGCACTATATCCATGTGAGATTTCTGCTTGAACGGTATTACGGAAAAAACCGTGAGCTCGAAAAACTGCTGCCGCTCAATGTAAAGGCAGAGGACAAAGTCTATCATGTGATGGCCGAGTTCAAGCGCGGCTGCAAACATCCGATTATTATAGAGAAATCAGGGCAGAAACTCAGTCAGCTTGACGAGAATGAAGTGCTGCATGCTTATTTTGCCGATAAGCGGACGAATTCCTCCATGGAAGAACTGCTGCTGCCTTACTAAAATGGTTTGACAAACGTCTTGTGTTTTGGTATATTTTTTAATGTTATGGATGTAGCACCATTGCTACAACCGCTCAGTACAGGTGTTAAGAGCTTAAAGCCCCCTGGTATCTGGCGAGTCTTAGTCTAATAGGAGGTGCAGAGAATGTACGCAATCATTAAAACAGGCGGTAAACAAATCAAAGTTGAAGAAGGCCAAACTGTTTTCATCGAAAAACTTGCTGTTGAAGCAGGTGAAACAGTTACTTTTGAAGACGTTTTGTTTGTTGGCGGAGACAACGTGAAAGTCGGCAACCCTACAGTTGAAGGCGCGACAGTAACGGCTAAAGTTGAAAAACAAGGCCGCGCGAAAAAAATCACTGTTTTCAGATACAAAGCAAAGAAAAACGTTCATAAAAAACAAGGTCATCGTCAGCCTTACACTAAAGTGACGATCGAAAAAATCAACGCGTAAGCATGATTCAGGCAACAATCAGAAGGTCTCATGATAAAGGCATATTGTCTTTTGAAATGACAGGCCATGCGAATTTTGCTGAACATGGACAAGATCTTGTTTGTGCCGGAGTAACAGCCGTTGTGTTTGGAGCTGTTAACGCAGTCATTGTGCTCGCGGGCTTCGAGCCGCTTCTTGATATAGGGGAGGACGGGGGTTATTTTTACTTTGAATTCCCTGAATCACTTGATCCGGAGGCGCGCCAAAAAGCTCAGCTGCTGATTGAAGGCATGATTGTTTCGTTGGAGACAATTGAACGGGATTACAAAGATAACTTGCGTGTGACCACAAACATAATATAGGAGGTGAGCTACATGCTTAGATTAGATCTTCAGTTTTTCGCTTCTAAAAAAGGAGTAGGTTCTACAAAGAACGGACGTGACTCTGAGTCTAAACGTTTAGGTGCTAAACGTGCTGACGGTCAATTCGTAACAGGCGGTTCTATCCTTTACCGTCAACGCGGAACAAAAATTTACCCAGGTGAAAACGTGGGCCGCGGCGGAGATGACACTCTATTTGCGAAAATCGACGGAACTGTTAAATTCGAACGTTTCGGCCGTGACCGCAAAAAAGTGAGCGTATATCCTGTAGCTCAATAATGATTCAAAAAACTCCGGTCGATGACTGGAGTTTTTTTTGCAATAATGCGGAGTAAACACCAAGAATGAAATGCAGAGTATGTGCGAGCAGACCCCGCCAAGAATGAGAATAAACGTCTCAAACCCACTGGATATGTTCCCCAAGCAGTAATACATAAAATGTTCTGCCTGGCTGCAAATCAACCTTAGCCAGAAAAAAAGGAACATGATATTTCTGGGAAAAACAATTGTTTTTCTAATAAAGCCTTCTCTGTTATAATTCATAATACACACTTATACAGACTCCTAAATAAGAAATTAAATGATTGGGAGTGCGAAAATGAAGGATGTTTCAAAAAAACAAGAAGAAAATATAAACGACACGGCATTAACAAATGAACTGATTCATCTGCTTGCCCATTCCCGGCATGATTGGATGAATAAGCTGCAGCTGATTAAAGGAAACTTAAGCTTGCAGAAGTATGACCGCGTCTTTGAAATGATTGAAGAAATGGTTATAGACGCAAAGCACGAATCAAAGCTCTCAAACCTGAAAACACCGCACTTGGCGTTTGATTTTCTTACGTTTAATTGGAAAACCCATTATATGACACTTGAATATGAAGTTCTTGGAGAAATTAAGGATTTATCGGCTTATGATCAAAAGCTGACGAAACTGATGAGAAAGCTGTTCTATCTGTTTGATCAAGCAGTCAGCAGAGAGAGCGAAAATCATTTAACGGTTTCACTGCAAACGGATCATCCTGACAGACAGCTCATTCTGTATCTTGATTTTCACGGCGCTTTTGCCGATTCATCTGCTTTTGACGATATTCGGCAAAATGGATATGTGGACATTGATATCTTGCGTTTTGAGATCACAAGTCACGAATGTATGGTTGAAATTGGGTTGGACTAGCGGAGTTTTTAACGGTTTAGAACGGAGGACATTATGTTTATAGATCAGGTGAAAGTTTATGTAAAAGGCGGCGACGGCGGCAACGGAATGGTTGCGTTTCGCCGTGAAAAATATGTGCCGAAGGGCGGCCCTGCCGGCGGTGATGGGGGAAATGGAGGAGACGTTGTTTTTGAAGTGGACGAAGGTCTCCGCACCCTGATGGACTTTAGGTACAAAAAACACTTTAAAGCGATTCGCGGCGAGCACGGCATGTCCAAAAACCAGCATGGGCGAAATGCCGATGATATGGTTATTAAAGTTCCGCCAGGCACCGTTGTGACAGATGATGATACAAAGCAGGTCATTGCTGATTTAACAGAGCACGGGCAGCAGGCTGTCATCGCAAGAGGCGGAAGAGGAGGAAGAGGGAATACCCGCTTTGCTACGCCGGCTAATCCCGCGCCTCAGCTTTCAGAAAACGGCGAGCCGGGAAAAGAGCGTTATATTGTTCTTGAATTAAAAGTGCTAGCGGATGTCGGCCTTGTCGGGTTCCCGAGTGTGGGAAAATCCACTTTGCTGTCTGTTGTCTCATCTGCAAAACCGAAAATTGCGGACTATCACTTTACAACGCTTGTCCCGAATCTCGGCATGGTTGAAACGGATGACGGACGCAGCTTTGTTATGGCCGATTTGCCTGGACTGATTGAAGGCGCACACCAAGGCGTCGGACTCGGCCACCAGTTTTTGCGCCATATTGAACGGACACGGGTTATTGTTCACGTTATTGATATGTCCGGATTGGAAGGCCGCGATCCATATGAGGATTATGTCACGATTAACCAGGAACTGAGCGAGTACAATCTGCGTCTCACTGAACGTCCGCAAATTATCGTTGCAAATAAAATGGACATGCCGCAGGCTGCGGAAAACCTGGAAGCCTTTAAAGAAAAGCTGACGGATGATTACCCGGTATTCCCAATCAGTGCGGTGACAAGAGAAGGTCTTCGCGAGCTTCTGTTTGAAGTCGCCAATCAGCTGGAGAACACGCCGGAATTCCCGCTGTATGACGAGGAAGAGCTTACACAAAACCGTGTCATGTACACGATGGAGAATGAAGAAGTGCCATTTAACATTACACGGGATCCAGACGGTGTATTTGTGCTTTCAGGAGACAGTCTTGAGAGGTTATTCAAGATGACTGATTTCTCCCGTGATGAATCGGTTAAACGGTTTGCAAGACAGATGCGCGGAATGGGTGTTGATGAAGCGCTCAGAGAACGCGGAGCCAAGGATGGAGATATTATCAGGCTTCTGGAATTCGAATTTGAATTTATTGATTAATGATGACTGAGAGGAGAGCCTGGATGTCAGGCTCTCTATTTTAAAGGGGGGATGCAAATGAAAGAGGAGACATTTTATCTTGTCCGTGAAGATGTATTGCCCGATGCGATGAGAAAAACATTGGAAGTCAAAAAGCTGCTTGATCGAAAAAAAGCAGATTCAGTGGCAGATGCCGTTCAAAAGGTGGATTTAAGCAGAAGCGCGTTTTATAAATACAGAGATGCTGTTTTTCCGTTCTACACTATGGTTAAAGAACAAATTATCACACTTTTCTTTCATTTGGAGGATAGGTCAGGCGCGTTATCTCAGCTCCTGCAGGCGGTAGCTGATTCTGGAAGCAACGTTCTTTCCATTCACCAGACCATACCGCTTCAAGGCAGGGCGAATGTGACACTGTCTATCAGTACGTCTGCAATGGAAGAGGACATTCATACGTTAATGAATAAACTCAGGAAGTTTGATTTTGTAGAAAAGGTTGAAATATTAGGTTCAGGTGCATAAGGGAGAGAATATCGTCATGAAAGTCGGTTATTTAGGTCCAGCAGCAACATTCACACATCTAGCAGTTAGTTCTTGTTTTCAAAACGGCGCCGAACATGTTGCCTACCGCACCATACCGGAGTGTATAGATGCGGCAGTTGCAGGCGAAGTTGATTTCGCTTTTGTTCCTTTAGAGAATGCATTAGAAGGATCGGTCAATTTAACGATAGACTATTTAATACATGAACAGCCCTTGCCAATCGTGGGTGAAATGACGTTGCCGATTCATCAGCACTTGCTCGTCCATCCTTCAAGAGAAAATGCATGGAAAGAGCTCGACAAAATTTACTCGCACTCACACGCGATCGCGCAATGCCATAAATTTCTCCATCGTCAATTTCCTTCCGTACCTTATGAATACGCTAATTCAACCGGAGCGGCAGCGAAATTTGTCAGTGACCATCCCGAGCTGAATATCGGGGTAATTGCCAATGACATGGCCGCTTCTACATACGAATTGAAAATCGTGAAACGAGATATACAGGATTACAAGGATAATCATACAAGATTTGTTATCCTGTCTCCTGATGAAAACATATCATTTGAAGTGAATTCAAAATTGAGTTCAAGGCCCAAAACGACACTGATGGTAATGCTTCCGCAGGATGATCAATCTGGGGCGCTGCACAGAGTGCTGTCTGCATTTTCTTGGAGAAACTTAAACTTGTCGAAGATTGAGTCACGTCCGACGAAAACCGGATTAGGCCACTATTTCTTTATTGTTGATATTGAGAAAGCGTTTGATGAGGTATTGATTCCAGGTGCCATGCAGGAGCTCGAAGCGCTCGGCTGTAAAGTGAAACTTCTTGGTGCATATCAGTCTTACCAATTATAAAAAAAGCCCGTAAAGGGCTTTTTTTAATCTTTAATTAAAATGCCGGCCTCCTCGAGTGCTTGGCAGGCTTGGTCGATACGATATTCATCGGGTGCTGTCAGTGTATGAAGATGCACGCCGTCAGTCAGTTGTGATAAATAGGCGGCATTCGTAGAATTGATTTTTTTAATGAAATGGCTAACTTCCTTCCGAGTGCCTACTTGGATGGCTGCAGTTAAATCTCCGTATACTGGATGTTCGATTTTTACGTCTTTTACGGCAACACCTTCGTCCACGATGATTTGCAGTTCCTCTTCTGTCCGTTCAGGACCGTGCAGGCAAGCTATGATTCTTTCTGCCTGCTGGTGCTGCTGAGCGGCTGCATCCATGTACACATATCCTTGGCTTGTGGCGATAATTGGTTCATTTTTCGCTTTCAAGAGCGATATATCCTGAACAATTACCTGTCTTGAAACGTTCGCTTTTTTTGCGAGTTCTCCTCCTGTCAGCGGTGATACGGATTCCTTCAGCCACAGAAGAAGCTGGTCACGCCTGTTGGCGCCCATGAGCTTTAATTCTTCGGTCAATATCAAATTCTCCTTTCTTTTGTTCCCAAAGCGCTGTAAACGTATGTAATAACTTATCCAGCTGTTCAGCCGTTGTATGCCTTCCAAAAGAGATGCGGATAAATTGCAGGGCTTCTTGTTCTGTTTTTCTTAATGCTTTCATCGCTTCAGACGGCCCGTGATAACCGGCGGAACAAGCGCTGCCCGTTGAAATGCAAATATTACTCCGATTACATTCTAACATAACATATTGTCCTTCAAATGAGTGAAAAAAACACCCGACAATATGGGGAAGACATTCCGTTTGTGAAGTGTCAGCCGCAAGGGACACAGGGAGAGACCGAATGCTGATTTGGTCTAAAAAGTATGTTCTTAATGTCTCATTGCGGGATATCTGTTTATCCATTTCGCTTATAATCAGCTCTGCAGCGGCAGTGAAGGCTCCGATCCCGGGAACATTCACCGTGCCGGCTCTGAATCCTTGTTCGTGAGCGGTAAGAGGGTAAACGGGTTTCCAAGGCACTCCTGGCCGAATATAGACCGCACCCACTCCTTTAGGTCCATGGACTTTATGGCTGGACACTGAGAGTGCAGCCACCCCCAGTTGTTCTGTATGAATCGGGATTTTTCCAAACGTTTGCACAGCATCGCAATGGAGAAGAATGTCCTGTTCGTGCAGATAGGAAGACAGTCGTTGAATAGGCTGGATGATCCCGGTTTCAGAATTGGCATGCTGAATAGAAACCAGGCCTGTTTCCGGGCGGATATGAGCTGCTAATATTTCCTCGGTAATAAGACCGTATTCATTCGGTTCAATGATTGTTACATCGAATCCGTGCTGTTCCAGAAAAGCTGCACAGTTGTGAATGGACTGATGTTCCATGGCAGTCGTAATAAAATGTCTTTTTGTTTTTGGCAGGCCGTTTAGCAATGATTGAATGGCCAGAAAATTGGATTCCGTGCCGCCGCTGGTAAAATAGATGCCACTTGCATCTCCGCCAATGATGTCAGCGATTTTTTCACGGCAGTACTCCAGTATGTGCTTTGCTTTTCCTCCTGCGTCATGCAGGCTGCTTGCATTTCCGTACATATCCATACTGAGCTTTTGATATACGTTAAGGGCTTCCTCACAAATAGGCGTTGTCGCTGCATAATCTAAATAAATCATCCGGTCGTCCTCCATCCGTTCTCCATAAAAAACTCTTGAGTTTATTTTATCCTTGTGTAAATATAAGTGTCAAGACAGGTGTAAACAACAGGAGGGTGGCATATGTCTAAAAAGACGGTTGTAGTCATCGGTTCAGGGGCGGCGGCACTTTCCTTAGCGTCAGCGTTCCCGCCCTCATATGAAGTGACTGTCATCACAAAGAAAAGCGCCAAAAACAGCAATTCAGTCTATGCACAAGGTGGAATTGCTGCGGCTTATGCAAAGAGTGACTCGATTGAAGCCCATCTGGAAGATACGTTATATGCAGGTTGCGGACATAACGATCTAGCTATTGCAGCAGACGTTTTGCACGATGGAAAAATTATGATTCAAAACTTATTGGAGAGTGAATTTCCATTCGATCGAAATGAGCAAGGCGATCTTTGTCTTGGCAGAGAAGGGGCTCACTCGTACAACCGCATTTTTCATGCAGGCGGAGACGCAACAGGAAGGCTGCTTGTCGAGTATTTGCTGAAACAGATCAACAGCAAAATCGAGTTAATCGAGCATGAAACAGCGGCAGATTTGCTTATGGAGAACGGACGCTGTATCGGCGTCATGACAAAAGACAGCCAGGGGCGGATCAAGGTAAGGCATGCGGATGAAGTGGTGCTGGCGGCCGGCGGATGCGGAAGCCTGTTTCTTCACCATACGAACGATCCATCCGTCACCGGTGACGGCCTTTCTTTAGCTTACCGGGCCGGAGCGGAATTAACTGATTTAGAGTTTACTCAATTTCATCCGACACTGCTTGTGAAAAACGGTGTTTCCTTCGGGCTTGTTTCAGAAGCTGTAAGAGGGGAAGGCGGATGTTTAGTTGATGAACGCGACCGCCGGGTTATGGCTGGGCGGCATCCTTTGGGTGACCTGGCTCCAAGAGATATCGTCTCACGGATTATTCACGAAGAAATGACAAAAGGAAACCGCGTTTTTATCGACTGCAGTGCGATTTCTGATTTCGAAGCGCGTTTCCCTACCATCACCGCTATATGTGAAAAAGCAGGGGTTGATATTCAAAGCGGGAAAATACCTGTTGCCCCGGGAATGCACTTCTTGATGGGAGGTATTTTTGTTAATCGATGGGGAGAAACAACAGTGCCGGGGCTTTATGCAATTGGCGAGACCTCATGCACCGGTTTGCACGGAGCCAATCGGCTTGCGAGCAATTCCTTACTGGAGGCGCTGGTATTTGGAAAAAGAACAGCAGAGCATATTATGCAAAAACCGGTTTATAACAGCCAATATCAATCATCTCCAGAAACCGTCGTCTACGAGGTGCCGAATACAGAGGTGTATGAATTGAAAAGCAGAATGACAAGCCACATGTCTATCTTACGAGAAAAAGGCAGTCTGATTGAGCTGAGCATCTGGCTCCATACGCTGCCTTTTCAAAAAGTGAATGTGAAGGATATCACAATACCGCAGCTGGAACTTTCTCATTTATGGCAAACTGCAAAGCTGATGACGTTTTCTGCGCTTTTGCGGGAGGAAAGCAGAGGGGCGCACTTTCGCACCGATTTTCCTCAAGCTGATGAGCGCTGGCAAGGAAGACAAATTGTCCACACAAAAAAAGGAACGAAGATTAGAAAAAACGGGGGGATTTGGAGAAATGAATCATTTACAGCTGAAAAAATTGCTGAATCACTTTTTTCTTGAGGATATAGGTACGGGGGATTTAACATCGCAGGCTATCTTTGGAGAACAGAGCTGTGAAGCGGAGATTGTTGCAAAGTCAGACGGCATCTTTGCCGGAGCTGCGGTGATAAAAGAAGGCTTTGCTTTATTAGACGAAAATGTTCAAATCCATTTACATAAAACAGATGGGGACATGTTGCGAAAAGGGGAAGTGATTGCCGTTTTACGCGGTCCGGCGGCTGTACTTCTTTCAGGAGAGCGGGTTGTATTAAATCTTATTCAGAGGCTGTCTGGAATTGCGACGATGACAAGCGGGGCTGTGCGGCGGCTGGATGATGAACAGATAAAAATCTGTGACACGAGAAAAACAACACCGGGGCTGAGAATGCTGGAAAAACACGCTGTCAGAGCCGGGGGCGGATATAATCATCGATTCGGATTGTATGACGGCATCATGATTAAAGATAATCATATTGCAGCATGCGGCTCTATTGCAGAGGCGTGCCAAAAAGCGCGTCAGGCCGCCGGGCATATGGTAAATATCGAGGTGGAAATTGAAACGGAGGAACAGCTGAAAGAAGCGATTGAAGCAGGAGCGGATGTTATTATGTTTGACAACTGTCCGCCTGATATGGTCCGCCATTTTGCAGATCTCACACCGGACCATATAAAAACTGAAGCTTCAGGCGGAATTACGTTAGAATCTTTGGCTGCTTTTAAGGGGACGGGTGTGGATTATATTTCATTAGGATTCCTGACGCATTCCGTCAAAAGTTTAGACATCAGCATGGATGTTACATTATCAAATGAATCTATGGAGGAATGCCTTTATGTCAATTCTTGATGTGATCAAACAATCGAATGATATGATGCCTGAAGGTTATAAAGGAATGTCAAGAAAGGATATGGAAACGCGGGTTGCAGCCATTAAGAAAAAATTTGGGAGCAGGCTCTTTATACCAGGCCATCATTATCAAAAAGACGAAGTCGTGCAATTTGCTGACCAAACAGGCGATTCCCTTCAGCTGGCCCAAATAGCGGAAAAAAACAAAGCAGCGGATTATATTGTTTTTTGCGGTGTGCACTTTATGGCAGAGACCGCTGATATGCTGACAGGCGAGGAACAAACGGTCATCCTGCCTGATATGAGAGCGGGGTGTTCTATGGCTGACATGGCTGACATGCAGCAGACCAATAGGGCGTGGGAGAAACTTCAGCATACATTCGGAGATACGATCATACCTTTAACTTATGTAAACTCCACTGCGGAGATCAAGGCTTTCGTCGGTAAGCATGGCGGAGCGACTGTGACTTCTTCGAATGCGAAAAAGGTGCTTGAATGGGCGTTTACACAGAAAAAACGAATTTTATTTTTGCCTGATCAGCATTTAGGGAGAAATACGGCTTATGATCTGGGCATCGCGCTTGAGGATATGGCTGTGTGGGATCCGATAAAAGATGAATTATCGGCTGAATCTGAGCATAAGAATGTGAAAGTGATTTTGTGGAAAGGGCATTGTTCTGTCCACGAAAAATTCACTGTGAAAAATATCCATGATGTGAAAGAACGTGACCCTGACATTCGGATCATTGTGCATCCGGAATGCTCACATGAAGTCGTGACGCTAAGTGACGACAGCGGATCAACGAAATATATTATCGATACGATCAATCAGGCTCCGGCGGGAAGCAAGTGGGCAATCGGCACAGAAATGAATCTTGTTCAGCGGATCATTCACGAGCACCCTGATAAACAAGTCGAATCACTCAATCCGAACATGTGCCCGTGCTTGACAATGAACCGAATCGATTTGCCGCATTTGCTATGGTCTTTAGAACAAATAGAAAAAGGAGAACCTTCAGGCGTGATTAAGGTGCCAAAAGCCATTCAGCAAGATGCCCTCCTTGCCCTGAATCGTATGCTTTTGATTACGTAAATCAGAAATATTTCTCCTCCTGACTCATAACTTCTTTTGTTCGGGCATATGTTGTGAAGAAACATATTGTAATCTCAGCTGAACTGTTCACGTTTTGCATAGGAGGGGAAAACGTTGAAAATCCATATCGTTCAAAAAGGCGATTCGCTCTGGAAAATAGCTGAAAAGTACGGAGTTGATATTGAGGAAGTGAAGAAACTCAATACGCAGCTTAGCAATCCAGACTTAATCATGCCTGGAATGAAAATAAAAGTGCCGTCTGAAGCTGTCCCGGTCAGAAAAGAGCCGAAAGCAGGCAAAAGTCCGGCTTCGGCCGGGAGTATGAAGCAAGAGCATCCATATGCGAAAGAAAAACCTAAATCCGTTGTTGACGTAGAGGACACAAAGCCGAAAGAAAAGAAGTCTGTGCCGTATGTCCCGCCGATGCCTAATTTGCAGGAAGATGTGTATCCTGAAGCTGATGTGAACGATTATTATGATATGAAACAGCTTTTCCAGCCTTGGTCGCCTCCTAAACCGGAGGAGCCGAAAAAACATCATGACGGAAATATGGATCATATGCATCACATGCAAGATCAATTTCCACAACAGGAGGCTATGAGTAATATGGAAAATGCAAATTATCCGAATATGCCTAATATGCCAAAGGCGCCAGAGGTAGGCGGTATGGAAGAAGAAAATATTCATCACACAGTTCCGAATATGCCGGCTGCTCAACCTTATTATCATTATCCAGCTCATTTCGTACCGTGTCCGGTCCCTATTTCACCGGTCCTTCCAGGATCAGGATTATGCTACCCGTACTATCCGGCTCAAGCTTACCCAATGGTCCAGCCTTACGGATACCAGCCAAGCTTTGTATCGCCTCAGTATGATCCGGGTCAATATGAAAACCAGCACCATGAAAACAGCCACCACGGACATTACGGTTCATACGGAGCGCCTCAATACGCATCTCCGGCTTATGGATCTCCGTATGGACAAATGCCTTATGGCCCTCATTATGGCACTCCTCAAGTGATGGGAGCATACCAGCCGGCTGCGGCCCCTGGCTACATGCCGTACAAAGATCCTGACGACTGCGGCTGTGACGATGATCATCAGCCATATTTCTCTGCACCTGGCTATTCGGGACTTGGAGCTTATGGAAGCCCTTATATGCCTTACGGCGCAGCTAACCCAAACCCAAATCCAAACCCAAATCCATATGCGGCCGGAGCTTCTATGCCAATGTCGAATCAGCCTTCTGTCAACCAAATGTTTGGCCGGCCGGAAGAAGAAAATGAGTGATGATTCGGAACGATGCAAATCGTTCCTTTTTTTGTTTTGCGCAGATCTCCGCCAAATGGACAGAACTGACAAGCTTAACATGTCCCTCGAACGTACATGATAAAACAGAGCAAACATGCTCAATTCGTCCACGGGGGGTTTTTCCATTGGGTAAAAAAATGACGATCGCGAGCTTGATTCTAATGACAGCCGGATTAACAGCATGCGGAGCAAACGATAATGCTCAGAATGATACGCGTAATAACGGCAATACCCGTCCAATCGGATATTATACAAATGAAAATGATGCTGACAGACAGGGAGAAGGAATCGACAACGATGGTCCTGTTACTGAATTAATGGAGGACCAGAACGACGGTAACCGAAACACTGCTAATGTGAATAACCGTAACGGTGTTACTGCTAATGATCGCGTTCCTTTGGCAACTGATGGAACATATAATAACACGAATAACAGAAACATGAATCGGAACGTGACAAACAACGGATATGACAACCAAGAAAACAAAAGACTAGCTGCGAAGATTGCCAACCGTGTGAAACAAGTAAAAAACGTCAATGACACACAAGTAATGGTAACGGATGAAAAAGTAGTTGTCGCAGTCAGAAGCCACAGAGAATTCACAAAGTCCGACAGGGATAACGTTACAAAAGCCGCACGCAACTATGCGAATGACCGTGACGTTCAAGTGTCTACAGATAAAGGGCTGTTCAGAAGACTGCATAAAATGAACACCCGCTAGGAGTGACAGGCTGCCGGAAAATAATCGGCAGCCTTTTTCTTTGCATCAGCGAAAAATACCTATTAAAGTGTACATAGAAAATGTCAAAAGAAGGTGAAAGCATGGCAGGCCATTCCAAATGGAAAAACATACAAAAAAGGAAAAATGCGCAGGATGCAAAGCGCGGGAAAATATTTATGAAGCTTGTGAAAGAAATTTATGTGGCAGCAAAAGAAGGCGGAGCTGATCCTGAAGTGAATTCAGCATTGCGTCTTGTCATCGAAAAAGCTAAAGGCGCCAATATGCCGAATGAAAATATTGACCGCGTCATTAAAAAAGCCGCGGGGAACCAAGACGGAAGCAGCTATGAGGAAATCACCTATGAAGGCTACGGCCCATCAGGGATTGCTGTTATGGTTGAATGTGTAACAGATAACAAAAATCGTACGGCATCAAATGTGCGGACAGCATTTAATAAAAATGGCGGGAGTCTGGGGGAAAGTGGATGTGTGTCCTTTTTATTTGAAAGGAAGGGATTTATGACAATTGACTGTACAGAACATCAAATAGATGAAGATGAACTCATGCTTGATGTGCTGGAAGCAGGGGGAGAAGAGATGCAGGCAGAAGAAGATCAATATGTGGTATTAACGGAGCCCGAGCATTTTGAAGACGTAAAAACAGCCCTTGAATCGACATATCCAATTTCTTCGGCAGAGGTGACCATGCTTCCGAAAACCTATACGGATGCCGATGATCAGGCTGTTGAGAAGCTGGGAAAATTGATCGACATTCTTGAAGATGACGATGATGTTCAAGAAGTATATACAAATTACCGCTCATAAAAAACGGGACCGATGTCATATCGGGCCCGTTTTGGTGTATTCAAGAGACACGCTCATTTTCTTGTGTGTATTCTTTCTCCCAGAAATCAGCGTTTTTGATGCCCAGCGCTTTCGGATCAAAGACGGGGTCTAAGCCCTGCTTCTTTTGGCGCTCATAATCCTTTAAAGCGAGAAGCGCCGGTCTGGCAAGCAGCACAATCGCAATGACGTTCAGCCATACCATAATGCCAAGTCCTGCATCACCTAATGCCCAAGCAAGTGATGCGGTTTTTACAGTTCCGTAGAACGTCGCGGCTAATATAATCAGTTTTAAACCAAACATTGCCCATTTGCTTTTTCTGCCTCGGGCTAAATAGGCGATATTTGTTTCTGCGATGTAGTAATATGCCATAATCGTTGTAAATGCGAAGAAGAATAAAGCGATGGCAACAAAACCAGCGCCAAATCCGGGAAGGACATTGTCAATGGCCGCTTGAGTGAAACCAGGTCCAGCCTCTACGCCTTTAAGGTGATGTACGATAAAAGAACCATCTGCAGTCTGGGTATTGTACATGCCGGTAAATAAGATCATGAAAGCTGTAGCCGAACATACAAATAAGGTGTCAATATAAACCGAAAATGCCTGAACCAGCCCCTGCTTGACCGGATGGGAAACTTCTGCGGCGGCCGCCGGATGCGGGCCTGTTCCCTGGCCGGCTTCGTTTGAGTAAATGCCTCGTTTGACACCCCAAGAAATTGCCATGCCGATCAGGCCGCCAAAAGCGGAATCCAATGCAAAAGCGCTTTTGAAAATTAATAAGATCACAGCAGGCAATTCAGAAACATTCATGACAATAATGATCAAAGACAGCAGGATATAGCCAATGGCCATAAACGGAACAATCATTTGCGCGGCATTGGCAATACGTTTGACGCCGCCAAAAATGATAAATCCTAACAATAAAACGAGAACACCGCCTGTAATGACAGGAGAGATGCCGAATGCATTTTTGACGCCGACCGCAATGGAGTTGGACTGGACGCCCGGCATCAGAAGGGCCATTGCGATAAGGGCAGCAGCGGCAAATAAGACGGCAAACCACTTAATGCCTAATCCTTTTTCTATATAATAAGCGGGGCCTCCTCGATATTGGCCGTCTTGTTTCACTTTGTAAATTTGGGCAAGAGTTGATTCAACAAAGGCGCTCGCCGCACCAATAAAGGCAATCGTCCACATCCAGAACACCGCACCGGGTCCGCCGAAGGCGATTGCTGTCGCCACACCCGCGATGTTTCCTGTTCCCACTCGGCCGGACAGCGCAATCGATAATGCTTGAAAAGAAGAAACGCCGGCTTCAGAGCTCTTACCTTTGAACATCAGAACAATCATTTCTTTCAAATGTCTGACTTGTAAAAAACGAGTCATAATAGAAAAAATCAATCCAATTCCCAATAAAATATAAATAACGGGCGTACTCCATAAGACAGCATTTAAACTCGTAACAAAATCTTCCATCAAGCTTCCTCCTCACTTCATTTCGAATACATGTATAAAAAGGATTTTGGGCTAATCGAACTATTTCTACAATTGGTTTGTCACATTATATGACGGGTAATTATCAATAAGAAGAGGAAGGAAAAAAAGAAAACGCCACGTTTTTCTTATAGAGGCAAACTGAGAGGAATTGTCATAAGATTCTTTAGCAGCAAATGGCCCAGCTCTGTCAGTTGTTGATTCGTTTTTCACTAGTTCAGTTCATATCATTCATATTTCATCATCTCAATGGCGCCTGCGGCAGTTCTTCACGTAACCAATGATCAACCTTTCGCCAATCATACGTTTCATCAATAGCAGGGTGTAAAGTCTGATTGTCGATTTTCATTGTATTGTGATTGATCCATGTGACTTGGGCTGCTGTCCGGATCATTCCAGTAAATTGTTTCCTTGACAAGTGTTTTTTCATTCACAAGTTCCTCGGGCCGCATCTAAGCTAAAGGTATTGCGGGATACATAAGTGTGTAACGTATAACTGCCATCCGGCGATTCAACCGATTGTTCGAAATGGCCTTTCGGAACGCTCTTCAGTGAAAATAACATTCAATAGACGGCGGGCCGAAGAATATCAGAAGTGCAAATAGGATGAGTGGGATTTTACTGCGTGTAACATGTAATGCTCCCCTTTTTTTCTCTCATGTTCATACGATCTTTACATTTCCTTAAAATTCACTCAATAAAGCGGTGGTATGATGGACTAATCAAATAAAGGGTGGGGGAGACAGAAATGGAGAAAATATTTTGTCATTCCTGGGAGAAAGACTCAGAAACGGTTTACTTAACTGTGAGAGGCTATCGAATTAAGCTGTCACCTGAACAAATGAAACTGATTTCTGCTGTCAGAAAGTAAATATAAACCAACAAAGGCAGCCGCTTGTGCGGCTGCCTTTTCATTTTAAGAATATTTTCTTTTCCGTTGTGCGAAATGCTTTTGGAACCAATCTTTCTTATATAAAAATGCGATGACCTCCAGCCAAAAACCCGGAATCTTTTTGGGGAATATCGGTTTTTTGTAGAGTGCATGATACGCTGATTTTAAATCGTCCCACTGGGTGCACGTTTTGGTCTGTTCGAATCTTGCAACATCAATCACCCGCACTGCCCCGGTTTCTGTCAAAATCAGATTCCGCAAATGAATGTCTGACGGGTTCAGAGCGGCGGCCCGGGCGTCAGAAAGTGCTTCCTCAACCTGCTGAATCATGTCATCACTGATCGCGATGCCTTTCTTCAGACAGTTATAAAAGGTTTCACCTTTAATATATTCCATGAGAATAAATGAATCACCAGTTTCGTAGATGTCAGGGTAGAACGCAGAACCGGCTAATTTTTCATAGATCGCGGCTTCTTTGACGGCTGTCGCTTGATACTCTGGGAAAAATACTTTCAGCGCCAATTTTCGATCGCCCTCTGTTAAGGCAAACACATAAGCACTTCTTCCCTTGCCGATGAGTGTCAATTCCCCGGGCTTTTCTTTCACTTTATCAAATCTGCTGTTTTTGTGGTATATGACTGAATGGGCCAGTGCCTCTGCTTTTGTCAGCATTTCATTCACCCTCTTTGCTCTATTTTATGCAGCTGTTTATAGGAAAATCATAAACTGTTCAGGAAAAAGAGCCTATATCTAGTGTATCTGGTCTTGAAGAAGAAGGCTACCTATAAACCTCGATTGTGATAAAAGAGACATAAAGCGATCATTTCCATTCTTGAAAAGCGCTTACAAATGGGATAGTATTAATTTAAAATAAAGCGCTTTCGTAAATGTTCAAGGGGGAACAAGCTATGACAAAACAGATTGTAACAGGGATTATCGGTGCAGGTCGCATCGGCAAACTTCATGTTCAAAATATACGCCGGATTCCTCATATGAAAATAAAGGCGGTCTCTGATATTCAGGTAAGCCGTATAAAAAGCTGGGCTGACAGTCATCAAATTGAATACATAACCTCTGACTATCGTGATTTATTGCATGACTCTGATATTGACGCTGTTTTTATTTGCTCACCGACAGCCACACATGCACAGATGATCAGAGAAGCGGCTGAGGCGAAAAAGCATATTTTTTGTGAGAAGCCCATCAGTTTTTCTTTAGATGAAACAAAAGAAGCGCTTGCGGCCGTACGGAAACACGGGGTTGCACTTCAAGTCGGTTTTAACCGCCGTTTTGATCCTCATTTTAAAAGAATCAAAACCATTGTTGAAAAAGGTGAAATTGGAACGCCCCACTTATTAAAAATCACATCGCGGGACCCAGAACCCCCGAATATAGGTTATGTCCGTACTTCTGGCGGTTTGTTTATGGATATGTCGATCCATGACTTTGATATGGCCAGATATATTATGGGAAGCGAAGTGGCGGAAGTGTATGCAAAAGGGGCGGCTTTGGCGAATCCTTCCTTTGCAGAGCTGGGAGATATTGATACGGCTGTCATTACGCTTACTTTTGAAAACGGTGCCATGGCTGTGATTGACAACAGCCGCCAAGCTGTTTACGGATATGACCAGCGAATCGAGGTTTTCGGGACGAAAGGCTCGGCAGCGGCGGACAACAGCAGACCGACGACAGTCGAAGTGTCAACTGCTGATTTTGTGATGAAAGATAAACCGCATTTCTTTTTCCTTGAACGCTATAAGGATGCGTATGAGGAAGAGATAATTCGGTTTGCGGAAGCGATCGGCACAAACCGGGAAACTGCGTGCACCGGAAACGACGGTTTTCAGGCGGAACGGATCGCCAGAGCGGCTCAGCAGTCGCTCGCTATCGGCATGCCTGTCAGTGTCGAGCACAATGAAAAAATCGCTTTTTGATCAAGCAGGATTACAATTCAGAAAGCTTGGGTATATAACCTCCATTGATACTTTAAGTAGGCGGTGGAGAAAATGGATACAGCACAAGATAAAGGAAATTTTTTGAATAAAATCGGAATTCCTTCTCACATGATTTGGGGTTATATTGGCGTTGTTATCTTTATGGTTGGAGACGGACTCGAACAAGGATGGCTGTCTCCTTTTCTCGTTGAACATGGTCTCAGCATGCAGCAATCCGCTTCGTTATTTACCATGTACGGCATTGCTGTCACCATCTCGGCTTGGCTTTCAGGCACGTTTGTCCAAACTTGGGGGCCGAGAAAAACGATGATTGTCGGCTTGCTTGCATTTATCCTCGGTTCGGCCGCTTTTATCGGCTGGGCAATTCCTCATATGCATTATCCGGCTCTCCTGGGCAGCTATGCACTTAGAGGCTTGGGATATCCGCTGTTTGCATATTCTTTTCTCGTGTGGGTGTCATACAGCACTTCTCATCATATTCTCGGAAAAGCCGTTGGCTGGTTTTGGTTTATGTTTACGTGCGGCTTAAATGTGCTCGGTCCGTTCTATTCCAGCTATGCGGTTCCGGCCTTTGGAGAAATCAATACGCTTTGGAGCGCTTTGCTGTTTGTCGCGGCAGGCGGATTCCTCGCCCTATTTGTTAACAAAGATCAATTCACACCGGTACAACAACAAGATCAGCCGAAATGGAAAGAACTATCGAAGGCATTTACAATTATGTTTGAAAACCCTAAAGTCGGCATCGGCGGTGTGGTCAAGACAATTAATGCCATAGGACAATTTGGATTTGCGATTTTTCTCCCCACTTATTTAGCGCGTTACGGGTATTCCGTTTCAGAATGGCTGCAAATATGGGGAACGCTGTTTTTCGTGAATATTGTGTTTAATATCATTTTCGGTGCAGTCGGAGATAAACTTGGCTGGCGCAATACCGTGATGTGGTTTGGCGGTGTCGGGTGCGGTATTTTTACGCTGGCGCTTTATTACACGCCTCAGTTGATCGGGCATCAGTATTGGGTGCTGATGATTATCGCCTGCTGCTACGGTGCAGCATTGGCCGGCTACGTGCCATTGAGCGCGCTTTTGCCGACACTTGCACCTGATAATAAAGGCGCTGCCATGTCAGTCTTGAACTTAGGGTCCGGTTTATGTGCGTTTATCGCGCCGGGCATCGTCAGTCTTTTCATTGGACCGCTCGGTGCTGGCGGTGTCATTTGGATCTTTGCGGCATTGTACTTTTTCAGCGCTTTTCTGACACAATTTTTAACGATTTCTGAGCAAAACGCTGATATGTATACGGAGGAAAGGCTTGTCACGGAAAACATGCAAACAAATTTCGAGAAAACGGTTAAGCAGTAGCCTCTTTGGTCAAACTAGTCATAAACGTGTGCAAAGAGGTGTAGAGGGTGAAACGATTCAGCACGGCGTATCTTTTGCTGGGCATTCTTTGCTCAGCCGCAGCATTTCTATTAGGTGCTCCGCCCCACGCGCTAGGGGCGGAAGTGGAGCACTATGAACCGCTGCAGGTGCATGTGCAGCTTGAAAAAGTGTATTTGGACGGAGATGTCAGCATTGAGCATAAGCGTGAAAAAGTGCTTTCTATGGATGAGTTTTGGGCAGCTTATACCGGCTGGACGCTTGTCGAACAAAGTAAGGGATATGTGCTCTTCCGGAAGCAAATGGACGATATTTCTCCGCTCAGCAAGGTGAACGGGTATATCGGTGTATCGGATAATGGCGTGATTTCCACTTTTCATGGGCGGCCCGAGTCAGCTTCCGAACCGATTCAGTCTTTTTTTCAAATTGATTTAGAAAGGCTGGAAAGCCATATGCAAAAAAATCTGCTGAGAGGCATTCCATTTCGGACAAAAGCGGAGTTTGAGGACGTCATAGAACATATGAAGACATACAGCGGGTGACGTCCGCTGATTGAAGACATGTATTCATGTCTTTTTTTTCGTGGAAGAATGAGAGAGAAGCGAACGTATGTTAACTTTTCTATAAGACTTTGGCTGTTTTTATGGTACAATGAAGAACAGTCAAAGAGGTGAATTTGCGTGATTGAATTTGTTAAAGGGACGATTGATTATGTATCTCCCCAATATATTGTGATAGAGAACGGCGGCATTGGCTATCAGATTTTCACGCCGAATCCGTTTATATATAAGGAGAGAAACCAAGAAACGATTTTTACGTACCACCATATCAGAGAGGATGCTTTTTCGCTCTACGGTTTTTCAACAAGGGAGGAGAAGGCGCTCTTTACAAAGCTGTTAAACGTGACCGGAATCGGTCCAAAAGGGGCACTCGCTATTTTAGGCTCAGGTGATCCGGGAGCGGTTATCCAAGCAATTGAAAGTGAGGATGAAGCCTTTTTGGTCAAGTTTCCTGGTGTAGGAAAGAAAACTGCGCGCCAGATTATTCTTGATTTAAAAGGAAAGCTCGCTGATGTTGTGCCTGAAATGATTGAAAATCTGTTTAATCATGAAGAAAGGCTTGAAAAGCAAACAGCAGAAACTGCTCTCGAAGAAGCGCTTGAGGCCCTCAGGGTTCTAGGATATGCTGAAAAAGAAATCAAAAAGGTGCTTCCTCACTTAAAAGAAGAAGTAGGGCTGACAACAGACCAATATGTAAAAAAAGCATTACAAAAACTATTGAAGTAAGGTGATGTTCATGGATGAACGGCTCGTCTCAAGTGAAGCAGACAACCATGAATCAGTGATAGAGCAAAGTTTGAGGCCGCAAAATCTGGCGCAGTATATCGGACAGCATAAGGTGAAAGAAAATTTGCGTGTGTTTATAGATGCGGCGAAAATGAGACAGGAGACGCTGGATCATGTTCTTCTGTACGGGCCGCCCGGACTCGGGAAAACCACGCTTGCTTCCATCGTTGCCAATGAAATGGGAGTGGAATTGCGGACGACATCAGGGCCCGCGATTGAAAGACCTGGTGATTTGGCTGCCATATTAACGGCGCTAGAACCGGGTGATGTATTATTTATTGATGAAATACATAGGCTGCACAGATCGATAGAAGAGGTGCTGTATCCGGCGATGGAGGACTTTTGTCTGGATATTGTGATTGGAAAAGGCCCCTCTGCCCGCTCGGTTCGGCTCGACTTGCCTCCTTTTACGCTGGTAGGCGCAACGACGAGGGTAGGGCTTTTGACGGCGCCGTTAAGAGATCGGTTCGGCGTGATGTCGCGCCTTGAGTACTATACGCAAGAAGAGCTGGCGGATATCGTCACAAGAACCGCTGATGTATTCGAGGTTGAAATTGATAATCCGTCAGCTCTTGAAATTGCGAGGAGATCGAGAGGTACGCCCCGCGTAGCGAACCGCCTGCTGAGGAGAGTCCGCGATTTCGCCCAGGTGCTGGGTGACAGCCGGATCACGGAAGAGATTTCACAGGATGCGCTGGAACGGCTTCAGGTTGACCGCCTCGGTTTGGATCATATTGATCACAAGCTGCTAATGGGTATGATCGAAAAGTTTAATGGAGGCCCGGTGGGTCTTGACACCATTTCAGCCACTATCGGTGAAGAACCTCATACGATTGAAGACGTATACGAACCGTATCTGCTGCAAATCGGTTTTATCCAAAGAACGCCGCGTGGAAGGATCGTGACACCGGCCGTGTATCATCATTTCCAAATGGAGGCTCCACGATATGATTGAATTCCCTAAGATCATTATGATTCTTGGTGCTGTTTTGCTTATCATCGGAGCAGTATTGCATTTTGTCGGCAAGATGCCGGGAGATATTTTTGTGAAAAAGGGAAATGTCACGTTTTTCTTCCCGGTTGTCACTTGTATCATCATAAGTGTGGTATTATCAATTTTGCTTAATCTTTTCGGCAGAATGAAATAACAAAAGACTAGAATAAAGGTGAAATCATCATGAAAGTCGATTTATTTGATTTTGAACTACCGGAACGTTTAATTGCACAAGTGCCGTTGGAGCAGCGCGATGCTTCAAGGCTTATGGTGCTTGATAAACATACAGGAGAGCTGACTGACAGCTCGTTTAAACACATTATCAGCTTCTTTAAAGAAGGAGATTGTCTTGTGCTGAACAATACCCGTGTGCTGCCGGCGCGGTTATTCGGAACAAAAGAGGATACCGGCGCGAAAGTGGAACTTCTTTTGCTCAAACAAGAAGCTGGTGACAAGTGGGAGACGCTTGTCAAACCGGCGAAACGGGTGAAAAAAGGAACCGTAGTGACGTTTGGAGACGGAAGGTTAAAGGCAGTCTGCACGGAAGAGCTTGAGCATGGCGGCAGAAAAGTGGAATTTCACTATGAAGGCATTTTCTACGAGGTGCTGGAATCTCTTGGAGAGATGCCGCTCCCGCCATATATCAAAGAACAGCTTGATGACAGAGAGCGCTACCAAACAGTGTTTTCAAAAGAAATTGGCTCTGCCGCTGCGCCTACAGCAGGCCTTCACTTCACCGAAGAAATCTTACAGCAATTGAAAGACAAAGGTGTGCAAATTGAGTTCATCACACTGCACGTAGGCCTTGGAACGTTTCGCCCTGTGAGTGCCGATGACGTGGAAGAGCATAATATGCATGCGGAGTTTTATCAAATGTCAGAAGACACGGCTGCGGTCTTAAACAAAGTAAGGGGAAATGGCGGCCGGATCATTTCTGTCGGTACGACTTCGACCCGCACGCTTGAAACGATTGCCGGGGAGCATGACGGGCAATTTAAAGCATCAAGCGGCTGGACATCTATCTTCATTTATCCGGGCTATGAATTTAAAGCCATTGACGGAATGATTACAAACTTCCATTTGCCGAAATCATCATTGATTATGCTGGTCAGCGCGCTTGCGGGAAGAGAAAACGTTCTGCGCGCCTATAACCATGCGGTGGAAGAGGAATACCGTTTCTTCAGCTTCGGAGACGCGATGCTGATCCTATAATTCGAGAACAGGAGGCCTCATCAAAAGTGGCTGAACAACCAATACGCTATGAATTTATAAAAGAATGCAAACAAACAGGGGCGCGGCTGGGCAAAGTGCATACGCCTCATGGCTCCTTTGAAACGCCTGTTTTTATGCCGGTCGGCACACTGGCGACAGTCAAAACGATGTCGCCTGAAGAGCTTAAATCAATGGATGCGGGCATCATTTTAAGCAACACGTATCACCTATGGCTCCGCCCGGGTCAAGATATTGTCAAAGAAGCGGGCGGGCTCCATAAATTTATGAACTGGGACCGCGCGATTTTAACAGATTCAGGCGGTTTTCAGGTCTTTTCTTTAAGCAAGTTTCGTAATATAGAGGAAGAGGGCGTCCATTTCCGCAATCACTTAAATGGAGACAAGCTGTTTTTATCTCCGGAAAAAGCGATGGAGATCCAAAACGCACTCGGCTCCGATATTATGATGGCGTTTGACGAATGCCCGCCATATCCGGCAGAGTACGATTATATGAAGCGCTCAGTTGAGCGGACAAGCCGCTGGGCGGAACGCTGCCTCAATGCCCACACCCGTCAGGACGAACAGGGGCTGTTTGGCATTGTGCAAGGCGGAGAATATGAAGATTTGCGCACGCAAAGCGCGAAGGACTTGATTTCTCTTGATTTCCCGGGATATGCTATAGGCGGATTATCTGTCGGTGAACCGAAGGATGTCATGAATCGTGTGCTCGAGTTTACAACACCGCTCTTGCCGAAGGATAAACCGAGATATCTGATGGGAGTCGGTTCTCCGGACGCGCTGATCGACGGAGCGATCCGCGGGGTCGACATGTTTGACTGTGTGCTGCCTACGCGGATTGCTAGAAACGGTACGGTGTTTACAGCTGAAGGCCGTCTCAATATGAAAAATGCGAAATTCGAAAGAGATTTCCGTCCGATTGATGAAGAGTGTGATTGTTATACATGTAAAAACTACACTCGCGCGTATATCAGACATTTGATCCGCTGCAACGAAACATTTGGCCTTCGATTAACAACTTACCATAACCTTCATTTTCTGTTACACTTAATGGTGCAGGTAAGACAGGCTATTCGTGAGGATCGTCTGGGTGATTTCAGAGAAGAGTTCTTTGAGCGTTACGGCTACAACAAGCCAAATGCGAAAAGCTTCTAAATAAAAATAAATCACAGGCTTACAGAAAGGGGTGAAAATCATGACAGGCACTTTAGGCACATTGGTTCCTATTATTTTAATGTTTGCGGTCCTTTACTTCTTGCTGATTCGTCCTCAGCAAAAACAGCAAAAGGCAGTACGCCGAATGCAGGAGGAACTGAAAAAAGGCGATTCAGTAGTGACAATCGGGGGATTGCACGGTACTGTTGACTCTATCGACGAAAGCAAAGTCGTCGTTAAGACTGGTGAAAACACACGTCTTACGTTCGACCGCCGCGCGATCAGAGAAGTTTCTGCTGCTGAATAACAGCAGGAGCTGTACATAGCAAACAAAAAAAAGAGCGGATGATCCCGCTCTTTTTTTTGTCGTCTTTTTTATGTTGAAGACCTGTTTCCCCTCATGTTCACGCCGAAAATCCCGCCCAGCATGCACACCCCTAAAAATCCAAGATGATAGAGCAGCTGCTCCGCTGTAAATGTTTTTCCGAACCCTAAATACTGAAACAATAAAATAATCACTGAAAAACTTAAGGCGGTTAATGCCCCGATCATCCAGCCTCTTTCCTTCCCTTTTCCTCCTGAAATAAACCCGCCGATGAATAAAGAAAGAAATGAGATGGCAGTGATCAGCCAGTTGAATGATGACTCTTCCAGCGAGGTTGCCGTCAGTAAAAGTGAAACGGCTAAGCTCGTCAGGAGCATAGCTGAAAAAATGGCGATTAAGCCGTAAAGAATGCCTTTTCCAACTTGTTTCGTTTCCTCCATGAATGTCTCCTCTCTGCCTGTATTAAAAGGCTTCTGTTCTTTTTGAACAAAGCCGTCAGACATGCTGATGGCTCGTCTTTGTAAAAATGTATTCCCTTGCCCCATGAATTAGACGTAAAAGCTTTATGAAATACGATCCATTCATCTTACATAAATTGTCCGTTTTGTTGCATCCTATGATGAGTTGGAGGTGTATGATGGAAGAGCTTCTCACTATTACGTTTCGCACAATCATATTGTATTTTGTGATATTGGTCATTTTTCGTTTCATGGGCAAACGGGAGATCGGGGAGCTTAGCATTTTAGACCTCGTTGTTTTTATTATGATGGCTGAAATTGCCGTTTTAGCTATAGAAAACGTAGAAGATCATCTATTTCACACCATTTTGCCAATGCTTGTTTTAATGATCATTCAAGTGACATTCGCATACTTTTCTTTAAAAAACCGAAAAATCCGCCAGCTTCTGGACGGCAAGCCGACCATTATTATCAAATATGGAAAAATTGACGAAAACGCCATGAAATCACAGCGTTATAATTTTGATGATTTAATGGTTCAGCTCAGAGAAAATAATATCGACAGAGTAGCTGATGTATCATTTGCCATTTTAGAGCCGTCAGGTAAACTGACTGTTGTAAAGAAAGAAAACAGCGGGGAGCATCGGCAGCTCGAAATACCGCTCATTATAGACGGTTCTATTCAAACAGAAAACCTATCAAGAATCGGTAAAGATAAACAATGGCTGCTTGAAAAATTAAGAAAACACGGATATACAAATCCTTCAAACATTTCATTTTGCTCGTTTACTGACGGAGAATTATTTATTGATGAAAAAGATGGGCCCCGCACGTAATCTTTATCGGACAATCAGACGTCCGATAATAGGAATACGGCGAAGCTCATCTTTTTTAATTAAACGGAATACAAGCAGGAGGATGATATAGACAGCAGCACTCGTCGCAATCCATCCGGCGACATTCACAACCTCGGACGCTCCAAAGGTGACATATTGTTTGATGGCGGAGCTGATGAATCCGCATATCGCAATCACAGCGAAACTGAGTGCATACTCCTTGATTTTGATACTGATCGGCAGCACCTTACTGACTGTTGCCGCGTGCAAAAGCGTAACGAGCACCATGCCTGTTACGATCGCTAATGCCGCGCCCATGATGCCGAGAGACGGTCTGGTGGCAAGGACGAAAATTAGGCCTGTTTTGACAAGTGCTCCGATTAAGCTGTTCATCATCGCAGCACCCGCTAAATTAAGCGCCTGCAGCACAGCTTGAAGAGGGCCCTGGAAATAATAAAGCAGAAAAAACGGGGCCATGACTTTTATAAATACAGCTGCGCCTGAGGAACCATACATCACCCTCATCAGCTCATCCGCAAAAACATATAAAATGACAACCGCAATGCCTCCGCTGAGCAGGCATAGACGCATAGCCTGTTCCAGCCGGTATTCCACCACCTGCAGTTTTTTCTGCTCCATTCCTTCACTGATCGCAGGAACAAGTGCAGTCGACAAAGAATATGTAATAAAGCTGGGCAGGGTCAGCAGCGTCATGGCAAAGCCGGTCAGTTCCCCGTATTGCTTCGTGGCGGCAACTGTTGCCACACCGGCGATGGCAAGACTTTGAGCGACGACAATCGGCTCGAAGAACCAAGAGAGGTTGCCGATAAACCGGCTTCCGGTCGTTGGAAGGGACACGCTCATTAATTGGGTAAAGGTTTGTGTTCCGTTTTTAATTGACTGGAAAAAATGCTTTCTGATTTTAATTGTCTTTTTATACTTAAAGCAAATGAACAAATAAAGAAGTGACGCCAGTTCACCTGCGACGGAGGATATCATTGCTCCCGCTGCGGCATATTCAATTCCGTAAGGGAGAAAAATCGTCGTGCATACAGCGACAAGTGAAATGCGGACGACCTGTTCAAGAACTTGTGACACGGCAAGCGGGTTCATATTCTGTTTTCCTTGAAAGTATCCCCTCAGCACACTCGATATGGCAATAATCGGCACAACCGGCGTAATGGCCAGGAGCGGATACAGTGTTCTCTTATCTGTCAGCATCGTTTCCGCCATAACCGGAGCGAAAAACAGAAACAGCGGTGTAAAGATCAGGCTGAGCACTCCTGTGATGGTCAGAGACATGACTAAAATATTTTTTGTTTTTTGATGATCCCCGCGCGCGCTTGCTTCAGCGACAAGCTTGCTGATCGCGACCGGCAGACCGAATTGAGTTAATGTAGTGGCCAAGAAGAAGGTAGGCGCCGCCATCATGTAAAGCCCGACTCCTTCTTCACCGATAAAACGGGCGATAACCACCCGGTTGACAAACCCGAGCATTCTTGTAACCATTCCTGCTGCGATCAGGATAAGAGTGCCCCTTAAAAACGTCTGTTTCGCCATTTTTACCCCCTGCCTTCTCAAACTACCTGTAATCATATACAATAAAGATATGCGTATATATCGTCCAAGCATGACAAGTCTTCTTGAAAAACAATAAAAAAAGGAGCGTGGAATTCATGGAGAAGCATCCCGCCGATCTATATAAAGACCACGTCAGGCCGTTTCTTTACAGCAAACTGGAAGAGTTTAAGATTCTCGGGTATGATGATGTTGAACTCGAAAGTTTGTGGTCATACTTAACACATAAGAAGTGGAAAAAGAAAACGGAACTGCACATTTATGAACTGACGAGCGATATTTTATCAGTGAAAATTGGCGAATTTATGAACTATGCAACCGTTGAGTCATTTAAAACGTCTAATTGGCTGGGAAGTGAAGAAGGCCAGGAAGCATTGGAAGAACTGCTGAGATAGCAGGCTGATTCACATAGGTTTAAGGGAGGATATACATAATGAAAAAAGGACGCTTGATTGCGTTTTTCCTTCTCGTTTTATTGATCGGCACGAGCTTGGGCTACTTTACGAAGCCTGCCGCTAACAATATTACGTTAGGATTGGATTTGCAAGGCGGATTTGAGGTGCTGTATGATGTACAGCCCGTAAAAAAAGGTGACAAAATCACAAAAGACGTTCTGGTCAGCACAGTAGAGGCGTTGAACCGGAGGGCAAATGTTCTCGGTGTCAGTGAACCGAACATTCAAATTGAAGGAAATAACCGGATTCGCGTTCAGCTCGCTGGGGTGACAAACCAAAACAGAGCGCGTGAAATCTTGGCCACTGAAGCGCAGCTTTCTTTCAGAGATACAAATGACAAAGAATTGCTGAACGGCTCTGACCTAGTGGAAAACGGGGCTAAACAAACATATGACGCCAAAACAAATGAACCCATTGTCAGCATTAAATTGAAAGACGCTGATAAATTCGGTGAAGTGACCAAAAAAGTCATGAACATGGCGCCAAACAACCAGCTTGTCATTTGGATGGATTACGAAAAAGGAGACTCCTTTAAGAAAGAAGTTCAAAAAGAGCATCCTAAATATGTATCCGCTCCGAATGTAAGTCAAGAATTAAACACAAAAGATGTTACAATTGAAGGCCAATTTACAGTTCAAGAAGCGAAAGATTTAGCCAGCATTTTAAACGCCGGCGCGCTTCCTGTAAAACTGACTGAAAAATATTCAACATCAGTAGGCGCGCAATTTGGTCAGCAGGCGCTGCAGGATACGGTGTTTGCAGGCATTATCGGAATCGCAATTATTTTCTTATTTATGCTTTTCTATTATCGTCTGCCTGGATTTATTGCGGTGATTACGCTGTCAGTTTACATCTATATTACTCTCCAGGTCTTTGACTGGATGAACGCTGTACTCACACTTCCGGGAATTGCCGCGCTGATATTAGGTGTCGGGATGGCTGTTGATGCGAATATCATCACCTATGAACGGATTAAAGAGGAGCTTAAGCTAGGAAAGTCAGTCCGCTCTGCCTTCCGTTCAGGAAACAGACGGTCATTCGCAACGATTCTTGACGCGAATATTACAACAATTATTGCGGCCGTTGTGCTTTTCATCTTTGGGACAAGCTCTGTAAAAGGGTTTGCGACAATGCTGATTCTGTCGATTTTAACAAGCTTTATCACAGCGGTTTTCTTATCTAGATTTTTGCTGTCGCTTCTTGTGGAGAGCAGATGGTTTGATCGGAAAAAAGGCTGGTTCGGCGTCAAAAAGAAACATATCATGGATATTCAGCATACAGATGAAAATACCGAGCCGTATACGCCGTTCCAAAAATGGGATTTCACAAGCAAACGTAAATTTTTCCTCATATTATCCAGTGCCATCACTGTTATAGGGATTATCATTCTGCTTGTGTTTAAGCTGAATCTGGGCATTGATTTTGCAAGCGGCGCACGAATTGAAGTGCAAAGCGACCATAAGCTGACGACAGAGCAGGTGGAGAAAGATTTTGCATCACTTGGCATGGACCCTGATACAGTTGTTCTTTCTGGTGACAAGAGCAATATTGGGGTTGCGCGTTTTGTCGGGGTCCCAGATAAAGAAACGATTGCCAAAGTAAAAACGTATTTCAAAGACAAATACGGAACAGAGCCGAATGTCAGCACAGTTTCACCGACAGTCGGTAAAGAGCTGGCAAGAAGTGCTCTGTACGCAGTCGCGATCGCTTCTATCGGTATCATTATTTACGTTTCGATCCGGTTTGAATACAAAATGGCGATTGCTGCTATTGCTTCACTGTTATACGACGCTTTCTTCATCCTCACGATTTTCAGCATTACAAGGCTGGAAGTAGATGTGACGTTTATTGCCGCCGTCCTGACGATTATCGGTTATTCGATAAACGATACAATTGTTACATTTGACAGGATTCGCGAGCATATGAAAAAACGTAAGCCGAAAACGTTTGCTGACCTGAACCATATCGTAAATCTAAGCCTGCAGCAAACCTTTACTCGTTCAGTTAATACTGTACTGACTGTAGTTATTGTTGTAGTGGCGCTGTTGATCTTTGGAGCGGCCTCTATTACAAACTTCTCAGTCGCACTGTTAATCGGGCTGTTAACAGGTGTATATTCATCCCTCTATATCGCCGCACAAATTTGGCTTGTATGGAAAGGGAAAGAACTGAAAAAAGATTCGGTGCAATAAAAAAATGTCAGGCTGTCCTTTGCAGGGCAGCTTGTTTTTTTGAAGTTTCATTGAACTTAAAATAGACATTTGCTATAATGACATGCGCTTACATTTAAACATATAAATGGTGTTAAGAGTATTTGTGGCTGGTTTTCAGATATGTGGGAGGGTTTATCTATGAGGGTTCGTGAATCAGTGCTGCCGGGCATAGGGCATAAAGTTGAAATCATCACTAGAAACTGCGATAAAATTTCAATTATCATTCATCATGACGGCCGGAGAGAGTTGTACTATTTTGACGAAAATGATCATGAAGAATGTGTGGCCTCCGTGCAATTTGACGATGCTGAAGCCAGGCAAATTTCTGCCATTCTCGGCGGAATGGCATATAAACCGAAAGCATTAGAAAGCGTCGAGGCAGCCCTTAATGATTTAATCATAGAGTGGTGTAAAGCAGAGGCGGGAGCGCCTGCCATTCATCATACAATTGGTGATTTGAACGCAGGACAGGAATATCATGTGACTGTCATTGCGATCATTAAGAAGAATCAGGAAAAACAATTGAATCCGGGATCGGAAATAGTTATTGATGAGGGAGATACCCTTGTGATTTCCGGTGAGGGAAACGGATTGAAGAGGTTGATCCGGGAAAAATTAACCGCAAATGAGGCTTGACCTAGTGTCAAGCCATGTTTAAAACAAGCCTTGACAGGGAAAGTTACCTAATATTCTGAAGTTTTGGAGGAAGAGAATGAATAAACAATGGACCATTATTTTCGCACTTATTTTTACCTTAATTGTCGCTATTTTTGCAGTTATTAATGTAAGATCGGTAGAAGTTGATTACCTGTTTGGCAGATCGGAGTGGCCGCTTATTTTAGTTATTTTGGGCTCAGTTCTAATGGGCGCGCTGATCGTATTTTCTGCCGGCGTTTTTCAGGTGATGAAACTAAAGCGGGAAATAAAAGCGCTGCGGAAAGAAAAGAAAACTGTACAAGGAACGATACATAAACAAGAGGATACGTTGCATGCTGACCTGAATGACACACAGGATGCATCAGCCAGACTTGAGAAAAAAGACTAGTTTTCGAATAATATTTGAAACCCCTCAGCCTGCTCTAGTATAATAGGGTGGTTGAGGGGTGAATTTATGTTAGCGTCAAAAATGCGATGGGAAATCCAGCGACCAGATCAGAATAAGGTCAAATCACTCACAGAACAATTGCATATAACACCTCTTGTTGCGTCCCTGCTTGTAAAAAGAGGCTTTGATACAGCAGAAAGCGCAAGGCTGTTTTTACATACAAAGGATGCCGATTTTAATGATCCTTTTGAAATGAAGGGCATGAAAGAAGCGGCAGAGCGAATAAAACAGGCGATATCACAACAAGAACAGATTATGATATATGGCGATTATGATGCCGATGGAGTTACCAGTACGTCAGTGATGCTGCACACACTGCAAAAGCTGTCGGCTCAAGTTGATTTTTATATACCTGACCGCTTTAAAGAAGGCTACGGCCCTAATGAACAGGCATTTCGTTCGATTAAGGAACGGGGCTTCTCTCTGATTATTACGGTTGATACAGGAATTGCCGCTGTACATGAAGCAAAGGTGGCAAAGGAACTCGGACTGGATGTCATCATTACAGATCACCATGAGCCGGGACCGGAACTTCCGGATGTTTACGCGATCGTCCACCCGAAGCAGCCGGGCTGCACCTACCCGTTTAAAGAACTGGCCGGAGTCGGAGTCGCGTTTAAGCTTGCCCACGCTTTATTGGGCGAACTCCCAGATGAATTGCTTGACCTGGCGGCAATCGGCACCATTGCCGATCTAGTCCCGTTGCATGACGAAAACAGATTAATTGCAACACTGGGACTTGAAAGGCTTCGTCGGACGAATCGGCTGGGCTTAAAAGAGCTGATCAAGCTGTCAGGCGGAGACATCGGAGAAGCGAACGAAGAAACAGTCGGGTTCCAGCTTGCACCAAGGCTGAATGCCGTCGGAAGAATTGAACAGGCGGATCCCGCTGTTCATTTGCTCATGACAGAGGATTCGTTTGAAGCGGGAGAGCTTGCCGCTGAAATTGACCAGCTGAACAAAGAGCGCCAAAAGATGGTCAGTAAAATGACGGATGAAGCGATTGAAATGGTTGAACAGCAAAGCCTCGATCAAACTGCAATCGTCGTGGCCAAAGCCGGATGGAATCCAGGAGTCGTCGGAATTGTGGCTTCAAAGCTTGTGGACCGTTTCTACCGCCCGGCCATTGTGCTTGGCATTGATGAAGAAAAAGGGATCGCTAAAGGTTCGGCCCGGAGCATCAGGGGTTTTAATTTATTCGAAAGCCTTTCTGAATGCAGAGATATTCTTCCTCATTTCGGCGGCCATCCAATGGCGGCGGGGATGACGCTGAATGCCGAAGATGTGCCGGATTTGCGAAACAGGCTGAATCAAATAGCGGACAATACGCTTACGGAAGAGGATTTTATTCCTGTACAGGAAGTCGATCTCGTCTGCGGTGTCGAGGACATTACGGTTGATAGCATTACAGAAATGAACCTGCTGTCCCCCTTTGGCATGCTAAACCCGAAACCGCACGTTCTCGTAGAAAACGCTGTGCTGGAAGATGTCCGGAAGATTGGAGCAAATAAAAATCATGTCAAAATGACGGTCAGAAACGAGTCATCTCAGCTTGATTGCGTCGGTTTTAATAAAGGTGAGCTTGAAGAAGGCATCGTCCGCGGCTCAAGAATTTCAATTGTCGGTGAGATGTCTATCAACGAATGGAACAATAGAAAAAAACCGCAGCTTATGATTAAGGATGCCGCTGTTTCTGAATGGCAGCTGTTTGATTTAAGGGGGAAACGGATGTGGGAAGACACAGTTTCTGCCCTTCCATCTGCTAAACGGGCCATTGTCTCTTTCAAAGAAGACTCAACAACACTTCTTCAGACTGAAGATCTTCGCCGTGAAGTGCACGTCATCAGTTCTGAAGATCAGGCGAAGGCGTTAGATCTCGATGGTGCTTATATTGTATTACTGGATCCGCCGCCTTCGTTGGACATGCTCGCACATTTGCTGGAAGGCAAGATGCCTGAGCGGATATATTTTATTTTTCTTAATCAAGAGGATCACTTTTTATCAGCTTTTCCAGCAAGAGACCACTTTAAATGGTATTATGGGTTTCTTCTGAAAAGAGGTTCTTTTGACGTGAAACAACACGGCTCAGAGCTTGCGAGACATAAGGGCTGGTCCGTTGAAACAATCAATTTCATGACAAAGGTGTTTTTTGATCTCGGTTTTGTTAAAATAGAGAATGGTGTGCTGTCTGTGATTAGCGGAGTCAAGAAACGCGACTTAACAGACTCACAAACCTATCAGGC
This sequence comes from Bacillus sp. RHFS10, assembly GCF_016757475.1. Taxonomy (NCBI): domain Bacteria; kingdom Bacillati; phylum Bacillota; class Bacilli; order Caryophanales; family Bacillaceae; genus Bacillus; species Bacillus sp. RHFS10. The sequence continues at coordinate 277,828 of NZ_JAESPO010000001.1, forward strand.
GAAGAAGCAGCTGATGGAATTGGATCAAAAGCTGAATTATTCTTCTGCTGAAGAGCTGAAGGAATGGCTGAATAAGCTGATGAAACAAGATTCAGAGGCTTATGAAAGTACGAGGAGGACATAAAACAGATGGATTTAAAACAATACGTAACAATTGTACCGGATTACCCGAAAGAGGGCGTGCAATTTAAAGATATTACGACATTGATGGATAAAGGCGATGTATACCGCTATGCCACAGACCAAATTGTTGAATATGCGAAAGAAAAACAAATTGATTTGGTCGTCGGCCCTGAAGCGCGCGGCTTTATTATCGGCTGTCCCGTTGCTTACGTGCTTGGCGTAGGTTTTGCGCCGGTCCGCAAAGAAGGCAAGTTGCCTCGTGAAGTGGTTAAAGTGGATTACGGCTTGGAATACGGAAAAGACGTATTAACGATCCATAAAGATGCGATTAAACCGGGTCAGCGTGTGCTCATTACAGATGACCTGCTTGCGACAGGCGGCACAATTGAAGCCACAATCAAACTTGTTGAAGAACTTGGCGGCGTGGTTGCTGGTATCGCTTTCTTAATCGAGCTTTCTTACCTTGACGGCAGAGAAAAGCTTAAAGATTATGACATGTTAACATTGATGAAATACTAAGGATAATCGCATAACGAAAAAGCACTCCATGTCAGGGTGCTTTTTTCCTATTGTTTTGCATTTATTTTATATAATATTTGGCGATTTGAACTTCTGCTCTTTACATCTTTCGTTTTTTTCTTGATAATAAACTACAATACAGTTTACATTCTAAAAAAGGTGATTCCATGGCGAACGAACAAGTATTGACTGCCGAGCAAGTTATTGATAAAGCGCGCAGCTATTTATCTGATGAGCATATCGCATTTGTCGAAAAAGCATATCTGTACGCTGAGGATGCTCATCGCGAGCAATACCGCAAATCGGGCGAGCCATATATTATTCATCCGATTCAGGTTGCGGGAATTCTCGTGGATCTTGAAATGGATCCTTCCACAATCGCGGGCGGATTTCTTCACGATGTCGTGGAAGATACAGATGTGACGCTTGATGACCTGAAAGAAGCATTTTCCGAAGAAGTGGCAATGCTTGTGGACGGCGTAACGAAGCTCGGCAAAATTAAATATAAATCTCAAGAGGAACAGCAGGCGGAAAATCATCGCAAAATGTTTGTCGCTATGGCTCAAGATATCCGGGTCATACTGATCAAGCTGGCGGATCGTCTTCACAATATGCGGACGCTGAAACATCTTCCTCAGGAAAAACAGCGGAGAATTTCCAATGAAACGCTGGAGATTTTTGCGCCTTTGGCGCATCGACTCGGGATTTCCAAAATTAAGTGGGAATTGGAAGACACGGCGCTCCGTTATTTGAATCCTCAGCAATATTACAGAATTGTCAACCTCATGAAGAAGAAACGCGCAGAACGTGAGCTTTATGTCGAAGAGGTAGTCGATGAAGTGAAGAAACGTGTCGAAGAAGTGCACATCAAAGCTGACTTCTCGGGACGTCCGAAACATATTTACAGCATTTATCGCAAAATGGTGCTGCAAAATAAGCAATTTAACGAAATTTACGATTTATTGGCTGTCCGCATTCTTGTGAATAGCATAAAGGACTGCTACGCGGTGCTCGGCATCATTCACACATGCTGGAAACCGATGCCCGGCAGATTCAAAGATTATATCGCAATGCCGAAGCCGAATATGTATCAATCGCTTCATACAACGGTTATCGGGCCTAAAGGCGATCCGCTGGAGGTGCAGATCCGCACCTTTGAAATGCATGAAATTGCGGAATACGGAGTTGCGGCTCACTGGGCTTATAAAGAAGGGAAAGCGGCCACCGAAGGCGCAACCTTTGAGAAAAAGCTTTCTTGGTTCCGTGAAATTTTAGAATTCCAAAATGAATCAACAGATGCTGAAGAATTTATGGAATCGCTCAAAATCGATTTGTTTTCTGACATGGTGTATGTCTTTACACCGAAAGGAGATGTAATCGAGCTTCCGTCCGGTTCTGTTCCGATTGATTTTTCTTACCGGATTCACTCTGAAATCGGCAATAAAACAATCGGTGCCAAAGTAAACGGAAAAATGGTAACGCTGGATCATAAGCTTCGGACAGGTGATATCGTTGAAATTCTGACGTCTAAGCACTCCTATGGTCCGAGCCAGGATTGGGTGAAGCTTGCTCAAACCTCCCAGGCGAAGCATAAGATCCGTCAATTCTTTAAGAAACAGCGGCGCGAAGAAAATGTCGAAAAAGGTCGTGAGCTGGTAGAAAAAGAAATTAAGAATCTGGATTTTGAAGTGAAGGATGTCTTAACGCCGGAGAATATCCAGAAGGTTGCTGACAAGTTTAATTTCTCAAATGAAGAGGATATGTACGCAGCGGTCGGCTATAACGGCATTACAGCCTTGCAGGTCGCAAACCGCCTGACGGAAAAAGAGAGAAAGCAGCGCGATCAGGAAGAACAGGAAAAGAGCGTTCAGGAAGTCACTGCGGAATCTAAGCCGTACCCGCAAGGCAGGAAACGGGAAGCGGGCGTTCGCGTCAAGGGGATCGACAATCTTCTTGTCCGTTTATCAAAATGCTGCAATCCTGTACCGGGTGACGATATTGTCGGATTTATCACAAAAGGCAGAGGGGTTTCGGTCCATCGTGAAGATTGCCCGAATGTCAAAACGAATGAAGCCCTGGAGCGGCTGATTCCGGTAGAGTGGGAACATGAGTCGCAGGTTCAAAAGCGCAAGGAATATAATGTTGAGATAGAGATTCTTGGGTATGACCGCCGCGGATTGCTGAACGAGGTGCTTCAGGCAGTGAATGAAACGAAAACAAATATCTCATCTGTTTCTGGCAAATCGGATCGCAATAAAGTGGCAACTATTCATATGGCGATTTTTATTCAGAACATCAATCACTTGCACAAAGTCGTCGAGCGTATTAAACAGATAAGAGATATCTATTCTGTGCGCCGCGTCATGAACTAAAGGGGTTAGAAAATGAGATTAGTTGTTCAGCGAGTAACTGAAGCAAGCGTAACAGTGAATGAAGAGGTTGTCGGTCAAATTGGACAAGGCATCATGGTGCTGGTCGGCATCACTCACGATGATACAGAAGAGGATGCAGCTTATTTGGCCGATAAAATGGTTCATCTTCGTATATTTGATGACAGTGAAGGGAAAATGAATCTGTCTCTTTTAGATATAGGAGGAGAGATTTTATCCGTCTCACAGTTTACGCTTTACGGAGATACGAAAAAAGGGCGCCGGCCGAACTACATGAACGCCGCAAAACCTGATAAAGCTTTAGGTCTCTATGAAAAATGGAACGACCTGCTTCGTGAAAAAGGAATCAAAGTGGAGACCGGAATGTTTGGAGCGATGATGGATGTTCAGCTTACAAACTCAGGACCGGTCACGCTCATGATGGATTCAAAATAAAAAAGCTGCCAAAAGGCAGCTTTTTTTATTGGAAATATTTCTCCAATCCGCTCTCGATACCGTCTGTTACTTTTTCTTGGTAAGAGCTGCTATGTACGATGGCCTCTTCCTGCGGATGGCTTAAATACCCCAGCTCATACAGCATAGCGGGCTGTCTGTTTTCCCGAAGCACATAATAATCTCCGAATAACACGCCGCGGTCAGGAATGGAAGAACGCTTCACCACTTCTGAATGTACATCTGACGCCAGTCCCTGATCTTTGGCAGGGCTGTAGTAGTAAGCGGTGCTGCCTCTCGTGGAAGCATCCGCATAGCTGTCATAATGAATGCTGATAAAGGCGTCAGCGTTGCGATAGTGAGACGTAGAGACCCGTGACTGTAAGCTGACAAAGGTATCATCCTGGCGTGTCACATACACATCTGCTCCAGCCGATCTAAGTTTGCCGGCGAGCAGTTTTGCTGTTTTAATCGTCAGGTTTTTCTCGAATTTACCCGAGTAGCCGATCGTTCCGCTGTCTTTTCCTCCGTGTCCCGGATCAACAATAATCGTTTTATTGTTTAGAGAGCCGTTTCCGGACGGGGAATCAGCGACAGGGGGTTCTCCTGATTCTTCCGCACTTTTAGACGTTTGGACCACCCAATTGGCGACATAAGCAGTCTGTCCGTTATCAAGCTTTATCTCATACCAGCTGCCCTTTGAACCGGTTATCGGATAGGAATCGCCTTTGGCAGCACGTTCTACGATCGAAGATGATGTTGACGCATCACTTCTTACATTCGTTCCTCCGTATACGATATAGGCTTTTTTAGCGGAGGAGGAGCTGCCGGCATTTGCTGAATCTTCAGCTGGATCAGAACTAGTCAAAAGGTAATGGCTTGCAACCCAGCCTTTCAACCCGTTCACTTCGATGTGAGCCCAGCCATTTTTCTCGTTGAGAATCGTCACTTTCGTTCCGCGATCCAGTTTCGTTATAATCGCCGCGTCATGTGAGGCGGAGGCTCTTACATTTAGTGAGGAAACACCGACCGTGCTCGTTGATGCATCGGGAGATTCGGTTTGATCATTCCCATCAGATACTGAACTGCTGCCGCTTGACGTGACATATTCAGATGACACCCATCCGGTGGCGTTTTGATAGGATATCTTGATCCAGCCCGAATCTTTATCAATGACAGACGCTTGGCTGCCTTGCGGGAATTTGCCGATGACGTCGTATGAAGTGCCCGGTCCGGTTCTCATTCGCAGATCTGGATCTGTTGATGTAACAGTATCACTGCTTTCCGAAGAGCTTGAGCTGCCCTGATCTTCTTTTGTAATAAGCCATGACACCACCCATCCTTTGTCTCCGGAACCAAGCTGTATCTGCACCCAGTCTCCTTCTTCTTTTAAAATCGGGTAATGCTCTCCCTTTTTTACTTTCGCTGTAATCCCGTAGCTAAGCCCCGGGCCGCTTCTGACGTTCATTTCATCTGTTGCGATGACCGCTTCTCCCTGAGCGGCTGTAACGGAAGAAAAAGGCGGGAAAAGCGCCCCCGCGACGATAATACATACAATAAGAACAAAGTATTTCTTGCTCATTGTGTCCTCCTTTCAGATGATCATAAAAAAAGCTTTCTTGCTTAATATCGTAAAGTCCTTTCTGATTTTTAAATAAAAATAAAATGATTTGTTTATACTAGGCGTAAATACAATCAAAAAGGTGTGCAAATCATGAAATATCATCCAAAAATGGGCCGCGCGTTTCACGACGGTGAAGCAAATCTGCATTACAGCGATCACGCTGAACCTGATACGACTGGTTATCTTACTGAAACGGCATCTGAATTTGGTCTTATGTCCAAAGAAGCAGCGATAAGGAAAAACAACCGGAATAAAGCTTGACAGAGAACCTCAATCCCATTATTATAATAGAAATTGAGTACATAGCAAAATGATGAAAGATTTGAACCAATAATGGAGAAGAGTAGGTCAGATTGCATGGATAGAGAGGAACCGCCCCAGGCTGAAAGCGGATCCCATTGCGTCTTTCTCGAAACAACACTCCGGAGGTTTCCTGCTGAACGCGTTAATCCCGTCATTAGGCAGTGAACGTGAACCTGCGTTAAAGGATCGAGCGGGAATATGAACATATTCCAACTAGGGTGGCACCACGGGTATAACTCTCGTCCCTACTATACATGTATAGTAGGGACGAGAGTTTTTTTATTTTCATCATTAACGATCATTGTATATTTTTATAAGGGATACATAAGGAGGTCTACATATGGGATATAACATTCCAAGAGGAACACAGGATATTCTGCCCGGAGAATCAGATCGCTGGCAGTTTGTTGAACAAATTATGAGAGACACTTGCCGCACTTATCAATATAAAGAAATCCGCACACCGATTTTTGAGCATACAGAACTATTTGCCAGAGGTGTCGGAGAGTCTACAGATATCGTACAAAAAGAAATGTATACCTTCCAGGACCGCAAAGGAAGAAGCCTGACGCTTCGACCAGAGGGAACAGCTGCGGCGGTTCGCGCTTTTAATGAAAATAAGCTATTTGCAAATCCTGTCCAGCCGACAAAGCTTTATTATGTCGGGCCGATGTTCCGTTATGAACGTCCGCAGACGGGCCGGTACCGCCAGTTCTATCAGTTTGGAATTGAAGCAATAGGCTCGAGTGACCCTGCGATTGATGCCGAAGTCATGGCGCTTGCGATGAGTATTTATCAAAAAGCAGGTTTGCAAAACGTCAAGCTTGTCATAAACAGTCTCGGCGACCAAGAAAGCCGCAAAAGCTACAGAGAAGCGCTCGTGAAACATTTTGAGCCTCGCATCGAAGAGTTTTGTTCAGACTGCCAGTCACGTCTGCACACAAACCCGCTCAGAATCTTGGACTGCAAAAAAGACCGCGATCATGAACTGATGAAATCAGCACCTTCGATTTTGACATATTTAAATGAAGAATCAGCCGCTTATTTTGAGAAAGTAAAGCAATACTTAAACGATCTTGGCATTGCGTATGAAATTGATCCTAATCTTGTGAGAGGGCTGGATTATTACAACCACACCGCATTTGAAATCATGAGCAATGCGGAGGGGTTTGGCGCGATTACAACTCTTGCCGGCGGCGGACGCTACGATGGTTTGGTCGAACAGATCGGCGGGCCTGAAGCGCCGGGCATCGGGTTTGCGATGAGCATTGAACGCCTGCTTGCCGCCATTGATGCTGAAAAAAGAGAACTGCCTGTCGATCAGGGAATCGATTGCTATGTCGTCACCCTCGGCGAGAAAGCAAAGGATTATTCTGTTTCATTGGTGTACAAACTGAGAGAAGCAGGAATCTCCAGCGAAATCGATTATGAAAATAAGAAAATGAAAGGCCAGTTCAAAACAGCTGACCGCCTGAATGCCAGATTTATTGCGATTTTGGGTGAAGATGAGCTAGCCCAAAATAAAATCAATGTTAAGGATGCACAGACGGGCGAACAGATTGAAGTGGCACTTGATGAATTGATACATGTGATGAAGGCAAACCAAAAGGGATAAGGAGTGGAATCTATTGTTTGGAAGAACATATTATTGCGGCGAAATAACTGAAAAAGCAATTGGTGAATCTGTAACGCTGAAAGGCTGGGTCCAAAAAAGACGGGACCTCGGCGGATTGATTTTTATTGACTTGCGCGACCGTACGGGAATTGTTCAAGTCGTGTTTAACCCTGATGTGTCAAAAGAAGCGCTTGCTATCGCGGAAGGCATCCGAAACGAATACGTGCTTGATATTCAAGGGAAAGTAGTGGCGCGTGAAGAGGGAACAGTCAATCAGAATTTGAAAACAGGCGCGATCGAAATTCACGCTGATGGAGTGAACGTATTAAATGCTGCAAAGACACCTCCATTTGCGATTTCAGATCAAGCGGAAGACGTATCAGAGGACGTCCGTTTAAAACACCGTTACTTGGATTTGCGCAGACCGACTATGTTCCAAACGATGCAGCTGCGCCATAACGTGACGAAAGCTGTCCGCAGCTTTTTAGATGAAAAAGGATTTCTTGATATTGAAACGCCGATTTTAACAGGAAGCACACCTGAAGGAGCCCGTGACTACTTGGTGCCGAGCCGAGTGCATGAAGGTGAGTTCTATGCGCTGCCTCAGTCTCCGCAGCTATTTAAACAGCTTCTGATGGTGTCAGGCATTGAACGCTATTATCAAATTGCCCGCTGTTTCCGAGATGAAGACTTGCGTGCGGACCGCCAGCCTGAGTTTACGCAAATTGATATTGAAATGTCCTTTATGAGCCAGGAAGATATTATGTCATTGGCTGAGGATATGATGGCAAAGATTATGCGCGAAACAAAAGGTGTGGAGCTCAAGCTTCCTCTTCCTCGAATGACGTATGATGAGGCGATGAACAGTTATGGTTCTGATAAACCGGATACTCGATTTGATATGCTTTTGACAGATGTGTCTGACATTGTGAAGGATACAGAGTTTAAAGTATTCTCATCAGCTGTGGCAAACGGCGGCGTGGTAAAAGCAATCAACGTAAAAGGCGGAGCGGTCGATTACTCCAGAAAAGATATTGACGCTCTTGGCGCTTTTGCTGCAAACTACGGGGCAAAAGGACTTGCTTGGGTGAAAGTTGAGGCAGACGGAGTGAAAGGCCCGATCGCCAAATTCTTTGATGAAGACAAGCAGTCCAAGCTGATTGAGGCGCTTGATGCTGCTGAAGGTGATTTGCTGCTGTTCGGAGCGGATAAATTCGAAGTGGTTGCCGCATCGCTCGGCGCCCTGCGCTTAAAGCTTGGGAAAGAACGCGGACTGATTGACGAAAACCTGTTCAATTTCTTATGGGTTATCGACTGGCCGCTTTTAGAGCATGATCCGGAGGAAGGCCGTTTTTACGCAGCCCACCATCCGTTCACAATGCCTGTCCGTGAAGACCTTGAACTGATTGAAACAGCGCCTGAAGACATGAAAGCACAAGCCTATGACCTCGTCTTAAACGGCTATGAGCTTGGCGGAGGCTCAATCCGTATTTTCGAAAAGGACATTCAGGAAAAAATGTTTGCGCTTCTTGGCTTCTCACAAGAAGAAGCGGCTGAGCAGTTCGGGTTCTTACTTGAAGCATTTGATTACGGCGCTCCTCCGCACGGCGGAATCGCGCTTGGCTTAGACCGTCTCGTCATGCTTCTCGCAGGACGTACGAACCTAAGAGATACGATTGCATTCCCGAAAACGGCAAGTGCAAGCTGCCTGATGACAGAAGCGCCAGGCGAAGTAAGCGACGCCCAACTGGACGAGCTTCACCTTTCTATCAAGAAAAAAGTAAAGAGCTGAATGAGCAGTTCGATTCTTGAAAATCAAAATCGTCTATGATATGATTTTGACAAGTTAAATAAAGTCCTGATGTGTTAGTTGTACACCTAGTTTTGACCGAACATTTTTTTGATTTGGGAGCCCGTATTTTTAAATGGCGTACATGCCTCTTTTCATTCGGTAAAGAGGACTTACAAGATTTGAAAGAGGGCACCCACCTGCTGAGAGCGGGTTCAAAACAAAGGAAAGCTGCAACGGCACTATTGGGACTTTATTTTTTGTGCGCAGAAAAAACGGCTGCACATGATTCAGCCATTTAATAGATGAAACCAGAATACGAATGTGGAGTGAGGTTCTTGTTACACCAGTTTTCACGCAATGAATTAGCTATCGGAAAAGAAGGCCTAGAAACGCTGAAAAACAGCACGGTTGCTGTGCTTGGGGTCGGCGGAGTCGGATCGTTCGCGGCGGAAGCTCTCGCGCGGTCAGGCGTCGGCCGCATTTTGCTTGTCGACAAAGATGATGTGGACATTACAAACGTAAACCGTCAGCTTCACGCGCTCCTTTCAACAGTCGGACAGCCGAAAGTTGATTTAATGAAAGCGCGGATCGCGGACATTAACCCGGAGTGTGAAGTGATCGCATTAAAAATGTTCTATACGGAAGAAACGTATGAGCAATTTTTTGAATATAAGCTTGATTATGTCATTGATGCGTCAGACACCATTCATTATAAAATCCATTTAATGAAAGAATGTTTGAAACGGGATATTCCGCTCATCTCCAGCATGGGCGCCGCCAATAAAACAGATCCGACACGCTTCCAAATCGCTGATATTTCAAAAACGCACACTGATCCCATTGCGAAGGTCGTCCGTACGAGATTACGGAAAGAGGGCATCAAAAAGGGTGTTCAAGTGATTTTCTCTGACGAAAGCCCGATTGTTATTCGGGAAGATGTCAGAAAAGAAGTGGGAAATGACGAAGCGAACATCCGCAAAGCAAAAATGCCGCCATCTTCTAATGCTTTTGTGCCGTCAGTTGCCGGTTTGATTATGGGCGGGCATGTTGTCATGGATCTTGTAAAAGACATTGAAATCAAACGCGTGAAGGATAAATAACGCATAGAAACAGCCTTGATGATGCTTCAAGGCTGTTTTTAATTTATTTTCTTTTCATTAATTTGTCGTATACCTGCTTTAATGCGAGTTCGAACTTGCCTGTCTGTTTCGGCTTGTAATATTGCTTGTTTTTTAAAGGATCAGGGAGATATTGCTGTTCGACCCATCCGTTGTCGTAATGATGCGGGTATTTATAGTCGATTCCTCTTCCTAATTCCTGAGCTCCTTTATAATGCGCGTCTTTTAAATGCTTAGGGACATCCCCGATTTTTCCGGATCTGATATCTGCAAGCGCCTCATCGATTGCCAGAATGGCTGAGTTTGATTTCGGCGAGAGGCAAAGTTCAATGACTGCGTTGGCCAGCGGAATTCGTGCTTCGGGAAATCCGACTCGCTCAGCAGTCTGAATAGCGTGCAGCACCCTTGGGCCAGCTTGGGGGCTTGCTAAGCCGATATCTTCATAGGCGATGACAAGCAGTCTTCTTGCAATGCTTTCCAGATCGCCTGCTTCAATTAATCTTGCCAAATAGTGAAGAGCAGCGTTGGCATCAGAGCCGCGGATCGATTTTTGAAAAGCGGATAAAACATCATAATGCGCGTCACCATCTTTATCGTGAGTAAAGCTCTTTTTCTGCAAACATTCTTCCGCGGTTTCTAATGTAATGTGAATCACACCATCTGGTGACTCCTTTGTTGACAACACGGCCAGCTCAAGCGCATTTAAAGCGGAGCGGACATCCCCTCCGCATCCCCGGGCAAAATGCTCCATCGCCTGATCATCAATGGATACAGAATAGGTGCCAAGGCCGCGATGCTCATCATGAAGCGCCCGTTCCAGAGCCTGTTTAATCAGTTCCGGTGTTAACGGCTCAAGCTCAAAGATCTGTGTCCGGCTTCTGATCGCCGGATTTATGGCATGATACGGGTTAGCCGTGGTTGCTCCGATCAAAATGATCATCCCGTTTTCTAAATAGGGCAAAAGAAAATCTTGTTTCCCTTTATCCAGCCTGTGAACTTCATCCAGAATCAAAATCACTTGGCCTGACATTTTAGCTTCCTGGGCTACGATTTCCATATCTTTTTTATTGTTAATGACAGCATTCAGCTTCCGAAAAGCAATACTTGTTGAACCGGCGATTGCTGTTGCGATTGATGTTTTTCCAATTCCGGGCGGCCCGTACAAAATCATGGATGACAAATGTTTTGCCTGAACCATTCTGCCGATTATTTTATCTTCAGCCACCAGATGCTGCTGGCCGATAATATCCTCAATTTTTGTCGGACGCATCCGATATGCCAATGGCTTCATCATCATCTCTCCTTACATAATTACAGGGTAACGGAAAACCGGACATTAGGAAAGAGGGAAGCCCGTTTCCCCCCGCCTCAATGAAAAATCGCTGAAGGTATGTTATAATAACAGTTGGTCTATTAGATAATAAACGGACGAATCATATAGAAATTGCCATTATAAACGTGGAAAATCATGAAATAACAGAGGTGTTCATGTTGAAAATATCAACTAAGGGAAGATACGGGCTCACCATTATGATCGAGCTTGCAAAAAAGCATGGTGAAGGCCCGACTTCATTAAAAAGCATCGCACAGACGAATAATCTTTCCGAGCATTATTTGGAGCAGCTCGTATCGCCGCTCAGAAATGCCGGCTTAGTGAAAAGCATTAGAGGCGCATACGGCGGATATGTATTAGGCAGCGAGCCGGATGCGATCACGGCGGGAGATATTATCCGTGTACTCGAGGGGCCGATCAGTCCTGTTGAAGTGCTGGAAGACGAGGAGCCTGCCAAGCGGGAGCTCTGGATTCGTATACGTGATGCTGTGAAAGAGGTTTTAGACAGTACAACATTAGAGGATCTTGCCAGCTATACAGACGGAGAGCAAGAAGCTTATATGTTCTATATTTAGATCAGAGGTGCAAATATAATGGAACGGATTTATTTAGATCATGCCGCAACGTCTCCGATGGATGAGCGAGTGCTGGAAAAAATGATCCCTCATTTCTCCGGCAATTTTGGGAATCCATCCAGTATTCATTCATTTGGTAGAGAATCTCGAAAATGGGTGGACGAAGCAAGAGCTCAGATTGCAGCCGAAATCGGAGCGGCGGAGCAGGAGATCATTTTTACAAGCGGAGGGACGGAAGCTGATAACTTGGCCATTATGGGAACCGCGCTTGCAAGAAAAGATTTGGGCAGACACATCATTACGACAAAAGTTGAGCATCACGCCGTGCTTCATGCTTGTGAAAAACTAGAGGAAGACGGATTTGAAGTTACGTATCTGGACGTTGGCCAAAATGGTAGAGTCAGTGCAAAACAGGTGAAAGAAGCACTGCGTGATGATACAATCCTTGTGACAGTGATGTATGGAAACAATGAAGTCGGAACATTGCAGCCGATCGATGAAATCGGTGAGCTGCTGAAGGAACACCAGGCTTATTTTCATACCGATGCTGTACAGGCATTCGGGTTGCTGCCAATTGATGTGAACAACAGCCATATCGACCTTCTGTCTGTTTCTGGGCACAAGCTCAACGGGCCAAAAGGGACAGGCTTTTTATATGCAAGTAAAGATGTGAAGCTTTCCCCGCTCTTATTCGGGGGAGAGCAAGAAAGAAAACGCCGTGCCGGAACAGAAAATGTTCCCGGCATTGTCGGGCTGAAAGAAGCCATCAAGCTGTCAAGTGAAGAACGGGACGAAAAAAACGAGAAGTATCAATCGTTTAAAACAATCATCGCCGACACGCTTGAAAATGCCGGTGTGGCATTCGAGATCAACGGGGACAAAGAGCATTGCCTGCCGCATGTTCTGAACCTTTATTTCCCCGGTGTATCAGTGGAAGCGCTGCTGGTGAATCTGGATATGGCGGGAGTAGCCGTTTCAAGCGGATCAGCGTGCACGGCCGGTTCGGTCCTGCCGTCACATGTTCTGACTGCTATGTTCGGAGAAGAGAGTGACCGGCTGACGTCCTCAATTCGGATCAGCTTCGGCCTCGGCAATACCGCTGAGCAAGTGAAAACTGCTGCCAAACATGTGGCCGACGTTGTCAAACGGCTGACACAATAAGGCGGCTTAGTTATTGGAGTGAATGAAATTGGAAAAACGGCCGGAAGATACAAGAGTCGTCGTCGGTATGTCCGGCGGTGTAGACTCATCTGTGGCGGCCCTTCTGTTAAAAGAACAGGGCTATGATGTTATCGGAATCTTTATGAAAAACTGGGATGATACGGACGAAAACGGTTTTTGCACGGCGACAGAGGATTATGAAGATGTGATCCGCGTCTGCAACCAAATCGGAATTCCGTACTATGCCGTAAATTTTGAAAAGCAATATTATGAGAAGGTATTTCAATACTTCCTTGATGAATATAAAGCAGGCAGAACACCCAACCCGGATGTGCTATGCAACAAAGAAATTAAATTCAAGGCGTTTTTGGAGCACGCCCTGTCACTTGGCGCCGACTATCTAGCGACTGGCCACTATGCAAGGGTTGACAGAAGCGGCGGCAAAGTCAGAATGATGCGAGGCATTGATGAAAACAAAGATCAAACGTACTTCTTGAATCAGCTGACAGAAGATACGCTAAGCAAAGTCATGTTCCCGATCGGCGAGCTTCAAAAAAGCCGTGTGCGTGAAATTGCCAAAGAAGCAGATCTTGCTACGGCGGCGAAAAAAGACAGTACGGGCATCTGTTTTATCGGCGAGCGCAACTTCAAAACGTTTCTCAGCCAATATCTCCCTGCACAGCCGGGTGATATGATGACGATGGACGGCGAAGTAAAAGGACGCCACGACGGGTTGATGTACTATACGATCGGACAGCGTCACGGGCTTGGCATCGGCGGAAGCGGCGAGCCGTGGTTTGCGGTCGGTAAAGATCTTGAAAAGAACATCCTCTACGTGGATCAAGGGTTCCATAACCCGCTTCTTTATTCCGACAAAATTACAGCAACGAATATTAGCTGGGTTCGTCCGGACATCATGAAGGGCGAAGAGATTTCCTGCACGGCTAAATTCCGTTACCGTCAAGAAGATCATAAAGTGACGGTGCGCATGACGGGTGAAGGCGAAGCGGAAGTCATCTTTGATGAACAAGTCCGCGCTGTTACGCCGGGACAAGCCGTTGTCTTCTATGATGGCGAAGAATGCCTTGGCGGCGGAACAATTGATGATGTGTACAAAGATGGAACAAAATTGTGGTACGTATAAAAGATGAAAAACCTCAACACTGAGTTGGGGTTTTTTAATGAAAGGAAGATGGTCGGTGGATTATAATCAACTCGGTATAGAGGCGATGCAGGAAGGCGATTACGAGAAAGCGGCAGAGGCATTTACAAAAGCGATTGAAGAAAATAAAGAAGACGCGATTCCGTATATCAACTTTGCTAACCTGCTTTCATCCGTAAACGAGCTGGAACGGGCGCTTGCGTTTTATGATAAAGCGCTTGAATTAGACAATAGCGCAGCCACTGCGTATTATGGGGCAGGAAATGTCTATGTTGTAAAAGAAATGTACAAAGAAGCGAAAGACATGTTTGAAAAAGCGCTTCGTGCCGGGATGGAAAACGGCGACCTGTTTTACATGCTCGGAACGGTTCTTGTCAAACTCGAACAACCTAAACTTGCACTGCCATATTTACAAAGAGCGGTCGAACTGAATGAAAACGATGCGGAAGCGCGCTTTCAATTTGGGATGTGCTTAGCGAACGAGGGCATGCTGGACGAAGCGCTCAGCCAGTTCACAGCTGTAACTGAGCTAAATCCGGGGCACGCTGATGCATTTTACAATGCCGGTGTCGCTTATGCATATAAAGAAAATCGAAAAAAAGCGCTGGAAATGTTGGACAAGGCGATCGCCATCCAGCCGGATCATATGCTTGCGCTTCATGCTAAAAAACTGATCGATCCATCATAACAGCACAGGAGGAGGGACAGCTCGTGCAGCAGCATCCGGATCAGCTTAACATGGAGGAAGAGCCCTATCTAAAAGGGACAGTCAACACAGTCATCTATCATAATGACACCAATTTATATACGGTTCTGAAAGTGAAAGTCAGAGAGACCTCCGAAGCCATTGAAGATAAAGCCGTATCCGTGACGGGCTACTTCCCTGCGCTTCAAGAAGAAGAGACCTACACGTTTTACGGCAAGATCGTAACCCATCCAAAATTCGGGCTCCAATTTCAGGCGGAGCATTTCAAAAAGGAGATTCCGACGACTAAAGAAGGCATCGTTCACTATTTATCGAGTGATTTGTTCGAGGGAATCGGCAAAAAAACAGCTGAAGAAATTGTGAAAAAACTGGGTGACAGCGCGATTAATAAAATACTAGCTGACACTTCAGTGCTTTACGATGTTCCAAGGCTGTCAAAAAAGAAGGCCGACACGCTAGCCGGCGCCCTGCAGCGGCATCAGGGACTGGAACAAATCATGATATCCCTTAATCAGTTTGGATTCGGTCCGCAGCTGTCTATGAAAATCTATCAAGCCTATGAATCGGAGACGCTTGAAAAGATTCAGGAAAACCCTTATCAGCTTGTGAAAGATGTAGAAGGCATCGGGTTTGGAAAAGCGGATGAACTGGGCAGCAGAATGGGGCTTTCGGGTAATCATCCTGAGCGGGTAAAAGCCGCCATTTTGTACACGCTTGAAACAACTTGTCTGTCAGATGGGCATACGTACATAGAAACGGAACAGCTCATTATCGATACCCAATCACTGTTAAATCAGTCAGCAAAGGAAGGGCAGCGCATCACAGAAATGGATGCAGCTAACGCGATTATTGCCCTTGGAGAAAATAAAGACATTGTCATAGAAGATGGCCGCTGTTATTTCCCATCGCTGTTTTACGCGGAACAAAATGTTGCGAAGCGCGTGAAACATATCGCAAGCCAAACCGAATATGACGACCAGTTTCCTGAATCAGAATTTCTGCTCGCTTTGGGAGAACTGGAGGAACGGATGAACGTTCAGTATGCCCCCAGCCAAAAGGAAGCGATTCAAAAAGCCCTTTCCTCACCGATGCTGCTTTTAACGGGAGGCCCGGGAACAGGGAAAACGACGGTAATCAGAGGGATTGTCGAACTGTACGGAGAGCTTCACGGTGTGTCGCTAGACCCGTCAGCTTATAAAAAGGATGAAGTCTTTCCGATTGTATTGGCCGCACCGACAGGGAGAGCGGCGAAACGGATGAGTGAATCAACGGGCCTTCCGGCAGTCACGATTCACAGGCTCCTTGGCTGGAATGGCGCAGAGGGCTTTACCCATACAGAGGATCAGCCGATCGAAGGGAAGCTGTTAATCATCGATGAAGCGAGTATGCTTGATATATGGCTTGCAAACCATATGTTCAAGGCGATCCCTGATCATATTCAAATCATCATCGTCGGAGACGAAGATCAGCTGCCTTCTGTCGGTCCGGGCCAAGTGCTGAGAGACCTTTTGGCATCTCAGGTGATACCCACTGTGAGACTGACAGATATTTACCGCCAGGCGGAAGGATCATCAATCGTCGAGCTTGCCCATCAGATGAAAAATGGTTTGCTGCCAAACAATTTGACTGCCCCGACGAAGGACCGTTCCTTTATTCGCTGCGGAGGATCGCAAATTAAAGAGGTAGTTGAAAAGGTCGTCGCCAATGCATTGAAAAAAGGCTATACGGCAAAGGACATTCAGGTTCTCGCTCCGATGTACAGAGGAAAAGCCGGGATCAATGAACTAAATGTAATGCTGCAGGACATTTTAAATCCTCCTAAAGAAAAACGGAGGGAATTGAAATTCGGAGATGTTGTCTACAGAACCGGAGATAAAATTTTGCAGCTCGTCAATCAGCCGGAAAACAATGTATTCAACGGAGATATTGGCGAAATTACGTCGATATTTTATGCGAAGGAAAATACAGAAAAAGAAGATATGGCTGTCGTTTCTTTTGACGGGAATGAAATGACGTTTACGAAAAAAGACTTTAACCAGTTTACACACGCGTATTGCTGCTCTATTCATAAATCGCAGGGAAGTGAATTTCCGATTGTGGTTTTGCCTGTGGTGAAAGGCTATTATAGAATGCTCAGAAGAAACCTTCTTTATACCGCGATTACAAGAGCGAAGAAGTTTCTCATTTTATGCGGAGAAGAGGAGGCGCTGGAGTGGGGCGTGAAAAATAATGACGCAACGGTCAGGCAGACCGCCTTGAGAAACAGGCTCTCAATACAGATTGAGGAAATGGATGCTGAGCTTGAGGCTTTGCAAAAAGAGCTCCCATTCAGCGTACACGATGCCAATATTGGTATGGAAGGCATTACACCATTCGATTTTATGAAAGAAGGACAGCTGTAAAAGGCTCCCGCGCTGCGGGAGTTTTTTTATTTTGCGGTGGAAGTGATTTCATCGTATGAGTCTAAGGTGCAAAGCAAAACCTAAGCTTGTTCAACAAAAGGTGGTTGATCACACTTTGAGAACATGCCATGAGATAGAAGGATTCCCAGTATACTCAGAACGAACTTCTTGTTATCTTGGGACAATTTCCGATATTTGTTTTTCTCTTAAGGGAGATTGTCTCGGGTTTATTGTTGCACAAAAACGGTTTTTGCATCATCATCACGCGTTATTACGGGCGTGTGATATTTCTTGCATTCTTGATGACCGCATATTGGTCTCGATCAGTTCAGACCAGCTTCTGCCTCTTCCGAAATCATGCTTCACATACGAGCAGATGAAAATGAAGCTTGTAAAATCGCAAGAGGGAGATATATTGGGGATGCTGGAAGATGTATACTTTTGTTTGGACAGGGGCATAATCGTAGCATATGAACTCTCGGACGGTTTCTTTTCTGATCTGGCGGGAAGCAAGCATCAGATCCAAAGAGCGGATTCGCTTGTCGAGGTGCGGAAAGACGAGATCGTTCTGAACGGATAGAGGTGTGAGATATGCTTATATGCCCGAATTGCAAAAGTAAGGATATCGGGAAAATCGGCGTGAACCAATATTATTGCTGGAGCTGTTTTATTGAACTGACAGTAGCCAAAGGGAAGATTGCAACTCATCAGGTGGAAGAAGACGGAACGTTAAGCAGCTTAGATGATTTGTTTTCTGAGGATGAACGCAGCATCAATTTTTAATGATGAAGGGAGATGCGCAGGATGAATCGGACGATGACTTCTCTTTTGGCATTGGGAGCTGGGGCTCTCGTGTACCGAATGACGACTCAATCCAACATGCTGAATAATCGAAGCATGAAGCGGATGAGAAGAAGAATAACGAAAATGTTTTAAGTGAAAAAGGATACTCTCCGAAGAGTATCCTTTTTGTTATAAGGAGAGAGAATAATTCGTACCGTTCCTCAAAAGATATAGAAGAGGTGAAAGCAGATGCTTCAAAAACCGGTGCAGCTTTTGTTGTGGGTGGCCATTTGTTTGCTGGTCCTGTTAACAGTCTACGTCTTTTTTATGCTTGATGTGTTATGGTCGCCCTTTTGGCTCGTCATAAAAACAATCTTTATTCCCTTGATCATTTCAATTTTTATTTCTTATTTATTGCTCCCGGTCACGGAGTGGCTGCACGGCAAAGGATTGCCGAGGACCTTGAGCATCTTGGTTATTTATGTTCTTTTTTTTGGCGGAATTGGCTGGGCGCTGTATAAAGGGGTGCCTGTTTTAATTGTGCAGCTGACGGATTTATCTGAGAATATACCTATGTTTGCCGATACGTATAACGGGCTCCTTCTTCATGTGCATAACCATACTGATGACTGGCCGGACGGCATGCACCATCGGATAGATAAAATGATCCGCCAGACGGAGGCGTTTTTCGCGGGAGCGATCGAGGGTGCAATCAGCGGAATTCGCAACGTGCTTGATTACTTCATCATTGCGGCAACAATCCCTTTTCTCGTGTTTTATATGGTAAAGGATATTGAGTTGATGAAAAAGACGGTATGGTACTTGACTCCGAAGTCGTGGAGAAAGCGGGGCAGCGCCTTCTTGCGGGATGTGGATGACTCTCTTGGCGATTACGTCCGCGGCCAGCTTCTGGTCTGTTTCATTCTCGGCGTGCTGGCGGGCGTTACATTCTGGATATTTGGACTTCCCTATCCGTTGATCTTAGGCCTGATTTCAGGGATAACGAATGTCATACCTTATTTTGGTCCGTTTATCGGAGCGGTTCCGGCGCTTTTAATTGCGATGACGATCTCAGTGAATGCGATTCTTGTTGTGGTGATTACAGTGTTTACTCTGCAGTTTATGGAAGGGAATATCCTCAGTCCGTTCATTGTTGGCAGAAGCCTTAAAATGCATCCTGTCGTCATCATGCTTGCGCTGCTTGCCGGAGGAGAGCTTGCGGGAATCGTCGGGATGATTCTGGCTGTTCCTGCGACGGCTGTTTTAAAAGTGATGATGATCCATTTTTTGCGGATGAGGACGGAGCATTGACATTGACGTGCAGCTTGTCTATAATTTCTCGTAGAATACATACGAATCTCGAGTGACGGATCCGAGTACGCCGAAGCCCTGTTAAAGAGAGAAGCTCCGCAAGCTGAAAGGAGCTTTATCAGAAGATCGGAGGAAGCTAATCCTGAGTGCAGTTAATCACTGCCGCACATCCTGCGTTACAGGGTAAAAGGTGACGGGCGAATGATAAATGAAGCCCGTAATCAGGGTGGTACCGCGAGACAGCTCTCGTCCCTGTGTAAACGTGTGGTTTGCATAGGGGGAGGGCTTTTTTGCTGTCACTAAAGAGAATTTCGATTTTTATAGAGGAGGAAATACAATGAAACACCTAACTTCTGCTGAAGTTCGTCAAATGTTTTTGGATTTCTTTAAAGAAAAAGGACATGCGGTAGAGCCGAGCGCATCATTAGTGCCACATGAGGATCCTTCACTGCTTTGGATCAACAGCGGTGTTGCGACACTGAAAAAATATTTTGACGGCCGTGTCGTTCCGGAAAATCCAAGAATCGTAAACGCTCAAAAAGCGATCAGAACAAACGATATAGAAAATGTAGGTAAAACTGCGCGCCATCATACATTCTTTGAAATGCTCGGAAACTTTTCCATTGGCGATTATTTCAAAGAAGAAGCCATTACATGGGCTTGGGAGTTTTTAACCAGTGACAAGTGGATCGGTTTCGACAAAGAGCTTCTCTCTGTTACGGTTCACCCCGAGGATGAAGAGGCGTATGAGTACTGGGCGAAAAAAATCGGTATTCCTGAGGACAGAATTATCCGTCTTGAAGGGAACTTCTGGGACATCGGTGAAGGACCGAGCGGACCGAACACAGAGATCTTCTACGACCGCGGTGAAGCATACGGAAACGATCCGGAAGATCCGGAGCTTTACCCAGGCGGAGAAAACGACCGTTACCTGGAAGTATGGAATCTTGTGTTCTCTGAGTTCAACCATAACCCTGACGGCACGTACACGCCGCTTCCGAAGAAAAACATTGATACGGGCATGGGGCTTGAAAGAATGGTATCTGTCATCCAGAATGTTCCGACTAACTTTGATACCGATTTATTTGTTCCGATCATCAAAGCAACAGAAAGCATTTCTGGTGAAACATATGGCACAGACAATGTGAAAGATACTGCGTTTAAAGTGATTGCCGACCACATCAGAACGGTCGCCTTTGCTGTCAGTGACGGGGCGCTGCCGTCCAATGAAGGCCGCGGCTATGTCTTAAGACGCTTATTGCGCCGGGCAGTGCGTTATGCCAAAACAATCAACATCCACCGTCCGTTTATGTACGACTTAGTGCCGGTTGTTGCTGAAATCATGGCTGATTTCTATCCTGAAGTAAAAGAGAAAGCGGATTTTATCGCAAAAGTCATCAAAACTGAAGAAGAGCGCTTCCACGAAACTCTTAACGAAGGGCTTGCGATCTTGTCAGAAATGATCAAAAAAGAAAAAGGCAAGGGCAGCAGCGTGATTTCAGGGGCCGATGTGTTTAAACTGTACGATACGTATGGATTCCCAGTTGAGCTGACGGAAGAATACGCCGAAGACGAGAATATGACGGTTGACCATGAAGGCTTTGAAGAAGAAATGAATCAGCAGCGTGAACGGGCAAGAAACGCTCGCCAAGATGTCGGCAGCATGCAGGTGCAGGGCGGCGCATTGCGCGACGTGAGCGATGAAAGCACATTTGTCGGCTACTCTCAAACAAAAGCTGATGCCAGTGTCATTGTGCTTCTTCAAGACGGCCAATTCATTGAAGAGGCTCATGAAGGAGACAGCGTTCAAGTGATTCTTGATGAAACACCGTTCTATGCAGAAAGCGGCGGCCAAATCGGCGATAAAGGCTATCTCCGCAGCGAACAGGCAGTGGTAAGAATTAAAGATGTAAAAAAAGCGCCGAACGGCCAGCATGTGCATGAAGGTGTTGTGGAGAGCGGCACTGTTCAAAAAGGCCTGCATGTTACTGCTGAAGTTGAAGACCATATGAGAAGCGGCGTCATTAAAAACCATACGGCAACGCATTTATTGCATCAGGCATTGAAAGACGTTCTTGGAACTCATGTCAATCAGGCGGGATCTCTTGTGACTGAAAACCGCCTTCGTTTTGATTTCTCGCACTTTGGTCAAGTGACAAAAGAAGAGCTTGAACAAATTGAAAGAATCGTAAACGAAAAGATCTGGGCGAGTATCCCGGTCAGCATTGATTTAAAACCGATCGCTGAAGCAAAAGAAATGGGCGCGATGGCTCTGTTCGGCGAAAAATACGGCGATATTGTCCGTGTCGTTCAAGTCGGAGATTACAGTTTAGAGCTGTGCGGCGGATGCCATGTCAGAAACACAGCGGAAATCGGCTTGTTTAAAGTGGCTTCTGAATCTGGAATCGGCGCGGGCACAAGACGGATTGAAGCTGTAACGGGGCAAGGCGCTTACGAAGAAATGAACAGCCAAATTTCAGTATTGAAGCACGCTGCAGACGAGCTGAAAACAAATATCAAAGAAGTGCCGAAACGGGTTGCGGCTCTGCAGGCTGAACTGAAGGAAGCACAAAGAGAAAATGAATCTCTTCTTGCGAAACTAGGCAACGTGGAAGCAGGAGCGATTCTGTCAAAAGTGAAAGATGTTGACGGTGTGAGTGTGCTTGCGGAAAAAGTAAATGCGAAAGACATGAATCATCTCCGCGCAATGGTGGACGAACTGAAAGCGAAGATTGGATCTGCGGTGATTGTGCTCGGTGCGGTACAAAACGATAAAGTCAATATTTCCGCCGGCGTAACAAAGGATCTCATTGAGAAAGGCCTACATGCCGGCAAGCTGGTCAAACAAGCTGCGGAAGTTTGCGGCGGTGGCGGCGGAGGCCGTCCGGATATGGCGCAGGCAGGCGGCAAACAGCCGGAAAAATTAGAAGAAGCTTTGACTTCTGTAGAAGATTGGGTCAAATCCGTTTTATAATTTGCCCATGTAGTGTAGAATGATGGTAAGATTAGGACCCCAGGCTGAACTTTGCCTGCGAATTTGGGAAAGAGGTGCAAAACGGTGAGCTCGTTTGATAAAACGATGAAATTTAATTTCTCCGATGATTCTGCTGAGACTAATGTAAATGAGGTGCTGATTACAGTGTATGACGCGCTTCAGGAAAAGGGCTACAATCCAATCAATCAGATTGTCGGATACTTGCTGTCAGGTGATCCCGCTTATATTCCTAGGCATCGTGACGCTCGTAATTTAATTCGCAAACTTGAAAGAGACGAATTAATCGAGGAATTGGTGAAGTCTTATTTAGAACAGCATAAAGAGGCGTAAAAAAAGTATGAGAATATTAGGACTCGATTTAGGAACCAAAACACTCGGTGTTGCTCTGAGCGACGAAATGGGCTGGACTGCTCAGGGCATTGAGACCATAAAGATCAATGAAGCTGAAGGCGATTATGGTTTTTCCCGTTTATCTGATCTGATTCAGGAGTATACTATAGATAAAATCGTGCTCGGCTTTCCTAAGAATATGAACGGAACAGTCGGCCCGAGAGGCGAAGCCAGCCAAACATTTGCGAAAATGCTTGAAACAACGTACAATGTTCCTGTTGTGCTGTGGGACGAGCGTCTTACCACAATGGCGGCTGAAAAAATGCTGATTGCCGCTGATGTCAGCAGGCAAAAACGAAAAAAAGTCATTGATAAAATGGCGGCTGTTATGATTTTGCAAGGATATCTTGACAGTTTAAATTAAAGCCAGGGGTGAAGAAAATGGAACACGGCGAAAATAATATTACAATTGTTGACGATCAAGGAAATGAACAGCTTTGTGAAGTGCTGTTTACATTTGAAAACGAAGAGTTTGGGAAGTCTTATGTGCTGTACTACCCAATGGAAGCAAAAGATGATGAAGAAGTAGAAATTCTTGCTTCCAGCTTCACGCCAAACGAAGGCAGTGAAAACGGTGAGCTACATCCGATCGAAACTGACGAAGAATGGGATATGATTGAAGAAACCCTTAACACATTCTTAGCGGACGAAGACGAAGAATAAAACACCGCGCCAAAGCCGGAGCCATACTGCTCCGGCTTTTTTTATGCTGTATAAGGCCTCTTTCACCCTTGTTTTGTAATAAATTGCCGAAATCCAATGAATCATGTAGTATAAGAGCTGATGGGAGGAGACCTAATGTATATCAATCAGCAAAAAAAATCATTCTTCAATAAAAAAAGAATCATACTGTCTTCCATTATAGTGCTGCTTCTCATCATTGGCGGGGCATTTTTATATGGGAAAACATTGCTTGAACCTGTTGAAAAAGACAGTGAAACGACAGTTAACATCAACATTCCGAGCGGCTCGTCTGTTTCGGCCATCGCATCGATATTGAAGAAAAACGATGTCATAAAAAGCGAGAAGGCATTTCAGTATTATGTCAAATATAAAGGCGCTTCCGGGTTTCAGGCGGGATTCTACCATTTGAATAAAGGAATGGATGTAGATGCCATTATTCATAAGCTGACGAGCGGGGCTACAGGCTATGCATTTCAAATTACGGCAACTGAGGGAGCGCAGCTGACACAAATCGCGGCCGCTATTGCTGATGAAACGAAATACTCTAAAAAACAAGTCATGGCGAAGCTGGACGATGAAACATTTATCAATCAGCTGAAGAAAGAATTCCCGGACACTATTACAAACGATGTTTTCAATAAAAACATTAAGCATCCGCTGGAAGGGTACCTATTCCCGGCTACATACCCTTTTCATGATCCAGACACGTCACTTGAAGACATCATCACGGCAATGGTTAAACAGACAAATTCTTATGTCGAAACATACAAAGCAGAAATGAAGAAAAATAACCTTTCCGTGCATAAGCTGCTGACGATGGCTTCTTTGATTGAAGAAGAAGCGACTGAAAAAGTCGATCGCCATAAAATTGCGAGCGTCTTTTATAACCGTCTGAAGAAGAACATGCCGCTCCAAACAGATCCGACCGTGCTGTACGCGGCAGGCAAGCATAAAGATCGTGTTCTTTATAAGGATTTGGAAATCGATTCACCGTACAATACGTATAAAAACCCGGGATTGACGCCAGGACCGATTGCCAACGCCGGCATGTCGTCATGGGAGGCGGCGTTGCATCCAGATCAAACGGACTATCTGTACTTCTTGGCTAAATCAAGTGGTGAGGTTGTATTTACAAAAACGTTAAAAGAGCATAATAAAGCAAAAGAAAAATACATTTTCTCAAAAAATGAGCAATAAAAGGGGAGCAAAAAGCTCTCCTTTTATTCGCTTTCCGCAAGGTTTTATGATAAAATATATCGGGTTGTTTACCGATGTATCATGACGTATTCAGAGAGTGTCCTGTGTAAAAAGACGGGGGCACTCCTTTTTAGAACGGGAGGCTGTTTGTAGTGACTGACCGGTATGAACAAATAAATGACTATATAGAAGCATTATTGAAGCCTCGGCCGGAAAACGTGAAGAAGCTTGAAGCATATGCAGATGAACATCATGTCCCAATTATGGAAAAAGCGGGCATGGCGGTGCTGCTTCAAATTTTGTCTGTGAAACAGCCGAAAAAAATACTAGAAATCGGAACGGCCATTGGTTATTCCGCCATTCGTATGGCGCTGGAGCTGCCGTCTGCCGAAATATATACAATTGAACGCAATGAGAAACGGCATGAAGAAGCGGTAAACAATATCAAGGAGTTTCAGCTTGATGACCGGATTCATGTTTTTTACGGAGACGCGCTTGAATTAGCCGCCGCCGTTCATGTAACCGCGCCTTACGATGTTATTTTTATTGACGCTGCAAAAGGTCAGTATCAAAACTTTTTTCATTTATATGAACCGATGCTTTCGCCGGACGGGGTGATTATAACAGACAATGTGCTGTTTAAAGGTCTGGTGGCAGAGGATTACAGCAAAATAGAACCGAAAAGAAGGCGCAGGCTGATAGCAAAAATTGATGAATATAATCATTGGCTGATGAATCATCCGGATTATCAAACTGCGATTATTCCAGTCGGGGACGGACTTGCGATTAGTAAAAAGAAGAGGTGAACGTCATGAAAAAACCAGAGCTCTTAGTAACGCCGACGAGTACGGCGGACATTTTGCCGCTGATACAGGCGGGGGCAACTGCGTTTTTAGTTGGGGAACAGAGATACGGCTTGAGATTAGCCGGGGAATTTTCTCGTGAAGATGTAACAAAAGCTGTAGAGATCGCTCACAAAGAAGGGGCAAAAGTATACGTTGCTGTAAATGCCATTTTCCATAACGATAAAGTGGGAGAGCTTGGCGAATATCTGGCTTATTTAGCGGAAACCGGTGTCGATGCAGCCGTGTTTGGCGATCCTGCCGTGCTTATGGCTGCTCGTGAATCTGCGCCTGACCTGAAGCTTCATTGGAGCACAGAAACGACAGGCACCAACTACTATACATGCAACTACTGGGGACGCAAAGGCGCGGCGCGTTCTGTGCTTGCCAGAGAGTTAAACATGGACAGTATGGTGGAGATCAAAGAAAACGCCGAAGTCGAAATTGAAATCCAGGTGCATGGAATGACGTGCATGTTCCAATCGAAGCGTTCTTTGATTGGAAACTATTTTGAATACCAAGGCAAAGTCATGGACATTGAAGGAAAGAAAAAGGAATCGGGCATGTTTTTGCACGATAAAGAACGTGACAATAAATATCCGATTTTCGAAGATGAAAACGGCACGCACATCATGAGCCCGAACGATGTGTGCATCATTGATGAGCTCGAAGAATTGATAGATGCCGGCATTGATTCTTTCCAAATCGACGGTGTCCTGAAAACGTCTGAATACTTAATAGAAGTCACCAAAATGTACAGAGAAGCCATTGATCTGTGTGTGGAAAACCGTGACGAATATGAAGCGAAAAAAGAAGACTGGATCGAACGCATTGAAAGCATCCAGCCAGTAAACAGAAAAATCGATACCGGATTCTTCTTCAAAGAAACGGTTTATTAATCAAAAGGAGGTTAAGCTATGACTGCCGTAAATGATAAGATATCCAAAATTGTCAATGGTAAGCGTGTGATTACGAAAAAGCCCGAGCTTCTCGCACCCGCGGGTAATCTTGAAAAGCTGAAAATTGCTGTTCATTACGGAGCGGACGCGGTCTTTATCGGAGGACAGGAATACGGTCTGCGCTCGAATGCCGATAACTTTACGATCGAAGAAATTGCAGAAGGCGTAGAATTCGCGAAACAATATGGCGCAAAGATTTACGTGACGACGAATATTTTCGCCCATAATGAAAACATGGACGGGCTAGAGGAATATTTAAAAGCGCTTGGAGACGCCAACGTCGCCGGCATCATTGTGGCAGATCCGCTTATTATCGAAACATGCCGCAGAGTGGCGCCGAATGTTGAGGTTCACTTGAGCACGCAGCAGTCTCTTTCAAACTGGAAGGCTGTCCAGTTCTGGAAGGAAGAAGGCCTTGACCGCGTTGTGCTTGCACGTGAAACAAGCGCTCTCGAAATCAGAGAAATGAAAGAAAAGGTAGATATCGAAATCGAATCCTTTATTCACGGCGCGATGTGTATCGCATATTCCGGCCGCTGCGTGTTGAGCAATCACATGACAGCGCGGGATTCCAACCGCGGAGGCTGCTGCCAGTCATGCCGCTGGGATTATGATCTGTATCAAACAGACGGTGCCAACGCCGTCGCTTTGTATGGTGGAGAAGATGCGCCATTTGCAATGAGCCCTAAAGATTTGAAACTGATTGAATCCATTCCGAAAATGATCGAAATGGGCATCGACAGCTTAAAGATTGAAGGACGCATGAAGTCAATTCACTATGTAGCGACAGTTGTCAGCGTATACCGCAAAGTCATTGACGCTTATTGCGCTGATCCGGATCACTTTGTGATTCAAAAAGAATGGCTGGAAGAGCTTGATAAGTGCGCCAACCGGGACACTGCGACAGCTTTCTTTGAAGGAACGCCAGGCTATGAAGAGCAAATGTTCGGCGAGCACGCCAAAAAAACGACGTTTGATTTTGTCGGCTTGGTACTGAATTATGACGAAGACACACAAATGGTCACGCTTCAGCAGCGTAATTTCTTCAAAAAAGGCGACGAAGTGGAATTTTTCGGTCCGGAAATTGAAAACTTTACACATACGATTGAAGCCATTTGGGACGAAGACGGAAATGAGCTAGATGCTGCCCGCCATCCCCTGCAAATTGTCAAATTCAAACTAGACAAAAAGATTTATCCGAGCAACATGATGAGAAAGGGGAAGTAACAACCCATGGGTAAGAATCCAGTAGTCATTGGAATCGCAGGAGGTTCCGGTTCAGGAAAAACGAGTGTCACACGGTCCATTTATGAACAATTTAAAGGGCACTCGATTTTAATGATCCAGCAAGACCTTTATTATAAAGACCAAAGCCATCTTCCATTTGAAGAAAGGCTGAACACAAACTATGATCATCCGCTTGCGTTTGATAATGACTATTTAATCGAGCATATTCAAGATCTATTGAATTACCGCCCGATTGAAAAGCCGATTTACGACTATAAGCTTCACACACGTTCAGAAGAAACGGTTCACGTAGAGCCAAAGGATGTTATTATCCTTGAAGGCATTCTTGTTCTTGAAGACAAAAGACTCCGTGATCTGATGGATATCAAGCTTTACGTGGATACAGATGCTGACTTGCGTATCATCAGACGGATTATGAGAGATATTAATGAGCGCGGCCGCTCTATTGATTCTGTCATTGAACAATATGTGTCAGTTGTCCGCCCGATGCATAACCAATTCGTTGAACCGACAAAACGATACGCTGATATTATTATCCCGGAAGGCGGACAGAATCACGTCGCAATTGATCTGATGGTCACGAAAATACAGACCATCCTTGAACAAAACGCGATTTTGTAATACCATAGCATAGACATAAATAACTCTGACCATATTATGTATAGGCAGGAAGGGGATGTGCGAATTCCCTTCTTTCCCTGTTTATAAACGCGAAATATTTGCAGAACGACAAGATTCAGTTTAAGATAAACAGTACCTATATGGGAGAGAAGAACGAGGACTGCCCTGTGTTCTCATTCTTGTATTTTTTAGTTTATGCTCTCATACATAATCGAAGATGTTGAGGGACAACCAGAAGGAGTGAAGGGACATGGCACAAGAGAAAGTTTTTCCTATGACTGAAGAAGGAAAACAAAAACTTGAACAAGAATTGGAATATTTGAAAACGGTTAAACGAAAAGAAGTAGTAGAGCGCATCAAAATTGCGAGAAGTTTCGGAGACCTTTCCGAGAACTCTGAATACGATTCAGCAAAAGAAGAGCAGGCATTCGTAGAGGGCCGTGTAACGACTCTGGAAAATATGATCCGCAACGCGAAAATCATTGAAGATGACGGCGGCTCTAACGATGTCGGTTTGGGTAAAACGGTCACTTTCGTCGAATTGCCTGACGGTGAAGAAGAATCATATACAATCGTTGGAAGCGCTGAAGCTGATCCGTTTGAAGGGAAAATCTCAAACGACTCACCGATCGCAAAAAGCCTGCTGGGCAAAAAAGTCGATGATGAAGTCACAGTTCAAACACCGGGCGGAGAAATGCTCGTGAAAATTGTGAAAATTTCATAATATCCGTTTAGCGGATAAACACCTCGTCCACAATGTGGGTGAGGTGTTTTTTTATGAAGATATCGAAACGAATGAAGCTGGCAGTCATCGCTTTTTTGATCGTATTTTTTTTGCTGTTGCTGCGGCTGGCGGAAATCCAGCTGTTTTTCACCGAATCATTTTCTAAAAAGAAAATCAATTTGATCCAGGAAAGTGTGAAACAGCGGACGGAGGAAGTGCTCATTTCTGACGGAAGAGGTTCCTTTTTAGATCGAAACGGGCAGGCGCTGACCGGCAAAAGCGAGCCTGCAGTTGTTTTGTTCCCTTTTCTGCTGACGCAGGATTGGCCGATCAAAAAAGTTGCGGACATCATCGGCATGTCTGAAGATGAATTGCACCAGACACTCACAAAAGCGAAAAAACCGGTCATTTTGCATCAAAGGAAAATCAAAACACTTTCGAAACAATCCATTACAAAAATCAATTCTTTGAAATATCCCGGCATTTACGGCGTATATATGGAGAATGAAGACAAGCCAAGCCTTGCTTCACATACGATAGGAAACACAAATCAAGATCCGGCGCTTCTCCGGAAGAAATATCCGGACCAGAAGAACCTCCCGATTACAACGAAAATCGGAACAACCGGTTTAGAACGGACATTTGATGAGTTTTTGCTTCCAGAACAAGATACAAAACTTTTATATCATGTGGACGGAAGAGGAAATCCTTTGTTTGGCATGGACGTCAAATATACTGCTGAAGCCAATACGTTTTATCCGCTTCAGGTCAAAACAACGATCGATCAAAGCATTCAAAAAGCGATGGAGGAGGTATTGGATGAACAGGGGCTGAAAAAAGGAGGAGCTGTGCTGCTGGACATCGAAAATAGCAGTGTTCTGGGAATTGTAAGCAAACCGAATGCGGATGTGTCCCGGCAAAACACGCTTCAAAATTACATGCTGACGCCAATCTATCCCGGTTCTGTTTTTAAAACAGTCATTGCCGCAGCTGCAATCGAAAATGATACGGTGAAGCCGAGTCAAACCTTTAATTGCAATTTAAACCTGTATGGGGAACCGGGCGACGACAAAGGAACCTTGTCTTTTGATGAAAGTTTTGCCCAGAGCTGCAATTACACATTTACGAGTCTTGCAGAACAATTAATGAAAAAAGACAGCTCGGTTATTGAAGATATGGCAGAAAAGCTGGCTCTCACAGATCGCGCAGGCTGGGAAGGAAAACTGTATCACGAATCAAATTTCCGTCAGTTGTATAATGAAAAAAGCGGCGTGGTTTGGGGGGATGAAAAAGACAAATCAGTCAAAAAAGCCATTGCGCAAACAGCGATCGGGCAGAAAAATGTGAAGGTAACGCCACTCGAGGTAGCCAATATGATGGCGGCCATCGCCCGCGGCGGAGAAAAGCGGCAGGTGAAAATCGCTGAACAAATTGAATATAAAAACGGCACAACGCTCGCCAAGTTTAAAGATCAGAAGCTCAGCGGAGAAACGATAGACAAATATACGGCACAACAGCTTCAAAAAATGCTGCGGCGGGTGGTGGAATCTCCTTCCGGAACGGGCAGAAGGTTTCAGGATCTTCCGTATACTGTAGCAGGGAAGTCAGGCACAGCCCAGACAGGCAAGCTTTCAAAAGAGCAAAAAGCACTCTATGAAAAATGGTTTGCCGGATATTTTCCGGCGGATAAGCCGAAATACGCTCTTGTCGTTTTACACATGGATACGCCGGGGGATAAGGCTCTGACAAATTCCGTGTTTTATGATATTGTTAAAAAAGTACACGAAATTGAAATCAATCAGAAATAGAACAACTTCTCAGCACATGGTAAAATATATGCTGAGCCAAGAGGGATAAAGGAGTGCAGAATTATTGAGCAATAATCAATCTCGTTATGAAAACCGTGATAAGCGCAGGAAAACTAATTTAGTGCTTAACATTTTAATTGCAATCGTATCCATACTAATCGTCGTGGTAGCAGCTAATCTCTTCATTAACAGTCCTTCTAGCAAAGATGTCAGCAAGGATTCTGAAACGGCGCAAAAACAAGAATCTCCGGCTTCAGGAAAGACGGAAAAGAAATCGGATGAGGATATAAAAGACAGCAAGAAAGATACATCTGACAGCGAAAAGGATGCTGAGAAGTCTTCTGATTCAGACTCAGATTCGAAAAAAGATGATTCTTCTAAAGGTGATGACTCTGATTCCGATTCAGACTCAAGCTCAGATTCAGGTGACCCGCTTAAAGACGCAAAAGTAACAGAAGGCGGCTCATCAAGCGATGTAGAAAAAACGTATGTAAATTCTGATTGGAAAGCAGTCGGAACTGAGCAGACGGGCGAACATGCCGCCACTTATGACTCAAGCTCACAAGACTGGGCTGAGATGCTGAAAGCTATTTCATATGCAACCGGTGTTTCAAAAGATAACATGACGGTGCTCTGGCTCGGGAATAACGGCAGCCCTCAGGATGCCAAAGGCAAGGTTTTAGACAAGACGACCGGAGATAAATATCAAGTCACGATTACATGGGTTGATGACAAAGGCTGGAAGCCGACAAAAGTAGAAAAACTAAAATAAACAAAGCAGCCGGTCTAGAGCCGGCTGCTCAGATTGTTGACAAAAAGCTAAAATGGTGTTCATTTTAGCTTTTTGTCATTTTTTCAGCGTGATTGAAAACCCTTGAAGTCTAGGAAGGACGAGCATCGAAGCAGACTTCCGCAGGATGCGGTGACAGCGGCGTTTGAGCAGGACGCTCAGCTTTTAGCCGCTGATCTTTTCTCAAGTGAGCATCGACGCGCAGGCCTGACAACGAATGCGAGGGTTTGTCGACACGGTGAACAGCCGGTTTAGAGCCGGCTGCGTTTGTTTTAGGCTTCAGCTGCGAAATGAACAACCGCGCTGTACAATATTCTACCGTCTGCCACAGCGGTCTGGTGTGAAACAGACTTCACCCGGAGCATGATGGCTTTATTGTTTTCAATTTGTGTATTGATTTTCTTTTCAAGCTCCTGCAATGAAGCCGCTTCGAAAAATTCCACTTTGTCTTTTATCAAATCTAATTGAAAATTCATCTCTCGGCCCTCCTACTTTCACAAGTCATATGAAGTATAAGCTTTTTTGCCGTAAACGCGCAATATCGTTGGCATAAAATACACAAAGTGTTTTAGTACCTCCTTTTCAGAAGATGTGGTATGATAGGAACTGTTCCATCATTAATTCATAGTATGCTTATAGGAATTATAAAATATGGAGTGTGACAAATATGGGACGTGAATTTATCCCTCTTTTTGAAGATTGGGCAGCAACTTATGATCAAACAGTACAAGGTTTTGATATTCAGTATAAAGAAGCATTCAGAGGCTACGATGATATCCTTGATGCCATCGTCAGCAGGTCTGGAACACATGTGTTAGAATTTGGCCCGGGGACAGGGAATTTGACAGCCAAGCTGCTGGATGCGGGCAAATCTGTATTTGGAATCGAACCGTCTCCCGCCATGCGAAAATTGGCTGCTGACAAGCTTTCAGGCAGGGCGGAATTCGTTGACGGAGACTTCCTGACATTTCCCGAGCCGCCATTTCATGCTGACACAATTGTCAGTTCATATGCTTTTCATCATTTGACCGATGAAGAAAAGCGGGCTGCAATAAAGCAATATGGCAAATACCTTCACTTGCATGATAAAATAGTGTTTGCCGATACCGTCTTTAAAGATGCGCAAGCGTATCAACAGGCTATCGATAAAGCCCGTTCTCAAGGCTTCTATCAGCTTGCAAATGATTTAGAGACAGAGCATTATCCCACATTGGATGCGCTGAAAGAGATGTTTACAGCTGAAGGTTTTGCAGTCCAATTCACTCAGCAAAACGACTTCGTGTGGATAATGGAGGCGATCAAACGGTAAAGTGAAGGGAATGTGAATAGATGAAACTAGCAGTCATCGGAGCAATGGAAGAGGAAGTTACCATCCTAAGAAGCAAACTTGAAAATGCAAAAACAGAAACAATCGCACACTGTGAATTTACAACAGGTGAATATGAAGGAACCGAAGTGATTCTTTTAAAATCTGGAATTGGAAAAGTAAATGCTGCCATCAGCACAACGCTTTTGCTTGACCGATATAAGCCCAATTATGTGATTAACACAGGCTCAGCGGGCGGATTTCATCATACACTGAATGTAGGAGATGTCGTCATTTCAACTGACGTTCGCCATCATGATGTAGATGTAACGGCCTTTGACTATGAATACGGCCAGGTTCCGGGTCTTCCGGCTGCTTATGCAGCAGACGAAAAGCTGATCAGCATCACTGAAGAAGCGATTTCTGAACTTGACGGCATTCAGGTTGCAAAAGGAACGATCGCAACAGGTGATTCTTTTATGAACGATCCGAAGCGGGTTGAAGAAGTGCGTGCGAGATTTTCTGAGCTGTATGCGGTTGAAATGGAGGCTGCGGCAGTGGCTCAGGTGTGTCATCAATTTAAAACGCCGTTTGTCGTCATCAGAGCTTTATCTGATATCGCTGGAAAAGAATCACATGTATCATTTGACCAATTTTTAGAGCAGGCCGCTGTCAATTCCACAGAGCTTGTGTTAAAAGTGATCAAACGAATTCATTAAACGGGGGAGAGTTCTCCTCCGTTTTCCCTAAAAACAACCTCTATCAAGGAGGAGGACATATATGACTGTTATTACGGACATTACCGAGCTGATTGGGAATACACCGCTTCTCCGCCTGAAGAACTTTGATGTTCCAGACGGGGTCGCAGTGTATGCCAAGCTTGAAATGATGAATCCCGGCGGAAGCATCAAAGACAGACTGGGAGATATGCTGATCCGTGACGCTTTGGATTCGGGCAAAGTAAAGCCCGGCGGAGTGATTATAGAAGCTACGGCAGGAAATACAGGAGTCGGCCTTGCGCTGAGTGCCAGAAAATATGGATTACAAGCAATTTTCTGTGTCCCTGAACATTTCAGCACAGAGAAACAGCAAATTATGCAAGCGCTTGGCGCATCGATCATCCATACACCGCGTCAAGACGGAATGCAGGGAGCCATTCAAAAAGCCATTCAGCTGGAGACTGAAATTGAAAATTCTTATTGCGTTTTGCAATTTAAAAACCAAGTAAATCCATCGACTTACTATAAAACGCTTGGGCCTGAAATTTGGGAAGCGCTTGACGGCAATATTCATACGTTTGTCGCAGGGGCAGGATCAGGAGGCACATTCGCAGGAACAGCTTTCTTCTTAAAAGAAAAAAACCCAGCAGTTAAAACAGTGATTGTCGAACCGGAGGGCTCCATTTTAAACGGAGGAGAGCCTCACGCTCATAAAACAGAAGGCATCGGCATGGAGTTTATCCCCGATTATATGAATAAAAGCCATTTTGATGAGATCTACACCGTAACAGATGAGAATGCGTTTAGACTTGTAAAAGAAGCGGCGGAAAAAGAAGGACTGCTGATCGGTAGCTCTTCAGGTGCAGCGCTTTATGCAGCATTGGAGGAAGCGAAAAAAGCATCCGCAGGAACAAACATTGTCACGGTATTCCCTGACAGCAGTGATCGATATATCAGCAAACAAATTTACGAAGGAGGCATCTGATATGAAGAAAAAAACTTTGATGATACACGGCGGAATCACAGGTGATGAGAAAACAGGCGCAGTGTCCGTGCCTATTTATCAAGTGAGTACGTACAAGCAGCCAAAAGCAGGGCAGCATACCGGCTATGAGTATTCAAGAACGGCCAATCCGACAAGGGCCGCTCTCGAAGCGCTTGTGACAGAGCTGGAAGGTGGGGAAGCAGGCTATGCGTTCAGTTCAGGAATGGCTGCCATTACAGCGGTTATGATGCTGTTTAACAGCGGAGATCATGTTGTTTTAACTGATGATGTGTACGGCGGAACATACCGCGTGATGACAAAGGTGCTCAATCGTCTTGGCATTGAATCAACATTTGTCGATACAAGCAGCGGAGAAGAAGTTGAAAAAGCGATTCGTCCTAACACAAAAGCCATTTATATTGAGACACCGACAAACCCGCTGCTCAAAATCACCGACTTGTCGCTCATGGCTGATATCGCAAAAAAAGCCGGTGTACTTCTTATCGTAGACAATACCTTTAACACCCCTTATTTTCAGCAGCCGCTTACTTTAGGGGCTGATATCGTGCTTCACAGTGCGACAAAATATCTTGGCGGACACAGTGACGTCGTCGGCGGTTTAGTTGTGACCGCATCGAAAGAGCTTGGGGAAGAGCTGCATTTTGTGCAAAACTCCACAGGCGGCGTTCTTGGCCCTCAAGATTCCTGGCTGTTAATGAGAGGAATCAAAACATTGGGTCTCAGAATGGAAGCGATCGATCAAAATGCGCGGAAAATCGCGAGTTTTCTTGAGAATCACCCTGCTGTCCAAACGTTATATTATCCTGGTTCTTCAAATCATCCCGGACATGAGCTTGCAAAAACGCAAGGGTCTGGCTTCGGCGGCATGATCTCTTTTGATATCGGCAGTGAAGAGAAGGTTGATGCATTTTTAGGAAATCTGAAATTGTTTACCATTGCTGAAAGCCTCGGCGCGGTAGAAAGCTTAATTTCTGTTCCGGCAAGAATGACACATGCCTCTATTCCGAGAGAACGCCGGCTTGAACTCGGTATTACGGATGGCTTAATCAGAATTTCTGTAGGAATTGAAGATGCAGAAGATTTGCTGGAAGATATTGAGCAAGCGCTTAAAAATATATAACAAATGGATACAATTACTTTCTCTGTAAGCCGCCAGATTATATTATAATAGTCGTATACTACGAATCTGGCAGGTGATTCATTTGAATAAAAATAGAATGAAATCTTTAAAAGAAGATTACAAGCATTTTGCTTTTACGTTGCTTGCAGTCAGCACTTTTTTATATATAGGCGCAGTTCTCCCCGATCAAGGCTTAACCTTAGGCCAAAAATCGATGATGCTTTTAGCGGATTGCGTATTTTTAGCCGGTGCCTTCTTTTGCGTAGATCGTTCATTAATTTACAAGAAGCGTTTGGAAGAAGCCGACGAATAAAAAAACAGCCATCAATCAGCGATGGCTGTTTTTTGTTATTTTTCTTGCAGTTCTTTTCCCATGCCTTTTAAAAACTGAAGGCCGAAGCCGACGGCTCTGTTGATATCAGGATCATTCATTGCTTTTAAAAGGTCGAAAATCCCGACTTTCTTGTCTTCTTTTAAAAAGCTTTGCGCCTGTTCAGTTCCAGCCATTACGCTTTCTAAAAGTTTTCCTGTAAACTCAGGATCTGCTTTTGTCAATGCGCCTCCAGCGGCCATCATCGTGTTGATGAGGTTGGTGACAGGCTCACGCGAGACTTGGCCAAGCGCAATCTTGGCGATGTCTTCCTTCGCCCTCAGCATACTTGCTGCCGCATCAAAGATTCCAAGTTCATTCAGTTCACTCATTAACGTCATCGTTTTCGAGACAGCATCTTCATTTTCCGCCAGCAGCCCTTTCAGCTCCTCAATTTTTTCAAGCTTGATTTGCTCCGGTGTTTTTGTTTCTTTTTTGATCGTTGTAATCGGAGTAGCCATTTTGTTTCCCCCTTTCGTTTAATCAGTTAGATGAACATAGCCCGGACGATTCCATTTTCTTTCTGCCTCGACGCCGTTTTGCGGGTTCCGTTTCTTGTTACGCGGATTTGTTTTAGGAAGCGGTGTGCTTTCGCAGCCTCCCAGCACTTCCATGCGTACCTTCGTCTGTTTATAAGCAGGCGTGTTCGTGCGTTTATCAGCCGCAGGCCCTGTCAGGAAGTTAATCGCTGACTCCTTGTCTGTTGAGTTCATTGGCAGATAAAGTTCATTTTTCCGTACGCGGTCTGTAATCAGCGCGTTTAATTTGACTGCTCCGAACGGAGAAACGAGCCGTACAAGCGAACCGTCACAAACACCTCTCTCTTGTGCAAGCTCAGGCGAAATTTCAACGAATACATTCGGCACTTTTGCTTGGATGCCTTTCGATTTATTCGTCATATTTCCTTCGTGGAAATGTTCAAGCATACGTCCGTTATTAATGTGAAGATCATATTCTTCCGGAAAAGCGGCAGGCTCAGTCCAATCAGAAAGGGCAAAGCGGGCTTTTTTGTCAGGGAAATTAAATCCGTCTTCATACAGAAGCGGTGTGCTTTCACCTGAGAAGCTGCCCCATAGGAAACTGTTCCAGCCTTCAAGAACCTCATAGCTTGCTTTGCCAAACAGAGGGGAAAGGCTCGCCATTTCTGAGAAAATGTCACTAGGATGGCTGTAATTCCAGCCGGCTCCTAAGCGGTTTGCCACCTCTTGAATAATCCACCAGTCCGGTTTCGCGTCACCAAACGTCGGAAGCGCCTGATATAAACGCTGAACGCGTCGTTCTGTATTGGTAAATGTGCCGTCTTTCTCAAGTGAAGGAGTGGCCGGCAAGACGACATCGGCATATTGAGCTGTTCTTGACAGGAAGATATCCTGAACCACGAAGAAATCAAGGCTTGATAAAATATCATGTACGTGGTTCGCGTTTGAATCGACAAGTGCCATATCCTCGCCGACAAGATACATAGCCTTCATCTTTCCTTCTTCAATGGAATGAAGCATTTGAATATTATCTAAACCCGGCTTGCCGTCAATTTCGACACCATACGCCTCTTCAAATTTAGCGCGGGCATTGTCATCTGTAATATGCTGATATCCCGGCAGCCAGCCAGGCAGTGTTCCCATATCGCAAGCGCCTTGTACGTTATTGTGTCCGCGCAGAGGATACGCGCCGGCACCAGGACGGCGATAGTTGCCCGTAGCGAGAAGCAGGTTTGAAATCGCTGCTGATGTATCAGA
Organism: Bacillus sp. RHFS10; assembly: GCF_016757475.1. Taxonomy (NCBI): domain Bacteria; kingdom Bacillati; phylum Bacillota; class Bacilli; order Caryophanales; family Bacillaceae; genus Bacillus; species Bacillus sp. RHFS10. The sequence goes on from NZ_JAESPO010000001.1 coordinate 315,692, forward strand.
ACCGCCTGTATTTTGTGTGACACCCATTCCCCAAAGGACACAAGTGCCATCAGCGTCACGAATCATTTCCGCCATTTCAATCATGTTTTCTTTTGAAAGGCCTGTGACGCGTTCCGCATAATCAAGCGTATAGGTTTTTAGCGTTTCTTTATAATCTTCAAAGTAATTCACGTTCTCATCAATAAATGCCTGATCGTGCCAGCCTTGGTCAATCATATATTTCGTAACGGCCATCAGCCAAACTTGGTCTGTGCCTTGTTTTGGGCTGATGAACAGATCAGACCGTTCAGCCATCTCATTTTTACGCAGGTCGGCAACAATCAGTTTTTGTCCATGAAGCTTGTGCGCCCGTTTGACACGTGTTGCAAGCACCGGATGTCCTTCCGCCGGATTGGCGCCGACAATGATGACGAGACCGGCTTTGGCAATATCTTTAATCGTTCCGGCATCACCGCCCATGCCGACAGTGCGGAACAATCCGTCTGTGGCAGGAGACTGGCAGTAACGTGAGCAGTTATCGACGTTGTTTGTCTCAAATACCTGACGCGCTAATTTTTGAATGGCATAGTTTTCTTCATTCGTGATTTTAGAAGAAGAAATAAATCCGACAGATCCGTTGCCGTACTGCTCCTTAATTGATCCTAATCTGCTTGCGACAAGATCCAGGGCCTCTTCCCAAGAAGATTCAACAAAAGCCCCGTTTTTACGGATTAAAGGCTTTGTGATCCGCTCTTCAGAATTGACGAAATCCCAGCCGAATTTCCCTTTGACACATGTAGAAATCGCGTTAACCGGAGCGTCAGAAACAGGCTGGATTTTTAAAATATCCCGTCCTTTTGTCCATACTTCAAAGGAACATCCGACACCGCAGAACGTACATACGGTTTTGGTTTTTTTCGTTCTCGTTTCACGCATTGCCGCTTCGACTTCAGAAATGGCAAAAATGCTGCCATACCCTGGTTCAACGTTTTTCACGAGGTCAATCATCGGCTCCATGACATCCTCTTTGATGCCTGTCATAAAGCCAGCCTGCCCGAGCATTGATTTTTCCATCAGCGCATTACATGGGCATACTGTGACACACTGGCCGCAGCTGACACAAGAAGACTCATTGATCGGAACTCCCTCATCCCAAATAACGCGTGGGCGTTCACGTTCCCAGTCGATTGAAAGTGTTTCATTTACCTGAAGGTTTTGACACACCTCAACACACTGACCGCAGGCAATACATTGGTTTGGATCATAGCGGTAAAAAGGATGAGACATATCAATCGCGCAAGACGGATCTTCTTTTGGCGTGTATGGGTATTTTTGATGCTCGATCCCCATCATTTCCGCTGTATTATGCAGCGTACAGTTCCCATTGTTATTATCGCAAACCGTACAATACAGCAAATGATTTTCAAGAAGGCGGTCCATCGCTTCGGTTTGTGCTTCTTTCACCCGATTTCCCGAAAGATCAATTGACATTCCATTTTCTGCGACAGTAGAGCATGAACGAACCAGCTTGCCGTTCGCCTCTACAATGCAAGTATCACAAGTTTGAAGCGGATCAACCTCTGGAACGTGGCAAATCTGCGGGTATTCAATCCCATTTTCATTTAAAATGTCTAAAATTGTGGCCCCTGCTCGTGCTTGAATTTCTGTTCCGTCTACACGGACACTGATCGACTTAACGTCCATCATATTCATATTCCCCTCCATCTTTCTTTCAAGAAGTCAAAAAAAGCCATGTATAGATACACCTGTCTTTCATTCTAAGAAGGTGTAAACACACATGGCGGAATAGTTCACTAGCAAGTCTTACTAACAGACCAATCCTTGATTTTTATAAACCGATAGACTCATAACAAGATCCTATTACAAATCCATCAACACTGCTTTTATTATAAAGTGATATTTATTATAATACAATATAGCAGGAAAATTTTAACCAAGTGAAATGTCCTGAGGGGAACCGGGAAAAGCCTTATGAGGCAATATCGGAAGGGGTAATCTGCATGTCTAAAAAAATTCATGAGTTCAATGATATTATTCGAAAACTTCGTAAAGAATTATTCGGCAAAGGGCCTGAACGAATTCATACTGTATTTGTAGAAAACATGGCAGTTTCAACACTATACGGAAATCTGAGTGCAAGCGAGCAGTTTATCGCCCGCACACCTGAAGGAAGAGAAATGGTACATGCGGCCCGGACAAGCCTGATTCAAGACCTTTATTCCAAACAAACGCCGGAGGGAATGGAAGAGCTGATTGGGGCTAAGCTAGTCCATTTGTTTTCTGATATAAAAATTGAGGAAAATATCGCTGTATCTGTGTTTGTCTTTGACCAAAAAATAGATGATCAAAAAGAAGCCCTGCAAAGCTAGCACATTTGTCATTGACACAAATTTGTCACATTTGATATGATGTGGCTACAGTTATAGAAGGCAAAAGCAATGGAATGTATGCACGAACTGTATATATTCTCTTTCAATATCTTAAATTCTGCTTGATATTGTTGTATGGGTATGCATACAAGTTAGGCAGCATTCAAACGCCTGGTTGACACAGGTTATTTGAGTGCTGCCTTTTTTTATTGCCTTTCTGCCATAACTGTGAGAAAAGAAGAAATAATGGAGGGTTTTAGTATGGCTTTTCGAAAACCGGATGAAATAGCGGATGCAGCAATTGAAGCAGGGATGAAAAAAGTAAAGCTTCCGCTGCCGTCTCTGCTTGTATTGGGGTTTTTAGGCGGCGCATTTATCGCGCTCGGGTACTTGCTTGATATCAGGGTAATCGGCGACCTGCCGAAAGAATGGGGAAGCCTTTCCAGCCTTATCGGGGCTGCCGTATTTCCTGTCGGTCTGATCCTTGTGGTGCTCGCTGGCGCTGAGTTGATCACAGGAAATATGATGTCCGTTGCGATGGCCTTATTTTCGAGAAAAATATCAGTAAAAGAATTGGCGGTTAACTGGGGAATCGTCACGATTATGAACCTAATCGGCGCATTGTTTGTTGCCTACTTTTTCGGGCATTTGGTTGGGTTGACTGAAACAGGCCCTTATTTAGAAAAAACGATCGCCGTTGCGCAAGGAAAGCTTGATATGAGCTTCGGCAAGGTTCTCATTTCCGGCATCGGCTGTAACTGGCTTGTATGTCTTGCGGTGTGGCTTTCTTTCGGCGCCCAAGACGGAGCAGGGAAAATCCTTGGCATTTGGTTCCCCATTATGGCTTTTGTTGCAATCGGATTTCAGCACGTTGTCGCCAACATGTTTGTGATTCCCGCTGCCATTTTTGCTGGCTCGTTCACGTGGGGGCAGTTTATCGGAAACATCATTCCGGCTTTTATCGGCAATGTCATCGGCGGAGCCGTGTTTGTCGGTCTCATTTATTTTATTGGATATCATAAGAAAGACCGCTCCAGAAAAGAAATGAAGCAGGTATCATGAATAAAGGGCAAATCCACTCGATGAAACGTACAAATTCAGTCCATTTTTAGAAAAAGATGTTTACAAAATGGAATTTGGTGGATATACTTACAAAGGAAGAAAAAAGCAAAGGAGGCTGAACAAAATGACAATGAGACAACGACGTCAACCTGTACGTGATACACAAGAAAAAATTCATGGTTCATTCAGCCTGTGGAAGAGTTCGTGTCCTTCCTTAACCGATGCTTATCGCACGCATTAAATTCGGAATAGACGGACATACGCAACTCCCCGCAGGCAGTAGAGGCATTGGTTTGGTGTCTTCTTTTGTCTGCGGTTTTTATTTGCCCGCGGCAGAAGAAATGATGCCGCGGGTTATTTCGCTTGAAGCGGACTTTGAAAGGGGGTGAGCGATATGACGATTAACCTATTCTTTTTAACGTTAACGATTAACAAACGGTTTAAAAACCCGGAAGAATTCGAACGAGAACAGCAGATTGAGCAGATTTATGATGAAATGAAAGAGTCTCAGTTAAAGCATCTTTATTTAACAAACTGGCGCTAAAAAGCAATGAAAAACTGAAGGGGGAGATGACATATGCTTAGAATGGAATTATTGATGCATTATACGATGGAGAAGGACCAAGTTTAGCGAAACAGCTGTCAAGAAAATGTCTGCCTGCATATGATAAATCAACGTTACGGTAAGGCAGGTGATGGCATGATGAACGATTATCAGAAAAGGCTGCCGTCGATTGGCCATGGTTATGCGTCCATGCCGCATTCCTTCAAACATGGTTATGGAAATCCATTCCGCCAGCAGAGGCTGATGGCCATGCAGCAGCAAAGGTTGTATGTATTCCCTTATCATTGGCACTGAAAGAGGGCAGAAAACATTTTGTTTTCTGCTTTTTTTGCGGAAAAAAATGAAAAAGTTCAGTTCTATTGAAACATTTTTAAACACATTGCCGTCTAGTTGATATCTTCATTCCCATTTGGAAATGAAGATGAGGTTTATTTTTCGAATATAATAAATAAACGTAGGAAACCAAAAGCAGGTGTTTAAAATGCTAGAAAATAGACTCTATAAACAATTGAATCTTTTGAAATTATTTTCTCGGAAATATAAGCAAACCAAAACAATTGAGCATATGATGATTGACTCTATAGACATACAAGAAAATGACAGAATTTTAGAAATTGGAATCGGAAATGCCACTGTTTTTAAGAACATAACCGAGAAACTAGAAAAGGGAAGCTTAAAAAGCATTGACCCTTCAAAGCGAAAGGTAAGGCAAATATCACACGCAAATCGAAAGAACATGGGGAAAGGGGAGATTTTTCATGGCTATCCCGAGAACATTCCCTTTGATGACCGTACCTTTAATAAAGTGTTTTCCTTACATACGGTTCAGAGCTGTACTGATATTAGGCTTGCATTAAGGGAAATTTACCGTGTGCTTCAAATTGACGGCCAATTTTACATCAATATTGATACAAATACCGGTGAGAAAGAGAACATGTATATTCAACTGCTGGAAGATCAGCATTTCAGGGATCTTTCTATCATCAGACGTGATTCCTGTCTTTGCATTGTGGCTGTTAAATAAAATCATTTCTCGGGAAATATATCCAGAGCCTTTATTTTGGGGATTGGGTATATTTTCTTAATTTTTTATTTTTTGCATATACTTTATATTAAAAAAAGTTTTTTTCATATAAACTGATATCATAAGAAAGGGTAAAGAGGTGATATCAGACAGGTCAGATATTCATTATGAACAAAAGGAATGAATATTCATTCCGCAACGAATCGGAGGTACTAACATTCCATGTTATCCGCATCCAGCAGTAAATACGACATGATTATGAAAGCGTCGGTTTCACTATTTACAGAGAGGGGATTTGACGCTACCACGATCCCAATGATAGCTGAACGAGCCCATGTGGGGACAGGAACGATCTACCGCTATTTTGACAGCAAAGAAACACTCGTCAACGTATTGTTTCAAGAAAGCATTCAGCGCTTTATGGAAAAGCTGAAACAAGACTTTTCGGAATTGAGTGTCAGAGAAGGCTTTCACCATGTATTTTGCTGTCTCATTCAATTTACAAAAGAGAGCGACTATGCGCTTTTCTTTCTTGAAACGAAGAAAGACGCTCATTACTTAAATGCCACAAGCAGAAAAATGATAGAAAATCTGACTCAAATGCTTGATGACTATTTTAATAAGGGAAAAGCGGAAGGTGTAATTCGCAGCCTGCCCTCAAACGTGTTAATTGCGATTGTGTTAGGGGCGTTTCTCAAGATATATCAGCTTGTCCAAACGGGTGATATAGAGATGGACATGGATTTAAGGACTGAATTGGAACAATGCTGCTGGGACGCCATTAAGCTTCATTCATTTACTTCACAAAAATAATAGGAAAGGAAGATGTTGATGAAACAGGCAAGCGCAATACCTCAGCCCAAAACATACGGACCTTTAAAAAACCTTCCGCATCTGGAAAAAGAGCAGCTTTCTCAGTCATTATGGAAGATAGCAGATGAATTGGGGCCGATTTTCCGTTTCGATTTTCCGGGGGTATCCAGTGTTTTTGTATCCGGCCACAGTCTTGTGGCTGAAGTGTGTGATGAAAGCCGTTTTGATAAAAATCTTGGCAAAGGCTTGCTAAAGGTGCGCGAGTTTGGCGGAGACGGGTTATTTACAAGCTGGACGCATGAGCCGAATTGGCAAAAAGCCCACCGCATTCTGCTGCCGAGTTTCAGTCAAAAAGCGATGAAAAGCTATCATTCTATGATGCTGGATATCGCAACCCAGCTGATTCAAAAATGGAGCCGGCTTAATCCTAATGAAGAAATTGATGTAGCGGACGACATGACCCGTCTGACGCTTGATACGATTGGGTTATGCGGGTTTAACTACCGTTTCAACAGCTTTTACCGTGATTCACAGCATCCGTTTATCACCAGTATGCTCCGTGCCTTAAAAGAGGCGATGAATCAATCGAAAAGACTGGGTCTGCAAGATAAGGTGATGGTGAAAACAAAGCTGCAGTTCCAAAAGGATATAGAAGTCATGAACGCTCTTGTCGATAGAATGATAGCGGAGCGAAAAGCGAACCCGGATGAAAACATTAAGGATCTTTTATCACTTATGCTTTATGCCAAAGATCCTGTAACAGGTGAAACGCTGGATGATGAAAACATTAGATACCAGATCATAACGTTTTTGATTGCAGGACATGAAACCACAAGCGGTTTGCTTTCCTTTGCGATCTACTGTCTGCTTACACATCCGGAAAAACTGGAAAAAGCGCAAGAGGAAGCAGATCGCGTGTTAACGGATGACACGCCGGAATATAGACAAATCCAGCAGCTGAAATACATTCGGATGGTTTTAAATGAAACTCTCAGACTTTTTCCAACAGCTCCGGCCTTTTCTCTCTACGCTAAGGAAGATACTGTTTTAGGCGGGGAATATCCGATCAGTAAAGGGCAGCCTGTCACTATTTTGATTCCGAAACTGCACAGGGATCAAAATGCTTGGGGAGAGGATGCGGAAGATTTTCGTCCGGAACGGTTTGAAGACCCTTCGCGCATTCCTCACCATGCGTATAAGCCGTTTGGAAATGGACAGCGCGCTTGTATCGGCATGCAGTTTGCTCTCCAGGAAGCGACGATGGTTCTAGGTCTTGTATTAAAGCATTTTGATTTGATGAACCATACTGGATACGAACTGAAAATCAAAGAGGCATTAACGATCAAGCCGGATGAATTTAAAATTACTGTGAAACCGCGGAAAACAGCAGCAATCAACGTACAGAGAAAAGAACAGGCTGACATCAAAACAGAAACGAAGCCAAAAGAAACAAAACCTAAACACGGCACACCTTTACTTGTTCTTTACGGTTCTAATCTTGGAACAGCGGAAGGAATAGCCGGTGAACTGTCTGCTTACGGCCGCCAGCTGGGCTTTACAGCTGAAATCGCTCCGCTTGACGATTATATTGGCAAGCTTCCCGACCAAGGTGCCGTGGTCATTGTTACGGCTTCTTATAACGGGGCGCCGCCTGATAATGCTGCCGGCTTTGTGGAGTGGCTGGAGGAGCTTGAGGAGGGCCGATTGAAAGGTGTTTCCTATGCGGTATTCGGCTGCGGAAACCGGAGCTGGGCCAGCACGTATCAGCGAATTCCCCGACTCATAGATGACATGATGAAAGCAAAGGGGGCAACGCGTTTAATAGCGATTGGGGAAGGCGATGCCGCCGATGATTTTGAAAGCCATCGCGAGTCTTGGGAAAACCGTTTCTGGAAGGAAACGATGGACGCATTTGATATAAACGAAATATCTCAGAAAGAAGACAGACCTTCATTATCCATTACTTTTCTCAGTGAAGCGACAGAAACGCCGCTTGCTAAGGCATATGGCGCGTTTGAAGGGATTGTGTTAGAGAACCGGGAGCTCCAGACAGCAGATAGTCCGCGTTCTACCCGCCATATTGAATTGCAAATTTCTGATGCCAAAACATATCAAGAAGGCGATCATATCGGAATTCTGCCGCAAAACAGCCGGAAACTTGTTCAGCGGGTCCTGAGCCGATTCAGTTTGCAGGCCAATCATGTCATAAAAATGAGCGGAAGCCCTCATATGGCTCATCTTCCGATGGATCGGCCGATTAAAGTGGCGGATGTATTGGCGTCCTATGTGGAGCTGCAGGACCCGGCTTCAAGACTTCAACTTCGGGAGCTGGCTTCTTATACAGTCTGTCCGCCGCATAAAAAAAAGTTGCAACAGCTCGTTTCAGAAGATGGCATTTATAAAGAGCAGGTATTGGCAAAACGTCTCACCATGCTTGATCTTTTAGAGGATTACCCTGCTTGCGAAATGCCGTTTGAGCGGTTTTTAGAACTTTTGCCATCATTAAAACCAAGATATTATTCCATTTCAAGCTCACCGAAGGTCCAAGCCAATATCGTGAGCATGACAGTAGGCGTTGTTAAAGCATCAGCTTGGAGCGGGCGTGGTGAATACCGGGGCGTTGCTTCTAATTATTTAGCAGAGCTGAATACAGGTGATGCAGCAGCCTGTTTCATCCGAACGCCTCAATCCGGATTCCAAATGCCAGATGACCCTGAAACGCCTATGATTATGGTTGGACCGGGTACAGGAATTGCACCATTCAGGGGCTTTATTCAGGCAAGATCTGTTTTGAAGAAGGAAGGAAGCACGCTTGGAGAAGCTCTTTTATACTTCGGCTGCCGGCGCCCCGATCATGACGATCTATACAGAGAAGAGCTGGATCAAGCGGAACAGGATGGTATTGTCACCATCCGCCGATGCTACTCACGCGTCGAAAACGAACCAAAGGGATATGTCCAGCACTTGCTCAAACAAGATACGCAGAAATTGATATCACTCATTGAAAAAGGGGCACACATATACGTATGCGGTGATGGATCGCAAATGGCTCCTGATGTAGAGAATACGCTGCGTCTGGCGTATGAAGCTGAAAAAGGAGCGAGCCGGGAAGAATCAGCTGAATGGCTGCAGAAGCTGCAAAACCAAAAACGATATGGCAAAGACGTTTGGACAGGAATGTAAAAAATAAAATCCCGCCATCAGATTGGCGGGATAATTTTGCATGTGAGAAAACCGGCACGATAATGAAATCTACTGAAAAGGATGTTATAGGGAGTATCGCGCCGGCCTTATTGTTCATATCGTCAAACAGGGTGAAAAGTTTAGTTCTTTTGTCTTATTTTTAAAAATAAATAGTCTGAAAGTCTTGTTTTTGGTTTACGCATTAGTTTTATGGCATTTTGCTCTCGCGTATGCCTCAAGATGAACCATCTGTTGAAGATCGATGTTTAAATTGGTTTTCCACATGTTTACGGTAATGAAAGTCATGAATCAGCCGAATCGTCGGCCTGATTAACAGCAGCAAACTCCCAATCGCAAACAGCCATATCCCTGCCGACTTGAACTGCTCATAAAAAAAGAAAATACTTCCGACAAGAAACAAGGCACCAATGATAAAATCATTTACTGTATAAAGAATCTTATATCGTTTTTTGAAAAAGAGCTCGTATCGTTTCAGTTCTTTTTTGATCTCATTTTCTTCTTTAGGTGCCATTATTCTCCCTCCATTCAACATGTTCATTCCCTAACGTGAATAGAAGAAAACATATAAGTAGAGTGAGTGACAATGGGAAATCTCTCTTTATTTTATAATTATTTTATTATTAGACATCAAATCTTATAATTGTTGTTAGATGAGTATTATCGAATAATACCTCATTTTTAAAATACTCGTGAAATGTACAGCAGATGGTCACATCTCATTAACGTATGCAATCTTTCATTACACGAATGTGGACTTTCCGGTATTAACAAGATATCAGAACTTGCTTACGATTCTTTAAAAGCTCGTATTTTAACAGAATACTTACTAGTTAAAGAATCAGCTGAAAGTTCTCTCATACCTGTTTTAATCGGAGCATACGCCTTTGAAAAACCTAAAGGATTAGAATGGTACCTTCAATGGATGACCGAGGATGCTGAAAAATTAATGAAACTAAATGCAGAGTGGTTTATAAACACAGCTCTTTGGCAGCTGTTGGCTATGACGGCAAACCCTTATGCTCATTTTGATCACTGGGCAGGTGATATTCAACAGCTTGTGACGAAACTTAACCTAACTAATCCTATGTAATGAAGGTTAAAGGAGAAAGAAATGAAAATTGAACTGAACATTAAACGCAAATCAAAAACTCCTGCTTTTGATCCTTCTTTTCGCCGTCTTTTTACTGCTGTAACCTTAACAAGTATTGGAGATGGCCTCACTTTTAATGCGCTTCCTTGGGTTGCAGCTTCACTAACAAGTAATACAATATTAGCGTCATTGGTATCCTCAGCCATCTTTCTGCCTTGGTTACTGTTTAGTTTGCCTTTTGGAATCTTAATTGATCGCTATCCCCGCAATTTACTAATGGCTGTTTCGGGAACAGTCAGGGCAGTAATGATATTGCTGTTAACTGTTCTGATAATCTATGAATGGGCGACTGTACCGCTTTTGATTATCTTAACGTTTCTTTTTGGTACTGCTAAGGTAATGTTTGACTGCACAGCACAAACGATAGTGCCAATGGTTGTTAATAGTAAACAACTTGAGAAGGCGAACGGTCTTTTTGCTTCGGTTCAATTAATCGCAAGCGATCTTTTAGGGGGAGCGCTCGCAGGCATTCTAATTCTAATTGGCCTTCCCGCGCCTTTCGTTATAGATGTGATTACTTCTGTCACTTCAATTCCTTTGTTAATAAGAATGAAAGGTAACTTTCAAGCGAGAGAGGAAAGAAAAAAGGTTACTTTCAAAGCTGATTTAAAAGAAGGTATACTCTTTGTTTGGAATGATTCTTTGCTAAGACCTTTAGCATTGTTTGGATCTGGTGTCACTATGGTTTTCTCAATGATTACTGCTATGCAAGTTTTCTTCATGAAAGAGATTTTGCATTTGAGTTCTTTTGAGTTTGGTTTGCTGATTTCCTTTGCAACTGTAGGCAGTGTGATCGGGGGACGAGCAGTTTCAAATCTAAAAACAAAATTGGGGGCAAGAAAGAGTTTGCTTATCTCGATTTTGACCATGGGAATATGTTACGGTATTGCAGGTCTTAGCAGTAATTGGTATATTGTCTGTCTATCCTATATTATTGCCTCTTTTTTTATTGTGGTATGGGGTGTCTTGAATGTAACGTATAGACAGCGAATTGTTCCCCAAGAGCTGTTAGGGCGCGTGAATACAGTATTTCGCTTTTTGTCCTGGGGAGTCAGTTCCATTGGAACAATTTTAGGCGGTATTCTAGTCAGTGTGGGTGAAGTGGCTTTTAATCGTGAATGGGCTCTCCGTCTTCCTTATTTGGTGCTTTTATGTGTGTATATTATCTTTTTCTTTATTGCCATTCGCTTATTCAGTAAGGAAAGGCTTGAAGGTGTATGATTACAGAGTATAGATATTCGATCATAATGAATACGAGGAAATGTCGTTTGCTGACCAGATTCCTCTCAGAATCAATAAATAGTGCTTAAACATTTCTAAGCCTTGCAAAATAAATTAATTAACAAAAAAGACAATCATAAAAATGGGGAATATGTCTTATTGTCTGATCCCACTCACCTTATTGCGATTTAAATGAGTGAACAAATTCTCCTCAAAGCCACGCCAGACTGATCAATCGGTAAAAAAATTTTGCAATACAAGGAACTTGCCGAAAAATAGTTTTTCTCGACAAGTTCTTTGTATTGATATAAGCAATGTTTTTGGTTAAATAATGATATCAGAAACATCATTTGCTCTATTCCAAATAATGTTTTTTGAAATCAGAGTGGATTGAAAATTTGCGGCGCAGCTGGATGAGATTTTTCCCAAAGCTTTCTTCTAAAAGCCCTCTATGCTTTTTCAGGATTTCCATGAGGTACAGATCATGAATGATGACTTCAGTAATAGGCATGACTAAACCTACATGCATCGTCCATGCAGCACGGCTGTCGTTGCCAAGAGAGACGATACCTGCTACAACTTCTGAATCATCTCCGCTATAGACAAGCCACCGCCCGTCATACTCTTCTGTAATTTCACTGCTCATATCATGAAGGTAAACAGCAGCAAAATCAGATGTGATGTCTCCGTACGCAATAATGGTCACAATGACACCTTGATTTGCCGCTTGTCTTAGCTCTGATTCTATTTCTTCAAAATCCTCTTCCCATATTTCCAAGAGAATTCTTTTTTTGGCGGATAAGATACAAGCCTTCACTTTTTCAAGAATTTCATTGCGTCCGGTGATATTCCAGATATTTTCCCGGTCATTTGCGGTCTGCTCGAATTTTTCAAAGTATTTCTCAGCCTGATCAAAATGCTCTTCCGCTTTGAGCCGGCGGTTTTTAATCAGTTCTTTAGCGGGGACAGGCACATACTGAGGTGTATTTCCATGACTTACAAAAACATCTCCTCTTAAGACAAGACTTTCCAAGACTTCATAAATTTTAGAACGGGGCACTCCGGAATTTTTGGCGACGGCATAGCCTGTTAAAGGCGATTCTTGCAATAAAGCAAGATATGCTTTTGATTCATATTCGGTAAAATTAAGGTTTTTTAAAATGTCTAACATATTTTCCTTCATACATCCTCCAATATAAAGAGCAGTCGCTGCCCTTGTAATCGCTATTTTAACAAACCATATTGATTTATTCCAAACGCATTGATACAATTTTATAAGTAGTTACTATCGTAGTCACTATATATTGCGGAGATTTTTTAAAGGGGGAGAAGAAATGCACAGCATACTCACATACATACCGATTGCTGCCATGATGGTTATCATACCGGGAGCAGATACGATGCTTGTGATGAAAAATACCCTTAGATATGGCGCAAAGGCTGGCCGTTATAACATCCTTGGATTGGCAACAGGACTTTCCTTTTGGACGGTTATCGCCATTTTAGGTTTATCAGTGGTTATTGCAAAGTCGGTATTTCTTTTCACAACGATCAAATATTTGGGAGCAGCATACTTAATTTATTTAGGAATCAAGAGTTTTTTTGCCAAAAGCATGTTTTCTTTTGATGAAACGCAATCTCAAGCAAGCAAGGAAAATTCTCCGAAACGTTATTATAAAACTTCCTTTATGCAAGGATCACTTAGTAATATTCTCAATCCTAAAACTGTTTTGGTTTATGTTACAATCATGCCCCAATTTATCAATCTAAAGGGAAACATAAACCAGCAGCTCATCATTTTAGCTTCAATCCTAACCTTATTAGCGGTTTTGTGGTTCCTCTTTCTCGTTTATATGATTGATTTCGCAAAAAAATGGATGAAAAACTCGAAGTTCCAGAAAGCGTTTCAAAAAATAACTGGTATTATATTAGTGGGTTTCGGCATCAAAACTGGTATGAATTGAAATTAGCTTACATGAATTGGAGATCAGTCAAGCAGTTGTTTTGCCTTTCGAATCCTCTTTTAGTCCGGCAGTATCATTTTTAATACAAAAAAAACAAGGGAGTGTGTATCCCTTGTCTTTTTGTTATTTTATCTTATGTCCCCTGGTGGTCTGTACCTTATACATGATAATCAATAAAACAAACCAGGCCGGAGTGACAAATAAAGCAACACGTGTATCATTCGCCAGTGCCAATACGATAAGAATGAACGCGAGAAATGCGAGTGTTAAATAGTTGGATAATGGGTAAAAGGGCATTTTAAATTTGTTTGCTTTCGCTTCATCCTGCCTTGTTTTTCGATATTTTAAATGGCAAATCACCGTAATGCCCCAAATGAAAATGAAACATATGGTAGAAACACTTGTAATCAATGTAAAGACTTGCTCGGGCATTATATAATTCAGGCTAACGCCAATCAGAATGGCGATGGTTGAAAAGAACAGCGCATTGCTTGGAACTTTAGAAGAAGTCAGTTTCTTCAATAATCCAGGGGCGTGATGATCCTTGGCGAGAGAATAGACCATGCGGCTTGTGCTGAATAAAGCGCTGTTGGCCGCTGATGCCGCTGATGTTAATACAACAAAATTGATCATACTGGCGGCGGCAACGATGCCTACAACAGAAAAGACTTGAACAAATGGGCTTTCATTTGGGTTCAAAACGTTCCAAGGATAGATACACATAATGACAAAAAGTGCGCCGACATAAAAAAGTAAAATCCGAACTGGGATTTGATTGATGGCTTTAGGGATCACTTTTTGGGGATTTTCAGTTTCACCTGCAGTCAATCCAACAAGTTCAATTCCCACAAAAGCGAAGACAACCATTTGGAATGAAAGGATAAATCCATGCCATCCATTTGGAAACATGCCGCCGTAGCTCCAAAGATTCGTGAGGCTGGCTGTGCCGGAATCAGCGGAAAAACCTTTCGCTATCAAGAAAATACCAGTTGCGATAAGAGCCAAAATGGCGATAACTTTGATCAATGCAAACCAGAATTCTAATTCTCCGAACAGTTTAACGGTTGCAAGGTTCATGATCAGCAAGATGATAAGCGCAAGAAGACCCGGCAGCCATTGAGGCACCGCAGGAAGCCAATATTGCGTATAAATCCCGACTGCAGTTAAATCAGCCATCGCGAGAGAAATCCAGCAGAACCAGTAGGTCCAGCCAGTAATAAACGCTGCCATGTCTCCTAGATAGTCCCTTACAAAATCAACGAAAGAGTGATATCCCGTATTTGATAAGAGCAGTTCTCCGAGCGAACGCATAATGAAAAAGCAAAATACACCGGTGATCATGTAAGCAAATAAAATAGATGGTCCCGCAAAGTGGATGGATTTTCCTGAGCCTAAGAATAAACCTGTCCCGATTGCACCCCCAATCGCCATTAATTGTATATGCCTGTTTTTAAGGCCTCTAGACAATTTTTGTTGTTGTCCAAAATTGTCTTTGTTAGAATTGCCTCTCAATTTTATTTTCCTCCAATAATAAAAGATGAATAAAGTTTTATCGGATATTATACCATCTAAAAGAATACAATGTTTACTTTTTAAATTTTAAAAATATAATTTTCATTTGCTTGTTCGTACAGGTGCTAAATGTCTCTCACTCTCTATTTTCACTTCCAGTTTTATTGAATAGTAGAAAAAAAGGTAAATGCTCAGTGAGGAAAAGAGATTTTGGTAAAACGTCCTACTGGCGTAACCGTCATTCGTGACCGAGTGAAAACAGTAACAAATATGTAATGGCAAACAAAAAGACATTGTTTTGACGATGTCTTTTTTGTTTTGCTAGGATAGACGATAACAGTATGCTTATGAGGGCTGCTCATTCATAAGGATACAGGCGAAATGAATGACATGAGGCAGGACATATAATGAACTTACATACAGCACAGCTATTGAAAATTTTATCAGAATATCAGTTTTTTGATTGGGAGCATCAAAAGAATAATAAACATCGCATCCTGATTGGCCTCCCGGAGAATAAGCATGAAATAAAAGATTTTTATCAATCATTCGGTTTTGAATCAGTCGAGAATCCGTATTCAAACATAAAAATCTCAAAAAAACAGTGGGTGCATATGGAGGATCTATTTTTTCAATGGATATCTCCTTATCTATCAACTTTCGGACAAACAGTTGTTACGCCATTTCTAAGTAATGACTGGGAGGGTGAATGTCATCTGGATGATGAGTTTGCTGATGCTTATGAAGCGTACAAGGCTTTTTTAATAGGTAGCGGATTGTATGATCATACGCCCGCTTTGATTGAGACCAGCAGGGGATATCAAATCGATCATATCGGAGATTTTTCAATTCTGGGCAAGATGGCTGCGAGAAATCATCAATATTTATTTTTTGCCGATGGAGATAAAGTTTTTATGTTTACAGATTCACTGACCTTCCAGATGTTTTGTAAAGATGAAGAAGTTTTGCATAATGAAAAGAGAAAGATCGAGCAGTTGCTGCATCCTGATTTTTTATCGTGAATCACTGCGGCGGACACACATAGAGTGTCCGCCATTTCTTTGTTTCAATTGGATGCATTTTAGGTTATTTGACCCAGTCTTTAAGATTCATTTTTTGTCATTCGTGATTTTGGCATCTTTACATTCCTCAAGAATGATAAACTGTTTACTGATTATTACTTTGGAAGGAGCCCAGCCCTGGGGAACGCGAATCTAAAATACTAATATGAGATGTAAATGATTCAACATTCTAAACACATAAGCATAAAAGGCCGGCATGTCAATCTGCTATAGAGGCCTTTCTGGAAGTGTAGAATTAGATGTTTCCGCCATGAAGATTCGGAATATTCAGGGCTTATCTAATAAGGACAAAGGATGATAGACGTGAAAAGAATAGATAAAATATACCATCAGCTTATGCATAATTTTCATGATTCAAGTTTAGATCATCTTTTAAAAGTACAGGGGAGTTCGGCAAAGGAAATTGCTGAGCAGCTGAAAATGGAGCGGTCCAATGTCAGTTTTGAGTTGAACAATCTCGTCCGGTCCAAAAAGGTCATAAAAATAAAATCGTTTCCTGTGCGATACATCCCAGTCGAAATAGCGGAAAGATTGTGCAACAAGAAATGGGATACCGAGTTGATGGAAGTGAAAAGCCTGGAGCCGTTTTCCGGGAATTCCAAACAGAAACAACAACCTATTTCTACGAATCCTCTAGAGCTTATGATTGGGGCAAAAGGCAGTTTGAAGAAAGCCATTTCCCAGGCAAAAGCAGCTGTTTTTTATCCGCCGAACGGCCTGCATATGCTCCTCCTAGGGCCGACTGGTTCCGGTAAATCCCTTTTTGCGAACCGTATTTACCAGTTTGCCATTTACTCTGACATTTTGAAGGCCGGCTCACCATTTATTACATTTAACTGTGCAGATTACTACAACAATCCTCAATTATTGCTATCTCAATTATTCGGACACAAAAAAGGTTCATTTACAGGTGCCGGCGAGGATAAGGCTGGCTTAGTCGAACAGGCTGATGGGGGCATTCTTTTTATGGATGAAATCCACCGTCTCCCTCCTGAGGGGCAGGAAATGCTGTTTTATTTTATTGACAGCGGTTCTTATAACCGGCTTGGGGAATCGGAACATAAACGAACATCGAACGTATTGTTTATTTCCGCCACAACAGAAAATCCGAGTTCTGCTTTATTGAAAACATTTTTGCGAAGAATTCCAATGACCATACATATTCCTTCGCTTGAAGAACGATCGCTTAAAGAAAGAGTGGATCTGACGACGTTTTTATTAGGGAAAGAAGCAGAGCGAATTAAGAAAAATCTGAGTGTGCACATAGATGTCTATAATGCGCTTATTCATTCTGCGAAATTTGGAAATGTGGGACAGCTGAAATCAAATGTCCAGTTAGTTTGTGCACACGGGTTTTTGCACAACCTTGAAAAAAATGAGGTTATTGAACTGACTGTTCGGGATCTGCCGGATGAAATCAAGCAAGAATGGATGTCCAGCAGCAAAAACATGCAAAGAAGCAAAGCTATTTCTGAATATGTCAATATTACAACGATTATCTCTCCGATTGTAGAAGATGAAACAACAAAAATTGACGAAGACCTCTCATTTAACTTGTATCATTTGATCGAGGAAAAAGTGAAAACCCTTATGAAAGAAGGATTATCCAAAAAGGATATTAATCAGTACATCTTAACTGATATCCATTTGCATGTCAGAAGTTTTTTTCATCATCGGGCGTTTCAAAAGGACAGCCTGCTGACATTCGTTGAAGACGACGTGATTCAAATGACCAAACAGTTAAAAGAAATAGCTGAGCATGAGCTGGCTTGCACATTTGACCGTAAATTTATTTATTTCTTGAGTATGCATATTGACGCATTTTTAAAGCGCGGAAAACAAATTGATGTTTTAAATACACAGGAGACTGATGAAATCCGTGACACTCATGTGAAAGAATATCGGGTGGCGATGATATTTAAAGATCAAATTCAGAAATATTTTAAAGTGGCCATCCCGGAAATAGAAGTTATCTACTTAACAATGCTGATTCATTCCATCAAATCGTTAAAAGAGAACAAAAGGGTCGGTATTATCGTGGCTGCACATGGAAATAGCACGGCGAGTTCAATGGTTGAAGTCGCGACAGAACTGTTAGGAAGCACTCCCATTGCAGCAGTTGATATGCCGCTTTCTGTTTCACCTTCGGACATTATCAAATGCGTAGCGGAAAAAATGAAACAGGTTGACGAAGGGGAAGGTGTTTTAATGCTGGTAGATATGGGGTCACTTGCGATGCTGGAAAGCAAGCTGGAGGAAAAGACAGGCATTGCCATCAAAACCATCAGCAATGTGACGACCTCAATGGTGCTGGATGCTGTCAGAAAAGTGAACTATTTGAATTTAAATTTGCATGCGATCTATCAATCGGTCACGAAAGATTTTATTGAGTTATGGGAGCGGCAGCCAGCAGCATCCGGCAAAAAGAAGGCATTGGTTTCCATCTGTACGACAGGCAGCGGGACGGCCAAAAAGCTGGAAGACATCCTGACAACGATCGTAAACAAGGCCTCTGATACCCCGATTCACATATTGACTGTTTCATCCATTAAATTGGCAAACAACATAAAAGAAATTGAAAAAGAGTATGAGATCCTTGCGACAGTCGGAACGAAAGATCCTAAAATCAATGCTCCGCATGTATCTTTAGAAGTGTTAATTGAAGGGGAGGGAGAGAAGCTGATTCAACAGGCGATTACCAAAGGAAGCACCCCCTTGAGCAATGGATTGAACGAAGCGAATATCATTGTCAGGGAGCTTTGCGAGGATAGCTTGAAAAAGTACCTTGTCTTCTTGAACCCCCACCATATGATCGAGATGTTATTAGAGTGGCTGCAAACCGTTCAAGATGAGCTGGGAGTCATTTTCAATAATGCTGTTTTAATCAAAGTCATCATGCATACGGCTTTCGCCTTTGAGAGGGTGATTAAGCAGAATCCGATAGCTTTCTCAGAGGAAGATGAAATAAATGAACAGCTAAAAAGAATGCTGAACGTGACAGAACGTACATTAGCCCCATATGAACACAAGCTTGGACTTCGCATAAGTGATGATGAAAAATTATTTATAGCCGCCATCTTCGCTGAAGAAGTGCCTGGCCAGCTGTTTTAAAAGCGGTTTTTTTATGTGAACCTGTATTAAATGGAACGCCATTTTAATACAGGTTTATTTTTTTGGTTTCAAGTGTTTCAACAATAGACTGTCATTTGCTGAAAACTTAATGAAAACGCTTAACACAACTTTGTTGGCACAATCCTTGCATTATATATGGATGTACAAAACAGGAAAGGAGCAATGAATATGATTTCAGTTATTATCAGTGGTCATGGAGATTTTCCCATAGCATTAAAAGAGTCTTCAGGGATGATATTCGGTGAAGAAAATAACCTGATTGCAGTGCCGTTTTTTAAAGGAGAAGGAGTTCAAACACTGCAAGAAAAATATCATCAGGCGCTCAAAGACATTCCGGAAGAAAATGAAGTGCTTTTTTTAGTCGACATTTTTGGAGGAACGCCATATAACGCGGCAGCTTCTTTCATTGCTGAAGATCAAAGAATGGATATGGCAGCCGGCGTAAACCTGCCGATTCTGCTGGAGGTATTAAGCCTGAGAGAACATCTGACACTTAAAGATTTGCTGAACAACTTAAAAGCAATGAGCCAGCAAAGCTTTCAAGTGTGCAGTGAACATTTAGAAAAAGTAAAAACAGCCAATCAAGAAACAAGAGAGGATGAATTGTGATGAACATTGTGTTAGCAAGAATTGATGACCGCTTTATTCACGGCCAAATCCTGACAAGGTGGATTAAAGTCCATGCGGCAGACCGAATTATCGTTGTCTCCGATGATATTGCACAGGACGACATGAGAAAAGCGCTGATCCTTTCTGTTGCGCCTTCAAATGTAAAAGCGAGTGCCGTTTCGGTTTCAAAAATGGCAAAAGCGTTTCATAGTCCGCGTTATGAAGGGGTAACGGCAATGCTCTTGTTTGAAAATCCGTCCGATATTGTATCTCTTATAGAAGCAGGCGTACCGATCAAAACAGTAAACGTTGGAGGAATGCGTTTTGAAAATCACCGCAGGCAAATCACAAAATCAGTCAGCGTCACAGAGCAAGATATAAAGGCGTTTGAAACATTAAGTGATCTGGGCGTGACAGTGGAATTGAGGCAGCTGCCTTCAGATGCCAGCGAGGACTTTGTCCAGATTTTACGGAACGTAACAAAATAATCAAGGGGATGAGAATATGTCTTCATTACAAATTATTTTGTTGTTAATCATTGCAGCAATCACCGGAATCGCAAGTGTATTGGATGAAGGGCAGACACACCGGCCGCTTGTGGCCTGCACGCTGGTTGGCTTGGTGCTCGGGGATTTAAAAACAGGCATTATTCTCGGCGGCACACTGGAGCTGATGGCGCTGGGCTGGATGAACGTCGGCCTTGCTATGGCGCCTGATACAGCGATCGCCTCTGTCATCTCAACCATTTTAGTCATTACCGCTGATCAGGGAATTGGCGAAGGGATTGCCGTAGCTGTTGCTTTGGCAGCTGCTGGTCAGGCGCTGACGATTTTTGTGCGGACGATCACTGTCTTTTTCATTCATCGCGCTGATCAATACGCAAAAGAAGGGAATATAAAAGGAATTGAAATTATGCATATTACCGCGATGGTGTTTCAAGCACTTCGCGTCATGATACCGACTTTGATTGTCGCATTGATCAGTGTCAGCGCTGTTCAGGCGTTCTTGGGCAATATTCCGGATGTGATTACAAAAGGGCTGCAAATAGGCGGAGGCATTATCGTTGTTGTCGGATATGCCATGGTGATCAATATGATGAATATTCCATATTTAAAGCCATTTTTCTATATTGGTTTCTTATTAGCAGCGTTTACCGATTTCAACTTAGTAGGATTTGGAGCCCTCGGTCTCTGTCTGGCGCTTTTATACCAGCAGATGATGCAAAAACATACCGCGCACGGAGCGGTGGCCGCCGCATCTGACAGTGGCCAAGTCGGTGTTTATGATGACGATGATGATCTTGATGCCTAAACCATGAGGGGGGATGAAAAAGATGGAGAAAGAAAAGCGATTAACGAAAAAAGAAATTTTCAGCATGTTTATTCGTTCAAACTTTTTGCTCGGCTCCTTTAACTTCGAACGTGTGCAGGCCATGGGTTATTGCTATGTCATGATACCGGCGATCAAAAAATTATACGGTCCCGGCGCGAAAAGAAACGAAGCCTTGCAGCGGCATTTGGAATGGTTTAATACACATCCGTGGCTGACAGCGCCTATATTTGGCGTGACGGCAGCCATGGAAGAAGAAATGGCGAACAATAAAGGAATTGATGGAAAAGCGATCAGCGGAATGAAAATCGGTTTGATGGGCCCGATAGCGGGTGTAGGCGACCCGATTTTCTGGGGAACGATTCGCCCGGTCTTAGCTGCGTTAGGGGCATCCCTTGCTTTAGGAGGAAACATTGCCGGCCCTTTGCTATTCTTTTTCTTGCTGAACGCCATAAGATTAAGCACAAAATATTACGGATTAAAGTATGGCTATGTGAAAGGAATGGAGATTCTGCAGGATTTAGCGGGGAATCGCATTCAAAAGCTGACAGAGGGCGCTTCGATTCTCGGATTATTTGTAATGGGAGCTCTCGTTTCCAAATGGACCACCATCAACATTCCCATCGTTGTGTCCAGGATTAAGGATGAAAGCGGAAAAGTGGATGTTCAAACCGTACAAAATGTGTTAGACAGCATCATGCCGGGGGCGCTGCCTCTAGGGTTAACGTTATTGGTGGCATGGATGCTGCGGAAAGGGGTGAATCCTCTTCTCATTATATGCGGCATCTTTATCATCGGAATTCTTGGGTATTGGGCTGGATTCTTAGCATAAGCTCTGTGTGAAGTAAGAAAGAAGAGGGAAACTGCGGCAGTCTATCACATATCAATCATTCGGATAACAGCGAAACAGAGGAGAATTGCCAGAAACGGACCAACTTATGCAGCAGTCTCTCTTGAAGTGTTCAAACATGAAGAGAGGAGCGAAGAAACAAATGAAAAAGAGACTTTCTCAAGTCATCATCATGTTCACCCTGCTATTCACTATGGCATTTTCGGTTGAGGCAGCTGATTCAAGCTACTATGATGAGGATTATCGTCCTCAATATCATTTCACGCCGGAGGCAAACTGGATGAATGATCCAAACGGGATGGTATATTATGCTGGAGAATATCACTTGTTCTATCAATACCATCCATACGGACTTCAGTGGGGACCCATGCATTGGGGGCATGCCGTGAGCAAAGATTTGGTTACGTGGAAGCACCTTCCTGTTGCGCTGGCTCCGGATGACAAAGGCACGATCTTTTCTGGAAGCGCAGTTGTAGATAGAAATAACACAAGCGGTTTTCAAACAGGCGAAGAGAAGCCGCTTGTGGCTGTTTATACACAGGACAGGGAAGGCCATCAAGTGCAAAGCATTGCTTATAGCAATGACAAAGGAAGAACGTGGACGAAATACGCTGGAAACCCTGTCATTCCGAACCCGGGAAAAAAAGATTTTCGCGATCCAAAGGTCTTTTGGTATGAAAAAGAAAACAAGTGGGTGATGGTGCTTGCGGCCGGTGACCGAATCCTCATTTATACATCAAAAAATCTGAAGCAGTGGACATATGCAAGTGAGTTTGGACAGGGACAAGGGAGCCATGGGGGAGTATGGGAGTGCCCGGATTTGTTTGAGCTTCCGGTAGACGGCAATCCGAATCAAAAAAAATGGGTGATGCAGGTCAGTGTCGGAAACGGAGCGGTTTCGGGAGGATCAGGCATGCAATATTTTGTAGGGGACTTTGATGGAACTCATTTTAAAAATGAAAATCCGTCAAACAAAGTTCTCTGGACGGATTACGGCAAAGACTTTTATGCGGCTGTATCCTGGTCCGATATTCCATCCTCAGACGGCCGGCGGCTATGGTTAGGGTGGATGAGCAATTGGCAATATGCGAATGATGTTCCTACCTCCCCATGGAGAAGTGCGGCGTCTATTCCAAGAGAGTTAAAATTGAAAGCGCTTACTGGAGGAGTCAGGGTCGTCCAAACACCAGTAAAAGAGCTGCAAACCATTCGCGGAACCTCTAAAAAGTGGAAGAATCAGACCATATCGACCACAAGCCAAAATGTGTTAGCGGGCCTATCTGGAGATGCGTATGAATTACATGCAGAATTTCAAGTGACACCACGTTCAGCTGCTGAATTTGGTTTTAAAGTTCGAACAGGCAGAAATCAATTCACAAAAGTCGGCTATGATCGAAAAAATGCCAAACTGTTCGTTGACCGAAGCGAGTCGGGGAACGTCACCTTTAATCCGACCTTTAACACCGGAAAACAAACAGCTCCGCTGAAACCGGTAAATGGAAGGGTAAAGATGCGCATTTTTGTCGACCGCTCTTCAGTTGAAGTATTTGGGAATGACGGACAGCAGGTCATAACCGATATCATTCTCCCGGATCGATCAAGCAACGGTCTTGAATTATATGCGGCGAATGGCGGTGTAAAGATGAAATCTTTAAAGATATACCCTTTAAAAAAGGTATGGGGAACATCACCTTTCATCTCTAATTTGGCTGGCTGGACGACTGTAAATGGCACGTGGGCCGACACAATTGAAGGAAAACAAGGAAGATCGGAGGGTGATTCCTTTATTTTGTCTTCAGCATCCGGATCTGACTTCACCTATGAATCTGATATCACTATTAAGGATGGAAACGGAAGGGGGGCAGGAGCGCTTATGTTTCGCTCTGACAAAGATGCCCAAAACGGTTATCTTGCCAATGTGGATGCGAAACATGACTTAGTGAAATTCTTTAAATTTGAGAACGGTGCTGCTTCTGTCATTGCCGAATACAAAACACCGATAGACGTAAATAAAAAGTATCATCTGAAAACTGAGGCTCGGGGTGATCACTTCAAAATCTATTTAGATGATCGTCTTGTAATTGATACGAATGATTCTACATTCTCCGAAGGTCAATTCGGCTTAAATGTGTGGGATGCAACTGCTGTCTTTCAGAATGTAAATAAGGGATCTTAAATAGAGGGGTTCATGTGATATAGCAAACGCGATTACCTGGCTAGCAACATTTTTTCTTAAAAAAAGGCACAGACCTAAACAGTCTGTGCCTTCTCATTATTTCAACAACTTCAATGATTCGCGGTTAAATGCTTCCAAATCATCAGGTGTTCTGCTTGTGACAATGTTGTGGCTGACGATGACTTCTGCATCTTTGTAATTTGCGCCGGCATTGATTAAATCTTTGCGGATGCTGCGGTAGCCTGTGATATCTTTGCCTTTCAGGAGATCCGTATCAATTAGTACTTGCGGGCCGTGGCAAATAGCGAAAACCGGTTTTTCATTTTCGACGAATGCTTTCACGAATTCACCAGGGCGATCATCTGCACGGAGCAAATCCGGAGAGAATCCCCCAGGAATTAAAAGTGCATCAAATTCACTTGCATTCACTTCTGAGATTGCTTTATCGATCTTTACTTTCTCTCCATGCTTACCGGTAACTTCTTTGCCAGCTTCCAAATCGATAGCTGTGACACTATAGCCAGCTTCCTCGTATGCTTTTACCGGACTTGTATATTCGATATCTTCGAATTGGTCTGTAACGAGAACTGCAATTTTTTTGCTCATATAAAAAACCTCCTATACCCTCTTTATGCCCATAGAATAACAGGAAGATTGACCGGCCTTCAAAACATTTGCTTAAGAAGATCGTTTTTCGTGAATTTCTTTTAAATAAAAGCGGGTCAGCCCATTTAAGGACTAATCCATTTTTTAGAATTACAATGTGGAAATATCAATCACAAATCGATAACGGACATCACTTTGGAGGATACGTTCGTATGCTTCGTCTACTTGGTTAGCGCGGATTACTTCGATTTTAGGTGCGATGCCATGTTCAGCAGCGAAATCAAGCATCTCTTGAGTTTCGGCAATACCGCCGACAAGAGAACCTGCGAGGCTGCGGCGTCCCATGATTAAGGAAAACACACTGTATGTGTCCTGCTCAGCGGGCGCTCCGACATTTACAAGTGTTCCGTCAATACGAAGCATTGATAAATAGGCGTCTACATCAAGATTCGCGGATACTGTATTTAAGATCACGTCAAAACGCCCGGACAATGCAGTGAATGTCGCTGGGTCACTTGTAGCAAAGTAATGATCTGCCCCAAGTTCCAGCGCTTCCTCTTTTTTATTCAAAGAGCGGCTCAGGACGGTTACCTCTGCACCCATCGCATGTGCAAATTGAATTGCCAAATGTCCAAGACCTCCAACTCCTACAATGGCAACCTTTTTACCAGGCCCAACATTCCAGTGTTTCAGCGGGGAATACGTTGTGATACCTGCACACAATAGCGGACTGGCAACATCCATTTCCAAACTGTCTGGAATTCGGACAACAAATCTGTCGGTGACAACGATTTTTTGGCTGTACCCGCCATACGTCGGATTTCCATCGTAGTCTAGTGAGTTATAAGTTTGAACAACGCCCTTTGTGCAGAACTGTTCCTCACCGCTGAGACAGTATTCGCATTCTCCGCAGGAGTCAACAAAACAGCCGACACCAACGCGGTCCCCGACAGCAAACTTAGTCACTTCTGATCCAACAGCTGTTACGACACCGGCAATTTCATGTCCGGGCACCATTGGGAATATGCCTCCCCCCCATTCATCAAATGCGCTATGGATGTCTGAATGGCAAATGCCGCTGAATTTTATATCGATTAAGACATCATGCGGCTGTAATTCTCTTCGCTCAATCGTCGTTTGCTCAAATTTGGCTTTTGCATGTGATACGCTTAATACACGAGTTTGATGTTGATTACACATATGAACCTACCCTTTCTTTATCATAAGTGGTTGTTCGTAAAAACATGCACTTATTTATGTTTTATCGTATCTTCAACATAACGATAAACCTTAAAGTCCGCTTTAAGGCAAGGGTTTTTTGAAAAAAACTTCATCTCTAATTGAATTTGATAGATAACGAGCTTGGATGAACTCAAAACGAGAACATTTTATAAGGTATGGTACACGTCATCATGAACAGGCTCTAACCAAACCGTTTCCCCCGGTGTAATGGCTAAGTGCGCAAACCAACTGTCTTTTGTCGCACCGTGCCAATGTTTTACATGGGGTGGGATATTTATGACATCTCCAGTGCAATTAACTGAGACTGTAATCATGCTGCGATCCCGCGGAGACAGTTCTTCCTCTCTTGCCAAAATGTCACCGAACAGAACATCATCGTTAAGTTGAGCAAACTTTTGCGCTGATTTTCCTCGTATATCTCGTCCAGCAGTTTGTTTTTTTGCCATTTAGCAATCCCTCCATCTAAACTGTTTTTATTGCATGGAGAAGTATAGAGCTTAAAGTGTGCTTTAAGGCAAGTCTTGAATTTTTGAAAAAAGATTCAGCTGTTAAAACTTGTTTCCGCTTGACTTAAAGTTAACTTTAAGTGTTACCTTCAAAACATGCAGGACAGAGAGGTGAAAAGTATGAATATTGCGCAGGTGGCAAAGCAGTTCGGCCTCACAGCGGCGACACTCAGATACTACGAACGTGTCGGATTAATCCCGCCGGTAAAACGAAAAGAAAGCGGCATTCGCGATTATGATGAAGAAGATATCAAATGGATTGAATTCATTAAATGCATGCGAAATGCGGGTCTATCGATTGAAGCGTTAATAGAATATACATCGTTATTTACTGAAGGAGATCGTACGGTAGAAGCCCGCAAAAATATCCTGGCTGATGAAAGACAGCGGCTCATAGAGAAGCGGAAAGAAATTGATGAAACAATTAAAAGATTAGATACAAAAATTGAAGATTATGATGGGAAATTACGTGAAAATGAGGCTAAGCTTAAAAACAGGCCTAAAACGGAAGATAAGTGACAAGGTAGCATTCTTTGCCTCCGAGGGGGGACAGGTTGTTTCGAGCTTATTTCCCCGTCAAGAAATGGTGAATAAAAAGAGGTGGATTCGATTACTTATTCGATTGGAGGATTTGCAAACATCATCGGTGTGACAACAAGTACCCTCAGGTAATATGAAAAGGAGGGCTCCTGACTCCTCATCGAAATGAAAATAACATATAAATACCGTTAATATGGGAAGAAGGAGCAGGGAAGCATGATTGAAAAACAGTATACGATTATTGCAAGTACAGGTTTTGCCCGTGCAGCAACTTTGTTGGTTCGTGCAGCCTGCAAATTTCGCTCTCATATATTTCTTTTATATGAGGAGAAATCCGTTGATCTCAAAAATCCGCCCAAGTCCCTTATTGATGTGATGTCATTAGGCATTACATCTGGTACCCACATTCAAATCAGAGCTGAAGGGATTGATGAAGAACAGGCTTTGCAGACGATAGAAGACCGGCTGGGAAGAAGCGGGTTCACGAAGAGTTAATATATTGATAAACATAAAATGAAATGTCGAAAGTTTAAAGATGATTCAACTTTTAAAAACATTAGCTGAGGAACCGTTTTGCCAATCCATACTGCTCCTCAGCTAATGTATGTTAAAGGGTTGGCAACTGAATCGCAGTTTCGATATTTTTTAAATTCAGCTTGACTTGTTCGTCTGTGTTCCAAGGATGGTACCAGCCCTTTTCCATCATATAGCTTGAGATTTGTTCGTGCATATCGAGAGCTTCTTCCAAATGCCTGGTAAGGATCTCTTTCACTTCAGGCGTCCCAGCTTCAGTTGCGGCCATCGCATAATTTCTGACTCCGTTTTTTGCTGCAATCAATAAGTCCATGGCAATGATTTGGTCTGTTAAGACGTTCATGCCGGTGAGATATTCAATGATAGGATTCATGATTCATTCATCTCCTCATTCATGCTTTGCATTAGTTAAAATAGAAGCAAATTCCTGTAACTGTCGTGTCGTAATGTCAACGTCTTGCTGCATGATTTCTTTAAGCTTCGGATCAGACACCAGCGCCTTCATTGTTTTGGATTTCGTCAAACAAAGGGTCTTAAATGCAGTCATTTCTTGGACCTCAAGCACTTCATGTAAGGCGTATTCCATTTCTGTAACCTCCGTTTTTTAAGGCTTTAACACTACTTTTATACAGTCATCCATTTTTGTATCAAAAATGTCATAACCATGCTTAGCTTCACTAAGCGGCAGAACATGGCTTACAACATCTCCCGGATCAATTTTGCCCGTTGACACTAATTCAAACATGTATGGCATATAGTGGATCACCGGAGCTTGTCCAGAGCGTATATTGATGTTTCGCTGCATGATATCACCTAACGGAAAACCGTTATATCTTCCTCCATACACACCTGTAATTTGGATGGTTCCGCCTTTGCGAACGGCTTGGGAAGCAATGACCAATGCACTCATCGTTCCGCCATGAAGTTTTAATCCGCTGGCAAGGAACTCGAGGTCGCTCATTTTCCCATCCATCCCAACAGCGTCAATCACAACATCCGCTCCGCCTTTGGTGATTTCTTTCAAGTAACTCCCTGTATTTTCATGGTCTTCAAAATTAACGATTTCTACTTGATTTGTTCGTTTGGCATGCTGTAAGCGGTAGTTTACATAGTCAACCGCTATGACACGCTTTGCGCCCTTTAACCAACAAAACTTTTGAGCAAAAAGGCCGACTGGCCCGCAGCCGAGAACAATAACTGTATCGCCGTCTTTTACACCGGCATTGTCTACACTCCAGAAACCGGTGGTCATGGCATCGGATATCACGCTTAACTTCTCATCGGGCTCCTCACAGGTTTCAGGAATTTTAAAATGGGTAAAATTCGCAAATGGCACTCTTAAATATTCTGCCTGCCCGCCTGGATAACCGCCAGTATCCCCTGAATAGCCGAAATAGGCGCCCATTTCTCCGTTGTCATTAGATTGATCACACTGACTTTCCAGCTGGTGTTTACAAAAAAAGCATTCACCGCAGGCGATCGTAAAAGGGATAATGACGCGATCGCCTTTTTGCACCTTTGTCACTCCCGGCCCAACTTCTTCAACGATTCCCATCGGTTCATGGCCGATGACATAGTCTTCTTGCAGGTTAGGAATCAATCCATGGATTAAATGCAAATCCGATCCGCAAATGGCTGTACTGGTAACTTTTATAATCATGTCATCGGATTTTTCAATCTTTGGATCTGGCACATCTTTGACAACAACATTTTTAATGCCTTGATACGTTACGGCCTTCATGCTGTAAAACCTCCAGTGTTAGTGTTCATCAGGTGTCCGGTCAAACATCCCTTTTCGATTTGTTTCAACAGGAAAGAGATTCATGTTGCCGACCATGATCGTGTTTTTTGCAGAGAGCCGATCCAGTTTATATTGTTCGCTCAGCTCATACGGGTGGAACCATTTTTTGCTTATCATCAGTTCTGTAATCTCTTGGTGCATCGCGATTCCTTGCATCAGCTGTTTCCGCAACAAGGCTCTTACATCTGATGATGCGGTTTCAGTCAATGCTACAGCTGTATTTCTCACGCCTTCTTTTGCTCGTATAAGAAAATCCAATGCAAATGTAGTGTCTGCAAGTTCAGGCACATTTAGCGAATTAATAGGGTCTAAATGATCATGGTTCAAATTTGCTTACCTTCCTTTCAATTGATGATTGGCGTTGGGCGGCTTTGAGGGACGGGGGCCTGAAATGGCGCACGCTCATAAACCGCTTG
Organism: Bacillus sp. RHFS10; assembly: GCF_016757475.1. Lineage (NCBI taxonomy): Bacteria > Bacillati > Bacillota > Bacilli > Caryophanales > Bacillaceae > Bacillus > Bacillus sp. RHFS10. The sequence goes on from NZ_JAESPO010000001.1 coordinate 345,399, forward strand.
TAAATCAGTAAGATCTTGAATGGCTTGCTGCACATCGTTTTGCATCAAGTCTTTCAGGTCTTGGTCAAACACAAGTCCCTGCATTAATTTCGATTTCGCTATACAAAGTGTTTTAAAGTTCACGATTTCATGTAAATCTACAGCCTCGTGAGCAGCTAATGTTTGATGATCCATATTGATTTAACCTCCTTTAATCAACGTTACTTTTCCCTAAATGAATTTGAAGCATACAGAAAGAACATTGCGCCGCGAAAAATTGCATATTCAATATAAATTGAATGATAAACAGTCTGTACGTGGTGACGTCGGCCTAACGGCTCCTGCTGCAAGTTAATGAAATGATTACAAACAACTGATTAAAAGGGGGTTTTCTATAAGGATAGGGTATCTTTGAAACGAAAACTTAGGAATGATTCCACTTTTAAAGGACTTAATTTATTGATCGGATGTAGGCAAGTCAGACGCACGGTGTTTATAAGGAGAGAGGGGCTGGAAAGTGCACTCAGTCATGATTCAGTCATTTTCCCTTTGATATTTTAACAAGATCGTTGTATAATACAAATCGTAATTATTTCGTTTTAATGAGAAGGAGTGTTGTAATGGGAATTTTATTTGGTAAGAGGTTAGGTATATTAACGATTGGTTCATTACTAGTATTGGCAGGATGTCAGGCTTCAGATTCATCAAAAGGTGAGTCTCATAAAACAAGTTCATCAGTTTCAGAAAACTCTTCTAAAACCCAAGAGCAAACATCTGAATCTCATGATCATGATCATGAACACGATCATAGTCATGCACATGCACATGATAAAGAGACAGAAAAAATTTATGAAGGCTATTTTAAAAACAGCCAAGTAAAGGATCGGTCACTTTCTGATTGGGAAGGAGACTGGCAATCAGTATATCCGTACCTGCAAGATGGCACTCTTGATGAAGTATTTTCACATAAATCAGAACATGAAGGTGACAAGACAGCTGAAGAATATAAAGAGTATTATAAAAAAGGGTATAAAACAGATGTTGACCGTATCTTAATCCAGCAAGATACTGTAAAGTTCTTCAAAAACGGAAAAGAATATTCTGGTAAGTATACTTATGACGGGTATGAAATTTTAACATATGATGCGGGCAATAGAGGGGTAAGATACATTTTCAAACTGGATAAAAAAGCTGAAGGCCTTCCTCAGTATATTCAGTTTAGTGATCATAGTATCTATCCGACTAAAGCTAGTCATTACCATCTGTATTGGGGTGCTGACCGTGAAGCTTTACTTGATGAAGTCAAAAACTGGCCTACCTACTATCCGTCAGAAATGGACGGACATGATATTGCCCATGAGATGATGGCGCATTAATTGGGGAGTAACATGCCCATGAAGTGTATTATTTCTTTTTTTTACTGTGAAAATAGATAGAAAGGGATAACGTCTACCTTTGTAGAGAGTGATTACTCAGATGTCTCTGAAAAAGCTGCTGACGAGGAGTCAGCAGCTTTTTCGCCTCTTCCGGCTATCCTGTTCTTGATGATGCAGAAGGGTGGGGAAGGCTTGATCTCTTTTCCGCGCTGATGGCTATGGCGCTTTTATGGATTCTTCCAAAGGCGGCTTCTATGCACTCGATCGCTGGCGCAACGATATCTCCGGCATCGAAAAGCTGACCAAAAAGGGGACAGGCACGTTAAAGCTGGAGGGGAACAATACATACTCTGGCGGCACGCGGATTAATCAGGGTACGCTTGAGGGCGGCTCCGAGACAGCTTTTGGGAGAGGTGATGTTTCAAACAACAGAGGCATCCTGAAGGAAGGTGTCTCAGGAAAACTGATCATCGGCGGAGACTACAAACAATCAGCCAAGGGTATACTTGAACTCAATCTCAGCGGTAAGCATAATCTGCTCAAAATCAAGGGCAAAGAAAAATTAAAAGGGACATTACGTCTCCATTTTTCGGACAATTATATACCGGAGGACGGACCCGCGATCATCACCTGTCATAAGCGTAATGGATCCTTTTCTTCAATCGAAACCACGGGCTTGCCAAGCAAGTACAAAGTGAAGCTCGTCTATCAGTCCAACAGTATCCAATTAAAAGTCAAGGGAAATTAAGTTTGCGTGGTGTGCTGATGCCTGGGGGGTTATACCATAAAGAGTATCAAGCTGGTGCTCGTTTGGCGCCAGCTTTTTTGTGTTTATCAGTGTTCGTGCTGATTGATTGCGCCGGTGATCAGGCTGACCGAAGAACGATTTCATTGCCTTTGTCATCGGAAAGAGGCATTGCTAGTTGACGTAATGAAAGGGCTTAAGCAAGTTTATCGCTGAACCGTTTTTGTTCCTATCGAACGAAAGCGCGGGTGTTCTGCAAGTATGGAGCTTTTCATCTCTTTTACTGCTGGATGGTCTGACGCAAAGAACTGATGTTTGGACTCGTAAAGTTCAACTAATTTTCCGTTATCCAGTACACCTAGTGTGTCACTCAATTGATAAGCGGCTTTCAAATCATGCGTAATAAAAAAATACGATAACCCAAACTCATCTTTGAGCTCTTTTAACAAATCGAGTATAAGCATTTGGGTTACCATGTCCAGACTGCTGACTGATTCGTCTAATACGATCAGCTTCGGTTTGAGCGAGATTGCTCTAGCGATATTGATCCGCTGCAATTGACCGCCGCTGAATTGGTGCGGGTATTTTGTTAAATCCTGTTCACTTAAGCCTACTCTTTCCAACAGCTCGATGATGGTTCGCCTTTGTTCCGCTATTGTAAGTGTTTCATAGTTTTCTAATGGTTCTGCGATAATCCGTTCCGCTGTCATTCGCGGGTTGACGGACGAGTATGAATCTTGAAAGACAGCTTGAAGGTCACGACGGATTTTTCGCCGGATCGATTTATTTGCGCTATACATATCATGGCCTTGGAAAAGGATTTGACCTGATTGCGGCCGTTCTAACCCAAGCAATACTTTTCCCAATGTACTCTTACCGGCTCCGCTTGGCCCAATCATGCCTAAGCATGTACCCTGCTCAATCGAAAAGCTGACATCGGAAAGGACTTGTTTAGATGGGGTTTGCCATTTAAACAATGTCCGAGCCCCATAACAATGACTAACTCCTCTCACTTGTAATAAACTCACTTCATCACCCCGTATCAAATTCTGTCAACATGATCCAATGGAACGTTTATCTATTGGCAATGTCAAACGTGCATCCAATAGCTTCTTTGTATATTCATGATTTGGTGCATCAAACAGCTGAAACACATCTGCTTTTTCTGCGATTTTTCCTTTCTGCATCACAGCAACTTCATCCGCCATTTCAGCAATGACGCCCAGATCATGAGAGATGAGCAAAATCGCCGTTCCACATGTAGAGCGCAGGTCATCTAAATGTTTCAGCACGGTCTTCTGATTATTGACGTCTAGTGCAGTTGTGGGTTCATCCGCAATCAGAATGGCCGGATGTAAGCAAACAGCGGTTGCAATCATCACCCGTTGAAGCATTCCGCCGCTTAATTGAAAAGGGTAAGATTTTAAAAGTTTAACAGGATTGGATAAGCTCACATGATGCAATGCTTCGATTGCAAGCTCCTTTGCCTGCTTTTTGGTAACAGAGGTATGAGAGCGAATGGTTTCGATCAATTGATGGCCAATCGTAAAAACGGGTGTAAAAGCGTTCATCGGATTTTGCATAATATAGGCCATATCTTTGCCGCGGATTTTGCGCATTTCTTGATCTGCCAATCCGTTTAATTCTCGGCCTTGTAAGGAAATGCTTCCTTCCACCTTGGTTGTTTTCTGATGAAGCATCTGAAGAATGGACATGCCCGTTACTGTTTTTCCGCATCCGCTCTCACCAATCAGGCCAAGGATTTGACCTCGCTTCAGTTCGAAATTGACGTCTTGCACTAGGGTTGAAACTCCTTTTTGCGTTTTGGCCTGTACATGCAAATCTCTCACTTTGAGCACCGGTGATTGTTCTGTTCCCAACTTCCTCATTCCTTTTTATCATCGACGTTTAACTCCGTATTTTTCTGATAAACTCTCGCCCAATAAATTGAATGTTATAACGACAACCATGATCATCAGCCCTGGATAAATCATCAACTCAGGGTTCGTCCGAATATACGATTTACCTTCATGAATCATCGCTCCCCATTCCGCAGCCGGGGGCTGGACGCCTAATCCAAGAAACGACATAGCAGATATGTCCATAATGGCCCAGCCCATTTCCAATGTACCCATGACAACGAGGGGAGGGAGCACATTAGGTATGATATGTTTTTTCAGAATCTTCCATTGTGATGATCCATTGATTTTTGCGGCTTTAATAAAGTTTTCCTCTTTCAGGCTAAGCACCATTCCTCTAAAGATTCTCGCATAATAGACCCATTGCACCAGCATGAGGGCAAGAATGACTTGAGGAAGTCCAGGGCCGAATATGCCCACTAGACCAAGAACTAAAATTAAGTTTGGAAAGGCCATCACACCATCACAAAATCTCATTAACAGCTGATCAACCCATCCGCCTTTATATCCTGAAATCGTACCGACAATGAGACCGATCACGAGTGAGGAAATAAAAATGAGCATTGCAAATCCCAAAGAAATCCGTGTTCCGTACAAAAGGCGGGATAAGTTGCATCTTCCTAAATGGTCAGTTCCTAAAGGGAACTCCAAGGATGGAGGGTGCAGCTTATATGCCAAATGAACAGCAACAGGATTATTCGGCGCAATCCAAGGGGCAAATACAGCGATGAGAAACAGAATGGATAGTATGGTGATGCATGCCGTTATCACTTTTTGACTTTTGTATATCCTGCGTATGCTTGTAATCATCGATACTGCCCTTCTTTCCTGGAAATGCGCGGATCAATATACATTTGAATGAGATCAACGATTAAGCTGCTCAATATAAAAAAGGCGGCGGCTATGAACACATAGCATTGAATGACAGGGATGTCACGATTGAAAATGGCCTCGATAAAATAACGGCCAAAGCCAGGCCGAGAAAAAACCACTTCAACAATAATGGTTCCGGTGAGAAGTTTGCCAAGATTCATTCCTAGGCCTGTAATCATCGGAGAAATGGCCATTTTCAATACATGCTTAGCCATAATGCTTTTATTCTTCAGTCCTCTGATTTTTGCGTATTGGACATACGGTTCTTGCAGGTTTTCTATCACACTGGCGCGCAAAAGCCTTGTATACATTGCAATTAAAGGAAGCGCCAGCGTCATTGACGGCAGTACGAGGTGCTGCCATGTCCCAATTCCTTCTACTGGAAAAAGATCTAATTGAACAGAAAAGAAAAAAACCAACATATACCCTAACCAAAAAGTCGGAATGGATGCCCCGAAAAAGGAAATGAAGCGACTGATATGATCAATTGCGCGATTTTTTTTGATTCCAGTAAAGAAGCCGAGAGGCACACTGACAAGCACCGCGATCAATAAACTCCCAAGCGCAAGTTCGATCGTTGCTGGCATTCGGAGGGCAACCTCGTCCCAAACCGGCTTATTCGAAACATAAGATATGCCAAAATCGAATTGGCATATCTTCAAAATAGAGTTTACATATTGGATAAAGAATGGTTGATCTAAGCCAAACTCATGTCTCTTTTGTTCTAAAATGTCATCGTTTGGCTGGATATGCGCTGCGGCTACATACGCTTCAGCCGGGTCAACCGGTGAGAGTTGAATCATTCCAGTTGTCAGAAGCGCAGCTAAAAGAAACACTGGAATGATGGACATGATTCGTTTCAATATATAGATACCCATAAAAGCCTCCTACTGCTTCATGCGAATACCTGTAAATGGATGTTCGTCACGATTGGCAGGGAAAGTAAAGTCTGTCATATTCTTTTGGTAGATCGCTGTCTTTTTAATATAAGAGATCGGAACGATGGCTCCCTGATCTTGAAGGGATGTTAAAATAGATGAGTAAAGCTTTTGACGCTCTTTTTCATCAGTTGTTTGAGGAACCTTTGCCATCTGCTTCAATAACTTATCTTTGTTTGGATAGGCAGAAATCGCTTCATTAAATCCAAACCCTTTTGACGCGACAATGTTTACAAAGGTATGCGGGTCATAAGGCGCGCCATAGTTGCTAAAGAAGTTCATATCAAATTCATTCGCTTTGAACCGTTTAACCTGAGTCGCCAATTCTACTCCTTCAAGATTCAACTTCACTCCAATCGCTGCCCACTCTGCTTGCAGCGTTTCTGCCATTGCTTTTTGAATGGATTCCGCTGAATCATACATTAAACTAAATTCAAGAGGCTTTCCGTCTTTCTCACGCACCGTTTTGCCATTCGGAAGTTTCCAGCCGGCCGCATCTAATAACGCTTTCGCTTTTTCTGCATCATATTTTACTGGCTTTACATCAATATCAGACGTGTATGGGAAAGTTGTCGGCAAAATATGATCTGCTTTTTCTTCTAACCCGGAGGTAATGCCTTCCACCATGGCGTCTTTATCAAAACCGTAGTGCAGGGCTTGGCGCACACGTTCATCAGAAAGTTGTTCTTTTTTCGTATTCATGACAAGCTGTCTCGTCGCTACCGGTTCAGAAAGACTAGTTTCATACTGACCTGTCGATTGCAGCTGCTTGTATGCATCCAAGCTGATGACGCCTTCACCGTAAATTAAGTCCAATTCACCTTTTTCAAATGCGAGCACTCTTGTTTCTGCGTCCGGGATGACTTTCACCTTGATTTTCTCGACTTTAGGCTTTTCACCCCAATAATTTTCGTTGCGTTTAAAAATCGCATATTCATCAGCTTTATATTCGTCCAATACCCATGGACCCGTTCCCACCGGTTTTGCGACACCTTTTGATGTATCGCCATCCTTAGGGAATCCAGCCTCTCCTAAAAACCGAACAGGCCGTACGACTGCCAGCTCCTGAATGGTTGGGTAATAGGGTTCAGTCATTGTCAATTGAAATGTATGATCATCGATCACTTTTGTTTGAGCTATTTTTGTTATAAATCCTAACCAGCTATGTAACTCAGGATGTTTTAAAATGGAGTCGAAATTCTTTTTCGCGATTTTTGCGTTAAAGGTTGTTCCATCCGAGAATTTGACATCCTTACGCAAATGAAATGTATACACTTTACCGTCATTAGATAGATCCCAAGACTCAGCTAAATGCGGTTTAAGCTTCCCTCCAGTTCCATAAGTGACCAAAGGCTCGTATACCATTGATTGGGCAAACAATTGGGAAGGGTTATAGACATGCGGGTTCATTTCGCCTATATCTCTAGGCCAAGCAATTGTGACCATATTGTTATGTTTTTTCATCTCTGTTGAATTTCCTGCATTAGTACATCCTGCTAATAAAATAGAAAAGATGAGCATGGATAAGAAAGTAATTTTAATTTTCGAACGAATCTTCCCGCTATGCATCTGTATTTCCTCCTAAGTGATGTTGATAATCATTTTCATTTTAAGGAGGCATCATACTCTTGTCAATGTAAGAATATAGGTATTGATTATTTTGAAACTAATAAAGTGTTAACTCATAGATCTGCATTCATCATATCTTTCCTAAAGTCATAATTAGTGAAAATTTTACCACTATACGGAAATGATCCGGTGAACAAATCCTTGCTCATCTGAATATGAATCTTACTCTTAGAGATGAGGATTTTGAATATAAAAACACCATCTTTCTATAGCGAAAGGTGGTGCTTATTTTGTATCAAGCTTTGAAGTCAAAAACATATGTGGCATCGAAATAAAATTTGATACAATTATGTTAATAGCTGAATTGTAACTATTCCCCAAACAAGCCACAAAGGAGGATTATCATGACTAAACATAAGATTTATACAATGAGTGTCGCAAAAGTTTATCCCTATTATATTTCGAAAGCTGAGAAAAAAGGACGCACAAAATCAGAAGTCGATGAAATCACTCGTTGGTTGACAGGATATAGCCAGAAAGAGTTAGAAGGGCAACTGGAAAAACAGACAGACTTTGAAACCTTCTTTGCGAAAGCCCCCCAACTGAATCCTTCACGGGCTTTGATCAAAGGTGTAGTCTGCGGCGTCCGAGTGGAAGATATCGAAGAATCAACGATGCGGGAAATCCGCTATTTGGATAAATTAATCGATGAGCTAGCAAAGGGGAAATCGATGGAGAAGATTTTGCGGAAATAATAATGACAAAGAGACACTGTATTTATATAGGTTTACTTTTAAGTCATTAATGATCAACCTTTTTTATAAAAAATGTATACGAATTCACAAAAAAGACATCCATTTTGATCAAACATTTTTCGAAATGGATTCTTTTTATTTGTTCTAAAATGGGTTTCTAGAGATCCTTTTTATTTCAAAGCCTTAAAAAATCTTTAAAATCAAGGGTTACCATTTTTACTATATTATTAAAGTGGTAAAGAAAGGGATGGTTTTACTCAGGAAGATCTGACGGTAGATCATCTGTAGACAAGATTAGACGTAGGATTAAAAACGAACTGGAGGAAAAAGAAGATTGTCTTAAAACGGTTTTTTTCTCGGAGATCGTTCAGTTAGGATTTTGACTGTCATCGTGCATAATGAAATTTTTAAGAACGAACAAAGAAGAAAGGATGAGTTTGATGAAGGAATACTTTTCGATTGGGGAAACAGCCCGTCTCAATCACATCTCAATTCAAACATTGCGCTATTATGATAAGATCGGGATTTTCAAGCCTTATTATACAGATCAGGATAATGGCTATCGATATTACCATGTTAAACAGTTCTTTTATTTAGATATCATAAAATATCTCAAATGTATTAAAACACCTTTGGAAGACATTAAGCGCATTATCTCACATACATGTACCCCTGAACGGATGCAAACCTTTCTTGACGAGCAAGAAAGCGTGATTGAACGTGAAATGGAAAGACTCGAACGTGCCAGGCAATTGCTTCATAGAAGAAAGAACCAGCTTCATGAACAAGTGGAGATACGCACTAAAAAAGAAGAAGGTCTAGTTTATGTTCGACATATAGAAGGCCAAACCATTTTAAAAGCAGCGACACCTCAAGTGAATCCTCATGACCAATCAGATTTGTATTACCGAAAATTGGCTGAAGTCCTTGAAGAGAGAGGAGATATGGTTGATAACTATTATGGACTTATTTATGATTTAAAGCCTTATAAAGATTCCGGTGATATTTATTGCAACAGTGTTTATACGACCATTCATGATGGAGTAAAGATAGAGATAGAAGGACAAAACATGACGATCGATTCTTTCCCATCCGGTGAATATGTGTGTATCTCATTTGATTGCTCTGTAACAAATTATTTTTCATACTATCAAAAACTGTACCATTTTATTGAATCTCATGGCATCCAAACGGATGAAAAAGTATATCAAATTTCTCTTCCAAACAGCTACGACTCATTAAGAGAAGAAGACTTCCTCACAGAATTTAGAGTGCGGAAAAAATAACGAACCCCTTGACCCTATCGTTGCTATAGGGTTTATGATTTATGCATCGTTCTTATGAATTTGTAAAAGGAAGGATGTATAAGATGAAAAATAAAAGAGGTAAGACGCTTCGCTTACTTATGCGGCAATGGCAAGGCGCAAACAACCCTCCGTATGTACTTGGAGCCCATTTATTTAACGGGCTTGCACCTAAAACGAATGATCCATTTGAAGAAATGCCAGGATGTAGCCAAAGCCTATGATGTTGCAGGACTTGGGATTACAGAACATTTTCCATTGGATGCGTATAACTTACAAAATGTGTTGCAGTGACTTCCATTATTGGAGGATATCAACAAAAAGACGTTGAAACACGTTTTATCGTATTTCAAATTCTAATAAAAAATAAATCTAAAACAAAAGGAGCGATGAATATGAGAGCGCCGATAGACGAACCAACTTGGTACTCCTACCCTGGAATGGTAGCTGTCGTTACGGCTCAATATGAAGGTGAAAAAAACGCAATGGCTTCTGGATGGCACACGTATATTGGATCTTCTCCTGGCATGTATGGGGTCTCAATAGGCAAAGGGACATATACTTACAAAATGATTGAAAAAAGCGGTGTTTTCGGTGTGAATTTTCTTCCAGGGAGATGTTCGGAATTCATTCAAGCATTAGGCACACATAGCGGCAGAGATATAAATAAGTTTGAAGCATTTCATATTCAATACGAAGAAGGACGAAAAGCTGAGATACCGATTTTAACAGATGCGTATTTTGCTTATGAGTGTAAAGTACACAGTATATCCACTTTGGGCGATCAAGAGTGGGTTGTGGGAGAAGTATTACAGAGATATCAAGATAAAGAGCTTTTCTTAAAAAATGGAATGCCAAATTTAGAGAAGCTGGATATTCCGCTTCATATTGGAGAGTCCAGCTATCGAATACTAAATAGTAGAGCAGAGGAACATCAACATCCCTTTGGTCCCAATGCTGATTGAAACGTGCAAGTTCCTTCAACTTCATTGTTGTGTGGTATACATGCTCATAAAACCCCTATGTCTTGGGTAAACCCAAATGCATTTATCATCTCAGACACAATGATCGTAAGAGTTGAGGAAACCACTATCAAAATAAAAATCAATGGATGTATGTGCAGCGGTTTCCGCTGGAAATCCATTGACTTCGCCTTAGCAAAAAAAGACCCAAAGACCGTGAAGCTTCTTCAAGATAGCTTTGCGATCTTTTTATTTCTAAGCCTCAATTTATCTTCCGATGGAAAGTATTTCAACTTTCTCTGCCGATCAACATTAGTCCATAAAGGAAAGGGAATTTCCAGATTTATCAAAAAAGTCAGTAAAGCTTTACGCAACCAAAATAAAATGCGTCCCGTTCATTTGCAGATTCATGATCCCAAAAATGAACTTTCCCTATTGAATTGCCCTCATAGTCAAGCTTATTTGCAATTGGAATTCTTCCATGAGGGAATTCATCTTTATACGCCTCTATATCGTAGACAAGTGAATGATCATTGTTATTTACTCAACTAAATCGTCCGCTATTAATTTGTCTTTCACCCAAGATTATGTTTATGGTTAGTTGATGTTTAAGAAAGGATGGGGATGATGAAAAACTTAGGTGGGATTTCAATTTTATTTTTCTTGATCTCGTTGATGGTTTTTGGAATTTCGTTTTTTAATGAGGACCTTTTTTCAGGACCAGTTATGATATTCTTTTCGATTGTTCTACCGTTAATTGGATTTATTGTTGCACTTGTAAGTAAGAGCGGTAGGACAAAGTTTGTTGGTCTTATCGGGAATGCCATTATTCTTATTGGAGCAGGAGTAATACCAGCTGCTTCGACGATGTTTTGGAATCAGCCTTAAACATCGGTAAAACGGGGGGCAGTGTCACTTGCTCTTGTTGGGGGGCAAGTGTTGACAACCCTATTAGCGGGTTTACTAAAGAAGGAGTATAAAACCTGTATCAATGATGTTACTAGATATCTACGACACAGGTTTTATATTTAGGTAACTAATATTCTTATATATTTAACATTACATTTTTTTATTATGCAATAGTTCACTCTATTTCTGCTTTCAATTTTTCGAACCACTCTAAATTAACCAAGTGATGTGAACGGGAATTTTCGTTCATACGGCGAAAGTAATTGATTGTGCCGGGGATTTCTTGAGTGATGGACAGGTATTCATCAAGGAGCTCGATTCGAGTTTTAGTCTGGTCGATTTGTGATTGGATCAGATCCAGTAATTTATTTTTGTCGAATTCATCGGCAAAGAGTAACGCCCCATAAAATTGCAGGTTCACATATTCCGATTTGGTGCCGTATTTGATCATTAATTTTTCGAATTCTGCCCTTCCCGATTCTGTGACTTTAAAGTTACGGATTTCACGCCCACTGGTTGAGGATTTCTGCTGAATCTGTTCAATAAAACACTTTTCTTCAAGTTGCTGCAGATTGTAATAAAATGAACCTTTCGTGTAGTTAACAATGTATTTGTAATGACGTTTTTCCATTAAGGCCAGAAGTTCATAGCCGTGAGCTCCAGGGTTTTGGATTAGCAAGCCAAGGATAAGTAAGGGAATTATGGCTTCATCACCTTCGCCATCCGCGCCTCAAATTCCGCGTACGTGATTTTACCCGAAGCCAAATCCATACTATGGAGGTAAATCTGTTCTGTTTTAGAATAGTCACCATTCACTTTCAGTGATTGCTCCTCTCCCGAAATGGGTTTCAGGATATGGTGCTTTTTCGAAAAAGCCTCGAAATAGCGGTAACCGAATTTGCGTTGTGAAGCTGCGTCTAAATGAATGCCATCAGGATTAGCAGTCAAACCTGATGCAGTAACAAAATAACAATTCTGTTGTTCATTAGCAAAACGCAGCAATTGTTCGTTAACCTGTCGAAATTCGGTCGCGTGCTGTCCAAAACCGGTCTTCCCAAGAAAGTCACCAAGCCCTCCAATAATCAACGGTACCTCATCAAGTTTCAACTCGTTTCTTAGCGTCTCGATGATAAGGGTTAATTTCTCGTAATAAGTTTCATGTAGCGAACGATAACTGTCACTCTCACCCTGGTGCCAAAGGATTCCACAAATTTGACTGGACCGGAGAGCGAAGCGGGCTTCGGCCAAAGCATGCTGAAAAAGGATGCCTTCCGGATGCCAGTCATTCAATGAACTGCCACCTTCCGCACAAGGGATCAAGCCAATTTCTTCATCGGGATGAGCTTTCGACCATGCATCTGCAAAAGATGCCGCCAGACCAACGCCGGAAACCGGACGGTCGTAATTAATCGGCTCTGTCATCATCTGCCACTGTCCATTGCGCAGCATTTTTATTTTTTCATTATAGATAGGGTCTACTTCATTCAAAAATCCACGGCCCGCCATATTCGACTGCCCCAACATTAAAAAAGACTTTATCATCTAATTTTCACTTCTTTACATCAATTTGGTCTAATTAGACTATAGTCAATTCAGTTTGTCTTGTAAAGTTTATTAGTATGTATGAAAAACAACATTGAAAATTTGCTGGATGTATTTGAGAAATTGCAAGTTCTTTGCTTTTTCTTATTCAACTATCGGGGGCTTTCGTTCAATAACTGATCTTCCACAATCGGGCGCGATTATTGAACAAGAACTAATGGAGTTATACATATTAGTCATGTAAAATATGTATAACATAAATGAGAATCTAAATCTTATTAGTAAACAGAATTAAACATAATAAACAGAAATAAATAATAATAAACTAACGGCGTTTATTTATCTGATTTCCGTCTTTCCTTTAATTGCTCCGTTATAATCTCCAAAGCAGCCTGTAAAATTTCATCAGTTACTTCACCGTCTTTAGCTGCAAGGAATGTTTCAGGATCGTTTAACACTTTTTTTGCTTCATCTTGGAATTCTTTTTCACTGCTTTCATCCTTTAAATGATTGTTTTTGTATACCTCAAAATAAAAAACCTTAAAGACGACAATCTAAAAATTGGATTCGTTAAATATTATAGGAAAACCACGATTTTTTTCATAGGAAAATGCGTCTAAAGGTGATGGAATATAATAAAAGAGAGCCCACTGCCGTACTTAAAAAGCTGCACGATTGAGTGTAAAGCATTGCTAATCCTTTTTTTACTGGTGTAATTATTTGTAAAGTATTAAAATTGCAGGGGCATGTAAACCAACTGGACTTCAAAGGAGTTTAATCATGAAAATGAATGAAAAGATGAAAGAGGTTCAAAGAAAATATAGAGAAGAGCTTAAAAAAAAGAAACACGAGCATGAAGATGATAAACATTATATTAAAGAAACAATTATTGTCGTAACGATAATTGTATTGTTTATTTTTTTCACTTACACCTTGCAAGGTTTTTAATAAGAAGATCCCTTTTTTCCATTTCGATACTTACCGGTTTTCATTTCATAGGAAGTACGTTCAAATGATGGGGGTGTATCCCAAATGAAATGGATTGTTAAAAGGGAGGACTATGTTGGAGGGGGTAAATATCAATAAAAAATCTTTAAAAATGTTAATGATTGTGCCAATTCTAATCATTTGTTATGTTTTATTTTTAAATCCTGAAATTATACTTGAAGAGCATTGTCCTAATAAGCCTTATAGTTTAACAATCGTAAAGCACGGGACAGGTATATTTGATAAGAAAATTGTTCTAATATATTACAAGATCAACGGAAAAACAGTAGCTGTTGGGAATTTGGTGTTTTTTGAGAATTTTGGCAGAGATATAGATGTTACTTGGGATACGAATGCTGATGATGGAACTTGGTGGATAGATAAAAACGTACATTTAACCATGACCTATGCTAAAAATTTTAAGGGGATTTAGACAAGAAAGATATTGATTTTGATTATGGTACTGTCCAATAATAATGAAGCAGTTTATCTAAAATAGGAATATAATCTAAAAGAACCGCCAGTCGCGGTTCTTTCAGCGTGTCGACAAACCCTCGCATTCGTTGTCAGGCTTGCGCGTCGGTGCTCACGTGTTATGAAAGGAACGGCGGTTAAATGCTTAGGCGTACTGCCTAAACACCGCCGTCATCACATCCTGTGAAAGTCTGCTCCGATGCTCGCCCTTCCTAGACTTCAAGGGTTTTCAATCACGCTGAAAATATGACAAAGTCATAAAACAAAAACCGTTTTATGACTTTGTCAACAATCTGAAAGAACCGCCAGGCGCGGTTCTTTTATGTTCAGATTCAAACTGATTTAGGAGCGATTTTTTCTTTCCTTACAAATATCATGATTCCGAGGATGATACAAAAAGTATAGCTTTAGTTTTGTGAATTTGAAAAGAGTACCTATGCGGCTTTAGCTGGGTTCAAGAATGCTGCTTAGGTATTTTTTTTATTAATGTTTTTTGAGGTAAAAGTAGAAACCTATGATAACATTTTCGTTTCAAAACTAAATTGAAATTTGAAGTATGATAGAAGTGAAAAATCGCCATCTCATGTATTTGGTCAAACTGCCATTCTATATCACCTATTACTAAATGTAACTGTAGTAATTCAGAAGTTAGTTTTTCTTTATCTTCAATTTGACTTAAGTTAGCTAAAACTTTATTCATTCTTTCATGTATTTGCGGAAGTTCTTTAATATTTTCCTCTTCTTCTAAAAGTCAACTGGACTTGCTGGACGCCGCTGACATAATTGCTTACGGGTCCGACCATGCCGGTTTTTTCATCGTGGTAAAGCAGCTTGATCATAGGTTCCAGCCACTGATTTGTTACAATCGTGTCATTGTTTTAAAAAAGAATATTGTCCCCTGAAGCAACTTCAAAGCCTCGATTGCAGCCTTTCGCGAAACTTTCGTTTGTCTCGTTGAAAATTGCTTTAATGGAAGACATCTCTTTAAGATAATCACGTGTCCCGTCATGAGAGCCGTTATCTACAACAATGATTTCTATACAGTTATGATCCGTATACTTCCATATGCTCTCCAAACATTGTTTCGTTAAATTCAATTCATTATAAGTCAGCACAATAATGCTCGTTTTCAACATACCTCAGCCCCTCTTTGTAACAGTCAGTACTACATATATATATTTGTATTTTTCAAAGGGAATGATTCCATCCTTTAAAAAAGGGAATGGTGATCATTTCAGAAGGTTCTATATCATTTGTACTGAACTGAGAACATTTATCGGTTGTTAAATACGATGGACGTTATGGGTTTAATAACAGACGATTTTGTAGAAGGAATCGAAGTGGGAGGGGCAGGTGGAAACACCACCAAAGATAGACCTTTGAGGTTATGTTTGAATATGAAAGGTAACAATCTTTAATATGGTAAAAACCCTTTTGGTTCTACCCCTGCAAATAAAACACTTCGTTTTGTAATGTTGATTTTAGAAGTTTAAGTCTAATCTCTCAAGACCTCTTCGGAAAGCCTCTAAATGATTTAGTGATGCGTTGTGTAATTGAGTAAAAACTATTCTTGCATCTGCTGGCAGATCAAAAGTTAGAAACTTGTTATACATGGCGATATTATCAATTTCTCCTTGGACTCCAGCAGCATACGCATCCTTAAGGGTTACTGGTGTATTGACATATAATTGTGAGGTGTCTTTAGGTATCTGTACTTGGTATCGTTCAAAAAGAGAAAGTAATGCATTGATATGACGTAATTCTGCTTCTTTGATTTGCAGAAAGGTGCTGATATCCCCGAAGTTTCTGATAATTGCATTGTATCTTGCTTGAGCTAAGTACTCATCCTGAATGGCAAAGGTAAGCATTTGGGGTAAGGTGAGTCTACTGGCATTTAAAGCCCCTGTTGCCCCATAATTAACTTGACGGGTTTGTTGTGTAGACCGAGTGTTTAAAAAAAACAGAAACCATACTGCATGATTTTGTTCATCAGCGGCAGCACGCTGAAAAATCTTTTTAATGGACTTATCTTGTATTCGATCGGCTAAATCTAAATAAAAATCCACTGTCTCCTGCTCATCTTTAAAAGCAGACTCTAGGCTTGTTCTATAACTTTTAGGGCATTCTTCCGTTATTTTTGGAATTGGTTTTCTGCCTGTAAGATTAGTGTAAATCCTGCTGAATTCTTCAAAATGCCGTTGTTCATCTTGTCTAATTTCAAGTATTTGTTTTCTTATTTCTTCTGTGGGGGCTTGTGTGGCTATTTGCTTATAACAGAGAATAGCGCTATACTCTCCGTTAATTGCCTTGTGGATGTCATTAATTAGTTTCCTGTCAGTAGACATACGAAATGTATCGCTTATATAAGGGTTATAAATAAAATAAGGGTACACAATTTCACCGTCCTATTGCGGAATTTACTAATGTAGCGTATGTCTGATACGACAATGAGTGCATGTATATATTGTTTAAGAATCGTTCTAGTATATATAAGATCTCTTTTGTCTATGATGTTTTTAGAAAATACAATAAGTTGGTGAGATCTATGAGTGAACATGTTGAAGTGATCCTTCGATCGATTCTTGCCTTTGGCATTTTATTGGTAGGGTCAAGATTATTGGGAAAACACAAATGAATATCTTTGATTTTATTGCTTCAATACATTAGGAGCAATTACTGCAAATCTGGCTTTTAATACTTCTCTTAAAATTCATCACATGGTACTTGCTTTCTTTATATTTGTATTTGTTATCTTGGCCACTGCCTACTTATCACTTTGCAATCAAAAAGCTCGGAAACTCTTTGCTGGAGATCCAACCGTTGTGATTGAAAACGGGAAAATTCTTGAACACAACATGCGCAAGATGCGTTATACAATTGACTATTTAAGTCAACAATTAAGGGAAAAAGAAGTTTTCAAAATTGAAGAAGTGCTCTATGCGATCATTGAAACAAATGGGACATTAACTGTATTAAAAAAACATCAATTTCGAAATGTGACAAAAAAGGATTTATGGGTTGCCACTACACAAGAAGGGAAGCTCCCCATCGAGTTAATCATCAAGTCAGGTAAGCAATTGAAGGGAAGTTTCATAGTGGATGCCATTACAAGTTGAACTTCAAATGGTCGTCAAGTCAATGACTGTCAAACAAGTAGTAAAACTATAAGAAAAAGGAGGCTATAAACCTCCTCATAGTTAACTTGAATAGTAGGCGATATAAGATCCATCAGGATAAAAAGTAACACTGTCTAAATAATACGTTGTTCCGTTGATAGTGATTGTTTGTCCTGGGTCTGGATCAGAAGGAAGTCCACGAACAACTAGGGTACCTAATGCAGATATTTCCTTTGTATGACTTTCTTCAGAATGAGTATCAGTAGGACTTGCGGCAAAGGCAGGAGCAGCAGAAACAAGCAAAGCAAGTGACAATGCAGTACCAGTTAAAACTTTTTTCAATTTCATTTTAAACACTCCCTTTGTTTTTTTTAATACGAGTGTATTATTACATGATATACAAAAATATCCAAGGTATTTTTTGTTAATATTTTGTGAACTTAGTCTAAATATAGATTCCTCCCGAATGCCTCACCCCGAAATGAGGGCACAGCACGGGCGCTGAGAGGTAATATTGTCCAAGAAGGAAAGCCTGCGGACACTGAACTAAAGCATTTACGCTGTTGGTTTGGTGTCCGTTTTATTTTAATAATCAGGAGGTAAATATGAATCAATTAACATTAAACCTGCCCCAAATTGACGAAGAAGCCACTAAAGCAAAAGTAGAGCAACTGTTGGATCAATATCGGTTATATCTCTTACAAGTGCCAGATAATTTTTTACCAAAGGTTACCCCGACTTACAGCATTGTTCCGTCAAGCATCACGAATGAGTTTCATTCCTCAACAGAAGAGGCAGCATTAAAGCGTTTGATTGGGAGATTCAGCGTAGACAAATTCTTAAAAAGGATTCAAAGGGCTGTTAACCGGCTTTCTCAAAGAGAACGGCAGATCATTGTCATGCTCTATATGCAATCGGAAGAAATGTATGGTTATGAGCATATGCAGAAATGGGCTTGAGCCAGCGCAGTTATTATCGTGTGAAGGGAAAAGCACTATATCGGTTGGCATTTGCTCTTAGAGAAGAAGCCTACAAGAAAGGGACGGCTTCTTAATGAATTTTGTTACCAATAAGTAATCCGGAATGTATCTTCTACATCAAGAGGTTTTTAAAAGAACTAAACATGAGGAATTACATGCTATTCGTGACCGGTATTAATTCAGGGCCCCGCATATCGGATATTCTGCAGCTGAGAGTAAGAGACGAAAAACGGCCATACTTCAATCTCATAGAGAAGAAAACGAAAAAGAAAATCGACATGACGCCAGCTCTTCAAAGAGAATTTAAAACCTATGTTGAAGGGAAAGAGGATCATGAATTTCTATTTAAAAGCCGTGAAGGGATTAACAAGCCAATATCCGGTCGCAGTGCCTTTTGCCTTGCCTCGTTTCTCCTCAAGCTCTTTCATCCCCTCTGCCTGAAATTAGTTAATCCATCTCCTGACTTGGTTTTTATCAATGTTCATTTCTCTGGCGAGGGGTCACTTCAATTGGGGACTGACCCCTGTTTTTGAGACAGGGATCAGGGATCAAAACACCTTTTAAACAGCATTATTACCTTCGTGTTCAATTGTTTAGTCCTTTTTTTTCATAATCTTTACAAACCTGAAAAAGTCATCATCATCCGGCAGGGGCTTGTCATCTTCGCGTCCATTGCAATGTATATGCGGATCAGAGTGATGTTCATTGTAGAACTCTACGATATGGAATCCACACTTATTCACATAGAAGTTGATATTTCGTTTTTCGAAATAAGGTGTCACGGTTTCCCAAAGAACAGTATCCGGATACTGTTCTTCAATGGCTTTCCAAGCAGAAAGACCAATCCCTTGGCTGTGATATTCTGGAGATACATAGAATAAATCTAGCGAATTATGATGTGTTTGGCTGTTGATACGTACTACTGCACCACCGACCTTCTTACCATCCTGAAGAATATGATATACCACTGCTCCGGGAGCATTGAAAGACTCCTGAACGTCATTGTCCGATGGAATCGGTCCATCTTCGCAATCACCGAACGTTTCAATCACGGCGATCGAAAATGCTTCTTGTATTTTTTTTTGGAATTCTGGCAAATCAGACTCCTTTGCTAGTTCCAAAATAACTTTTGGTTCCTTTTTTGTTTTCATGATTGCTCACTCCTTCATTTGCTGAAATATCGAGTCAGTCGTTCAGTAAAACATTCCAGCTGTTCTACGAGGTCTTTTCACAAAAAGTGATTCCGTCGCTTTTTCTTCCGCGGTAAATTTGGCGTTAAAATACTTGCTGCAAAAGCTTTCTCCTGTCTTTTTGTACGATTTCTTTTTCTTTGTTTCCTTCGAATACAAGCTGCATGTAACCCTTAGTTACTATCGTTCACTACCGTATTAAGTGTCTTGCGCGGGATTAGTCATTCTTCTCAAATTTTTCCTATCTCAAATCACATTCACATCAATTAGTCGAATGTGTAGCCCTTGACTATGAGCCTGCGCAAAAGATTCAAGTTAGATTTGATCATGAGCTATGCAAATTGAGTAAACTCTGGTTATTTTTCTGTCTAGGTTATCCCAAAGAAGCACTAAATGATATAAAAATAACCAGTCTATACTAATCAAATCTGTCCGTTTAATACCCACTTCCGTCAACAACTAACTGAAGTCCATGCAATCTGGGAAAAGGGGTCATTTTTGAATTGATTTTGGCGCATGTAGAGCTGCTTTGGAGCGCTCGTTTACTATGCCGTACGTCAGCTTGCGCCATATCAATTCCATCGGGCCGTACTTAAACCGTTTCAACCACAATGTACTAAAGATCATAAGCACGAAATAGACGGCCAGACTGAACATGAACGTGCCGGCGGATTGAATATGACCCGCAAGCCCGAATCCGTACCTGAGGAACAGAATTGTTCCAAGGATAGAGTGAAGCAGATAACAGGTCAATGACATCCGTCCGACTTTGGTGAATATCATCATAGGGCCTCGCAGCTGAGGAACGTATAGAAACAGCATTGCAAAAGTGCTCATATAAAACATACTTCCAGTTAAGCCGCCATTTTGACTCAAGACAGAGGAAATGTCCGAAAAATTAAACATGTCTAGCAATATACTGCTTTGTGTTATTAGAAAAGCGATTGTGCTAATGATCCAGATACGTTTCCATATGAACTTTTTCGCTTCCATGTCTTTGAAAAATTCCATCTTAACAAAGTACACGCCCAGCAGAAACATGAGAAACATGGAATAGACCATAGAGAAAGAGCTAGCAGCCATCGTGACCATATCTGTCCACCGAGTGCTGATGGATTCCATGTAGGTAAGGCTGCTGTGGCTAAACAAAGTAAACTCTGAAAAATTCGGGTTTTTTGACCCTGCAGTATTGATGACATTGTACAACATTGTGAAAACAGGAGTCAGGAATTGAAACACGATAAGTGCGATAATCCATCTAAGCACCGTTTTGGCTGTGCGTTTATAGAAGCCGAGTAACAGGAAGCCGCTTACGGCATAAAAGGTCAATATGTCACCGACCCAAACAAATGTGATGTGCAAAATGCCAAATCCCAACAGGATAGATAACCTACGGGCAAACAGCTTGTTGGGACTATCTACCTTCTGCGCGGCTCGATCCATAAAGATCATAAACCCAACCCCGAACAGGAAGGAGAATAATGTAACGAATTTCCCTTCGGCAAACCAGGAAACCAGATTGTGCAGTACGTCATCGGAGGCCATTTCGAATCCTTTTACTGAATCTACGATCAGAAAATAATTGACAATAATAATGCCAAGCAAGGCAAATCCACGTACGATGTCCAGAAAATGAACCCGTTCCCGCAGACTCACTGGTTGCCCGCATCCTTCTTTTTGTACAATCATATCAATACTCCTTTCCCATTTACCATTGCAATGTGTAGTGCGGATCTGAAAAGCCTGAGCCTTACAATGGATAAATATAAAGACCGAATCTTAACAATTTATGAAGAGTCATCATTTTTTTAGAAAATGTGATAAATTTATGGCGGACCATCAGCTTTCATAAATTGTTAAGATTTACGTAGTATCTTATAACGTACTTATTACTATGAACGATATATAGTAAGGACACACGAGAAATAACAACAAGAATCATGAGGTGAGAGAGACATGACCCATCGAATATTAGTCGTAGAGGATGATGAGGATATTGGTGATCTTTTGGAGGAATCCCTTACACGTGCAGGTTACGAGGTGCTAAGAGCCAAGGATGGAAAGCGAGCATTGCAACTTGTGAATGACTCGCTTGATTTGGTTATTTTGGATATTATGATGCCAGGCATTTCGGGAATTGAAACATGTCAGCACATCAGGAAATCCTCTAACGTCCCGATTCTGTTTCTGACTGCCAGATCGAGTACACTCGATAAAACTGAGGGGTTACTCGCCGGCGGTGATGATTATATGACTAAACCATTCTCGGAAGAGGAACTTCATGCTAGAGTGATTGCTCAATTACGCAGATATACTATCTATCAGGAAAAGAAGGAACAGGAAGAAACATTTCTTATCGGGGGCAAACTAAGAGTGAGCGAAGAATTTAATGAGGTCTGGAAAGAGGGGCAGCAAATCAAGTTATCAGATCTGGAATATCGTATCCTAAAACTTCTGATGAGCAAACGCAACAAAATATTTTCTGCCCAAAATATATATGAGAGTGTGTGGGGACAGCCTTATTTTTACTGTTCCAACAATACGGTGATGGTGCATATTCGGAAGCTGCGCTCCAAAATTGAGGATGATCCGGCACGTCCGGTTTATATAAGAACTGAATGGGGAAGAGGATATCGATTTGGCGCATCGTAAATTTACGCTAACCAAAAAACTGGCTTTGCTGATCATGGTTGCTGCGATTGTGAGTGGTGTGATCTTTCTGACGTTGCAAAAGATCACAGATGATCTGATCGAGGGATATCTGAGTTCGGATGAGTATTATCACGAGGAGTCAGCAAGATACATTCAAAAATTCAGCAAGTACGTTTCAGAAAATGAGTTGTCTACATCAGATAGAAAAGCGTTTGGCGAGTGGGTCAAAAAAGAAAATTACATTAACCTCACCATATTCAAGGATCAAGAGCTGCAATATGATTCCATTTATTCCGAATCGGATTATGGAAAGGAAAAGCTGACTCAGTACGCTCAAAATCATTCCCATCCTGTCAAGTTTAGCGATGGTGAAGGACGAGTCATTATCGACGGTTTCTACTCTTCCCGATATTATGATCTGGCCTTTACATTGGATTTGCTCGGGGCAACCCTCATCTTTTTAATCATTGTTCTCTTCGGAATTCGCCAAAGTCTTCGCTACCTTAAAACGATTCACCAAGAGATTCATATTCTTGAAGGGGGCGAACTGGACTACGAGATGACGATAAAAGGGCATGATGAATTAGCGATGATTGCAAAGAGCATTGAGGATCTGCGGAAAGCTTTCCTGGACAAACTTAAAGCTATCGAGGAATTGCAAGCTGAGAGCCGCAGCCTGGTTACCGAAATGTCGCACGATATGCGCACACCGCTGACGTCGCTGATCATGAATCTGGAGTTTGCCAAAAAAGCGGGAGGCGAAGCGGGTACCAGCAAAGATCGGTATGTAGCCAATGCTTATGGTAAAGCACTGCAATTAAAAAGCTTGTCTGACAATCTGTTTGCGTATTTCCTGCTGGACAGGGAATATGAGGCCGATCTGGAAACCGTTGCAGTGAGAGAAGTGATCTACGATCTAATATCAGATCAGATTGCTATCCTTCATCAGGAGCATTTCCGAGTCCATATTTCAGGCGAGCTGCCGGAAACCTATATTAACGTGAATTTGGAGGAGCTTGGTCGTGTATTTGATAATGTGATGTCAAACTTATTTAAATACGCAGATCCGGAAGAAGAAATCAGCATCACGTTTGTATCGGATCAAGAGATATTTGAGATTCATGTTAGCAATACGATTAAACTTGCGGATATAACACCGGAAAGCAACGGACTCGGTGAAAGAAGCATTGCGCGAATGATGTCCCGCATGCAGGGACAGTTTCACAGTATACAAAAGAATTCTAAGTACTACATTGTGCTACGATTTTGGAACACCAAGATGTAGGCTGAGCATAAAAACCACGAATATATTGAAATAGGAGACAACACGATGAGATTTTCCGACAAATTCAAAAAGGTGCCTTACCTGTTACAAGCGCTTCTCAATGTCTGTCTGTTCTTCCTGGCGATAGCTTTAAGCGCACTTCTGATCAGCGAGACATGGTACATTGTGCAATTCGTATACAAGTCACTGTTCAACAAAGTGGACAGCTATTATGGGATGCTTGGAGAACTGCTTATATTCTTCATGTACTTTGAGTTCATTGCTTTGATTATCAAATACTTCAAATCAGACTTTCATTTCCCGCTTCGCTACTTCATTTATATTGGCATCACGGCTGTCATTCGTCTGATAATCATCGATCATGATCAGGCGATATCAACGTTTTGGTGGGCGATGGCCATTCTTGCAATGATTTGTGGATTCTTTATTGCCGATCGACGAAATTCTGTTGTTGAACATTAATAAATTAGTTCACTTTATGGCGATACGCCGCTGAAATGCCTAATTGTGAATGGGAACTGGAACAGAATAAAAAAATGGATAATCGGCATTTATAAGTCTAGCTGTTAATGTCAGTTCAGAAATCTGTAGTGGATCAAATTGAATTGTGGTTGCAAGTGGATATCTGAATGTATTTTTTGGCCACTTTAACAGACATGTCCCGATGACATAGCATTAACTATCGGACATGAAATTCGCTTCTTTATTTTACAAGGATGAGGTTAAAATTCTTAATAAATAAGATGAAAAAGTTAGAATGGACGTTATTTGTTTTTTTCTCACTATTTTTTAACCATAATTGATATAAACGTATAGAAATGAATATAGAGTGTGTAATAAAAATAAGCTTTCATAACCAATGAGATAGATTTCCTATAGGGGCCCAGTGATATAGAAAACAGATCGATGGTTCAAGCCATCGGTTTTTTATTTGTTTTCATACTGAAAATCACTTCATTAGGACAAACAGTTATTACATAGCATTACCCAAGGGGTGATGCATTTTATGAAGGTGATAATCATCGAGGGGCCGCAAGCTGACAAATGCATGAACGATTCCTCTATTTAATAAAACTTGATAGGAAGTAGATCCAGAGTATATAAGGGTATTGACCGAGAAATAAGCGATCAAGCAACCGCACCCAGATCGAGGCCTGTATAAAGAAAGCAGGGACGATGCGATTAAAGAACTCATAATCAAGTTATCTGCTATGATCCAGATTGTCTTTCTCATAGAGCTTATTAGTATGCACAAAATGATTTTCATAACTCTTTCATCTATTTTTTCTCTATTTCTTTAAGAGGTGTTTTTCTATGGGAACAAGAGTGAGTTATCCGGTTGAAATCAAACAGAGGGCTGTAAAAGGAAAAGGCATTACCATGAGCATGTCTAGAAAAGGAACGCCCGCTGATAATGCCGCCATAGAATCGTTTCATTTCATACTAAAGTCTGAAACGTTCTACCTCAACAACATAGTTCGAACTACGGCCATCATCGTAGAGCGTACGTCGAAGACTACATTCAATATGATAACAACATTCGTATTCAAACGAAACTAAACAACCAATTACCGATACACTATCGGCAACTGGCTGTTTAAAAGGTGTTTTGATCCCTGTCTCAAAAACCGGGGGCAGTCCCATTCAAGAGGACCTTTTGTATTATATTAATCCTCAATATTTTCGATTACCTGTCTAACCATCTCATGTATTTGGTCAAATTGCCATTCTACATCACCAATTACTAAATGTAACTGTAGTAACTCAGAAGTTAGTTTGTCTTTATCTTCAATTTGACTTAAGTTAGCTAAAATTTTATTCATTCTTTCATCTATTTGCGGAAGTTCTTTAATATTTTCCTCTTCTTCTAAAAGTTCTTCTGTGGAAATTAATGTACTATTATATTTTTCATTTAATTCTTTTAAAGCACTAAAGATTTTATCAATATTTTTCATCTATCTTAACCACCTATTTTAATTTTCTTCCAATGGCATTCTTAGTCTTAACTTCGTTCAATGTTCCATCCAAATTCAACACTACTCTTAAATTTCCTCTTTTATCGAAAACTTCTAAATGATCCTTGTGCAAATTATCTAAATAAAATCTATCGCCTTTTTTCAGAAACGGATTATCCAATTTTTTATTAACTTCATAGATTGATTGGCCTTGGAATTGATTTTTTGTTTTTGTAACATTGTTTTTTATACTTTTTCCAAATCCATCATTAAAAAATTCTTTCATATTCGATACAGATTTAGCTTCACTGGTTATCTTACTACTAGTAGCATTCCCCTTAGAACCATGATCAACATCAAAAGACTTTTTAATTTGTTGAATTGTATCTTGTCCAGATTTTTGTAAGTTTAGCACATTTATAGGAACATCACTAGCTAACAGAAGTTCTTTAGCAAAAGGATTTGGTATTGACTCTAAACCTTTTTTAAAAAATTCCCCAAAATCTTTGGTGTCTTTTATTACTTTTTTTGATGCAGACTTACCAACATTTCCGGCGCTGTTTACCCCTTTTTTACCCGACTTGCTGATTCCCTTCTCTGTGACTCTCCCGACCTTTGAAACGACGGATCCACTCTTTGTAACAGCACCACCGCCACCTGATATGAATAAGCTGGCTACATTTAAAGTGAAATATGTGGTGTAGTGCGATTGTGAATACATATCTCCGTGTACAAAGTTTTTATCCCAGCTTTCTTTTACCTCATTCCAAGTAGAATCCCAGGCTTTTTTATAGTCGAATTCAAAAACGGACTTTATCGTTCCTTTTGGATCTAAACCGAGATCGATCCCGAATTTTCCAATTCCTAAGAGCCCTTCACCAGTTTCTTTCGAAAAATCATAATATGCCATTTGTTTGCCTTTATAGTATTCATATACTGGACCTAGATATTTTTTACCCGCTGCATCTATAGGGGCTAAATATTCTTTAACCGTCTTCTCTGTATCATCTATCCCGGCTAATAAACCTTCATATACACCGTCAATCTGTTCTTTCAAAATATCCTTGGTCGCTCGAAGAGGATTATCCCAAAACTCGAGGGATTTAACATACTCCTGTTGTTCAGTGGTGAGGTTGTCGTATCCAATCTCTTTAGCAACTTTTAGATACTCGTCAGGATCATCAACCAACGTATTGAGCTTTTTCTGTAATTCTTCGATTTCCCGTTCTTTTTCTTCTTTCTTTTTAATCGTCAAATAAGCTGCCGTTTGCTTTTCAATATCGCCTTTTTTCTTATGTATATCACTCTCACGGTACGCCTTGGCGTTGTAGTGAATGGGTGTAGCGTTTTTGCCTTTGCCCGTTGCTTCTTGGAGCTTTTGGAAGTCGGATTTGATGAATTGTTCATTAGGTTCTGACAGGGCATACTCTGTCAGTAAATCTTCGTCAAGGTCACCTAGTTTTTCAATGGTTTTTTTGCGTTTGTCATTGGCATCTGCAAGCTCATCCTTGAAGGTTTCTGTTGAAAACAGGTCAAGCGGGAGGATGTCGTCAATGTCGTTTAGGATATCTTTCATGGCTTTTTTCTGTTCAGACATGATTGATTTTGATTTTTGATGGGCGTTAGCCAGTTCATGTTCTAAAAAAGACTCTTCAATATAAGCATCAGAGAGGTCTTTGTCCTCGACAGCTCCGGCAATGCTGTTGAAAAATACGATCTTCATGTCAATGTAGTCGATCCATTGATCAGTGACACCAACATGATCGTGATAGAATGCTTTAATGTTATTAGCGCCTTTACCTGAGAATTCGCTGTCGTCCAGTTCAGCGACGCTTTGTAAAGCTTTTCTCAAGTTGACCATTTGTGTCCGTAGTTCTTTATATTCTTTGGCACGGTCTGTAGCTTCAGACATGAGTGTTTTAGCTTCCAAGACTTTCATAATCATACCCTCTCATTTAATCGTATAACAAAATATTACCATGGAAGAATGATGAAACTAACTGTGATGTGGATCAAATGGTGGAAATGAATCATTTGATCTGTGTCATTGACCTGTTTCGGGGTATTGTATAGCGGGGAGAGAGTTTTTTGATGGCTAAAATAAGAAAAAGCCGTTATGAAACGGCTAAAGGGAATCAGAACTAATGTTGTTTATCGAATCAAACAAGGAATTCATGAGTAGGTGCTAGAGTTACATTCCGGGATGCTTCCTTCATTTCGCCATTAGACATAGATCCGAAAAAGGCAAGTCCAATTAAAACGGCGGATAAACTGATAAACAATTTAGATTTCATACATGCATTCCCCTTTCGATATTTGCTTTTGAGCATATACCATCTTCTTGAAACAGATGATACTATCCTCTATTTTTCCATTATAATCGAAAAGGTTGCCTCCTAACAATGCCAGCTCTTCCAGATAAGGGTATCCTTTGCCGTTCTCTAAACGAGAAAAAATATTGAGGAGTTTAGGTGTATCGCCATTTCTTATATAAAGAACGTCTAATGCTTCAAATAAGTTCATAAAAAGTTCGTCTTTAAAATCTACAGCACTTCTGATTCCTTTGCGGAAGCAATCCATTGCTTGTTCTTTTTTCCCTTGTTTAAAATAAATCAACGCTAGGTCATGATAAGCTTGCGGAAGTACGTCAGAGTTTATTTTTCTGTATTGAACCAAGGCTTGTTCGATGTAACGTGCAGCCTTATTTAAGTTGTCCATTTTGTGATAGCAGTTGCCGAGATTGAAAAATGCAGTGGCATAGATGTGAGTATTTTTACTTTTAAGCAGCTCGGCACCTTTTAAAGCTTCTTGAAGGTGGGGGAGAGCTTTTTCATGATTTTCAAGGTCATCGTAGTTGCCGGCAATCACAAAATGACATTGAATACGCCGAACAGAATAAAGCTCGTGTTTCTTATAGATATTGTATGAAAGTTCAGCATAGTGCATTGAGATGTGAGTCATTTTCATATGATAATAGACTTCGGATAACTTAAAATAAAACTCTGCTTTTTCAATCTTGTCGGAGATCGAAGGAATTTTACGTTCAGCTTTTTTATAATATGTAATAGCCTTTGTATATTCACCGTTTCTAAACTCATACATCCCACGGAAGAAGTTATAATAATAAGCTCGCATATTATCTAGTTTTTTCTTATGGCCTTCGATTTTCTTTAAATATTCTGAAAGTTTCATTCGGTTTTCATCAGATGGCAGCGTATACTCCAGCATGATCTTATGGCGAAAGGCCATCAATTGATAATAAATAAGCAAGTCTTGATCTTCTTCCATAACCTCTATATCACGTTCTATTTCAGCTTTTAACATTTCAGCATCAGTAACGTTGAATTTTTGAATATGCCTATGCCATTCATTAATTTTCATTCCCACTTCAGCTGATGTGATTGATATCAAGATATTCACCCTTCCCTTAACTCTACAAGTAATGTAAATATTAACAAGTTTGTGTTCGCAGAAAAAGGCAATAGGGCACCGCAATTTAAATTTTCGGTGAGACCGCAATAACTTTTTTATTACACTACTATGTTGAGAGGCTTTTTCTAAGATAGAAGATACCATCTATATTTTCTTTATTGTTTTTTGCTTTAGAGTTATTAAACTCCCTTGTAGGAGTGCAATGACTTGGCATCAATGACATTACAGAACTGATTTGAGTAGAAATAAGATGGAGCGATATTCATTAAAATTCAGGTAATAGCCACACATAGCCATATAAAACACATGATTAATTCTAAATTCTCTACCGATATCGTTCTTAAATTTGATATACTTGAAACTCGTTAGATCTAACTGTTTTGCTACTCAAATGAGAATGATCATTCTTCAATTGGTATAGAATATATTGAGAGAGGGATGAATGATTTAAAGTTGTCAATCCTTTCTCAGAAATAAGAGGCAATACGTTCTAAGGAGGGATTACATGGCTAGAAATAAAGAATTTGATGAAAAAAAGCATTAAGAAAAGCAAAGGGGCTTTTCTGGGAACAGGGTTATGAAAAAACATCCACGCAAGACTTGGTGGACCATATGGGCGTTCCCCGCTGAAGTATCTATGATACATTTGGCGACAAACATACTTTATTTATGCGGCCTTAAGTCACTATGTAGAAGTAATGGGAGTAAGGATGTGAAAACAGAATTAACGGTTCAGTAGGCTATACGAAAATTATTTGTCTCTCCGTACAGGACCAAATAAACGTTTCGGAAAAGACAAAAATTTTCTATTGTGGAAACAAAAGCTATTTTCCCTTGCTGGCGCAAAGTATGACCACAAAGCCAAAAAACACGACGTGGAATACCATTTTATCTTCGTTCTGACGGCGCACAAACTTAAAAAGATTACCAAAATCATTGAAGAAAACAACATTGTTCCAGAGATTTATCCAACACTATTTACCATAGACAACGTAAATGAAGCGCTAGAACTAGTCGCAAATGGACGACCGAAAGGGAAAGTGATTATTAATTTTTAAGGGGGACATGATGAAAGCAGTCCAAATACACAGCTACTCGAAAAAGCTAGAAGCTCACATCAACGATGTGCCTATTCCAAGAATAAACAAACATCAAGTGTTAATCAAAACAAATGTGGCGGGCGTTGACCCACATCTTATATTGGCGATTACTGGAAAGGTGCGCGTTTTTGACCACTATGATTTCCCGTTGACACTCGGAAATGAACTTTCAGGTGTGATTGAATCGGTTGGTGAAGCGGTGACAGACTTTAATAAGGGCGACAGAGTATATGCGCTAATGCCACTAGATACAATGGGTGCCTTTGTAGAATATGTTGTGGCTGATGCAAATATCGTTGCGAAAATGCCAAAACATCTTACTTTTGAAGAAGGGGCTGCCATTCCATTATCGGCTCTGACTGTTGTTCAAGCCTTCGATGTACTGAACGTGAAACCTGGCACAAAACTGTTCATTCCTGGTGGAACAGGCGGATTTGGGCAGATTGCCATTCCGTTTGCGAAATCAAAGAAGCTTTTTGTAGCTGTCAGTGGTAGTGAATCAGCTCGTCATTTAGCGCTATCCATTGGTGCTGACCAGTTCATCGACTATCAGAAGCAAGATTATGTTGAGGTGCTGAAAGATTTCGATTACGTGATTGATACTCGTGGTGCAAGTGAGTTCAGGAATGAATTACGTGTTTTAAAACCTGGCGGAAAATTATTGTCATTGAATGCTGGTCCAAATGCACGTTTTGCAATTCAACATGGCGGATTTTCAACGTTGCAGAGGCTTCTTTTCGGTGTGATCGGCATGCCGTTTGATATAGCGGCACATCTTCAACAGAAAACGTATGATTTCTTATATGTTCAGCCCAATGGCAAACAACTAAAAAACATCACCCAGTGGATTGATGAAGCGGGCATCAAACCAACCATTGATTCGACATTTGCTTTTCGGCAAGTGAACGAAGCTATTGCCAAAATCGCAAAAGGGAAAGCTCAAGGAAAGATTCTTCTGATTATACAAGAGTGAGAAACAACAACATAAAATTGACAAAGATTTTAGTGAGGGGCGGGACGTCAGGTATAGGCTATGCATATGCGAAAAAGATTCTTGAAATGAGCAACACGGCGATTGTCACTAGTCACTCGAAATAAAATATTGACCAAGCAATCAAAGATAACCCTAATTTAATAGGCATTGCTGCGGATGTCAGTCAAGTGAAGTCGGTTGACCAGTTGGATTTTATCTTCTATAAACCGAAAGGTTTAATAAATAGGGCTCGTGCATACAAAGCAAAAGTAGACAAGAACAAAGAAGAAGGATTAGATGTGGATGCCGGTGTGAACATGAGGTTATATACTATCTCATTTTAATGGCTGCTGATATTCTCCTGTTTTAGTCTGATTTTGTTCCCGTTGGAAAAGACCAAATCCAACATGTGGAGCAAATATATTGATGATTAAATTTATAATTCTTTACTTATCGTTCTAAAAAGGGTATTATTTAATCATGGTTTGAAATTCATGTGTTAATTTGAGAATGTTCATTCTACAATGGATTATGACGTTTGTTTTTGTTAGTATTGATTCATTGATTTTTTTAAGGAGAAAAAAATGGCTAGAAGTAAAGAGTTTGACGAAAAAGCAGTATTAAGAAAAGCAATGGAGCTTTTCTGGGAACAGGGTTATGAAAAAACATCCATGCAAGATTTGGTAAATCATATGGGGATACACCGCAGGAGTATATATGACACATTTGGTGACAAGCGTTCATTGTTTTTAGCTTCCCTTAATCACTATGAAGAGCTCATCGTCAATGAGATGGAAAGCATAATTAGCAGCACTTCATCCATTAAACAGGCGATACGTGATGTTTTTATTTTCGTACTGAATTCCATGGAACAATACCCAAAAGGTTGTCTATCAGTAAATGCAGCCATTGAATTATCTTTGTTGGACAAAGAAATTGGACGCATAGTTACAAAAATGTTTAACCGTACTGAAGATATGTTTAATAACCTTATAAAACGGGGCCAAACTAGTGGAGAGATATCAAAAGAAATCGATTCTGATAACATATCTCGTTTCTTACACAACAATTTGGTAGGTATAAGAGTACTAATAAAAACTAATTACAGTAAAAAAGAATTAGAAGGCATCATTACTCTAGCACTTTCAGTGTTGGACTAGCTTTCTTTTTTTTACCCTATTTAGAACGTTCGTTCTAAAATCAGCATGAAACAAACCATCATAATGCATACTTATAAAATCGTTTTTTAATTTCTAAGGAGGAACACAAAAATGACAAACTTTAAAATACCATCAGTATCAGAATTTATTGAAGCAGATGGAACTCGTTACGCATATAGAAAATTTGGTACACAAGATGGTATACCACTAGTATTTCTTGTTCACTTTAGAGGAACGATGGAAAACTGGGATCCAGACATGCTTGAACCTATTGCAAATAAACGCCCAGTAATCTTATTTGACAATAAAGGGGTTGGTGAGACAGATGGACTAACGCCTACTACAATTGCTGATATGGCAAAAGATACAGCAACATTTATAAAAGCTCTTGGATTAGAACAAGTTGACATTCTTGGTTTTTCCATTGGTGGTATGGTTGCACAAGAGCTAGCTTTACAAGAAGGAGAATTAGTAAGAAAAATTATTATGGCAGGTACTTCGCCTGAATCTGGTATTAATCCAAATCCAGAGATTTTTGAAAGAATGAATCGTCACGGCGGAACGGAGGAAGATGGAATAAATGATTTTATGTTCTTTTTCTACGCACAAACCGAAACAAGTAAATCTGCAGGAATGGCTTCACTACAAAGAATTTTTAATCAGAAAAAAGTAAACAGTTCAGAACAAGTAAAAGAGGCACAATTACAAGCCATTGCAAAATGGGCTAAACAAAAATCTAATCATGATTATGAATGGTTACAAAACATCAAACACCCTGTACTTGTTACTAATGGTGTTAATGATGTAATGGTACCGACTAAAAACAGTTACATCTTAGCAGAGAAATTACCCAAAGCTCAGCTGATTATATATCCTGATTCTGGTCACGGGCATCTGTTTCAATTTCCAGAACTATTTGCAGAACACGTAAATTTATTTCTTGATTCTAATTCTTATTAAAAAGGAGTATTCATATGAGCAGATTATTTGAAAAAGTTCGTATTGGAAACATTGACTTAAAAAATCGTATAGGTATGGCTCCGATGACTAGAAATAGAGCTTTACCAGATGGTACGCCGAGCGGTTTAGTAGCAGAGTACTATGGTCAGCGTGCTTCAGTCGGTTTAATTATAAGTGAAGGAACCCAACCTTCAGATGATGGGCAAGGTTACACGAATACACCTGGTATTTATACAGAAAATCATATTAGAGGGTGGAAAAAAGTAACTTCTAAAGTTCATAGTGAAGGCGGTCATATTTTTATTCAGCTTATGCATGTGGGACGTGTATCACACCCTGATAACACCCCTCACCACCGCCAAGCAGTTGCACCGTCAGCTATTGCACCTGGTGTAGAAATTTTCACGGCAGAAGGAATGAAAGAAATTCCAACACCAAGAGAACTGAGTGAGCTTGAGATAAAAGATGTTATCAATGAGTTTCGTTTAGCAGCTCGTTCAGCAATTGAAGCTGGTGCAGACGGAGTTGAAATTCACGGAGCGAATGGTTATCTGATCCAGCAATTCCTTAGTGAAAACTCCAATCATCGCCAAGATGCATACGGTGGTACGATTGAGGGGCGTTCTCGATTCGCTATTGAAGTAGCTAAAGCAGTTGTTGATGAAATAGGAGCAGAAAGAACAGGCATCCGTTTTTCTCCTCAAGGAACACTGCAAGGCATTGATGAAGGGGAAAATAGCCTTGAGATGTATCGCTATTTAATAAGTGAATTAAATAAGCTTAACCTTGCATATCTGCATTTAATGCACTTTGGAAACGAGCAATTCCTAAAAGATGTGCGTCAACTTTGGGATCAAGCACTTCTTGTTAACCGTCCAGGTCGTCCTCTAGATCAACTTTCGTCTGATGTAGATAATAATCTTGCAGATGTTGTCACAGTAGGCACTTGGGTACTAGCTAATCCAGACTTTGCAGAACGGATTAAATCAGGTGCTCCCCTAAACGAACCTGATCAAAACACGCTCTATGCAGGAGGAAAAGAAGGTTATACAGATTATCCTTTCTTAAAATAATTTATTTAATATGAATATCCCATCTAGGGAAGGGATATTCATATTCTTTTTTCTTAGGTTCGTTAGGAAAAGATACATGTGCGTTAAATAAAAATGTGGAGGATTGTAACGAAAGCTTTAGCGATTGAAAACTACGGTAAAAAAACAAATTTTTTACTTCCCTAAGCCCAAAATAAATAATGGCGAGGTCTTAGTTGAGATATATGCGGCAAGTATAAATCCTCTTGATACAAAAATTTGAATTATGGATAACATACATCCATAGTAACAACTCGCAGTAAGAAACGCTGTAAAACGTTTTAAAAGTTCAAACTAAAAATGGAGGTGTGCTGTCAAATGAAAAAAACTGTTCTTATCACCGGGGTATCGGGTGGAATTGGCAAAGAGTTGGCGGATCGTTTCGCCAAGGGAGGATATAATTTGGTGCTGGTGGCGCGTAGCGAGGGTAAGCTTTTGGAGCTAGCGAAGGAATATCGGAAAAGATATGGCAGTCAAGCGACGGTCATCGCCAAGGATGTGGCGTCACCCGGCGTGCCGGAGGAGATTTTTGCGGAGCTCAAGGAGAAGGGGATCGTCGTCGACTATCTTGTCAATAATGCCGGCTTCGGTTTGTACGGGACATTCTTGGAGACGCAGTTAGAACAAGAGACGAATATGATTGACGTCAATATCAAGGCTCTGACTGTTATGACGAAACTGTTCTTGCCAGATATGGTCAAACGGGGCCAAGGAGGCGTGATGAATGTGGCTTCGTTGGTGGCTTTTTTCCCGGGACCTATGATGTCGGTTTACTACGCAACGAAGGCGTACGTGCTGTCGTTTACCGAGGCTTTGGAGAACGAGCTGAGCGGCACAGGGGTGACTGTGACGGCACTATGTCCGGGACTGACGTCAACCGGCTTCGTTGATCGTTCGGGTATTGGTGAATCGAAGTTGTTCCAGAGTGGTGCTATCATGGAGGCCGGGCAGGTGGCTGAGGAAGGGTACCGAGGCTTCTTACGCGGCAAGACGTTCATAATGCCAGGTGCTCGCAACCGGTTCATGGCATTCCTTCCGCGGTTGATGCCGCGCAAAATGGTGACCCGTATGGTCAGATCCACACAGCAAAGAACAGGGCATTGACCTAATTGAGGGTGAGTGGCAGTTGATTATGATCTGCCATCCTAGCCAAGATCTCGTAATGGAATAAATCGTTTAATAAAAAAGTTACAGAGACTGTTATAAAGACGGAAACTTTTTTATTTGATCTGCTGAAACATGGTCAAGAACAAGGAGAAATTTCTAAACACTATGATATCAAAGGGCTTTCTCAATTTATTTATAATTCACTCGTAGGAATACGAGTATTCGCAAAAACAACAAATGATAAAAAAGAATTAGAAACCATTATCGATTTGATTTTGGCAACACTAGATTGAGATATATCTTGTTATTTGAATTAATTAACACCAATCTGAAAATATTTTTAAGGAGAGAATAATATGAAGTACACAGTTATTACAGGAGCAAGCTCAGGTATAGGATATGAGACAGCATTAGCATTTGCTGCTCGTGGCAAAAACTTAATTATTGTAGCTAGAAGATTAGATAAATTAGAAGAACTTAAATCAACCATTCAGAATCTAAATCCTGATTTAGATGTTATTATTCGTACAAGTGACCTATCTGTCACAGATCAGGCATATACACTGTATAACAGTTTAAAGGAGTATCAAATTGAGACTTGGATTAATAATGCCGGGCTTGGTGAAACCTCTTCTGTCATAGATCAGAATTTAGATAAAGTAGAAACCATGTTACGCGTTAACATAGAATCCTTGACAATCCTTTCTACACTATTTGTAAGAGATTATGCTGATGTAGAGGGAACTCAATTAATTAACGTATCCTCAGCACTTGGATATGTAATTGCTGTTGGCAGTGTTGCTTATTCTGCTTCTAAATATTATGTTAGTGCCTTCACCGAAGGGCTTGCAAAAGAACTTGAACTGAAAGGTGCGAAAATGAAGGCAAAAGTTTTAGCACCAGCAATGACGGAAACAGAATTCGCAAAACATGCAAATGATAAGAAAGAGTTTGATTACAAAGCAAATCTCCCTATGTACCACACAGCTAAGCAAATGGCAGGTTTTATGATGGAGGTTTATTACAAAGATGAAGTGGTGGGGGTTGTAGATGAAAACTATGAATTCAATTTGAGAAAGCCGATCTATCCAATACTAGTATGGTAACATAATCGTTTGGCGATGGCACCAATGACACGTAGCAGTGCGCAAGAAGATGGTACATCAGGAGAACTAAGTTCCCTTTAATATGCTTAAAGAGCATCTATGGGATTACTTATTAGTGAAGGTACACAACCTCCTGACGATGGTCAAGGTTACTTATCCTACGTGAAAGAATGAGAATCTCAGAAAGGATAAGCATAACTTATATGGCAAATATCAAGGTCCACAAACAGTTTGGAACTGGAAGTGACTCTCTATTTTTGTACAGAAAAAGAGGGAATAAAAAGTAGTTTTTGCTTAAAAATGGCATACAACTGAAAAATGCTTGACGCATGAATTGTGCTTTACTGGCAGGCGTATACTGCATTCGGACGCTATGGGCTGATGAACTTTAACGTCTGTTCCACGGATGGAGTGCGGGAACACCGGCTGTAATAATCTCAATGGAAGGATGCTAATGAAAAAAATGAAAACACTCATAAAAGCAGCTCAGATCACCAAGTATTCAAAAAATATCCATGCCAAAGTCAATGACATTCCAATTCCAGAAATCGATGAAAACGAAGTCTTGGTAAAGGTCAAAGCTGCAGCGGTCAATCCGCTCGAAATGTTGATTATCACAGGTAGCGTGAAACTGATTCAAGATTATGAATTCCCATTAACGCTTGGTAATGAATTGACAGGTGTTGTTGAAAAAGTAGGAAAAAATGTAACGAACTTCCGCGTAGGAGATGCCATCTATACACGTCTCCCGCTAGAAAAAATTGGTGCTTTTGCGGAATATGCCGCAATTGACGCTGCCGCAATTGCACCCATGCCAAAAAATTTGTCTTACGTGGAAGCGGCTGCTGCACCACTGGCTGGACTTACAGCGTATCAAGGCCTGCATGAAGAACTTGAGGCACAGTCAGGTAAATCTGTTTTCATTCCAGGTGGATCAGGCAGTTTTGGTCAAATGGCTGTACCAATCGCAAAGGCAATGGGCCTAAATGTCATTGTTAGTGGCAGCTCAGAAGCGCGCGAACGCACTTTGGAAATGGGTGCCGATCAATATTTGGATTATTCAACAGAAAACTATGTTGACTTGTTGTCTGATGTGGATTACGTGATTGATACACTGGGTCCTAAAGAGTTTGACAGTGAATTGAGTATCATCAAACCAGGGGGAAGATTGCTCTCTCTCCGTACAGGACCAAATAAACGTTTCGGAAAAGACCGAAATTTCCCATCGTGGAAAAAAATTCTATTTTCCCTTGCTGGTGCAAATTATGACCGCAAAGCCAAGAAACAAAACGTGGAATACCATTTTATCTTCGTTCGTTCTGACGGCGCCCAACTTAAAGAGATTACCAAAATCATTGAAGAAAACAACATTGTTCCAGCAATTCATCCAACACGATTTACCATAGAAAACGTAAATGAAGCGCTAAAACTAGTCGCAAATGGACGACCAAAAGGGAAAGTGATTATTAATTTTTAAGGGGAATATGAAGAAAGCAGTCAAAAAGTTGAGATCATTTATGTAAAGGATTTTGAAAGGCAATAATAAAGTGTTACAAACCGCGAGTTCTGCTGATTAAGAAATGGTAAAGATAAAAAGCTAGATTAGATCATAGAAAAACTTCAGAAAGCCGGAGTCCTGTATCAGTAATTATAGAACATGGAGAATTAGCCATTTTAATTGTTTCTTATAAAAAATGTTGGGGTGAAATTGAGACAGGCGGTTGCTCTAACAGAAATGTCACCAGTGGCATGTTATATGCCTAGTTATAAAAGAAAACTCTTTATTGGGGACTTAGGCATTAGTAAATGTCAATAAAAACCGATGGTTTCAAACTATCGGTTTTTTATAATGTTTTCATACTCATTGAAAATCACCTCATTAGGACAAACAGTTATTACATAGCATTACCCAAGGTGTGAGGCATTTTATAAAGGTAATAATCATCGAGGGACCGCAAGCTGACAAATGCATTAACGATTGCTATCATTATTTAATAAAACTTTATAGGAAGGAGATCCAGGGTGATAGCAATATATGTAAGGGTATCGACCGAGGAACAAGCGATCAAGGGATCGAGTATCGACAGCCAGATCGAGGCCTGTATAAAGAAAGCAGGGACTAAGGATGTGCTGAAGTATGCAGATGAAGGGTTTTCTGGAGAGATTATCAGTGATAACAAAAATGATGTTCATAACTCTTTGGATATAGGATATATTCTTTCTCTATTTCTTTTAAGAAACTTTAGTAAAATAGAGAAAGCCGGAATATGAGATCCGGCCTCTTCTACATTATTTCCCCTTCGCCTTCTTCCGCTTTTCCTTCTCCGCCCGGTAAAATTCATGAAACATCTTCATCAGCGCCCGCTTTTCAATCCGCGACACATAGCTGCGCGAAATACCAAGTTCTTTGGCAATCTCCCGTTGCGTTTTTTCCTTCTTCAAATCAAGCCCAAACCGCCCGACAATCACTTCCTTCTCACGATCATCTAAAATGTCAATGTATTGCTTCACTTTTTCAAGCTCCATATTAAGCTGGATCGTATCAATCACGTCTTCATTTTCTGATTTCAAAACGTCGATCAGGCTTATTTCATTCCCTTCTTTATCCTGCCCGATCGGATCATGAAGGGAGACGTCTTTTTTTGTTTTTTTCAATGCGCGCAAATGCATGAGGATTTCGTTTTCAATACACCGCGCGGCATACGTCGCCAGCTTTGTCCCTTTTCCGGCGGAATAGCTTTCAATTCCTTTGATCAGCCCGATTGTTCCGATGGAGATTAAGTCCTCTGCATCCTCACCTGTATTTTCGAATTTTTTCACAATATGGGCGACCAAGCGAAGATTATGCTCAATCAGCATGTTCCTGGCATGTTCATCCCCTTTAGCCATGAGCTCTAAGTATTTTTTTTCCTCGCTGCTTGAGAGCGGTTGTGGAAAGGCATTGTTTTTCACGTAAGATACTAAAAAGACAAGCTCTTTAACAACAAAGCCGAGCGCTGCGAAAACACCTGTCACCATCGTCACCTCCACAAAAGTATGTAGGCTAAAGCCTATATGTAAATGTATGTAGGCGGGAGGCTGTCTGTGTCTGTACCGGGAAATTTCTCGCGGGGGAGCTTGGCTTTTGTGAGCAGCATACGAACTTCAAATTTTAAAAATAATTTTAATCAGGCTCCCATACATTGAAATGAACAAATAATGTATGGGGGGATGGGAATGAAAAAGTGGATGGCAGGCCTGTTTCTTGCTGCAGCAGTTCTTCTTTGTTTTATGGTTCCGCAGCAGATCCAAGGCGCTTCTTTGTATGACAAAGTGTTGACTTTTCCGCTGTCTCGTTATCCGGAAACAGGGGATCATATTAGAGATGCGATTGCAGAGGGACATTCTGATATTTGCACCATCGATAGGGATGGTGCGGACAAAAGGCGGCAGGAATCATTAAAAGGAATTCCGACGAAGCCGGGCTATGACCGGGATGAGTGGCCGATGGCGGTTTGTGAGGAGGGCGGCGCGCGCGGGGCCGGCTCGTGGGTTGGGAATCAAATGAGCGGTTATCCTGACGGCACCAGAGTGCTGTTTATTGTGCAGTAATAAAGAAGAGGCTCTTTCCTGAGCCTCAGTTGTTACGATCCTTCGCTTTGCTGGATTCTCGGAGGATAGGTTTCTGCTTTTCGCCAATACTGACGTATGCCTTCGTCTCGAACAACGATGCCCATCTGTGCAAGTTCGAGACGAAATTCTTCAACATCGTCTTTTTCCTCGTCTTTCAGCGCTTTGTGACGAGCTTTCAATAGAGCATGGGCGCCTGGCGAGAGGTCTGGTGCATCAGGTATCCACCGGCGAAATTGATCTTTAAACGGATCACCTTCTGCTGCCCATTCGTAATTGTGCTTTCTAAAGGCCTTCTCGACATTCACTGGTTTTTCATCAATTTCTTCCCGTGCCAATTCATATCCGGCTGTTCCTAGGAGGACAAGCCGTTTGTGGTCGATAAACACAAGAGCAATGCTGTCGGAACGAATCGTTTGCACTTTCTTTCCTTTTATTAATTCCACTGTGTCATTTGTAATTTTGACAGACAGCAGCATTGCAATAACAGAATGAGCGAACCAAATTCCTGCAGACACGCCAAGCAGCGCAGTGATAAATGCAGCTGGTGATCCTTGAAAAGAGGTGACCAGCCGGAGCGGTCCTTCAAAAGGAATCCACGGGAGGGATAATGTCCATTTTGCAAACTGCGGGATAAAATACCCGATCGCAAAGCCGATGATTGCAAGTGCAGCGTATAAAAAATAAACAGCAGTTTTCGTAACTCCAACAAAAGTGTGAGATTGATTCTGCAATATGTCACCTTCTTTATTTGAAAAAATCGTATTCTCTTCCCATATTTTAACTTAAAAACATGGTAAATCAAGGATCAATTGATGTTTTTTTGATATAAAAGAAAAGCTCAAAAAATGGGCCTAGAACAGCTGGAAACAATAGCGCCCAGGGTACACAAGACACGCATCCGAATTCGCAGTCGTCTCGGCGAAGCACGCAGCTGAAAGTCAAACTGCTTAAGCTGTTTCGGAAAAAGAAAAGCTGATGCTAAAGAACATACAAATCACAAAGGATGAGGGAACGGTAAAATCCTTTTTGGCCTCATTTGTTTTTATACGTATCTCATTACAGTTCACAGGGAACATAAAGAGTAAAGGCTTTTTAAACACTCAGGAGGAACTGACATGAAAATTGGATTAATCGGGTTAGGAAAAATGGGCATAAACATAGGAAAGCAATTCATTGACCGCAAACATCAAGCTGTCGGGTATGATGTGAATCAAGCGGCTGTTGATGAACTGAAAGCCTATGGGGCTGAGGGGACAACGAATCTAAAAGAGTTGATTTCTTCATTAGACACGCCGCGTATACTATGGGTTATGGTGCCGCATGGCGTTGTCGATGCTGTTTTGCGTGATGTGGCGCCTTTATTAAGCAAAGGCGATATTGTTATTGAAGCCGGAAACTCTCATTATAAAGAATCGATTCGCCGCCACAATCAAATGAAAGAAGCGGGTATCCATTATCTCGATGCCGGAACGTCGGGCGGAATGGAAGGCGCGCGCCATGGCGCCTGTTTTATGATAGGAGGAGACCCTGAAGCATGGGAGATTGCAGAGCCGCTGTTTCGGGATACTGCCGTCGAAAACGGATATCTTTACGCTGGTGAGGCGGGAAGCGGACATTTCTTGAAAATGATTCATAATGGCATTGAGTACGGAATGATGGCCGCGATTGGTGAAGGATTCGAAGTGCTTGAAAACAGCCAATTTGATTTTGACTACGAAAAGGTTGCCAGAGTATGGAATAACGGCTCTGTCATTCGCTCTTGGCTTATGGGGCTGACTGAGCGAGCTTTCTCTAAAGATGCGAGGCTGGATCAGATCAAAGGCATCATGCATTCCTCAGGTGAAGGAAAGTGGACGGTGGAAACAGCGCTTGATCTGCAGACAGCAACTCCGGTGATTGCCATGTCGCTGCTGATGAGATACCGTTCTTTAACAGATGATACGTTTACAGGAAAGGTCGTCGCTGCGCTTCGAAATGAATTCGGAGGCCATGCGACAGAAAAAAAGTAAGGGGACGAACACGCCTCCTTATTTTTTTTGCACGTTCAGCAGATGAGGGAACTTTTTATAAATGATCATCATGATGATCAGAATGTAGGCTCCGTAAATGCTGAAAGACAGTAATTTGTCGCTGGAAAAATTAGCACCTGCAATGGTAACAACGACAATATTCGGGATTTTCCCTATGAGAGACGCGAAGAAAAAAACATGCCAGCGAACCTGACTCAGCCCGCATATCACGTTCATGACAAGAGAAGGGATGACGGGGATGAGTCTTCCTAATAAAACAGCGGTAAAAGCATTTTTGTTGAAGGAAGCCTCGTAGCTTTGGATAGCCGGATAGGCCTGAACTTTTTTTCTGGCCCAATCTCTAAAGCTGTATCTGGCGAGAAAAAACAGCATGATTGTACCAAGCATTGAGCCGGTCAGTGTAATCCAGATCCCATTTGCGATTCCGAACACAGCGCCGTTTAAAGCGGCAACCAAAGCAAACGGCACAATGGGGAAAAAAACATCGGCAGCAATCAGCAGCATACTGAATAAAACAGAAAACATCCCTCCTGCTTTGATCGCCTCAAGCCAAGCTTCTTTCTGAAAAAAACCGACTGCAATGACAGTTATAATCACGATGATACCTAGTATCTTTTTTAACATGTTTATG
This sequence comes from Bacillus sp. RHFS10, assembly GCF_016757475.1. NCBI lineage: Bacteria > Bacillati > Bacillota > Bacilli > Caryophanales > Bacillaceae > Bacillus > Bacillus sp. RHFS10. Next base: position 388,111 of record NZ_JAESPO010000001.1, read on the forward strand.
GTCACTCCCAACTAAGGTGATGTCAGGAGCCAAAACCTCCGTCATCTACGTTAGTATAACTGGTGTCAGTTCAGCGATTCAACTAAAATTGATATTTGGATTTAGAACACAATTCTTTTTAATCTTGTAAAATAGGCAGCCCATCCCTATGTTTTCTGCATTCTTTAATAGCAGGGAGGGATAGAAATGGTCACGATAAAAAAAGGATTTTATTCCGGCATCGAACGATAATCGTCCGGGCTATGCGATGACTCCTGCTTATATTACGGTTCATATCATAATACAGCGAATACCGCCAAAGGCGCTGATGCGAAAATGCACGCCAATTATGTGACAAACCGAAGCACATCTGTCAGCTGGCATTTTACAGTTGATGATTCAGTCATTTATCAGCATCTTCCGATAGATGAAAATGGCTGGCATGCGGGTGACGGCACAAACGGGACAGGGAACCGCAATTCAATCGGGATTGAAATCTGCGAAAATGCTGACGCCGATTTTGAAAAAGCAACAGCAAATGCCCAGTGGCTGATCCGAAAACTAATGAAAGAAAACAATATTCCGCTGAAACATGTCGTTCCCCACAAAAAATGGTCCGGGAAGGACTGTCCGGGCAAGCTCTTGGAGCACTGGAGTTCTTTTATAAACAGAATTTCTTTCTCCGATACACCTCCAAAAGAGTTCATCTTACCCGCTGCCGTCAAGCGTTTTCAGCTTATGAACGGATTAACTGCAGACGGCATCTATGGACCAAAAACAAAGGCCAAGCTTAAATCGAAGTTAAAGTGAACACAGGGCAAGGGATAACCTGTTTCTAATGCGGATGCAGATTATTTTCTTCTCTATGGTTTGTGTGTTTTTTCGATTGAGAAGAAGGGAATTTTAAGGAATCAACCTATGCCGCAATGAAAGCAGCATGATTTTCACTAAGGGGGACACGTTAACAATAGGAAAAAAAAGTAATAACAAGAAAACTCTTCATTGAACGAAAGGGAACAGAGGTATAACATTAAGGTGAGGCTTTTGGGGGTGTAAAGATGAAGCATTTTTTTATCCTTTTCCTTCTGCTGTCCGTTACAGCAGGATGCGAGGGTAAGGGATACGAAGACGTTGTAGCATTTGGTGACAGCAATACGAGAGGCTCTAATTGGGACTACCGCGATTATCCAAAAGCACAGCAGTGGGTTAATATGTTAAAAACGGCTGAACGCGGAAAGCTTGATATACTCAATGCGGGAATTGGCGGACAGACAACAGAGGATGCACGTCTGCGGTTTCAGACAGATGTGCTTGATCAAAAACCGAAGTATTTGTTTATTATGTTCGGCACAAATGACGCCGCGATACTGACTGAGGGGAAACCGAGAGTATCGAAGCAGCGTTTTAGAGAAAATCTCGTTTATTTTATTAAAGAAAGCAGAGAAGACGGGATCAAACCAATCCTAATGACATGTATCCCAATTATAGAAGGAAACGGGAAGCACCATCTGTTTTACTATTCGAGATATAAAGCAGCTGCTTTTGAACCGAAGGGCGGGGCGAGAAAATGGCACAATTCATACAACGATATTACAAGAGATGTGTCGGAGCGCCTAGATGTCCCTCTTGTAGATAACTGGAAGCATTTTATAGAAGCAGACGGCGGAAAAGCAACTGATGAAGCGCTTATCCAATCCGGTCTGATAGATCCTTCAGGCAATCATATGACACCTAAAGGGGCAAGGATTGTATATGAAGGAATACAAGATGGGCAGGTTTTGAAGTACTGAGCCGGACAACGGCCTAAGCCGTTTTATTTCTCCTACATAGGCTGTTATAAACCTTATGTAAGGAGGCGCTTCAATGTATGGCGCAGGCAGAGCATATGGATACGCTTTTATCGTTGTTTTAGTTGTTGTTCTCCTGGTTGTGGGCGGCATATATTGGTTAGCATAGTTACCGTCCCTTGAAAACACCTCTTTTTAGGGGTGTTTTTTGCTGAAAACAGTAGTAAAGCGCGCAACCGAAGTGATATAATATCAGTCATCTGAGTAAAAAAAGGAAATACGCCCGGAAAAAATAGACAAGTTCCTATTAAGAAGATACGGAAATAATATGTCCGAGCGATCTTCTTTTTATTTCGTTTTCAATTAACTCGATAAAGTCACGGTTTAAATTCATTTCGGTGGCTTTGAAATAAGATTCTATTAGTAATTCATCAGACAGTTTTCTCATGCTAGGAACCCAATTAATGGGAGTGGCACCTCCTTAAAAGTTGGAATCATTCATGATTTTAACGCATACATTGATACGTTGCGCACATCTGAGGCTGAAGTTATCTTTAATCTACCATGAAATGCATATAAGAACAATCGTTCTGTTATCCACACCAGAAAGTGGATAACCTGTGAGTATCGTGTTTATAATTTGTCTAAAGAGTGATGTAATAAGAGTGGATAGTGTGTGTAATTTTATCCACAACTGGTGAAGAAACCCAATTTTTGTCGAAATTTTTTTGCTCAGTTTTTCTTTAGGCACAAGTTCGATTTTTTTCGACAATCATTTTAAAGAGAAAAGGGAAGGGTGCGGGTTTTGTTAAAAAAGTTTTTTTTACCTGACGAGTTCGTGAAAAATATTTTTCATATTACGCCTGAGAAATTAAAGGAACGAAATGTAAAAGGAATTATTACTGATCTGGATAATACGCTTGTTGAGTGGGACAGGCCGAACGCGACGCCGCGTTTGATCGAGTGGTTTGAAGAAATGAAGGACCACGGCATTAAAGTGACGATTGTCTCTAATAATAATGAAAGAAGAGTAAAACTTTTCTCAGAGCCGCTTGGAATCCCATTCATCTACAAAGCAAGAAAACCAATGGGCAAAGCTTTTAACAGAGCTGTGCGCAATATGGAGCTGAAAAAAGAGGACTGCGTGGTCATCGGAGATCAGCTCATGACCGATGTGCTCGGGGGAAATCGAAACGGCTACCATACGATTTTGGTCGTGCCTGTTGCTTCCTCTGACGGGTTTATTACGCGCTTTAACCGCCAGGTCGAACGCAGAATACTGAGTGCTCTCAAACGAAAAGGGCACATTCAGTGGGAGGAGTAAGAAATGGAAAAGGTTGTTTGTATCGGCTGCGGAGTGACAATCCAAACCGAGGACAAAACAGGTCTGGGATACGCGCCGCCTGCATCGCTCACGAAAGAAAATGTGATTTGCCAGCGCTGCTTCAGACTGAAAAACTATAATGAAATACAAGATGTTTCCTTAACGGATGATGATTTCTTAAACATTCTTCACGGTATTGGGGAAACCGATTCTCTAGTTGTTAAAATTGTTGATATTTTTGATTTTAACGGCAGCTGGATCAATGGGCTGCAGCGTTTGGTGGGGGGAAACCCTATCTTATTGATTGGCAATAAAGCTGATATTTTGCCTAAGTCACTGAAAAGAGAACGTCTGATCCAGTGGATGAAGCGTGAAGCGAAAGAGCTTGGCTTAAAACCGGTTGACGTATTTTTGGTCAGTGCGGGACGCGGCCAGGGGATCAGAGAAGTAATTGATGCGATTGAGTATTACCGCAACGATAAAGATGTCTATGTTGTCGGGTGTACAAATGTAGGGAAGTCAACCTTTATTAACCGGATTATTAAAGAAGTATCAGGTGAAGAAGATATTATTACGACATCCCAATTTCCTGGCACAACTCTTGATGCAATTGAAATCCCGCTGGACGACGGCTCAGCGCTTTATGATACACCGGGCATAATCAACCATCATCAAATGGCGCATTATGTCAATAAAAAGGATCTTAAAATACTATCTCCTAAAAAGGAGCTGAAACCTCGCACATTCCAGCTTAACGATCAGCAAACACTGTATTTCGGCGGGCTTGCAAGGTTCGATTATGTGTCCGGAGAAAGGGCTCCTTTTATTTGCTATATGCCGAATGAGCTGATGATTCATAGGACAAAACTGGAAAATGCAGACGCGCTTTATGAAAAGCATGCAGGGGAATTGCTCACACCTCCGGGAAAAGATGAAATGGATGAGTTTCCGGAATTGGTCGCCCATACGTTTACGATAAAAGACAATAAGACAGATATCGTTTTCTCAGGGTTAGGCTGGGTAACAGTGCATGACGCCGATAAAAAAGTAACTGCTTACGCGCCAAAAGGCGTTCACGTATTTGTTCGGCGCTCATTAATTTAATGAAAAGGGGAGAGGAGCATGAAAAAGCTGTACGGAGTTATCGGAAATCCGATTGGCCATTCCATGTCACCTGATATTCATAACGCATCATTGAAAGATCTCGGTCTAGACGGACATTACCATGCTTTCAAGGTAGAAGAGAATGATCTGGAAGATGCGGTAAAAGGAATAAGAGCACTTGGCGTACAAGGAATCAATGTGACTGTTCCGCATAAGGTTTCCATTATGGATTACCTGGATCATATTGATGATAGTGCAAAAGTGATCGGTGCCGTAAATACGGTGAGAAGAGAGGGAGACAAGCTTGTCGGATACAATACCGATGGGGAAGGCTTTGTGAAGTCATTAATGAAGGTACTGGACAAGCCCATCTCTGAACTGTCATTCTTAATGATCGGCGCGGGCGGAGCGGCAAGAGCCATTTTCACAGCAATTGCCCGCAATGTTCCGATAAAGTTTGACATTTGCAACCGGACGTTGGAAAAAGCAAAGCAGCTTACAGAATCCACTCCCTCATTTCAAAATAAAGAAGTGTTAAGCATAAAAGAAGCAGAAGAGCGGCTTGAGCAGTATGATGTGATCATCCATACAACGTCTGTGGGCATGTATCCGAACGTGGAAGATGTGCCGCTTTCATTGCAGTGTGCACAAAGCAGTGCCGTCGTATGCGATATCGTGTATAATCCAATTCAGACGGCTCTTTTAAAAGAAGCAAACCAAAAAGGCCTGAAAACACTAGATGGAGTGGGCATGTTTGTAGAACAGGCAGCATTGTCTTTCCAATTGTGGACTGGACAAGAGCCTGATATTGAAAAAATGAGATCAATTGTTATAGGAAAATTAGGAGGAACAGAATGTTAACAGGTAAACAAAAACGTTTTTTACGTTCAAAAGCGCATCATTTAACGCCGATTTTTCAAGTAGGCAAAGGCGGAGTAAACGACAACATGATTAAACAAATTGCTGAGGCGCTTGAAGCGAGAGAGCTGATTAAAGTCAGCGTTCTTCAGAATTGTGAAGAGGATAAAAACGATGTTGCGGAAGCTCTTGTAAAAGGAAGCCGCTCTCAATTGGTGCAGACAATCGGCAATACGATTGTGTTATATAAGGAATCAAAGGAAAATAAACAAATCGAGCTTCCTTAAAGGTGGTTGAAATGAAGAAAATCGGTATTTTCGGAGGCACGTTTGACCCTCCGCATAACGGCCACCTCTTAATGGCGAATGAGGTGCTGTTTCAGGCGGGGCTTGATGAAATTTGGTTTATGCCCAATCAAATTCCGCCGCATAAACAGAAAGAAAACTATACGGACAGCTTTCATCGTGTGGAAATGCTGAAGCTTGCGATTCAGTCTAATCCGTCCTTTAAGCTGGAGTTGGCTGAAATGGAAAGAGAAGGGCCTTCCTATACGTTTGATACTGTTTCTTTACTGAACCAGCGTTATCCGAATGATCAGCTGTTCTTTATTATCGGTGCTGATATGATTGAATATTTGCCGAAATGGTATAAGCTGGACGAGTTGCTGAACCTCATTCAATTTATTGGAGTAAAGCGCCCCGGTTTTCATGTTGAAACCCCTTATCCGCTTCTCTTTGCAGACGTTCCGGAATTTGAGGTATCATCAACTATGATAAGGGAACGGTTTAAAAGCAAGAAACCCACTGACTACTTAATCCCTGATAAAGTGAAGAAGTATGTAGAGGAGAATGGTTTATATGAATCGTGAGGAGGCACTTGCCTGCGTTAAGCAGCAATTGACCGAACACCGATATATCCACACGATTGGTGTGATGAACACGGCGATCGAACTTGCGGAGCGTTTTGGAGCCAACCCTAAAAAAGCGGAAACAGCGGCTATCTTTCATGATTATGCCAAATTCCGCCCGAAAGAAGAAATGAAACAAATTATTGCGCGAGAAAAAATGCCTTCGCATTTATTGGATCATAATCCGGAGCTGTGGCACGCTCCGGTCGGCGCTTATTTGGTCCAAAGAGAAGCGGGGATTCAAGATGAAGACATTCTTGACGCCATCAGGTATCATACCTCTGGACGGCCTGGCATGACACTTTTAGAAAAAGTGATTTACGTTGCCGATTACATTGAACCAAACCGGGCATTTCCCGGTGTCGATGAGGTGCGTAAACTTGCCGAGACAGATTTGAATCAAGCGCTGATTCAATCCATTAAAAATACAATGATGTTTCTTATGAAAAAAAATCAACCGGTTTTTCCAGACACATTTTCAACGTATAACTGGCTTGTGTCCGGCAACTGAACAGGAGGAATTTGTGAATGAACCAAAAGTCCATTTTAAAGATCGCAGCTGCGGCTTGTGATGATAAACGGGCAGAGGATATTTTAGCACTGGATATGGAAGGCATATCTCTGGTTGCTGATTATTTTCTGATCTGCCACGGGAATTCAGATAAACAGGTGCAGGCGATTGCCCGTGAAATCAAGGATCAGGCTGAAGAAAACGGCATTCAAATCAAAAAGATGGAAGGCTTCGATGAAGCAAGATGGGTGCTCGTTGACCTTGGCGATGTGATTGTGCATGTCTTCCACAAGGATGAAAGAAGCTACTACAATCTGGAAAAACTGTGGGGGGACGCTCCGCTCGCAGATCTTGAGCTTGGAATGAACCAATGATTTACCAAGGCTTTGCAAGCGTGTATGACGAGTTAATGTCGCACGCACCTTACGATCAATGGACAAAGTGGATTGAAGCAGCTCTCCCGGAAAAAGGCCGTATCCTCGATCTGGCATGCGGCACAGGGGAAATCTCAGTCCGGCTTGCCGAAAAAGGCTTCGAGGTCACGGGGATCGACCTCAGTGAGGAAATGCTTGCTTACGCCCAGCAAAAGGTCTCCAGTAACCAGCCGATTCTTTTTCTTCAGCAGGATATGAGAGAGATTACCGGCTTTGACGGCCAGTTTGACGCTGTTGTGATATGCTGTGACTCATTAAATTATTTAAAAACGAAAAATGATGTGATCGAAACCTTCAAAAGTGTATTTCGGGTGTTGAAACCTGAAGGCATGTTGCTATTTGATGTTCATTCATCTTATAAAGTCAGTGAAGTCTTTCCGGATAGCACATTTGCTGACCAGGATGAAGATATCAGCTATATTTGGCAGAGCTTTGCCGGAAGTGAAGAGCTTTCTGTCATTCATGATATGTCGTTTTTTGTGCGGAACGGAGAAGCGTATGACCGTTTTGATGAGACGCACGAGCAAAGAACGTTCCCGGTGGATGAATATGAAGAAATGCTGAGGAACTGCGGCTTTCAGCTGCACGGCGTGACAGCTGATTTTACAGATTCAGAACCAACAACACAATCAGAACGCCTATTTTTCAAGGCGCAGAAATCAAAAACCATCGTTTCCTAAGACGATGGTTTTTTAAAATGCTTTTTTATGCTTTTGCAGTGCAGACAAAATTATGACATACTCGTCTACACATGAAACTGCTTCTTCACTGCGGAAATATCCTCCTCGTACTTCATATGAGTATTTTGGAATACCCGGTGAAACATATCCTGCACACCGCTTTCCAGCGCTTTAATGCCTTCTCCTGTCACACCGCCTTTAACACAAACCTTTTCCTGTAACGCGGGCAGGGTATACAATTCGGTTTCTAGCAGTTTTCCCATTCCGACAAGCATTTCCTTACACATCAGAATAGCATCCTGTTTGGACACTGATGTTTCCGAAACGGCCGCATCTATAAACCGCTGAATCAGATAGCTCATAAAAGCGGGGCCGCAGCTTACGATATCTGATGCCACCCTCGTGATGTCACTTTCAATTTGCAGCGGATGAGAGATATGCTTCATGAGCTCATTGATTTTCGTTTTTGCAAATTCTCCGCAGCTTGTGCCGAAAGTGACGAGAGAAACGCCTGCCAGCGCTCTGTTTGTAATACTGGGAATTACTCGCGCCACTTGACATGGTACATATTGCTCGAGTTGTTGAGTTTGAACCGGGCTTGTAATTGAAATGAGAATATGGTCCTTTCTTAAATAAGGCGCCGCTCTTGCTAGTAAAGGATATATATCAAGCGGCTTAACACAAATAAAAATCATCTCGTTTTCAGAAACAAGCTTTTCCAGGCTTTCTGTTACGTTTATGCTGTTGTAGCGGTTCTTTATGTGTAACGCTTTTTCAATTGTGCGGTTTGTGATTGTTATGTTTGAGGGATCGGCTGCTTTTGATTCAATAAATGACTCTATAAGGATCGTACCCATATTTCCTGTGCCGATAAAACCAATCTTCAATGATTTCCCCTCCTTTGAGCTATTATCCTCTAAACCATATGTGTGATGAAAATAAATTATGACGAAAGCGGGGAACATGCACGATGAATTGGTTGTATCTGCATAAAAAAGCAATCATTTTAGCGGCTTCTGCAGCTGCTTTCATAGCGGTTATTTTCGTTTTGGCCAGCGGGGAAAACAAAGAGCCGGTGAAGCAGGCTGTATCAACTGAGACAGAAAATACGGAGGTAAAGCAGGAGGCGGTAAAAGACGAGAACGATACCATTGTGATTGATATAAAGGGTGCTGTTCAGCATCCTGGCGTGTATGAAATGCGAACAGGGGACAGAGTATCTCAGGCGATTGAGAAAGCGGGCGGGACCGGTGAACAAGCAGATGAAATGCAAGTGAATTTGGCGGAGCTGCTGCAGGACGGGATAGTGGTGTACATCCCGAAAAAGGGAGAAGAGACAACAATGCAGCAAGGATTCGGAGGCGCTGTGAAAAGCGATGGAGGGAAGGAAGCACCGGTAAATATCAATACAGCAACCTTAGAGGAATTACAAGGCATCTCAGGGGTGGGGCCATCAAAGGCTGAAGCTATTATTGCATTCCGGGAAGAAAACGGGCGTTTCCAGACAATTGAAGAGCTCACTAAGGTTTCAGGAATCGGGGAGAAGTCGCTTGAGAAAATAAAGTCTTCCATTACAGTAAAGTGATTTGACGCTCATGCATAATGATAGGTAAACTAAAGGTCAGGCAACACAACATTTGGAGGGAACAACGTGGAACGAATTTCATGGAATCAATACTTTATGGCTCAAAGCCATTTACTGGCGCTGCGCAGCACCTGCCCAAGATTGTCTGTCGGCGCTACTATAGTCAGAGACAAACGCATGATTGCAGGAGGATATAATGGGTCAATCGCGGGCGGCGTGCATTGCGCAGACGAAGGCTGCCTTATGATAGATGACCATTGCGCAAGAACGATTCACGCTGAAATGAATGCGATTCTGCAATGCTCTAAGTTCGGGGTGCCGACTGATGGAGCGGAGATTTATGTGACGCATTATCCGTGCATTCAATGCTGTAAATCTATCATTCAAGCGGGTATCAAAACGGTTTATTATGCTGAGGATTACAAAACGAATCCGTACGCACAGGAATTATTTGAACAGGCGGGTGTAACTGTTGAACAGGTTGAACTCGATGAAATGATCGTTGATCTGAAAAACAGGGAAAAGCTTTCATTTGTAGCGGGTCTTTTAGAGAAACTGGCGGATGCGGGTCTTGCAGAGGAAGATTTGAAAAAGATACATGAACAGGCGAATACACTCTTCACGAGCTACGTGTGATGAATGCGTAATTCGCGTTTGTTATTGCCTTTGGCGGCAGCTTCAGCAACGGCTGGAATTACTGCCGCCGCTTATTTCTCCGCTGTTTTTCTTTTCTTCCTCTTTCTCCTCATCATTTTAATCAAAACGAGACACGCTGTTCTCATTTTGGTTTGTTTCTTCTCTTTTATATTGTTTTTTTCACTGTATGCAGTCGCAGATTCCAAGAATGTCTCTGTATATCAGCGGGGCACCTATCAAGCCAAGGCAGTAATTGACAGTATTCCAAAAATTGACGGCGACCGTATGTCTATGGTGGTTAAGACGCCTGATGGCGAAAAATGGGCCGCTTCGTACCGCATTCAGTCTGCTGAAGAAAAAGATCAGCTGTCATATCTAAAGCCAGGAATGGCATGTGAATGGACTGGTGCGTTGGAAGAACCTAAACACGCAACCGTGCCGGGCGCATTTGATTATAACGAATATCTTTACCGGCAGCATATTCACTGGAACTATTCTGTTACATCTATTCAAAAGTGCAGCGAACCTGTAAATGTCAGTTATAAACTGCTCAGTTTAAGAAAAGACATCGTGTCATTCACAAACAGCCTGCTGCCTCCTGATTCGGCAGGAATCGTACAAGCTCTTATAGTAGGAGACAGATTTTACGTGGAAGCCGAGGTGCTTAACGCGTATCAAAAGCTTGGTGTCATCCATCTCTTGGCGATTTCAGGACTCCACGTCGGCATTTTGACAGCCGGCTTGTTTTATATCATGATCCGTATTGGGATAACAAGAGAAAAGGCGTCAATCCTGTTGCTGTTATTTCTGCCGCTCTATGTGATGTTGACAGGCGCTGCTCCTTCAGTGCTGCGCGCCGCTCTGATGTCGGGTATTTACTTAGCTGGAAGTCTCGTTAAATGGCGTGTACATGCTGCGGGGGCAATCTGCACTTCATACATCGTCCTCTTGCTCTTCAATCCTTACCATCTCTTTGAAGCCGGTTTTCAGCTGTCATTCGCCGTGAGTTTTTCTTTAATTCTATCTTCTTCTATTTTTCAGCATGTTAAAACCTCTTTAGGTCAGCTGACAATGGTATCACTGATTGCTCAGCTGGGTTCACTTCCCATTCTCCTGCATCATTTCCAGCAGTTTTCTATGATCAGCGTACTGATGAACATGGTGCTTGTTCCTATTTATACATTCTGTGTTTTGCCGGGGACTATAGCAGGTGTTTTTTTATTAATCCTTTCCGCTTCGGCTGGCCGATGGTTCTTCAGCTGGTTTGATTTCTTGATGAGCTGGACCAACAGGCTGATCACAAGAATCGCAGATATTGATGTATTGACAATCATCATTGCACGTCCCGCACCTATTCTGCTCTTTTTATTCACGGTCACAATCATTCTAATGTTTATGGCAATTGAAAAACGCTCTTTTTCTCAGCTGATGGTAACTGGCGGCATTTGCTGCGCGATGTTCTGTCTTCTCTTTATATATCCTTGTCTTAGTTCTGAAGGAGAGGTCGATATGATTGATATTGGGCAGGGTGACAGCATGTATGTAGGTGCTCCGCATCAGCGGGGGCATGTTTTAATTGATACTGGCGGCACTTTGTCTTATTCGTCAGAGCCTTGGCGGGAAAAACAGCATCCGTTTTCACTCGGGGAAAAGGTGCTGATTCCGTTTTTAACCGCTAAGGGGGTCAAACAGCTTGATGCGTTAATTCTCACGCATGCTGACCAAGATCATATCGGAGAGGCGGAGACTCTGCTGAAGCATCATAAAGTGAAGCGCCTCGTGATTCCGAAAGGGTTTGTTTCTGAACCGAAGGATGAGAAAGTGCTGCAGGCAGCCAGAGAGGAGGGAGTGCCAATTGAAGAGGTGAAGCGAGGTGATGTGTTGCAAATAAAGGATTTACAGTTCTATGTACTGTCACCGGAAGGACCTGATCCGGCAAGCAAAAATAATTCTTCTCTCGTTCTGTGGATGAAAACGGGCGGTATGAGCTGGATCTTGACAGGTGACCTGGAGAAAGAAGGGGAACAGGAAGTTATAAGCGTGTTTCCGAATCTAAAAACAGACGTGTTAAAGGTGGGGCACCATGGAAGCAAAGGCTCTACCGGTGAAGATTTCATCAAACAGATTCAGCCGGAAACGGCCATTATCTCAGCAGGTGAAAACAATCGGTACCATCATCCCCATCAAGAAGTTCTGCAAATATTACAGAGACATTCCATCCGCGTGCTGCGCACCGATCAAAGCGGAACGATCCAATATAGATATAAAAACAGAGTTGGAACCTTTTCTGTCTATCCCCCATATGATACATCAGAATAACAGAGACGAACTAAAAAAAGACTGCCGAGAAATCAGCAGCCCGGGCAGTCGCTGTTATGAACCAACCAGGTGAATAACCGTTGCCATGACAAACAAGAAGGCGAAAAATCCGAAGGACACAACAAAACCAACAGCTGAATCTACAGCATCATTTCGTTTGCTTTGAACGTTTTTTTCAAAATCATTCAATTTAATCCCTCCTGACTGATTTAAGTATAATGGAATTGTTTTGAAAAATCTAGAAGCTAAGGTAACGTTTTCTGTTCTGGTGATTATCGCCTTTTTACAAGCTGTCCCGGGGGCTTGCGATCAGGCGTTTAATATAAATGGGGAAGCAGCAGTCAGGCTTCCTCTTTACTATTTTGTAAACTCAATTTAGGATAGAAGGGGATGATGAAAGAGAGGAAGTCGTACAACAATGGTATTTGATGTGTGGAAAAGCCTGAGAAAAGGAGATGTCCATCCGGTTTATTGTTTATACGGAAAAGAGACGTATCTGCTGCAGGAAACCGTTAGCAGGATCAGACAGGCGGTCATTGATCAGGAAACAAAGGATTTCAATCTATCCGTTTTTGATCTGGAAGAGGAACCGCTGGACAAAGCAATTGCAGATGCTGAAACGTTTCCGTTTATGGGGGAGCGGCGTCTTGTTATTGTGAAAAATCCATATTTTTTAACAGGTGAAAAGAAAAAAGAAAAAATTGAGCATAACGTCAGCGCGCTTGAATCATATTTACAATCGCCTGCGCCTTATACGGTCTTTGTCCTGCTTGCCCCGTATGAAAAGCTGGATGAGCGGAAAAAACTGACGAAAGCATTAAAGAAGCACTCGTTTATGATGGAGGCAAAGGAATTAAACGCAAAGGAGACGACAGATTTTACTGTCAACCTTGCAAAAACCGAGCAGAAAACAATCGGCACTGAAGCGGCGGAGCATTTGGTTCTGCTTGTGAATGGACATCTGTCATCGATTTTTCAGGAGATTCAGAAGCTCTGCACGTTTATTGGAGATCGTGAAGAAATTACGCTGGATGATGTGAAAATGCTTGTAGCGAGAAGCCTTGAACAAAATATATTTGAGCTGATCAATAAAATCGTCAACCGGAAACGAACAGAAAGCCTGCAAATTTTTTATGATTTGCTCAAACAAAATGAAGAACCGATCAAAATCATGGCGCTTATTTCGAATCAGTTCCGGCTGATTCTGCAAACAAAGTATTTCGCGGAACAAGGCTACGGACAAAAGCAAATCGCTTCTAATTTAAAAGTCCATCCATTCCGGGTAAAGCTGGCAATGGATCAAGCAAGGCTTTTTTCAGAGGCCGAGCTCCGGTCAATTATTGAACAGCTTGCCGTCATGGACTACGAGATGAAAACAGGGAAAAAGGACAAGCAGCTCCTGCTCGAACTGTTCCTTTTACAGCTGTTAAAAAGAAATGAAAAAAACGATCCCCATGATTGAGGATCGTTTTTATATTATGCGGAAAGTCCGTTCACTTTTTTCGCTAGTCTTGATTTGTAACGAGATGCGGTATTTTTGTGTACAAGACCTGTTTTCACTGCTTTATCAATACGTTTAGCTGCTTCAGTAAGAGCAGTTTTCGCTTTGTCGGCTTCGTTGTTAGCAACAGAAGCTTCAACTTGTTTGATTGCAGTACGCATAGCAGATTTGATTGTCGCGTTATGAACGCGGCGTTCGTTGTTTGTTTTTGTACGTTTAATCGCTGATTTAATGTTTGGCATGTGTTTCACCTCCTAAGATACAACCTGTAGCACAGTGTCTTAAGGTTAAATCTTCTTCACAATAGAACAAATTGTATTCTATCAAACACACCTTTAGATTGCAATATAAATGTAAAGTATTTTTCATTGAAGGATCTCTTTTTAGCATGATTCATTCAGCAAATGGCAACAATATAGGTACTGAATGTGAAGGAGGCCCCTGTATGAAAAAGAGTGAACTGGATGTTAATCAGTATTTGATACGTACCGATTTAGCAGTTGAAACGAAGGAAGCGATGGCCAATCAGCAGGCTGTGCCGGCAAAAGAAATTAAAGGTTTTATTGAAAAAGAACGCGATCGCGGCGGCATTAAAATCCGCACTGTTGATATTACCAAGGAAGGCGCGGAGCTCTCAGGAAAAAAAGAAGGTCGCTATTTAACGCTTGAGGCGCAAGGAATCAGAGAGAATGATTCGGAAATGCAGGAAAAGGTCTCTGCTGTCTTCGCGGAGGAATTTTCGGCTTTCCTTGAAAGCCTTAATATCACAAAAGATGCGAGCTGTTTGATCGTCGGGCTCGGCAACTGGAACGTCACCCCTGACGCGCTGGGTCCGATGGCTGTAGAAAATCTATTGGTCACAAGGCACTTGTTTAAGCTTCAGCCGGAAAACGTGCAGGAGGGCTACAGGCCTGTCAGCGCATTTGCGCCTGGTGTTATGGGGATTACGGGAATCGAAACAAGCGACATTATTAAAGGTGTGATTGAGCAATCGAAGCCTGATTTTGTCATTGCCATTGATGCATTGGCGGCACGGGCGGTGGAAAGGGTTAACACAACCATTCAAATATCGGACACAGGCATTCACCCGGGATCTGGTGTGGGGAATAAACGAAAAGATTTAAGCAAAGACACGCTTGGCGTACCGGTGATTGCAATCGGAGTGCCGACAGTCGTTGACGCGGTGACGATTGCCAGCGACACGGTGGACTACATATTAAAACACTTTGGAAGAGAAATGAAAGATGACAGGCCGTCAAGATCTCTTGTTCCGGCAGGCATGACGTTTGGGAAAAAGAAAGTGCTCACTGAAGAAGATCTTCCCGATCAAAAGCAACGTCAATCATTTCTCGGAATTGTTGGTACCCTTGGAGAGGATGAAAAACGGCAGCTCATTCACGAGGTGCTTTCACCTTTAGGGCACAACTTAATGGTTACGCCGAAGGAAGTTGATTCATTCATCGACGATATGGCAAATGTGCTGGCGAACGGATTAAACACAGCGCTTCATGAAAAAGTGTCACAAGAAAACAAAGGCTCCTACAATCACTAAACGGTTCTACTTCCTCTAGCTTGTTCATAGAGTTATTACTAGACAAGCGCTGGAGGGATTCAATGAGAAATAAACGCAGAAACAGACAAATTGTTGTTGCGGTAAATGGCGGGAAAGCGGTAAAAGCCATCTTTCTATTTATCGTAAGCCTTATCGTGATTTTTGTTCTATCCGGTGTGCTGACGTCTCTCCGGCCTGAACTCAGGCCGTCGTCTGACTCTTTTTACGGGATTACTGAAGAAATGCCGGGTGACGTGTTTGCACACTTGCTGCGGATGGAGAACCATTATTTCGCTTCTGACCTTTCTCAAACCGACAGCTCATTTCATCTTTCGCGTCTTTCTTTAAAGCTGGCGACAAGCATCAACCTCGAAGATCCGCGGAGCTTTCTCGGCCGTGAGCTGCCGGGGTTTGCACAATTTGATACCGAGATTCTGTTAGCTGGACAAGGCACGGATTATACGAATATGCCGGCGGAATCGCCGCCGCCGTCTAAGGTGATGGAGGAAGAAAGAGAAGCGAACTTGGCAGAGATTGAAAAACAGCAAACACAATCAGATCGTGCGAAAAAAGATCCGCCGAAACAAACAACCGGTGATAAAAAGGTTGTTTTTATCTATCACACGCACAACACGGAATCATATCTCCCTCTATTAAAAGGCGAGACTGATCCTGATATGGCACGCCATTCTAAAGCCAACGTCACGCTCGTAGGAGCTATGTTCGGAAAGGCGCTTGAATCCCAAGGCATTGGAGCCACAGTGAATAAAACCGATATACAGGCAAAACTGAACAAAAAAGGCTTAAACTATGCCAGATCGTATGATGAATCAAGGCCGGTCGTCAAAGAGGCGCTCGGGTCAAACAAAAATCTGCAATATATCATTGATATCCATAGAGATTCACGGCGAAAGAAAGATACGACGGCAACGATTAAAGGGAAAAGCTATGCCCGGGTGGCCTTTGTCGTCGGCAAAAAAAGCAAAAATTTCGAAGAAAACTATAAAATTGCAAGCGAGCTCCATAAGCTGATGGAGAAAAAATACCCTGGACTCAGCACAGGTGTCTTTTCGAAAGGCTCGCCAGGCGATAATGGTGTATACAATCAGGATTTAACCGACAGAGCGCTTTTGCTCGAATTTGGCGGAGTAGATAATAACCTCGAGGAGCTGCAGCGTGCGGCTGACGCCGCCGCAGACGTATTCAGCGAAATGTACTGGGATGCTGAAAAGGTCAACGCGGAGAGCGGCGAGACGAAAAAACAATAAGAAATAGGTGGTTTGATTTGATTGCTTACTTTGGCAAATGCTTGCTGCTTGTCACAATCATGTTTTTAGGCGTGCTGTTCGGCATGCAGCAGGCGAATAACGGAATGCTGAGTATGAAAGGCTATCAAGACCCTTCACTTAAGGGCGCGTTTACGCTCACCGACGGAAAAAATAATGAAAAAGAAGCTTCGATCTTAGGAGAAACAGTCACGGCGAAAGATTTAGAAGAAAAACAAAAAGAGCTGGAACAGGTGGAAACGTTCAATATGTTCTCTAAAGCCGGAAAAGCGCTTTCGAACACCGTAACCAACACTGCCCAGTCGATGTATGAATGGATACGTGATATGAATCAATAGGTGTGTGAAAGAGAAAAGCAGCCCAAGATTAACAGGGAACTTTTCTCTTTCTTGTTTTACATTGAATCTTAACAATCCTATTGATATAATCTAAGCTAGTGTATTTTGCGTTTAATAGTAGG
Source organism: Bacillus sp. RHFS10 (assembly GCF_016757475.1). Lineage (NCBI taxonomy): Bacteria > Bacillati > Bacillota > Bacilli > Caryophanales > Bacillaceae > Bacillus > Bacillus sp. RHFS10. The sequence continues at coordinate 405,034 of NZ_JAESPO010000001.1, forward strand.
AGTGATAGATTGTGACAGATAAAGAAAAGCGTTTAGAGAGGCAGTCGAGAATACGGAATTTCTCTATCATTGCCCATATTGACCACGGAAAATCGACCTTAGCGGATCGTATTTTAGAAAAAACGTCGGCAATCACTCAACGAGAAATGAAAGAACAATTGCTCGATTCTATGGATCTTGAACGTGAACGGGGCATAACCATTAAGTTAAACTCTGTTCAGCTTAAATACAAAGCAAAAGACGGAGAAGAATATATTTTCCATCTGATTGATACGCCGGGACATGTCGATTTCACATACGAAGTATCCCGAAGTCTTGCTGCCTGCGAAGGAGCGATTCTTGTTGTGGATGCGGCGCAGGGAATTGAAGCGCAGACGCTTGCCAACGTTTACTTAGCGCTTGACAATGACCTTGAAATTCTGCCGGTCATTAACAAAATCGATCTCCCGAGCGCAGAGCCTGAACGTGTGCGCCAAGAGGTAGAGGACGTTATCGGTCTTGACGCATCAGAAGCCGTGCTTGCTTCAGCAAAAGCCGGTATCGGGATTGAGGAGATTTTAGAACAGATCGTAGAAAAGGTGCCGGCACCGACTGGAGATCCGGAGGCGCCGCTTAAAGCGCTGATCTTCGACTCGCTTTATGACGCTTATCGGGGTGTCGTGGCTTATATCAGAGTCGTTGAAGGAACGGTAAAGCCGGGGCAAAAAATCAAAATGATGGCAACCGGCAAAGAATTTGAAGTGACAGAAGTCGGTGTATTTACGCCAAAAGCTACTCCGACAGATGAACTGACGGTCGGAGATGTAGGCTTTTTAACTGCTGCGATCAAAAATGTCGGTGACACACGCGTCGGTGACACGATAACAAGCGCTGCCAATCCTGCAGACGAAGCGCTGCCGGGATACCGCAAGCTCAACCCGATGGTGTACTGCGGCCTTTATCCGATTGATACGGCCAAATACAATGATTTAAGAGAAGCGCTTGAAAAGCTTGAGCTGAATGATTCCTCCCTTCAGTATGAAGCGGAAACGTCACAGGCGCTTGGATTCGGATTCCGTTGCGGATTTTTAGGCATGCTTCACATGGAAATCATTCAGGAACGGATAGAGCGTGAGTTCAAAATCGACTTGATTACAACAGCGCCGAGTGTTATATACGATGTATATATGACAGACGGCGAAAAGGTTGTTGTTGACAACCCGTCCAACATGCCTGATCCTCAAAAGATCGAAAGGATCGAGGAACCGTATGTTAAAGCGACAATGATGGTGCCGAATGATTTTGTCGGCGCTGTTATGGAACTTTGCCAAGGAAAACGGGGCAATTTTATTGATATGCAATATCTAGACGCAAACCGTGTCAGCATTGTCTATGATATGCCTTTAGCGGAAATCGTCTATGAGTTTTTTGACCAGCTTAAATCAAGCACAAAAGGCTACGCGTCCTTTGACTATGAGCTGATCGGCTACAAACCGTCTCAGCTCGTCAAAATGGACATTATGCTGAACGGAGAAAAAATCGACGCCCTTTCCTTTATCGTGCACCGGGATTACGCGTATGAACGAGGAAAAGTGATCGTTGAGAAGCTGAAAGAGCTCATTCCGCGTCAGCACTTTGAAGTACCGATTCAAGCGGCGATCGGCCAGAAAATCGTAGCGCGTTCTACGATTAAAGCGATGCGTAAAAACGTATTGGCTAAGTGTTACGGCGGAGACATCTCGCGAAAACGGAAGCTTCTTGAAAAACAAAAAGAAGGAAAACGCCGAATGAAGCAGGTCGGCTCAGTTGAAGTGCCGCAAGAAGCATTTATGGCGGTCCTGAAAATGGACGACAGCCCGAAAAAATAAATAGAAGCCGCCGCAGTCCTGTACTGCGGCTTCTTTCTGTAAAGAAGGTGAATTCATTGAAATCAGCCTATATCCATATCCCATTCTGTGAGCACATTTGCCACTACTGTGATTTCAATAAATATTTTATTCAAAGCCAGCCTGTAGACGAGTATTTAAACGCGCTCGAACAGGAAATGATAAATACAATTGCAAAAACAGGGCAGCCTGACCTCAAAACCATCTTTATCGGAGGAGGCACGCCGACCTCTCTGTCTGAGGAACAGCTTAAAAAACTGATGGACATCATCATCCGAGTGCTGAAGCCCTCAAGCGCATTATCGGAATTTGCGGTTGAAGCGAATCCGGACGACCTGTCCGCAGCGAAATTAAAAATATTAAAAGAAGCAGGCGTGAATCGCCTCAGCTTCGGTGTCCAAACGTTCGAAGACGACTTGTTAGAAAAAATCGGCCGAGTGCACAAACAAAAAGATGTATTTGCCTCTTTTGAAAGGGCGCGGGAAATCGGTTTTGACAATATCAGTCTTGATTTAATGTTCGGACTCCCGGGACAAGCCCTCAAGCATCTGGATCATTCCTTAGACACTGCTTTATCGCTGGATGCTGAGCATTATTCGGTGTACTCCCTCATTGTAGAACCGAAAACGGTATTTTATAATCTCATGCAAAAAGGGCGGCTTCATCTTCCGCCGCAGGAGCAGGAAGCCGAAATGTATGAAATGGTGATGGGCCGGATGGAAGCTCACGGCATTCATCAGTATGAAATCAGCAACTTTGCCAAGCAAGGCATGGAATCAAAGCACAATCTGACGTATTGGAGCAACGAGGAATATTTCGGATTTGGAGCCGGGGCCCACGGATATATCGGCGGCACACGCAATGTAAACGTCGGACCTGTCAAACATTACATTGACCTGATAGCTGAAAAAGGCTTTCCATACAGAGATACTCATGTAGTGACAACAGAAGAGCAAATTGAAGAAGAAATGTTTTTGGGCTTGAGAAAAACAGCCGGAGTCAGCAAAAAACGATTTGCAGAAAAATACGGCCGTTCCCTTGATGAACTGTTCCCAAGCGTATTAACAGACCTCGTAGAAAAAGGGCTGATGCATCATTCGGAGTCTGCCGTTTACTTGACTCATCAGGGGAAATTATTAGGTAATGAAGTTTTTGGCGCTTTTTTGGGTGAGTTATAATTGACATTTTTCTTGTGGTTTGATACTTTTGTTATAGAATTAGCACTCACTTATTGAGAGTGCTAACAGAGGTGATGATGATGTTAACAAATCGTCAGCTGCTGATCCTTCAGGTCATTATAAATGATTTTATTAAATCGGCGCAGCCGGTAGGGTCAAGAACTCTTTCGAAAAAAGATGAAATCACATTTAGCTCTGCAACAATAAGAAACGAGATGGCTGACTTGGAAGAATTGGGCTTCATAGAAAAAACCCATTCATCCTCAGGACGTGTTCCGTCAGAAAAAGGGTACCGGTACTATGTTGACCATTTGCTGTCACCCGTCAAATTGACAAAAAGCGACATGGACCAAATCCACTCGATCTTTAAAGAGAAAATTTTCGAGCTGGAAAAGACAGTTCAAAAATCAGCGCAAATTTTGTCCGATTTAACGAATTATACATCCATCGTGCTCGGGCCGAAGCTGAGTGAGAATTACCTTAAACAGATTCAAATCATACCGATTCAGCCTGATAAGGCGGTAGCAATTCTTGTTACCAATACAGGGCACGTGGAAAACAAAACGATTAATTTTCCAGCCAAAATGGATCTGTCTGATATTGAAAAACTGGTGAATATACTGAACAGCCGTTTAAGCGGCGTTCCAATGGATGAACTGAATGAGCACATATTTAAGGAAGTCGTCATGTATTTAAGACAGCACATTAAGAACTATGACAATATACTTGACGCGCTTCGTTCAACATTTCATTCTACGAGCCACGTTGAAAAATTGTTTTTTGGCGGAAAAATCAATATGCTGAACCAGCCGGAGTTCCATGATATCACCAGAGTGCGATCGTTGCTCACATTAATCGAAAAAGAACAGGATGTTTTAAAGCTGGTTCAATCCCCGCACACGGGAATTTCGATTAAAATCGGGAAAGAAAACGACTATGAAGAGATGGAAAACTGCAGTCTGATTACGGCTTCTTATTCTGTTGATCAGAAGCAGATCGGCTCAATTGCGATCATCGGCCCGACCCGCATGAATTATTCCAGGGTTGTCAGTCTGCTTCAGCATGTGACTTCGGACTTGTCAAAAGCATTGACAAGTTTGTATGATGAATAAGGGAATTTTGGCAAATTTTATCGAAGGGCAGCACCCGCCCTTCTTCTTACACTTTGAGGGAGGTGAACACAATGTCAGAAGAAAAACAAACCATTGAACAAAACGAAATAGAAGAGCAAGAAGTCATTGAGGAACAAGCTGCCGCTGAAGAACAGCAGAAAGAAACAAATGAAAGCGAACTTCTTCAAAATCAAATGAACGAATTGCAAGGTTTGCTTGAGGAAAAAGAAAACAAACTTTTGCGTGTTCAAGCAGACTTTGAAAATTATAAACGACGCAGCCGTTTAGAAATGGAAGCGTCCCAAAAATACCGTTCTCAAAATATCGTCGCTGATTTGCTGCCGGCTCTTGACAGCTTTGAAAGAGCGCTGCAGGTTGAAGCCGACAATGAACAGACGAAAAGTTTGCTTCAGGGAATGGAAATGGTCCACCGTCAGCTCGTAGAAGCCTTGAAAAAAGAAGGCGTGGAAGCCATCGAAGCTGTAGGGCAGGAATTTGATCCTAATCTGCACCAAGCCGTTATGCAGGCGGAAGATGAAAATTACGGCTCCAACATTGTTGTTGAAGAAATGCAAAAAGGTTATAAGCTGAAGGATCGCGTCATTCGCCCTTCCATGGTCAAAGTGAATCAATAATTACATAGCAGGAGGTTATTCAAGTGAGTAAAGTTATCGGAATCGACTTAGGAACAACAAACTCATGTGTGGCAGTGCTTGAAGGCGGCGAGCCTAAAGTCATTGCTAACGCTGAAGGAAACCGCACAACGCCATCAGTTGTTGCATTCAAAAACGGTGAACGCCAAGTAGGGGAAGTGGCTAAACGCCAATCTATCACAAACCCTAACACAATCATGTCTGTTAAACGCCATATGGGTACTGATTATAAAGTTGAAATTGAAGGAAAAGATTACACTCCTCAAGAAGTGTCTGCTATCATCCTTCAACACCTTAAATCATACGCTGAAAGCTATCTTGGCGAAACAGTATCAAAAGCAGTGATCACAGTTCCTGCATACTTTAACGATGCTGAGCGTCAAGCGACAAAAGACGCTGGTAAAATTGCAGGTCTTGAAGTAGAACGTATCATCAATGAGCCGACTGCAGCAGCGCTTGCATACGGACTTGATAAAACAGATGAAGATCAAACGATCCTGGTATACGACCTTGGCGGCGGTACTTTCGACGTTTCAATCCTTGAGCTTGGCGACGGTGTGTTCGAAGTTCGTTCAACTGCCGGTGACAACCGTCTCGGCGGTGACGATTTTGACCAAGTCATCATCGATCATCTTGTGTCTGAATTCAAAAAAGAAAACGGCATTGATTTGTCAAAAGACAAAATGGCGCTTCAGCGTTTGAAAGACGCAGCTGAAAAAGCGAAAAAAGATCTTTCCGGCGTATCTTCTACGCAAATTTCTTTACCGTTTATCACAGCTGGAGAAGCAGGACCGCTTCACCTTGAACTGACATTAACCCGCGCTAAATTCGAAGAGCTTTCTTCCCATTTAGTAGAGCGTACAATGGGTCCTGTCCGTCAAGCGCTGCAAGATGCAGGACTTTCTGCAAGCGAAATCGACAAAATCATCCTTGTCGGCGGATCAACTCGTATCCCTGCCGTACAAGAAGCAATCAAAAAAGAAACTGGAAAAGAAGCGCATAAAGGCGTAAACCCAGATGAAGTTGTAGCGCTTGGTGCTGCGATTCAGGGCGGCGTTATCACTGGTGACGTAAAAGACGTAGTTCTTCTTGACGTTACACCGCTTTCTCTAGGTATCGAAACAATGGGCGGCGTGTTCACAAAATTGATCGACCGCAACACGACGATTCCGACAAGCAAATCTCAAGTGTTCTCAACTGCTGCTGATAACCAAACAGCTGTTGATATCCATGTTCTTCAGGGTGAGCGACCAATGTCTGCCGACAATAAAACACTCGGCCGCTTCCAGCTTACTGATATCCCGCCAGCACCGCGCGGCGTGCCTCAAATCGAAGTTTCTTTCGATATTGATAAAAACGGTATCGTAAACGTAAGAGCAAAAGACTTGGGCACAGGAAAAGAGCAAAACATTACAATCAAATCTTCTTCAGGTCTTTCTGATGATGAGATCGAACGCATGGTAAAAGAAGCTGAAGAAAATGCTGACTCTGATGCGAAGAAAAAAGAAGAAATCGAAGTCCGAAACGAAGCAGATCAGCTTGTTTTCCAAACTGAGAAAACTTTAAAAGATCTTGAAGGCAAAGTGGATGAAGACCAAGTGAAAAAAGCCAATGATGCCAAAGAAGCTTTAAAAGCGGCGATTGAGAAAAACGAGTTTGAAGAGATCAAAGCGAAAAAAGATGAGCTTCAAACAATCGTTCAAGAGCTTTCTATGAAACTTTATGAAGAAGCTGCCAAACAACAGCAAGCTCAAGGCGATGCAAATGCTGAAGGCAAAGCGGATGACAACGTTGTTGACGCTGAATATGAAGAAGTAAACGACGACCAAAACAAAAAATAAAGTGCTTTTCCGAGTCAGTCCCGCTTCCGGGGCTGACCGAAAAGAACACATTTCATAATCTGATTCAATGATTAGAAAGTCAAAGTCAGGCATCTCTTGGCTTTGACTTTTTTTCTTGCCCGGGATAAAAGGAATTGAAAAATCATAATTCAAAATGATACAATCTAATTTATGTGATAAATTCGGGAGAGTGAAGCGAGATGAGTAAGCGTGATTACTATGAAGTGCTGGGAGTAAGTAAGAGCGCTTCTAAGGATGAAATTAAAAAAGCTTATCGGAAGCTGTCAAAAAAATATCATCCTGATATTAACAAAGAAGCCGGATCAGATGAAAAATTTAAAGAGGTAAAAGAAGCATACGAAACGCTGTCTGATGATCAAAAACGGTCTCATTACGATCAATTTGGCCATACTGATCCTAACCAAGGCTTCGGCGGCGGCGGTTTTGGCGGCGGAGATTTCGGCGGTTTTGGTTTCGATGATATTTTCTCAAGTATTTTCGGCGGAGGCACAAGACGAAGAGATCCAAACGCCCCGCGCCAAGGTGCCGATTTGCAGTATACGATGACTTTGTCGTTTGAGGATGCCGTTTTTGGTAAAGAGACGTCCATCGAAATTCCGCGTGAGGAAACATGCGATACGTGTAAAGGTTCAGGTGCGAAACCTGGAACAAACCCGGAAACGTGCTCGCACTGCGGAGGCTCCGGCCAATTAAACGTGGAGCAAAATACGCCGTTTGGAAAAGTCGTTAACAGACGGGTTTGCCACCACTGTGAAGGTACGGGCAAATTCATTAAAAATAAATGTGCGGATTGCGGCGGTAAAGGAAAAGTCAAAAAACGCAAAAAAATCAACGTCACAATTCCAGCCGGTGTAGATGACGGGCAGCAGCTTCGTCTCTCGGGACAGGGTGAACCAGGAGTAAATGGCGGCCCTGCCGGGGATTTATTTGTCGTGTTCCACGTGCGCGCTCACGAGTTCTTCGAGCGTGACGGCGATGATATTTACTGTGAAATGCCGTTAACGTTCGCTCAGGCTGCTCTTGGAGATGAAGTGGAAGTTCCGACGCTGCATGGAAAAGTGAAGTTAAAAATTCCAGCCGGTACACAAACAGGAACAAAATTCAGATTAAGAGGCAAAGGCGTTCAAAATGTCAGAGGCTATGGACAGGGTGACCAGCATATCGTCGTCCGTGTCGTCACGCCGACAAACCTGACAGATAAACAAAAAGACATTATCCGCGAATTTGCCGAGGTCAGCGGAAACTTGCCTGACGAACAGGAAATGAGTTTCTTCGACAAGGTAAAACGCGCGTTTAAAGGCGATTAATTATTGGATGAGGAGTTGGTAGTTTTGAAATGGTCCGAATTAAGCATTCACACAACACATGAAGCGGTCGAACCTATCTCAAATATATTGCATGAAGCTGGTGCAAGTGGGGTTGTGATAGAGGACCCGCTTGATTTAATTAAAGAACGTGAGAATGTGTACGGGGAAATCTACCAGCTCGACCCCAATGATTATCCAGACGAGGGTGTCATTGTCAAAGCATACCTGCCGGTCAACAGCTTTCTTGGCGAAACGGTGGATGGCATTAAAGAAACGATTAATAATTTGCTTCTTTATAATATTGATTTGGGCAGAAATCATATCACGATTTCTGAAGTGAATGAAGAAGAGTGGGCGACTGCCTGGAAGAAGTATTATCATCCTGTGAAAATTTCTGAAAAGTTTACAATTGTTCCGACGTGGGAGGAATATACGCCGGTCCATACGGATGAACTGATTATTGAAATGGACCCGGGAATGGCGTTCGGCACAGGCACACACCCGACAACCGTACTCTGTATTCAGGCGCTTGAACGCTTTGTGCAAAAGGGTGATAAGGTGATTGATGTCGGTACAGGTTCCGGAATTTTAAGTATTGCGGCTGCAATGCTTGAGGCTGAATCGGTTCATGCCTACGATCTTGATCCCGTAGCTGTAGAAAGTGCACGTCTCAATCTCAAGCTGAACAAAGTGAGCGATATTGCTCAAGTGAAGCAAAACAATTTGTTAGACGGACTTGAAGGGGAACATGATGTGATTGTTGCCAACATTTTGGCTGAAGTCATTCTTCGCTTTACTTCACAAGCGTACAGCCTGTTAAAAGAAGACGGTCATTTTATTACGTCAGGTATCATCGCTCATAAAAAACAAGAAGTAAAAGAAGCACTGGAACAAGCCGGCTTTACCATTGTAGAAATCCTTTCAATGGAAGATTGGGTCAGCATTATTGCGAAAAAATAACAGTTAGTAGGTGTCACAGCGTATGCAACGATATTTTATCGAGCTCACGAAGCAGCAAATGGAGGAAGCGCCGGCTTTTTCGATAACCGGCGAAGATGTTCATCATATTGTGAACGTGATGAGAATGAATGAAGGTGATCAGATCATCTGCTGCTCTCAGGACGGCTTTGAGGCAAAGTGTGAACTTCAATCTGTTTCCAAGGACCATGTGTCCTGTCTTGTGGTAGAATGGACGAATGAAAACAGAGAGCTTCCGATAAAGGTTTATATTGCAAGCGGCCTCCCGAAAGGAGATAAGCTTGAATGGATTATCCAAAAAGGGACTGAGCTTGGAGCTCATGCCTTCATTCCTTTCCAAGCCGCTCGTTCTGTTGTCAAGCTGGATGACAAAAAGGCAAAGAAAAAGCGGGAAAGATGGACGAAAATTGCGAAGGAAGCGGCTGAACAATCGTACCGTAACGAAGTGCCGCAAGTGATGGATGTCCATTCTTTTCAGCAGCTTCTTCAAAGGATGCAGGATTTCGATAAATGTGTCGTTGCATACGAGGAGTCATCAAAGCAAGGAGAAATAAGCGCATTCAGCGCGATTGTAAGCAGCCTTCCGAAAGGATCATCCCTTTTGATCGTATTTGGTCCTGAAGGCGGTTTAACAGAAGCGGAAGTTGAACGGCTCACAGAGAAAGACGGTGTGCCGGGCGGCCTTGGACCGAGAATTTTAAGGACAGAAACCGCACCGCTATACGCGTTGAGTGCGATTTCTTATCAAACAGAGTTATTAAGAGGTGATCAATAATGGCAACTGTTGCTTTCCATACGCTTGGCTGTAAAGTCAACCATTATGAAACAGAAGCAATCTGGCAGCTTTTCAAAGAAGCGGGCTACGAAAGAAGAGACTTTGAACAAACAGCTGATGTATATGTCATTAATACATGTACGGTAACCAATACGGGAGATAAAAAAAGCCGCCAAGTGATCAGACGTGCCATTCGTCAAAATCCTGACGGTGTCATCTGTGTCACAGGCTGCTATGCGCAAACCTCACCTGCTGAGATTATGGCGATCCCTGGTGTCGATATTGTAGTTGGAACGCAGGACCGGGAAAAAATGCTCGGCTACATCGACCAATACCGTGAAGAACGCCAGCCGATTAACGGTGTCAGCAACATCATGAAAGCAAGAGTGTATGAGGAGCTTGATGTGCCTGCTTTCACGGACCGGACAAGAGCGTCATTGAAAATACAGGAAGGCTGCAATAATTTCTGCACATTCTGTATTATTCCGTGGGCGCGCGGCCTGCTCCGCTCCCGCGATCCTGAAGAAGTCATTAAACAAGCGCAGCAGCTTGTCGATGCCGGATATAAAGAAATTGTTCTTACTGGTATTCATACAGGCGGCTATGGCGAAGATATGAAAGATTACAGCTTCGCTAAGCTCTTGAGAGAATTAGACACTCGTGTTGAAGGCGTTAAACGGATTAGAATTTCTTCAATCGAAGCCAGCCAAATCACAGATGAAGTGATCGAGGTCTTAGACCGCTCGGATAAGATAGTGAATCATTTGCATATTCCTATCCAATCCGGATCAAACACTGTGCTTAAACGGATGAGACGTAAATATACGATGGAATTTTTTGCAGACCGTTTAAGCAAACTGAAAAAAGCATTGCCTGGCTTAGCTGTAACTTCTGATGTCATTGTAGGCTTCCCTGGCGAAACAGAAGCAGAATTTATGGAAACCTATAACTTTATTAAAGAACATAAATTCTCTGAGCTGCATGTTTTCCCTTACAGTAAACGCACAGGCACACCGGCTGCGCGAATGGAAAACCAAGTGGATGAAAACGTCAAAAATGAGCGTGTGCATCGCCTGATTTCTCTGTCCGACCAGCTTGCGAAGGAATACGCTTCTCAGTATGAAAATGAAGTGCTTGAGATTATCCCTGAGGAAGCGTATAAAGAAACAGAAGAAGAGAACATGTTTGTCGGTTACACAGACAACTATATGAAGGTTGTTTTCAAAGGTACGGAAGAGATGATCGGCAAAATCGTGAAAGTCAAAATCCTTAAAGCGGGCTATCCTTACAACGAAGGGCAATTCGTCCGTGTTGTTGAGGACGAAATAACTGAACACATGCGTTTGTCTTCTTAATCTAAAAACCGGTGCATTTAAATGTACCGGTTTTTTATTTTGCTGGGATAAGAAAGTGAATCAAGCGGTAAAACAAGTTTGTAAGCGGAAGAAATAAAAAAGCTGTCACCACATTAAATAAAAGACTGAAATGCGCAATCCTTTGTGCAGGGTCAACTGATAACTGTTCTACAAAGCCGGTCGCTCCCGCCAGAAAAGGAAATATGAGAGCCACGCCCAGCATGTTAAACACCACATGGGCATACGCTGTCTGTTTCGCCGCATATCCGCCGGATACAGCAGCCATGACAGCTGTAATGCAAGTCCCGATATTTGACCCGAGTACGACGCTCATCGCCTGTGTCAGTCCGATAATGCCTTCATTCATAAAACTCATCAAAATGCCGATACAAACGGAGCTTGAGTGAATCATGGCAGTTAGCGCCATACCGATGAGCAAAGCGGACCAGTTTGAATCGTTAACATGGTATAAAATGTCGGCTCCCGTTTTCAGTTTTGTAAGCGGTCCTGCAAGGTGGCTGAACCCGCTGATGCAAAAAAAGATGATGCCGAGTCCGAGGAGGCTTGTTCCCAACTGTTTTAAGGGATACCTGCCAGTCAGAAAAAACAATAAACCGCCAATCAAAAGAATCCAAATCAAAACATCCATTTTGATGGCGATAAATTCAGTTGTAAAGGTAGATCCGACATTTGTTCCGAGAATCATCGGTATCGTCCGTTTAAAAGGAAGGACGCCCGCGCTTACAAAACCGATGACAATGACCATAAAGGCTGAACTGCTCTGAAGAATCCCTGTAAATACAATACTGATCAGGAACGCTTTTAATGGATGGTCCGTAAAAAATAGCAAACGTTCTTCAATTTTTGAGTACGCCATTGAAATTAAGCCTTTTCGAAGCATGTTCATGCCTGCGAGAAAGAATATTATAAGAGCAGTAAAACCGATCAGAATCAACATCTTATTCACCAACCCCTTTCCACCATTATATAGACAGGCAGTCGTACTCATGACGGAAAAGTGAACTCACTTAGTTGACCTGACTGATGGCTTATATTATAATGTCAAAGTACATGTTTATATGTGTAACTTAAAGGTAGTCGATTGGTGTATTCGGAGGGAGGGAAAGAGAATGTCAAAAACGGTCGTTAGAAAAAACGAATCGCTTGAAGATGCTCTTCGTCGCTTCAAACGCAGTGTATCAAAGACAGGTACTTTGCAAGAAGCAAGAAAGCGCGAATTTTATGAAAAACCTAGCGTAAAGCGCAAGAAAAAGTCTGAAGCTGCTAGAAAACGCAAATTCTAAAAGAGGGTGGATTTATGAGTCTTCTTGAGCGTCTTAACCAGGATATGAAGCTATATATGAAAAGCCGTGAGAAAGACAAACTGACTGTCGTTCGAATGGTTAAGGCTTCACTTCAAAATGAAGCAATTAAGCTTAAGAAAGACAGTTTGACCGAGGATGAGGAACTCACTGTCCTTTCTCGTGAACTTAAGCAACGTAAAGACTCCCTCCAGGAATTTTCAAACGCTAATCGTTTAGATTTAGTAGATAAAGTTCAAAAAGAGCTGGACATTTTAGAAGTTTATTTACCCGAGCAGCTGTCAGAAGAAGAACTGCTTACAATCGTAAATGAAACCATTACTGAGGTTGGTGCGAGCTCAAAAGCGGACATGGGGAAAGTAATGGGTGCAATTATGCCTAAAGTAAAAGGTAAAGCTGATGGAAGCTTAATTAATAAGCTTGTTAGCAATCAATTGTCTTAAATGGCGTAAAAAAGGACATCTTTCTAAGAGAGATGTCTTTTTTTATACATAAAAAAATGAAACCTTTGATACATTGTTACGTATAAAGAGAAGGCACTTATTATAAAAGGAAGGAGGGATACACTGCCCTTGCTTCAAACCAAAGGATTCCGTGCTGCTCTTTTGAGCATATTTTTACTTTCTTTATTAGGCGTACAGCTGAACGCCAAAGCAGAAAAACAAACGGTTTATGTGATCCCGGTTGAGAAAAATGTCGAACAGGGACTCGCCTCGTTTTTATCCCGTTCGTTACAAGATGCAAAAGAAGCGCATGCAGATCATATTATTCTTGATATCAATACGCCGGGAGGATTGGTCAAATCGGCTATTGATATAGCGGACTCGATAACCGAAAGCGAGATCCCTATAACTGCATATGTAAACAAACGCGCGTTGTCAGCTGGTGCATATATTGCCCTGCAAGCCGATAATATTTATATGGCGCCCGGCGGAAAAATAGGAGCGGCCGCGATTATTGACGGTAAAGGCAATGCCGCTGACCAAAAAGCTGAATCACTTTGGCTGGCAGAGCTGGAGGATGCCGCAGTGAAAAATAATCGCGATCCTAAATATGCGCTCGCTATGGCTGACCCGGATATAGATGCCAAGGAAGTTGGTGCGCCGAAGGGAGATCTGCTTACACTTAACCCTGGTAAGGCGATTGATGTAGGCTATTCAGAGGGGACTGCTGACAATTTATCCGCACTCGTAGAGAAGCTTGGGTTCGAAAATGCGCATATCAGTTATGCAAAGGAAAGCTTTACGGAAAAGACAGCAAGATGGCTGACGAACCCGGTTATTGTGCCTATTCTGCTGACGATAGCTTTTTTAGGTCTGACGGTGGAGCTTTTTTCCCCGGGTGTCGGCATCCCTGGAACGGTTGGATTCATCGCGTTATTGCTGTTCTTTTACGGGCATCTCGCAGCCGGCCTTGCCGGATACGAGACAGTTCTTCTCTTTGCAGGAGGGGTGATCCTCATCCTGCTTGAGATTTTCCTTCCCGGAGGAATCATTGGATTACTGGGCTTAGGAGCGATTATTGCAAGCCTATTTTTAGCCGCGGGGAGCTTCACTGTCATGGCGATTTCTCTCTTGATCGCCTCAGCTGTCTCTATTACAGCTTTTATTTTACTGACAAGGGTGTTGGGAAAGCGTATGAAATTCTTTAAAAAATTTGTATTAAATGATTCTACAAATACGGAGAGCGGCTACGTATCAAATCAAACGCGCACGGACTTAATAGGTAAAGTGGGTGTAACCTTTACACAGCTGCGTCCTGCTGGTACCGTTATTATTGAAGATGAACGCCTTGACGTCGTTTCGGAGGGATCGTTTACAGAAAAAGATAAGAAAGTAAAAGTGGTAAAAGTGGAAGGCTCACGCATCGTCGTCAGAGAAATTTAAACAGAATCGAGGAGAATTGATATGGATCCATCAACACTAATGATTTTGGCTATTGTCGTAGTAGGGATCATTGTTTTAGCTGTATTTTTTACATTTGTGCCTGTTATGCTTTGGATTTCAGCATTAGCAGCTGGAGTGAGAATCAGCATTTTCACTCTGATAGGAATGAGGCTTCGCCGCGTTATACCAAACCGAGTGGTGAACCCGCTGATTAAAGCGCATAAGGCTGGGCTTGATGTTGCCACCAATCAGCTTGAAAGCCATTATCTCGCCGGAGGAAATGTTGACAGAGTCGTCAACGCGCTGATCGCTGCTCAGCGAGCCAATATTGAACTATCATTCGAACGCTGTGCCGCTATCGATCTTGCCGGCCGTGACGTATTGGAAGCCGTTCAAATGAGTGTTAATCCTAAGGTGATTGAAACGCCGTTCATTGCCGGTGTGGCTATGGACGGGATTGAAGTAAAAGCGAAAGCGAGAATTACAGTAAGAGCGAATATCGACCGTCTTGTTGGGGGAGCAGGGGAAGAAACCATTGTGGCCCGTGTCGGAGAAGGGATTGTCTCTACAATTGGTTCATCCGAAAGCCACAAAAAAGTGCTTGAGAACCCTGACATGATTTCTCAAACAGTTCTTGGAAAAGGATTGGACTCAGGAACTGCGTTTGAAATTCTCTCGATCGATATTGCTGATGTTGACATTGGCAAAAATATCGGCGCAATTTTACAAACCGATCAGGCCGAGGCTGATAAAAATATCGCACAGGCAAAAGCGGAAGAACGCCGTGCGATGGCTGTCGCTCAAGAACAGGAAATGCGCGCCCGCGTAGAAGAAATGCGAGCGAAAGTGGTAGAAGCCGAAGCGGAAGTGCCGCTTGCGATGGCAGAAGCTTTGCGTGAAGGGAATATTGGCGTCATGGACTACATGAATATCAAAAATATTGATGCTGACACAGACATGCGTGATTCATTCGGCAAGCTGACGAAAGATTCGTCTGATGAAGACAGTAAATCATAATCTCTCTAAGAAGGGAGAACGCTGATGGAAGATATACTGACCAATCCGCTCATTATCGCAGTGGTTATCGGAATCATATCTATGATTTTCGGTAAAAAGAGCAAAGAGGAAAATAAAAACAGCCAAAACAGGAAAAAACCTCAGCAGGTGCAAACGGCTTCTCCTCAAAAGAAGCAGTCTGAGGAAGCTCCTGTACCTATTCCTAACCGCATAGAACAGGCAAGACGGGAAGCGGAAGAAAGACGCAGGGAAACAGAAAGAAACCTGAAAGGGATGGAACGTGATCTTACTGCAGTTAAACAAAAAGCAGTATACACAAAACAAAAAATGCTTCAGGTTAATAAAGACACTGTGGTACAGGGGATCGTCTTAGGGGAGGTATTCGGACCTCCAAGGGCAAAAAAACCTCACCATACGATGCGCACGGCCCGTAAAAATTAAAGTGTTAGAACCGCCTTTCAAATCATACATATGAGATGAAAGGGGGTTCTTTTTGTATGGGGCAAAGAAAGAATCGTGTGAAAGCTTGGCTGACAAGAGCATTGGAAATTCCCCCGGACGTTATGATGGATCTGCCGCGGATTACAATGGTTGGCAGACTTCATATCTACATAGAAAACCACAGAGGCCTTTTGCTTTTCAGTGAGAATGAAGTGAGGCTGATGCTAAAGCAGGGCCAGTGCATCATATCAGGAAAAAATTTTGTCATCAAGGCGATTCTTCCGGAAGAAATTCTTTTGGAGGGTACGATTGATGTCGTTCGATATGTTGAGTCATAAAGCCGGGGGGGAAATGTTGTGAAAAATAAATGGCTGTCTTTTTTTTCGGGTAAGGTCCAGCTTGAATTGACGGGAAGAGGGATTGAACGGCTCCTGAATGAATGCACTAGACAGGGGATTCCAGTCTTTCATGTCAAAAAAAAGAAAGAAGCCGTATCGTTATATATACAGCTTCAGGATGTACATGCCTTTCGGCGGGTGAGAAGAAAATTTAAATGTAAAGCCCGATTTATTAATCGGAAGGGATTTCCTTTCTTATTGCTGAAATCAAAGCTGAATATAGGGTTTACGATCGGTTTTGCAATGTTTTTCATCCTTTTGTTTTTGCTTTCCAATATGGTGTGGAAAATTGATGTGACAGGCGCTAAGCCTGAAACGGAACATCAAATGATGCAGCATCTGAATGAAATCGGCGTTAAAAAGGGTCGTCTGCAGTTTTTAATGATGTCTCCAGAAAAAATACAAAAATCGTTAACCAACGGAATAGACAATATCACCTGGGTCGGTGTTGATTTAAAGGGGACGACCATTCATATGAAAGTCGTGGAGAAAAATGAGCCTGAAAAAGAAAAGTATGTAAGCCCGCGCGATATTGTCGCCAAAAAGAAAGCAACCATTACAAGAATGTTTGTGCAAAAAGGACAGCCAATGGCCGCAATACACGATCATGTAGAAAAGGGGCAGCTGCTTGTTTCAGGACTGATCGGCAGTGAAGAGCATCAGCAGGAAGTCGCCTCAAAAGCAGAAATTTACGGAGAAACCTGGTACAAATCTGAAGTGACGGTTCCGCTTGAAACATTATTTAACGTTTACACGGGCAAAGTAAGGACAAAGCACAAGCTTTCTTTTGGCTCTTTGGCCATCCCGATCTGGGGCATAACGTTTAAAAAAGAGAAATTGAAGCACCCAAAAACAGAACAAGAAAAGCATTCGCTTAATTTTCTCGGATTTAAGCTCCCTGTATCCTATATCAAAGAGCAAACGAGAGAAAGTGAAGAGGCTTTGCGAAAATATACGAAAGAAGAAGCAGTTCAAGAAGGCATTAAAATGGGTAAACAGGATGTAGAGAATAAAATAGGCGAAAACGGCGAGGTGAAAAGTGAAAAAGTTTTGCACCATACTGTCGAGAATGGTAAAGTAAAGTTGATTATTCTTTACCAAGTTATAGAAGATATCGTTCAAACCACACCTATTGTCAGGGAGACTGAAGAATGACAGAACATTTACTTGCGATGAATCAAAAACTGAAAAGCCCGGACGAGGCGCTTGCACTGTTCGGGAACCAAGATTCTTTTTTGAAATTGATGGAGAAAGATCTGAATGTGAATATCATTACGCGCGGTGAAACGATCTACGTTTCAGGCGATGAAGATTCGTTTCAGGTTGCAGATAGCCTGCTGGGATCGCTCCTCGCTTTAATTCGCAAGGGGATAGAGATCTCTGAACGTGATGTGATTTACGCCGTCAAAATGGCAAAAAAGAATGAACTTGATTACTTTGAAAGCATGTATGAAGAAGAAATTACTAAAAACGCAAAAGGCAAACCAATCCGTGTAAAAACGATGGGACAGCGGGAATACGTGGCTGCCATGAAGCGGAATGACCTTGTATTCGGCATCGGCCCGGCGGGGACCGGGAAAACATACCTGGCTGTCGTAAAAGCAGTCCATGCTTTAAAAAACGGACATATCAAAAAAATCATTTTAACAAGACCTGCCGTGGAAGCTGGTGAAAGCCTTGGTTTTCTGCCAGGTGACCTCAAAGAGAAAGTAGATCCTTATTTGCGCCCGCTGTATGATTCTCTTCATGATGTACTTGGGGCAGATCATACAGAACGTCTGATGGAAAGAGGCGTCATTGAAATTGCTCCGCTTGCATATATGAGGGGACGGACGCTTGATGATGCTTATGTTATACTTGATGAAGCACAGAATACTACACCTGCTCAAATGAAAATGTTTTTGACGAGACTGGGTTTTGGCTCTAAAATGATCATTACAGGTGACGTTAGCCAAATTGATCTGCCGAAAGGCGTCAAATCGGGACTTGCAGTAGCGAAGGAGATGCTGAAAGGAATAGACGGCATTTCTATGATTGAGCTAGACCAGACAGACGTGGTCAGACATCCGCTTGTTGCGAAAATTATTGAAGCATACGATAAGCAAAATTAATGCTGAATGACCCGATCGCGCGTTATCGGGTCATTTTTATGATTGCTTATGGGCTTGATGTTTCAAGAGGAGGTTCTTGTGTTGAAAAAGAAGGGGAAGACCAAAAGCAGCTCAAAAAAATGGAGCCGCTTTAAAAATGCCCGCTCCATGCATGTACTGCTGTATCTTCTGCTGGCTGCCATTATGTTTGCTTTGCTCTTTGTACATGTTAAGCCGGAAACACTTGATTTAGACCTGTTTTCAGTCAGCGACAAGACCATTTATGCTCCGGCAACCGTCGAAGATCAAAAAGCCACAGAAGAAAAAAAACAAGCCGCTGAGGACGCGGTCGAAGATCAATATACATTGAAAAAAGAATACACAGATAATCGGATTGACCTTGTGTCATCTATATTCGACAGTATCAGCGAAGTGAAAAAATCAGGAGAAGAAGACAGCAAATCACCATCGGAAAAATCAATGGTGAAGTCTGTTAAGAACAAACTAACGTCAGATGTGAATGATTCCATATCAGAGGATACCATCAAAACATTGCTGAAAGCGGACAGTGAAGACTTTTCTTTTGTCAGAGATACAGTCATTACGGCAGTGAATACAGTCATGAGCAGTGAAATTTCGTCGGATAAACTATCTGATGCAAAGGATCGTGTAGAAAAAGAGCTAAAGAGCAATTCGATCCCGTCTAAATACTTGGCAGCTGCGACAGAAATCGGGCGTTTTGCTATTATTCCGAATTACGTCTTCAATCCGAAAGCGACAGAGGCAAAAAGGCAGGAAGCGTCAGACAATGTCCAGCAGGTTCAGATCAAACAGGGCCAGGTGCTTGTGGAAGAAAATGACCTCATTGACCGGGAAGTGTACAGGAAACTCGAGCTGACCGGGTTATTAAATAACTCAAATCTCTTTAAACCGATCAGCGGCCTATTAATTATGATCGGACTTTTCATCGCAACGCTTGTATACTACTTTGAAAAACAAAAACAAAACCTGAAGTTTAAAAAACAATCTATCCTGCTGTTTTCCATTATCACAACGCTTTTGCTTGTTATCATGGAGGTTGTCAGTTTATTTCAGAAGATGGAATATAATAATATCGGCTATCTTGTTCCTATTGCGGCCGGCGCGATCTTAATCAAGCTGCTGATGAATGAACGCATTGCCATTTTGGGAAGTATCATTCTTGCGATTTGCGGGAGTATGATGTTTAATCAGGGTGTGACGGGAACTTTCAATTATGTCATAGGAATTTATTATTTGATCAGCGGGATTTCAGGTGTTTTATTTTTAGGAAAACACAATGCCAGATCAAAGATTTTGCAGACCGGGCTTTTCGTGGCGTTTATTAATATGATTGTCGTTCTTTCCTTATTATTGATTCAAAACACTGCGCTGTCGGGTCTTGAAATCGGCACGTTAATGCTGATGGGGGTTGTCTCGGGGTTTGCTTCGTCTGTATTAATCATCGGCCTGATGCCGTTTTTTGAGACAGGCTTTGGCATTTTATCCACTATGAGGCTGCTCGAGCTGTCTAATCCTAACCATCCGCTGCTGCGCAAAATATTAACAGAAACACCAGGTACATATCATCACAGTGTAATGGTCGCCAATTTGTCAGAGGCAGCCTGTGAGGCGGTGGGGGCTAATGGTTTGCTTGCTAGAGTTGGCGCGTATTATCACGATCTCGGAAAAACAAAGCGCCCGCAATATTTTATTGAAAATCAAATGAATATTGACAATCCGCATGACAAGCTGTCTCCTCAGCTGAGTAAAAATATTATCATCTCGCATACCACTGACGGTGCGAACATGCTGAGAAGCTATAAATTTCCGCAAGAGCTTGTCGACATTGCTGAGCAGCATCATGGAACCTCGCTGTTAAAGTTCTTTTATTATAAAGCGAAGGAAAAAGGCGACCAGATTACAGAAGAAGAGTTCCGTTATCCGGGACCGAAGCCGCAGTCAAAGGAAGCTGCGATTATATCTGTTGCTGATAGTGTTGAAGCGGCCGTCAGATCCATGCATAATCCAAATCCAGAACGAATTGAAAAGCTTGTCCGGGGTATCATATCCGATAAGCTGCAGGACGGACAGTTCAGCGAATGCGATTTGACATTTAAAGAGCTGGATACAATCGCCAAAACACTCTGTGCAACATTAAAAGGAATTTTCCACTCCCGGATCGAATATCCGGAGGCTACTAAGAAGGTGAAATAAATGAGTTTACTGATTGATATTGTTGATGAAACGGGGAGTGTCTCAGAAGAGATGCTCAAAGAAGTAGAGCATCTGCTTCAATTTGCCGCTGAGCGTGAAGGCGTTCAGGATCAGGCTGAAGTTTCTGTCACGATCGTTACCAATGAAGACATACAGCAGATTAATAAAGAGTACCGCGGAAAGGATGCCCCGACAGATGTCATCTCATTCGCTCTTGAAGAGGAGGGCGAGGGCGAGGTCGAAATTTTGGGCGCGGAAATGCCCCCGGTTTTAGGTGATATTATCATCAGCGCGGACCGCACAAGGGAGCAGGCCGAAGAATATAACCATTCTTTTAAGCGAGAGCTCGGATTTCTTGCCGTGCATGGATTTCTGCATCTTTTAGGATATGACCATATGACGAAAGAGGAAGAAGAGGAGATGTTTACTAAGCAAAAGGATTTGCTGGACGCCTATGGACTCAAGAGATCATAGAAATGAGCTGCAGCGATTCTTCAAAAGCTTCGTGCATGCAGGCCGAGGCATCCGGGAAACAGCGCGGACGGAACGTAATTTCCAGTTTCATGCTGCAGCCGTGTGTGCTGTTCTCATTTGCGGCTTCCTCGTGGGGCTCAGTCTGATTGAGTGGGCGATTATTTTCCTTTTGATCGGCGGAATGCTTTCGCTAGAGCTTTTAAATACAGCCATTGAACATACGGTTGATTTAATAACAGACAAACATCATCCACTTGCTAAAGCGGCTAAGGACGCTGCCGCAGGGGCTGTTTGCGTTTTTGCCGTCATTTCGTGTATCATTGGTTTACTTATTTTTTTGCCAAAGCTGTAAGATTGAAAATTCTTACATTTATTTTACATTTTTAGAAATGGGCGTGAAAAAATGCGCGCGATTATGTAAAATATAAAGTGATAGCGGTACCATTTTATAGGTAAGAGAGGAACATGTACACATGAACAGACAGGAATTGATAACAGAAGCATTAAAAGCACGTGATATGGCGTATGTGCCGTATTCCAAGTTTCAAGTCGGAGCCGCTCTTCTTACCAAAGATGGAAAAGTGTACAGAGGCTGCAACATCGAGAACGCGGCATACAGCATGTGCAATTGCGCTGAGCGTACCGCTTTATTTAAAGCTGTTTCTGAAGGGGATACAGAGTTTCAGATGCTGGCCGTTGCGGCTGACACCCCTGGTCCGGTATCTCCGTGCGGAGCATGCCGCCAGGTGATTTCTGAGCTTTGCACAAAGGACGTTATTGTCGTGATGACTAATTTACAAGGACAAATAAAAGAAATGACTGTGGAAGAATTATTGCCAGGCGCATTTTCATCGGAGGATTTACATGACGAACGAAAGCTTTAAATCAGGATTTGTATCTATTATTGGAAGACCAAACGTTGGAAAGTCTACATTTTTGAACAGAGTCATTGGACAAAAAATCGCTATCATGAGCGATAAGCCCCAAACGACGAGAAACAAGGTGCAAGGAGTTCTGACGACAGGTACATCACAAACCATCTTTATTGACACACCAGGGATTCATAAGCCTAAGCATAAGCTTGGGGACTTTATGATGAAAGTGGCGCAAAATACATTAAAAGAAGTCGATTTGGTCTTGTTTATGATCAACGCCGAGGAAGGCTACGGGAAGGGCGACGAATTCATCATTGAGAAATTGCAGAATATGTCCACGCCTGTATTTTTAATCGTAAACAAAATTGACAAAATTCATCCCGATCAGTTGTTACTGTTAATTGACGAATACCGCGGACGTTATCCTTTTAAGGAAGTTGTTCCGATTTCTGCTCTAGAAGGAAATAATATCGAAACATTGCTCACTCAGATTGAAGCGTATTTGCCGGAAGGACCGCAATTCTATCCGAGTGACCAGGTAACCGACCACCCGGAGCGCTTTATCATTTCCGAACTCATCAGGGAAAAAGTGCTGCATTTGACAAGAGAAGAGATCCCGCACAGCATTGCGGTGGCCATCGAATCAATCAAAGGGCAGGACAATGGTTCTGTACACGTAGCGGCGACGATTGTGGTCGAACGGGATTCCCAGAAAGGCATTGTGATCGGGAAAAAAGGAAGCCTGCTGAAAGAGGTCGGAAAAAGAGCGAGAGCGGATATTGAAGCATTGTTAGGCTCCCGTGTCTACCTTGAATTATGGGTCAAAGTGCAGAAAGACTGGCGTAATAAAATGTCCCAGCTGCGCGATTTTGGCTTTAAAGAGGATGAATATTAATCTCTAGCTGTGTCATTATCTCACAGGATCAGGGATACATTAACAAATTTTGTTTAACATGAAATGGAGGACATCAGGTCAAGATAAAGGTAAGAATTTGGAGTTTAGGTAAGCTAGTTTAACTACAGAAAGGTGGGTTTCTTGTGTTGAATTTTACCTGGAACGTATTTTCTCAAACAGGAAATGTTGATACGTATCTTCTTTTTAAAGAACTGGAAAAAGAGAACATAGAAAGACCCGAAGAACTAGAAGATGAGCTAGCCCGATTTGATTATCCAATTTTATAAACCTCTTGGCCGCTCCTGCTTTAGGAAGGTGCGGAAATGCTGACAAAATGTGAAGGAATCGTTCTTCGCACAAATGATTACGGAGAGACGAATAAAATCGTTACTTTACTGACAAGAGAACACGGAAAAGTAGGTGTTATGGCAAGAGGCGCCAAAAAAACGAACAGCCGTTTATCAGCAGTCAGCCAGCCCTTTTTGTATGGTTCATTCTTAATGCAAAAAACAACCGGCCTCGGAACACTTCAGCAGGGTGAAATGATCCTCAGCATGAGAGGCATCAGGGAAGATTTGTTTTTAACAGCATATGCTGCATATATTACCGAGTTAGTCGACAGAGGCACTGAAGAAAAAAAGCCAAACCCTTATTTGTTTGAATTTATTTTAGAATCGCTTAAACAGCTGAACGAAGGAACAGACCCGGATGTTATCATCTTTATCGTTCAAATGAAAATGCTCGGTGTCATGGGGCTGTATCCCGAGCTCAATCACTGTGTGCATTGTAAAAGCCAGGATGGGAGCTTTCATTTTTCTATCCGTGATAACGGTTTTATTTGCCACCGCTGTTTTGAAAAAGATCCTTACAGGGTTCCGATTAAACCGCAAACGGCAAGGCTGTTGAGACTGTTTTATTACTTCGATCTATCAAGGCTGGGCAATGTCTCCTTAAAACAGGAAACAAAAGCTGAATTGAAGCAAGTGATTGATTTATATTATGAAGAATACTCAGGGTTATATTTAAAATCAAAGCGCTTTTTAGATCAAATGGAGAGCATGAAACATCTTATGGGTGAAAACAAAAGTTGACATCTGGTCCATCTTTTTATATGATCATTTATTATAAAATATGTTGCAGTGAGAGAAAGAAGTACTTGCGTTTACCTCATAAAAGCGACCTTAGGGCGGTGTAAGCTAAGGGATGAGCACGCAACGAAAGGCATTCTTGAGCAATTTCAAAAAAAGAGGCTGGGATTTTGATCTCAGCAACTAGGGTGGAACCGCGGGAGAACTCTCGTCCCTATGTTTGCGGCTGGCAAGCATAGAGACGGGAGTTTTTTGGTTGCCGCCGCAGTCATCTGATAAAGGAAAAGTAAAGTGGAGGTGCTTGAAATGAATATTCAAGACATGATTCTAACCTTGCAGCAGCATTGGTCCAGTCAGGGCTGTGTGCTTATGCAGGCTTACGATGTAGAAAAAGGGGCCGGCACGATGAGCCCGTATACATTTTTGCGCAGTATCGGCCCTGAGCCGTGGAAAGTGGCTTATGTAGAGCCTTCCAGACGGCCTGCCGACGGCCGCTACGGGGAGAACCCGAACAGACTGTATCAGCATCATCAGTTTCAGGTCATTATTAAACCGTCTCCTGATAACATTCAAGAGCTGTATTTAGATTCCTTGCGCGCTCTTGGAATTGATCCGCTTGAGCATGATATTCGCTTTGTTGAAGACAACTGGGAGAACCCGTCTTTAGGCTGCGCGGGTCTTGGCTGGGAAGTATGGCTTGACGGAATGGAAATTACACAATTTACGTATTTCCAGCAGGTCGGAGGACTAGAGTGTAAACCAGTTTCTGTAGAGATTACGTACGGAATTGAGCGTCTCGCGTCTTATATCCAGGATAAAGAGAATGTGTTCGACTTGGAATGGACGTCAGGGTTCACAGTAAAAGATTTATTCATGATGGCGGAATACGAGCATTCCGTTTATACGTTTGAAACGTCAGACGTCGATATGCTGTTCCAATTGTTCAGCACGTATGAAAAAGAAGCGATCAAACAAATGGATAACGGGCTTGTTCATCCAGCATATGACTATGTGCTAAAATGCTCGCACACCTTCAACCTGCTTGACGCCAAAGGTGCGATCTCAGTTACCGAGCGGACAGGCTATATCGCAAGAGTGCGGAATTTAGCGAGAAAAGTAGCAAAAACCTATTATGAGGAACGAGAAAAACTAGGGTTCCCAATGCTTAAAGGGGAGGGTGCTTCTCATGAGTAAACAGGATTTATTTTTAGAGATTGGATTAGAGGAAATGCCGGCGCGCTTTTTAAATGACAGCATGGTTCAGCTCGGAGAGAAGCTGACAGGCTGGCTAAAAGAAAAAAATATCACTCACGGTGAAGTGAAGCTCTTCAATACACCTAGACGTCTAGCTGTATTCGTAAAGGATGTAGCAGAAAAGCAGGATGATATAAAAGAAGAAGCAAAAGGGCCAGCGAAAAAAATTGCTCTTGATGCAGACGGGAACTGGACAAAAGCGGCAATCGGCTTTTCAAAAGGCCAAGGCGCAGACGTGAAAGATCTGTACATCAAAGAAGTAAAAGGCACAGAGTATGTATTTGTGCAAAAATTCCAAGCCGGACAAGAAACGAAGTCGCTTCTGCCGGAACTGAGCGGTTTGGTTACGAGCTTGCACTTCCCGAAAAACATGCGTTGGGGAAATGAAGATTTGCGTTATATCCGGCCAATCAAATGGATTGCCGCTTTATTTGGACAGGATGTCATTCCATTTTCGATCACAAACGTTGAGTCTGGCCGGACAACACAGGGACACCGTTTCCTCGGACATGAAGTGTCAATTGAATCACCTTCTTCCTATGAAGAGCAGCTGAAAGAACAGCATGTCATCGCTGACCCTAACATCCGGAAACATATGATTCAATCTCAGCTGGAAGCGATGGCCGCAGAAAACAATTGGAACATTCCAGTAGACGAAGACCTTCTTGATGAAGTGAATCATTTAGTAGAATACCCGACAGCTCTTTACGGTTCATTTGAATCTGAGTTTCTGACAATTCCTGAGGAAGTGCTTGTCACGACAATGAAAGAGCATCAGCGCTACTTCCCTGTCAAAGACAAAAACGGTGATTTGCTGCCTCACTTTATCACAGTCCGAAATGGAAACAGCCACGCGATCGAAAATGTAGCCCGTGGCAATGAAAAAGTGCTGCGCGCGCGTTTATCTGATGCTTCATTCTTCTACAAGGAAGATCAGAAATTAAACATTGATGCAAATGTGAAGAAGCTTGAGAACATTGTTTTCCATGAAGAGCTTGGTTCTCTTGCTGATAAGGTCAGAAGAGTCACTGCAATCGCAGAGAAGCTTGCCGTCCGTCTTCAGGCTGATGAAGATACATTAAAACATGTGAAGCGGGCTGCTGAAATTTCTAAATTCGATCTTGTCACACATATGATATACGAATTCCCTGAGCTTCAAGGAATTATGGGTGAAAAGTATGCGAAAATGCTTGGAGAAGATGAAGCTGTGGCTGCGGCAGTAAACGAACACTATATGCCTAGATCAGCAGGCGGAGAAACGCCTTCTACTTTCACCGGAGCTGTTGTAGCAATGGCGGATAAGCTGGATACAATCGCTTCATTCTTCTCTATCGGCGTAATTCCGACTGGTTCACAGGATCCTTACGGCCTGCGCCGCCAAGCGAGCGGTATTGTTGCGATTCTTCTTGACCGCAACTGGGGAATTTCGTTTGAAGAGCTGCTTACTTTCGTACAAACGGAAAAAGAAAGTGAACTGCTGGATTTCTTCACTCAGCGTCTGAAATATGTCTTGAATGCTGAACAAATCAGATACGATGTCATCGACGCCGTGCTGGAAAGCTCTATGCTTGAGCCGTACTCAGCGCTGCATAAAGCACAAGTGCTGGAACAAAAGCTTGGTGCACCAGGTTTTAAGGAAACAGCGGAAGCTTTAGGCCGAGTCATCTCTATCAGCAAAAAAGGAGTCCGCGGAGACATTCAGCCTGATCTGTTTGAAAATGAATACGAAGCAAACCTGTTTGATGCCTACCAAACAGCGAAGCAAAACCTGCAGGAAAACTTCAGCAAAAAAGATTACGAGGCGGCGCTTGCTTCACTTGCAGCCTTAAAAGAACCAATCGATGCTTACTTCGACCATACAATGGTTATAGCACATAACGAGACATTAAAGGCAAACCGTTTAGCGCAAATGGTAAGCTTGGCGGATGAGATCAAGTCCTTTGCGAATATGAATGCCCTTATTGTAAAATAAAGATAGAAAAGGCGGTTGCTGTGTGATCGGTAATCGTCTTTTCCCCATTTATAAGTTTTTTTGTTTGATTACAAGATATTTACGATATAATATGGATTATTATTTCTTTACATAGATATGAAGTGAAAAGGTGGTGAGTACGATCGAACTAAATAAACGGCAAGAACATATTTTGCAGATTGTAAAAGAAAACGGGCCGATTACAGGGGAGCATATTGCAGAAAAGCTGAACCTAACCAGGGCAACATTGCGTCCGGATTTAGCCATACTCACCATGTCAGGATTCCTCGAGGCGCGCCCGAGAGTCGGTTATTTCTACACAGGGAAAACCGGCACCCAGCTTTTGGCAGATAAACTCAAAAAGCTTCAGGTGAAAGACTTTCAATCTATCCCCGTTGTGATTCACGAAAACGTTTCTGTGTACGATGCGATTTGCACCATGTTTTTAGAAGATGTAGGTACTCTGTTTGTGGTGGACCGCGATGCTGTTTTAGTCGGTGTGCTTTCACGAAAAGACTTGCTGAGAGCGAGCATTGGCCAGCAGGAGCTTACATCTGTCCCTGTTCATATCATCATGACAAGGATGCCGAACATTACGGTTTGCAGACGCGAGGATTATGTGATGGACATTGCAAAGCACTTGATAGAAAAACAAATTGATGCACTGCCTGTTATCAAAGATACCGATAAAGGCTTTGAAGTGATCGGCAGAGTGACAAAAACGAATATGACAAAAATACTTGTCAGTTTATCAGAAAATGAAATCCTATAACATCGCAAACTAACGGGGGGATAATATGAATAACCGCATCATCTATGTCGTATCAGATTCTGTCGGTGAAACGGCTGAATTGGTAGTAAAAGCAGCACTCAGCCAATTTAACGGGTCAGCGGACGATACACATGTCAGAAGAATTCCTTATGTTGAAGATATAGGCACGATCAATGAAGTGATTTCACTCGCCACGGCAGACGGCGGCATTATCTGTTTTACACTCGTGGTGCCGGAAATAAGAGAATATTTGATTGCAGAAGCGGAAAAAGCAAATGTTTTATATTATGATATTATCGGCCCGTTAATTGATAAAATGGAAACGGCCTACGGTTTAACAGCGAAATACGAACCAGGGCGGGTGCGCCAGCTTGATGAAGACTATTTCAAAAAAGTGGAGGCCATCGAGTTTGCAGTTAAATACGATGATGGACGGGATCCAAGAGGGATTTTAAAAGCAGATATCATTTTGATCGGCGTATCGAGAACGTCTAAAACACCGCTGTCTCAATATCTCGCCCACAAGCGCCTGAAGGTTGCCAATGTTCCGATTGTTCCTGAGGTTGACCCGCCGGAAGAACTCTTTAACGTCGATCCGAAAAAATGCATCGGTTTAAAGATCAGCCCGGATAAACTGAATCATATCAGAAAAGAACGGTTAAAATCGCTCGGACTTAATGACAAAGCGATCTATGCAAATATCAACAGAATCAAAGAGGAACTGGAATATTTCGAAAAGATTGTGGACCGGATCGGATGCCAGGTTGTGGATGTTTCAAATAAAGCGGTTGAAGAAACAGCGAATATTATTCATCATCTCAAAACAAAAAACATGTAACTCAGGACGCTCTATCCTGGGTTTTTGGCTATGCCAAAAGGGAATAATGAAAAACAATAGCATCTTTGGGAAGTTTGTATTATAATAAAAAATTGTGATAAAATGATTAATTTTAGGTTTAAGGTTCGTGTGATACGAATAAACTATTATGGGTAAGATGTCAAGAATTTCTCCCGGAAATTTTTCGACAAATTCATATACATCCGCAATGATCTAAAGGATGTGCGATTTTGCTTGCTTTTATGCAGGAGTTTAATGGAGGGATGGAGAATTACTCTTCTTAATGAACAAGAAAAGACGATTTTTGTCGATGCTGACGCTTGTCCGGTAAAAGATGAAATTTTACAAACAGCATCCGATTATGACGTTCAAGTTCTTTTTGTCGCTTCATTTGAACATTATCAGCTTTCCAGAAGCAAGGAAGAAATATGGAAATATGTTGATCCTCATAAAGAAGCTGCTGATTTATATATCGCAAATCACGTAAAAACGGGAGATATTGTTGTGACGCAGGACATCGGATTAGCATCCCTGCTACTGAACAGAAATGTCTCAGTTATGTCGGAAAGAGGGCGTCTTTACAAAGAAGATACGATTGATTTTGCTCTTGAGAGCCGTCATTTTTCCGGTAAACAAAGAAAAAAAGGCATATACGCCAAAGGGCCTAAAAAATTAAATAAAGAAGATCGAGAACGATTTATTACACTGCTGCAAAAAATCCTGTCGAACGATGAAGGGATTTTGCACTAAAGCATCGAATAATGTACGACGGAGTGTTATAAGATGGGAAATCGGATACCAGATGAAATTGTGGATCAGGTGCAAAAGTCGGCAGATATCGTTGAAGTCATAGGTGATTATGTTCAATTAAAGAAGCAAGGCCGAAACTACTTTGGACTCTGTCCTTTTCATGGAGAAAGCACACCTTCGTTTTCCGTATCGCCCGACAAACAGATTTTTCATTGCTTTGGCTGCGGAGCGGGCGGCAATGTTTTCTCTTTTTTAAGGCAGATGGAAGGTTATTCTTTTGCTGAGGCGGTTTCTCACCTTGCTGACAAATACCAAATTGATTTTCCAGATGATATAACAGTTCATTCGGGAGCCCGGCCAGAATCTTCTGGAGAACAAAAAATGGCAGAGGTTCATGAACTCTTGAAGAAATTTTACCATCATTTGTTAATAAATACAAAAGAAGGTCAAGAGGCACTGGATTATCTGCTTTCAAGGGGCTTTACGAAAGAGCTGATTGATGAATTTCAGATCGGCTATGCTCTTGATTCCTGGGACTTCATCACGAAGTTTCTCGTAAAGAGGGGCTATAGTGAGGCGGAAATGGAAAGAGCGGGTCTTCTGATCAGACGTGAAGACGGGAGCGGATATTTTGACCGTTTCAGAAACCGCGTCATGTTTCCGATCCATGATCATCACGGGGCTGTTGTTGCTTTCTCAGGCAGGGCTCTTGGCAGCCAGCAGCCTAAGTATATGAACAGTCCTGAAACACCGCTCTTTCATAAAAGTAAACTGCTTTACAATTTTTATAAGGCCCGCCTTCATATCAGAAAGCAGGAAAGAGCGGTCTTATTTGAGGGATTTGCCGATGTCATATCGGCCGTAAACTCGGGTGTAAAAGAGAGTATAGCCACGATGGGAACGTCTCTGACAGATGATCATGTCAAGATCCTGAGAAGAAATGTCGAAGAAATCATTCTTTGCTACGACTCTGATAAAGCCGGATATGAAGCCACCTTAAAAGCTTCTGAGCTTCTCCAAAGTAAAGGCTGCAAAGTCAGAGTTGCAATGATTCCTGACGGATTGGACCCTGACGATTACATCAAAAAGTTCGGCGGGGAAAAATTTAAAAACGACATTATCGATGCCAGTGTCACCGTGATGGCGTTCAAAATGCAATATTTCCGAAAAGGAAAGAACCTGTCCGATGAAGGTGATCGCCTGACTTACATTAAAGCTGTACTGAAAGAAATCAGCACGCTTAAAGGATCGCTTGAGCAGGAAGTCTATGTAAAACAGCTTGCTTCAGAGTTTTCGCTTTCACAGGAGTCTTTAACCGAGCAGCTGACTGTTTTCAGCAAGCAAAGTAAACCTGTTGACAATGGCGGTGAAACGAAAACACGGCTTGCGCATCTGACGACAAAGGCAAGGCAAAAACGTCTGCGTCCGGCGTATGAAAATGCAGAAAGGCTGTTACTCGCCCACATGCTTCGAGATCGGAGCGTCATTAAAAAAGTGATTGACCGGGTAGGCTTTCAATTTAATATTGATGAGCACCGCGCATTAGCCGCCTATCTTTACGCTTTTTATGAGGAGGGGGCCGAGCTTACGCCTCAGCATCTGATGGCCAGGGTGACGGATGATCATATAAGCCAGCTCTTGTCTGATATTTTAATGCTTCAGATTAATCAAGAACTCAGTGAAGCCGAGTTATCAGATTATGTAAAAAAAGTGTTGAATCACAGAAATTGGTCAATGATAAAAGAAAAAGAGACGGAAAGAGCCGAAGCCGAAAGGCAAAAAGATTTTTTAAGAGCTGCTTCTCTTGCTCAAGAAATCGTTACATTGAACCGATCTTTAAAATAACTGGAAAAACTGGTGAGAAGCGTTTATTGGCAATGATTCCTTGCGGAGGAGCAAATAGATCGCTTGACCTCATCATGAATTGTCATTTCATTATTCGCACATTATTAAAGGCAGCTCACATAGAAAACGCCTGAATGGACCGAATAAGAATCATACCGCTTATAGAATTCGTTGCAAGCTTTGGAAGGAGGGATCCATAATGGCTGATAAACAAACCCACGAGACAGAATTAACATTCGATCAAGTAAAAGAGCAATTAACAGAGTCTGGTAAAAAACGTGGCGTTTTGACATATGAAGAAATTGCCGAGCGTATGTCCAGCTTTGAAATTGAATCAGACCAAATGGATGAGTATTATGAATTTTTAGGTGAACAAGGTGTTGAATTAATTAGTGAGAATGAAGAAACAGAAGATCCTAATATTCAGCAGCTTGCCAAAGCCGAAGAAGAATTTGACCTTAATGACCTAAGTGTACCGCCGGGTGTCAAAATCAATGACCCAGTTCGGATGTATCTAAAGGAAATCGGCCGGGTTAACCTTCTATCTGCAAAAGAAGAAATCGCCTACGCTCAAAAGATTGAAGAAGGTGATGAAGAATCTAAACGCAGATTGGCTGAAGCGAACCTGCGGCTTGTTGTCAGTATCGCAAAACGGTATGTCGGACGCGGAATGCTGTTCCTTGACCTGATTCAAGAAGGTAACATGGGTCTGATGAAAGCCGTTGAAAAATTTGATTACCGCAAAGGTTATAAATTCAGTACGTATGCTACGTGGTGGATCAGACAGGCGATTACTCGCGCCATTGCCGATCAGGCGAGAACGATCCGGATTCCCGTTCATATGGTTGAAACCATTAATAAATTGATCCGTGTGCAGCGTCAATTACTGCAAGATTTAGGCAGAGAACCGACACCTGAAGAAATTGCGGAAGATATGGATTTAACACCTGAAAAAGTACGCGAAATCTTAAAGATCGCACAAGAGCCGGTATCGCTGGAAACACCGATCGGTGAAGAGGATGACTCGCATCTTGGTGATTTTATTGAAGACCAAGAAGCAACTTCACCTTCAGACCATGCCGCATATGAGCTGTTGAAAGAGCAGCTGGAAGATGTACTTGATACGTTAACTGATCGTGAAGAAAATGTATTGCGTCTTCGATTTGGTCTTGATGACGGCCGCACAAGAACACTAGAAGAGGTCGGCAAGGTATTTGGAGTAACGAGAGAGCGTATTCGACAAATCGAAGCTAAAGCGTTGCGGAAACTTAGACATCCTAGCAGAAGTAAACGTTTGAAAGATTTCCTGGAATAAGATGGAACGGGTCTTGTAGATCCGTTCTTCTTTTTTATCAAAAAGATATATGGATAATATGCCTTTATTTTACTGAAAAATGGTGTCATTTGCAAATGAACATTGTGGTGAAAAAATTCAAATATGAATCCATATTTTCTATTGTAAGCGTATACAATACATTATACAATAGAATAAAATAGATATCGGAGAAATAGGCATGTTTCAATTCAATTTTGTATAAAGTGTGAATAAAAAACTTTTGTATAGCAATCCATTTACTTTTTGTAAAATTAAGTTAGAATTAGAAGTGTTTACATAGGGGAAGGATCAAAAAGGGGGAAGGGAAATGAAATGGAATCCGCTTATTCCATTTTTACTGATCGCTGTTTTAGGTATTGGTCTGACTTTCTTTTTAGCAGTAAAGGGGCTTGATGATTCTCGAGAGATTGCAAGCGGCGGAGAAAGCAAATCTGCTGAAAAAGAAGATGCAAACGCTTCACCTGAGGATATTTACAAGGCAAACTGTATCGCGTGCCATGGTGAAAATTATGAAGGTGTTTCAGGTCCGAGCTTAAAAGGTGTAGGCGATAAGAAAGATGTCGCTGACATTAAAACCAAGATCGAAAAAGGCGGTAATGGAATGCCTTCTGGTCTTGTTCCGCCCGATAAGCTGGATGATATGGCAGAGTGGGTGTCAAAAATTAAATAAAAGATCTATCTTTCTCCTTATACGTTCTCAGGCCGCCGAGATATTCTCGACAGCCTTTTATTTTTATCTGCCGTGTGCAGAGCCGTCTCAAAAGAAAACACTGAAAATCATTCACTCAGCTTGGATTCCGGGCTGATTTTTTATATGATAGAAAAGGAAAAAATGATTGAGAAAAGTTGTGATGACAAGTGAACGAATTAAAATTATCGAAACGATTGCAAACAGTAGCGGAGTACATACCGAATGGAGCGGTGATGGCCGATATCGGATCTGACCACGCTTACCTTCCTTGTTATGCGGTGCTGAATCATAAAGCCAGCGGGGCAATTGTCGGAGAAATAACAGACGGCCCGTTTTTGTCCGCCAAGCGGCAGGTTGAAAAATCAGGCTTAGCCCCGCACATTTCTGTAAGGCAGGGAGACGGCCTGGAAGTCATTAAAAAAGGTGAAGCCGATGCCATTACGATTGCGGGAATGGGCGGATCTTTGATCGCGCACATTTTAGAAGCGGGTAAAGACAAATTAACAGGGAAGGAACGGCTTATTTTACAGCCGAATATTCATGCTGTTCATATCAGGGAGTGGCTTTATAAAGAAGGATATGCGCTGATAGATGAGGTGATCCTTGAAGAGGACGGAAAGTGCTATGAGGTGCTTGTCGCCGAAGCGGGAGACAGAGATTCGGCTTATGCCGGTATTTCCTTATCAGCCGGAATGCTCGTCGGCCCTTTCTTGGCAAAAGAAAAGAATCCTGTATTTTTGAAAAAATGGACACAAGAGTTTCAGCATACAGAAAGCATTTATAAACAGATCAGCCGAGCTTCAAGTACAGAACAAAACAAACAAAAATTAAAGGAGCTCTCCGATCGGATGGAGTTGCTAAAGGAGGTTATCGATCGTGACTAAAACTGTAAATGGGCAGCAGATCATCCAGCTGTTTGAACAATTTTCTCCGAAAGCCTATGCGGTCGAAGGCGATAAAATCGGCTTGCAAATCGGCACCTTAAACAAACCGATTAAAAATGTAATGGTTACGCTTGATGTGTTGGAGAGCGTTATCGATGAAGCCATTGAAAAAGAGGTTGATTTGGTTATCGCACACCATCCTCCTATTTTCAGGCCCCTAAAGCATATTTCAACAGATCAGCCAGCCGGAAGGTTAATTGAAAAGTGTATGAAGCATGATATCGCTGTTTATGCAGCTCATACAAATTTAGACGTTGCGGACGGCGGTGTGAATGATTTGCTTGCTGAAGCATTAGAGCTGAGTGAGACGGAGGTGCTGGCGCCTACTTATACTGATCCTCTTAAAAAGCTGGCCGTATACGTGCCGAAGGAATATGAAGAGCATGTCAGAGCGGCGCTCGGAAATGCGGGAGCCGGCCATATCGGCGAATACAGCCATTGTGCGTTTTCGTCTGAAGGAATCGGCAGCTTTAAGCCATTGGACGGCGCTAAGCCTTTTATCGGTGAAGTGGGAGAGCTTGAGCTTGTTCATGAAGTTAGGCTGGAGACTGTGTTTCCTAAAAGCATTGAAAAAGCTGTTATAAATGCAATGATCAAAAGCCATCCATATGAAGAAGTAGCTTACGATATCTATCCTGTCGAGCAGTCTCCAGCTGAAAAAGGGCTTGGACGTGTCGGAACACTTAAAAATGAGATGACGCTCAAGGAATTCGCTTTATTTGTGAAAGACAAGCTTGAAGTCAATGGTGTCAGAATGGTGGGTGAAGCTGACAGCATGGTGAAGAAGGTGGCTGTTCTTGGCGGGGATGGCAACAAGTATATTCATCATGCGAAACGAAAGGGCGCCGATGTTTACGTTACAGGAGATTTATACTTCCATGTGGCCCATGATGCGATGATGCTTGGCCTGAATGTTGTTGATCCGGGCCATTACGCGGAAAAAATTATGAAAGAAGGCGTCACGAGAAAACTAACATCCATGTGCAATGATAAAAAACTGGATGTGAATATCTTTGTTTCTGAAACAGATACAAATCCATTTGCATTTCTATAAAAAAAACTGAGGCTTTTTACAGCCTCAGTTTTTTGCTTTTACTTTTGGGAGTATTTTTTTGAGCGGTACACTGTGTTCAGTTGTCCAAGTTGATGGATCTTCATGATCAAACTGCTCCAAAAAGCGAATGACTTCTTTTGTGATCGGCGTTGGTGTTGAAGCTCCCGCAGTAACAGCGACGGTATTAACGCCTTTCAGCCATTCGAGCTTTAATTCGCTTAGGTCGCCGATTCGGTATGCTTTAGTGCCTGCTATTTCCTCCGACACTTGAGCGAGCCTATTTGAATTGTTGCTCTTCGGGTCGCCTACAACGATTGTTAGATCCGCTTTTTTCGCCTGTTCTGATACAGCTTCCTGCCGTACCTGAGTAGCGAGGCAAATCTCTTGGTGATATTCGACATGAGGATATTTCTCTTGTACAAGCTCCATAATGTCGTGAACATCCCATTGAGACATCGTTGTTTGATTGGTCACGATTAATTTCTCTGCTTGGATATCGAGATTTTTCACATCTTCTTCTGTTTCAACTAAGTGAACGATCTCAGGGGCTACGCCAACGGCTCCTTCAGGCTCTGGATGCCCTTTTTTGCCGATGTAGATTACGTGATATCCTTTTTCTTTCATCTCTAGAATTAAATTATGAGTTTTCGTCACATCCGGACATGTAGCATCAATTGCGACTAATCCTCTTTCGTCGGCGATTTTTCTGACCTCGGGAGAAACACCATGCGCAGTAAAAATCACAGTTCCTTTGTCAACCTGCTTCAGGATATCCAGACGATTAGCGCCGTCTAAAGTAAAGATTCCTTCCTCTTCAAACGCATCAGTGACGTGTTTATTATGAACAATCATCCCGAGTATATAGATGGGTCTTGGCAAGCTCTTATCAAGTGACGCGTTCTTGGCAATAACCATAGCATCAACAACGCCATAGCAATAGCCGCGCGGCGATATTTTAATTACGTCCATTTTCGGTTGTCCTCCAATACTGAAGTGAGTAAAGGCAATATAAAAAGCCGTAATCAAACGGCTCTATTCTTGCATTCTTCTGATCTCATTATAGCCAATCTCACTTCAGATATCAAAGAATGTTAAATATATAATCTCGGCTTTGAACTGCCTGATGTTCTTTTTGAAGAAGGAGAGGCGGCTTCATTTTTCTTCGGGGCAGATGTTTTTGATGTGTGTTCTTCTCCGTCAGGTTTTTTTGATTTCTTGGGGAGAGAAGAACTTTTTGGTTTTGATTTTTTGTTTCCGCCTGAGGTCTTTACTTCAGCCTCGTTCTCTGTTTCTGGGGTTTCTTCCGAATCTGTTTGTTTTTCATTTTCCTCATTGCTCTCTGTATCATCACTTTTACTTAATTGGCTGTACAGCTTCATCATTGCTGGCAGGTTGCGGACTAACGGGCCGTACTGCTGGATCATGGGAGTGACTTGCTGCGCCATGCCGAGCACTTTTTGCACATTCCCGAGCATACTGGATAAAGATGCAGGATTGGCGATATTTTGAATCCCTTGGAGACTTGAGCCTCCGCTCGCTGCGGCGCCAGCTCCAGGAACTCCGGCGCCGCCAGCGCCTCCTCCTCCGGGTAAGAACCTTGACAGCATTCCTTTTATGCCTCCGCCCGCACCATTTCTCGCCCCGGCATTTGCCTGAGGAAGAAATTGTCCGGATTGCTGAAAACCTTGCTGCTGCGGTCCAAATGAAGGTCTTCGCATATTAGGCGGTCTTCTTCCCATCATTTGCTGATTTGGCATGGGGCGGGGCGGTCCGGGCTGCGGGTAATTTCTCATCGGCTGCTGTGGTGAAAACATACTTGTACCTCCTTTCAGCTCTCTCTGCTATTAGAATATGCATGTGCTTCGGATTTGCTTTACATAACCGAATAAAACAAAAGCCTTGCAAACGTGGTGTTTTTAAGCAAGATCGGGTATAATGTAATGATGGATACATAATGTGCCGCTTTAAGGAGCTGGGAAAAATGAAAGAAACTAAATTTGAAGTATATGAATTGAAACCGTTTATTATAGATGCAGTACACCGCCTTGGTTTTTACGAACCGACTGATATTCAGAAAAGGCTGATCCCTGCAGTGTTAAAAAAAGAAAGCGTCATCGGCCAGTCACAGACGGGAACCGGAAAGACTCACGCTTATTTACTGCCATTATTAAACAAAATCGATCCTGCTAAGGATGTCGTTCAGGCTGTCATTACGGCTCCGACAAGAGAGCTTGCCAACCAGATTCATCAGGAAGCACTTAAAATCACCGAGGGTGAAGAAGGCAGTCAGATTCGCTCGAAATGTTTTATCGGAGGCACAGATAAACAAAAATCGATTGATAAACTGAAGACACAGCCGCATCTTGTCGTCGGTACGCCCGGTCGGATTGCCGATTTAATCAAAGAACAGGCGTTAAGTGTTCATAAAGCGGAATCCCTTGTTATTGATGAAGCCGATTTAATGCTGGACATGGGATTCATTGCGGATGTAGATTACATTGGTTCCCGCATGCCTGAGGACCTGCAGATGCTTGTGTTCTCAGCGACCATTCCGGAAAAGCTGAAACCATTTTTGAAGAAATATATGGAAAATCCAAAATACGCCCACGTGGAGCCAAAACAGGTGACTGCTGCGAAAATCGAGCATATTCTCATTCCTTCGAAACATCGTGACAAGGACAAGCTCCTTTTTGACATCATGTCTCATCTGAATCCATACTTGGGCATTGTGTTTGCCAATACGAAAAACGCTGCTGATCATATCGCTCAATATCTGACTGGCAAGGGCATGAAAATCGGGCTGCTGCACGGCGGATTAACGCCTCGAGAGCGGAAAAAAGTCATGAAGCAGATTAATGATTTGGAATTCACTTATGTCATTGCAACTGACCTTGCCGCACGAGGCATTGATATTAAAGGTGTCAGCCATGTGATCAACTATGAGCTGCCGGATGATCTCGATTTCTATGTTCACCGTGTGGGCAGAACAGCTCGCGCCGGCTCATCAGGACAAGCGATGACCATTTACGAGCTTTCTGATGAGGATGCATTAGCCAGACTTGAGAAAATGGGCATCGAGTTTGATTACTTAGAGCTTGAAAAGGGCGAGTGGAAAAAAGGCGATGACCGCCAGCGCCGCAAAAAACGCAAAAAAACGCAGAATGAAGCGGATGAAATAGCGCATCGTCTCGTGAAAAAGCCGAAGAAGGTTAAGCCTGGATATAAAAAGAAAATGAGCTACGAGATGGAGAAAATCAAGAAAAAACAGAGAAGAAACCAATCTAAGAAAAGAAAGTAGGGGAACCTGTTGTTGAGAATAGGCTCACACGTCTCTATGAGCGGGAAACATATGCTTCTGGCTGCAAGCCAGGAAGCAGCCTCTTATGGGGCGAACACGTTTATGATCTATACAGGCGCACCGCAAAATACGCGCCGGAAGAAAATTGAAGATTTAAATATAGAAGCTGGCCGGACACACATGCAAGAAAACGGCATTGACGAGATTATCGTACATGCGCCTTATATTATTAATATTGGCAACACGACAAACCCGTCCACTTTTGAGCTGGGTGTCGACTTTCTTCGTTCTGAAATTGAACGGACAGCGGCCATCGGAGCGAAGCAGATTGTGCTTCATCCGGGCGCTCACGTAGGAGCGGGAGCTGAAGCAGGCATCAAAAAAATTATTGAAGGCTTAAATGAAGTAATTGATCCGAATCAAAATGTCCAGATTGCATTAGAAACAATGGCAGGAAAAGGATCAGAGTGCGGCAGAAGCTTTGAGGAGCTTGCACAGATTATTGATGGCGTTACACACAATGAGCTTTTGTCAGTATGCTTTGACACGTGCCATACACATGATGCCGGATATCAGATTGTCGAAGACTTTGACGGAGTGCTGAATGAGTTCGATAAAATCGTTGGCATTGACCGTATTAAAGTGCTCCATATTAATGACAGCAAAAATGTCAAAGGCGCAAGAAAAGACCGACATGAAAACATCGGCTTTGGTGAAATCGGATTTGACGCACTGCAATATGTTGTTCATCATGACCAGTTAAAAGACATCCCAAAAATCCTTGAAACACCGTATGTCGGTGAAGATAAAAAGAATAAAAAACCGCCATACCGCTTTGAGATTGACATGCTGAAAGAAAAACAATTTGATGACACATTGCTCGAAAAGATTTTACAGCAATAAAAAATGGGGGGCTATCCCCCATTTTTTAGCTTGTGAATTGTTTGAATAGTTCATTAACGGTTTGCGCTGTTTCTTTTGATGTAATTGCCTCTACTTGTTTCAGCAGCCGCATTCGTTCATTTTCATTAAAGATGTTCACATTTTTCCCGTATAACAGGTTTGCTACTTCAATGGCCTGCGGTCTTGTTAGGTTGATTCCGTATTGTTTTGAGTACTTCAGCAAATCGTCAGCAGTAGCCTGATTAAGTCGCTGCAAAATAATTCTTTGAAATAAAATCATCGACCATTCCACCTCCAAACTTAATGTATGGGCAAATCATCAAAATGTGTCAGTGTTTAATGGTAAAATAGATTTATAATATATTTAAAATAGTTATTGCAGGAGAGGAGATTTTATGACCCCAACAAAACAGCATAAAAGAGAAACATTTTTCCACTTTATGTTCAGGGTCTTCATGATTCTGGCAGGAGCTGCATCTGCGGCTGTTAGTATCGAATTATTTTTAATCCCCAATCATTTTATTGATGGCGGAATCATCGGTGTATCACTTATTTTAGACCATCTCTTCATGTCAACTCCCGTTTTGAATTTCGCTATATTTGTTGTCATTTTAAACATTCCTTTTATGATCTTCGGTTATAAATATATTGGTAAGACCTTCCTTGTCTCTACGATGATTGGGATTGTCGGGCTTGCCGTTATTGAATCCTCGCTTCACCATGTAGAAGCCATTACAACCCAACCTATTTTGGCGACTGTTTTCGGCGGTCTTTTACTCGGCTTTGGCGTCGGGCTCGTTATTCGAAACGGAGGTTCAATGGATGGTACGGAAATTCTTGGGATTTTACTGACGAAAAAGCTGCCGTTTTCAGTAGGTGAGTTCGTTATGCTCATCAATGTATTCATTTTCATTTGGGCTGGTTTTGTGTTCGGTCCTGAGCAAGCAATGTACTCTTTCATGACTTATTATATTGCAATGAAAACCATTGATGCCGTGATCCAAGGGCTTGATGAAACAAAAGCTGTCATTATTGTGTCAGATCAGTATGATGAGATTTCCGACGCGATTTTGCACCGTCTTGGTCGAGGAACAACCAAGCTGAAGGGGAAAGGCGGATATACTGACGAAGAAAAGGACGTGATTTACGCAGTTGTCACTAGACTGGAAGTGACAAAGCTTAAAACGATCGTGTTTGAAGTTGATCATAACGCTTTCATTACCATTATGAATACCCATGAAACGAGAGGCGGGAAATTCAAAAACGCAATCC
Organism: Bacillus sp. RHFS10; assembly: GCF_016757475.1. NCBI lineage: Bacteria > Bacillati > Bacillota > Bacilli > Caryophanales > Bacillaceae > Bacillus > Bacillus sp. RHFS10. Next base: position 445,769 of record NZ_JAESPO010000001.1, read on the forward strand.
ATTAGGCTTTCATTTACTTTTATTCATTTTATGGGTATAATTTTATCTGCGGTAAAGAAAATGGCTTGCTGGTCAGACAGCTGCCATTTTCTTTTTCATACATGTGTTCTTAAGCAAAGTGAAAAGGGGGACCCTTCATGAACGTACAAGAAGCGTTGAACCTACTGAAAGAAAATGGGTATAAATATACAAATAAACGGGAAGATATGCTGCAGCTTTTTGCTGATTCAGACAGGTATCTTACCGCTAAAAACGTACTGTCTGCATTAAATGATGATTATCCCGGCTTAAGCTTTGATACAATCTACAGAAACCTTTCTTTGTATGAAGAACTAGGTATTTTGGAAACAACTGAGCTGTCCGGTGAAAAGCTCTTCCGATTTAAGTGTTCGTTTACTCATCATCACCATCACTTTATTTGTCTTGCCTGCGGCAAAACAAAGGAAATTGAGTCATGTCCGATGGACAAGCTTTATGATGATTTAGATGGCTATGAGGTCAGCGGGCATAAATTTGAGATTTACGGCACATGCCCTGATTGTACAGCGGAAAATCAAGAAAACACGACTGCGTAATTGTATATATGAGAAAAAGGAGCCCTGGGCTCCTTTTTCAGTTATTGACACGTATCAAATGATGTTTGTTTTTGTTCATCCATTGAACGGCTTCCAGCCAGTTGCTGACTCTGATGATGTTCGAATCAATTGGAAGCTGGTTATAGGGGGAATTGAATAAAATCACCGGTATATCGGCTTCTTTCGCAATCATCATTGCGTTTCCGTGATGATCCTCGAAAAACAAGTCGATGTTATGATTTTTGACTGCCTCAACTTTATGATGGCCGCCAACGAGTTCGATATGGTCGAAATGAATGTTTTGTCTGTCAAACCATTCATAGGTAATATCAGTTAAATGAGTTCGCCTCGCTGTAATATAAATAAGCTTGTGCTCCTCTTTGAGGAGGTCAAGTGACTGTTTTGCGTGCTGCGCAAGCATTGCTTCCTTATATATGATCGCTTCATTTTGATTCATCCAATCCCAAAATTCTTCCTGCGTAATGTTTAACAGCTTTGTCAAATCATAATCCGTCATATCTTCTAATGAAATGGAAAGATTAAACGAGCGGTTCAAATAAGGGACGAATGTATCCTGAGCCGTGATTGTGCCGTCAATATCTATTCCTAAGCGTAACATGCCCACACTCCTTCAGTTTCATCCTTTCAAGTGTAACATAAACAATTAACATTACCAGAAAAGTTTAGCAAACATGAAACGGGTAAAATGGTTCAAACTATAAAAGCTCCTTTAATAAAACAGAAGGGGGAATTGAAGGTGGCAGATTACGAAAAACGTGACAACAACAGCTACTATGTTGACCATGGTTCTGAAGGAACAAATATTACCCGCGACAATGATGGTTTTTTTGAGGAAACGGCTGCAGAAATCGCAGAGCCTTACCGTGCTGCTGATCGCAACAATGATCGAGACAATGACCGCAGCGGCGGCAATGTCAATGAAGGACGGGGAATGGGATATATTGCGTTAGCCTTGTCCATTATTTCATTGTTTGTACTGCCTGTTTTATTGGGAGCTGCCGGTATTATTGTCGGCTATATCGCAAGAAGAAGAGGTGCTCAGGGCTTGGGAGCTTGGGCGATGGGTATCGGTGTCGTTTCATTAGTGCTTGGAATATTTATTATTCCGTTTTTTTAACATAAAAAGCTTGACGGGTTCCCGTCAAGCTTTTTGTGTCTCTTCTTTTAATTTAGCTTTTTCAGCTTCAAGCTTTGCATAGTGTTCCTCAGCAAGAATGTCGATTTCCTTCTTGAGTTCCTCTACCATTGTTTCCTCTGGAACTTTACGGACAATTTTTCCTTTCCGGAATAACAGTCCTTCACCGCGTGCGCCGGCGATTCCGATATCGGCTTCTCTAGCTTCACCCGGTCCGTTTACGGCACAGCCGAGAACAGCAACTTTGATCGGCGCTTTTATCTTAGAAATATACTCTTCCACTTCATTGGCGATGCTGATGAGGTCAATCTCAATACGGCCGCAAGTCGGACATGAGATGAGTGTGGCAGCATTGGAGGCTAAGCCGAAAGATTTCAGAAGCTCCCTTGCTACTTTTACCTCTTCCACAGGATCTGCGCTTAATGAAATACGCAAGGTGTTTCCGATGCCCTTGCTTAAAATCGCGCCGAGTCCTGCTGCGCTCTTAACTGTGCCGGCAAACAGCGTTCCTGACTCGGTGATCCCAAGGTGCAGCGGGTAATCAAATGCTTTCGACGCTTTTTCATAAGCCTCGATCGCAAGGTTGACGTCAGATGCCTTCATGCTGACAATAATATCGTGAAAGTCAAGGTCTTCAAGAATTTTAATGTGGTGAAGTGCGCTTTCTACCATTCCGTCGGCTGTCGGATAACCGTATTTTTCTAAAATCCGTTTTTCAAGTGAACCGGCGTTTACTCCGATTCTGATCGGAATCCCTTTTTCTTTCGCCGCCTTAACGACCGCTTCGACTTTTTCACGGCGGCCGATGTTGCCAGGGTTGATTCGGATCTTATCAGCGCCGCCTTCAATGGCTTTTAACGCAAGCTTATAATCGAAATGGATGTCAACAACGAGCGGAATGGAAATCCGTTTTTTAATATCTGCAATGGCGTTTGCCGCCCGTTCATCCGGACATGCTACCCGAACGACTTGGCATCCGGCTTCAGCCAACCGGTTAATTTCCGCAACCGTTGCTTCCACATCATGTGTTTTTGTTGTTGTCATGCTTTGGATGACAACTTCATTGTTGCCGCCTATTGTTAAAGGTCCCACTTTGACGGGACGCGTTTTTGTACGATGTGTGATTTCACTCACTTGCAATCGCTCCTTAATTGTAGTTGCCGCTTCTAGATGTAACAATTCTAGTATGGTTTATGTGAATTTATTTTACAAATTACATTGTAACAGTGTCTTCGCCAAACTGACAAGAAATTAACGTTAATTAAGGGTAGACCGGGAATTTGTACGCTGTTCCCGCTTGAATGGCGTTGGCCCTTACATTCGGATTCAGTGCTTCAAAATCCTTTACAATGTCGTCAGGAGAACCTGCTGGTCCGACAATTGACATAACCGTGTCACCCGGCTTAACCTTCACCGTTTTATACGCTGGTCCTTGTGCAGCCGTTTTTGCTGATGCTTCATAGACAGGGAGGTCCTGAATGGGTATTGTTCCAATTTTAAGATCATAAAAAAGAATAAAAAGTATAAAAACAATGCTGCATACAAAGGTGAGACGCTTCATCACTTTTCCTCCCGCATACAAGATTTTATACCATCGTATGCTTGTCCTTTTTAATCCATGACAAAAGAAAAGAGACTGCGAATGCAGTCTCGGATTATACAGCAGCTTTTTTGGACGGAATCTCTTTCAACACGAGAAACAGGATGACAATATTGACAAACCAGTTCAGCAAAAATTCACTTGGAACTGCCGCTTCTAATGCGCGCATGATCGTAAAGAATACGGTCGAAAGGGTGATGGAATAGGCCGAAAGCTTCCAGAGCTGATGGTAGGATAGATGCTTTCTTTGTGAATTCTTAATGATTAACCCGATAAGCGCCAAAAATGATACTTCAATAAATTTTCCTGCGGCAGTTACGAGGAAAATGAGAGCTGAGAGAACAGTTACGATCATCGTTTTATTTTGGTTTAAACCTGCGATGACATCTTTTTTCTTTAACTCTGACGGTATCATTGAGTAAGGCATCTCCTGAGCCTGTCCGTCAATGGCCAAAACAAATTTGTTCTGGAGGATGCCGATCGCATTTTGCTTTGCTTCAATTTGCTTGGTGCCGTAAGCGTCCGTCGGATCAAATACGATAACGAAACCATTTGCCTGTGATTCCGTCGCTTTTTTCTCATCCGTTTGAAGTTTGCCGTTTGAAATTGTGAAATCAGGGAAATCTTTGTTTAACACGGTTTTAAAGCCGTTCATTGATTTTACGGTCCCTGAGCTTACATAATAAGCGGTAGGAATTGCAAAAAGGACAGAAAGCAAAAATACATAAAGAATCGTTTTACCGATTCCTTGAAATCGTGTTTTTGCGATATCGCGGGGAGAGTATGTACTTTTGATGAAAAGCTGAAATATATTCACTATCTTCACTTCCTAGCTATACTAATATATGTTGCTTATTGTATCGTTGCCCGCGTGTGAATACAAGGAAGACATGAAGAAAACAGATGAAAAAGGGAGGAAGAATGCTATGGATATGTTGTATTGGCTGTTGATTGCGGCGGTATTTATCATCGCCTTTATTGGGCTGGTGTATCCCATTATTCCGAGTGTCATATTTATCGTTGCCGGATTTGTATTGTATGGATTTTTGTTTTCATTCAGTCCTTATTCTTATATGTTCTGGCTCGTCGAAGCTGTTTTTGCCGCAGTATTATTCGCCGCGGATTACGTGTCTAATCTGCTCGGAGTAAAAAGGTTCGGCGGAAGCAAAGCCGCTATATGGGGAAGCACGATCGGTTTATTAATCGGGCCTTTTGTCATTCCGGTTGCGGGAATCATATTAGGTCCGTTTATCGGGGCTGTTTGTGCAGAACTTATCGTCCGCCAAAAGGACGTCAAGTCAGCGTTTAAAATCGGTCTCGGCTCACTCATTGGCTTTTTAACAGGGGTTATTGCAAAGGGCATGATACAGCTTTTGATGATCGGATATTTTTTATGGACGGTCCTATAAGAATTGCGGACGGCATGTTTAATGGGGCGAATTATCGGTTAAAGTGAAATATGTTCGCTGAAATGAGCCAAGATGTGAGCTTTTTCATTGCTTACAAAGCATACTTTTGTTACATTGAATGAAGAAAGGCTCGCTGTGAAGCGGCATTTCAGTACATATATATATTAAAGGAGGAATTATCATGGCTTACGAACTTCCAGAATTACCTTATGCGTACGATGCTTTAGAACCGCATATCGACAAGGAAACTATGACTATTCATCATACGAAACACCACAACACATACGTTACAAATTTAAACAAAGCGGTTGAAGGAAACACTGCTCTTGCAACCAAATCAGTTGAAGAGCTGGTTGCAGATATTAATTCTGTTCCTGAAAACATCCGCACTGCAGTCCGCAACAACGGCGGCGGACACGCGAACCACAAATTATTCTGGACACTTTTATCTCCAAACGGCGGCGGCGAGCCGACTGGCGCGCTTGCTGATGAGATCAATAGTGTATTTGGAAGCTTTGACAAATTCAAAGAGCAATTCGCAGCTGCAGCAGCAGGACGCTTCGGTTCTGGCTGGGCATGGCTTGTTGTTAACAACGGCAAACTTGAAATCACAAGCACGCCAAACCAAGATTCTCCGCTTTCAGAAGGCAAAACGCCTATCTTAGGTCTTGACGTTTGGGAGCATGCTTACTACCTTAACTATCAAAACCGCCGTCCTGATTACATTTCAGCGTTCTGGAATGTTGTGAACTGGGACGAAGTGGCTCGTCTATACAGCGAAGCAAAATAATGACACTAGCAAGGTCCTCGATACAGGGCCTTGTTTTTTTATGTCTTCTTTTTACATATCTCGGTTTGAGTGAGACAGACTAAGGGATAGTAAAGGGGAGTCAGTAATGAGCAAACTAAAAAAAGTGATTGGCGATGTAGACGTAAACAAAGGGTTACTCTTTCTGCTGACTATTGGCGGGCTTTACTCACTGGGAATTGCACTGTCCAATACATTTGTTAATGTGTATCTTTGGAAGCAGTCAGGGAAATTTATTGATTTGGCGATATATAATTTATCCATTGTGACAATGCAGCCGATAACCTTTTATTTGGCTGGACGGTTAGCCAAAAAAATAGACAGGGTGTTCATTTTAAGGTTCGGCGTCATTTTTTTAGCTGCCTTTTATTTAAGTGTGCTTTTAGCCGGAGAAACGGCAGCCAGCCGGCTCGTGCTGATCGGCGCGGTGCTTGGAGTGGGCTATGGCTTTTATTGGCTTGCGTTTAACGTTCTGACCTTTGAAATCACAGAGCCGGATACGCGAGACTTTTTCAACGGATTTATGGGCATTCTGTCTTCCTCGGCAGGAATGATCGGCCCGATTGTAGCGGGATTTGTTATCTCAAGGCTTGAAAATAATACGGGTTACACAGTGATTTTCAGCCTCTCCCTCAGTTTGTTTGCATTGGCTGTTGTGATGAGCTTTTTTTTAAAACGAAGAGAATCAAAGGGCCGTTTTATGCTGAGCAAAGTATTTGGAGAGCGCCATAGTAATATGAATTGGCGGAGAATTACGAATGCGCATTTTTTTCAAGGCTTAAGAGAAGGGATTTTTATTTTTTTAATCAGTGTTTTTGTGTTTATTGAGACAAACAGCGAACTGGCCCTCGGCACATTCGGCCTTGTCAACTCAGCTGTTTCTTTCTTTGCCTATTACTTTGCATCCAGGCTGATTAAGAAAAAGGCCAGAAAAAAATCGATTTTGCTGGGCGGCCTTATTTTGTATGGAGCGCTGTTTCTGATTCTGTTTCATATGAGCTTTGCGACATTATTGACGTACGGCGTATTTATTGCCATCGGCTATCCTCTTTTGCTCGTGCCATATGTTTCACTTACATATGATGTGATAGGCCGGGCGAGACATGCCAGAAAAGCAAGAATTGAATATATCGTGCTGAGGGAATTGTTTTTAAACGCCGGCAGGATTGTCTCCATTTTAGGCTTTCTCCTGATCGTGGCTCTTCTCAAAGAAGATGTGGGAATTCCTTTGTCACTTGCTATCTTGGGTGTAGGACATCCGCTGATTTATTACTTTGTCAAAGATATCCGTTTTAAGGAGAAAGAAGAGGAAAATCAAACCATGGAAGAGGATGGCCAAAAAAGGGTCACTGAACCGAATCTTTTAAAAGGCGAAAGATAATTTTTTGTCAAAAAGGGGTTATCTGTAGAAAAAAGTCGAAAAAACCTTTAAAATGAAAACTGGCACTCTTACTTGAGTGTCTTTTCTTTCTGTAAATAGAAAAAGGTGATGTTATGAGGAGAAATAAACCAAAAACACAAAATCATAAAGAGAAAAAGAAGTCGCTGCCGATCCGGCTGAATATTTTATTCTTGGCCGCCTTTGTTATATTTACCTGGATCATTGTGGAACTGGGGATCAAGCAGATCGTGCAAGGCGATGATTACAAAAATCAAGCCAATAAGCAGGAACAAAGTGAAGTCAGCTCCGCAGTGCCGCGCGGTAAAATTTATGATCGAAACTTTAATGCCATCGTGACAAATAAGGCTTTAAACGCAATCACATACACCAGATCTAAATCGACCTCGCAAGAGCAACGTTTAAAGATCGCAAAAAAGCTGTCTGAGATGATTAAAGTCGATACAAAAAAAGTAACAGAACGGGATAAAAAGGATTATTGGATTTTGACTAGGCCAAAAGAAGCCAAAAAGCTGATTACCTCTCAAGAAAGACAGCAGGCAGAAGACAAAAAATTATCCGATAACGATTTATATCAGCTTCAGCTAAAACGAATTACTGACAAGCAGATGAATGACCTGACGGATAAAGACATGCAGATCCTCGCCATCAAAAGACAGATGGATTCAGGATACGCATTGACCCCTCAATATATCAAAAATGAAGATGTATCAGCGAAGGAAATGGCAGTGGTAAGTGAACATTTAGACGAACTGCCGGGTGTTGATGTCACGTCCGATTGGGAACGTGACTATCCGTATAAAAACCTTCTCCGCTCAGTGCTCGGAAGTGTTTCCAGCTCTGATGAAGGATTGCCGTCCAATTTGCTCGAGCATTATCTGTCGCTTGGCTACAGCCGAAATGACAGGGTCGGAAAAAGCTATTTGGAATACCAATACGAAAGCCTTCTTCAAGGACAAAAAGCAAAGGTAGAAAACATTACAGATTCAAACGGCAATGTCACGGGAACGAAAACCGTTTCTGAAGGCAAAGCCGGTAAAGATCTCGTGCTTACGATTGATATTGATTTGCAAAAGTCAGTTGAAAAAATCATTGAGAAGAATTTAAAATCAGCTAAAGCAAGAGCAAGCACTCAATTGTTAGACCGCGCTTTCGTTGTCATGATGGATCCAAGAAACGGTGAAGTGCTGACAATGGCGGGCAAGCAGATTAAACTAGAAAATGGGGCATACAAGTTTGATGATTATGCATTAGGAAATATGACTTCATCCTATGCCATGGGATCAGCTGTTAAAGGTGCAACCGTACTAACGGGTCTTCAAACCGGCGCCATCAACTTAAATACGGTTTTTCAAGATGAGCCGTTATATATCGGTCAAGATAAAAATGGTAAAAAATCTTGGAAGAATTTAGGTTCGGTTAATATTCAAAGAGCGTTAGAGCAGTCTTCCAACGTATTTATGTTTAAAACTGCGATTGCAATCGGTAAAGGCGAGTATAAACCACATCAAGCTTTACCGATTGATACTGCGGCCTTTGATACATTCCGTAATCATTTTAGCCAATTTGGATTGGGTGTCAAAACTGGAATTGATCTTCCGAATGAAATGACAGGCTATAAAGGAACAAACAGATTGACGGGATTTTTGCTTGACTATGCGATCGGTCAGTACGATACTTATACACCGTTGGAACTGGCGCAATACGTATCAACGATTGCAAACGGGGGCTATCGTTTGAAGCCTCAGCTTGTAAAAGAAGTCAGAGAACCCAATGCTGAAAAAGGGATCGGAGCAGTTGTACAATCTGTTCAGCCTGAAGTGCTGAATAAAATTGATATGAAAAGCGATTATATTAAAGAGGTACAGGCCGGGTTCAGACGAGTGATGACAAAAGGGACAGCCGCGACCCAATTTGCTTCAGCTTCCTATCAGCCTGCCGGCAAAACAGGAACAGCGCAGTCTTTCTATGATGGGCCTGATAAATCAAAAACAGGAACAGCGGCTTATAATACGACACTTGTCGCTTATGCGCCGGCCGATAATCCTGAGATTGCGATCTCTGTCGTAGTACCTTGGGCTTATATTGATTATGGCGCTAAATATACCATTACAAACGAAATCGGCAGAGAAGTATTGGATAAATATTTTGAGCTGAAATCGAAGCAGGACAAAGAAGATACTCAGCAAAAGAATAAAGACAAAATCGAAGAAAACGCAACGTCTTCTAATGACTAAAATGAAACGCTCACATGATGTGGGCGTTTTTTTTTATACAAAAAAACGCATTGATTTACAAAACCTTAACATTCGATTCAAACCCTTTTTACACAGAACCTTTATTCTATACGTGTAGGACAAATTACACATTATATGCAGGGGGAATTCAGGAAATGAAAAAAAACAAATGGGTGCTTATGCTTCTAATGGCTACTTTTATGATGATTGCAGCTGCATGCGGAAATGCAGGAGAAAGTGAAAAATCGAATAGCGATTCTGCAAAAGGGGAAGAAAAGGCATCAGGATCTTTAACCATTTCTGGTTCATCTGCTATGCAGCCATTAGTACTCGCTGCCGCAGAAAAATTTATGGAAGAAAACCCTGATGCAGATATACAGGTGCAAGCTGGCGGTTCTGGAACAGGGCTTTCTCAAGTTTCTGAAGGAGCTGTTCAGATCGGGAATTCAGATGTTTTTGCTGAAGAAAAAGAAGGAATTGATGCAAAAGCGCTAGTCGATCATCAAGTCGCAGTAGTGGGTATGGCAGCAGCTGTAAACCCTGATGCCGGTGTGAAGGATATTTCAAAAGATGAGTTGAAAAAAATCTTCACCGGCAAAATCAAAAACTGGAAAGAGCTTGGCGGCAAAGACCAAAAGATCACACTTGTAAACCGTCCTGATTCTTCTGGCACACGTGCTACATTTGTGAAATATGCGCTTGACGGAGAAGAACCTGCAGAAGGCATTACTGAAGATTCATCTAACACAGTGAAAAAAATCATTGCTGATACTTCGGGAGCGATTGGGTATCTTGCATTCTCATATTTAACAGATGACAAAGTAACTGCTCTATCTATTGACGGTGTAAAACCTGAAGCGAAAAATGTTGCAGCTGGCGAGTATCCAATTTGGGCTTATCAGCATTCTTACACAAAAGGTGAAGCGACAGATTTAGCTAAGGAATTCCTTGATTATTTAAAGAGTGATGACATTCAAAAAAGCATTGTTACCGACCAAGGGTACATTCCGGTTACTGATATGAAAGTGACACGCGATGCCAACGGGAAGCAAAGCTGATCTTTATAAATAGAGGAGTGCGGTGGCAACCGTTTCTCCTCTTAACACATTCATAGGAGTGTAAAACAATGATAAACAATAGAGAAAATATGTCTGTGAGCGAGCGTTTAATCAGCTCAAGGCAAAATCGGCAATTGGATGAAGTTCGGGGAAGAATGATTGTGACAGCTTGTGCGCTTATTATGATTTCGGCATCTGTTGCGATCACCATTTTCCTCGGCGTGAAGGGGCTGCAATCTTTTCTTGTAAATGGTGTAAGCCCAATTGAATTCTTAACGAGCCTAAATTGGAACCCTACAGATACGGATCCGAAATATGGAGTGCTTCCATTTATTTTTGGATCATTTGCAGTAACGATTCTTTCTGCACTCATTGCTGCGCCGCTCGGCATTGCAGGTGCGATTTTTATGACAGAAATTGCGCCGAATTGGGGAAAGAAAGTACTGCAGCCGGTGATTGAGCTTTTAGTCGGCATTCCATCTGTTGTTTATGGATTCATAGGTCTTACAGTATTAGTGCCGTTTATCGCTCAGTTCAAATCGAGCGGAACAGGGCACAGTTTATTGGCGGGAACGATTGTCCTTTCCATTATGATCCTGCCGACCATTACATCGATCTCTGCTGATGCGATGGCTTCTCTTCCGAAGAGTTTAAGAGAAGGTTCTTATGCGCTCGGTGCGACAAGATGGCAGACGATCAGAAAAGTACTTGTACCCGCAGCTTTTCCGACATTAATGACGGCTGTTGTGCTTGGTATGGCACGGGCGTTTGGCGAAGCTTTGGCTGTTCAGATGGTCATTGGAAATACAAGAGTATTGCCGGAAAGCCTGTTTGACACTGCCGGAACCCTGACAACGATCATTACGCTGAATATGGGGCATACCACATACGGCAGCGTTGAAAACAATACGCTGTGGTCAATGGGGCTTGTGCTTCTGGTGATGTCATTCTTGTTCATCCTGTTTATCCGCTACTTGTCATCTAGGAGGAAAGTGTAATGAACCGCAAAATAACAGATAAACTGGCAACTGGAATATTTGGTTTATGCGCAGCCATTATCGCGGCAATTCTGGTAGGCTTATTTTCCTATATTATTATTAACGGTGTTTCCCAGCTCAGCTTCGACTTTATTACGACAAAATCAAGTGCCATTGCAGCTGGAGGAGGAATACGCGACCAGCTGTTCAACTCCTTTTATATTTTGTTTATCACGATGCTGATTACAATCCCGCTCGGTGTGGGCGGCGGAGTGTTCATGGCTGAGTACGCGCCTAATAACAAAGTGACTGATTTCATCAGAACATGTATAGAGGTGCTTTCATCTCTTCCGTCAATTGTGATTGGGATGTTTGGATTATTGATGTTTGTTAACTTAACAGGCTGGGGATATACGATCATAGGCGGGGCGCTTGCATTAACTGTTTTTAACCTTCCTGTCATGGTGCGTGTGACAGAAGACGCGATTCGTTCAGTCCCTAAAGATTTGAAGGAAGCCTCTCTCGCTTTAGGTGTATCACGCTGGCATACCGTAAAAACGGTTTTAATTCCAAGTGCAATCCCTTCTATCATCACCGGAGCGATTTTAGCGTCAGGAAGGGTGTTCGGGGAAGCGGCGGCATTATTATTTACAGCCGGTCTGACAACACCGCGTCTTAATTTTACGGAATGGAACCCGTTTTCTGAAACATCGCCATTTAATATCTTCAGGCCCGCTGAAACACTTGCGGTTCACATTTGGAACGTAAATACGCAAGGAATTATTCCGGATGCTGAAGCGATTGCCAACGGAGGTTCTGCGGTGCTGGTCATTTCTGTTCTTGTATTTAATCTCGCAGCGAGATGGCTTGGCACGATGATCTACAAAAAGCTTACGGCAAATTAGAACGGAAAGAGGCGAAAAACATGTCTGAACAAATGGTAAAAGAAAAGCCTGAACGTGCTGTTTTCGTTCCGAAACAGCGCCACGTGCTCGAAGTGAAAGATCTGTCTATTTTTTACGGAGATAAACAGGCAGTTCACCGCGTGAATATGGATATTGAAAAAAATGCGGTGACCGCTTTGATTGGACCGTCAGGGTGCGGAAAGTCCACTTTTTTGAGAAACATTAACCGAATGAATGATTTAATTCCTTCTGCAAGGGCTGAAGGTGAAATCCTTTATGAAGGATTAAATATACTGGGCGGCAATATTAATGTTGTCAGCTTAAGAAGAGAAATCGGAATGGTTTTCCAAAAACCGAATCCATTTCCGAAATCGATTTATGCGAATATCACACATGCCTTGAAATATGCTGGAGAGCGGAATAAAGCTGTTTTAGATGAGATTGTGGAAGAAAGCTTAACAAAAGCAGCGCTCTGGGATGAGGTGAAGGATCGTTTGCATTCGTCTGCACTTTCGTTATCAGGCGGCCAGCAGCAGCGTTTATGCATCGCGAGAACGCTTGCGATGAAGCCGGCCGTTCTTCTGCTGGATGAACCAGCTTCAGCGCTAGATCCGATTTCAAATGCAAAAATAGAAGAATTAATAACACAACTGAAAAGCGAATACTCAATTATTATTGTCACGCACAATATGCAGCAGGCGCTGCGGGTTTCTGACCGGACGGCATTCTTTTTAAACGGCGAGCTTGTAGAATACGGGCAGACTGAACAAATTTTCACCAGTCCGGAACAGCAAAAGACAGAGGATTATATAAACGGGAAATTCGGATAGGAGGGCGGCAATGAGTATTGCTACCGAAGCTGTAATGAAACAGGAAGTCTATCAAGTCAATGGAATGGACTTATGGTATGGACAGCATCACGCTTTAAAAAATATCAATTTGAGTATTCATGAAAACGAGATCACCGCGATTATCGGGCCGTCAGGATGCGGGAAATCGACCTTCATTAAAACATTGAATTTAATGATTCAAATGACGCCGAATGTAAAGCTTGCAGGTGAACTGAATTATAATGGCAGCAACATTTTAAAGGATAAAGTGGATATCGTGGATTTACGAAAAAATATCGGCATGGTATTTCAAAAAGGGAACCCGTTTCCGCAATCTATCTTTGATAATGTCGCTTACGGACCGAGAGTCCACGGCACCAAAAATAAAAAGAAGCTTCAAGACATTGTGGAAAAGTCATTAAAAGACGTGGCGTTATGGGATGAGGTGAAGGATCGATTGCATTCATCAGCCCTTTCTCTATCAGGCGGCCAGCAACAGCGTCTCTGTATCGCCAGAGCGCTTGCGACAAATCCTGATATTTTGCTGATGGATGAACCGACATCTGCACTAGATCCAATTTCAACGAGAAAAATTGAAGAACTGATTCTTGAGCTGAAAAATAAATATACTATTGTAATCGTTACGCACAACATGCAGCAGGCAGCAAGGGTTTCTGATCAAACCGCCTTTTTCTACATGGGCGAGCTTGTTGAATGTGACAATACCAATAAAATGTTCTCTAACCCGCAGGATCAAAGAACTCTCGATTACATCACAGGAAAGTTTGGATAAAAAAACAGGCTGACTGTCAGCCTGTTTTTTTATCGTGTTAACGTTTTTACGATCTTTTTGAAGCTCATGTCTGATTTTACTTTAAACTCGCCGGCGCGGATTTCTTTATGATATCCGGCATCAATGACATAGTCGTTAAAGTTTTGAGCCGAGGAAATGATGCCTTCTTTTTCAAGAATAGCAGATACATCTGCGGTGCTCATGCCGTCTTTAATGGTGAGCTTGTATGTTTTGACTTTGTCTTTTTTTGCGTCTGAGCTGCTGTCATCGTTCAAGGATTTCTCTTTTGAATCAAGAAGTTTTTGATATTCATCACGGTTAACAGAAACCATTTTTTTAGAATCGAGGTAATTGCTCACGTCTTGTTCGGTTACTGTTTTATTTTCTTTTACAGCAGCGGCCTGGTCTTCGTCTGTTAGATAAAAAACAGCTGCAAGAACGGCTGTCGCTAAAATAATGCCGCCTGCAAATGCCTGAATGCCCCGTTTTGTCATACGAGCACCCTCTCGTTATCTTTGATAATCGTATTTACGTCTTCCACTGATACATGCTCAGCTTTAGCGATCGCTTCAGCGGACATGCCATTATTATATTTTGAAAGTATTTGTTTAGCGATCTTTTGATTGATATCGCTATGCTTTGATTTGCGGATGACAAGGTTTGTTTCCAGTAATTCTTCCTCAAGCACTGTCATTTTCTTTTTGAGCTTGTAAATTTCCTGCATCGCAGAAAGCTGCAGTGTTTCGAGCTCTTGCTCTACATCTTTCATCGGATCTCTTTGAGAATATGAGAATGCAATTAGCGCTATACTGACGATAAACAACGCAATAATAGCAATTTCCACGTTTCATCACCTTCTATTCTTTTTTTATCCTTCTTTTTTATACCATAAAACCAATAGATTCTAAAGGTATTCGCGAAAAAAACGAGATTTTGTCGAGAAGTCTTTCTTTGCTTCCACTCTATGTAATGATTTAATAGGAACACCGAGTGAACGATAGGAAAGGAGAATGTTAAAAATCCATGGATCAATACCCATTTCTCTATAATATACGACATAAGTTTTCTTTTTTTAGGGATACATTCGATATGATGATTCAAAACGCCCGCACCTTGACCGTACGCTGGGACATCTCAGAAGAAACAATGCGGCTGGCTGAAGCTGTGCTTTTCGAAAGCCCGCGGGATATGATAAAAGAATTGCGCATTGTCATCAAAAGAAAAAACATCGAAGCTGTCAGGACGAAACGCATAACGTATCATAAAGGGGAATGGACAATTGGACAGGCAGCTGGTGATGCTGTATATGGGGCTGAATACAGAATAGTTAACTCAATGAATGTCTCTCTCAAGCTCGCGGATACAGAGGACATCTATCTTGCGGAAAATGGGGTTACTGATCTAAAAAGCTTTCAGGCTGAGGACGCGTACACCTGGTGGGAGAAGCAATTTTCTGCCTACACGTGTTATGGAGGAGGGGAAAAAGAAAGATGAACGTTCTCATGCTTTCACTTGAACATCCTCATGAGCCGAAAAGCGGGCTTGGTGTCCATTTAAACCGTCTTATTTCTTATTTAAACCCGCATATCAACATAACTGTTTTTACTCCAAGCAGGCGGCTGTTTTCATATGCGCAGTTTGAAGATTTTATGGCTGATGCTAACTTTACAATGGTTCAGCATGTGTTATCCTGCAATGAGCGTTTCGATCTGATTCATGCCCATGATGATATGACAGCTCCCGCTGCTCATTATTTGAAACAACGGCTTGGCATCCCGCTTGCAGTGACTATCCACGGTCTTGAAAGCGAAAGGAAGAAGGCGTGCCAAGAAGCCCCGCATCCATACAGACTGCAGACCGAACGGCTCCTGATAGAATCTGCTGATGAATTGATTGTACTAAGCTCTTTTATGAAACGGTCGCTTGATAAGGCAGCACGTGAAAAAATAACTGTCATCCCAAGCCCTGCATCTATGGAGGAGGAAAAGGGAGAAGTTCCAAGGAACATGAATGGAAGGTTCATATTTTCGTTTGGTAGGTTTGTTCCGGAAAAAGGTTTTTCTCAGCTGTTAAAGGTGTTTGCTATCCTGAGGCGGCGTCAGCCTGACCTGCATTTGGTGCTGGCTGGGGAAGGTCCGTCTCTCTCCTCCTATGAAAAACTGGCTGCAGCATTGAATTTGAAGGAACGTGTTATGTTCCTGCCGTTTCTGCATAGAAGAGACATCAGAACGTTTCTGTCTCACTGTGAAATGGCTGTTTTCCCTAGTTTTTATGAGCCGTTTGGGCTTGCCGCGCAAGAAAGCATGGAACAAGGTGTGCTGACTGCCGTTTCTCAGTCGGGCGGTTTTTGTGACTTTGCCCTTCACGACAAAACAGCATTCACCGTTGATTTTACGCGCGCGCAGGAAGCGGCTGATCTGCTGGACAGGTTTTTAAAAGACCGGGAAAGAGCCCGCCGGATAAAAGAAGCCGGCAGAGAACAAGTGATCAAACTACACCATCCCCGGCTCATTACGGAATCATATTTGCAGCTTTATGAGCGTATTATTCATAATTCAATAATTCATTGAAAATCAGCCTAGCATTCCGTCCATTATAGTGGTATTATATATAAGTCTGAATAAGTAAATGATTTTAGTTTGGAGGGAAAATAATGCGCGTTAATATTACTTTGGCTTGCACTGAATGTGGTGAGCGTAACTATATTTCTAAAAAGAACAAACGCAACAATCCAGACCGCGTTGAATTTAAAAAATATTGCCCACGTGATAAAAAATCTACGTTACACCGTGAAACAAAATAACAGCTCAGCTGTTTGAGGTGTAAAAAAAGCCAGAGCTTTGAAAAAAGGTTCTGGCTTTTTTCTTTTCCGAGGGGGATGAGAGATGAAATCACAATTAAGAAAAAAGACGATGGAGGCACTATCTGCTGTATCAGATGAAGATCTACTTCAAAAAACAGCGCGTATGTACAAGCGTTTGTTTTCTCTGCCGGAGTGGCAAAATGCCAGCACCATTGCCGTCACCATCTCCAGAGGGCTGGAAATACCGACGCGTCCCGTCATTAAGCAGGCTTGGAAAGAAGGGAAACAAGTTTGTATTCCCAAATGCGACCCGAAATCGAAGAACATGCAATTCCGTACATATCAGACCGATGATCAGCTCGAAACCGTTTACGCCGGACTTCTTGAGCCGGTAATCGAAAAAACAAAAAAAGTGGAACCATCACAAATTGACTTGATAATCGTTCCGGGTGTTTGTTTCGATACTGACGGGTTTAGGGTCGGCTTTGGCGGCGGCTATTATGACCGTTTTTTAAGCGATTATGAAGGGAAGACAGTCTCTTTGCTTTTGGAGTGCCAGCTGTTTTCACACGTTCCCCGTCTGCCGCATGACATCCCGGTACATCAGCTGATAACAGAGGGTCGAATCGTTTTTTGTTGTCCCTAACGTTCCTGCTCCTTATTTAAGAATAAATAAAAAAGAATGACAAACCCTAATTGGCAGGAGGGATATGATGAAAAAACTTATGATTTATGCCATTTTCGCTGTTTCTGCCGTCATGTTTTATCAAAACCGCTACCGTCTTATGAATACCGTACTCAGCCAGCCGGGAATCAGGCGGTCTTTTATTCATTTATTTTTAAGAATTCCGTTTATCCGCAATAAGTTTATACAGCAAGCTTTCTAAAATCCCGTGAAAAACGGGATTTTTTGCTTTCGGTAGGCGTTCGGAGCATCAGCTGTTATAATGAAAAAAAACCATTGGAGCGGTAAACATGTATTTGCTGGAGTATACATATTGGAAAATCGCGGCGCACTTAGTGAATAGCGGGTATGGCGTCATACAAGCCGGTGAGTCAGATGAAATGTGGCTGGAAGCACCGGACAAGTCCTCTTATGATCTGGTTCGCCTATATAAACATGATATTGATTTTCGCCAGGAAATGGCAAGAGACATAGAAGAGCAGGCTGAACGAGTAGAACGAATCAGGGCGTCGATGGGCAATCGTCAGATGAAACTGCTGAATGTATTTTTTTCAGCGGAAGCCCCTGTTGATGACTGGGAAGAGATCGCCGAAAAGCCTTTTGAGAAGGGGCCTGTATCAGTTGAGCCGGCGATCGTGAGGAGAACGATGCTCCGTGATGATCTTCAAGCTGTTTTTCCATCATTTCCTGCGGAAGAATGCACAGAAGCCCGCGCTTCGTTTGAAGACGCGCAAATGGCGAGAGAACGCTTCCTTTCGCTAGTACTGAAACAAGAAGAACAGAGAAAAAATGAAGCGGCGGTTTTTCAAAACGGAAAACCAATCTTTACATATTTATTCATCGCGCTTCAGATCTTGATGTTTTTCTTGCTTGAATTAAACGGGGGCAGTACAAATACGGAGACGCTTGTCGCTTTTGGAGCAAAGGAAAACAGCCTGATTGCAGCTGGAGAATGGTGGCGGCTTTTGACACCGATTGTGCTTCACATCGGCATTGCGCATTTAGCGTTTAACACGCTGGCTTTATGGTCGGTCGGTACAGCGGTTGAGCGGATGTACGGATCGGGCAGATTTTTGCTGATTTATCTGGCTGCTGGCATCACGGGTTCGATCGCAAGCTTTGTGTTCAGCCCGTATCCTTCAGCAGGCGCTTCAGGAGCCATATTCGGATGCTTAGGTGCATTGCTGTATATAGCTTTGACAAATCGGAAAATGTTTTTTAGAACGATCGGAACCAATATTATCGTCATTATTATCATCAATCTGGGCTTTGGTTTTGCGGTTTCGAATATTGATAATTCAGGACATATCGGCGGCTTGATTGGCGGTTTTTTCGCAGCCGCCGCACTAGGATTACCCAAAGCCCGAGCATTGGCAAGAAGATTATTGTCAGCGGCTTTGCTGCTTGCTTTGGCGGCCGGGTTTTTATACTACGGATTGCATTCGCCCTCCCATCAGGAGTCGGCGCTGATTCAGCAGGCGAGAGAGCTGAATCAGGAAGGAAAGTATAAAGAAGTAACGGAATTGCTGAACGGAGAAGCGGAGCAAAAAGATGCCTCTGTTGATCTATTGAAAATTCTGGCTGTTTCAGATATTCAAATCGGTGAATATGATCAGGCGATTTCCCTTTTGGAAAGAGCAGTGGAAAAAGAACCTAAAGACCATGACTCCTATTACTATTTAGCCTTGCTGTATGCGGAAAAAAATGAGCTTGGTCAAGCAGGGAAGGCTATCGAGTCGGCTGTAAACCTAGAGCCGAAGGAGCAGCGTTATAAAGAGCTGCAGCGACAAATAGAAAACAATAAAGAAGAATCATAAGGAATGGAATATGCCGGGGAGGGAGACTGGCTTTTTTGTCATTTCTTCTTGACCGGCTGCATCTATATGAATACGCTTATGATAGTTAAGATCAAGAATGGTGAGGAAAAATGAATACATTTTATGATGTGCAGCAGCTGTTAAAAACGTTTGGCCACATTGTTTATTTTGGAGACAGAGAGCTTGAAATAGAGTTTATGCTGGATGAATTAAAGGAATTATACATGAACCACATGATTGAGAAGGAGCAATGGGCCAAAGCGGCAGCTGTCCTTCGAAAAGAATTGGAACAAACAAAAAAACGAAAGATGTAAAGGCTAAGGTGATAAAAATGGACGAGATATGGTTTGCAGGCATTGATCTGGGAGGAACGACGATTAAACTCGCTTTTATTAATCAATATGGTGAAATTCAGCATAAGTGGGAAGTCCCGACTGATAAAACCGGCGATACCATTACCGTTGCGATTGCAAAAACAATCGACAGCAAGCTGGATGAGCTGCAAAAACCGAAGCATATCATTAAATACATCGGAATGGGCGCACCGGGTCCTGTAGATATGGCAGCCGGAGTCGTTTATGAAACAGTAAATCTGGGGTGGAAAAACTATGCTTTAAAGAACCATCTGGAGACAGAAACCGGCATCCCGGCTGTGATAGAAAACGACGCGAATATTGCTGCGCTCGGGGAAATGTGGAAGGGAGCGGGTGACGGCGCAAAAGACGTCATTCTCGTGACGCTTGGCACGGGAGTTGGCGGCGGTATCATTGTAAATGGTGAAATTGTACATGGCATAAATGGCGCCGGCGGGGAAATCGGCCATATTTGCAGCATTCCTGAAGGCGGAGCGCCTTGCAACTGCGGAAAGACGGGCTGTATCGAAACAATAGCGTCCGCAACCGGAATTGTAAGAATTGCAAAAGAGAAAATTGCAGATGCTAAACAGACGACACGTTTACAAGCATCTGAACAATTGTCAGCGAGGGATGTATTTGAAGCGGCGGATGAAAATGACGAAATTGCCCTGGAAGTCATTGATTATGTATCCGAACACCTTGGTTTGGTGCTCGGAAATTTGGCAAGCTCGCTTAATCCGTCAAAAATCGTTCTGGGCGGCGGCGTTTCGAGAGCTGGAGAACTGCTGAGATCAAAAGTCGAGAAAACATTCCGCAAATGCGCGTTTCCACGGGCGGCAGAAGCGGCTGATATTTCAATTGCCACACTTGGAAATGATGCCGGCGTTATCGGCGGCGCTTGGATCGCTAAAAACGAATGGATGAAACACCAAAATTGTTAAAATTGTATAAATGAAATTGATTTTTTGTTATGTTCAGGTTAAGATTTAAATTAATGTGATAATGAGAATGTTAGGAATAGACTGATTTTTCGAGCGTGCTGCATAGGAGGTTGAAATGCGAAAAACGTTTTTTTCGAAGTTTTCATTTATGCTGATTGCCATTTTATTGATGTGGCTGAAAACGTATGCTGTTTACAAAACCAGTTTTCATATTAAAATCGACAATCTAACGCAGGAATTTATTCTGTTTATCAACCCATTGAGCTTTTTGCTGTTCATTTTTGGCTTCAGCCTGTTTTTAAAAGGCAAAAACAGAAATCGTTACATGATTGCGATGAGCTGTCTTGTCACATTTGTATTGCTGGCAAATATGGTTTTTTACCGTTTTTACAATGATTTCTTAACGATTCCTGTTCTTTTTCAAACGAGCAATATGGGTGATCTCGGAAGCAGCATCGGAACACTTCTAGAGCCGACAGACCTTCTATTGGCTGTAGATATTGTGGTTTTAATATGGCTTCACATTGGGCAAAAAGCTTTTCAATCGGACATTCCCTCCACGAAAAATGAACGGGCGGCATATTTTCTGTTTGTTGCTTCTGTTTATTTCTTCAATTTGGGCTTGTCTGAAGCAGAAAGACCTCAGCTATTGACACGTTCATTTGACAGAGAAATGCTTGTTAAAAACATCAGTTTGTTTAATTTTCATATTTACGACGGTGTTCTTCAGTCGAAGCAGTCTGCACAAAGAGCCTTGGCTGACAGCAACAGCCTGACGGAAATTGAAAACTACGTAACCGCTAATGCGAAAGACGCCAACAAAAGTTTATTCGGCGCTGCAAAAGGCAGGAACGTCATTCTCGTATCCTTAGAGTCGACGCAAAGCTTTGTGGTCAATGAAAAGGTGAATGGAAAAGAAATCACGCCTTTTCTGAATGACTTTATAAAACAGAGCTACAATTTCAATAATGTTTACCACCAAACCGGCCAGGGAAAAACATCGGATTCTGAATTTATCGTGGACAATTCACTGTATCCGCTTGGACGAGGTGCCGTGTTTTTTACAAATGCAGGAAACGAATACAGAGCCGCACCTGAGATTCTGAAAAACAGCGGTTACTATTCAGCTGTCCTTCACGCTAATAATAAAAGCTTTTGGAATCGTGATTTAATGTATGAATCGCTTGGATATGATTCTTTTTTAGATAGTAATGCCTATGATGTAAATGACAAAAATTCAGTCGGCTGGGGACTGAAGGACAAAGAATTTTTTGAGCAATCTTCAGAGCTGATGAAAAATCTGCCTCAGCCGTTTTATTCGAGGCTGATCACACTGACGAACCACTTCCCGTTTGATCTTGATGAAGAGGACAAATTGATTGATCGATATGATTCAAGCAGCCAGACGCTAAATAAATACTTCCCGACCGTACGCTATCAGGATGAGGCGCTGAAACGGTTTATCGAAAAGCTGAGAGAAGACGGATTATACGACAACTCTATTATCATATTATACGGTGACCATTATGGTATATCGGAAAACCATAATGAAGCGATGGGGCAATTTTTAGGGAAAGAGATTACACCATTTGAAGAAGTACAGCTCCAAAAGGTGCCGCTTGTCATTCATATTCCCGGTATTACTGATAAAAAGCCGCAAACCATTGAAACAGTAGGCGGACAAATTGATATCAGGCCGACGCTGATGAATCTTTTAGGGATTGAAACGAAAGATCAAATTCAATTTGGCAACGATCTGCTTTCAGAGGAAAAAATGGACTTTACAGTGCTCCGGGACGGGAGTTTTATCACGGATCAGGTTGTATATACTGACGGTGTTTGTTATGACAAAGAGACCGGTAAGCCGCTAAAAGAGGCAAAACAATGTGAAGCATTTGCTGATAAAGCGAAACAGGAGCTGTCACTTTCTGATGAAATCATCTATGGTGATTTGTTGCGTTTTTATGATCAGAAAAGGCTGGACCATTCGTCAAAACGAAAAGAAAAACAAATGATCGATCAGGCATCGTAATCACAATGTCTCCCCCAACAAAGTGGCGGGAGGCTTTCTTTTTTTAAACACGCTGTCATATAGTAACAAAAAAGGGGGATGATGATGGCGTTTATTACGGTGAAACCTGAGATCAAGCACAACTTGACCAGAGTGGCGAGAGAACTGAAGATAGACGAGGAACTGCTTAAAAGCGCAAATCGCACCGGACAGAAGCACCAATTGTATTGTCCTGGTTATTTGATTGAAGAGAATAACGATAAGGAGCTTCAAACCATTCAGGAGATCAAGAGCTTTTTACAGCCTCGAGAGCTTGATCTTTCTGATAACTGGATAGAGCAAGGAAAAATCTATGATGATGCAGGTGTTGAAAAGGAAGTAAAGAAGATTATTGATGTATTTCCCTTTGTTTCATGCCGAAAAATTGGCCGTTCTGTACTTGGCAGACCAATCTGGGAGCTGAAGGCAGGTGGAGAGCATGCTGTAAAAAAGGTTCATATGAACGCCTCGTTTCATGCGAATGAGTGGATCACCACGTCTGTCCTGCTAAAATGGTTTAAGGAATACTGCATGTCATTATGCTGCAACTCGCCTTTCTTCGGCTTTTCTCCCATGAAGCTGTTCAGCAGCACATCTCTGTCTCTCGTTCCTCTTGTTAATCCGGATGGCGTTGATCTTGTCTTGAATGGATCAGAAGGCATGGGAACCAGGAAAGAAGAGCTCGAACGGCTAAATGGCCATCGTCCGAATTTTAATGAATGGAAGGCAAACATAAACGGAGTTGATTTAAATAAACAATTTCCGTCATTATGGGAAATTGAGAAACACCGCAAACCGACAGCACCGACCTACCGCGATTTTCCGGGAATCACTCCGCTTACGGAACCGGAATCCATCGCGATGTACCGTCTGATAACGGAGAATCCACCTGACAGACTGCTGGCCCTCCATACTCAGGGAGAAGAAATTTATTGGGGCTACAAAGGCCTTGAACCTGAAGAATCTGCTGCAGTCATAAAGGATTTTGAGAAGTTAAGCGGGAACATTTATAAAGGGATAAGGGATATAGACAGCTATGCGGGATTTCGCGATTGGTTTATTCACTATTATTTTAAAGAAGGATATACGGTGGAACTTGGAAAAGGTCAAAATCCTTTGCCGTTTCAGCAGTTTTCACATATTTATAATGCGACAAACGGCATTTTGTGGAGGTCGCTATTTTTTCATGAGTAACTGAAAACTTTTTCTTTTTTCTGCCGCAGCAAATATGCGACAATAAAGATGATCGGAGGGGAAGGCTGATGAGATCAGTTTGTTTCATTCTGCTGTCGGCTTTGCTGTTTAGTTTAACGGCATGCGAACCATCTCATCAGCAGCAAAAACAAACATCGGCGGCAAAAGATGAGGAAAAAGACATCATTCCGCTTTCCGCGGAAAAAGCGGATGGAGCTGAAGGATGGCTGAATAACAGCACAATTTTATATACCGCGTCCGATCCGACGAAAACAGAGCTTTTTTCGTACCGCATCTATACCGGCAAAGCGAAAAAGCTTTATCGGACGGATGGCCAAATCGTTGATGTTCAAATCAATCCGAAAAAGCAGATGATTCTGCTGCAAGTTACGCACAGCCAAAAGACAGCAGTGGTTTTGCTTAATGCAAAAGGAGAGACGCTTTACCAAAAAGAATATGAAACGTATGAGCTCGAGGCTGCTTGGAACCAGTATGATCCTTATCAAATGATGGTTACGGTCTTCTCTGAAAACTGGGATTTCCATACATATCAGGTGAATGCCAAAAAAGACGAGTCTTCCTTAAGTCCGGTACAGGTTCCATTTATTCATTGGACATCCAAAAATACATTTGGTTATGTAAAAGAGGGAAGAGAGGATAAGTCAGGGCCTTTATATACATTCGATACGGCCTCCAATACGGAAGAAAAGCTCGAGGATGATGTTCTTTTCTTTGATTCTTTCCATCAAATGAGTTTTACTGTCAAATCAGCTTCCGGACAAAAAGGGACGTATCAGTTTAATACGCCGCAAACAAAATCGCCAGTTACAGCGGAATGGCCGCTCCAAACAAAATATACAAATTTGGCTCCGATGGAGTATGATTATGATGAAGCAAAAGCTCTTTTTTATACGTTTAAAGAAAGCGGCGATTCATATAAGCTCGCAGCTGTCAATGTGGCATCGGGAAAGGCAAACGATCTTTTCTCCCTGCCGAAAATGGAGCCGATACAAATTTCTCCGAACGGGAAATATGCGTTATACGGCTTTCATTTTGAGCAGATCATTTTATTGGAATCACATGAAATGAAGCAACTCATCATTGATCAAAAGGAGATGGAATAACGATGGCTATCGCAGATGTAACCATTATCCCAATCGGAACGGAAACACCTAGTGTGAGTGATTACGTGGCCGATGTCCAAAAAATTTTAGAAAAATATCAAGCTGAAGGGAAAATCAAATACCAGCTGACACCGATGAACACGCTGATCGAGGGAGAACTCAGTGACCTTTTCACAGTTATTCAGGAAATTCACGAAGCACCGTTTCAAAAAGGGCTGCACAGAGTGGCAACAAACATCCGAATTGATGACAGACGTGACAAAAAAACGACGCTTGAAAGCAAAATAGAAAGTGTCAATAAACGATTACAGCAATAAAAACAAACCTGTATCCAATGGGATACAGGTTTTAATGCGCGGTTGGATAGCCGCTGTTTATCACGGTCATCACCGTAAACCAGCCAAAGACAAATAAGGTGGCTCCGGCCATTAAAAATCCAAGTATATTTCTATTTTTAACAGAACGCAAGACTCCCCATAAAGCGAAAAGAGCGACAAGGCCGAAAATCACGACAAGTAACATTACGCAGCCCCCTTTACATTGAAAAACCTGCAATTCTTTCCATTTTTATTCTACCTGTTTTTTAGAGGTTTGTCGATAGCGTTTTCATTGCGATTGTTTGAATCTTTTTTCAAAAACCCTCATAATAGGAGCATAAAAAGAAAGAGGTGATCATAGTGAAATGGAGACGAATGCCAGTTGGGCCGATTCAAGCGAACGCATATTTTCTCATCAATGATGATCAATGCCTGATTTTTGATCCGGGCGGAGAAGGAAATAAAATCAATCAATACATAAAAGATAAAGGGCTGACGCCTTTAGCCATTTTGCTTACACATGCCCATTTCGACCATATTGGAGCGCTGGATGAAGTGAGAGAAAAATGGGATATCCCTGTTTACCTGCATCAGAATGAAAAGAATTGGCTTACGGATGCCTCCTTAAACGGCTCCGGCATGCTGAGAGGGATAGAAATCACAGCTAAGCCTGCAGATCATCTGATTGAAGGAGACGGTGAGCTCAATATCGGACCGTTTTATTTGGAAACATTATTTACGCCGGGACATTCGCCAGGCAGTGTTTCTTACTACGTGAAGGATGCAGACTTGGTGATCTCCGGAGATGTCCTGTTTCAAGGCGGTATAGGGCGTACGGATTTAATAGGCGGCGATCAGGAGACGCTGCTGACATCCATTCATGAAAAACTGCTTACGCTGCCGGAGCACACGCTGGTGTTAAGCGGCCATGGACCTGAAACAGACGTACTGACTGAGCAGGATCAAAATCCGTTTTTAAATGGGTTTTCATTGTAAAAAAAGAGACAAACCGATAAGGTTTGTCTCTTTTTGCATTTAATGGCCTCCGCCGCCGGGCACCATAATAAAAATTGAGTAATATGTAAAGCCGGCAAAGAAAATCGTTAAATAAGCGCCAAAAATATAAATATACATGCGTTCAGTTAAGTTCAAATACGATAGAAATACAAATAGGATCGTCTGTCCAAAAAATAATAGGGAAGCATCTTTCATATCACCCAAATAAAACATGACTGCGAAAATTCCCGTCCAAAATCCTAACACCCGGAACATGCGATTCATTTTTATCCCCTCCCGAGAGTACCTCTGACTGTTATTATAATAGATCACACCTAGAAATGTAAACATTTTCATTATTGTTATACAAATGGAATTTGTTCCTTTGATTGCGTTTTCTATTATATGACTGTTTTTTAAAAAATAATCCGAAAAAAAGTTCTTTAAATGGTTTAAATAAAAAATGATCCGGGTAGTTATTCTACAAAGAGATGGTTAACTAGGAGGAAAAAACGAATGGAACAATTAATTTTTTACTCATATCCAAGCTGCACGTCATGCCGAAAAACAAAACATTGGCTTAAAGCGCATCAAATTGAATTTAACGAACGGCACTTATTCAGAGATACCCCGACAATAGAAGAATTAAGGTACATTTTATCGTTAACGACAGAAGGTATTGATGAAATTTTAGCGACAAGAAGCCAGACCTTCAAAGATTTAAATCTAAACATCGAAGAGATGACGGTAAATGAGGTGCTGGAACTTTTAATCGAGAAGCCGAAGCTTTTGCGACGTCCGATTCTTGTGGACAACAAAAAGCTGGTGATCGGTTATAATCCGGGAGAACTGTTGAAGCTATCGAAGAAGAAAACGGTTCATCAATCTGCATGATGAAAAACCGAAGATCCGCTGATTTTTATGAATCAGCTTATCTTCGGTTTTTCACCTGTTCAGAAACTGGGCTAGCTGGATTCGAACCAACGATCACGGAGTCAAAGTCCATTGCCTTACCGCTTGGCTATAGCCCATCGAATGTAAACATAGTATGTGCTGAGGAAGACGCATTATACATAGGAAACATATATTTTTCAAAAAAACAGGAGGTAGCTCATTAAGATGATAGCTCTTGATCAGTATTTAAGAGAGCACAAAGAAGATATTATCAAACAATGGCTGGAAACTTGCATGTCAAAAGGAAGTGGGCTGCATTCCGCTCAAGATCAAAAGAAATTAGAACAAAAGTTAAAAGACCAGCATGAATCATTAGTGACCATCGTGGCGAAACCCCTTAGTAAAGCAGAAGACGTAAAGGATGAGCTCAATCGATGGTCTCTTCAATGCGCCAGAGACCGTGCCGTTCATGAAGTGACTGTAACAGAAAGTGTCGGCCAACTTAACGCCTTCAGGCACATCATGTTTAAATGGATTCAGACATTCAGCGAAGCCTCTTCTCAAGAAATCAGCATTCAGGACATTTATGAGTGGAGCCGGATCTTGAATCAAACCATTGATGAGATCATCGAAGTGTTTACTGAAGAATATTCCCAGGTCACGATGATACAATTAAACGCACAAAAAGAAATGATTAATGAATTGAGTGCGCCGATTATGCCGATCTCTGAGGGGATAGGGATTCTTCCGCTTGTCGGTGAAATTGATACGTACAGAGCGAGGACGATTTTGGAGTCGGTGCTGCATCAGTGCTCAGCGTTAAAACTCTCCTATTTATTTTTAGATATTTCGGGCGTTCCCATCGTCGATACAATGGTGGCTTATCAAATTTTTAAAGTGATTGACAGCACCAAACTACTCGGAATTGAGACGATTATTTCAGGAATCAGGCCAGAAATTGCTCAAACTGTGGTGAAGCTGGGTCTGGATTTTTCGAATGTAAAAACCGAGCAAAGTCTTGCTAAAGCCCTGGCCAATAAAGGATTTAAGATAGAAGAATCATAATACCCTGAACAATCACAACCATGTTCATTCTGGAAAAAAGCTGGACAGCCTCCCGTGGGCTATTCAGCTTTTTTAACTTCTATGAATAAAATGTGATGGCTGTCAATGTCTTTTACCTTAAAAGAGTAGCCATCATATTCAATCACACTTTCAGCCTCGGCGTCTATGTTTTGTGTCAGAAACCAGCCGCCCAAGGTGTCCACTTCAGCTTCTGATAAATCTGTTCCAAGCAGGTTGTTTACATCGCTGATTAATAACTTTGCATTTAATAAGTAGTGATTCTTTCCGAGCTCGCGGATATGAGGCACCTCATCCTCGTCAAATTCATCGCGGATTTCTCCTACAATTTCTTCGATAATATCCTCGACAGTGACCAAACCGGAAGTTCCGCCATATTCATCAATGAGAATCGCCATATGGGTGCGTTCCTTTTGCATTTTCAGCAGTAATTTATAAATAGGAATTGTCTCAATAACATGGATAACGGGCTGAATGAAAGGTTCAATATGCTGCTTGTTCAGTGAAAAATCTTTCGCCAGCATTGAAAACAGCACTTCTTTCATATTGATTACGCCCATAACGTTATCTTTATCCTCTCTTACAACTGGGTACCGTGTATATTTTGTTTGCTTCACTGTTTCCTGCAGACTTGGGATTGAGTCTTCATCAAGTGACAAACTGACCATTTCATTTCGCGGCACCATGATTTCCTTAGCCATTCGTTTATCGAAGGTGAAGATATTATCCATATACCTTAATTCACTTTTTCTGATTTCACCGCTTTTATAGCTTTCAGCTAAAAGAACCCGCAGTTCTTCCTCTGTATACGCCAGTTCATGCTCTGATGCCGGCTTCAGCCCAAACAACCCTGTAATCAACCGGGCAGAGTGGTTCAGCAGCCAAATGAATGGAAACATGATTTTATAAAACCAAATAAGCGGTTTGGCAAGCATCAATGTAATGCTTTCTGCTTTTTGAATGGCGAAGCTCTTTGGCGCCAGCTCCCCTATGACGACATTTAAATACGTCACCGCTAAAAAGGCAATGACAAGTGAAAGAAGGTGGGTGAGCGACTCATTCAAGCCTGCTTTATGAAAAAGGGGACGAAGCAAGGTTTGCACGGTCGGTTCCCCCAGCCAGCCCAATCCTAAAGCTGCCACTGTGATGCCCAGCTGGCAGGCTGATAAATATTCATCAAGGTGAGTGATGACATGCTTTGCTGCTTTAGCGCCTTTCTTTCCTTTTGCGACAAGCTGATCAATTCTGGAACGCCGCACTTTTACGATTGAAAATTCTGCGGCAACAAAAAATCCTGTTAACAAAATGAGAATAGCGACTGCTAGTAAATTGACAAATTCCAAAACAACTGCCTTCTCCAAGGAAGGCATGCACCTCCCTTTTCCGATGTCTTTCTTTTTTCCATACCACAGGAAAATGCTCACAAAACATGTGTTGAAGCGGCTGACTGGTTTAGCGAGGCCTTTCTTGGGCAATTAAAGAACAAAAGAATAAAAGTTTGGAGGAGCTTGACATGAAGGCACATACGGGAAAGGATTGGTTTTGGTACCAAATGGGGCCTCAGGAAAGAGATAAGGCAAGAGATCTGATCCATTTTTCTCACTGGCCTCAATGCGAAAAGTGGTTTGAAAATAACCATCATATTAACTTTTTGCGTGTGGACACAACTGAAACGGAAAATGAAGCAGTATTTGGCTCAATTATATATGATCAGGGGCTGGGTGAGGAAAAAGACCATACCGTTTTTCACTTTTATATTACCAGACAATATTTTTTTACAATAAACTTTGATTTTTCGATTTTGAATGGGATTAAGGGAAAACAAGTTGTCCAGCAAATGGAAAGAGCAGATAGCACCATGGAGGGATTTTTGATCCTTCTCAGCGAGTTAATGAATGCGTTTCTAATCGGTTTAGATGAATTTGAAGTAAAGCTGAGAAAGCTCAGATGGCAAATCAAAGACGACAATAGCAAAAGCATTTTAAACCGTGTCCATCTCTTGCACCATGAGCTGATGATCTGGAAAAACTTAATCCTAAACACTAAAAAAATTGAAATGGCATTGAAAGAAACCTTCTTGTCTCAACATGAAGATAAAAAGGTTTATCAGCGGACACAACTCAAAATTGACAGGGGGTTTACATACATCAGTGAATTTGAAGGGGAGCTTAATAGTCTGCTGCATTCAGAGGAAGTCATTACCTCTCACAGGGGAAATGAAATATTCAAAGCGCTGACCATTTTCACGACGCTTTTTACGCCGGTTACAGCACTTGGGGCCCTCTGGGGGATGAACTTTTCAGTGATGCCTGAGCTGAATTGGAAATACGGATATCTCTTATCGCTCTTATTGATTGGCACGTCTACGGTCCTGATCTACCTCTATTTGAAGAAGAAAGGCTGGACGGGAGATATGCTGCAGGAGGGAAAGAAGAAAAAGAAATCTCAAAAAAGGCAGACACTGTAGGATGTTTCATTTTTTGTGCAGCGGATAAAAAATAAATAGAACACGGTAAAGGAGGAATGGAAATGAAAATAAGAGATATTATGACGAAGAATGTAGAATGCTGTGAACCAACCGCTTCAATCACAGAACTAGCGAAACAGATGAAAGACTCTAATGTCGGTTCTATTCCAATCTGTGAAAACGACACACTTAAGGGGATTGTTTCTGATCGGGATATTGTGACGAGATGCTTAGCTGAGAATCAGATGGATGCAAAAGCAAGAGACATCATGAGCGCTGACATCGTATCCGGCCACCCTGATATGTCTGCTGAAGAAGCGAGTCAGCTTATGGCAGAGCACCAAATCCGCCGTTTACCGATTCTTCAAAACGAACGAATTGCCGGTATTGTTGCATTAGGCGATCTTTCCGTTGAGAAAAATACAGACCAAAAAGCCGGAGAAGCATTAAGTGAAATTTCTAAATCAGCATAATGAAAGATAGAGGAAAGCAGGCATGATGGTCATCATGCCTGCTTTTTTATTAAGAAAAATAATAAAATCAAGGAGGAACATTCAGCTGAAACAATCTTTTCTGTCAGCAGAAATTGATTTTTCGGCATATAACATCTCCGGAAAATCACTTTTTCTCCGTTTGATTACCAGTCCTTATTTTTCTACAATACGCATTGAAAGGAGAGGGAATCAAATTGGATTCAATAGAAACGATAAGCAGAACCTTGATTGAAGAGGCGTATTCAACAAAGGCTTCTGACATTCACATTGTGCCGAGGGAGCAGGACGCCATCATTCATTTTCGGGTAGATCACGCCTTGCTGAAAAAAAGGAACATGAAAAAAGAAGAGTGCGTAAGACTGATTTCACATTTTAAATTTCTCTCAGCGATGGACATAGGGGAAAGGAGAAAGCCGCAAAATGGTTCGCTTACGTTAAAACTGGGAAAGGGAAATGTTCATTTAAGAATGTCAACACTTCCCACTATTAATGAAGAAAGCCTCGTGATCAGAGTGATGCCTCAATACAATATCCCATCAATTCATAAACTGTCGTTATTTCCTAAGACAGGAGCCACTTTACTCTCATTTTTAAAACATTCTCACGGCATGCTCATTTTTACCGGGCCAACTGGCTCAGGGAAGACCACCACATTATACTCTCTCGTTCAATATGCAAAAAAACACTTTAATCGAAATATTGTCACACTGGAAGACCCTGTTGAAACAAGGGACGAGGATGTTCTTCAGGTGCAGGTGAATGAAAAAGCCGGTGTGACATATTCGGCAGGGCTTAAGGCTATTTTGCGCCATGACCCGGATATGATTATTTTAGGTGAGATCAGAGACGCGGAAACAGCTGAAATTGCCGTGCGAGCAGCGATGACGGGGCATTTGGTGCTGACGAGCCTTCATACGAGAGATGCGAAGGGCGCGATTTACAGGCTGCTTGAATTCGGCATCAATATGAATGAAATCGAACAGACCGTCATTGCGATAGCGGCTCAGCGCTTGGTTGATTTAGCTTGCCCGTTTTGTGAAAACAGATGTTCATCGGTATATTGCCACCAGTCTCGAAACACCAGAAGAGTAAGCGTTTATGAGCTGCTTTACGGAAAAAACCTTCAGCAGTGTATTCAGGAGGCAAAAGGCAATCATGCAAATTACCAATATCAAACACTGCGTCAAATTATCAGAAAAGGAATTGCACTTGGCTACTTGACGACAAACAACTATGACCGGTGGGTTTATCATGAAACAGATTAGAAAAACTTGGCCGCTAAAGGATCAAGCCTTGTTATTAAAGCGGCTTGGTGAAATGATGGCGGGCGGATATACGCTTCTGGATGGATTACGCCTGATGGAGCTTCAGATGAATAAGAGGCAGGTGGCCGACTTGGCTGACGCGGTCACTCATTTGAGGGAAGGGGCTCCGTTTTATCAAGTATTAAAGAGTTTGTCATTTCATAAGGAAGCCATAGGTATTTGTTATTTTGCTGTAACACATGGTGAATTGCCTGCTTCCATGATCCAGAGCGGAGAGCTGCTGGAACGAAAAATCGCACAGGCAGACCAGCTGAAAAGGGTGCTGCGCTATCCGCTTTTCCTCATCTTTACAGTCGCTGTCATGTTTTATATGTTACATTCCATCATCATTCCGCAGTTTTCCGGTATTTATCAATCGATGAATATGGAAACCTCACGTTCAACCGATATGCTTTTCGCTTGTTTTCAGCATAGTGATCTGATGGTCGTTTCGGCTGCTCTTTTTGCAGCAGGTATCGGGCTTTATTATTGGTTGGTGTTTAAGAAAAAGTCACCTGTCCGGCAAATGCTTATTTGTGTCAGGATACCTTTAGTTGGAAAACTTGTCAGGCTGTTTAACAGCTACTTTTTTTCTTTGCAGCTAAGCAGCCTTTTAAAATCAGGCCTCTCAATTTATGACAGCCTTAATGCATTTAAACATCAATCGTTTCTCCCTTTCTACCGCTGCGAGGCTGAGCAAGTGATTGAACGGTTAAAAGCTGGTGAATCTATTGAAGCCGCTATTTGTGACAGCCCTTTTTATGAAACAGATTTTTCAAAAGTCATATCTCACGGCCAGCTGAGCGGCCGCCTAGACAGGGAGCTTTTCACATACAGCCAGTTCATATTGCAGCGGCTGGAACACAAGGCGCAGAAATGGACAGGCATCCTTCAGCCTATGATTTATGGATTTGTTGCTGCGATGATCTTAATTGTGTATTTGTCTATGCTCTTGCCTATGTATCAGATGATGAATCAAATGTGAAAGGAAGAGGCCGATGAATGAGAAAGGATTCACTCTTGTTGAAATGCTAATTGTGCTCTTTATTATTTCAATCTTGCTTTTAATTACGATACCGAACGTCACGAAACATAATCAAACCATTCAGAAAAAGGGCTGTGAGGGCCTGCAAAACATGATTAAGGCACAAATGACTGCATATGAGCTCGATCATGAAGGACAGACACCGAGCCTTGCCGATTTACAGTCAGAGGGCTATGTGAAAAAGGATGCGGTTTGTCCAGATGGGAAGCATATTGTCATCACTGGCGGAGAAGTTAAGGTTGAACATTAAATTAAACGAGGAGGAGGGATTTACTCTTTTAGAAAGCTTACTTGTGTTAAGCCTCGCCTCTATCCTCTTGATTGCCGTGTTTACCGCACTTCCTCCTATTTATGGCAATACAGCGGTTCGTCAGGCGGCATGGCAGCTGAAAAACGATATTATGCTTGCACAGCAGACTGCAATGTCCAGTCATCAAAGAACGAAAATTCTCTTTCAGAGAAAAGACTATCAATTAATCATGGATAATACGGTGATTGAACGTCCCTATCCAACAGGACTTTCTATAGAGCCGCTGACATTAAAAGACCGTTTGGAATTTAATGAGAAAGGGCATCCGAATACAGGCGGAAAAATACGAGTAAAAGGACATGACGCTTACGACATAACAGTTTATTTAGGGAGCGGGAGAGTCAATGTGGAGAGAAAATAAAGGTTTTTCTACAATAGAAACAATGTCTGCGCTTAGTCTGTGGCTGTTTCTGCTGCTGACAGTCGTTCCCATGTGGAGCAAGCTGATAGCTGATGAAAAGATGGCGGAATCACGAGAAACCGGCTACCAGATAATGAATGAAAGCATTGGAAAATATATGATGACTGGTGAAAGAGATGCTTCAAAAACGGTTATAAAAAACAATAAGATCTATGCGCTGAAGTGGGAGGAGGAGGGTCATGATCAAAACGTATGCATCTCAGCAGCAGCTTATAAAGAAAAACCATTTTGCCTCAGCATTATGCGGACAGACTGGCTATACGCTTCTTAACATATTATTTTCGCTTTCTGTCTTTTTACTCATATCAGGATCGTTAGCTATGATCTTCCATCTGTTTTTGTCGCGCCAACAGGGATATGACGGTTTCACAGAGCAAGAATGGATGATTTCGGTGGAGCAGATGATGAACGAGTGCAAGCAGTCCCGCGCAGTCAAAACAACTGAGCATGGGAGCGTATTGATTTGCACCAATCTTTCCGGGCAAGACATCCGTTTTGAAACCTATCATTCAATGATAAGAAAAAGGGTAGATGGGAAAGGGCATGTTCCGATACTAGATCATATTACAGTCATGAAAGCCGATATTGAAAATGGAATGGTTTTGTTAAAAATTGAGAGTGAGAATCAAAAAGTGTATCAAACTGCTTTTCCGGTTTATCGGTATTTAGGAGGAGGGTGAATGTACCGCACGAGAGGGTTTGTTTATCCCGCTGTTCTTTTTGTATCCGCGCTTGTACTGCTGATCGTGAACTTTACTGCTGCTCAATATATTTCACGCTGCATGTTTGAAAAGGAAACAAAAGAGTTTTACACAGGAGAGAATTTACTTCAGAATGGCGCGCTTTTGTCTATTCGGCATATTCTTGAGCAACGGAAAGGCCAAAAGGGTTCACAGCAGTTTACATATGGGCAGGTTTCTTATGACATTCATGATACATCGATAAAAGAGCAAAAAGAAATCAATTTAAAAGCCATGACGGAGTCGGGAACAGAAAGAACTGCACAGCTAGTGTTTGATCAAAAACAGAAACAACTGCTGAGCTGGACAGAATAAAGCAAAGAAGGGTATAAAAAAAGTCCTGTGAGCCAACACTCATAATAATTGAATGATGAGGTGATCACGTGAAAACAAATGATTATGTCAAATACATGACTCAGCAATTTGTCAAATATATAGATACTCCGAAAGATGAACGAAAAGAACGAAAAGAGGTGCGGAAAGAAACAAAAACACCTGCCTCACAGCAGTGGTTCGGTATTTTACCCTATGGTTTCAGGTTATGGCTGAAGCGAAAAAAATAATTGCACTGCTATAGCGAATAAGGTCCTTCTAAAATGGAGGACCTTATTGATATTCTTCTAATATGGCAATTTTATTAACCTTTTGGCTATAGGGATTGAATGAAATCGTGACAAATACGCCGAATTCCTTTGATCCTTCTCTTAGGGTTAAATGGTATTGCTTCACTGCCTCATCTTTTCTTTTGCGGTCCCATACTTTTTGTTTGAACAGTACCTGTGCGAGCGGGTATCTTTTTTTTGCTTCTTTTACTGCAAGCTCTTCCCATTTAGATATGTGACGGGCGGCGGTCACAAGAGACCCTTCTTCTGCGTGAGCGGCAGGGGTGCCGAAAACGAGAAGAGAAAGACAAATCACACACTGTTTGAACATTATGCTGTCACCCTTTCCTTGTTTATGATTTCCAAATCGAACTTGGATATGCATTTACTTTCTCACATAACAATCTAAAAATTTCAAAAAGATGAGCAATACTGAGTAAGACTTAGTAAGATGACGAAAATGTTCTCTTAAACGAACTAAAAGGTCGATTTTGGTGTTTTTCAATCCATTAAACGTTGACTATACTCAATTTGTGCAGTTCTTTAAAGAGAACGATTGTCGTATTAAGTTACAGTGTTTTACAGGAGGTAAGATATGTTTCGATTGTTCCGCAATCAGCAAAAGCCTAAGACGAAACTAAAAGTTCTGCTTTTTTTTCAGCTTTCAGTCATTTTCAGTCTGACTGCCGCGATATGCTTACAATTTTCCGGTGATACAAGCGCTGTTTTTCATGATATAGAAACATTTAATGCTTCGCTTCAAACATGTAAAGATTTTCAGCATACAGATAAAAACTGCCATTACGATAAACGTTGGGATCAAAGTGATTTGCATCTGTCAGATCAAACGGATACAAAAGGTACTGTATGCTCACCTCTCACTTTATTTGCTGAGCTTAAAAATACAGGTGAGAAACTGAAGAAATCAAAGTGGAAGTGGGAGCTTCATAAGCTGAAAAATGCCCGCAAACCGCTAAAGGATGGGAACGTGATCGAAAAAGGCTTCATTTCCAATCAAATTGGCGATTCACTTTATAAAATTGAGACGAAGAAAAAAATGAAACCCGGCATTTATGCATTTAAAGTATATCAACCGGCCGGCTATCCGGCAGACGGCAGTACATTTGAGTGGTCGGAGCCAATGACGCTTGCAAGGTGCGATGAAAAACCGACAGTCCCGAAAAAAGAAACGAAGCCTG
This sequence comes from Bacillus sp. RHFS10, assembly GCF_016757475.1. Lineage (NCBI taxonomy): Bacteria > Bacillati > Bacillota > Bacilli > Caryophanales > Bacillaceae > Bacillus > Bacillus sp. RHFS10. The sequence goes on from NZ_JAESPO010000001.1 coordinate 482,358, forward strand.
CCGTCAAAAAGGAGAAGGAAACACCGCAAAAGGATGTGCAAGAAAAACCAAATAAAGAGGATGCATCTCAAGAAGCGGTAACGGAAGAAAAAGATACTCAATCAGTTGTGAAGGAAAGCGGGGATGAGAATGAAAAAAGCAATGAAGATGATCAGTAATATTCTCTACGTGATCATCTTTACTCTCATTATTGTACTTACGCTTGTCGTGATATCAACACGTTCATCCGGGGGAGAGCCGGAAGTGTTTGGATACACGCTGAAATCAGTTCTCTCGGGTTCAATGGAGCCCGAGTTCAACACAGGTTCTTTAATATTGGTCAAGGAAATCACCGATGTGAAAGAGCTCCAAAAGGGTGACGTCATTACATTTATGCAGGATGCAAATACGGCGGTCACCCACAGGATTGTTGACGTGACGAAGCAAGGAGGCCATTTGTTATTTAAAACAAAAGGGGACAATAACGCCGCAGCTGATTCAGCGCTAGTATCGGAAGAAAATATCCGCGCGCAATATACGGGTTTTCAGCTTCCGTATGCCGGCTATATGCTTCATTTTGCCAGTCAGCCAATCGGAACAGCTGTTTTACTGATTGTTCCCGGCGTGATGCTGCTGATGTATGCTTTTGTGACGATCACAAGCGCCATTAGAGAAATTGAAAGAAAGACAAAAGATTTGGAAACAGATACAAAGGACAGCACCATGTCCACTTAACTTCAGTTGTAAACCTGGCAACAGGTTTCGATATAAATCATTCAATAAAAGGGGAGTTTGCCATGGGTATGAAAAAGAAATTAAGTTTAGGAGTGGCTTCGGCGGCATTAGGATTAGCTTTAGTAGGAGGAGGAACATGGGCAGCATTTAACGACATTAAATCAACGGATGCTACTTTTGCATCAGGTACACTTGATTTATCTGCTAAAGAAAATTCAGCGAGTGTTAACCTGTCAAATCTAAAGCCGGGAGACAAATTGACGAAAGACTTCCATTTTGAAAATAACGGCTCACTTGCGATCAAAGAAGTATTAATGGCACTGAATTACGGTGAATTTAAAGCAAACGGCGGCAGCAATACATCTGCAGAAGATTTTCTCAGCCAGTTTGAAGTGACTCTATTGACAGTTGGAAAAGAGGGCGGCAATGGATACCCGAAAAATATTATTTTAGATGATGCAAACCTCAAGGACTTGTATTTGATGTCCGCTAAGAATGATGCAGCAGCTGCTGAAAAAATCAAAAAACAAATTGACCCTAAATTCTTACATGCAAGCGGTAAAGTCAATGTAGCAACTATTGACGGTAAAACTGCTCCTGAATATGATGGTATTCCAAAAACACCGATTGATTTTGACCAAGTCCAAATGGAGATCCAATTCAAAGACGATAAAACAAAAGACGAAAACGGGCTAATGGTTCAAAATAAATATCAAGGCAACTCAGTGCAGCTTCAATTCTCATTCGAAGCGACACAGTGGAACGGCTTGACAATCAAAAAGGAACATACTGATAAAGACGGTTACATTAAAGAAAATGAAAAAGCGCACAGTGAGGATAAAAATTAATAGCAATAAAAAAGACATGGCCCAGTATATCGAGTACTGGGCCGTTTCTATGTTGATTGACAAAAGAGGAGTCAGTGCCTCTGCTCGGGCACTACTCCTCTTTTTGAGATTTTCTCCATTTTTGATAATCTAAAAATTCACGAAATTGTTTTTTCGATACCCCGGATGTCATTGCATCGCGAACCAATTTCTCCCATTCACTATCTAATTGACCATCGTATTCGGTTTCATGTTTCTCATCGAGCAAAGTATGAACCGAGACGTCCAGAACAGCGGAGACTTTTTCGAGAAATTGAATGGAGGGGTTCGTTTGTAGATTTCGTTCTATTGAGCTTAAATAAGACTTCGCTACCCCAGCTTTTTCAGCTAGTTCTGATAGTGAGTAGCCTTTTTCTTTTCGGTATTGTTTAATACGCTGGCCAATCAATGTCATCACCTTCCTTGTGATATTATAGCACATTCAGAAAGGATTTACGGTATGACTTCTGGCTGCCGGACCAGGATGAGCAGACTTTTTGTTTAAAAGTAAATATTTTCGTATTTCTTCCGGGCTGATATTTGCCTCTTTGGCTTTCATCATCAATTTAACCCATTCTTGATCTAATTCGAAGTGCTCTTGTTTTGCATTTTTCATGCAGTTTCTCCTCCTAAAATACTTGTTTATGTATTTCAGCCAGTCCGGCCATGACTCATTGTATGCCTTCAGCGTCTCTGGAAGTCATTTGCCATTGAAATTGCCAGAATTTTTTTCCAGTATACCTTTATTATAATCGCATTTTTTCAAAAAAAACGAGAACGATGTCGAATGTTAAAAAAGTTAGCTTGAAATATTATTTTGCAAATAAAATAATCCGCCATTTTCAATTTCCACCAATATCTTTGGTTGATACAAGGATTTCAGCGCCTGTTTTTCTAGATGATACTCTTCTGGTTTTTCTTCTACATGCTCATAAAACTTGTCAAGCAATGACATATCATTCTTCCACCTATTTACCGCCTGTTCTGCCCAGTCTGACGGCTCCTGCATGGCGGATTTAGCAATATAGTTTTCCATCCGCGTAAGGCCGCTTGCTGGTTTGATCATAGGCGATATGGTGAAGCAATAGTCGCATATTTGCGACGTCAATGAAAGGTGTGTCAGCTTGCTTTGAAAATGTTCAATTATGGTTCCAGAGACTAGATGAAGACCTAGTGACAATAGCTTATCCTTTTTCATGTCGGACTGGTATGAAATCGTGACATTTATACCAAGCCAAGGCTGAAGTGGGACTTTGGCTCCGGCTGATTCAATTTTCTCATACATTCTGGTAAATCTCCCATTTTGTTTAACAGCTTTGAAAATTTGAAAGAGGCGCGGCGCCCCAAAATAAATAAATTCGCCATCTAGGTCTTTTGGAGCGGTTTCCTTATCTGTAATAAAAGTGATTTTCATTGGATTCGGATCGCCGCCTGTCTTCTCGCGCCAGTGCCAGTAGAAAGGGCGGTTCATGATCTGTTTGTCCATTTCAACTGTAAGCTGCACTGTCATATAGCCGGAACCTTGATCGACGATCGGGCAGCTGTTTGCCTGAAAAAAACGAAGCAGAAAATCGTGAATCTCTTGCTGTCTCACTTATAAAACCTCCTTACAGGTTAAGATCCTCTTTTTTCAGCAGGCTGCTGTTTTTTATAAGACAAAAATGAAGTTAAGTTGTCCATTTTGATTTTTATGTCTTCCTCTGTTGCTGAATGGCACAAAATATCGTGCAGATGTTCTTCAAAATTGTTCACTTGAATTTTCGTTAATATATCATCAAGTTCGCCGACCACTTTTTCAAACAGGTGAATTTTTTCATACAGGAGCTTTAAAATATGCTCTTCCACAGTATGTTTTGTCGCCATGTTGTAAATGTGCACGTCACGTTCCTGTCCGAGCCTGTGAATTCTTCCGATTCTTTGCTCAAGACGCATCGGATTCCATGGCAGGTCATAGTTGATCATGTGATTGCAAAATTGCAGGTTAATCCCTTCTCCGCCGGCTTCAGTTGCAATCAGAACCTGGACTTTTTCGCGGAAAAGATCCTTCATCCAGTCTTTTTTCCCGCGTTTAAATCCGCCTCTGAACGGCACGGAGCTGATGCCGTTTTGCTGAAGAAACCATTGTAGGTAAATCTGGGTTGCACGGTATTCTGTGAAAATGATGACCTTATCGTCTATCTTCTTGATCAGATCAACGACTTGCAGCGCTTTAGAGTTTTGTGTGACTTGGTTGATGCGGTCTATTAAAACCGAAATGGTGCGTTCATCAATGGCCGGTGCTTGTTTTTCTTTTTGATCAAGCATTTTTTTCAGCGTCATATATACCGCTTCTCTGCTTGAACAGCATTCTCTTTGCAATGTCATAATCGAGAACATGCTGGCCGGTTTATTGATTCCTTCTTTCAGGCGGGAAATTTCATCATAAAGCGCCTGCTCTGATGGAGAAAATTCAATCGGCACTGTTTCAACATGGCGCTGTTTCCAAGTTAGCCCGGTATCATGCCGCCTGTTTCGGATCATGACTTTATTCACAAGATCTTTTAAATGCTCATGCGCTTCTAAACTGGATTTCTTGTTAGCGAACTCTTCCTGAAAGTGATTTTGACTGCCTAAATGGCCGGGTTTTAATAAGGACACCAAATTGAAAATTTCTTCAATACGGTTTTGAATTGGCGTCGCGGTAAGCAGCAGGCAATATTTTTTTGCGAGATTCCGGACAAATTCATAGTTCTTCGTTTTACTATTTTTCAGTTTGTGCGCCTCATCAATAATCACGAGATCATATGGGATTGACAGCACGATTTCACGGTGGGGCGAGCGCTTTGCGGTATCGATTGATGAGACGACAATATCGCATTGCTCCCACACATAGCTTTTTTTTTGTTCAACAGCCGGAATCAAAAATTTTTCCTGAAGCTCTTTGACCCACTGTGATACAAGGGAAGCGGGCACAAGGATCAATATTTTTTTGGCTAAACCGCGAATCATATATTCTTTTAGAATCAGTCCCGCTTCAACCGTTTTCCCAAGGCCTACCTCGTCTGCTAAAATCGCTTTCCCGTTCATTTTTTCAACCACTTTTTGCGCAACCTCAAGCTGGTGCGGGAGCGGCGTAAAGGAAGGCAGGTATAAAGGGGCCCGTAAGCCTTCAAATTCAGGAATGGCTAATGTTTTCTGGATTTCTGCAGAAAGCTTGTACAGTTCCCAGTTCGCCCACGGGCCATCATGTTGAAGCCTTTCAGCGAATTCATCAGGCCATTTTGCATCGTAGATTATTTCAGCGTCCATTGTTTTGAAACCGCCTTTCTTATTCTTCGATTCTTAAAATGCACAATATAAGAAAAATCTGCCCAAATTGCTGTTGCCCAGCATATAGTGATGGTGGTAGGATATGAGTATGTATTTGATGTAAGATATTGCTATAGTATGTCCATAACAGCATGAAAATATGAGCGAATGACAGCAAGGGGAGAGACCTGACCGAGAACTTCGGGATACAGGCGCCGAAGGAGCAAACTGCGGAGTGAATCTCTCAGGCAAAAGAACTCTTGCTCGACGCAACTCTGGAGAGTGTTTGTGCGGATGCGCAAACCACCAAAGGGGACGTCTTTGCGTATGCAAAGTAAACTTTCAGGTGCCAGGACAGAGAACCTTCATTTTACATGAGGTGTTTCTCTGTCCTTTTTTGTATGTTTTTTTAGCTGCGCCGTTAAAAAAGGGGAGGAATTCGATGCTGAAAAGAACGCCGTTATTTGACCTGTATAAGGAATATGGAGGGAAAACGATTGATTTCGGGGGCTGGGAGCTTCCTGTTCAATTTTCTTCTATAAAAAAGGAACACGAGGCTGTCCGAACTGCGGCCGGGCTGTTTGATGTATCTCATATGGGAGAGATCGAAGTGTCAGGAAACGATAGTCTGTCTTTTTTGCAAAGGCTGATGACCAATGATGTTTCCGCGTTAACGCCAGGCCGTGCGCAATATACGGCGATGTGCTATTCGGATGGCGGAACCGTCGATGATTTACTTATCTATCAAAAAGGTGAGAACAGTTATTTGCTGGTCATTAATGCATCTAATATAGATAAAGATTTGGCTTGGATGAAAGAACATGCCGCAGGTGATGTGCAGATTGATAATTTGTCTGATCAGATCGCGCTCTTAGCTGTACAGGGTCCAAAAGCAGAAACAATCTTAAAAACGCTTACGTCTTCAGATTTATCTGCATTAAAGCCGTTTGCGTTTATCGATGAAGCTGATATCAGCGGCTGCAAAGCACTTATTTCGCGCACCGGCTATACGGGTGAGGACGGGTATGAAATTTACTGCCGCAATGAGGATGCTGTGTATATATGGGGACAAATTATTGATGCGGGGGAAGCATATGGGCTGATTCCATGCGGTCTCGGCGCACGCGATACTCTCCGGTTTGAAGCGAAGCTCCCGCTTTACGGCCAGGAGCTGACCCGGGATATTACACCGATTGAAGCAGGTATAGGCTTTGCCGTAAAACACAAAAAGGAGTCTGATTTTTTCGGCAAGTCAGTATTGAGTGAACAAAAAGAAAACGGAGCAATGAGGAAGATTGTCGGTCTCGAAATGATCGAAAAAGGGATACCGCGGCACGGATATGAAGTGTTCTATAATGGCAAGCCTGCCGGAAAGGTGACAACCGGCACGCAGTCGCCGACCTTTGGGAAAAACGTCGGCCTTGCCCTAGTTGCTGCGGAAGCGAGTGAAATCGGGACAGTTGTAGAGGTGGAGATTCGCAAAAAATTAGTGAAAGCAAAGGTTGTTAAAACACCATTTTATAAACGCTAATATTTTTTCTTGGGGAGAGGAGTCAACACATGAAGCACCGTTATTTGCCCGCAACAGAAGAGGATAAACAAGAAATGCTTGCCGCTATCGGCGTAAGGGGCATCGATGAACTATTTGCTGATATACCGGAAAACGTCAAATATAAAAAAGAGTATCAAATCAAAAAAGCGAAGTCAGAAACGGAACTCACAAGAGAACTGACAAAGCTGGCCTCTAAAAATAAGGATACCTTACAACACGCGTCTTTCTTGGGAGCGGGTGTATATGACCACTACCAGCCTGTGATTGTGGATCATGTCATTTCACGCTCTGAGTTTTATACGGCATATACGCCCTACCAGCCGGAAATTTCGCAAGGGGAGCTTCAGGCCATTTTCGAATTCCAAACGATGATCTGTGAGCTGACAGGAATGGATATCGCCAACTCCTCTATGTATGACGGCGGAACAGCCTTGGCGGAAGCGGCAATGCTTGCTTCCGGCCATACGAAAAAGAAAAAAATCGTTGTGTCAAAAACCGTGCATCCTGAATCGAGAGAAGTGCTGAAGACATATGCAAAAGGTCAGTATATTGAAGTCGTTGAAGTTCCCGCTGCAGATGGCGTCACCGATCTTGACGCTTTGCGCCAAACCGTTTGCGAGGATACAGCCGCAGTGATCGTTCAGTACCCGAATTTTTTTGGCCGGGTCGAGCCGTTAAAGGATATTGAGCCTATTGCTCATCAAGGGAAATCCATGTTTATTGTGTCAGCCAACCCGCTTGCGTTAGGCCTGCTCGCTCCGCCGGGCAAGTTTCAGGCTGATATCGTCGTCGGCGATGCGCAGCCTTTCGGCATTCCATCAGCATATGGCGGCCCGCATTGCGGCTTTTTCGCCGTCACCAAAAAATTAATGAGAAAGATGCCAGGCCGTCTCGTCGGACAAACGGAAGACGAAAATGGAAAAAGAGGCTTTGTGCTTACATTACAAGCAAGAGAACAGCATATCCGCAGGGATAAAGCGACATCAAATATATGCTCGAACCAAGCTTTAAATGCGCTGGCAGCTTCTGTCGCCATGACAGCTCTCGGGAAAAACGGCGTAAAAGAAATCGCCCGCCAAAATCTCCTAAAAGCCAACTATGCAAAGCAAGAAGCAAAAAAAGCGGGCCTCCCCGTCATATTTGACGGACCGATGTTTAATGAATTTGTCATCAAACTGGATGAACCGGTGAAAGCTGTGAACCAACGTTTGCTGGCAAAAGGCATCATCGGCGGATACGATCTTGGGCTGACGTATCCGGAGCTGGACTGTCATATGCTGATTGCTGTAACGGAGCTGAGAACAAAAGAAGAAATTGACGCACTCATTCAGGAATTGGGGGATCGCCATGAGTAATCAAGATCAGGCACTTATTTTTGAGCTTTCCAGAAAAGGCCGCATCGGCTACAGTCTGCCGGAGCTCGATGTACCGGAAGTCGAATTGGAGGACCTCTTATCAGACACCTATATTCGTGGCGGGGACGCAGAGCTGCCGGAGGTGTCGGAGCTGGATATCATGCGCCATTATACAGCGCTGTCCAAACGGAATCACGGGGTGGATTCAGGCTTTTATCCGCTCGGTTCTTGCACAATGAAATACAATCCGAAAATCAATGAAAAAATCGCGCGCATTCCCGGTTTTGCTGCAATTCATCCTCTTCAAGATGAAGACACGGTGCAAGGCGCTTTAGAGCTTTTATATGATTTAAGTGAGCACCTCGAGGAAATTACGGGAATGGATGAGGTTACGCTTCAGCCAGCTGCCGGGGCGCATGGCGAATGGACGGGGCTGATGATGATCCGCGCCTATCATGAAGCGCGCGGGGATTTCAAGCGGACGAAGGTCATTGTTCCTGATTCCGCGCACGGGACAAATCCTGCTTCAGCGACAGTAGCTGGCTTTGAAACGATTACGGTGAAATCGAATGAAAATGGGCTTGTCGATCTGGAAGATTTAAAAAGATCAGTGAATGAAGAAACTGCTGCTCTTATGCTGACGAATCCGAACACGCTTGGCTTGTTTGAGGAGCAGATCACCGAGATGGCGGAAATTGTTCACCAAGCGGGGGGGAAACTGTACTATGACGGCGCCAATTTAAATGCGGTTTTAAGCAAAGCGAGACCGGGCGATATGGGATTTGACGTAGTGCACCTCAACCTGCATAAAACATTCACTGGCCCTCATGGCGGCGGAGGTCCTGGCTCAGGCCCTGTCGGTGTAAAAAAAGATCTGATTCCTTATTTGCCAAAACCAGTTTTAATCAAAAAGGAAGGCCGCTTTACATTTGATGATGACCGCCCTCATTCGATCGGCCGCGTAAAGCCGTATTACGGCAACTTCGGCATCAATGTCAGAGCGTATGCGTATATCCGCTCCATGGGGCCTGACGGGTTAAAGGCTGTTACGGAGAACGCAGTGTTAAACGCCAACTATATGATGAGAAAGCTCGCGCCTTATTACGATCTTCCGTTTGACCGTCATTGCAAGCATGAATTTGTATTGTCAGGTAAGCGGCAGAAAAAGCTGGGGGTGCGTACGCTTGATATAGCAAAACGGTTGCTCGATTTCGGCTATCACCCGCCTACGATTTATTTCCCGCTTAATGTTGAAGAATGCCTCATGATTGAGCCGACAGAGACGGAATCAAAGGAAACCTTGGATGTGTTTATCGACGCTATGATTCAAATCGCAAGAGAAGCGGAGGAGAATCCGGAGATCGTCCAGGAGGCGCCGCATACGACAATTGTAAAAAGAATGGATGAAACAAAAGCGGCGAGACATCCAGTGCTCAGGTATGAGACGAAAGAGAAGTGAAAAAAACAGCTGTCTGTAAAAAGACAGCTGTTTGCTTTATTTCTTTGCCTTAATCTTTCCGCCCCATTTTTTAAAGCCGCCTTTTAGGTTGTAAATCTCAGTGCAGCCGTTTTTGCGCAGGGTTTGTGCCGCGCGTCCGCTGCGGACGCTGTTTTGGCAGTACAGATAAACAGGCTTGTCCGGACGGATTTCATTTTTTCTCTGTTTCAGCTGGGAAAGCGGGATGTTGCGGGCGCCTAAAATATGCCCGCCCTCAAACTCATTTGGTTCACGGACATCAATGAGCTGCGCTTTTCGGTAACCCGCGCGGAATTCTTCTTCCGTAAGTGTTTTCATAATTCGCTGCTGATAGACATATGAAGCAATCATATACACGATAAACGCAGCAAAAATAATCAAAACGATCATATTAGACAATGTGATTCTACTCCTTTAGCATATAAAATCAAAACCCTGTTTTGTAAAACAAGGCCATAGAGCCGTTTTCGACAAATACTATTATAGTAAAGCATGGCGCGATTGTCATCCATAATGAAACGAAAATATTTTTCATTTTCCCGGCAGTTTGATAAACTAATTCTATTAAAACGGTAAGGAAGGTCTCAAAATGGAAAAAGAAACTTGGCGGTTTATAGACTCAGGCAATGCAAATCCTGCATTCAATATGGCGCTTGATGAAGCGCTTTTATATTGGCACAGCGAAGAAAAAATCCCCCCGGTTATCCGTTTTTACGGCTGGAATCCGGCGACTCTTTCTGTAGGGTATTTTCAAAATATTAAAAAGGAAATCAATTTTGAAGCCGTACATAAGTATAATCTCGGATTCGTCAGACGCCCGACCGGCGGGAGAGGTGTGCTGCACGATCAGGAATTGACATACAGCGTGATTGTTTCAGAAGAACATCCCGAAATGCCGGCAACGGTCACTGAGGCATACCGGGTCATTTCAGAAGGCATACTCCAAGGCTTTAGAAATCTTGGTCTGGACGCTTATTTTGCCATTCCGAGAACTGACAAAGAAAAAGAAAGCTTAAAAAACCCGCGGTCATCCGTTTGTTTTGACGCGCCCTCATGGTATGAGCTAGTGGTTGAGGGACGCAAGGTGGCGGGAAGCGCGCAAACGAGGCAAAAAGGCGTGATTCTTCAGCACGGCTCCATTCTGCTCGACTTGGATGAGGACAAGCTGTTTGATCTGTTCTTGTATCCGAGTGAAAGAGTCAGAGAGCGGATGCAGCGCAATTTCAAAAATAAAGCGGTTGCCATTAATGAACTCACTGAAAAACAGGTAACGATGGATGAGGCCCGTAAAGCCTTTAAAGAAGGATTTGAAACAGGCCTTAACATTCATTTGGAGCCATACGAACTATCTCAGGAAGAGCTTGATTTTGTACATCACTTGGCAGAAACAAAATACGCTTCAGATGAATGGAATTACAAGCGGTAAACAGGGCTTTTGGCCCGCGGAGCATCCTTGTTTTTTCAAGTTCATTAGTGTAAACTTGTAATGGTTTATAAAGTTAAGGTGCTTTTTGGGAGGGTTTCGATGACGACACCAAGTATGGAAGATTATATTGAACAGATTTATATGCTGATTGAAGAAAAAGGATATGCACGGGTTTCCGATATTGCGGAAGCATTGGCAGTCCATCCCTCCTCTGTAACGAAAATGGTTCAAAAACTAGATAAAGACGAATATTTAATTTATGAAAAATATCGCGGTCTCGTGTTAACGTCTAAAGGGAAAAAAATAGGCAAACGGCTGGTATACAGACATGAATTGCTTGAGCAGTTTTTAAGAATCATTGGTGTTGATGAAGAGAAAATATATAACGATGTCGAAGGAATCGAACATCATTTAAGCTGGAACAGCATTGATCGCATCGGGGATCTTGTTCAATATTTTGAAGAAGATGATGCTCGTAAAAAAGATCTGAAATCAATCCAAAAGAAAACAGAACATCATAATCAGTAAAAAGGCGGTCTCGAAGGAGGCCGTCTTTTTTTGATTCGCTGCGCCGCGCGTCATTCGTTGGTCTATTTCTTCGCATGTTTTCTTAAAATGGTAATAAACGATTGAATGGAGGGGGAGGGGAATGAGATGTATATTGACGGTGTATTTTCCGGCGGCGGAGTAAAAGGCATTGCCCTGGCAGGCGCTTATGAAGTGCTTGAGGAAAAAGGCTTCCGCTTTAAACGGCTTGCGGGTACAAGCGCGGGCGCAATTATAGCCGCTTTCATTGCCTCAGGTTACACCAGTAAAGAAATCCATGCTTTAATTGAAGAAGTGGACGGAGAGAAATTGCTGGACCAGCGGTACTCATTTCTCCCCTTGAAAATGCTTCAGTGGGTGTCCATTTACTGGCGTCTTGGCTTATATAAAGGCGATACGATAGAAAAATGGATTGCTGATCTGTTAAGAGCGAAAGGCATAAGGGTTTTCGGTGATTTGCAGAAGGGGTCTCTGCGCCTTATCGCTTCTGATCTGACAAACGGCACCATGATTGTTTTGCCGGACGATTTGGTCCGTTACGGGTTAAATCCCGATATGTTTCCGGTTGCCAGGGCGGTAAGAATGAGCTGCAGCATTCCGTATTTCTTTGAACCGATAAAATTAAAAACGGACACAGACACCGCCACGGTTGTTGACGGAGGGGTGTTAAGCAATTTTCCCATCTGGCTGTTTTCAAAGGAAAGAAAACGCCCTGTTATCGGTGTGACGCTTGCACCGCGGGAAAGGGAGCGTCCGCGAAAAAATATCCGCAACGCATTCGAACTGTTCGGCGCCCTGTTTGAAACGATGAAGGATGCACATGACGCAAGGCACATTGCGTCACGCTATGAACAAAACATCATTTTTCTCCCGGTTGATGACATCATGGCGACCGATTTTCATTTAACACAACAAAAAAAACTAGCCCTGATTGAGCTAGGTAAAAGACGGACAGAGCAGTTTTTAAAACAGTGGACCTATTAAAAAAGCGCTCTGTTTTTCTTTTTATTTTTTTTCCCTTCTATAACAGTCAGCTGAGTCTGGCTTTTTTTCTTGAGAATCATCGGCTTAGGCTTGCTGGCGCTCGGAACGCTGCGCAGGTGGCTGACACGTCCCTTATGTCCGGCGCGGTGCTTTGCTTTTTGTTCTTTCATCCGGCGCCGGGATTGTTTCGCCGCTTTTTTGAAGGCCGCTCCTTCGCTGCCCGCATTTCGATTCATTACATATTTCACAATAAAATAAATAATGATACCTGCCACGATGACGGTTACCGCCATTTTTGCCATTTCTCCGGGATTGGTTACCAGTACATAGAGGAAACCGAACGCTCCCAGCGCAATTAATACAGCAATAATAGGTTGTACACGATGATTCATAACTGTCCACCTCCGAAAGTAATAGCAGGGCAACGGATATTAGATGACGTTGTGAGAAGGCTTCTGATTTTGTGCAGACATTTCTTCGAGTCTGAGAAGCTCGTTAAAGCTTTCGATTGCAACTTCAACCTGGTCATCCTTAGGCTCTTTTGTTGTTAACAGCTGAAGCCAGAGCCCCGGATACCCAAGGAATTTCAGTCCGGGTATATCACGCACTTTGTTTGTCAGCTGCAGAACTTCAAAGGATATGCCGAGTACGACCGGTATCAGCGCGACACGATCTATAACACGCAGCCAAAGCGGATCTGTCGGAACGAGCAAATAGACAAACATGCCGACAATAATCGTAAATAAAATAAAGCTTGATCCGCAGCGGTAATGAAGCCGAGATTGGTTTTGAACATTCTCTACTGTAATTGGCAAATTCTGTTCATAACAGTTTATGACTTTATGTTCGGCTCCATGATATTGAAACACTCTTTTAATGAGCGGTGTCATGGATAAAAAATAAATGTAACCGAGCAGCAAAATCAACTTAAACAGGCTTTCAACCGCGATTTGCGCTGTGTCCGATGAAAAAACCGGCCTTGTCAGTTCAGCTAAGAAAACAGGAACCAATGTAAATACAAATTTACTGAACAAAAATGATAAGACGCCGATAACCGCGAGGCTGAGATACATAGACAGCCCGGAGGATTTTTTTTCTTCCTGCTCAAGTGTCTCGTCTTCAGATGGATCAAGCCCGTAACGTTCGCTAGAAAAATTCAAATGCTTGGTGCCGTTTGCGCTCGCTTCAATAATGGCCGCGATCCCTCGTAAAAACGGAATCTTTTTCACGATGTTCAGTTTCGGGTTGCGTTTGCGGGGAAGCTTAAAGAAGTCAATGCTTCCGTCCGTTCTTCTGATTGCTGTAACGTAATGATGCTTTCCTCCAAACATAACACCTTCCACAACTGCCTGACCGCCGTAAGCGGGCGGAATTTTATGTTTTGACATATTATCAACCTGCCTATTTCTTTAGGATTGCTAACCATTTCCTTTCACTCTATTGTACAGGAAACAGCGCTAAACCTCTAGATTGACAGGCTGAAAAATTGTCTAGCCTTGCTTTATCTACATGCATTATACCCGTTAATTTCAAATTTTACTCGCAGCTGTCAAAAAGTGTGAGCTTTTTTATTGACATTTCATTTTTTGGGCACACTTTAACTGGAGGTGCCATGATGACAAGCGAAAAAAAGACAGAACAAAATGAACAATCGAATGAGAAGCAGGGACCGCCTGTTCCGATGGCCAGCAGGGTGGCGGCAACAGGTTTTTTCGGAGGCGTATTATGGAGTTTCATCGCTTATATTGCGTATTTGTTTCATTTTTCCGAAGTCAGTCCGAATATGATTTTGCAGCCGTTTGTACTCGGAGAGTGGAAAAAACATGGACTGGGGACAGTAATCAGCATTATTTTAATCGGAATTCTTTCAATCGGCGCAGCATTCCTATATTTTCTTCTATTGAAACGGTTAAAAACAATGTGGCCGGGTATTTTATATGGCTTTCTGCTTTGGATGCTCGTGTTTTTTGTTTTTAATCCCATTTTTCCTGATGTGCGCGCGGTGACCGAACTGAAAGCTGATACAGTTATTACGACCATTTGCATTTATTTGCTTTACGGGCTGTTTGTCGGTTATTCCATCTCATTTGAATACAATGAGCTGAATTCGGAGAAGCTGGCACGTGCGCTGGGAACAGTGCATAGAGAATAGTGTATTATCCTTTTCCAGTATGATAAAATGTTCACGAGAAGTGGACATTTTTTTACATGAGATACCCTCACGAAAAGGAGAGATTCATGTGCCTCATTTTTTGATTTTGAACGGGCCGAATGTCAATCGGCTGGGGAAGCGTGAGCCGAAGGTATTCGGCCGCCAGACACTGACCGACATAGAAACAGATCTTTTTCAATTTGCTGAAGCCTTACATATCCAGATCACTTTCTTCCAGTCTAATCACGAAGGTGATTTGATTGATGCCATCCATGAGGCAGCGGAGCAATACGACGGCATAGTTCTGAACCCCGGAGCGCTGAGCCATTACAGCTATGCAATCAGGGATGCTGTTTCGAGCATCGGCCTTCCTGTGGTTGAGGTGCATTTATCAAACTTATATGCCAGGGAGGAATTCAGACATCAGTCGGTCATTGCTCCGGTTGCGAAAGGGCAGATCGTCGGTCTTGGAGCTGAAGGCTATAAGCTTGCGATTCGCTACTTATTAAGCCAGCAAGGGGGAGAATCAAGATGAAGCTAGAGAAATTAAGAGACCAGTTTGGACAGCTGGGGATTGACGGAATGCTGATCACAAGCAGCACGAATGTACGCTATATGACAGGATTTACAGGTTCAGCGGGTCTGGCTGTTATATCAGGTGATAGGGCGGCGTTTATTACGGATTTTCGTTATACAGAGCAGGCGAAGGTTCAGGTAAAGGGCTTTGAAATCATTGAGCATGGCGGAAGCCTGATTCAGACCACCGCCGACACGATTGAAGCGTTCGGCATCAAACGCCTCGGCTTTGAGCAAAACAGCATGACATACGGCACATATGCGTCGTACAGCGCGGTTATCAGTGAGGCTGAATTAGTGCCTGTGGCTGAATCCGTGGAAAAGTTGCGCTTGATTAAGTCTAATGAAGAGATTAAGATATTAGAGGAAGCTGCGAAGATTGCAGATGATGCCTTCAGACATATCTTGACGTTTATGAAACCCGGCATTTCTGAAATCGCTGTTGCCAATGAGCTGGAGTTTTATATGAGAAGCCAGGGAGCTGACAGCTCTTCTTTTGATATGATTGTTGCCTCGGGCCTTCGGTCAAGCCTTCCGCATGGTGTGGCCAGTGACAAACTGATTGAAAGCGGAGACCTAGTTACGCTTGATTTTGGCGCTTATTATAAAGGATATTGTTCTGATATTACCCGTACGGTCGCTGTAGGTGAGCCAAGTGACCAATTGAAGGAGATTTATCAGGTCGTATTTGATGCTCAGGCATTAGGCGTCGCACATATTAAGCCGGGAATGACAGGAAAAGAGGCTGACGCCCTCACAAGGGATCACATTGCGGCAAAAGGCTACGGTGAATATTTTGGCCATTCAACCGGACACGGGCTCGGCATGGAGGTTCATGAATCACCGGGATTGTCCGTCAGATCTTCAGCTATCCTTGAACCGGGCATGGTGGTGACAGTGGAGCCGGGCATTTACATACCAGAAACAGGCGGTGTCCGCATAGAAGATGACATCGTGATTACAGAAAACGGCAACCGGACAATCACCCATTCCCCAAAAGAACTTATTATTTTGTGATTGGAATATAGGAGGACATTAAACATGATTTCAGTTAACGATTTCCGTACAGGATTAACAATCGAAGTAGACGGCGGCATTTGGCGCGTCGTTGACTTCCAGCATGTAAAACCTGGTAAAGGCGCGGCGTTTGTCCGTTCTAAACTCCGCAATCTTCGAACTGGCGCGATTCAGGAAAAAACATTCCGCGCTGGTGAAAAAGTAGCGAAAGCGCAAATCGAAACAAAAACAATGCAATATCTATATGCAAACGGAGACCAGCACGTATTTATGGATACTTCTTCTTATGAGCAGCTTGAACTAAGCGAGACTCAAATCGAAGAGGAATTAAAATACCTGCTTGAAAACATGTCTGTGCATATCATGATGTACCAAGAAGAAACGCTCGGTATCGAACTTCCAAACACAGTTGAACTGAAAGTTGTTGAAACTGAACCCGGCATTAAAGGTGATACAGCATCTGGCGGTACAAAACCTGCGAAAACCGAAACCGGCCTTATTGTAAACGTGCCGTTCTTTGTAAATGAAGGCGACAAACTTGTTGTCAATACATCTGACGGTTCATACGTTTCAAGAGCATAGAAAGAAAAGAGAAGTCTGTTCCCAAATGGGAGCAGGCTTTTTTTGTGCCTAAAAAGAGAATCTTCCTTTTATACGAAAATGACAAGACTACTTCCGCAAGCTAGAGCATATCATATAAAAAAATGGGAGGTTGGGAGAGTGCTATGAAATTTTTACTTGGAAATATCAATTCTACTGTTTTAACAATGGCCGGATTGCGCGTTTTATCCTCTATGATTGAGCTGACGGCAGCGATTATCATGCTTGTGACAAATGATGTCCGGAAGGCGGTTGTGGTTAACAGCATTCTCGCTATTGTCGGTCCGCTGATTTTTATCATCACCATGACTGTCGGAATCTATCAAATTGCCGGGCAGCTGTCGTATGCAAAGCTGATTCTGATTTTTACGGGTGTTGTTTTAATTTTGGCGGGTGTTCATAAATAAAGAGAGGCTTGTCATAAAGTCTGCCTCACATCATACATTTTAAAGAAGCCAATCGGTAGAAAGGAGGAGGCTCTGTTTGAATGAAATCGCTGAGGTTCTCCCTGAATCCATGAAAAACGCCCTTTCTGAAATACCGGAACATCAATGGCTTGAAATCGAAGAAGTCAGAATTCGGGTCAACCGCCCTGTTGAATTAATTCGAAAAGGACAACCTGTTTTTTTATCCTATGCGGGTACGGCCGAGGATGCCCATCTGATTCTCAGCCGGCTCAGCAACTATAGTATGTATACGCTCGAAGAAGAGCTGAAGAAAGGGTATGTCACGATCAGAGGCGGCCACAGAGTCGGGCTGGCAGGCAGAGTCATTACGGAAAACGGAGGTGTGAAAGGCCTCCGTGACATCGCATCTTTTAATATACGAATTGCCCGGCAAAAACTGGGGATTGCGGAGCCGCTGCTTCCATACTTATATCAAGACAGCTGGTTGAATACGCTGATTATCGGTCCGCCGCAAACTGGAAAAACAACACTTCTCCGAGATCTTGCGAGACTCTCGAGCACCGGCAAAAAACGCATGTCGCCCGTAAAGACAGGAATCGTCGATGAACGGTCAGAAATTGCCGGATGCCTGCGCGGTATTCCCCAGCATCAATTCGGGCAGAGGATTGACGTGTTAGACGCCTGTCCAAAGGCTGAGGGCCTGATGATGATGATTCGGTCTATGAGCCCTGAGGTGATCATTGTCGATGAAATCGGGCGTATGGAAGATACAGACGCACTTCTTGAAGCGCTGCATGCAGGTGTTTCAGTCATCGTATCGGCGCATGGCTGGAGCATATCTGATCTGATGAAACGGCCTTCATTAAAGCGATTGTGGGAAGAAAGAGCCTTTGACCGCTATTTGGAATTATCGAGAGCGAAGGGGCCGGGCACAATAAGCCGCATTTATGACAAAGATGGAAATGTGCTGTCTGGGACGATGGGCGTGAAGACATGCTGAAGCTGCTGGGTGCTGTATTCATTGTGGTGGCGACAACATGGACAGGTTTTGAGATGGCGAAAGTTTATACGGAACGACCGCGGCAAATCCGCCAGCTGCGTGCGGCGCTCCAATCCCTCGAGGCTGAAATCATGTACGGCCATACACCGCTTCATATCGCTTCACAGCAGATTGCCAAGCAGCTGGCACAGCCTGTTTCGGCTCTTTTTACCACATTCAGTAATCAGCTGGACAAGGGCAGCGATTCCGCAAAAACTGCGTGGGAGCAAAGCTTAAAGAAGGTGTGGGACACCATGTCTTTGAAAAAAAGCGAATATGAAGTGCTGAAGCAATTTGGCGAGACGCTCGGGATTCATGACCGAATCTCGCAGCAAAAGCACATCAAGCTGGCGCTTACACACTTGGAAGCCTCGGAAGCGGATGCTGAGCAGGCACAGGCGAAAAATGAAAAGATGATAAAAAGTTTAGGCTTTTTAGCGGGCTTGTTACTCATTCTTCTATTGATGTAAACGTGAGGGGAGCAAAAATAAAATGGGAGTAGACGTGAACGTGATATTTCAAATCGCCGGAGTGGGAATCGTGGTGGCTTTTTTACACACGATTTTGGATCAGATGGGCAAAAAAGAATATGCCCAGTGGGTGACGCTGTTAGGTTTTATCTATATTTTATTTATGGTCGCCACAATTGTAGACGACCTATTTAAAAAGATAAAAGCTGTGTTTTTATTCCAAGGATAGGGGGGCTTGCAGATTGACATTGTTCAAATTGTAGGTTTAGGGCTGATCGCCACCTTCCTTTCTTTAATTGTTAAAGAACAAAAGCCGACTTTTGCGTTTTTAATCGTCGTGTTTGCAGGCTGTGCCATTTTTCTTTATTTGGTAGACCAAATCTACGACATTATTCGAATGATAGAAAAAATTGCAATTAACGCAAACGTCAACATGGTCTATGTTGAAACCATTTTAAAGATTATCGGAATCGCCTATATCGCTGAATTCGGGGCGCAGCTTACAAAAGATGCCGGTCAAGGGGCCATCGCCTCGAAAATAGAATTGGCGGGGAAAATTTTAATTCTTGTTATGGCTGTGCCTATTTTAACAGTCATTATTGAAACGATTCTCGGACTTATACCTTCTATGTCATAACCGAAGGGAGGCGGTAGATTGAAGCGTTTCCACTGGGCTTTAGTTCTGGCCGTGCTGATCATAGCAGGCCGTGCAGAATTGGTACAAGCAGCCGGTGATGCCGAACAAGCGGATGAACATGCTGAAACGGCTGAGCAATTAGCGGAAAGAACAGCGGCCTCACTTGAAACAGACAAGATCGGCGAATTTTGGAATGACATTATGACAGAATATGGCGGACTGCTGCCGGAAAGCCAAAAAGGCAGCTTAATTGAGTTTATCAATGGCGATAAATCATTTTCACCGCAAGAATGGCTGAAAGCTCTCTTTTCTTATTTGTTTCATGAAGTGCTAGCCAACGGCAAGCTGCTGGGCACATTAATTTTACTCACCATTTTTTGCGTCATCCTGCAGCTTCTGCAAAATGCGTTTCAGAAAAGCACCGTCAGCAAGGTCGCCTATTCAATTGTGTATATGGTGTTGATTATTCTTGCGCTGAACAGTTTTCATGTGGCAATCAATTATGCGACGGAGGCCATTCAGACGATGACCAGCTTTATATTGGCGCTCATTCCGCTCCTCTTGGCGCTTTTGGCTTCCTCAGGCGGAGCTGTATCTGCAGCTTTCTTTCATCCTGTTATCCTCTTTCTGATGAATACGAGCGGTCTATTAATTCAGAATATCGTCATGCCGCTGATTTTCTTATCAGCGATTCTAAGCATTGTCAGCACAATGACTGAACAATACAAAGTAACGCAGCTGGCCAACCTGCTCAGGAATATCGCCATCGGAGCACTGGCCGTGTTTCTCACCATCTTTCTCGGCGTTATTTCTGTTCAGGGAGCCTCAGCTGCAGTGACAGACGGCATTACGCTCAGAACGGCTAAATTTATAACCGGAAACTTTATTCCCGTTCTTGGCCGAATGTTTACAGACGCGACAGATACAGTGATCAGCGCTTCCTTATTGCTGAAAAATACCGTAGGGATTCTCGGTGTTGCTATTTTAATCTGTATCGCGGCCTTTCCGGCAATCAAAGTGCTTTCCCTCGCTTTTATTTATAAGCTGGCAGCCGCGATTCTTCAGCCGCTTGGAGGCGGACCCGTCATTACTTGCCTCGATGTCATCAGCAAAAGCGTCATTTATATTTTTGCAGCTCTCGCCATTGTGTCCCTCATGTTTTTTTTAAGCCTTACCGTCATCATCACAGCCGGAAACCTCACGATGATGATGAAATAAAGGAGGCTGGCGGATGAGTTTTCTAACTGAATGGCTTACCACCATCGTGTTGTTTATCCTATTTGCCATTGTGATTGATATGCTGCTGCCGAGCTCCAGCATGCAAAAGTACGCAAAAATGGTGGTCAGCCTGCTCTTGATTGTCGTCATGCTTACACCGATTTTCAAGCTTTTCAACACAGATCCTGAAGTCATCTTTGAATACCTCACAAAAAACAGGCAGTCAGAGTCTGCCGACATAAAAAATCAAATCAATTCAAAAAAAATAGAAATACAAGCTTCCCAGCGTGCATATATTTTAGAAGAAATGGCTGTCCAACTAAAAAAGAAAGCGGAGGAGAGATTCAGTCATGATGAATACAAAGTAGACCACATCAAACTCACGGCAGGAGAAAAGGTAGATTCAGAAGAGGATATTAAAACAATCAGCGTGTATATGGCCCCGTCTTCTGAAAACACGGTCCAAACGGTCGCGCCGGTTCGCATTGACACAGATGATGCGTATGCAACAAAAGAAGCAGCCGAACAAAAAGAAGCAAAACAGATCCAGTCACAGCTTGCGGACATTTGGGAGATCGAAAGTGAGAAAATTACGGTTCAAATGGAAGGCGGGGAGAGTGTCGGCAATGAATAAAAACGGATTATGGAATGTATTGAAAAAGCAGTTTCTTCCGGGGCAAACGAAGCACGGCGAAAAGCCGAAGCTGACCAAATATCATTACTTTCTGTTCGTTTTTGTTCTCGGAGTTTCCTTCATGCTCGTCAGCCATCTGTTTTCATCGCCGGAGAAAACGGAAAACGCCAAACCGATAACGGCGGTATCATCACAGGATACCGCAGCCGGCAAAGGGAAAACAGCCGAAGTGTTTAAAGCCTCAAAATCTGATGAACCTAAAAACTCGATCGATGATTATGAAAAAGAATACGAAAATCAGCTGAAAGAAATTCTTGAAACGATCATAGGTGTAGACGATGTCTCGGTTGTCGTGAATGTTGATGCAACGTCGCTGAAAGTATATGAAAAAAACAAATCAAACAAAAATACAACCACTGAAGAAACAGACAAAGAGGGCGGGACAAGAAGCGTCACAGACCAGACATCGGAAGAAGAAATTGTGATGATCAAAAACGGCGATAAAGAAACACCCGTCGTCGTCCAAACGAAAAAACCTGATATACGCGGTGTACTCGTTGTTGCTCAAGGAGTGGACAACGTTCAAATAAAACAAACGATTATTGAAGCGGTGACACGGGTCCTGGATGTTCCAAGCCACCGGGTTGCGGTTGCCCCTAAAAAAATAAAGGAGGATTCATAAATGCTCAAAAAACAAACCGTTTGGCTATTAACAATGCTCAGTCTTGTCGTGGTGTTAAGCGTCTACTATATCATGTCTCCGGAAAGCAAAAATGCCGTGCAAATGAAAAGTGAAAAAAATGCGTCTGACTCAGGAGAGGTCGCAACTGAAAAAGCGCCTGCCAAGCAAGACACGAAGGAAAAAAGCGGTCCGGAAACTGAAACAGAAACGGAAAAAGAAGATGGAACAAAGGGCACGAAAGATTCATCAGCAGACAAGGAAACATCCGCTGAAGCCAGTGAAAAAGGAACTGTGGTAACAGAAACAGCCGATGATGATTTGTTTACAACATACCGTCTAGATTTAGAAGATACCAGAAGCAAAGAAAGAGAAGAGCTGAATGCCATAGTGTCAAGCGATGATGCGACAGCAAAGGAAAAGAGCGAAGCATATGATAAAATGACGGCTCTCAGTGAAGTGGAAGGAACAGAAAAACAGCTGGAAACCCTTATTAAAACACAAGGCTACAAAGACGCGCTCGTCAATGCTGAAGGAGACAAAATCAACATTACAGTCAAATCAGACAAACATTCTAAATCTAAGGCGACAGCCATCATAGACCTTGTGGCAAAAGAAATCAAAACAATGAAAGACGTCGCTGTCACATTTGAGCCATCCAAGTAAATAAGAGGAAAAATACGCCCGCTTAAGCAGCGGGCTTTTTGTGTGCCAATCATATTAGAGTTGAATTCAAAAGTCCGCTCCTGTAAGATAAACATAGTATGTACTTTTAGTAGTAACCTATAAAAAAAGACATTTTATACATAGGAGTGCGATTGAATGTTAAATATTAAAGAAATCCACGAGCTGATTAAAGCAATTGACGAGTCTGCAATTGATGAATTCGTATATGAAAATGAAGGTGTATCCTTAAAACTGAAAAAACATGAAGCAGGCACTGTTCAAGTGATGCAGCAGGCGCCGGCAGCACCAGTGCAGGCACAGGCTCCGCAGGCAGTTCAGCCGCAAGCGCAGCAAGCAGCGTCGGCACCTGCCCAAGAAGCACCGAAGCAAGATGAGAATCTGCATAAAATCACTTCACCAATGGTAGGAACGTTTTATGCGTCTTCATCACCTGAAGCTGGCCCATATGTAACAGCCGGTTCAAAAGTAAATGAAAACACAGTTGTCTGCATTGTAGAAGCGATGAAGCTTTTCAACGAAATTGAAGCGGAAGTAAAAGGTGAAATCGTTGAAGTGTTAGTAGAAAACGGCCAGCTGGTCGAATACGGACAACCTCTATTTCTTGTGAAAGCAGAGTAAGGAGACTTAACATGATTAAAAAGCTATTGATCGCCAACAGAGGAGAAATTGCTGTCAGAATCATCAGAGCCTGCAAAGAGCTCGGAGTTGAGACTGTCGCTGTTTATTCAGAAGCTGATAAAGATGCCCTTCATGTTCAAATGGCTGATGAAGCTTTTTGTATCGGGCCGAAAGCATCAAAAGACAGCTATTTAAATGTTACAAATATTGTGAGTGTTGCGAAGTTGACAGGAACGGATGCTATTCATCCGGGATATGGATTTTTAGCTGAAAATGCAGATTTCGCGGAATTATGTGAAGAAGTTAACGTCACATTTGTCGGTCCGAGCGCTGACGCCATTTCAAAAATGGGAACAAAAGACGTTGCGAGGGAAACGATGAAACAGGCCGGCGTGCCGATCGTGCCGGGTTCGCAAGGAATTATAGAAAATGTGGAAGAAGCGGTTTCACTTGCTAATGAAATTGGGTATCCTGTAATTATAAAAGCCACCGCAGGCGGAGGCGGAAAAGGAATCAGGGTTGCCCGCACCGAAGAGGAACTGATCAAAGGCATTAAGATTACACAGCAGGAAGCTGCAACAGCATTCGGAAATCCAGGTGTTTACATCGAAAAATACATAGAAGATTTTCGTCACGTTGAGATCCAAGTGCTTGCCGATAACTACGGAAATACCATCCATTTAGGTGAACGCGACTGCTCGATTCAAAGACGCCTGCAAAAGCTTTTGGAAGAAACACCATCTCCGGCGCTTGATTCAGAAATCAGGGAGCAGATGGGAGATGCAGCGGTTAAGGCTGCAAAAGCAGTTGGCTATTCAGGCGCGGGAACAGTTGAATTTATTTATGACTACAACGAACAGCGCTACTACTTTATGGAAATGAACACGAGAATCCAGGTGGAGCACCCAGTCACAGAAATGGTGACGGGAACAGACTTGATTAAGGAACAAATCAAAGTGGCATCAGGAATGGAACTGAGCCTTAACCAAGAAGATGTCGAATTCCAAGGCTGGGCGATCGAATGCCGAATCAACGCAGAAAATCCAAGTAAAAATTTCATGCCGTCTCCTGGTGAAATTAAAATGTACCTGCCTCCGGGCGGTCTTGGTGTCCGTGTAGATTCAGCTGCTTACCCGGGCTATTCCATTCCTCCGTACTATGACAGCATGATTGCAAAAGTGATCACATACGGAAAAACGAGAGATGAAGCGATTGCCCGCATGAAGCGCGCATTGAGCGAATTCGTCATTGAAGGCATTGAGACAACAATCCCATTCCACTTAAAACTGCTTGAACATGAAACATTTGTTGGCGGAGAGTTTAATACGAAATTTTTAGAAACATATGATGTAATGGGCTCATAATTTTTACGGAGGTGAATTGAATGAAAGACAACAGCTTGCTTAAAATGAATCAAGAAGATACGCATTTAGGTAAGGTTGAGATTGCACCGGAAGTCATCGAGGTCATTGCCGGCATAGCAGCTTCAGAAGTTGACGGTGTTGCCGAAATGCGCGGAAACTTTGCGACAGGTGTCGTCGAACGCTTCGGTAAAGTAAATCATGGCAAAGGTGTCAAAGTCGACCTGGCGGATGACGGCATTACGATCGATGTATACTGCGTCGTTACATTCGGCGTTTCGATTCCGAAAGTTGCAGCGTCCGTTCAGGAAAACATTCGTCAAACCTTATTAAATATGACGTCTCTTTCGATTAACGAGATCAATATTCATATCGTCGGCATTCAATTTGACACAAAAGCCCAGGAAGTCCAAATCGACGAAGAAATGTAAATGGCTTAACAAGAAACCAAGGGGAGGGCGGCCCTTTGGTTTTTTTACACGTTACCCTTTATTTCAAAGCATGAAGAAAGCCGGCTCAAGGCAGCCGAGTTTCTTCATGATCGTGAAATCCGAATGATCATATCAAGGTGTGTGAAAATATTCGGTAATAGGGTGAAAAAACCTTGATTTCAATATGCGGATACGAAAAAAATATGTTATGATCTCTTTATGGCTTAACGACAAGCGGATAAAGAGGATCAAAGGAGAAAGAAAATGAAAAGAAGAACAGCAAGAGAAAAAGCTTTGCAGGCACTATTTCAAATTGATGTCAGCGATATTGCAGTGAATGAAGCCATAGAACACGCATTGGATGAAGAAAAAACAGATCCTTTCTTTGAACAGCTTGTACACGGGGTATTGGAACACCAAGTCCAGCTTGATGAAATGATCTCCAATCATCTGGTGAATTGGAAGCTCGATCGGATTGCCAATGTTGACCGCGCGATTTTGCGTCTGGGAGCATATGAAATGGCGTATGCCGAAGACATTCCGGTGAATGTCTCTATGAACGAAGCGATTGAGCTGGCAAAACGGTTTGGTGATGACAAAGCGACAAAGTTTGTAAACGGGGTTCTTTCTAACATTAAATCTGATATTGAACAATCATAGGAGGAAAGAAAATGACTGCAACAATCATCGACGGAAAAGAAACGGCTAGAGAAAAACGCGAACAATTGGCAAAAGAGGTAGAAGAGCTTAAAAAGCAAGGCGTCACTCCCGGGCTCGCGGTTATTTTGATTGGAGATGATCCTGCTTCTCACTCTTACGTGCGAGGAAAGAAAAAAGCGGCTGAAACTATGGGAATGAATTTCAAGCTCGATCAATTCGACAGCAGTCTAACAGAAACGGAACTGCTTTCCATTATCGATCAATACAATCAAGACCCTGAGTTTCACGGCATCCTCGTTCAGCTCCCGCTTCCAGACCATATTTCTGAAAAAGCGGTGATCGAACGTATCTCTCCTGATAAAGATGTAGACGGTTTTCATCCGTTAAACGTAGGGAAAATGCTGCTTGGCGAAGATACGTTTCTTCCTTGCACGCCTCACGGAATTGTTGAGCTTTTGAAGAAAACCAATATCGACCTTTCCGGTAAAGAGGTTGTTGTAGTCGGCCGAAGCAATATTGTCGGCAAACCTGTCGGCCAGCTTTTATTAAATGAGAACGCGACGGTTACTTACTGTCATTCAAGAACAGAAAATATAACCGAACATACGAAAAAAGCGGACATCCTGGTGGTGGCAGTCGGCAGAGCCAATTTCATCAATGCAGATCAGATCAAAGAGGGCGCTGTTGTGATTGACGTCGGCGTTAACCGACTGGAAAGCGGAAAGCTTTGCGGAGACGTTGAATTTGAAGGAGCAAAGGAAAAAGCGTCCTTCATCACGCCAGTCCCTGGCGGAGTTGGTCCAATGACTATCACGATGCTTGCGCATAATACTGTTAAATCTGCGAAACGTACGTTATCATAGATAATTGGAGATGTTCACAGGCGGGAGATTTTGCCCGCCGTGAATATGAGCACGATACCCGCTTCTTCAGGCTCCTACAGCCAGGGCGGGTTTTCTTTAGTTATGGTGCAGGAATGCTTATGAGAGGAGTTTGAGACATGGGTGAAACAGCGTATGTTACCGTCTCAGCGCTGACAAAGTATATAAAACGAAAATTCGATGTAGATCCTCACCTTGAAAATATTTGGATTAAAGGCGAATTATCGAATGTAAAAATACATACAAGAGGCCACATTTATTTCACATTGAAAGACGAAAACGCCAGAATGCAGTCGGTGATGTTTGCAAGACAAAGCGAGCGTCTGCCGTTTAAACCTGAAAACGGCATGAAAGTGCTGGTCAGAGGGGGAATTTCCGTATATGAACCGAGCGGAAACTACCAATTATATGCCAAAGAAATGCAGCCTGACGGGGTCGGAGCGCTTTATTTAGCGTACGAAGAATTAAAAAAGAAGCTTGCCGGAGAAGGTTTATTTGACGACCGCTACAAAAAACAAATCCCCGCATTTCCAGCCACAATCGGGGTTGTGACATCTCCAACGGGTGCCGCTGTCAGAGACGTCATTACAACTCTAAAAAGAAGATATCCCCTTGTCAAAGTCATTGTTCTTCCAGCGCTCGTACAAGGCGAAAATGCGAGCAGATCCATCGTTACGCGCATTGAAGAGGCAAATGAAAAAGAGGTTTGCGACGTATTAATTGTTGGGAGAGGCGGCGGTTCGATAGAAGAACTGTGGGCATTTAATGAAGAAATTGTAGCACGCGCGATCTTTGCTTCTAACATTCCGGTTATATCGGCAGTCGGGCATGAAACGGACTTTACGATCAGTGATTTTGTCGCTGATATCAGAGCCGCGACGCCGACAGGAGCAGCTGAGATTGCCGTACCGCATACAACTGAATTAATCGAACGGACAAAAACAGCGGAAGTTAGAATGACAAGAGCAATGCAACAGCATCTCGGCCAGAAAAAAGAACGGATTCAAACGCTGCAATCCTCGTATGCCTTTCGTTTTCCAAAGCGGTTGTATGCCCAAAAAGAGCAGCAGTTTGACCTTGCCTATCAGCAGTTTCAATCACAGTTAACCGCTCTTTTAGATCGAAAAAGCAGACAGCTGGAGCGTGAAACGTACAGATTAGAAGCGCTGCACCCTCATGAACAGCTGAAGCAAGCGAGAACACGATATGAGGAACAGACAAATCAGCTGAGAAAAAATATGACTATCCAAATGAAACAGCTGCATTCCCAATTTCAGACGGTTCTTGGCAAGCTGAATGCGTTGAGCCCTCTTCAAGTGATGGAAAGAGGATACAGCTTGGCTTATAAAGAAGACGAACTCATTAAAAGTGTCAGTCAGATAGAAGAGAAGGACCAGCTTGAAGTCAAGCTGAAGGATGGCGTGCTGACCTGTGAAGTATTAGAAAAGAGAGGGGAAGAAAAATGACAGACGTGAAAAAAAATGAAAACATGACATTTGAAGAAGCGATGAAAGGGCTTGAGAGCATTGTGTCAAAGCTTGAAGAGGGCGATGTGCCTTTAGAGCAAGCGATTAACTATTTCCAAGAAGGCATGGCTCTTTCAAAAATGTGCCACGAAAAGCTGCAAAAAGTCGAAAAACAAATGGACTTCATTTTAAAAGAAGACGGCGAACTGGCACCTTTTAGTGTTCAGGAGGAAGACGAAGGTGACAAATAAATTAACGGCTTTTCTGGCGGAGCGGAAAAAAACGATTGAAAATCAGCTTTCTGTCTATACAGAAAAGCTCGATATGCCGGATTCATTAAAAAAGTCTATGCTGTATTCCCTTGAGGCTGGCGGAAAGCGGCTGCGTCCTCTCATTGTACTGGCCGTTTTAAACGCATATGGGAAAAGTGAAAAGGACGGCATTCCGGTGGGGTGTGCTGTCGAAATGATTCACACGTATTCGTTAATTCACGACGACCTTCCTTGTATGGATGATGATGATTTACGCCGCGGGAAGCCGACAAACCATAAAGTGTTCGGTGAAGCGACAGCAGTATTAGCGGGTGACGGGCTGCTCACGGAAAGCTTTAAGCTGATCACCTCCCACTTGTCGGACGGGGTGTCAGCAGAAAAGCGCCTTCGGCTTGTGAATGAACTGATTTCAGCGGCAGGCACTGAAGGCATGGTCGGTGGACAAGTAGCTGATATGGAAGCGGAGAACCGCCAGGTCACGCTTGAAGAACTTGAATCCATTCATGAACGGAAAACCGCTAAGCTTCTCGGTTTTTGCGTTACCGCCGGTGCTATTTTGGCGGATGCGCCTGAAGAAGACATTGAAACACTGCGTACCTTCAGCAGCCATATTGGAATTGGTTTTCAAATCAGAGACGATATTTTAGATTTAGAAGGCAGTGAAGAGAAAATCGGCAAACGTGTCGGCTCGGATACAACAAACGACAAATCGACTTACCCGTCCCTTCTGTCACTGGAAGGGGCCAAACATAAATTGGATGTTCACATAAAAGAGGCGAAGCGTTTGATCGGCGGACTCTCTCTTCAAAAAGAGCTTTTATATGAGCTTTGTGATTTAATTGCGGCTAGAGATCACTAAACCGATCCTAATTTGAAGCGGCTGCACGAGATATGGTAAAATGTAAGCAGTTTATATGAAAAATGAAAGAGAAAAGCCCGTTTGTCTTTTTTTATGTCTGAGAACTGGCCATTGTCCAGCTCGGCATGCGGAAGACATGTATCATTGCAGAAATTCATGCTGAAAGTGAGTTGATCCGCTTTGGATCTTTTATCAATACAGGACCCGTCATTTTTAAAAAACAAGTCCATTGATGAATTAGAAAAATTAAGTGATGAAATCCGCCAATTTTTAATTACAACGTTATCCGCTTCCGGCGGCCATATCGGCCCAAACTTAGGTGTCGTAGAGCTTACTGTTGCGCTGCATAAGGAATTTAACAGCCCGAAAGACAAATTTCTGTGGGACGTAGGCCACCAGTCGTATGTCCACAAGCTGCTGACAGGACGCGGAAAAGAATTTGCGACGCTTCGCCAGTACAAAGGGCTTTGCGGATTCCCAAAGCGGAGTGAAAGCGAGCATGATGTTTGGGAAACAGGGCATAGCTCAACCTCTCTGTCAGGTGCGATGGGAATGGCAGCCGCGCGTGATATAAAAGGAACCGATGAATTTATTATTCCGATCATCGGTGACGGTGCGCTGACAGGCGGAATGGCGCTCGAAGCGCTGAACCACATCGGCGACGAGAAAAAAGACATGATTGTCATCCTAAATGATAATGAAATGAGTATTGCCCCGAATGTCGGAGCCATTCATTCTATGCTCGGACGGCTGCGCACTGCCGGAAAATACCAGTGGGTGAAAGATGAGCTCGAATACTTGTTTAAAAAGATCCCGGCAGTTGGGGGCAAACTTGCCGCCACGGCGGAACGCGTGAAAGACAGCCTGAAATACATGCTTGTCTCGGGCATGTTTTTTGAAGAGCTTGGTTTTACGTATTTAGGCCCGGTGGATGGACATTCTTACCATGAGTTGATTGAGAATCTTCAATACGCCAAAAAAACGAAAGGCCCTGTTCTCCTGCATGTCATCACAAAAAAAGGGAAGGGGTACAAACCGGCTGAGACCGATACGATCGGAACATGGCACGGTACCGGACCATATAAAATTAATACCGGTGACTTTGTAAAACCGAAAGCCGCAGCACCTTCATGGAGCGGTCTTGTCAGCGGGACTGTGCAGCGAATGGCGCGAGAGGACGGACGCATTGTAGCCATTACGCCGGCTATGCCTGTCGGCTCAAAGCTTGAAGGCTTCGCAAACGAATTCCCTGATCGCATGTTTGACGTAGGAATCGCCGAACAGCATGCGGCAACGATGGCTGCAGCTATGGCAATGCAGGGGATGAAGCCGTTTTTGGCGATTTATTCAACCTTCCTGCAAAGGGCATATGACCAAGTGGTTCATGACATCTGCCGCCAAAACGCCAATGTGTTTATTGGCATTGACCGTGCAGGGCTTGTGGGCGCTGACGGAGAGACACACCAAGGCGTGTTTGATATTGCATTTATGCGCCACATTCCAAACATGGTCTTAATGATGCCGAAAGATGAAAATGAAGGACAGCATATGGTTCATACAGCACTCAGCTATGACGAAGGCCCGATTGCGATGCGTTTTCCGCGCGGAAACGGACTCGGCGTAAAAATGGATGAACAGCTGAAAACGATTCCGATCGGCACGTGGGAAGTGTTGCGCCCGGGGAACGACGCAGTCATCTTAACATTTGGAACAACAATCGAAATGGCGCTTGAAGCAGCTGAAGAGCTGCAAAAAGAAGGCCTGTCCGTGCGCGTTGTCAATGCGCGTTTTATTAAGCCGATGGATGAAAAAATGATGAAGGATATCTTAAAAGAAGGCTTGCCGATTTTAACGATTGAAGAAGCGGTCTTAGAAGGCGGTTTCGGAAGCTCGATTTTAGAATTCGCTCATGATCAAGGTGAATTCCTTACACCGATTGACAGAATGGGTATCCCGGATCGGTTTATTGAACACGGAAGCGTAACGGCGCTCCTTGAAGAAATTGGACTAACAAAACAGCAGGCGGCAAACCGCATTAGATTACTGATGCCGCCGAAGACACACAAAGGAATTGGATCATGACGTCAAAGAAAGAACGATTAGATGTATTACTAGTAGAAAGAGGGTTGGCGGAAACGCGGGAAAAAGCCAAGAGAGCCATTATGGCGGGAATCGTCTATTCAAACGAAAACCGCTTGGACAAGGCTGGGGAAAAAATTGACCGCGATCTGCCGTTAACAGTCAAAGGAAACCCGCTGAAATATGTGAGCAGAGGCGGCTTAAAGCTTGAAAAAGCGCTGAAGGAGTTTCCCATCTCTGTTAAGGATAAAATCATGATTGATATTGGCTCCTCCACCGGCGGTTTTACGGACTGCGCTCTGCAAAACGGTGCTAAACAGTCATACGCGGTAGATGTAGGCTACAATCAGCTTGCGTGGAAGCTTAGACAGGATGAACGGGTCGTCGTGATGGAACGGACAAACTTCCGTTACGCAACACCGGCAGACTTTACAAAGGGCATGCCGGAGTTTGCTACGATTGACGTGTCCTTTATTTCACTGCGGCTTATCCTGCCTGTCCTCAAAACATTGCTTGTGCCTGGCAGTGACTGCATGGCTCTTGTTAAGCCGCAGTTTGAAGCGGGACGGGAATCCGTCGGCAAAAAAGGGATTGTCAGAGATCCTAAAGTACATGCTGATGTTCTCAAGCGTATGGTCAGTTTCTCTGTTGCTGAAGGCTATATCTGCAAAGGCCTGTCATTTTCTCCAATCACGGGAGGAGACGGAAATATTGAATTTCTCCTTCATTTGCATTGGCCGGGAGAGGAACAGGAAGGACAGGAGCTGTCAGAAGAAGAGATCAATCGCATTGTAGAAGAGGCACATAAGACGTTAAAAGAAAAAAAAGCAGATGTACCGGAATAATAGGGCGCTATTATTCCTTTTTTCTGCATTTATGTACATTTTGCAGAGAAACATATAACATAAAAGAACAGATAAGCTGGAAATAGAGGTGCTTACATGAACAAAGGCCAGAGGCATATTAAAATCAGAGAGATCATTACAAGCAATGAAATCGAAACGCAGGACGAATTGGTTGACATGCTGAAGCAGGATGGATACAAAGTGACGCAAGCCACGGTTTCACGCGATATTAAAGAGCTTCACCTAGTGAAAGTGCCTACGAATAACGGCTCTTACAAATACAGTCTTCCGGCAGACCAGCGTTTCAATCCGCTTTCCAAACTGAAGCGGGCACTGATGGACGCATTTGTGAAAATAGACTCAGCAAGCCATATGATTGTGCTGAAAACGATGCCCGGCAACGCCCAGGCAATCGGGGCGCTGATGGACAATTTGGACTGGGATGAAATAATGGGAACCATTTGCGGAGATGACACGATTTTAATGATTTGCCGGACTCCTGAAGATACAGACGGCGTAAAAAACAGGCTGCTTGAGCTGCTGTAATAGAAAATCTAACAAAGATAAAGAGGTGTAATGCTGTTTGTTAGCTGAACTATCCATTAAAAACTTTGCCATTATTGAGGAACTGACGGTTTCTTTTGAACGCGGGCTCACGGTTTTAACAGGAGAAACCGGAGCCGGCAAGTCCATCATCATAGATGCCATTTCTCTTTTAGTCGGAGGCCGCGGCTCATCCGAATTTGTCAGATATGGGGAGACAAAAGCCGAGCTTGAAGGGCTGTTTCTATTGGAGAGCGGCCATCCCGTTTTTGACGTATGCGCTGAGCAGGGAATTGACATTTCAGACGAAATGATCATCATGAGAAGGGATATCAGCACGAGCGGAAAAAGCGTTTGCCGAGTTAATGGCAAGCTTGTCACGATTGCCTCGCTAAGAGAGATCGGCAGGCTTTTATTAGATATTCACGGGCAGCACGATAACCAGCTGTTAATGGAGGACGAAAATCACCTCCAGCTTTTGGACAAGTTTGCCGGAGCCGAAGCGGAAAGCGCGCTTCAAACGTATCAGGAAGGGTACCAGCGGTATATGAAGCTGCTTAAAAAGCTAAAGCAGCTTTCTGAAAGCGAACAGGAAATGGCCCACCGTCTTGATCTCATTCAATTTCAGCTCGAAGAAATCGAATCGGCTAAGCTCGAGCTTAATGAAGATGAGCAGCTTCAGGAAGAGCGCCAGCAAATTTCAAATTTTGAGAAGATATATGAATCGCTGCAAAATGCATATAACGCGCTTCGCAGCGAGCAGGGCGGACTGGACTGGGTCGGAATGGCATCAGCGCAGCTTGAAGATATATCCGATATTAACGAACCGCTGAAAAAACTGTCTGAAAATGTTTCGAACTCCTACTATCTTCTGGAGGACGCTACATTTCAGATGAGAAATATGCTGGATGAACTTGAATATGATCCGGAACGCCTGAACTATATTGAGACGCGCCTTAATGAAATCAAACAGCTGAAACGAAAATACGGTGCATCTGTTGAGGATATCTTGGAATACGCTTCTAAAATTGAAGAAGAGATTGACCAAATTGAAAACAGGGACAGCCATCTTCAAAGCGTGAAGAAGGAGCTTGACTCAGTCGGCAAAGATGTCGCAGTGGAAGCGGCAAATGTTTCAAAAATCCGCAAAGCATGGGCGAAAAAGCTGGCTGATGAGATTCATCGGGAATTAAAAAGCCTCTACATGGAAAAATCAACTTTTGATACGGAATTTAAGATCAGAACAGCGCCCCGAAATGAGGAGGCGCCGATTGTAAACGGCCAGCCTGTTCAGATGACTGAACAAGGGATTGATTTGGTGAAGTTTTTAATTTCAACCAATACAGGCGAACCGCTGAAATCCCTTTCGAAAGTCGCTTCCGGAGGAGAGCTGTCACGGGTGATGCTAGCTATTAAAAGCATTTTTTCCTCTCAACAGGATGTGACGTCGATTATATTCGATGAGGTTGATACCGGTGTAAGCGGCAGAGTCGCACAGGCAATCGCTGAGAAGATCCATAAAGTGTCAATAGGATCGCAAGTGCTGTGTATTACACACTTGCCTCAGGTGGCTGCCATGGCAGATACGCATCTTTATATTGCGAAGGAGTTAAAAGACGGCAGAACGACAACACATGTCAAGCCGCTGTCTAAGCAGGAAAAGGTAGCGGAAATCGGGCGTATGATTGCAGGAGTCGAAGTAACAGACTTAACGAAACGCCATGCAAAAGAACTTTTAAGACAAGCGGACCAAGTCAAAACAACGGGGTGAGCTGCGCGAAAAGCGCAGCTTATTTTTTTCACGCACATCCATTCGTTCATCAGTATATCCAATGTTTTTCTTTATATGACAGTTATAAATAAGGCGTCAGAAGGCAAAATTAAATGATGTAGCAGCAAGTCATAAAGAAGGTGTGGGATAGGAGCGAGGAGAGTGAAGTAGTAAATGCCCGATAACATCAGAAAAGCAGTAGGTTTAATTCTCCTTGTTTCGTTATTAAGTGTAGGTTTATGCAAACCGCTAAAAGAGTATTTACTGATTCCAACGCAAATGAGAGTATTTGAAACCCAAACACAAGCGATTGAAACGGGTTTATCGGTAAACGCTCATACACAAGAATCTTCAGAAGCGTTTACAGTAAAGAAAGACCCGCATGAAGTCAAGGTGACAGGCAAAAAATCAGGTGAATCAGAGTTAGTATACGATCTTGCAGGATTTCCAATCAAAAAAACAAAAGTAAAAGTTCTTCCTGATTTAAAAGTCATACCTGGCGGACAATCGATTGGTGTTAAACTTCATTCCGTCGGTGTTCTTGTCGTCGGATTTCATCAGATCAACACTAGTGAAGGTAAAAAATCCCCGGGAGAAACGGCCGGTATTGAAGCGGGCGACATCATTATTGAGATGAATGGACAGAAAATTGAAAAAATGAATGATGTGGCCCCATTTATTCAGAATGCCGGTAAAACCGGCGAATCTTTAGATTTGCTTATTAAACGTGATAAACAGAAAATCAAAACAAAGCTCATTCCGGAAAAGGATGAAGCAGAAGGTAAGTTCAGAATTGGGTTATATATCAGGGATTCTGCCGCTGGGATCGGCACTATGACCTTTTATGAACCGAAGTCAAAAAAATACGGAGCACTTGGCCACGTGATTTCCGATATGGACACAAAGAAACCGATTGTAGTGGAGAATGGCGAAATCGTTAAATCAACTGTAACATCAATTGAAAAAGGGACAGGCGGAAATCCGGGAGAAAAACTGGCGCGATTTTCCTCAGAACGCAAAACGATCGGGGATATTAACAGAAACAGCCCGTTTGGGATTTTCGGGACACTGCATCAGCCGATTCAAAACAAGATTTCAGATCAAGGACTGCCGGTTGCGTTTTCTACTGAAGTCAAAAAAGGCCCGGCTGAAATTTTAACGGTCATTAATGATGACAAGGTAGAAAAGTTTGATATTGAAATCGTCAGCACAACCCCGCAAAAATTCCCGGCAACAAAAGGAATGGTCTTGAAAATAACCGATCCGAGGCTATTAAAAGAAACAGGCGGCATCGTCCAGGGGATGAGCGGAAGCCCGATCATCCAAAATGGCAAAGTGATCGGCGCTGTCACCCATGTGTTTGTAAATGACCCGACAAGCGGCTACGGCGTTCATATTGAATGGATGCTGTCAGAAGCGGGAATTGATATTTACGGAAAAGAAAAAGCAAGCTGACTGCCGGAATTTCCGGCAGTTTTTTTGCTTTGATCCCTCTTCACTTCTCAGAATACATACGGTAAAATGTACAAAAGAAGATTTTTCGACAAATTCACGTTTCCTTATTTGTCAAATTTCATATTTAGTCGAAAAACGGAGAAAAACATAGAAAAATAAAGATATACCACTAATATTGGTTATGATGATTTTTTTAGAGGGTATATAGCGGTTTTGTCGAATGTAAACATGTAGCAAGGGTGAATCCTGTTAACTACATTTGGGGAGGAAGAAACGTGGAGAAAATTAAAGTTTGTGTTGCTGACGATAATCGAGAGCTGGTAAGCCTGTTGAGTGAATATATTGAAGGACAGGAAGACATGGAAGTCATCGGTGTTGCTTATAATGGACAGGAATGCCTGTCGTTGTTTAAAGAAAAAGATCCCGATGTGCTCGTATTAGATATTATTATGCCGCATTTGGACGGACTTGCGGTTTTAGAGCGGCTGAGGGAATCAGATCTGAAGAAACAGCCGAATGTCATTATGCTGACAGCCTTTGGACAGGAAGATGTCACGAAAAAGGCCGTCGATTTAGGCGCTTCTTACTTTATTCTCAAACCGTTTGATATGGAAAACCTTGTTGGACATATCCGCCAGGTCAGCGGGAATGCAAGCAGCGTGACGCATCGCGCGCCATCATCGCAAAGCAGCATTATACGCAGCAGCCAGCCTGAACCAAAGAAGAAAAATCTCGACGCGAGCATTACAAGCATTATCCATGAAATCGGCGTCCCAGCGCATATTAAAGGGTATCTCTATCTGCGCGAAGCAATCTCAATGGTATACAATGACATCGAATTGCTCGGCAGCATTACAAAAGTTCTCTATCCGGACATCGCCAAAAAATTCAACACAACCGCTAGCCGTGTAGAAAGAGCAATCCGCCACGCGATTGAAGTCGCATGGAGCAGAGGAAACATTGATTCCATTTCCTCGCTGTTCGGTTATACAGTCAGCATGACAAAAGCTAAGCCTACTAACAGCGAATTCATTGCGATGGTTGCGGATAAGCTGAGATTAGAACATAAGGCTTCTTAAGCATGAGAATATCAAGCGATGATTAAATCAAACGTCTTTTATTTATTGGTTCGCGCTGATAAATAGGAGGCGTTTTGTTTTGGGGATATAATGATAGGAAGGATCTATTTTCCGCAAGGAGTGATGCATGTGTTTGAAAAGTATGGATTGTTCATTGCGCTATTTATTCTTGCGCTTTGCGTCAATTCGAACATCATTACAGAATCACGCATACTAGGCATCTTGATCGACTTTATCTCATTTACAGTCATGGTTTCTTGTGTTTTCTCTGCTTGGAGAATCAAAACCAAACAATCAGAATCAAATTGAAACCCATTCTCTGTAAAATCGTAAGTAAGGAAGCATACATGAACAAAGGAGACGTACGAATGAAAAAGAAAAA
This sequence comes from Bacillus sp. RHFS10, assembly GCF_016757475.1. Taxonomy (NCBI): domain Bacteria; kingdom Bacillati; phylum Bacillota; class Bacilli; order Caryophanales; family Bacillaceae; genus Bacillus; species Bacillus sp. RHFS10. Next base: position 519,384 of record NZ_JAESPO010000001.1, read on the forward strand.
AGCAAGAAAGCGTGACGGGCTTCTCCTAGATTTGCTTCCAGAAGCAGCTGGCGAGCTCCTACCCTTGCTGTTTAGATGTTTACATAAACTATTTATTTAAAGTTGAAAAAAGACTGCCGAATCGTTTCGGCAGTCTCAACACATTAGTCTTTATAAGGCACCCAGCCAGGCGTGTTCACGATGGCTTGCCATAGCGGTTCAGGTAAATGATATTTTTCTTTATCTGTGCCTTTGATTACGGTTTCGATTTGTTTTTCCCGCCCTTCTTTTACTTTCACACTCCAGTCAGGGTCAACTAAAATTTCGCGTCCCATTGCGACTAGCGGAATGCCGCTTTCGATCACGGCCAGCGCGTCATCTGCGGAATGAATGGAACCGACGGCGATCAGCGGCACTTTGTTTCCGACACGTTCATTCAATAAGTCCATGCGTGTGCGATCCGGATCTGCACCGCGGCGTGCATTTGAGTTCACGTCCATCAGTGAGATATGAAGGTAATCCAATTCTTTATTCCCTAAAGCATCAACAAGCGTAAAGGTTTCAGCCATTGTTAATCCTGGTGTCTCAGGTTCTTCCGGAGACAAGCGGTAGCCCACTAAGAACGCGTCCTTCGCATGTTCTGCAATAGCTTTTTTCACTTCATCGACAATAGCAAGCGGGAAGGCTAACCGTTTTTCATCGCTTCCTCCCCAGCGGTCTGTGCGCTGATTGGTTTTCGGAGAATAAAACTGCTGGATCAAGTATCCGTTCGCGCCGTGAATTTCAACACCGTCAAAGCCGGCTTCAATGGCGCGTCTTGTCGCTTCTCCAAATGCCTTTACGATATTTTCCGTTTCTTCTTCTGTTAAAGCGCGGGCAATTTGCTTGCCGTTATCAAATACGTCACTTGGCGCTACGACATCTTGTTGCGGAACGAGCTCAGACGGGCATTCAATGCCGCCGTGGTGAATTTGCACAACGGCTTTAGCGCCTTGCGCCTGAATGGCTTGCGCTAATTTTTTTAAACCTGAAATGTTCGAGTCATCATGTATGGACGGCTGCCCGGGAAATGCTTTTCCGTCCGGTGTGACGTTTGCGCAGGCTGTAATCACCATTCCCATCTCTTTTGAGCGGGGGATGATGTAGTCAAGCTCTGCTTCAGATATCGTACCGTCTTCATTAGAAGCGTAATGAGTCATTGGTGCTACTGTGATCCGGTTGTCGATTGTAACCCCGCTTTTAAACGTAAATGGTTCAAACAGCGGTTTATACTTAGGGTTCATTTGATCATCTTCCTTCGTTTGGATTCGCAAATATTCTAGCCTATATATAAAAATTAATGCAATTGATCTGCTTTACCGGCTGAATATCTTGAGTTACAGCGAGGTATTTTCTTCGCTCCTATTCGGGGTCCTTGAAGGTTTAAGTAAAGACCGCTGCAGCCAGAGGAGAACGAATTTTTCATGGCTTTAACTTCTGTAAAGAAATATTCTTTAAAAGGTTTTTGAAAAATGTGGAACCCTCATGCTGGTTTTCGCGTAATATCAGCAAAAGGCCGCGGATGTGATTGTCCAATGGCATTGATTCTTATTACGAACAGTAGATTGTGATACAGCCTTAATCCTAGAGTGGAAGCACTAAAAACAGTATAATGGAGAAAACAGGAAACTTTAGGGCTTGAGGTGAAACGATGACAAAGATTTTTGCCCATCGGGGGGCATCTGGCCAATTTCCCGAAAATACAATGCTAGCCTTTGAAAAAGGAATTGAAGCCGGAGCGGAGGGGATAGAGCTTGATGTGCAGCTGTCAAAAGACGGACGTATTGTTGTGATCCATGATGAAAGGCTTGACCGGACGACATCGCTCAAAGGATTCGTGAAGGATACAGCGTATGATGTGATAAAGACTGCGAATGCGGCTGCTGGTCACGGTCGAACATACAGTGATGTCCAAGTGCCGCTGCTAGAAGACGTTCTCTCGTGGGCGGAAAAAAAGGATTTCCTTATTAACATTGAATTAAAAAACAGTGTGATCCGATATGAAGGCATGGAAGAAAAGTTGCTGGAGTCAGTGAAGCGATTCAAAATAGAGGAAAGAGTGATCCTGTCCACATTTAACCATGAAAGCTTGGCGCTATGCGGACGGCTCGCTCCCCATATTGAACGGGCGGTGTTGACTTCAGATGTGCTTTATCAGGCTGACCGGTATATCACATCGATTCCGGCTTCCGGCTATCACCCTAAGCTGAACAGCCCGGGGACCGCAGATGAAGTACTGAAAAAAATGAGGAACAGTTCGATCAAGGTAAGGCCGTATACAGTCAATCGGCCGGAAGATATGAAGTGTCTCTTTGAAGCGGGGGTAGACGGCATTTTCACCGATTTTCCTGCAAAGGCTTTGGCATTGCTGAAAAATAAATAGTTGTTTTAGAAGGAGGCTGTTGGCGCAGCCTTCTTTTTTCATTCATTCAAGCCCGTTACAAAGCATACATTCATAGAAGACAACTAGAAATTGTAAGCGCTGTCTATCTTCTGAATGAGGTGAAACCATGAGGAATACAGTCATTGTAAGTGCCGCAAGAACACCATTTGGCAAGTTCGGCGGAGCGTTGAAAGAGGTGAAAGCTGCGGAGCTTGGAGGCATTGCGATGAAGGAGGCGTTGCATCGCGCTGGCGTCTCTGGAGACGAGGTTGAAGGAACTGTCATGGGCATGGTTGTCCAAGCCGGCTCAGGGCAGATACCCTCCCGGCAAGCTGCCCGTTTGGCTGGAATGCCTTGGCATGTGCCGTCAGAAACGCTGAATAAAGTCTGCGCATCCGGACTGCGCGCTGTCACCTTATGTGATCAAATGATTCGGGCGCAAGATGCGGACATTCTTGTTGCCGGGGGAATGGAAAGCATGAGTAATATTCCGTATGCCGTCCCCGCCGGGCGCTGGGGAGCACGGATGGGAGACGGCGAGCTTAGGGACTTAATGGTTTATGACGGGTTAATGTGCGCGTTTGACGAGGTGCATATGGCTGTTCACGGAAATACAGCGGCCAAGGAATATGGAATCTCACGCGGGGATCAGGATGAATGGGCGCTAAGAAGTCATGCGCGGGCAGCTAAGGCTGCCGATAAAGGAAAGTTTCAGGATGAAATGGTTCCCGTCAGCTGGATCGGACGAAAAGGTAAAACAAACATTGTTGACAAAGATGAAGCGATTCGCCGTGACACAAGTCTGGATCAACTTGCGAAACTTTCACCGATTTATACAAGTGACGGTTCTGTCACAGCCGGCAATGCTCCCGGGGTCAATGACGGAGCTGGCGCGTTTGTGCTGATGTCTGAGGACAAAGCTGCTGAACTTGGCACACCGCCTCTGGCTACCATTCTTGGTTTTTCGACGATGGGAATGCAAGCGCACGAGCTGGCGGCAGCCCCGGGATTTGCAATCAACAAGCTGCTGAAAAAGAACGGTTTAACCATTCAAGATATTGACTTGTTTGAAATAAATGAAGCGTTTGCTTCTGTTGTTTTGACATGTGAAAAAATCGTCGGTTTCGATCTTGAAAAAGTAAATGTGAATGGCGGTGCGATCGCGCTCGGCCACCCGATCGGTGCAAGCGGAGCAAGAATTCTCATGACGCTTGTTTATGAATTAAAGCGCCGGGGAGGGGGGCTGGGCGTTGCCGCCATTTGCAGCGGTGCGGCTCAGGGAGATGCTGTCTTAGTGCATGTTCATTAAAACAATGACGAAAAAGGGGATTTAAATGGAGATGAAACATATCATGGTGGCCGGTGCAGGACAGATGGGAAGCGGGATCGCTCAAACAGCTGCCGACGCAGGCTTTGATGTGAGGATGTACGATGTGAACCCAGAGGCTGCGGAGGCAGGATTGAAACGGTTGAAGAAACAGCTGACCCGTGATGTTGAGAAAGGGAGAAAGACCGAAGCGGAAATGAAGGGTATAATTAGCCGCATTTCGCTTTCTCAAACGCTTGAGGAGGCAAAACACGCGGACATTGTGATTGAAGCTATCGCAGAAAACATGGCGGCGAAAACCGAAATGTTTAACACACTTGATCACATATGCCCGCCTCATACGATTTTGGCCAGCAATACATCTTCCTTGCCTATTACAGAAATCGCTGCTGTGACAAACCGGCCTGAACGAGTCATTGGCATGCATTTTATGAATCCTGTCCCTGTGATGAAGCTGGTTGAAGTGATTCGCGGCTTGGCTACATCAGAGGAAACGGCCTTAGATGTTATGGGATTAGCGGAAAAGATGGGGAAAACACCGGTAGAAGTCAATGATTTTCCGGGGTTTGTTTCCAACCGCGTGCTTCTTCCGATGATTAATGAAGCCATCTATTGCGTGTATGAGGGGGTGGCGAAGCCCGAGGCAATAGACGAGGTGATGAAGCTGGGTATGAACCATCCCATGGGACCGCTTAGACTAGCGGATTTTATCGGGCTTGATACGTGTTTAGCGATTATGGAAGTTCTTCATTCCGGCCTTGGCGATTCCAAGTATCGTCCTTGTCCGCTGCTTCGTAAATACGTCAAAGCGGGTTGGCTCGGCAAAAAGAGCGGACGCGGCTTTTATCAATATGTGGAGAGGACTTTCTGAAGTTCATTTCATTTCATCCGGGGGTGGCGAGTTGCATGAAACCCAAGAGCAAGTCATGATGCGAAAAATGGTGCGTGATTTTGCCCGAAAAGAAATTGCTCCCGCTGCGAAAATCATGGAGGAAACGGACGAATTTCCGTTTCAGCTCATCAAAAAAATGGGTGAACACGGCCTGATGGGAATACCGGTGCCGGAACGATACGGCGGCGCTGGGGCGGATGTTATTTCTTATATTTTGGCGATTCATGAGATTTCTAAAATCAGCGCGGCTGTCGGTGTCATTCTTTCCGTTCATACCTCGGTCGGCACAAATCCTATTTTTTACTTTGGAAACGAAAAACAGAAGAGTAAATATATCCCGAAGCTCGCTTCAGGAGACCATTTGGGCGCATTTGCACTGACGGAGCCTCTTTCAGGGTCGGATGCAGGGAGCCTTCGCACGACAGCCATCAAAAAGAACGGCAAATACCTATTAAACGGATCAAAAATGTTTATTACGAACGGCGGAGCCGCCGATGTCTATATCACGTTTGCTTTAACAGCTCCGGATCAAGGCAGGCACGGGATTTCCGCTTTTATCGTTGAAAAAAATACATCCGGTTTTACCGTTGGAAAAAAAGAAAGAAAGCTGGGGCTCTATGGCTCCAATACTACGGAATTGATTTTTGACAATGCAGAAGTGCCTGAAGAAAATTTGCTTGGCAAAGAGGGAGATGGCTTTACCATCGCCATGGCGAATTTAAATGTCGGCCGCATCGGTATTGCGGCCCAGGCGCTCGGCATTGCAGAAGCGGCTCTTGAGCATGCCGTTGCTTACGCGAAGCAGCGGGTGCAATTTGGCAGGCCTATCGCAGCCAATCAAGGCATATCATTTAAGCTGGCTGATATGGCGACAAGGGCAGAGGCGGCAAGGCACCTTGTCTACCGCGCCGCAGACCTTCATAACCGCGGCTTGTCCTGTGGAAAAGAAGCGTCTATGGCTAAACAATTTGCTTCCGATTCTGCGGTGAAGGCGGCGTTAGATGCCGTGCAAATTTACGGAGGATACGGTTATATGAAGGATTATCCGGTCGAGCGGCTGCTTCGCGATGCAAAGGTGACGCAAATCTATGAAGGGACGAACGAGATTCAAAGATTGATTATTTCAAAACATCTGCTTGGTTAAACCTGATCGACAAAAATGCAAAACGGAGGTTGAGGATATGGTGGAGAAACCGCATTATTCTCCGGGTTTGGACGGTGTGATTGCGGCAGAAACTCAAATTTCTTATCTTGACACGCAGTCCAGCCAGATTTTGATACGAGGCTATGATTTAATCGATCTTTCTAAAACCAAAAGCTATCTGGAGATTATCCATTTATTGCTGGAGGGCAGGCTGCCGAAAGAAAGTGAAACGGAAACGCTGGAAAGAAACATAAACAGCGCATCAGACCTGCCGGCAGATCATCTCCGTCTGCTTGAGCTGCTCCCCAAACACACTCATCCGATGGATAGTCTGCGGACCGGGCTGTCTGCTCTTGCCGGCTATGACCGGCAAATTGATGATCGCTCTCCTTCTGCAAACAAAGAACGCGCCTATCAGCTTCTGGGGAAAATGCCTGTCCTCACTGCTGCCAGCTATAGGATCATCAATAAGAAAGAGCCGATTCTTCCGCTTAAAACCCTATCCTACAGTGCGAATTTTTTATATATGATGACTGGGAAATTGCCGTCCTCACTGGAAGAACGCATTTTTGACCGGTCCCTCATCCTGTACAGTGAACATGAAATGCCGAATTCAACCTTTACTGCCAGAGTCATCGCTTCTACACATTCAGATCTTTATGGCGCTTTGACAGGAGCTGTAGCCTCTCTGAAAGGGAATCTTCACGGAGGAGCAAACGAAGCCGTAATGTATATGCTTTTGGAGGCGAAAACACCGTCTGATTTTGAGCAGCTTCTGCAATCAAAACTGCAAAGAAAAGAAAAAATTATGGGATTCGGCCACCGAGTGTATATGAAAAAAATGGACCCGAGAGCACTCATGATGAAAGAGGCGCTGCAGCAATTATGCGATAAAGCCGGCGACCATCGTTTATATGAGATGTGTGAAGCAGGCGAGCGGCTGATGGAGAAGGAAAAAGGGCTTTACCCGAATTTGGATTACTACGCTGCCCCGGTGTATTGGATGCTCGGCATACCGATACCTTTGTATACGCCTGTCTTTTTCAGTGCGAGAACATCCGGTTTATGCGCCCACGTGATCGAACAGCATTCCAATAACCGTCTCTTTCGTCCACGTGTCAGTTATTTGGGCCCGCGGTATCAGGCCGAATCTTAAATCATGAAAGGAACTGGTAGAATGCTGAAAACGGATCATGTCATTGAAGAAATCACAGACTATGTGCTTGAGAAAGAGATTACAAGCTCCGAGGCGTTTACAACAGCGGGGCACGTGCTGCTGGATACGCTGGGCTGCGGGATTTTGGCGCTCCGGTATCCCGAATGCACCAAGCTGCTCGGCCCGATTGTTCCCGGAACGACTGTGCCGAATGGGAGCAAAGTTCCGGGAACGTCATATGTTCTCGATCCTGTGAGAGCAGCGTTTAATATCGGCTGCATGATTCGCTGGCTCGATTATAACGATACATGGCTGGCGGCGGAGTGGGGGCATCCGTCCGATAATTTGGGAGGGATCCTTGCGGCTGCTGATTATGTATCGAGAGTAAGGCTGTCTGAAGGGAACGAACCTTTAATGGTACGCGACGTACTTGAAATGATGATCAAAGCACATGAAATTCAAGGCGTGCTTGCTTTAGAAAACAGCTTAAACCGAGTTGGCCTTGATCATGTGCTGTTTGTCAAAGTCGCTACAGCCGCTGTTGCAGCAAAGCTCTTGGGCGGCGGAAGAGAAGAAATCAAAAATGCGCTTTCAAATGCATGGATTGACAATGCAGCCTTGAGGACATACCGGCATTCACCGAATACCGGTTCGCGCAAATCGTGGGCGGCAGGAGACGCAACGAGCAGAGGAGTTCATTTGGCGCTGATGGCGTTAAAAGGGGAAATGGGCTATCCGACAGCTTTGAGCGCACCGGGGTGGGGCTTCCAAGACGTTTTATTCAATAAACAAGAGATTAAACTCGCCCGCCCGCTCGACGCTTATGTCATGGAAAATGTGTTATTTAAAGTGTCTTATCCTGCGGAATTTCACGCTCAGACAGCGGTAGAGTGCGCCGTCATTCTTCATCCGCAGGTAAAGGGCCGGATTGATGAGATTGACCGTGTTGTCATCAGAACGCATGAATCCGCTATCCGAATCATTGATAAAAAAGGCCCGCTTCACAATCCGGCAGATCGTGATCACTGCCTCCAATACATCGCAGCAATCGGATTGCTTTTTGGTGATATCACCGCGCAGCATTATGAGGCTGAAACAGCGAGTGATCCGAGAATAGATAAACTTCGGGATAAGATGGAAGTGACTGAAAATAAAACATATACCGAGGATTACCTGAAACCCGACAAGCGTTCCATTTCAAATGCAGTTCAAGTTCATTTTAAAGACGGAACGAGCACGGAAATGGTGGAATGTGAATTTCCGCTCGGCCATCGTTTTCGAAGAGACGAGGCAGTGCCGAAGCTGCTGGAAAAGTTTTCTGCCAATCTTAAAACCCATTTCTCTAATAAACAGCAAAAACACATTTATAAGCGCTGTACCAGCTATGAGACATTACAAACGATGCGTGTAAATGAATTCATAGATATGTTTTGCATGTAAAAGGAGGACTTACGTCATGTCGTGGATCGTTAATAAGCAATCGTCACAAGAAGAGCTTGCCGTTCGTTTCCGCAAGCTGATGTCAGCGCCGGACATTTTGCAGATTCCCGGCGCTCATGACGGGATGGCCGCCTTGCTTGCGAAAGAGGCCGGTTTTTCTGCTGTTTATTTGTCTGGTGCGGCATATACAGCCAGCAGGGGGCTCCCTGATTTAGGGATCATCACGTCAACAGAAATGGCTGATCGAGCCAAGGATCTTGTGCGTGCAGCTGATCTGCCTCTCCTTGTTGATATAGATACGGGATTCGGCGGTGTGTTAAATGCCGCCCGAACCGCCCGTGAGATGCTTGAAGCCAGAGTAGCCGCCGTTCAAATAGAAGACCAACAGCTTCCGAAAAAATGCGGGCATTTAAATGGCAAACAGCTTGTCTCGATAAAGGAAATGGCGCAAAAAATAAAAGTGATCAAACAAGCGGCGCCCACCCTTGTCGTTGTTGCCCGTACTGATGCCAGAGCGCAGGAAGGGCTTGACGCCGCGGTGAAGCGCTCAGCGGCTTACATTGAGGCTGGAGCGGACGCAATTTTTCCGGAAGCGCTTCAGACGGAGAACGAATTCCGCCAGTTTGCTGAACACATTTCCGTTCCGCTCCTTGCAAATATGACCGAATTTGGGAAAACGCCGTATTATCGTGCCGATGAATTCGAAGCTATGGGGTTTGACATGGTGATATATCCTGTCACATCGCTTCGAGCGGCGGCAAAAGCTTATGCACGGCTATTTGATTTGATTAAGGAGCGCGGCTCACAAAAAGAAGGGCTTCATCATATGCAGACACGAAAAGAACTGTACGAGACGATTTCTTATTATGACTATGAAACGTTAGATAAAACGATTGCCAAGACCGTTTTGCCTGACGAATAGTGCGGTCAAAAAAAGCCGGAGTGTTCTCCGGCTTTTTTTGCAGCTATCGTTTTCTGAATCGCGGGCTGACTTGATGGCGTTTTCTGTCCCTGTATAAAACGAACCCTGCCAGCACATAAAGGCCGAACGCAAAAAAGATGAACCCTGACAAACCTTGGAGCCAAAGAGCTGCAAATGGCTTTACACTATGACCGAAAAGTGTATCTCTCATCAGTTTAATGCCTAAAGCGGATATGGCGCCGGGGACGACTAATATCAAAAGCGCAAGAAGTCGGCTCATCCTCAGAAAACCCCTTTATCTTTCATTTTCTTTATTGTCCAGCGGGGAAAATATTTTGTCAAGAGAAGAAAACGTGGTAACATAGGGTTGTGCAAATTATTGCAACGGAATAAATAGGTGTGCAAATTTTTTCATACAAAGGGGTAGCGGGATGCAAAAGGTACTGATTGTAGGTGCCGGCAAAAGGGGAACGGCGTTATTACATATTCTGATCAAAACAGCCATCATAGAGGTCATTGCCGTAGTTGACAAAGACCCCGAGGCGCCGGGATTGAAAGAAGCAGAACAGTATGGGATTGCCGTTTCATCTGATTGGAAACCTTACATACAACTAAAACCGGATATCGTCATTCATACCACCGGCGATCAAGCCGTGTTTGACGAACTCCTTCAAGAAAAGCATGAAGAGACCATTATTATGCCGGGAAAAATGGCGTACATCGTTTTTCAGCTGATGGAAGAAAAGCAGCACCTGATTCAAATGCTGAAAGAGCAAACATACAAACACGACCGAATTTTTAATTCTACCCATGACGGGATGATTTTTATTGATATCAATGAAGAAATCATTCTCTTTAACCATATGGCCGAAAAAATGGTCGGGAAAAAACGTGAGGAAGTCATTGGACGCCCGATAAAAGAAGTCATTCCGAGCACGAAGTTGCCGCGGATTTTAAAAACAAGAGTGCCTGAATACAACCAGAAGCAGCTTTTGGGCGATCATTTGCAAATTGTGACGACGAGGCTGCCGATTATTGATGAAGGCGGACGTTTGCTCGGGGCGCTTTGTGTGTTTAAAGATATCACCGATGCTGTTGAGCTGGCAGAGGAAGTGACAAACTTAAAGCAGGTCCGTACGATGCTGGAGGCGATTATTCAATCCTCCGATGAGGCGATTTCTGTCGTTGATGAAAACGGCATCGGACTCCTGATTAATAAAGCGTATACGAAAATGACAGGGCTCTCCGAAAAAGAAGTCATCGGCAAGCCTGCCAACACTGATATTTCTGAAGGCGAAAGCATGCATTTAAAGGTGCTTGAAACGAGACGCCCTGTCCGCGGTGTCAGAATGAAGGTCGGCCCGAATGAAAAAGAGGTCATCGTCAATGTAGCGCCGGTGATTGTAGACGGGATTTTGAAAGGCAGCGTCGGTGTGATTCACGACGTGACCGAAATTAAAATGCTGACAGCCGAGCTTAACCGGGCCAGACAAATCATTCGCACACTTGAGGCGAAATACACGTTTGATGACATTATCGGCAAAAGTGAGCAAATGCTGGTTGCGCTTGAACAGGCCAAGCTCGGGGCGAAAACGCCGGCAACCATTTTGCTGCGCGGGGAATCAGGAACAGGAAAAGAACTGTTCGCCCATGCCATCCATAACGAAAGCGACCGGAAGTACAATAAATTTATTCGGGTGAATTGTGCTGCCCTTTCTGAAAACCTGCTCGAATCAGAATTGTTCGGTTATGAGGATGGTGCGTTTTCAGGAGCGAAGCGTGGCGGTAAAAAGGGTTTATTTGAAGAAGCCAATAACGGCAGTATTTTCTTAGATGAAATCGGCGAACTGACACAAAATATGCAGGCGAAATTGCTCCGCGTCCTTCAAGAAAAGGAAATCGTCAGAGTGGGCGGTACGAAGGCGATTCCTGTCAACGTCAGAGTGATCGCGGCGACAAATGTAAATATCGAAAAGGCGATGGCGGATGGTGCGTTCCGTGAAGACTTGTATTACCGAATCAACCGCTACCCCATCTCCATCCCGCCATTGCGGCAGCGGCTGGAAGACATTGAGGCACTAAGCGTCAGGCTTATCCAAAAGATTAACCGGGATTACGGCAGGAATGTAAAGGGTCTCTCGCAGCAAGCTTTGCGTGTTTTATCCGCTTATCATTGGCCGGGGAATGTCCGCGAATTGGAAAATGTCCTAGGACGAGCCATGATTTTTCTGAATCCGCATATGGAATGGATTGAAAAAGATCACTTGCCTGTATTCGAAGTTGAACAAAAAGAAAGCGACCCAGAACAGGGTGCAGGCTTTGATTCTCCGAATATTGAAGGCGAGAAGCTGTCTGTTGCAGTAGAAAAATTTGAAGCGCATTTGATCCAGCAAACGCTCGAGAAGCATCATTATAACCGGACAAAAACAGCGAAAGCCCTCGGAGTCAGCATACGGAATTTATATTACAAAATGGATAAATATGGCCTTGCAAATGAAGGCATGCAATAATTTGCAGAATAAGCGCAAACATCTGCACGAGTTTTTCAATAGATCTGGTATGACAGTACGCTGAGGAGCTGGCATGGAACTTGCATAATAAAAGGCGGAGTCGAAACAAGAAGGGTGGTAACAGATGAAGCTGAAAGATTTGATCGGTAAAGCGTCGATGTACAAAAACAAGACTATTGCGGTTGCTCATGCTGAGGATGAGGAAGTGATCCGGGCTGTAAAGCTGGCAGCCGAGCACCTATCTGCCCGTTTTTTGTTAGTGGGCGACAGCAAAAAACTGAACGATCTGACATCATCTATGCAAGGGGATCAAGTGGAAATCGTTCATGCCGATACGCCTGAAGAATCGGCAAAATTAGCGGTTCGTGCTGTGCATCACAAAACAGCGGACGTGTTAATGAAAGGGAATGTGCCGACTTCTGTTTTGCTTAAAGCGGTATTGAACAGACAGGAGGGGCTTCGGCTATCTAATGTCCTTTCCCACGTGGCTGTGTTTGATATACCGGACTTTGACAGGTTGATGTTTGTGACAGATTCGGCAATGAATATTGCTCCTTCACTTGAAGAGCTTCGGCAGATTTTGCAAAATGCCGTTCATGTGGCCCGTGCAGTAGGGAACAATATGCCAAAAGCAGCTGCTCTGGCAGCGGTCGAAACGGTAAACCCGAAAATGGAAGCGACAGTAAATGCAGCTGCTCTTGCTCAAATGTGCAAAAGAGGCCAGATCAAAGGCTGTATTGTTGATGGGCCGTTTGCTTTGGATAACGCAGTCTCGCAAATTGCCGCGGCCCAGAAAAAGATTTCGGGAGACGTAGCGGGCAGCGCTGATATCCTTCTCGTCCCAACAATTGAGGCCGGCAATATTTTATATAAATCACTTATTTATTTTGCGAAGGCCAGCGTGGCGGCTGTCATTACGGGAGCAAAAGCGCCGATTGCCTTAACGAGCAGAGCGGACTCCGCTGAAAATAAACTGTATTCCATTGCGCTCGCGATATGCGCATCAGAAGAATACACACATTAGGAGGAACGAACATGGAACTTTTTAAATATATGGAGAAATACGATTACGAACAAATGGTATTTTGCCAAGATGAACAATCCGGCTTAAAAGCGATTATCGCGATTCATGATACAACGCTCGGTCCGGCACTTGGCGGAACGAGAATGTGGACGTATGAAAATGAAGAAGCGGCGATTGAAGACGCGCTCAGGCTGGCAAGAGGCATGACCTATAAAAACGCGGCGGCAGGCTTAAACCTTGGCGGCGGAAAAACAGTGATTATCGGTGATCCTCGCAAAGATAAAAATGAGGAAATGTTCCGCGCGTTTGGCCGCTATATTCAAGGTTTGAACGGCAGGTACATTACAGCTGAAGATGTGGGCACAACGGTTGAGGATATGGACATCATTCATGATGAAACAGACTATGTCACAGGGATTTCTCCTGCTTTCGGATCTTCAGGAAATCCATCCCCAGTTACGGCTTACGGCGTATACAGAGGTATGAAAGCTGCTGCTAAAGCTGCTTTCGGTACTGACTCTCTCGAAGGAAAAACCATCGCTGTACAGGGTGTAGGGAACGTAGCCTATAACCTATGCCGCCACCTTCATGAGGAAGGGGCAAACTTAATCGTGACCGATATCAATAAACAATCAGTACAGCGCGCAGTTGCAGATTTTGGTGCCCGTGCAGTTGATCCGGATGAGATTTATTCACAAGACTGCGATATTTATGCGCCGTGTGCACTCGGTGCGACAATCAACGACGACACCATTAAACAGCTGAAGGCGAAAGTCATCGCGGGTGCGGCCAACAACCAATTAAAAGAAACACGCCATGGCGATCAAATTCACGAAATGGGCATCGTTTACGCGCCGGATTATGTCATTAACGCGGGCGGCGTCATCAACGTGGCAGATGAGCTTTACGGCTATAATGCAGAACGCGCATTGAAGAAAGTTGAAGGCATTTACGGCAATATTGAGCGTGTACTTGAAATTTCTCAGCGTGATGGTATTCCGACGTATTTAGCGGCTGACCGCTTGGCAGAGGAACGGATTGAACGCATGCGCCACTCAAGAAGCCAGTTTTTGCAAAACGGCCACAGTGTATTAAGCAGACGTTAAGAAATTGATCTGGAGGTTATGAAAGTGTTACATGATGAAAAACGCATTCTCACTATTAATCCAGGCTCAACTTCAACGAAAATCGGTGTTTTTCATAACGAACGAGGCATTTTTGAAAAAACATTGAGACACAACATAGAAGAGCTGCAGCGATTTGACCATATTATTGATCAGTATGAATTTCGCAAAAAACAGATTCTTGAAACGCTTCATGAACAGGGAATCAATATTTCAAAGTTTGATGCAGTCTGCGCCAGAGGCGGTCTTCTCCGGCCGATTGAAGGCGGAACGTATGAAGTGAATGATGACATGATTGAGGATTTGAAAAGCGGCTACGCCGGCCAGCATGCTTCGAATCTAGGCGGCATTATCGCGCGGGAAATCGCTGACGGGCTGAATATCCCTTCATATATCGTCGATCCTGTTGTCGTAGATGAAATGTCAGTACTCGCAAAAATCTCAGGCATGCCTGAGATTGAACGGAAAAGCATTTTTCATGCGTTAAATCAAAAAGCTGTCGCCCGTAAGGCGGCAGCCTCTCTCGGCAAACGATATGAGAACATGAAAATGATTGTTACCCATATGGGCGGCGGTATTACAATAGGCGTCCATGACCGCGGGCGGGTGGTCGATGTCAATAACGGCCTTCACGGAGAGGGGCCATTCAGCCCTGAACGTGCAGGGACAGTGCCTGCGGGGGATCTTGTCGATTTATGTTTTTCAGGACAGTTTACAAAAGAAGAAATCATGAAAAAACTGGTGGGCACTGGCGGGCTTTTGGGCTATCTCGGTACGAATGACGCAGTAAAAGTGGAACAGATGATCCAGGGGGGCGATGAAAAAGCCCGCTTCATTTTTGATGCCATGGCGTATCAGGTAGCGAAGGAAATCGGGGCAGCCAGCGCGGCATTAAAAGGCGAAGTGGAAGCGATTGTGCTAACGGGCGGCTTGGCGTACGGCAAAAGCTTTGTTTCCAGTATCAGCTCATACATAGATTGGATTTCAGACGTTTTAGTCTATCCGGGAGAAAATGAACTGCAGTCTCTGGCCCAAGGGGCGCTCAGGGTATTGCTGGGCGAAGAGCAATCCAAACAATATCGTATTGAATAGACAGACAGGAGTGAGTCACCATGGCAACTGAGTATGACGTAGTCATTTTGGGCGGCGGTACCGGCGGTTATGTTGCGGCGATTAGAGCCGCTCAGCTTGGCTTAAAGACAGCCGTTGTGGAAAAGGAAAAACTCGGGGGAACATGTCTGCATAAAGGCTGTATCCCGAGTAAAGCGCTGCTTAGAAGCGCAGAGGTATACCGGACAGCTCGTAAATCCGATCAATTCGGAGTAGAAACGGCAGGCGTGTCCCTCAACTTTGAAAAAGTGCAGCGGCGCAAGCAAGCTGTTGTTGATAAGCTGGCGGCCGGTGTGAATCATTTAATGAAAAAAGGAAAAATCGACGTGTTCAACGGATATGGCCGTATCCTCGGACCGTCAATCTTCTCTCCGC
Source organism: Bacillus sp. RHFS10 (assembly GCF_016757475.1). NCBI lineage: Bacteria > Bacillati > Bacillota > Bacilli > Caryophanales > Bacillaceae > Bacillus > Bacillus sp. RHFS10. The sequence continues at coordinate 534,809 of NZ_JAESPO010000001.1, forward strand.
TGCCGGGAACGATTTCTGTTGAGCGGGGAAATGGCGAAGAAAATGACATGCTGATTCCGAAACAAGTCATCATTGCAACAGGATCAAGACCGAGAATGCTTCCGGGTTTGGAAGCGGACGGAAAGTCTGTATTGACATCGGATGAGGCGCTCCAAATGGAGGAGCTGCCAAAATCGATCATCATCGTCGGCGGCGGCGTGATCGGGATCGAATGGGCGTCTATGCTTCATGATTTTGGTGTGGAGGTAGCGGTTATTGAATATGCGGATCGCATATTGCCGACTGAAGATCAAGACATTTCAAAAGAAATGGAAAGTCTTCTTAAGAAAAAAGGCATTCAGTTCGTCACAGGGGCAAAAGTGCTGCCTGACACAATGACAAAAACGGCGGGGAACATCAGCATACAAGCGGAAAAAGACGGAGAAACCGTCACTTACTCTGCTGAAAAAATGCTTGTTTCCATTGGCAGACAGGCAAATATCGAAGGCATCGGCATTGAAAATACTGATATTGTCACTGAAAATGGCGTTATTTCAGTCAATGAAAGCTGCCAAACGAAGGAATCTCATATTTATGCAATCGGGGACGTAATCGGAGGTCTGCAATTAGCTCACGTCGCATCGCATGAAGGAATCATTGCTGTTGAGCATATTGCTGGACTCAATCCGCATCCGCTTGATCCAACGCTTGTACCGAAGTGCATCTACTCAAGCCCTGAAGCTGCCAGTGTGGGTTTAACCGAAGAAGAAGCGAAGGCGAACGGGCATAATGTCAAGATCGGCAAGTTCCCATTTATGGCAATTGGAAAAGCGCTTGTATACGGAGAAAGCGATGGATTTGTAAAAATCGTAGCGGATCGTGACACGGATGATATTCTCGGCGTGCATATGATCGGCCCGCACGTCACCGACATGATTTCAGAAGCGGGTCTTGCCAAAGTGCTGGACGCAACGCCGTGGGAGGTCGGGCAAACAATTCACCCGCACCCGACGCTTTCTGAAGCGATTGGAGAAGCAGCGCTTGCCGCAGACGGCAAAGCCATTCATTTTTAAAAGCATAAAGGAGGGGCTTGAATGAGTACAAACCGACATCAAGCACTAGGGCTGACTGATCAGGAAGCCGTTGATATGTATAGAACCATGCTGTTAGCAAGAAAAATCGATGAAAGAATGTGGCTGTTAAACCGTTCTGGAAAAATTCCATTCGTAATCTCTTGTCAAGGACAGGAAGCAGCGCAGGTAGGGGCGGCTTTTGCTCTTGACCGTGAAATGGATTATGTACTGCCGTACTACAGAGACATGGGAGTTGTGCTCGCATTTGGCATGACAGCAAAAGACTTAATGATGTCCGGGTTTGCCAAAGCAGCAGATCCGAATTCAGGAGGGCGCCAAATGCCGGGACATTTCGGCCAAAAGGAAAACCGGATCGTGACAGGATCTTCTCCAGTTACAACGCAAGTGCCGCACGCGGTCGGCATTGCGCTTGCGGGGCGTATGGAGAAAAAGGATGTTGCGGCCTTTGTTACATTTGGTGAAGGCTCTTCAAATCAAGGCGATTTCCATGAAGGGGCAAACTTTGCCGCTGTCCATAAGTTGCCGGTTATTTTCATGTGTGAAAATAACAAATACGCAATCTCTGTGCCTTACGATAAGCAAGTCGCATGTGAGAACATTTCCGACCGTGCCGTAGGCTATGGAATGCCTGGCGTAACCGTGAATGGAAATGATCCGCTGGAGGTTTATCAAGCGGTCAAAGAAGCACGCGAACGAGCGCGCAGAGGAGAAGGCCCGACATTAATTGAAACAATTTCTTACCGCCTTACACCGCATTCCAGTGATGACGATGACAGCAGTTACAGAGGCCGTGACGAAGTAGAGGAAGCGAAAAAAAGCGATCCCCTGCTTACTTATCAAGCTTACTTAAAGGAAACAGGCCTGCTGTCCGATGAGATAGAACAAACCATGCTGGATGAAATAATGGCCATCATAAACGAAGCGACGGATGAAGCGGAGAACGCCCCTTATGCAGCTCCTGAGTCAGCGCTTGATTATGTGTATGCGAAGTAGGGAGGAAGAACAAATGTCAGTAATGTCATATATTGATGCAATCAATTTGGCGATGAAAGAAGAAATGGAACGAGACCCTCGCGTTTTCGTCCTTGGGGAAGATGTAGGGAGAAAAGGCGGTGTATTTAAAGCGACAGCCGGCCTCTACGAACAATTTGGAGAAGAGCGTGTGATGGATACGCCGCTTGCTGAATCTGCGATTGCCGGAGTCGGCATCGGAGCGGCTATGTACGGGATGAGACCAATTGCTGAAATGCAGTTTGCTGATTTTATTATGCCGGCGGTCAACCAAATTATTTCTGAAGCGGCTAAAATCCGCTACCGCAGCAACAATGACTGGAGCTGTCCGATTGTCGTCAGAGCGCCATACGGCGGAGGCGTGCACGGGGCCCTTTATCATTCTCAATCAGTCGAAGCGATTTTTGCCAATCAGCCCGGACTGAAAATTGTCATGCCATCAACACCATATGACGCGAAAGGACTTTTAAAAGCCGCGGTTCGTGATGAAGATCCGGTGCTGTTTTTTGAGCACAAACGCGCGTACCGTCTGATAAAAGGTGAGGTTCCGGCAGACGATTATGTCCTGCCAATCGGCAAGGCTGATGTTAAACGGGAAGGCGACGACATCACAGTGATCACATATGGCCTGTGTGTCCACTTCGCGTTACAGGCTGCAGAGCGTCTCGAAAAAGATGGAATTTCAGTGCATGTAGTAGATTTAAGAACGGTTTATCCGCTTGATAAAGAAGCAATCATCGAAGCCGCATCCAAAACCGGTAAGGTGCTTTTGGTTACAGAAGATACAAAAGAAGGCAGCATCATGAGTGAGGTGGCCGCAATTATATCTGAGCATTGTCTCTTCGACTTAGACGCGCCGATTAAACGGCTTGCGGGTCCTGATATTCCGGCTATGCCTTATGCGCCGACAATGGAAAAATACTTTATGCTCAACCCTGATAAAGTGGAAGCGGCGATGAGAGAGTTAGCGGAGTTTTAAAGACGTAAGGAGGACACAATCATGGCAATTGAACAAATGACGATGCCGCAGCTTGGAGAAAGCGTGACGGAAGGGACGATCAGCAAATGGCTAATTGCCCCCGGTGATAAAGTAAACAAATACGATCCGATAGCGGAAGTCATGACAGATAAGGTCAATGCAGAGGTTCCATCTTCTTTTACCGGTACGATAACAGAGCTTGTGGGTGAAGAAGGCCAGACTCTGCAAGTCGGAGAAATGATCTGCAAAATCGAAACAGAAGGCGGGAATCCGTCTCAACAAAAACAAGAGCAGCCAGAGGCGTCAGCAGCAGCTGAGACGCCTGCCGCAGAAAGCCGCTCCGAAGCAGACAGTCAGCCCAATAAAAAGCGCTACTCGCCAGCTGTACTCCGTTTGGCCGGAGAGCACGGCATTGATCTTGATCAAGTGACAGGATCAGGTGCAGGCGGACGCATTACGCGAAAAGATATTCAGCGCATCATTGAAACAGGCGGTGTGCAAAAGCGGCCTGAGGAGCCGACAACAGCAGCTCCTGCAGCAGAGTCTGCACCAAAAACAGAGCCGAAGGACGAGATTTCATATCCTGCGTCTGCATCGGGAGATAAAGAAATCCCTGTCACAGCTGTAAGAAAAGCAATTGCTTCCAATATGAAACGCAGCAAAACAGAAATTCCGCATGCTTGGACGATGATGGAAGTCGACGTCACAAATATGGTGGCATATCGCAACAGTATAAAACATTCATTCAAGCAGACAGAAGGCTTTAATATAACGTTCTTCGCCTTTTTTGTAAAAGCGGTCGCTCAGGCGTTAAAAGAATTCCCGCAAATGAATAGCATGTGGGCGGGAGACAAAATCATTCAAAAAAAAGATATCAATATTTCAATCGCTGTTGCCACAGAGGATTCTTTATTTGTTCCGGTGATTAAAAACGCTGATGAAAAAACAATTAAAGGCATTGCGAGAGAAATTAACGGCCTTGCTAAAAAAGTGAGAGAGGGAAAACTCTCAGCAGATGACATGCAGGGAGGGACGTTTACCGTCAACAATACAGGTTCGTTCGGATCTGTTCAGTCGATGGGTATCATCAATTACCCTCAAGCTGCGATTCTTCAAGTGGAATCCATCGTCAAGCGCCCGGTTGTCATGGATCATGGCATGATTGCTGTCAGAGACATGGTCAATCTGTGCCTGTCCTTGGATCACAGAGTGCTTGACGGCCTTGTGTGCGGACGATTCCTCGGACGAGTAAAACAAATTTTAGAATCGATTGACGAGAAAACATCTGTTTACTAATAAGCAGAAAGAGCATTTTTTGATACATAACTTCAAAAAATGCTCTTTTTTTATGCATCATGACTCAGCAATTCTGATTTTCATTTCAACCCGGTATTCCTCTTGTTTTTTAGGCGAGTAATGAATCGGTATGATTAACTCGTAAACATCACTGGCAACTGTTAATTGGCGGTCTATGATATACTTGATAAGCTTCTGTAAGTTGAGAAAATAATGCTCAGGCGAAAAATGGTACGCGATGCAAACGTATGTGCCTTTAGGGATCGTTGTGATTTCCATATCCGGGGTAACGGCGGAAATTTGTTTATTCGTCAATACAGGCGTAAAGATATGGCGGTAAGTCATTTCATCAATGCTGGTGTACGGGAGAAACGAGAAAGTGGCACCGTAGCTATTGTTCGCAAATCCATCTGCTGATTCGATAAATGTTTTTAATTTGCTGTAGGAGGCGTTGAGCACGTTTTCAGGTCCGATTCCCTCTGCCTCTGTCTGAATGATGCGTGTTTCTTCTTCATCTAAAACAAACACCTCCCCGAGCGCAGGGTATTCTATCTGCCGTTTCATCCGCTTTTTCACCAGTGAAATGGTTTCTTCCAATGCTGATAAAAACTCCAATTTCTCCCTGATTTGCTTCTCCTGCTCTGTATAAAAAGCAAACAGTTCTTCCATCTCTAAGTCTTGTGCCTTTTTCATCTCCTCTAAAGGTGTGCCGATATATTTCAATGATTTGATGAGATCCAGATGATAAAGCTGGGAATCCGTATAATAGCGGTAGCTTGTATCCGGGTCGACATAGACGGGTTTAAATAAATCAATTTTATCGTAATAACGGAGCGCTTTAATCGACACGTTTGCCAGTTTTGATACTTCTCCAATTGAGTAATACGATTCCTTCATGCCATCACTCCTTCTATATCAGTATAATGAAAAAGCGCACTCTTTGCAGTATACAAAGAATACGCTTTTTATCACGTGCTGGCTTTAATATGTGCAGGCGCTTTCCAAGCAATGGTCAGCGCAATGCCTATGGCTAAAGTTACCGTTGCAAAGTAGAATGGATAGTTTACATCAATATCGAACAGCATTCCGCCGATAATAGGTCCGAATACATTGCCGATACTTGTAAACATTGAGTTCATACCACCGGCAAATCCCTGTTCATTTCCCGCAATCTTTGACAGATAAGTCGTTACCGCCGGTCTCATGAGGTCAAATCCGACAAATACGGTGACAGTAACCAGCAGAATCGAAAAATAAGAATTCACGATTGTCAGCAAGAAAACCAGACTCGTTGAGATGATTAAGCTATATCGAATCAAATGGATTTCGCCAAACCACCTTGTAAAACGGTCGAATAAGACGACTTGCGTAATGGCGCCTACAATCGCACCTCCTGTAATCATAATGGCAATGTCGCTGGCCGTAAATCCAAATTTATGATCAACGAATAACGCAAATAACGATTCAAATGACGCTAAGCCAAAAGACGAAATCAAAATGATGAGAAAAGCAATGAAATACATGGGGGCAAAAATCCGTTTGAAGCCCGTCTTCTGCCCTTTTATGTCCCGATTCTCATGGTTTCGTTCCGGCTCGCGCAGCGTGAGCATTGATAAAATGGCTGCTAACAATGCAAAGGCTGCCGCAAAGAAAAAAGGCAGACGGGAATGAATTTCCGCTAAAAATCCCCCGATACCTGGGCCGATGATAAAGCCTGTTGAAATAGCGGCTGACATATAACCAAGCGCTTTGGGCCGTGTTTTAATGGTTGTGATATCTGCGATAAAAGCCGTGACCCCGGGCATAATGAAGGCGGCGCTGATCCCGCCAAGCATCCGGGAGATAAATAACATCTCAACTGTTTTTCCGATGCCGAATAAAAACTCCGAAACACTAAAGAAAAACAGACCGATCACGATCATGATTTTACGTCCGAAGCGGTCAACCCATCGTCCGCCTATTGGTGATACAATAAGCTGTGTAACAGCGAAGCACGCAACCATATAGCCAACCGCGGTTCCCGATAAATGCAATTCATTCATAATAGTAGGCGTTACCGGAATCACTAGCCCGATCCCCAAAAAAGCAATAAATAAATTAGTTAATAATATCGTTAAGGTCATATTTTGTTTCTTCATGTGACTTCCCCTTTTTCGAAAGTGTATCTCCTATACTGTAAGGCCTCCTCTTAGGGGAGAGTCAACGGATTTACATCATCTTTCTAACAGTGTTCCGATCCTTATTCACTGCACGGGACAAGCATTTCAATGTGCTGCGGCAGGACTTGAATCACAGCGGGCGTATGAGTATAGACTTCTCCATCTGTATCCGCCTTTTGGGCGGTGTCTGTTTCAATTTCGATCCGGGCGGCTTGGATATAGGACAGCTCTCCGGTAAATCGGTCAATTGTGCCCTGTTCCATGCTCATCAGCTCCCGCAATGCGGAGAGGTTGGTGCTGCGGCAAATGAGGATATCGAGTAAGCCGTCTTCTATACTGGCATTCGGCAGGGGAATTCGGTTCGTTCCAATGTATTGTCCGTTCATCACAAGCAGCATAACGGCGTCTTCTTTCATTTCTTTTCCATCAATTCTTAATGTCATCGGGAACGATTCAGCAGCTGAGACGGTTTTTAATGCACTTGTAAAATAGCTGATTTTTCCAAATAATGCTTTGGCCGTTTCGTTGATTTGATTCGACGTTTCTGTAATCAGGCCGATTCCCCAGAAATTTAAAAAATAATGCTCGTTCATTTGACATACATCTACGTTCGTTTTTGTTCCTGACAGAAGTGCTTCCGCCGCTTTTGCGAGATTTTGAGGGATGCCCAGCACTCTTGAAAAGTCATTGCACGTGCCGCCGGGCAAAATTCCGACAGCGGGTTTTCTTTCTAAAGCGCTGATGCCGTTAATGCATTGATGGACTGTGCCGTCGCCGCCGAGAATAAAGACGGTGTCAACAGAACCATCAATGGATTGGCAAAAATGAAACGCATCATCCTTATTCTTTGTTTGTCTAATGATCACCTCATCTAAATGTTGTGATAAGACCGGCACCACAGCTCCTAATGCTTTTTCTATATGTTTGTTGCCGGCATTTCCGTTATGAATCAGTAATGCTTTCCGATGGCTCATACAAAACTGCTCCTTTATTTTACATCTGGTTATATCATCCCCTTTTTCTGTAAGCTGTAAACAAATAGAAAAGTGTACGGCCAAGCAATGTCATTTGCCGATATAGACGTTTCCTTGCTATGATAAGAACAGATGATAAAAAAGGAGAGGTCTTCATTGAACATGGACTTTAATTTATTTATGAATGATATTGTCCGCCAAGCGAGACAAGAAATAACAGCTGCCGGATACACTGAGCTGAAAACAGCTGAAGAGGTGGATGAGACACTTGCGAAAAAAGGAACGACGTTAGTCATGGTAAACTCTGTTTGCGGATGTGCCGGAGGAATTGCAAGACCGGCCGCATACCATTCCGTTCACTATGATAAAAGACCTGATCACCTCGTCACCGTCTTTGCCGGACAGGATAAAGAAGCGACAGCGCGAGCGCGTGACTATTTTGAAGGATATCCGCCATCTTCCCCATCCTTTGCGATTTTGAAAGACGGAAAAATCATGAAAATGGTCGAGCGCCATGAAATTGAAGGCCATGAGCCGATGGCAGTTGTGGCAAAGCTGCAAGAAGCCTTTGAAGAATATTGTGAAGAAGTATAAGACGAAAAACCCGGGTGCCTAAGTGGCTCGGGTTTTTTCATGCATAAAATACCCAGAAGATATGAATAATTATTAAGGGATTATTCAATTAGATTGTACAGTTAATCTATTTTCCTTAAGTAATATCAAAAAGATATCGTTGGAAAAATAAGCTTAAAGATAATTTTTAAAAATACTATTGCATAAAAATAAGAAACTGTTTAAAATACAAATTAACGAATAAATATTCAAATACACTAAAAGTAATGAATATGGGGGAAATGGATCATGAAAAAATGGCTCTTATTACTTGTAGCTGCCTGCATCACTTTAGCACTATCCGCTTGCGGCTCAAGCAATTCAGGTTCAGAAGGCGGCAAGAAAAAATTAATTATGGGAACTTCGGCGGATTACAAACCGTTTGAATATAAAGAAGGCGATCAAATTGTCGGCTTTGATGTAGATTTGGCAAAAGCGCTGGCGAAGAAGACGGGCTACGAAATTGAAGTGCAGGATATGGATTTCAACAGCTTAATCACAGCGCTGAAATCAAAACAGGTGGATCTGGTTCTGTCAGGAATGACTCCGACGCCTGATCGTAAAAAACAAGTTGATTTTTCCGATGTGTACTATACAGCGAACCATATGATTGTCAGCAAAAAAGACAGCGGCATTCAATCTCTGAAAGACCTGAAAGGAAAGACAGTCGGCGTTCAGCTTGGCTCTATTCAGGAAGAGAAGGGGAAAGAGCTTTCTCCGGAATATGGTTTTAAAACAGAAGACCGCAACAGAATTTCTGATTTGGTGCAGGAAATCAAATCAGATCGCTTTGAAGCTGCGATTATCGAAGACATGGTAGCAGAAGGGTATTTCGAGTCAAACGACGACCTGCAAGGCTTCGTGATTCCTGATGCCAAAGCGGAGGAAGCCGGTTCAGCGATTGCTTTCAGAAAGGACAGTGAACTGACAGACAAATTCAATAAAGCGCTCAAGGAAATGGAAGATAACGGAGAGCTTGAGAATTTGAAGAAAAAATGGTTCACTGGCGAGAAGTAAGAAAAGCGGCTCAACTTTTTCGTTGAGCCTTTTTATTGAATAGGAAATCTTTTTTCCTGTAAGAAAAGGAGACAAAGACTATGAATTTGGATTTTTCAGCAACGATCCCCCAAATTCCTTTTATATTAGAAGGTTTGGCAATTACTTTGAAAATTGTCGTTGTATCAGCCATTATCGGACTTATACTCGGTATTGTGCTAAGCTTATGCAAGATCAGCACGTTCCGCCCGCTTGTCTGGATCGCTGATTTTTACACATCAGTGTTCCGCGGCACGCCTTTAGTGCTGCAGCTTATGATTGTCTATTTCGGGCTTCCTCAGCTGCTCGGATTTCAAATTGACCAGTTTTGGGCAGCAGTTGTCGCATTGTCATTGAATTCCGCCGCTTATGTATCGGAAATTATCAGAGCCGGAATCAACGCCATTGATAAAGGCCAAAGAGAAGCGGCTGTCGCACTGGGGGTTCCGTACGGCAAAATGATGAAGGATCTCCTGTTGCCGCAGGCTTTTAAAAATATATCACCTGCAATTTTGAATGAATTAATTACATTAACAAAAGAATCGGCGATCGTCACTGTTATCGGGCTTGGTGATGTTATGAGACGCGCATATCAAGCTGGCGCCGCCACGTACAATTACCTTGAGCCGCTCATTATCGCCGGATTGATTTATTATGTGCTTGTCCTGATTCTAACGTTTATCGGCAAGGCTGTAGAAAGGAAGCTGAAATCCAATGATTAAGGTTGAACAGCTGTCAAAATCATTTGGGAAACATGAAGTACTAAAAGACATTTCAACAACAATCTCTGAAGGTGAGGTTGTTGCCGTGATCGGCCCTTCAGGCTCAGGCAAATCAACGTTCCTTCGCTGTTTAAACCTGTTGGAAAAACCCAACGGCGGCACCATTACAATCAAAGACAAAGAGATCACGAAGCCGAAAACCAACACATTAAAGGTCCGGGAAAACATCGGGATGGTTTTTCAGCATTTTCATCTCTTTCCGCACAAAACAGTTCTCGAAAATATTATGTACGCGCCTGTCAATGTCAAAAAAGAATCAAAACAGGCTGCGCAGGAAAAAGCCGAAGAGCTGCTCCGTAAAGTCGGTTTGTTTGAAAAGCGAAATGACTATCCAAACCGCTTATCAGGCGGGCAAAAACAGCGTGTCGCCATCGCCCGGGCTCTTGCGATGAATCCGGACATCATGCTGTTTGACGAACCGACCTCTGCACTTGATCCGGAGATGGTCAAAGAAGTGCTCCAGGTGATGAAAGAGCTGGTTGAAACCGGTATGACCATGGTGATTGTCACGCATGAAATGGGCTTCGCAAAAGAAGTGGCAGACCGCGTGCTGTTTATGGATCAGGGAATGATTGTCGAGGACGGCAATCCGAAAGAATTTTTTCTATCGCCAAAATCCAAAAGAGCGCAGGACTTTTTAGAAAAAATATTATAGAATATAGAAAAAAGAAGAAGGCTGGTAGCTTCTTCTTTTTTATTGAAGAAACAAATAGAAATGGAGTCCGACATGTTTAAAATTGGTTACCGCACAATAAAGACAGCGTTTGGAACAGCTTTGGCTATTTATTTAAGCCAGCTATTGCATTTGCAAAACTTCGCATCAGCAGGAATCATCACCATTTTGTGCATTCAAATCACACAAAAACGGTCGCTTCAGGCATCGTGGGCCCGCTTTGCGGCATGCTGTTTGGCAATTCTTTTTTCTTATCTCTTTTTCGAGCTGATTGGCTATCACCCGTTTGTTATCGGAGCGCTCCTTTTGATATTCATCCCGATAACGGTCCTGTTAAAAATTAATGAGGGAATCGTCACAAGTTCCGTTATTATTCTTCATCTGTATATGTCGGGCGGCATAACGCTTGCTTTCATTTGGAATGAAGTTCAATTGATTACGGTTGGTATCGGCGTCGCTCTTTTGATGAACTTGTATATGCCGAGCCTTGACCGAAAGCTGATTGCCTATCGCAAAAAGATAGAGGATAACTTTGCCGTCATTTTCGCAGAAATAGAGCGGTATTTGTTAACTGGTGAGCAAGATTGGACTGGAAAAGAAATTCCGGAAACACATCAGCTCATCACGGAAGCTAAAAATCTGGCATACCGAGATGTGCAAAACCACATTCTGCGCTACGAAAATTTGCATTATCATTATTTTAAAATGAGAGAAAAGCAATTTGAAATTATCGAACGCCTTCTCCCTAAAGTGACTTCTATCTCCATTACGGTAGATCAGGGAAAAATGATCGCAGCATTTATTCACGATTTACGGGAAGCGATACACCCGGGAAATACGGCGCACAAATTTCTGAAAAGGCTTGCCGATATGAGAAAAGAATTTGAGGAGATGCCGCTTCCGGCGACAAGAGAGGAATTTGAAGCGAGAGCCGCTCTCTTCCATCTTCTCGGGGAAATGGAACAATATTTAGTGATTAAAAGTTATTTTAAAGGAATAAAAGCGCAAAAATCACTCGCATGATTCGCATGAGCTCTTCCTTCATTGGTCAACCTAATGAAAAAGGAGGGGCTTATGCGTTTTTTCTTATGTTCGATTTTTATCATGATGATGTCACCGATTTGGCCGCTCGGCGACAATCCGCTGCCGGGTGATCCGTATGTCATTGTCAACAAGAGAACAAACGAACTCGCTGTCATCCTCGACAACAAAGTAGAAGGCGTGTACAGCGTGGCGACCGGAAAAACAGACGATTTAACGCCTGAAGGAGAATTTTCGATAACAGTAAAAGCGGCGAATCCTTACTACAGAAAGAAAAATATTGAAGGGGGATCTCCTGACAATCCGCTTGGAGCAAGATGGCTCGGATTTGACGCGAAAGGGACAGACGGGCGGATTTACGGAATTCATGGGACAAACCGGGATGAATCCGTAGGGAAATTTGTGTCTAACGGCTGTATACGTATGCATAATGATGAAGTCGTTCATTTGTTTCAAACGATTCCGGTGGGTACGAGAGTGTTGATAACGGACGACTCCCGCTCTTTTGAAGAGATTGCCATTGAACATAAAGCTCTGATAAAAAAGCAGGATGTTCCCATTCAATAAGGCTGCCTGCTTTTTTATCATTATAAGAACATGACGATTCCTGAGAGTACAGTTGAAAGAATAAAAACTCCCAAAATCACGATCAAAACGCTTTTCATCAGTTTCTGAGACATGATTTCACTCCTTAGACAATCTGTCTATATTTTAGCGTGTTTTGAGGGGGCGGACAAGTAATATCTATTGGCGGAAAGCAGGGATGAAAATGAACAGGCTTGACCATATCGGGATAGCCGTATTTTCGATAGAAGAAGCGAGGAGCTTTTATGAAGAAGTATTGGGGCTTGCGTTTCTTCATCAAGAAACGGTTGAAGAGCAAAAGGTGAATGTTGCTTTTTTTCAAGCGGGAAGCGTCAAGCTTGAGCTGATTGAGCCGCTGACAACTGACAGCCCCGTCCGTTTCTTTTTGGAGAAGAAAGGGCAGGGGCTGCATCATGTTGCATTTTTATGCACCGGTTTATCTGAACAGCTTCAAGTATTGTCTGACCGGCAAGTTCAATTGATCGACAGGTATCCAAGACAGGGAGCAAACGGGAAATGGATCGCTTTTCTTTCACCGCGGGAAACAAACGGCGTTCTTGTAGAGCTTTGCGAGCCGAAAGGAGAAACCAATGAACATGAATGAGCACATTGATCATTTATACACGAGGCGCAGGCAGGCAGAACAAGGCGGAGGACATGAAAAGCTGGCCCAGCAGCGGCAAAAGGGAAAGCTCACAGCACGGGAAAGGATCACATTTCTTCTTGATCAGGACAGCTTTATCGAGCTGCATCCCTTCATGGAAAGCCAAGCGCTAACAAGAGAACAGCGCATTTTAGGTGATGGGGTCGTAACAGGGTACGGCACAATTGACGACCGCTCTGTATATGTATTTGCGCAGGACTTCACAGTGTTCGGCGGGGCCCTTGGCGAAACCCACGCCAAAAAAATCTGCGCTCTGATGGATCTGGCGGCAAAAAATAAGGCGCCGATTATCGGGCTGAATGACTCAGGTGGTGCGAGAATTCAAGAGGGTGTGGTATCATTAGATGGATACGGTCACATATTTTACCGAAACGTCTTATATTCAGGAGTCATTCCGCAAATATCGGTTATTTTAGGGCCATGCGCTGGAGGCGCTGTATATTCTCCGGCCCTCACAGATTTTATCTTTATGGCTGAACAGACCGGCCGGATGTTTATTACCGGGCCGAAGGTGATTGAAAAAGTGACAGGAGAACAGGTAGATGCGGAGAGCTTAGGCGGAGCGGGGATACATAATGCCGTCAGCGGGAACGCCCACTTTTCCGGACATACGGAGAAGGAGGTTCTGACAGGGGTGAAAAAACTGCTGTCTTATTTGCCGCTGAATGGCCAGACAACAGTGCCGCAGCCAGATAAAGAGATCTCAAGGCCGTTATTAAACCGTCTCGTGCCCGCTGACACGACAAAGCCGTATGATGTGCGGACGGTGATTAAAGAGCTGGCAGATCCGCAGTCTTTTTTTGAAATTCAGCCGTTTTTTGCGAAAAACATTGTCATCGGGTTTGCAATGCTGGGTGAAAAAACAATCGGCATCGTTGCGAGCCAGCCGAAGCATCTGGCGGGCAGCCTGACGATTGACGCTGCTGATAAAGCGGCAAGGTTCATCCGTTTTTGTGACGCATTTGATATCCCGCTGTTAACTGTCGAGGATGTGCCGGGATTTCTTCCTGGTATTCAGCAGGAGCATAACGGAATTATCAGGCACGGCGCAAAATTATTGTATGCCTATGCAGAAGCGACCGTCCCAAAAGTCACGCTCATTATCAGAAAAGCGTACGGCGGCGCCTATGTGGCCATGAACAGCAAAGCGATCGGAGCGGACCTTGTGTTTGCATGGCCGAATGCTGAAATCGCAGTGATGGGTTCAGAAGGCGCGGCTTCGATTTTGTATGAAAAGGACATAAAAACTTCGGCAGACCCGGAAAAGACAAAACGTGAAAAAACAGCTGAATACAAAAAGCAAAACGCCGGCCCGTACAAAGCGGCGGCCTGCGGAATGGTCGATGACATCATTTTGCCTGAAGAATCTAGGAAAAGGCTGATTCAAGCCTTTTACATGCTTGCACATAAGACAGAAGAGAGGCCGAAAAAAAAGCACGGTAACATACCGCTATAATATGGAGGGACTTACAAATGGTGAATGAAAAACGCCTGCTGGAAGAATTTTTAGAGCTTGTCCAAATTGACTCAGAAACAAAACACGAAGCAGAAATCTGCAAAGTGCTGAAACGAAAATTTTCTGATTTAGGTGTGGATGTAAAAGAAGACGATACAATGGATATCACTGGTCATGGAGCCGGAAACCTGATCTGCACATTAAAAGGGACAAAACAAGCAGATACGATATACTTTACATCTCATATGGACACAGTTGTACCCGGAAACGGCGTAAAACCGGTTGTTGAAGAAGGCTATGTCAAAACAGACGGCACAACGATTTTAGGCGCCGATGATAAAGCGGGGCTGGCTGCAATGTTTGAAGCGATTAAAGTGCTGAAAGAAGAAAACATTGAGCACGGCACGATTGAATTCATCATCACAGTAGGTGAGGAATCAGGCCTGATCGGAGCGAAGGCGCTTGACCGTTCTATGATCACGGCATCCTACGGCTATGCCCTTGACTCAGACGGAAAAGTCGGGAATATCATTGTGGCCGCGCCGACACAGGCGAAGGTAAGAGCGGCAATTTACGGGAAAACCGCACATGCCGGGGTTGAACCTGAAAAAGGCATTTCTGCCATTACAATTGCTAGCAAAGCCATTTCAAAAATGCCATTAGGCCGCATCGATAAAGAAACAACAGCAAACATCGGCCGGTTTGAAGGCGGCACACAAACAAATATTGTGTGCGATGAAGTCCATATTCTTGCGGAAGCACGTTCTTTAGTTCCTGAGAAAATGGAAGCTCAGGTTCAAAAAATGAAAGCTGCTTTTGAAACGGCCGCTGCTGATATGGGCGGACGCGCGGAAGTCGAAATTGAAGTGATGTATCCGGGCTTCAAATATCAAGACGGCGACCAAGTGGTTGAAATCGCGAAGAAAGCGGCAGCTAAAATCGGGCGCCCGAGCGAGCTGCAAACAAGCGGCGGCGGAAGCGACGCGAACGTGATTGCAGGTCATGGCATTCCGACGGTCAACCTTGCTGTCGGTTATGAGCAAATTCATACAAAAAATGAAAAAATGCCGATTGAAGAACTCGTTAAAACCGCGGAAATGGTTGTTGCCATTATTGAAGAGGCGGCGAAATAAAAAAGGAAAACCCGAGCGGACTAGTACCGCATCGGGTTTTTTTGCATTCAGCTCCATTGCCTAAGCGGCCAAAATAACACGTCCTGTTTTTTAGCGAAATGAAGCAATGGATCTGACGCTGGCAATGCGATGTTGTGAGCATCAGCCACCGTATTGACGGAAAACTCGGCCTCAGCATGTTGCAGCAGCCAAGGATGATGATGAATGTCTTCGAAATAGAGCTTGTTGCGATAAGTGGTGTAGAGTCTGTATCGTTCTGTCAGCCAATAATCGAGAGAACCCTCTTCCGCTGTAAAAGGAGCTGAAATGGGCCGGTATGCGGCGCGGAATGCTGCTTCTCCGTCGCCTCTCCGCTTGCAGACATAGTCAATGCCATCACCACTTTTTTCAGCTTTCATATCCGCGTAAAAATAAGGTAAATGAAAGAACGTGCGAGCGCCCATGACCGCCAGCCGATGATCAGCATCTAAGCTGAAAAAATAAATGCCGGGCTTGCCTTTATATGTGACATAGGTGCGGAAGTTAAGCTCAGGAAATGCACGCGCACCGGGAAGGGCAGGAAGAAATCAGGCCCTCAAGTTCGTGAGCATAAAGGGAAGCAAGCTGACCCAAGCTTGCCCGTTATATGTATCTAATTCTAAAACTGGCGGTACTAAAGGGCGAAGGATAGAAACATCAACAGGCCAGCGGGCTTATAAGACATCATTCCAGGTTTGTCTCATGATCCAGATTCCTTCAGGTACAGAAATGTTTTTTTGCTGAAAGCATTCCGTCAACGTATATGCTCCTTTCAGTTGGATATGAGTAAAGGTATTCCCTTTTTAAACGAAGCTGATAGAGACAACACAAGTAGACACTTATAATCCATATTTAGTCGTTTTAGGTCCCCTTACAGTGCGATCTTATGCCAAATTTCCTTTTTAATTAAAATGAATGATTTTAATAGGTTCTATAGGTTTTCATCTCGCGATTGGTTTCTTTAAGGGGCTTGTATCATTTGCAATTGCCATGATTGCCTTGGATTTATTATTAATAAATAATATCGAATATATAAGATTTTAAATCAAAAAATCAACTTAGGAATGACATTAATATTTGCTTCTTGCTCTATATTTAAGGGCAACCAAAAAAAGTGAGGGAGAATTTATGGAAGTCATCTTTCGAAATATTGACTATATTATAACTTTATTTTTGGCTATATTTTTCATTTTTAAATTAGTTCAAGAAATTAAAAACAAAAAAAGACTTTCTTTATCAATCGTTTATTTGCTTATCAGTACCTATTTTCTAATCAAAGCTTTCTTTATCATTAGCATATTCATTGGATAGACCATAGATACCCTAATAGTTATAGACTTAATTCCGTTAAAGTAGATTACTAACAAAGTATAAGGAGAAGGAAAGTAGATTGTTGAGTTTTACAGAAGAAGCCTTTTTTAAAAAATGTTATAAAAGTTAAAAATGCAGGTGGTAGGCTAAAGTATGTATTCTGACGTGTTTTGTTTCGCGGTGTAATTTCCATAACTTATTGGATTATTGTAAGGTGAAAGAAATCCTCGGTCACTGTCTAAAGGAATTCACTTACATCCTTTTTTTATTCATTATGCTTAATTTCATTTATTAGACGGATTATCTTAATTGGTTGAAACTGAATTAGTTGGTTGTGGATTTTAATTAGATACGCAGATTAATGTATTCTCTAATTAACATTGTCAATTGTCACACGATTTTGATCTGTCTTTTTAGGATATCTGATTGTACATTTTGCAAAGCTTTTTACATATATAATGATATGAAAACTCCTCAATCGTGGTTGATTCTGCTTTATTTATTGGACATTGACGAGGTTTAGATCAGTTGATTTGTTGACTTCTTTTATATACGTTTTTTAGATTTTTTCATAAAAATGCCCCTTTAAGTAAGTAGGACTCTTCTTCTCCGGTCCACTTACTTAAAGGGGATAATATCCACAAATATGAAACTGCTTTTTATTTCACCGGCTCAGTAAGAGCAGCTGCTTTTTTTGTTTTATGGTGTGTCATTTGAAGGACAACGTTTTGCACGGTCAAAAACAGCCCGCTTGTGAACCAGTACAGCGGAAGGGCTGCCGGAACGTTAAGTGAGAAAATCGTCATCATCACAGGGAAGATGAACACCATCAGTTTGGCTGATTGCTGAGCTGCAGGGTTTTGCGGAACAGCGGAATATTTTGCGCTCAGTTTTTGAGCAACATAGGCCTGAATAAAGTACATAGCTCCCGCACTAAGAGACACGAGAATGTCAGATTGTCCTAAACTGAACCATAAAAACGAGTGTGACGCAATTTCAGGTGTAGAGCGAATCGCGTAATAAAACCCAATCAAAATAGGAAACTGAATCAGCATTGGGAGACATCCCATGGCAAGCGGATTGATATTGTGCTCCTGATACAGCTTCATCATTTTCGTTTGCAGTTCTTTTTGCTGTTCTGGGTCCTTCGTCTTTTTCAATTTGTCCTGAATGCTGTCAACCTGAGGTTTAATAACCGCCATTTTCTCTTGGAACAAACGCTGTTTTTTAAACTGATTGACAAACAAAGGCAGTACAACCACACGCACAATAATGGTTACGAGAATAATAGACAGTCCGTATTCTCCATGAAACAGTCCGGCAACACCTTTAAGCAGAGCGGAAAACGGTTCGATTAAATAGTCGTGGAAAAAACCGACGTTGCTGAGGCCTCCCACCTGATTAGTCGCCGCAAACGCTGCATTGCCCGAGCATAATACGATCAAAAAGATTCCTACAGCCAAAAGTTTTTGATATGTTTTTAACAATTTGTTCTCCTCCTTTTTATAAATGCGGTTTATAAAAGAAGGGAACTGGCGTCTTCATCATCGTTCACAGGCGAATTCATGCGGAAGACTTTACGTATCCAAGTTGTAATGCGATGATATATAATAATGAGAAAGTCTGTTCGATTTATTTGAAAGACCGTCTGATGTTCGTCTGTTCGTTTTGATTTCCATTGCTCGCCGGCACGGCATTCTCGTAAAAGAAACGCAATCCCGATTGCTGTCAGAGCCGGAAGAATAATTGTGAAAAAATCGACTAAGAATAAAACGTCATTTATCGATTCCACAAACATTGTCATCACATCCATTCAATACCTTCATTTTACTATATGTACAAGCCGTTGTCTAATGAACGAAAAGGAGATTTATTTATGCAGGGAAAGGGCCGAATTATTTTCCATATTGATATGAATAGCTTCTATGCATCGGTGGAAATGGCATATGATCCGGCTCTCCGGGGGAAGCCGGTCGCAGTTGCCGGAAATGTAAAGGAGCGAAAGGGCATCGTGGTGACATGCAGCTACGAAGCAAGAGCGCGCGGCGTTAAAACAACGATGCCGGTTTGGGAAGCGAAGCGCAATTGTCCTGAGCTAATCGTGCTTCCGCCGAACTTTGACCGCTATAGAAACTCTTCAAGAGCGATGTTTAACATTCTCCGTGAATATACTGACCTGGTGGAGCCTGTCTCCATCGACGAAGGCTATATGGATATGACCGATACACCATACAGCAGCCGCGCTCTGGAGACGGCAAAAGAAATCCAAAGCAGGCTGCAAAAAGAGCTGCTGCTTCCGTCAAGCATAGGGATCGCGCCGAATAAATTTCTCGCTAAGATGGGGTCTGATATGAAAAAACCGCTCGGCATCACGATTTTAAGAAAGAGGCAAGTGCCTGATATCCTTTGGCCGCTTCCTGTTGGAGAGATGCACGGAGTCGGCAAAAAGACAGCGGAAAAGCTGAAGGGACTCGGCATTCATACGATTGGAGAGTTAGCTGCAGCTGATGAACACTCGCTGAAACGCCTGCTTGGCATCAACGGCCCGCGCCTTAAACATAAAGCAAACGGCATTCACCATGCGCCGGTTGACCCGGAGCGCATTTACGAATTTAAAAGCGTCGGCAACTCATCGACACTATCACACGATTCCAGTGATGAAGAAGAGCTGTTAGGCGTTTTCAGAAAGCTTGCCGCTTCCGTGAGTGACCGCTTACAGCGCAAGGAAGTCATGGCTTCGAAGCTTTTTATTATGATTAGATATGCAGATTGGAAAACCATCACGAGAAGCATCACGCTGAAAAATCCGATCGATCAAAAAAGTGAAATAATGAAAGAAGCGGAGCACCTCTTTTTTAAACACTGGAATAAAAATCCTGTCAGGCTGCTTGGCATTACCGGAACCGATTTAGTAGAAAAAGAACAGGCCTATAAGCAGCTCGATTTGTTCAGTTTTAATGAAGATGCGAAGGATGAGCCCATTCAGCAGATGATGGAAAAGCTGAATGATAGGTACGGATCCAAGCTGATCAGAAAAGGGGCAAGGATAAAAAAGGAGGAGAGCAAAACGAAGGGAACAAGCTTTAATAAAGATTTTTTTCAGGATGAAAAGAAAAGGTGAATAGCTTGAAAAAAAGGGTGAAAGTATGGTAATTTCTTTATTATAAATATCATTTTATTTTAATTTAAATTTTAAAATGATTAAACGTTTGCAGAAGGGACGTTAGAATATGTCAAAACAACAAATCGGAGTTATCGGACTTGCGGTCATGGGTAAAAATCTGGCTTTAAATATCGAGAGCCGGGGATTTTCTGTTTCTGTTTACAACAGATCAAGCAGTAAAACGGAGGAGTTTTTGCAGGAGGCAAAAGGAAAAAATGTTGTTGGCACATACAGCATTGAAGAATTTGTCCAATCCTTGGAAACACCGCGTAAAATCTTATTAATGGTGAAAGCGGGAACTGCAACAGATGCGACAATTCAATCTCTTCTTCCTCATCTAGAAAAGGATGATATTTTAATTGACGGCGGTAATACATACTATAAAGATACACAGCGCCGTAACAAAGAACTTGCAGAAAGCGGCATTCACTTTATCGGAACAGGCGTTTCCGGCGGTGAAGAAGGAGCGCTTAAAGGGCCTTCTATTATGCCTGGAGGACAAAAAGAAGCACATGAGCTTGTGAAGCCGATTCTTGAAGCGATTTCTGCAAAAGTTGACGGAGAACCTTGTACGACATATATCGGTCCAGACGGTGCCGGCCATTATGTGAAAATGGTGCATAACGGAATTGAATACGGAGATATGCAGCTGATCTCTGAATCTTACTTCATTTTGAAACAGGTGCTTGGCCTTTCAGCGGATGAGCTTCATGACATTTTCGCTGAATGGAATAAAGGCGAGCTTGACAGCTACCTGATTGAGATCACGGCTGACATCTTTACGAAAAAAGACGAAGAGACAGGCAAACCGCTTGTTGATGTCATTCTCGATAAAGCAGGACAAAAAGGAACAGGAAAATGGACAAGCCAAAGCGCGCTTGACTTAGGTGTTCCGCTTCCGATTATTACTGAGTCTGTATTCGCGCGCTTTATCTCAGCGATGAAGGAAGAGCGTGTGAAAGCGAGCGGCCTTCTTTCAGGACCTGAAGTGAAGCCTGTTACAGACAATAAAGAAGAGCTGATTGAAGCAGTCAGAAAAGCGCTGTTCATGAGTAAAATCTGTTCTTATGCGCAAGGATTTGCCCAAATGAAAGCAGCTTCTGAAGAATACAACTGGGATCTGAAATACGGCGAAATCGCTATGATCTTCCGCGGCGGCTGCATCATCCGCGCGGCATTCCTTCAGAAGATCAAAGAAGCTTACGATCGCGAACCTGCGCTCGACAACCTGCTTCTTGACAGCTACTTCAAAAATATTGTAGAAAGCTACCAAGGAGCGCTTCGCCAAGTGATTTCACTTGCTGTTGCCCAAGGTGTGCCGGTGCCATCATTCTCAAGCGCATTAGCTTACTATGACAGCTACCGCACAGCTGTACTCCCTGCAAACTTAATTCAGGCGCAGCGTGACTACTTTGGCGCCCATACTTATGAGCGTACAGATAAAGAAGGTATCTTCCATACTGAATGGATGAAGTAATAGAAAACCCCCGAAGCCCTTAGGGCTTCGGGGGTTTTTGGTTATTGAATGAACGTTGACAGCCGCAAAAAAAGCCGAAAATGCGCTACAGCATTTTCGGCTTTTTCTGTATTATATATTCCACCAGTTCAAGCCGTCTTTCGCCAAAAGATCATCTGATTCTTTCGGTCCCATAGAGCCTGACTCATAGTTTGGAGATAGGGTCTTGTTTGCTGCCCATGTTTCAGAAATGGCGTCGACAAAACTCCAAGACAAGGCAACTTCATCCCAGTGTGCAAAGTTTGTGGCATCACCCAGAAGACAGTCGTGAATCAATTTTTCATATGCTTCAGGGGTGTTCATCTCATCATTGCAATTGCTGCAGTAATCCAGTTTGATTGGCTGCGCGTGTGCTGCTCCGCCGAGCTTTTTAGCGTTTAAGTAAAGCGTAATGCCTTCGTCAGGCTGAATATGGATCACGAGCAAGTTTGGATTCATGTTGTTTTCATTGCCGTAGTACAGGTTCATCGGAATGTCCTTAAATTGAACGACGATTTTCGTGGACTTTTCTTTCATTCGTTTTCCGGTGCGGATATAGAATGGAACACCAGCCCATCTGAAGTTGTCGATCAAGAGCTTTCCTGAAACAAAGGTTTCTGTATTTGAGTCAGGAGCGACATTATCTTCATCCGTATAAGCAGGGACCATCACACCGTCAATTTCACCGGCTTGATATTGTCCGCGTACAAAATACTCATCTACTTCGTCTTTTGCAACAGGGCGCAGTGCTCTCAGCACCTTCACTTTTTCGCTGCGGATTTCTTCTGTGTTCAATTTGATCGGCGGCTCCATTGCAAGAAGGGCAACCATTTGCATGATATGGTTTTGCACCATGTCGCGCAGGGCGCCAGATTTTTCGTAATATCTCGCACGGTCTTCGACGCCAAGTGATTCGCTAGATGTGATTTGAATATTTGAGATGTAGCGGTTCGTCCAAAGCGGTTCGAAAATCGCATTGGCAAATCGAATCACTTCAATGTTCTGAACCATTTGTTTGCCTAGGTAATGGTCGATTCTGTAAATTTGATCTTCTGTAAACGCTTCGCGGATTTCTTTGTTCAACGCCTGTGCGCTTGGCAGATCATGGCCGAACGGCTTTTCAATGACAAGGCGGGACCAGCCTGTTGTTGCTGTCACACCTTCTGATTTTAATGTTTTTGCAATTGTCCCGAAGAATTCAGGAGCCATTGCCAAGTAGAACATTCTGTTGTTCGGAATTTGATATGTATCTTCCAGCTGGTTAAGCAATACGTTAAGCTCTTGATAAGAGCCAGGATTTGTCACGTCGAACGGGTGATAGTAAAAATGAGACGTGAAATCATCTATATGTTTATCTGCAGATGAGGAAATGGATGTTTTAACCGTTTGGCGAAGATCCTCATTAGACCAAGGTCTTCTTCCAACTCCTACTACTGCAAACTCTTCTCCGATTTGTCCGTTTTGATATAAACGGTGGATAGACGGATACAGTTTTCGTTTTGCTAAATCTCCCGTTGCGCCGAATATGACAATTACTGCTTTTGGTTGTTGGTTTGTTTTCACTAAAAGTACCTCACTTTATTCGAAGCTTTATTTTAGTACACCCCGTATATTTTCTTCATTTTAAATCTAAAATTGAACGAAAGCAAACATTTCAGCCCCTTTTTTTGCAGAATACCGTAAAAATGTCTCTAGAACAAAAGGATTGTTCCTTTCAGAGGCAAGATTCACATTTTACGCATGATCCTGTATTCTTGTAGTTAACTAGTTCTAGTAGGAGGAAGGAAATGTGGAATTACTTTTTTTAGGGACGGGAGCCGGCATTCCCGCTAAGGCGAGAAACGTAACGTCGGTGGCGTTAAAATTGCTTGAAGAAAGACGTTCGGTATGGCTGTTTGACTGCGGGGAAGCCACACAGCATCAAATTTTACATACCACGATTAAACCGCGTAAAATCGAAAAAATCTTCATTACCCACATGCACGGCGATCATGTATACGGACTTCCAGGGCTTCTGGGGAGCCGTTCTTTTCAAGGGGGAGAGGACGAGCTGACGGTGTACGGACCTAAAGGGATCAAGGCGTTTATTGAAACAAGCCATGCCGTCACGAAAACCCATCTGACATATCCGCTTATGATCAAGGAAATCGAAGAAGGAATCGTGTTTGAAGACGAGCAGTTTATGGTCACGGCCGTATCTGTTATTCATGGAGTGGAAGCTTTCGGATACCGTGTGCAGGAAAAAGATGTGCCTGGTTCCTTAAAGGCGGATTTATTAAAGGAAATGAACATCCCGCCCGGGCCTGTGTATCAAAAAATCAAAAAAGGCGAAACGGTAACGCTTGATGACGGGCGCATCATCAATGGAAATGATTTTCTGGAGCCTCCTAAGAAGGGAAGGGCTGTGGTATTTTCCGGAGATACGAGAGTAAGTGATAAGCTAAAAGACCTTGCAAGAGATTGTGATGTGCTTGTTCATGAAGCGACCTTTGCTAAGGAAGATCGGAAGCTTGCTTATGATTATTTTCACAGTACAACGGAACAAGCGGCCGTAACAGCGAAAGAAGCGGGGGCGAAGAAGCTCATTTTAACCCATATCAGCGCCAGATATCAGGGAGATGCCTCTCTGGAGCTTCAGAAAGAAGCGGATGACGTTTTCCCGAACAGCGTAGCGGCTTATGATTTCTTAGAGGTAAACGTCCCCCGGGGCTGAGGCCAAGAGCTCTTATTTGACAATTTGTAATTATGTTGTATAATAAAACGTAATCATTACGTTTTATAAGGAGATGTTAATATGAGAGTCAATGTTACTTTAGCCTGCACTGAAACGGGAGACCGGAATTACATCACAACAAAAAACAAACGCACCAACCCAGACCGTTTAGAGCTGAAAAAATATTCACCGCGTTTAAAGAAATATACCCTTCATCGTGAAACGAAATAATAGAAAAGAAGACCGGGCGTCCATACCCGGTCTTCTTTTATGTTAATTGACTGCCTGATAAAGTGGAGCAGCCTGCTGGCACGCTGCACACCATACATCATAAATAGCCAAATGAACGATATGAGGTTCATCATGATGGATGTTGTGAGAGCTGTTTTTAGCTTGAATCCAGCCGCTTTGATGAGATAGAGACAATATGCTGCTGTGCATGTTTAGCCACTCCTGTTCAGCGGTGAATTTCTCAGTCCGTTCACCCGATGACAACACAAGGAGAGGCATGTTTCCCAAATGGACTTGCTTCCGTTTGAGCTCCTGCAGGCTTCTTGAAAATTCTGCATGTGTGCCCTCAAGCATCATCTTTCTTGTATCAGCATTGTGCATTTCTTCAGGAATAAAGGAGCAGCTTGCACAATCTCCTAAAGCTGGATCAAGGAGAACCATGCCGATAATATCTCGCTTGTTTTTGCAAGCCCATAAACCGGTGATGACAGCTCCATATGAATGTGAAACAGCCAGATAAGGAGGTTTTACATCTGCTGCTTTAAGCAAACTCTCCAATTCTTCCCCTTTTTGTTCAGCTGTTCGTTTAGCGCTGCTTTGTCCGCTTTTTCCAATTCCCGCCCGATCATATGTGAAAATGCCAAATTCATCATCAATGTCCGCTATTAATGGGTTCCACGTCTCAGAAGAAGTACCGTAGCCGGCCTCAAAGACAATCGTTACACCGCTTGATCCTCTCCGGTGTTGTGTATGAAACGCACATCCGTCAATTGTATATGTCTTTTCCATCCAAGCTGAGTTCATTGGAGTCATCTCCTCTAATTGGTTCTACTAGGGAGACGGAGAACCTGAGCTGATCGTTTCTCTAAAAATAAAAAAAGAGATATCCGTTTGAGGATATCTCTTGTGGGCATTACCAGCCTCTCTCATATTGAACAGGGGCCGGAATCTCTGTATTGAGCTGTTTCGCTGCTGTTCTTGCAAAGAAAGGATCCCGCAATAGCTCTCTGCCGATAAAGATGAGGTCGGCACGTCCATTTTGCAGAATTTCTTCAGCCATTGAACCGTCTGTAATCATGCCGACAGCACCAGTTGCCATGTCGGCCTGTTCACGGATTTTCTCAGCGAAGCTGACTTGATAGCCGGGGAATACGTTAATGTCTGCGTGAACAAGGGCGCCTGAGCTGCAGTCAATTAAGTCAACACCCTGCTCCTTCATCCATTTTGCAAAACCGATGTGATCGGCGATGTCTAAGCCTTTATCTGTATAGTCAGAAGCAGATACACGGACAAATAAAGGGCCGTTCCATACTTGTTTGACTTCATCAATGATCTCTCTTAAGAAACGATAGCGGTTTTCTGGTGAGCCGCCGTATTCATCTGTGCGATGGTTGGAAAGCGGAGATAAAAATTCGTGAATTAAGTATCCGTGTGCCGCATGAATTTCAATCATATCAAAGCCGGCTTCTTTTGCGCGGGCAGCCGCTTGTTTGAACTCGCGGATTGTTTCTTTTATTTTTTCTGCTGACATTTCTACAGGTGTTGCTGATTGTTCGTCAAACGCAATCGCCGATGGAGCGAAAATATCTCCTTCAAGCTCTGCTTTACGTCCGGCATGGGCAAGCTGAATGCCGATTTTTGAGCCTTGTTCTTTGACCTGCTCAGTCAGTTTGGCAAAGCCTTCAATATGCTCGTCACTCCAAATTCCTAAGTCTTGGTCTGTGATTCGTCCTTGAGGATTAACTGCTGATGCCTCGACAATAATCAGCCCGACCTGGCCGATTGCGCGCGATATGTAATGTGCCATGTGGAACGGCGTCAATTTTCCGTCCTTTTCATGAGAAGAGTACATGCACATTGGCGACATGACAATGCGGTTTTTTAACGTCATATCTTTAATGGTAATCGGTGTGAATAATTTTCTGGCCATTTCTTTCGCCTCCCGTAAGGTTTTTAGAGGTTGATTATATCAAGTCATTTCTTTCCCGTCATATAAACTGCTCAAAAGATCCGTTTTTGTCAAACATTTCTGTATAATAGATATGGAATCATTTTATTTTTCAAGCTAGAAGCGTTTTTATACATAGGAGGGGGCGGAGATCGATGAATTGGCAGACGAAGGACGAATTACTGACCCTTTTAACTTCTCTTGTGCAATACGAAAGCATCACCGGTTCGAAGGGAGAGGCAGCACTTGCAGAATATCTTTATTTTATTTTGAAAGACAAGCCTTATTTTCAAAAACATCCTGATGATGTAACACTTCATCCGATGGACGACGGCAGATCCTTTCTTACGGCTCTTGTCAAAAAGAAGAATGTCAAAAAGACAGTGCTTTTGCTGAGCCATTTTGATGTCGTGGACATAGAGGATTACGGAGAATTCAAACATATGGCTTGTAAGCCTGCTGAGCTTTTGAGCTCCTTTTTAGAGAAAAAAGAGCTGCTTCCGGAACGTGTGAGAACAGACGCTGAAAGCGGAGACTGGCTGTTCGGAAGAGGCACGATGGATATGAAAGCGGGACTTGCCGTTCAGCTGTCGATGCTGGAGCGGGCAATGAACGGCCAATTTGAAGGCAATCTGCTGTTGATTACGGTTCCTGACGAGGAAGTGAATTCGAGAGGCATGATTGAAGCGGTTCCTGTACTGAAGGAAATGGAGAAAAAGCATGATCTCTCATTTTCCGCTTGTCTGAATGCTGAACCGATGTTCGAAAAATTTCCCGGCGACCAGCAGCAATATATTTATACAGGAAGTATCGGCAAGGTGCTTGCGGGATTTTTCTGCAAGGGGATTGAAACCCATGTCGGAGAGCCGTTTTCAGGCATAAACGCAAATTTAATGGTATCGGAGATTAACCGCTTGCTTGAACTGAATTCTGATTATTGCGAGAAGGTTGAAGGTGAAGTCACCCCGCCTCCGGTAAACTTAATGCAAAAGGACTTGAAAGAGGCGTATTCTGTTCAGACACCGCATACAGCTGTCACGTTATTTAATGTGCTGTCCATGAAACGCTCGGCCAATGAACTGCATCAGATGCTGCTTAAAACCGCGGAACAGGCGGCGAGAGAAATAACCGCGAATATTCGGAAGAAAACACAGGATTTTCAGCAATTTGAGTCGTTTACGCCGATGGAACGCGACGTCTCTGTTTTGACATTTGATGAGCTGGCCGCGCGTGCGAGAAAGCGTGCCGGAAACTCTGAAATAGAGCGGGTTCTGAATTATGCCTTTGCCAACAGGGGAGATCTTGGGGACAGGGATTTTTCGACGAAAATGGTATCTGAGCTTGCTTCGCTTTGTAAGGAGGATGCGCCGCTGATTGTTCTTTTTTACAGCCCGCCGTTTTATCCGGCGGTTTCTTCAAAGGACGATCACTTGATTAGGAATACAGCTGATCAGCTTATGCATTATGCGGCTGACAGATACGGCATAGCGTTACAGGAGGTTCAGTATTTCCCGGGACTTTCAGACTTAAGCTATCTACAGCTCGAAAAGCAGGAAGTCGACGTGTACACAAGCAATATGCCGCTCTTTAATAGAGGATATTCACTGCCAAGCGGCAAAGATCAGGCTTTATATGTCCCGGTTTTAAATGTCGGTCCGGCTGGAAAAGACCCGCACAAATGGACGGAAAGGCTGTATATGCCTTATTCCTTTGAAGTGCTTCCCGATTTGCTTTTATTTACGATCTCCGCGCTATTAAAACCATCAGAAACTGCCAGCCGGCTGATTTAGGAAAAACAAAAGACAGAAGGCATTGCCCCTTCTGTCTCTGGGCTTACGTCTCTAAGGCGGCACCGGAAAACTGCTCTTTAATCTCGGCGCTGCGTTTAGCGGTTTCTTCAACACAGTGAATAATCGCTTCTTCAAAGCGTGAGTCCTGTAAAGCGCGAAGACCTGCCTCTGTTGTGCCTCCCGGACTCGTGATTTCCTTGCGCAGTTTTGCGGGCTGTTTGCCGCTTTGAAGGAGCATATCTGTTGCCCCTGCCATTGTCTGCAAAATGAGAGCCTTTGCCGTTTCCTCATCCAATCCTATTTTTTGCGCCGCTTTTTCCATTGCTTCAATATAACGGTACACGAAGGCCGGGCCGCTGCCGGCTATTGCCGTGACAGCGTCGAGATGCCGTTCCTCAACAAGTGTGGCATCACCGATTGTTTCCAATAAAGCTTTTGCCGCGGTCATATCTTCCTGGCTTGCTTCAGCGCTTACGGAAAATCCGGTTGCTGATTTGCGGATGGCTGCAGATGTATTAGGCATGACGCGAATGACCGCGAGCTTTCTGCCAAAATAGTGCTGAATGGTTTCGATGGTAAGACCTGCAAGTACTGAAATCACAAGCTGGTCCTTGATATACGAACGAATGCTGTCAATGCTTTCCGCTGCGTCCTTCGGTTTAAAAGCGAGGATGATGATATCGGTTTGAGTGAAAAACTCATTTTTATCTCTGCAGGGACACACGCCGTACGTTTCCTTTAATTCAATCAAACGCTCGTCATTTGAGCGGTTTGTGATATAGATATGTTCTGGTTTTGTGATGCCGCTTTGCAAAATACCGTTAATCATTGCTTCTGCCATGGACCCGGCGCCGACAAATCCTATCTTTTTCATTGATATCCTCCTTTAATCAGAACAGCAAAAAACCTTTTCATCACGTAAAGGACGAAAAGGTTCGCGGTACTACCCTCATTAGCACAAGTTGTGCTCAGCTCTAATCCCGTAACGCGGGAAACGTTTAGGTTTTCCTAACCGCGACTTGAGGGCAGGTTCTACAAACAAGCGAACCGCAATGCCTTTCAGCCGGGGGCATCGCTCTCTTTGGCCATTGCCTTGTATACGATTCCTCGTCATAGCGTTCCAATGGTTCTCGTTTTATTTTGTTGTTCATTATGCAATGCGGACAAGCTCATGTCAATAGCTTTTTCAAAAAGGGACTTTCTCATTCGGCAATAATGACACAAGACTGAGAAAAAGCTAAAATATGAGTAATGAATGAAGACAAGGAGCGAAAGGATGACAACTGCAGATGTTATGACGATCCGCGTCCCGACACCCTTTGCTGTGGGCGATGTTATCGTTTACCTCGTAAAAGGTGATGCGCTGACACTTATCGATGCCGGGCCGAATACAAAAGAGGCTGTTAGAGCCCTTCAAGAGCAGCTTGCCGCTGTAAATGTGAAAATGTCAGATATCGAGCAGGTTGTACTGACTCACCATCATGCTGATCATGCAGGCTTGCTTGATGCCTTTTCTGATGAAATCGAAGTGATTGGGCATCCGTTCAACGAACCTTATATCAGCCGAAATCAAGCTTTTAGGGATTGGCAAAAATGTTTTTTTCAAAAGCTTCTGCCTGAATTAGGCGTTCCGTTTGATACGGGAAAGACAGAAAAGCTGATTCGGTCAGCGTACGCGTTTTCCTGTACGAGATCCCTGACGAAAACAGTCAGAGAAGGGATGAGCGTTGATGGGCTTGGGGGCTGGACTGTTTTGGAGATGCCTGGACATGCTGAATCGCATATTGTTCTTTTCCATGAAAAAAGCGGTAGAATGATTGGCGGCGATCTTCTGCTGGCCAACAGCTCGTCTAATCCGATTCTGGAAGCGCCGAAAACGGGAGACATAAGATCAAAGCCTTTAGTTGATTATCAGCGGTCATTGCGAAGGCTGTCTGAACTTGATCCAACAATCGTGTTTCCCGGCCACGGCGAGACGATCACCAACGTACAGGCGCTGATAGAGAAGCGTTTTGACAAGCAGAGGAACAGGACGGAGGATGTGCGGCGCATGCTGGATGAAAAGCCGATGACCGCTTTTCAGGTCTGCCAGCAGCTTTTTCCTGCTGTGTATGAAAAGGACTTATTTTTAACGATGTCAGAAACGGCAGGGCATCTTGATGTGTTGGCGGCTGAAGAATCCATCACGTCATATTGGGAAGGAAATACTGCATATTTTAGAACAATGAAGAGGTGAAATGGATGAAGCATATAGCGGGAAAGCGGATATGGATAACCGGCGCTTCAGGAGGGCTCGGTGAAAGAATCGCATACTTATGCGCGGCTGAAGGAGCCCATGTCCTGCTGTCGGCAAGACGTGAGGAGCGTTTAATAGAAATTAAAAGGAAGATAACCGAGGAATGGAGCGGACAGTGTGAGATTTTCCCTCTGGATGTCGGCAGCCTGGAGGATATCGCCTGTGTCCGCGGTCAGATCGGCTCGGTTGATGTACTGATTAACAATGCGGGCTTCGGTATATTTGAAACGGTCCTAGACTCGACGCTGGATGATATGAAAGCGATGTTTGATGTGAATGTCTTCGGCCTGATCGCCTGTACAAAAGCGGTGCTTCCGCATATGCTTGAGCAAAAAAAGGGCCATATCATCAATATCGCTTCTCAAGCGGGGAAAATTGCAACACCGAAGTCGAGCCTTTATTCCGCGACAAAACATGCCGTGCTCGGCTACTCAAACGCTTTGCGGATGGAGCTGGCGGGAACAGGCATTTATGTGACAACAGTTAATCCGGGACCGATTCAGACGGACTTTTTTTCCATTGCTGATAAAGGCGGGGAATACGCCAAAAATGTGAGTCGCTGGATGCTTGATCCTGATGACGTGGCAGCTCACATTACAGCTGCTATTTTCACGAACAAACGGGAGATC
The DNA here is from genome assembly GCF_016757475.1 of Bacillus sp. RHFS10. NCBI lineage: Bacteria > Bacillati > Bacillota > Bacilli > Caryophanales > Bacillaceae > Bacillus > Bacillus sp. RHFS10. The sequence continues at coordinate 565,876 of NZ_JAESPO010000001.1, forward strand.
AATCTTCCGCGTTTCATGAATGCCGGCACCAAGCTGTACCAGCTGTTTCCAGCTCTGGTTGAAAAGCTGGCAGGACGCGTGCTTATGAAAAAATAATGGTGGAACTGCCTGTGGTGAGATGGCTTGTTCGCATACCCACAGGCAGTTTTTTATAGAGGAAGGGAGAATCATTGGATGTCAATCAATCAAGAAGCCCTTCATGTTCTGCTCAAAGATCCGTTCATTCAGAAACTGATTGACGCAGAGCCTGTATTCTGGGCAAATTCCGGCAAGAAAGAGAGCCCGTTATTTCACGCAGATGAGTGGGAAAGCGAGATAGAGGGAGCGGAAAATAGGCTGCGGCGGTTTGCTCCTTACATTGCCGAGGTGTTTCCTGAGACGAAAGATGCCAAAGGAATAATCGAATCTCCGCTTTTTGAAATGCAGCATATGAAGGGAAAACTGGAAGCGGCGTATCAGCAGCCCTTTCCGGGAAGATGGCTTTTAAAGTGCGACCATGAACTTCCGATTTCAGGATCGATTAAAGCGCGGGGCGGGATTTATGAAGTATTGAAGCATGCTGAAATGCTGGCGCTTCAAGAAGGAATGCTTCTGGAAAACGATGATTACCGCATCTTACAGGAAGAGCGGTTTGCCGCGTTTTTCTCCCGCTATTCGATTGCTGTCGGTTCGACAGGAAACCTTGGATTAAGTATCGGCATCATCGGTTCGACACTCGGATTTCGCGTGACAGTGCATATGTCCGCTGATGCCAAGCAGTGGAAAAAGGATCTCCTTCGCCAAAAAGGTGTCACTGTCATGGAGTATGAATCAGATTACAGTGAAGCGGTGAAAGAAGGGAGACGGCAGGCGGAGCAAGATTCATTTTGTTATTTTATTGATGATGAACATTCCCGTCAGCTGTTTTTAGGATATGCTGTTGCCGCCAGCCGATTAAAAACGCAGCTCGACTGTATGAATATACAGCCAAGTCTAGAGACACCGCTGTTTGTGTATCTGCCGTGCGGAGTCGGCGGAGGGCCGGGCGGTGTGGCATTTGGGCTGAAGCTTTTATACGGCGACCATGTCCATGTGTTTTTCGGAGAACCGACTCATTCACCGTGTATGCTGCTGGGGCTTTATTCCGGCCTCCACGAGAAGATTTCCGTCCATGATATCGGTCTGGATAATCGGACGGCTGCTGACGGGCTTGCTGTAGGAAGGCCGTCAGGGTTTGTGGGCAAGCTGATTGAACCGCTGCTGAGCGGCTGTTATACCGTAGAGGACAATACGCTTTATGCCTTGCTTCATATGCTGGCTGTATCTGAAAGTAAATATTTAGAGCCCTCTGCTCTTGCCGGCATGTTCGGGGCCATTCAGCTTTTTTCGACAGAAGAAGGAAGGCTATATAGTCAGAAGCATAACATGGAACATGCCGTACATGTCGTCTGGGGAACGGGAGGAAGCATGGTTCCAAAAGAAGAGATGTCCGCTTATAATCGAATCGGTGCGGATTTGCTGAAAAAATAAGCAGACAGTGAAAGGGTTTTCCGTTACAATCTTTGTAAGGGTTTTAACCTACAGAGAGTCAGGTGTAAACAGTGAAAAATAAAGAGCTTAACTTACATACTTTATATACACAGCACAATCGCGAGTCTTGGTCTGGTTTTGGGGGACATTTGTCGATTGCTGTATCTGAAGAAGAGGCAAAAGCCGTGGAAGGGCTGAATGATTATTTATCTGTTGAAGAAGTGGAAACGATTTATATTCCGCTTGTTCGCCTGCTTCATTTGCATGTGAAGTCAGCCGCCGAGCGCAATAAGCATGTCAATGTTTTTTTGAAGCACCCTCATTCAGCCAAAATTCCGTTTATTATTGGCATCGCCGGCAGTGTGGCAGTCGGAAAAAGCACGACGGCGCGGATATTGCAGAAGCTGCTTTCGCGTTTGCCGGACCGCCCTAAAGTGAGCCTTATCACGACAGATGGTTTTTTATTTCCTACAGCCGAGCTGAAAAAGAAAAATATGCTGTCACGAAAAGGGTTTCCCGAAAGCTATGACGTAAAGGCGTTGCTCGAATTTTTGAATGACTTAAAATCAGGAAAAGACAGAGTAAAGGCTCCGGTGTATTCCCATCTGACCTATGATCGCGAGGAAGGGGTGTTCGAGATTGTAGAACAGGCCGATATTGTGATTATCGAAGGCATTAATGTTCTTCAGTCGCCCACCTTGGAGGATGACCGGGAAGATCCGCGTATTTTTGTCTCCGATTTCTTTGATTTTTCGATTTATGTGGACGCGGACGAAAGCCGGATTTTCACATGGTATTTAGAGCGTTTTCGTCTGCTTCGGGAAACGGCTTTTCAAAATCCCGATTCTTATTTTCATAAATTTAAAGACTTGTCTGATCAGGAGGCTGACGAGATGGCAGCTTCGATTTGGCAGAGTGTCAACCGGCCTAATTTATATGAAAATATCTTGCCGACTAAATTCAGGTCCGATCTCATTTTGCGTAAGGGGGACGGGCATAAGGTGGAAGAAGTGCTGGTAAGGCGGGTGTAATATCGTGCACCATATTGAACTGTATGTCTCCGATTTGGAAGCGTCTCGGCGGTTTTGGGGATGGTTCTTAACAGAACTTGGCTATAGAGAGTATCAAAAATGGGGCTCAGGCATTAGCTGGAAGAAAGATCATTTTTATCTTGTGATTGTGCAGGCGAAAGAGCCATTTCTCGAGCCGGCATACCACAGATGCCGTATCGGGCTGAACCATCTCGCCTTTCATGCTGAATCCAAGCTTCAAGTTGACCAGATGACCGAAAAACTGATGAGAAAAGGCTATCGTGTGTTGTATCGGGACCGCCATCCTTTTGCCGGAGGAGACGGGCATTATGCCGTTTATTGCGAGGATCCGGACCGGATGAAGGTAGAGCTCGTTGCCCCAAGCGGTTAATCATGGTCTTCGGACAGGCTGTTAAGCTTTTCCTCAATGCGATCCAGCTGCGCTTTTCGGTTCTTCGCGTACTTGAAGCCTGTAACAGCTGCAAAGATGACAGCGGCAACATAATAAATACTTAAAGCTGAAACATCCCATTGCCTATATTCGTGTTCATCACCCCATTGTTGCGGGAGAGATTGGTTCTCTCCCGTTTTTTAATTTAAAGCGGCTTTTCCAGCCCTGGCCGGTGTTTTGTCATTCCCGTTTTCATCTGCCGATAGGCGAACACCAAAAATGGCAGGCCGAGCAGGGTGATCCCTCTCAGAACAGAAAAAATAAAAATCGGCCGGCCAGCGCCAAATAGGTCTATACATATACCCCCGATCCAAGGGCCGATGACGTTTCCGAGCTGTGAAAAACCGATGGCCCCGAAATAAGTGCCTTTTAACCCGGGTTTTGCAATTTGGTCTACAAACAAATCCATCATAGAGAATAAAAGCACTTCGCCGATTGTAAATGTGACCACAATCAGCACAAGGGATGAAACACCGTGTGATACGGTGAAAATAGCCATGCTGATACTCACCATCACATTACCGAGCATCAAGGAGCAAAGCGGCGAAAAACGTTTTGCAAAATGGACGATGGGAAATTGCGTTGCCAGCACAACGATTGCGTTTAATGTCAGCATCAGCCCGTACAGTTTCGTTCCATTGCCAAACAAGGGGTTCTGCGCCATATACTGCGGAAATGTGGAACTGAATTGTGAGTAGCCGAAGGTGCATAGCGTAATGCCGACCAGAGCAATTGTAAAAAGAAGATCCTTTTGCGTCACCATAAATGCTTCCCGCACGCTCATATTTCGGGATTGGCCTGATCCTGATAAGGATGGATGCTTTTTAAATTGGATAACAAGCACGAGTCCGTATAGTCCGTAAATGACTGCGGGCGCCAAAAAGGGTGCGGTCGATTGCGATGAGCCGAAATACAGGCCTAGTATCGGTCCGAAGACAACGCCGATATTTATAGCTGCATAGCGTAAATTAAAAACAAGCAGTCTCGTTTTTTCTTCTGTCATATCAGACAGCAAAGCCTTTGAAGCAGGTTCAAATAGTGATTTGCAAAGGCCGTTTAATGCGTTTACCACAAAAAACACCCAGAGATGAGATGCCGCCGCAAATCCTGCAAATACCAGCATCCAGCCGAAAATGGACACTAGCATCATGTTTTTTCTGCCGAATTTGTCCGAGATATATCCGCCGTAAAAGCTTGCGAGGATGCCGACTGATGAGCTTGCAGCGATAACCAGCCCTGCATAGGAAGCTGATGTGCCTTGGACGGCTGTTAAATAAATCACTAAAAAAGGTATGCTCATTGATGTTGCCATCCTGCCGAAAATAGTTCCGATTATAATTGTCCAGCTGATGGGGTGGATATCTTTCCATTTCTTCATGAATCGTATTCTCTCCTGTATGTAGGATTTTTTTCTATCATATATGAAAAAATTTCCTTATCCAATGGGAAATTCAAAATATTTTATTGTTGATATGAATGTGAAACATATCTTACCTGAGGATGATGCACGTCGCTGGCGGAGGTTACATCGTTGAAATTGAGGTTGAGGCGTTCGGGAGTAAAATGATAATATATCCGATGTTTTTATGATTGGTGAAAGCATATTATTTGATGTGATTGATGCTGGAATGCCGTGCATTTCAAAGCGATTCGGCAGACCGTGGAAGCAGATGGTGTCTGTTTGAATATAAAAGGCGATCATCCGCTGATTCAAGCTGACGGAGCGCTGCATGGACCGGCAGAACAGGCGGCACTGGGTATGACTCAGGCTTTGCTTTTTTACAAGCCTTTCTGCATAATGACAAAGACTTTTGTTTGTTTTCATGGCGGTGTTTACAAAGGAAAGCCGCATTAGCGGCTGAAAGAACTCACAGTCCGATTCGGGGCGCTGTGCGTCTCTGTTTCTTTTGGCCAATGTTTAAGAGAACAGTCCTTGGTTGGTGACATAGTCATAAATGATATCTTCTATATGCGCATGCAAATCTTCATCGGGTTCTTCATTCCGTCTCTCTTCCAAGGCTGCTTTCAGGCTTTGTTTTTCATACGGGCTTAACGGATCTACGGCAACATTTCGGCCGTATTGACGCAGTGCCTGTCCCAGCATTTTCTCGACAAATTTCTCCATTATGACTCTCCTATCTTTATGCCTCGCTTTTATTCTACTAAATGTTTTTCTTCTCTCAAACCCTTGGATCATATTTTCTGTCAGGCAAGAATCATTTACCAGTATAAATCGAACATATTTTCGCATATAATAGAAAAAGCGAACATAAGTTCTTTTTAGAGGTGTGTATGATGAAAGAAAAAGTGATTTTTCTCGTTGACATGCAATCGTTTTATGCATCTGTAGAGAAAGCGGAAAATCCACATTTGAAAAATAGGCCCGTCATTGTGTCGGGTGACCCTGAAAGAAGGGGAGGAGTCGTATTGGCCGCCTGCCCGCTGGCGAAACAAAAGGGGGTCGCGAATGCTTCCCGGCTGTGGGAGGCGCAGGAAAAGTGCCCTGAAGCAGTTGTGCTCCGGCCTCGTATGCAGCGGTATATTGATGTATCACTGCAAATCACGGCCATTTTAGAGGAATATACAGATCTTGTAGAGCCGTATTCCATCGATGAACAGTTCATGGACATTACAGGCAGCCAGAAGCTGTTTGGGACGCCGGATGAGATCGCAAAAAGCATTCAGGGCAGAATTATGCGGGAGATCGGCGTTTATGCGCGTGTCGGAATCGGCCCTAATAAAGCGCTGGCTAAAATCGCATGCGACAATTTTGCCAAAAAGAATAAGAACGGTATTTTTACCTTAACGAAAGAAAGTATGAAAATCGAAATGTGGCCGCTCCCGGTGGGCAGCATGTTTGGTGTAGGGAGGCGCATGAGGCATCATTTAAACCGAATGGGCATCAGCACGATCGGCGGGCTCGCGGCTTTTCCGCTCGATCTTTTAAAAAAGAAATGGGGCATTAACGGCCACGTGCTGTGGATGACGGCGAACGGGATCGACTATTCCCCTGTTTCAACTTCATCTCTGGACGGGCAAAAGGCCATCGGCCATGGAATGACGCTCCCGAGAGACTACGAACACTTTGACAAAGAAATTAAAGTCGTGCTGTTGGAGCTGAGTGAAGAAGTGTGCAGGCGAAGCCGAAACGCCGGGGCAATGGGACAGACGGTGTCAGTAAGCTGCCGGGGGGCTGATTTTGATTGGCCGACAGGCTTCAACCGGCAAGTGAAGTTGGCGGAGCCTACTAATTCCACGCAGGATGTATATGAGGCTGTGTGCCGGCTGTTTCTTACGTTTTGGGACGGGAAGCCTGTCCGCCGCCTGGGGGTCAATCTGTCTCAGCTCTCATCTGATGACATATGGCAGCTCAATTTATTTCAGGATGATGCAAAGAAAATGAGCCTTGGCTATGTGATGGACGGCATTAAAAACCGGTTCGGCGACACAGCCATCGTCAGGGCGGCGTCACTGACAGCGGCAGGCCAGGCATTTGAACGTGCGGCTAAAATAGGAGGGCACTATAAATGAACGACCATTTAAAAAGAGGCAACCTGCTGTGGGAAGGGAGCAGGATGTTTCTGCCGGAACATAAACAAAGCCTGCTTGAGAGAAAGCGTCATAAACAGAAGCTGCAAAAGCCGATCCTTGATCCCGATAAGCTGGAGGAAATGAATCAAACGCTTTGCGCCGCGATGGAGTTTGCTCAGGATATTACTGTCAGCTGCTTTCAGGACGGTGAAATTGTCCGCTGCACCGGGAAAATCTGCCGGTATGAAGAGTTTGAAAAAACAGTATGGGTAAAAGGAGACGAGGATCAGCTTTATAAGCTGAAACTTGATCAGGTGCTTGATATTGTGCTGTAAAGTTTCTCCCTCCTGCACTGTGGGAGAAATATGTGTAAAATGATCAAACATTGTTCCCTCCGCAGTCTCCGAAACGTATGATACCGAAAAGAAGGCATTTACAATTCCAGTCAGGCAAAATATAATTTTTGTATTGTAGAAAAAAAAAGAGCTGACATTCGTTTTGCCAGACGGAGGGAGATTAAATCGTAAATGGATATTCGAACAATCACGTCTTCAGATTATGAAATGGTAACGTCTGTAATGAATGAATGGTGGGGCGGCCGACCGCTGAAAGAAAAATTGCCGAGGCTATTTTTTGAGCATTTTCAGGACACAAGCTTTATTGCATCTGAACATAACAGCATGACAGGGTTTTTAATCGGGTTTCAATCGCAATCGGATCCTGAAACGGCATACATCCATTTTTCCGGTGTGCACCCTGATTTCAGAAAAATGCAAATTGGAAAACAATTATACGATGTCTTTATTGAAATGGTAAAACAAAGAGGATGCACCCGGGTCAAGTGCGTCACTTCACCGGTGAATAAGGTATCAATCGCGTATCACACAAAATTGGGCTTTGACATTGAAAAAGGAACCAAAACGCTAAATGGCATCTCAGTGTTTGCAAACTACGATGGCCCGGGCCAAGACAAGGTCCTGTTTGTCAAAAACATATGAGGGGGAAATATGATGGATTTTTTATCAAAAACACCTGAACCTCCTTACTATGCAGTTATTTTTTCATCTGTCAAAAGCGAAAGTGACACAGGATATGGAGAAACAGCAGAGCGGATGGTATCGCTGGCGGCGGATCAGCCCGGATTTTTAGGCGTCGAAAGCGTTCGTGAAGCGAATGGAAGGGGCATAACGGTGTCCTATTGGGACAGTATGGACGCCATTAATCGCTGGAAGCATCACACCGAACATCAAGCGGCAAAAGAAAAAGGAAAGAGCGTTTGGTACGCGTCGTATGCAGTCCGCGTTGCAAAGGTCGAGAGACAGCTGCTATTTTCAGGAGAACAGAAATGATTGAATCTCTTCAACATAAGAAAGACAACACAGCGCGTGAGATTATTGCCGTACAGCAGCCCGCCTACATAAAAGAAGCGGAGCTTATCGGTTTTGACGGTATCCCCGCCTTACAAGAGAAGACGAAGGATATTCAAGCATCCCATGAACAGTTTGCGGGATATCGGAAAGACGGCAAACTGATAGGTGTCATTTCATATGAGAAAAACATGCATCATCTCACCATTTGCAGGCTTGTCGTGCATCCCGGCGGTTTCAGAAAAGGGATTGGACGGGCACTTCTGCAATTTGTCATCGATCAAAACAAAGACGCTGAGAAAATCGAAGTAGTCACAGCTGAGAAAAATACACCGGCCATGTCGCTCTATACACAGGCGGGATTTCAAAAGGCAGAAACTGTCGAAGCGGCGGAGGGTCTTTTGCTGTCTGTCTTTTATTTGTATCCGAAAAGAAAAGTTGAAGTCGTTCCCTACAATGAAAAATGGGCGGAACTTTTCAGTGAAGAAAAAGAACGGCTGAAGCTTGTGTTCGGACCGGAGATCATCGCTGTTCATCATATCGGAAGCACATCGATCCCGAACATGGCGGCAAAGCCAATCATTGATATTCTGATTGAAGTAAGAAGAATTGAAGCTGTGAGCCAATATGATACACAAATGAAGGCAATCGGCTACACACCGAAAGGAGAAAATGGCGCAGCGGGCAGGCATTACTTCCAAAAGGGCGGTAATAAACGCACTCATCATCTCCATATGTACGAAAAGGGAAACCCTGCTATTGAAAGGCATCTGCTATTGAGAGATTATCTCAGAGCTCATCCAGCAATAGCGAACGAATACGCCAATCTCAAAAAACGACTGGCGGCCCAACATCCGGATAGTATCAATCAGTACATACAAGGGAAAGATGATTGGATTAAGGCTGCAGAAGAAAATGCGAAGCGGTGGAAGGAAGGCGGAAACAATGCGGATAGAAACGTTGTATGCTACAATAGCGAAAATGATGGAAACGGGGGACTCACCTTATGAACATACACGTGACAGATGCAGCAAAACAAGCACTGCAGCAGGCGTTTGACGCCAACCCAAGGAAAAAAGCCCAGCTTCGTTACGATGCAGAAGGATGCGGCTGCGCGGTAAGCGGTGTACCGACAATCTGGCTGGCAGAAGAATTAACGGGACAGTGCGAGCAGCTGGAAACGAACGGCATCCCGCTTTATATCCAATCGTCGCAAAAAGTGTTTTTTGACGATCAAATGACGATCGATTACAATGAAAAAGCTAAAACACTGGCGCTGAAAAGTCCGGCTGAAATGCTCAGCCCCAGAATGAGCATATTAGTAAAGTAGGGAGACACGAAAACGTGGAACAAAAGCTGAAGTCAATGAAGAACACAGCACAGAATAAAACGTGGGTATCCTTCCTAAACCAAAACCATCCCTATACCTTGCTCCATTGGTCAATTGGAGGAGCAGAGTCTATCAAGAAAGATGTTTGGCTATTGCAGGATGAAATGACATTCGAAACACAAGAGTTCACAACAATAGATCTTGCGATTGAATGGATCAGAGAAAATATGGATGGCATTACCGACGTTTTATGAAATGGAAAAGCGAAAGAGCCGAAGTGGCCTTTCGCTTTTTATTATGGAAAAGAAAAAAACGAGGCAAGGCCTAAGATTTCAGCATGTTGTTGAACCCTTCATTTTGTTTAAAAACGTCTGCACCGTTTTTCGATACGTGTCCCGGTTTTTGGTATACGACATGGCGTGTTCACCGTTCTCGGCAATATACAGTGCCTTCGGTCCGGGTTTCTTTTCAAAAAGCCGCTCGGTTGAAGAAATCGGAATATAATCATCATCCTTACTGTGAATAAAGAGGACCGGATTTTGGATTTGATCAATGACAGCAAGCGGAGATACTTCGCGTGCCCGATAGCCGCCTCTCAGCTTCAAAAAGAAGTCGGCGATGGGGAGCAGCGGCCAAGACGGGAGCCTGTATTCCGCTTTCAGCCGATAGGCAAGCTGTTCATCAAAACGTGCGAACGGACAATCAGCAATATAAAAATCAGCCCCATCATCACAGTGTTCACCAGCATAAAGCAGGGCGGTCGCAGCTCCCATTGATTCACCGTGAATGCCGATCAATCCGCGATGACCTGTTTTGTTTTTGACCCAATTAACAACCTCACTGAGATCATCCTTTTCATAAAACCCGTAGCCAGTCGTCTTTCCGCCGCTTTGACCGTGACGGCGATGGTCATAAACCACTACATTCCAGCCGAAATCGAGAAATAAATGCATATATTTAAGAGAATTCAATATATTCATCGTCACCCCGTGGCAGATGATAATGGTGTTTGGTGTGTCATGCGGAGCGACATGGTATCCTTTTATATCATATCCGTAAGCCGATGGTATCACAAAAGCAGTTTTCTCCATTCGTTCAAAGGATTCAAACACATCATGTCCGTCGTCTGTCTCTCTTTTGATAATGTCTTCATCTGTCTTTTTCTTGATAAATAGAATGATATTCGAAAAAACAACTCCGATTCCGATAACAGCGGTTAAGAGAGCGCCAATGGCCAAAAGGATTTTCTTCAAAAGAGTCACAGCACCTTTCAACTAAATACAGGAAATTTACACTTAAAATCATTATACCTAAACACTTCTGCGCGGATCAAAAAAGTTTTGAGAAGAGAGCCCGCTTGTTCAGTCTGTATGCTCCGTGATAAACTGGCTTCAAAACAAAACACGGGGGAAGTCTACATGAAAAAACAAAAATCCGCTGACAAACACCAATTAAAAGACGGCCTTCAAACCGACATCAAAGCAAAGCTTATGGAGATGAAGAGTCAGTTGAAGGAAGAGGACGAAAAGAGGCAGGAAAGAGAAAAAGCAGAACAGCTCAGAAAGAAAAAAGAGATCGAAAAAAATAAAAGCTTTGAAGAGCTCCTTGATGAAAGCCAAATGGATTGGCATCAATATAAATAAAACCAGCACCCGTACAGGTGCTGGTTTCAGCGTGTCGACAAACCCTCGCATTCGTTGTCAGTCCTGCGCATTGGTGCTCACGTGAAAAAAGATCAGCGGCTAAAAGCTAGAGCGTCCTGCTCAAACGCCCCTGCCACCGCATCCTGCGGAAGTCTGCTCCAATGCTCGTCCTTCCTAGACTTCAAGGGTTTTCAATCACGCTGAAAAGATGACAAAATCCTAAAACGAAAACCGTTTTAGGATTTTGTCAACCATATGAACAAGCACCCGTACAGGTGCTTGTTTTCTGTTATGAGCGGTGAGCTTCGTAAACGTCTTGTTTCGTATGAGATTGGAGCGCTTTGACTTCCTCTTCGCTTAAACGCCGTGCGTTTGCAGCGTGAATGTTTTCCCGTAACTGCTCAATCTTACTCGCGCCTGTAATCACTGAAGCGACAGCCGGCTGTGCTAACAGATACTGCAGCGACTTTTCTGTCATGGAAAGATCGGAAGCAACATCCTCTATTGCCTTGCGGGCATTTGTCAATTCCTCAAAGGAATAAGACAAGTACCCGTTTTGTTTGATGCTGTCCGCTGCTTGTTCAAGCGGTTTTTCTGTCAAGAGCCCTTTGGCAACCGGACCTCTGGTGACTACGCTGATTTGATGTTCCTCTAAAAGCGGAAGCCATTCCTCGGGGCGTCTGTCAAACAGGCTGAACTGCATCATAATACTGATGATGTTTGATTTTTTTACATATTCTTTTATGACATTCGGGCGAATGGAAGAAATGCCATAGTAACGGATGACACCTTCTTGCTTTAATTCTTCAAACGCTTCGATCGTTTCATCAATGTTGTCCTCTATCGTGCCGCCGTGAAGCTGATAGAGATCAATATAATCTGTTTTCAGCCGTGCAAGGCTCTTTTTCACGGCTTCTTTTATGTAAGCTTTTGATGGGTCCCAATACCAGCCTTCGCTGTCGTCATCCCAGCGGTTTCCCGCTTTCGTTGCCAAAATAATATCCTGGCGTCTGTTTTGGATCGCATCACCGACGATTTCTTCGTTGCGTCCGCGGTCATACAAATCCGCTGTGTCCAAATAGTTGATGCCAAGCTCGATGGCTTCATCCAAGATAGACAAAGCTTTGTTTTTTTCAGTACCAAGAGACATACAGCCGAGTCCGGCTTCGCTTATTTCTAAATCAGATGTACCCAGTTTGCGCTTTCTCATGTGCACACTCCTTTTTTAAAGCTTTGTATTGACCGTAATATAAAGGAGCTAAAGTTTCAACTTTTACGGCTTAGAGACCCAATCTTTCACATATTGGAATGTGCGCCCGTATTCCTTTAATTTCGCCCGAATCTCCCATGCTTTTCCGACTAAGACAACACCTTTTGGCATGCGATGCACTTTCACGAAGAAGCCCCCCTTTTCTCTAGTATGATAAAATGTATGGGGCATCATATAGAGACAGAACGGGAGATGAAGAAATGAAATCATTAGAAGAAAAAACAATTGCTAAAGAACAGATCTTTTCAGGTAAAGTCATTGATCTATATGTGGAGGACGTGGAGCTGCCAAACGGCAAAGCGAGTAAACGTGAAATTGTGAAACACCCTGGGGCTGTAGCGATATTAGCTGTTACTGATGAAGGGAAAATCATTATGGTCAAACAATTCCGCAAGCCGCTTGAGCGGACGATCGTTGAAATTCCGGCCGGAAAGCTTGAAAAAGGGGAGGAGCCGGAGTATACGGCACTTCGGGAGCTTGAAGAGGAAACGGGTTATACAGCGAAAAAGCTGACAAAAATCACTGCGTTTTATACATCGCCCGGCTTTGCTGATGAAATCGTTCACGTGTTTCTTGCTGAAGAGCTTTCTGTTCTCGAAGAAAAACGGGAGCTTGATGAGGACGAGTTTGTTGAAGTGATGGAGGTGACGCTTGAAGATGCGCAGAAGCTGGTTGAATCGCGTGAAGTATATGATGCTAAGACAGCCTATGCGATTCAGTATCTTCAGCTAAAAGAAGCGCTACAAGCACAAAAATGAAAAAGATTTACGCGGATTTGCACATTCATATCGGCCGGACCTTTACAGGAAGGGCTGTCAAAATAACAGGCGCCAAAACACTTACGCTGGACCGAATTTTGATAGAAGCCAGTGAGCATAAAGGGATAGAACTTCTTGGCATTATCGACTGCCATTCTCCGGAAGTCATTTTGGAGCTAGAAGAAGGCATTTCATCAGGAACATATCGCGAGCTTGATGGCGGGGGGATTCGGTACCGCAGCACGACTCTTTTATTAGGAAGCGAGCTGGAGATTTATGACGAAGCCTGCAGCGGGCCGATCCATGTCCTCGTGTTTATGCCAACGCTTGCTGAAATGAAGCGGTTTTCAAACTGGCTGTCATCGCGGCTGAAAAACATTCATTTAAGCTCACAGCGGATTTATGAAACGGGCTTGAACCTGCAAAAAAAAGTGAAGGAATTGGGCGGACTGTTTATCCCCGCCCATATCTTTACACCGCATAAAAGCTTATATGGAAAAGGGGTTGCATCAAGCCTAACCCAGGTTTTTGATCCCTCTATGATAGATGCGGTGGAACTAGGATTAAGCTGTGATACAGACATGGCTTCACATGTATCTGAATTGAATCAGTATCCTTTTTTAACAAATTCTGATGCGCATTCGTTAGCGAAAATCGGCAGAGAATATAATGAACTATATGTGCAGTCAGCTGATTTTATCGAATTTACTCTTGCATTAAAGGTGCAGGGTGACAGGAAAATTACCGCAAATTATGGCTTGGATCCGTTATTGGGAAAATATTATCAGACAGCTTGCGAAGCATGCGGAGAACCTGCTGTGAGCGGGGAAACGGTGTGCGCGAATTGCGGAAATGCCAAGTTTACAAAGGGAGTTAGCGAAAGATTGCGTGAATTGAGTGATCAGACTGAAGTTCGCGTCTCGCGTCCAAGATATGTTCATCAGATCCCGCTGCAATTTGTTCCGGGTGTCGGTCCGAAAACGCTGGACAAACTAAAAAAAGCCTTCGGAACAGAAATGGCTGTTCTTCATGAGGCGGCAGAAGAAGATTTGGCTCGCGTTGTCCCGCCGAAAACCGCGGCGTTGATTGTAAAAGCGAGATCCGGAAAGCTGGAATTAAAAGCCGGAGGAGGAGGAACCTACGGTAAAATTAAACCGTGAGTGAAAGATTAACTCATTTCCTCCTGTACTTTTCTCTTCGTCCGGATAAAGGTGATCAGCTGGATGATTTCGTCTTCACTCAGCGGCTTGTCATCAACAGAAATAGTCAAGTCAAGGCTGCTCCACGTGGTCAACTCAATGGTCTGAGGAGCAGTTTGCTTTTGTTTCTCGCGGCCCAAAAGTTCATCGCAGGTTGTGTCAAAGAGGTCAGCCAGCATGGCAAGCGCCTCAAGTGAAGGCCGCCGGTAGCCTGATTCGTAGCCGGCATATGTGCTTTTTGCGATACCCAGAAGGTCAGCTGTATATTGAAGCGACCAATTTTTCTTTTTTCTCAATTCAGTTAAACGATCTAGATTCATGAACTTTCGCTCCTTTTTCACCTTGAGCTGATTATATCATATAGGTATTAGGAAGTGTACGCGAATTGAATAATAATGTCTTGCGTATTTTATTTTCCGTGTCTATAATGGCATTAAAAGTATGCGAAAAGCGAATACTTCTCGCAACCCATCTTTAGATACAGTGAAGAGGTGCATGGTATGAAAAAATTATTGATGTTGACAACTGGGGGAACGATTGCTTCAGTTGAAGGGGAAAATGGGCTGGCTCCCGGGGTCAAGGCTGATGAATTATTAAGTTACGTATCAAAACTTGATAACGATTACACGATGGAAACTCAGTCGCTTATGAATATAGACAGCACCAATATGCAGCCTGAATACTGGGTGGAAATAGCACAAGCTGTTAAGGAAAATTATGATGCCTATGACGGGTTTGTTATTACTCACGGTACAGATACAATGGCCTATACATCTGCCGCATTATCGTATATGCTGCAGCATGCCAATAAACCGATTGTGATCACTGGCTCGCAGATTCCAATCACGTTTCAAAAAACGGACGCCAAAAAAAATATCACAGACGCCATTCGCTTTGCCTGTGAAGGTGTGGGCGGCGTTTATGTTGTGTTTGACGGCAGAGTCATCCAAGGAACACGTGCGATCAAATTAAGAACGAAAAGCTACGACGCATTTGAAAGCATCAATTACCCATATATCGCTTTTATCAATGAAGACGGGATCGAATACAACAAACAAGTAACGGAACCTGAGAACGACACCTTTAAAGTTGATACTTCACTATGCACAGATGTATGTCTGCTGAAGCTGCATCCGGGCTTAAAGCCTGAAATGTTTGATGCCTTAAAAAGCATCTTCAAAGGAATCGTCATTGAAAGTTACGGCAGCGGAGGCGTGCCGTTTGAAGGCAGAGACATTTTGTCGAAAGTGAATGAGCTGATCGAAAGCGGAATCGTCGTCGTCATCACAACTCAATGTCTGGAAGAAGGCGAAGACATGAGCATTTACGAAGTCGGCCGCAGAGTCAACCAAGATTTAATTATCCGATCCAGAAATATGAACACAGAAGCAATCGTGCCAAAATTAATGTGGGCACTCGGCCAGTCTTCGGATCTTGCTGTCGTCAAGAGAATTATGGAAACGCCGATTGCTGATGACGTTGTCCTCTAAAAGGTCAAAAACGATAACCACCAAAGAGAAAGTAGGTTAAAGATTATGTTAAACGGCCAAAAAGAATACCGTGTGGAAAAAGACTTCCTTGGGGAAAAACAAATTGAAGCGGATGTTTATTACGGAATTCAGACGCTCCGTGCTTCTGAAAACTTTCCGATTACGGGATACAAGATCCATGAAGAAATGATTAACGCGCTGGCGATCGTAAAAAAAGCTGCGGCTCTTGCCAATATGGACGTGAAACGGCTGTATGAAGGAATTGGCCAAGCTATCGTACAAGCCGCTGGCGAGATTCTGGAAGGCAGATGGCACGATCAGTTTATCGTCGATCCGATTCAGGGCGGTGCCGGAACTTCTATGAATATGAATGCAAATGAGGTGATCGGAAACCGGGCGCTCGAAATTATGGGACATAAAAAGGGCGATTATATCCATTTAAGCCCAAACACACATGTGAATATGTCACAGTCAACCAACGATGTGTTCCCGACTGCTATTCATATTTCCACGTTGAATCTTTTAGAAAAACTGTTGAAAACAATGGAAGATATGCATAGTGTGTTCAAACAAAAAGCACAGGAATTTGATTCTGTTATTAAAATGGGGCGGACACACCTTCAAGATGCTGTTCCGATTCGTCTCGGCCAGGAATTCGAAGCGTACAGCCGCGTTCTGGAGCGTGATATCAAACGAATCAAGCAATCACGCCAGCACCTGTATGAGGTCAACATGGGCGCAACTGCTGTCGGCACAGGCCTGAACGCAGATCCAGAATATATCAAACAGGTAGTGAAGCATCTTGCTGATATTAGCGGGCTTCCTCTTGTCGGCGCTGATCATCTTGTTGATGCCACACAAAATACGGATGCTTATACAGAGGTGTCAGCAGCATTAAAGGTCTGCATGATGAACATGTCTAAGATCGCAAACGATCTTCGCTTAATGGCATCAGGCCCGCGCGCCGGACTTGCGGAAATTTCTCTGCCTGCACGTCAGCCGGGGTCATCCATTATGCCGGGTAAAGTCAATCCGGTTATGGCAGAGCTGATCAACCAAATTGCGTTTCAGGTCATCGGAAACGATAATACAATCTGCCTTGCTTCAGAAGCCGGCCAGCTTGAATTGAACGTGATGGAGCCCGTGCTTGTCTTTAATTTGCTTCAATCCATCAGCATCATGAACAACGGCTTCCGTTCGTTCACTGACAATTGTTTAAAAGGCATCGAGGCCAATGAAAAACGCTTGAAACAGTACGTGGAAAAAAGCGCAGGTGTGATCACTGCAGTCAATCCGCATCTTGGATATGAAGCGGCAGCCCGAATTGCCCGGGAAGCCATTATGACAGGCCAATCAGTCCGTGATCTTTGCCTGCAGCATGATGTGCTGACAGAGGAAGAATTGGATACTATTTTAAACCCGTATGAGATGACAAAACCAGGGATTGCAGGGAAAGAACTATTAGAAAAATAAAATTTGAACAAAATACAGCTTATTCATCTCCGGATAATCGGATGAATAAGCTGTTTACAACATAGGGATGAGGAAGTATAGTATACGTGTATTGCACTATTTATTGAAAGCGTTTTAGCTTTTTACATGAAGGGGGACTTCTTTTGAAGGATGTAAGACTGCCAACATTATTCGAAATAATTATTGTTCTAGGATCATTTTTAGCACTTGTCATGTCGTTTACAGTCTTTTTAGACTTGCCGATACAGCTTGCGCTTTTCATTTCCTGGTTTATCGCAATGATTCTCGGTATCAGACTCGGTTATTCTTATAAAGATATGCAGAATGCCATTCTGTATGGTATATCAAACGGTCTTGAAGCTGTTCTGATTCTTGTTTCAGTAGGAGCACTTATTGGAACATGGATCGCCGGAGGGATCGTACCGACTCTGATTTACTATGGTTTAGAATTTATTCATCCTAGTATCTTTTTACTTGCAACGTTAATTATTTGTTCCATTATGTCTGTAGCAACAGGTACGTCGTGGGGAACAGTCGGGACTGCCGGTATTGCCATGATCGCAATTGGAGAAGGATTAGGCCTTCCGCTTCCTCTTGTAGCGGGCGCTATTCTTTCAGGCGCTTATTTCGGGGACAAGCTGTCACCTCTTTCAGACAGCACAGTTCTCGCATCTTCACTAGCGAAAGTGGACGTCTTAGACCACGTCAGAGCCATGCTCTTTTTATCTGTGCCAGCTTATGTGATTACGGCAATCCTCTTTACAATTACCGGTTTTATGTACGGCGGGAAAAATATTGATCTTGATAAAGTTGAATTTTTGAAATCTTCTTTGCAAAATACGTTTGACATTCATATTTGGATGCTGATCCCGGCTGTTGTCGTCATCGTCTTATTGGCGATGAAAAAGCCGTCAATGCCGGTTATCGTAATTGGCGCTTTGCTTGGCGCTATCTGGGCTGTTGTTTTCCAAGGCATGAATCCAGCGGATGCGATTGCAACTGCCTACAACGGCTTCTCTATTAAAACAGATGTTGAATTCTTGAACGGCCTGTTAAATCGCGGAGGCATCGTCGGAATGCTCGGTTCCCTTGTCGTCATTATCTTTGGTCTCGGATTTGGCGGGCTGCTTGAAAAGCTTGGCGTCTTAAAAGTGATCGTCTCTATGTTTGAAAAGAAATTAACATCACCGGGCAACGTCACTATATCTACGCTGATTGTAGCATTTTTAGCGAACATCTTCGGCTGTGCGATGTATGTATCTCTTATTTTGACACCGAAGATTATGGAAAACAGTTATGATCGATTGAATCTAGACAGAAGGGTGCTATCCCGTAACTCAGAGGTGGGGGGAACATTAACGTCAGGTATGGTCCCTTGGTCTGATAACGGTATTTACATGGCTGGTATTTTAGGGGTTTCTACCTTCGCCTATCTGCCGTTTATGTGGCTCAGTTTTGTTGCAATAGGTCTTGCTATTATCTATGGTTATACAGGAAAATTTATATGGTATACAAAAAACAATACAGCTAAAGCCGAAAAACTAGGCTAATTGGGGAGGATCACTGAATGATAGCGAAACACATGATTCGGACACTGATGATTGAAACGCCTTCGGTTCCCGGAAATCTTGGAAGGGTAGCGACGGCAATCGGCCTTCTGGGCGGGGATATTGGTGAAGTGGAGACAGTAAAAGTCGGACCCAATTACACAATGCGGAATATTACCGTTCAAGTGGAGAATGAAGAACAGCTTCAGGAAGTGATCGCGGCTGTACAGGGCCTGGGAGAAGGGATCAGGCTTCACACCGTATCTGATGAAGTCCTGTCCGCACATGAAGGCGGAAAAATCCAAATGAAAAGCAAAATGCCGATCCGCTCACTGGCAGAGCTCGGGCGTGTCTATACACCAGGTGTTGCAGACGTGTGCAGGCTGATCGAAAAAGACCCCGAAAAAGCTTCTATTTATACAACAATCAGCAATTCTGTCGCGATTGTAACGGATGGAACGGCAATTCTCGGTCTTGGGAATATCGGCTCTGTGGCAGGCATGCCTGTCATGGAAGGAAAGGCTGCTTTGTTTGATCAGCTGGCGGGTATCAGCGGCATACCGATATTGCTTGATACGAGTGATCCTGAAGAGATCATCAAAACAGTAAAACATATTTCACCAGGTTTTAACGGCATCTTGCTTGAGGATATCGGCTCGCCGCATTGCTTCGAAATCGAGGACCGCCTAAAAGAGGAGCTGAACATCCCTGTTATGCACGATGATCAGCACGGTACAGCTGTTGTGACGCTGGCTGCTGCCATCTCGGCATGCAGGAGCGCGGGTGTTGACCTGAAAGAAGCGAAGGTGGGGCAAATCGGTCTGGGCGCAGCAGGCGTGGCTATCTGCCGGATGTTTATGGCCTATGGCGTAAAAGCTGTATACGGAACAGACAAATCTGAGGAAGCGATGAACCGTCTCGAACAATATGGCGGACAGGCAGCTGCCAGCATCGAGGAGCTCATGGAAACATGCGATATTATCATTGCCACAACCGGAGTTCCCGGGTTAATTAAACCAGCATTTGTACGTTCTGGCCAGGTGATTTTGGCTTTATCGAATCCGAAGCCGGAAATTGAGCCGGAGGCCGCGCTGCAGGCTGGCGCCGCATATGCAGCTGACGGGCGTTCTGTTAATAATGTGCTTGGCTTCCCGGGTATTTTCAGAGGGGCGCTCAACGCAAAAAGCAAGGAGATTAATCATGATATGCTTGTCGCTGCAGCAGAGGCCATCGCAGCCTGCACAAAGCAAGGCGATGTGGTTCCTCAGCCGCTTGACTCAAAAGTCCATCATGAGGTAGCAGCTGCGGTCGAGCGAGCAGCTCTTACAGCAGTGAAATAAATGAAGTAAAGCAGCACCTGGCATACAAGGTGCTGCTTTTTTTCCATCATGAGTTCATTTTTTTGCTATAATTGCTATGAAAATCAATAAGGGAGTGATTAGCATGGCAAAAAGCCGAGCGAAAAAGAAGCGGGAGCATTTGCTGAGAAACGGCGGACGTGACGTCTTATTATCAAGAGGCAGCACACCATCCTTCAGTACACATGAAAGAATGACGAAAAGCAAAAAAGAGATGTTGAATACAAGAAAGCCCAAGAATCCTTATGATCATATATCAGTTGATGATAAGGGTTTTTTTGTGCCCAAAAAAGCCGCCTAGCATTCTTCTCCTAGCGTTCCTTTTTGAAAAAGGGCATGTTTTTCCGTTTCTTTCATACAATCTATTAAATCAAATCACTAGAGCGGGCGGGAGGAAACGGAATGCGAAAAATTTCTTATAAGGACATCTTTCTCAGACATGTCAAAGATCATCTCTCTCTTTATATATTTGTCTCAGTCCTGTTTTTCATGGGTGTCATTTTTGGGGCGATTATTGTCAACAGCATGACCATCAGCCAGAAAGAAGATTTATATTACTATTTAAGCCAATTTTTCGGACAGCTTTCGGATGGAAAACAGGCAAGTTCATCCGATATGTTTGGGCAAAGTATCTTTCATAATGTAAAATATTTAGGGCTGATGTGGATATTGGGGATTTCCGTCATTGGGATGCCGATTATTTTCATCATGATCTTTCTGAAAGGAATTGTTGTCGGCTTTACTGTCGGATTTCTCGTCAATCAGATGGGAATCAGCGGTTTTTTCTTATCCTTTGTCTCCGTTTTGCCGCAAAATGTACTGCTAATTCCGGCTTATCTCATTATGGGCACATGTGCAATTGCGTTTTCATTAAAGTTAATCAGGCAGCTGTTCGTTAAACGAAGCCTGCATGATGCGCCGATTCAGTGGTTCGGCCAATATGCCCTCGTGCTTCTGGTCATTCTGTTTTTAGCACTGATCTCATCTCTCTTTGAAGCATATTTATCTCCTGTGTTAATGGAAAAGCTTACATTGAGACTTTTTTAAAATGATTATTAAAAGAAAAACATTTTATTTATCAGTTTATAATAATTATAGTTGGAACTCTGCGCGTATTTTGTTATAATGAGTCATGGAATGCGGCGTAGGAGGGAAAGACATGGAAAACCGTATTGATCGAATTAAGAAACAACTGCACTCATCCAGCTACAAACTTACGCCTCAGCGTGAAGCGACAGTAAGAGTGCTGCTTGAAAACGAAGAAGACCATTTAAGCGCAGAAGACGTATACCTCCTCGTAAAAGAGAAATCTCCTGAGATCGGTCTCGCAACAGTATACCGTACGCTTGAATTATTAACTGAATTAAAAGTCGTTGATAAAATTAACTTTGGAGACGGCGTGTCCCGTTACGACCTACGGAAAGAGGGCGCAGCTCACTTTCATCATCACTTGGTGTGTATGGAGTGCGGAGCCGTTGATGAAATTGAAGAAGATTTGCTTGAAGACGTGGAAGAAATCATTGAACGTGATTGGAAATTTAAGATTAAAGATCATAGATTGACGTTTCACGGCATTTGCCACCGCTGTAACGGAACAGAAACTGAATAGACGATGCCGAGCGCGAACCTTTTCTCACGGGGAAAGGGTTTTTTGCTGTTTCTATGTATAAAACCTTTCTGATTTGGCATATGGTTTAAATAACTGGAACCATAGGGAAAGGATCGATTAAGACATGGGAAGATTCCTGAAAACAGCTCTCGATGCATTGAAAGTTTTCATCCTGTTTACCGGTTTTACCGCTCTGTTCTATTATGCTATGATATGGGTGAATCAAGAATATGAAAACTATCATCGGTACGATAAACCGGAAGGCTCCGCTGTAAAAGTTGTTGAAATGGATCAGGATGAAAAAGGCGGATGGTTCGACCGGTTGATCTTTTTTTACCAAAACGGGGAGTAGATCTAGAGTGAAAGATCAAATAAAGGATTTCATCCACTACGTCATGGTAGAGAGAGGGCTTTCACAAAACACGGTGGTATCCTATGAACGGGACCTGAAAAGCTATTCTCTCTATGTAACAGAAACCCTTCATGTTACAGATTGGAATCACGTAACCCGCATACATATTATCCAATATTTAAAGCATTTGAAGGACTCGGGGAAATCCGGCAAGACATCAGCGAGGCATTTGGCATCCATTCGCTCTTTTCACCAATTTCTGCTCAGGGAAAAGGTGACGGACAAGGATCCTTCCGTTCATATCGAAACACAAAAGACCGAACGGGCGCTTCCGAAGGTGCTCGCGCTTAATGAGGTCGAGCGATTATTGGACACGCCTAAACTGACGAGCCCTTTCGGCTATCGGGATAAAGCGATGCTGGAGCTGCTTTATGCAACAGGCATACGAGTCAGTGAAATGATAGAATTGAAAACGGCAGATGTTCATCTATCCATGGGTTTTGTCCGCTGCTTCGGGAAAGGAAGAAAAGAACGGATTGTGCCAATCGGTGAAGCTGCCGCTTCCGCCATTGAGGAATATATGACGAAAGCCAGGGGGAAACTACTGAAAAACAAAGTGTCTGACGCCCTCTTTTTAAATCATCACGGCAAGCAAATCAGCCGTCAGGGGTTTTGGAAAAACCTAAAGAAAATCGCCCTTGAAGCCGGAATCAAAAAAGAGCTGACCCCGCATACACTCAGGCATTCCTTTGCGACGCATCTGCTTGAGAACGGGGCTGATCTTAGAGCGGTGCAGGAAATGCTCGGCCATGCGGATATATCCACGACGCAAATTTATACGCATGTGACGAAAACAAGGCTGAAGGATGTGTACAAGCAGTTTCATCCGCGCGCCTAGCCGCAGGGGGGCTGCGGCTTTTTTGTTTAGCGCGACAGAAAATATTGAAGTTTCTCATTATTTCCGAATTCATTGTCAACGGGAATGAAAACGGTTTATACTTGAGTTGTCAGACCTCTTAGCGATACAATAGACGTATAGAAAAAAAGGAGGCTTTCAAGATGCCTGCATACAAATATAATCGTGTGTTTTTAATTGTGATGGACTCAGTCGGAATCGGCGAAGCGCCGGACGCCGCTGACTTTAATGACGAAGGCGCCAATACGCTCGGGCATATTGCCGAGCATATGAATGGATTACATATGCCGAATATGGCAAAACTCGGCCTTGGTCTCATCGGAGATATCAAAGGTGTGGAAAAAACAGAACATCCGCTTGCGTATTATGGAAAAATGCAAGAAGCGTCTAACGGTAAAGATACCATGACCGGCCATTGGGAGATCATGGGCTTGTATATTGATAAACCGTTTAAAGTGTTCCCGGAAGGTTTTCCTGATGAACTGCTTCAAGAGCTGGAAAAGAGATCTGGACGCAAAATTATTGGAAACAAGCCGGCTTCCGGCACAGCGATTTTGGATGAACTTGGCCAAGAGCACATGGAGACAGGGGCTTTAATTGTATACACATCTGCTGACTCTGTTCTGCAAATTGCCGCTCACGAAGAGGTTGTGCCGCTTGAGGAGCTGTACCGTATTTGTGAAACGGCGCGAGAGCTGACGCTTGATCCGAAGTATATGGTAGGCCGCATTATCGCACGGCCGTTCGTCGGAGAGCCGGGACAATTCAAACGGACACCAAACCGTCATGACTATGCGCTTAAGCCGTTTGACCGCACTGTCATGAACGAATTGAAAGACAGCGGCTTAGATGTGATCTCAATCGGAAAAATCTCTGATATCTATGACGGAGAAGGCATTACTTCTTCACGGAGAACAGTTTCCAATATGGATGGAATGGACAAGGTGATCGACACGCTGGGAGAAGACTTTACAGGTTTGAGCTTTGCGAACCTTGTTGATTTTGACGCCTTATTCGGACACCGCCGCGATCCGGAAGGCTACGGACGCGCGCTTGAAGAATTTGATGCGCGGCTTCCGGAAGTATTTGAGAAAATGAAAGAAGACGATTTGTTAATCATTACAGCCGACCACGGCAACGATCCGGTTCATCACGGAACCGACCATACACGCGAGTATGTGCCGATTCTCGCTTACAGCAAAAAACATAAGAACGTGCAAATGCTGCCGCTTGCAGATACATTTGCTGATATCGGCGCGACGATCGCTGATAATTTCCAAGCGAATAAACCGAAATACGGAAAAAGCTTTTTATCTTCATTACAATAGGGGGACTGTTTCTTGAAAGACAGAATCGAACGCGCAGCCGCTTTTATTAAGCAAAAACTGCCGGAATCTCCAAAGATCGGCCTTATTTTAGGATCTGGTCTTGGTATTTTGGCAGACGAAATCGAAAATCCGGTCAAACTGAAATATGAAGACATACCAGAATTCCCGGTATCTACTGTTGAAGGACATGCCGGCCAGCTTGTGCTTGGCACCCTTGAAGGAGTTTCCGTCATTGCGATGCAGGGCCGTTTTCATTTTTATGAAGGCTATTCAATGGAGAAAGTCACTTTCCCTGTACGTGTGATGAAAGCGCTCGGCGTGGAAGCATTGATCGTGACAAACGCCGCTGGCGGCGTCAACACTGAATTCCGTGCGGGAGACTTAATGATCATTACCGATCATATCAATTTTATGGGAACAAATCCGTTAATCGGGCCAAACGAAGCCGATTTCGGCGCCAGATTTCCAGATATGTCTTCAGCCTATGACAAAGATCTATCCGGCTTGGCTGAAAAGGTTGCGAAAAACCTTAACATTCCGATCCAAAAAGGCGTGTATACCGCTGTGACAGGACCTTCTTACGAAACACCGGCAGAAGTCCGTTTCTTAAGAACAATGGGCTCTGACGCAGTCGGCATGTCCACTGTTCCGGAAGTTATTGTGGCTAATCATGCCGGAATGCGTGTCCTTGGCATTTCCTGCATCTCTAACGCGGCAGCCGGAATTCTGGATCAGCCTTTAAGTCATGCTGAAGTAATGGAAGTGACGGAAAAAGTAAAAGCAGGATTCTTGCAGCTCGTAAAAGCAGTCGTCGCTCAATACGAATAAAACAATAGTAAGATCAAAAGACAGCTGTGTCTGATATGACGCAGCTGTCTTTTTTTATGCCCAAAAAAGATACGAAACATTTTCCATCAGTGGCGTATAAAACCATCCCGCTTGGAAAAAATAAAAAAGATTATGAAATGGAGGGCTTTTGAGATGAAACGTCTTTTATCCACTTTGTTGATTGGTATCATGCTGCTTACATTTGCACCGTCTGCATTTGCAAAACAAGACGGAAAAGGCACATCGGAGCTTGCTCATGAAGCGAAGTCTGCGGTGCTGATAGAACGTGACACGGGAAAAGTGCTTTACAACAAGAACAGCAATGAGAGACTGGCTCCCGCAAGCATGACGAAAATTATGACGATGCTTTTAATTATGGAAGCTTTAGATGAAGGCAAAATCAAAATGAATGATAAGGTCCGGACAAGTGAGCATGCGGCTTCAATGGGCGGATCTCAAATTTTCCTCGAGCCCGGTGAGGAAATGACTGTCAAAGAAATGCTGAAAGGCATCGCAATCGCTTCGGGAAATGACGCTTCCGTAGCGATGGCTGAATTTATTTCCGGCTCTGAAGAAGAATTTGTAAACAAGATGAACAAAAAAGCAAAAGAGCTGGGCTTGAAAAACACATCTTTTAAAAACCCGACCGGACTGACCGAGGAGGGCCATTACAGCTCTGCTTATGACATGGCAATCATGGCTAAGGAATTATTGAAATACGAATCAATCACGAAATTTACAGGCACGTATGAGGATTACCTGCGGGAAAATACAGATAAAAAGTTTTGGCTCGTCAACACGAATCGGCTTATTAAATTTTACCATGGTGTAGACGGCGTGAAAACGGGCTATACAGGAGAGGCGAAATATTGTCTGACAGCTTCGGCTAAAAAAGGAAACATGCGGGCCATTGCGGTTGTGTTCGGGGCGAGTACACCTAAAGAAAGAAACGCGCAAGTCACAAAGATGCTTGATTTCGCTTTTAGTCAATACGAAACACATCCTTTATATAAACGAAATGAAATAGTAGCAAAAGTAAAGGTCAAAAAAGGAAAACAAACATTTATCGAACTCACTACTTCTGAGCCGATTTCAATATTGACGAAAAAAGGCGAGGATATGAAAAATGTGAAAAAAGAAATCAAAATGAATGACAATGTAAGTGCTCCGATTCAAAAAGGCCAGGAGCTTGGCACACTCGTTCTGAAAAAGGATGGAGAAGTGCTTGCTGAAAGTCCTGTTGCTGCTAAAGAAGATATGAAGAAAGCCGGTTTCTTAACATTCTTGAAGCGGACGATGGGAGACTGGACAAAATTTAAGTAATTATGCCGAATGACCACTAGTTTTGTCACGGTGAAGGAATTTATTCCGTCGAAATCGAAACACTCATTATCCGATCATATCAAGGAGGAATGAGCATGAGCCTTGGAATTGACATGCATGTCAAAGAATCTGTGCTTTGTATTCGATTAACAGGCGAACTCGATCACCATACGGCTGAAACCCTGAAACACAAAGTGACTCAATCACTGGAGAAGGATGATATTTGCCACATCGTACTGAACTTGGAGGACCTTTCCTTTATGGACAGCTCGGGGCTTGGCGTCATTTTAGGAAGATACAAGCAAATTAAGCAAACTGGCGGGGAAATGGTCGTTTGCGCTATCTCCCCTGCGGTAAAGCGGCTGTTTGATATGTCGGGCCTGTTTAAAATTATCAGATTTGAACAATCTGAGCAGAAGGCGCTGCTGACACTGGGGGTGGCATCATGAAAAATGAAATGCATCTTGAATTTTCTGCCCTCAGCCAGAATGAATCGTTCGCTCGTGTGACAGTTGCTTCATTTATTGCCCAGCTAGACCCGACTATGGACGAACTGACCGAAATCAAAACAGTCGTGTCAGAGGCTGTAACGAATGCCATTATCCATGGATATGAAGAGAACTGTGACGGGAAAGTTTACATCTCAGTGACGCTGGAAGATCATGTCGTATATATGACCATTCGTGATGAAGGCATGGGCATTACAGATCTTGACGAAGCCCGCCAGCCTTTATTCACGACTAAGCCTGAACTTGAGCGATCTGGAATGGGCTTTACCATTATGGAAAATTTCATGGATGATGTCAGTATCGATTCCTCGCCTGAGATGGGAACAACGATTCGCTTAACAAAGCACTTATCAAAAAGCAAAGCGCTTTGTAATTAAGGAGATTTGTTATGGATGTGGAGGTTAAGAAAAACGGCAAAAACGCTCAGCTGAAGGACCATGAAGTAAAGGAATTAATCAAACAAAGCCAAAATGGCGACCAGCAGGCAAGAGACCTCCTCATAGAAAAAAACATGCGTCTTGTTTGGTCTGTCGTACAGCGGTTTTTAAACAGAGGATATGAGCCTGATGATCTTTTCCAGATCGGCTGCATTGGGCTGTTAAAATCTGTTGACAAATTTGATTTAACCTATGATGTGCGTTTTTCAACGTATGCAGTTCCGATGATTATCGGTGAAATTCAGCGTTTTATCCGCGATGACGGAACGGTAAAGGTATCAAGGTCATTAAAAGAACTCGGAAACAAAATCCGGCGCGCGAAAGATGAGCTTTCAAAAACACTGGGCAGAGTGCCGACAGTGCAGGAGATCGCCGGGCATTTGGAGATTGAAGCTGAAGATGTCGTACTCGCTCAAGAGGCGGTAAGGGCGCCGTCTTCAATTCACGAAACAGTATATGAGAATGACGGAGATCCAATCACCCTGCTTGATCAAATCGCTGACAACTCTGAAGAAAAGTGGTTTGACAAAATTGCATTGAAAGAAGCAATCAGAGATTTGGAAGAAAGGGAAAAACTAATCGTCTATCTCAGATATTATAAAGACCAAACGCAGTCCGAGGTGGCTGAGCGGCTTGGGATCTCTCAAGTTCAGGTTTCCAGGCTTGAAAAGAAAATATTAAAACAGATCAAGGTTCAAATGGACCATCCGGATAGCTAGTCTGCCATGCAGGCTGGCTTTTTTGTGTGTAAAAGCGTGGTAATTTATGGTCTTTTCGAGCGGATGAATGAGAACAAAATCGAACCACATACTACATATATAACCACCGAAAGATGGTGATCAATAATGGAACGACGTATATTTATCCGACTTCGCCACAGGGTGCTGGCCCATCCGGGAGATATCATCACGGTTGGAGATGCAGCGCAAATTGAAGGACAGATTCAGCTGAAAAAGAAACTTTCGGCTATGCCGCTTTATCAGGTGAGCGAAAAAGATAAAAATATCGTAATTCTGGATATCATACAAGTCCTTAAAGCCATTCATTTACAAGATCCGGCACTTGATGTTCAAACAGTTGGCGGAGCAGAAACCATTGTCGAAATTCAATATCGCAAACGGAAAATGTCAACGGTTCTGTTTATCGGTGTCTGGCTGCTTCTGTTTATCGGATCGTGTCTTGCTATCATGAACTTTCATGAGGATGTAAGCATGAGAGATGTTCATATCGCACTATATGAAATCATAACCGGAGAGAGGAATGACTATCCATACTTGCTTCAAATCCCATACAGCATCGGTTTGGGACTGGGGATGATCGTTTTTTTTAACCACATCTTTAAAAAGCGCCTTAATGAAGAGCCCAGTCCGCTGGAGGTTGAGATGTTTAACTATCAGCTTGATCTCGATCACTATGTGTCCATGCATGAGAATCAAGAGACAATAAAGGACCTGCATGATCGTTAGTGCATTGTTCATTATTTTTGTCGGGCTCGGCGGAGGCATCACGGTGGGGGCTGGCTTCGTTGCTTTTTTAACCGTAATGGGAATCATTCCGCGGCTGATGCAGCTCACCAAAACGATGAGATTCGTTCAGGCCTATGAAGCAGCTGTTATACTTGGCGCTGTTTTCGGGGGATGGGAGACGCTTCATATGAACCATCTTTTTTTAACAAAATGGATTGCCGTACCGGTCGGGCTGCTGGCAGGTGTGTTTGTCGGGATGCTCGCAGCTGCCCTTACAGAGGTTTTAAATGTCCTGCCGATTTTAGCAAAACGAATCGGGCTCAGAAGTAAAATTATTATTCTGTTAATGGCCATCGTGATTGGGAAAATCGCGGGGTCTTTATTTCACTGGCTGTATTTTATTGATCATTCATAAGGAGGTTTCAAGATGACAAACATAAAAGAAAACTACAAATCAAAAGTGAAAACATATCAGCCTAAGCCGCCTTACGTCTGGAATTGTGTCAAAGCTTTTCTTGTAGGCGGGCTGATCTGTGCGATCGGACAAGGTCTGCAAAATTTTTTTATTCATTTTTTCGATTTTGATGAAAAAACAGCGGGAAATCCAACGGCGGCAACACTGATATTAATTTCAGCCTTGCTTACCGGGTTTGGCATCTATGACAGAATCGGGCAGTTTGCAGGCGCCGGTTCAGCCGTGCCGGTCACAGGTTTTGCCAACAGCATGGCAAGCGCGGCTCTTGAATATAAAAGCGAAGGGTTCGTGCTCGGAGTAGCGACAAACATGTTTAAACTGGCGGGGAATGTCATCGTTTTCGGTGTTGTGGCTGCGTACATCGTCGGAATGATTCGGTTTGCTTTTGAGAAACTGATGTCATAGGAGGAGAAGAAAAATGAAATTAACAGGAAAGCAAACCTGGGTATTTGAACATCCGTTATTTGTAAACTCGGCAGGAACAGCAGCAGGACCGAAGGAAAAAGACGGACCGCTCGGCTCTTTATATGATAAAACCTATGATGAAATGCACTGTAATCAAAAAAGCTGGGAAATGGCTGAACGTCAGCTGATGGAAGATGCTGTTAATGCAACACTTCAAAAAAATAATTTGACAAAAGATGATATTGATCTATTGCTGGCAGGCGACTTGCTGAATCAAAACGTAACGGCCAACTATGTGGCAAGACACTTAAACATCCCGTTTCTTTGTATGTTTGGCGCCTGTTCAACATCAATGGAAACAGTGGCTGTCGCATCAGCCTTAGTTGACGGCGGATTTGCCAAGAGAGCGCTCGCTGCCACCAGCAGTCATAATGCTACAGCGGAAAGACAGTTTCGCTATCCGACGGAATACGGGGGGCAAAAACCGGACACCGCCACCTCTACTGTGACCGGAAGCGGAGCCGTTGTTATCAGTCAGACACGGGGTGATATCCAAATCACAAGCGCGACTGTCGGAAAGGTCTCTGACTTAGGAATTACAGATCCGTTTGATATGGGATCCGCCATGGCTCCGGCGGCAGCAGATACGATTAAGCAGCACTTTAAAGATCTCAACCGGACAGCGGATGACTATGATCTAATCCTGACAGGTGATCTATCCGGCGTCGGATCTCCTATCGTAAAAGATCTCTTAAAAGAAGATGGCTATCCGGTCGGCACAAAGCATGATGATTGCGGGCTTTTAGTTTATACACCGGATCAGCAGGTCTTTGCCGGAGGGAGCGGATGTGCTTGTTCAGCGCTTGTCACCTACTCTCACATTTTTAAGCAGCTGAGAGAAGGAAAATTAAACCGTGTATTCGTCGTGGCGACTGGAGCGCTGTTAAGCCCGACGATGATCCAGCAAAAAGAAACCATCCCGACCATTGCACACGGGGTTGTATTTGAGCGTGCGGGAGGTGCATCTTAACATGGACTACCTTTTGGCTTTTGTATGCGGCGGGGCCATTTGTATTGTCGGCCAGCTGCTCTTGGATATTTTTAAATTGACGCCAGCCCACGTCATGACATCATTTGTTGTGAGTGGCGCGATTTTAGATGGTTTTGGCATTTACGATAAATTTATTGAATTTGCCGGAGGAGGCGCCACCGTTCCGATCGTCAGCTTTGGCCACAGCCTTCTGCACGGTGCCATGCACCAGGCTCATATACATGGATTTATCGGAATCGGCATGGGGATTTTTGAGCTGACCTCTGCTGGTATCTCAGCCGCCATTCTCTTCGCCTTTATCGTAGCTGTTATTTTCAAACCGAAAGGATAATGCCGACATGACGACAAAACGAAAGGTCATACTGGTAACAGACGGGGATGTATACGCCGCTAAAACAATTGAATACGCCGCAAGCAAAGTGGGAGGGCGATGTATATCACAATCAAAGGGCAATCCCTCCATTCGCAGCGGCGCGGAGCTTGTCAAGTTGATCACCTCAGCACCGTATGATCCCGTATTTGTCATGTTTGACGACTCCGGCCTTCAAGGAGAGGGTCCGGGAGAAGCCGCTCTAACCTATGTCGCCACGCATCCGTCAATTGAAGTGCTCGGTGTGATTGCGGTCGCATCAAAAACACATCAGGCTGAATGGACTAGGGTTGACGTAAGCATTGACCGCAATGGAGAAATAACTGAATACGGTGTAGATAAAGTCGGGGAACGGGAATTTGATGAACACAGAATGAACGGAGATACAGTCTATTGCCTTGATAAACTTGATCTCCCGCTTATTGTCGGTATCGGGGATATTGGCAAAATGGGCAGAAAAGACGATATCTCAAAAGGGTCGCCCATCACCATGAAAGCGGTCGAGTTTATTTTAGAAAGGAGCGGGTATCATGCCGGACCAAAAGAAAGAGAAAACCCGGGTTTATCGGAATCCAGACAAAAATGAAGCATACTTTAAAAACCGTGTCGGGATGGGAACGAGCTACGATGTAGGGGTTCGCAAGCTCACCATTTTAGATAAAGAAATCCAGCTCTACTATTTGAATGGATTATGTGATACGGCCTTTATCATTCATTTAATGAGAGAACTCGTTGCCATTAACAATCGGGATGAGGATCCAGATCATCTGGTCGATATTGTCGAAAACAGGCTTCTTAACGCCCAGGTCGAAAAAGTAAAAACGCTGGATGAAACGACTGACCAGTTGCTGTCGGGATTAGTCGCAGTTATTGTTGAAGACACGGGCTTCGCATTTATTATTGATGTCAGAAGCTATCCGGGCAGAAATCCGGAAGAACCTGATACGGAAAAGGTGGTCAGGGGAGCCAGAGACGGATTTGTTGAAAATATCGTCGTCAATACGGCCCTTCTCAGAAGGCGGATCAGAGACGAACGACTTCGCATTAAGATGACAAAGGTTGGCGAGCGATCAAAAACGGATCTGAGCATTATTTATATTGAAGATATTGCAGATCCGGATCTGGTAGATATTGTGGAAAAAGAACTTGCTGCCATTGATGTCGACGGCTTAACGATGGCTGACAAAACAGTAGAGGAATTCATTATTAAACAAGGCTACAACCCGTATCCGCTCGTCCGTTATACCGAAAGACCCGATGTCGCGGCCAATCATGTGCTTGAAGGCCATGTCGTCATCATGGTTGATACATCGCCGAGTGTGATTATCACACCGACGACAATGTTCCACCATGTCCAGCATGCTGAAGAATACAGGCAGGCGCCTGCAGTCGGTACTTTTTTAAGATGGGTGAGATTTTTCGGTATCATGGCATCCACTATACTTCTCCCAATCTGGTTTCTCTTTGTGCTGCAGCCGGACCTGCTGCCCGAGAATATGAAATTTATCGGTTTAAATAAAGATACGCATATCCCGATCATCCTGCAGATATTCTTAGCTGACTTAGGAATCGAATTTCTCAGAATGGCCGCCATACACACACCGACCGCTTTATCGACAGCAATGGGATTAATTGCTGCTGTGCTGATCGGACAGATTGCCATTGAAGTCGGCCTGTTTTCACCAGAGGTGATTCTATACGTCTCACTTGCAGCGATCGGAACCTTTACGACGCCTAGTTATGAATTGAGTTTGGCAAATAAAATGAGCCGACTTGCCCTCATGATACTCGTCGCCTTATTTCATGTAAAAGGGCTTGTTATCGGTTTTACAGTGCTGATTATTGCCATGGCCAGTATCAAATCCCTGCAAACACCGTACTTATGGCCGCTGATGCCCTTTAACGGCAAGGCGCTGTGGCAGGTACTGGTCCGCACAGCGAAACCAGGCGCAAAAGTAAGACCAAGTATCGTTCACCCAAGAAATCGCTTAAGGCAACCTACCAATTCATAATCGCATTGAAACTGACTGAAGAGTATGATAATGTATGTCTTAATTATGAAGGGACAGTCCATAAAACTGTCCTTTTCACCCATAAGCGAAGAAAGAGGGAATGACATTGTTCTTACATGGCACAAGCAGACAAAATCAACATGGGCATTTAGAAATCGGAGGTGTGGACGCTCTTTATTTAGCGGAAAAATATGGAACACCTCTTTACGTATATGATGTGGCTTTAATACGTGAGCGTGCTAAAAGCTTTAAGCAGGCATTTATGACTGCAGGGCTTAAAGCACAGGTGGCATATGCGAGCAAAGCATTCTCATCAGTTGCAATGATTCAGCTTGCTGAGGAAGAGGGACTTTCTTTAGATGTCGTGTCCGGTGGAGAGCTTTATACAGCTGTTGCAGCGGGCTTCCCTGCAGAACGCATTCACTTTCATGGGAATAACAAGAGCAGGGAAGAACTGCGGATGGCACTTGAGCATCGCATCGGCTGCATTGTGGTGGATAATTTCTATGAAATTTCGCTTTTGGAAGACCTATGTAAAGAAACGGGACACTCCATCGATGTTCTTCTTCGAATCACGCCCGGAGTAGAAGCGCATACGCATGACTACATTACAACTGGCCAGGAAGATTCGAAGTTTGGTTTCGATCTTCATAACGGACAAACTGAACGGGCGATTGAGCAAGTATTACAATCAGAACACATTCAGCTCCTGGGTGTCCATTGCCATATAGGCTCGCAAATTTTTGATACGGCCGGTTTTGTGTTAGCAGCGGAAAAAATCTTCAAAAAACTCGACGAGTGGAGAGAATCATACTCGTTTGTATCCAAGGTGTTGAATCTCGGAGGAGGTTTCGGCATCCGTTATACCGAAGAAGATCAACCGCTTCACGCTACTGAATACGTTGAAAAAATCATCGATGCTGTGAAAGAAAATGCTGCCCGTTACGGTTTTAACATTCCGGAAATTTGGATCGAACCGGGACGTTCTCTCGTGGGAGATGCTGGCACAACCCTTTATACGGTTGGCTCTCAAAAAGAAGTGCCGGGCGTCCGCCAGTATGTGGCTGTAGACGGAGGCATGAACGACAATATTCGTCCTGCACTTTATCAGGCTAAGTATGAAGCAGCGACAGCCAATCGTATCGGAGAAGCGCATGACAATACGGTATCGATTGCCGGAAAGTGCTGTGAAAGCGGTGATATGCTGATTTGGGATATTGATCTGCCAGAAGTAAAAGAAGGCGATCTTCTTGCCGTTTTTTGTACAGGCGCATACGGATACAGCATGGCCAATAATTACAATCGAATCCCGAGACCTGCTGTTGTATTTGTAGAAAATGGAGAGGCCCATTTAGTCGTGAAGCGAGAAACATACGAGGATGTAGTCAAACTTGACCTGCCCTTTAAAACGAGTGTAAAGCAATAAGAAAGGCGCCGAATCTCTCGGCGCCTTTTCTTATTTGAATATAGAAACAATCGCATTCCAGATAGATACGAAGAAATCAATAACTTTCTGGATGAAGTTTTTGCCCTCATCTGATTCTATGAATTTCGTAATCTTATCTTTCGCTTTATCAAGCTGGTCACCGACCTGTCCCCAGTCGATGTCAACATTTTTCATTTTATTGAATAAGGAGACAAGCTGATCTTTTTGGCTGTCTGTAAGTGTGACGTTTAAGTCAGAAGCCGCGTCGTCCACTTGTTTTTCAATGTCAGCCTTATTGTCAGGCACACCGTTTTTAGCAAATTCTTCTTTGATTTTTGCAATCAGTGCAGCCGCATTTTCGTTACCGATTTTGTCTCCAAGCTCTGATGTCGTGACAAGCTCTTGGTTGGCTACTTGCTTCACATCCTCTGAGATCGCTTCATCAGAAGAAACTTCATACGCCTTAATTAATCCGGTTAAAGCCGCAGTCCCGGATACCTCAAACGGTGCTGTCACATACACCTTCGCATCTTTAACACCGGCTGTCATCAGCGCATTTAGGTACATTTCATCTGTAATGCCGCTAATATTATGTGTCTCAACATTCAGTCCAGAGCCTTTTTTGGCGATGGTTATTGACGATGAAGAAATCGCTCTTGATCCGATTTGAGCGTTCGATATATATTTTCCTAAATATTCATGCTCTTCCTTATTGGTCACCGTTACCGTTGTGGCATTATCAGGGACATTCATTTCATTAAGCACTTTTTGTTTATCAGATTCTGACAAATCAGCACCCAGTGTGACAATGACATCTCCAACTGCGGCATCCGCGAGACTGACTTTCGGAACCGTCAGCAGCAAAACGGCCGCTGCCAGCATTCCAATCCATATTTTTTTCAAAGCAGTTTGACCTCCTTCAATTTCACAAGCAGCGGGGTAGAGCTGCTTTGCGAGGACCTGAATCATGATGAAAAGACAGTTCCGTTAGGTAAGACGGAGATAAAGACATTCAGGTTTCATTTTTATTTTTTACTAAAGCCGGGAGATTCGTTTTCCCCCGAAAGGTGTGGTATAATAGCCGCGACAAGGAGAGACAGGCTATAACCTATCATACATAATCTCCTTTGAAAATTAAAATAAAGAAAGTAGGCATACAATTGAAAACAGGTTACTTTTTATTAGAAGACGGCAACAAAATTGAATTTGAACTTTATCCTGAAGCTGCACCGGGCACTGTCGCAAACTTTGAAAAGCTTGCGAACGAAGGCTTCTATGACGGTCTTACATTCCACCGAGTGATTCCGGGCTTCGTCAGCCAAGGAGGCTGCCCGCACGGAACTGGCACAGGCGGTCCAGGATACACAATCAAATGTGAAACAGAAGGAAACCCGCACACTCATGAAGCGGGTTCGCTTTCTATGGCACATGCAGGAAAAGACACTGGCGGCAGCCAATTTTTCATCGTTCATGAGCCACAGCCTCATTTGAACGGGGTTCACACTGTATTTGGTAAAGTAACAAGCGGACTAGAATTCGCGAAAAACATGTCTAACGGCGACGTCATGAAAGAAGTTCGTGTAGAAGGCTAATAGGCAGGCAAAAGGCTTCCTCGTATCGGGGGAAGCTTTTTTATTTGCGAAAAATATACCAATAAAAAACCGCCCGAGTGCTGGAGGCTGTAAAAACAAACAGGCTTGATTAGGTTGAAGTGAAGACATTGCGGCGAGTGTTTCCCCGCCTTTCGCTTCATGATGAAATGTAATTAAAATATTTTGGTCACGTTCTGATCAGTAAATTGATGGTTAATTAGTTTGGCTTACAAAGTTGTTTTCAATAACAATTCCCGTATTCGAGCCGCCGGAACCAGACACAGATTGGACACAGTTAATGGCCTGATCATAAAAGCGCCGCCTACGTTCACTACGCTGTTTCCGGAAATGTTGTTTATATTGATAGGATAAACAATCACACTATCGA
This sequence comes from Bacillus sp. RHFS10, assembly GCF_016757475.1. NCBI lineage: Bacteria > Bacillati > Bacillota > Bacilli > Caryophanales > Bacillaceae > Bacillus > Bacillus sp. RHFS10. The sequence goes on from NZ_JAESPO010000001.1 coordinate 602,320, forward strand.
GTCTCCTTTCATATTATTCTATTTTTTATATGTATTAGTGCTAGAGGCGTTAAGCGTAAACTTATTGGTAAAAATAATTAACTTTTATATGATGTCGTGCAAAGGTGCATTGCATCTTGTTTAGCGAGTCATGCGTATTCGCTTCCAATTCAAGCATGCATACTGGGATTTTTTGTGTGGAGTTATATGTAAAATTAAGAAAACTTTAAAGTTACATCGTTCAAAAAAATGGTATTTTGTAGTAAAATAAATCAAAAACAAACGTAATGTGATGAAAAGGAGTTTGGCGTTATGAACAACAAAGGCTGTATAAAATGCGGAAGCTCTGAAGCAGGCCAAAAAGAAATCGCCACAACCGGCACGGGATTGTCAAAGTTGTTTGACGTGCAGCATAACCGTTTTCTAGTGGTGTACTGCAAGAATTGCGGATATTCAGAGTTTTATAATAAAGAATCCTCAACAGCCGGCAACATATTGGATTTGTTTTTTGGAGGCTGATCCATGTTTTCGAGCTTCAATGATTTTAAACACATCCTGAAAGCCAAACGGGATGCCGGTTATATCACCTGTGAAATAGGCTGCCGTAAACATTCCAGTACCCTTCATGACGTGAATCATTTTGTCAAGTGCTATGGGTATCATGAACTTGGCGATCAATGGAATGCAGTAGATGAACAGACTGCCCGTCACCTCATGACTTATATCCTATCTAAAGATTTAGCATACGAGTTCACTCTTTCATCCAAGTCCATTGCTTCTGAATTATGCGATTATTTTTTTGATTACTTTGCGGATGTGCCTACGTATTATACAAATGCTGATGTTGTTGTTCAGTCCGGTTATGTTGAACTAAGCAGCTGGACTCCAATTTCCCAAGCGACATTTGATGCAGGGCTGGTTGTGGCTGACAAGAAAAAGTTAGGCATGATTTGGGTAGAAGATGAAGATTAATAGAGTATAAAATCATGTCAATGGTCCTGATAGGATTTCTTTTCGATTCGTGATAACATAAATTTGAAGACCGTTGTTTATTGGAGGAAATCAGTTGAAATCAGAAAATGTTTCGAAGAAAAAAACAATGTTAGAATGGGCAAAAGCAATTGTGATTGCTGTCGTTCTCGCTTTGCTCATCCGCCATTTTATTTTTGCGCCGTATGTCGTTGACGGTGACTCTATGTATCCAACACTTCATAACCGGGAAAGAGTCTTTGTCAACATGACAATCAAGTACATCGGTGAGTTTGATAGAGGAGACATCGTCGTATTAAACGGGGATGATGTCCACTATGTCAAGCGGATTATCGGCCTGCCTGGAGATACGGTTGAAATGAAGAACGACCAGCTTTATATCAATGGGAAAAAGGTGGCCGAGCCTTATTTGGCAGCTAATAAAAAGAGAGCAAAACAGGACAATTATGACCATCTGACCGATGATTTCGGCCCGGTGAAAGTGCCTGATGACAAGTATTTTGTGATGGGGGATAATCGGCGGAACTCAATGGACAGCCGAAACGGGCTTGGCCTCTTCACAAAAAAACAAATTGCCGGCACGTCAAAGTTTGTTTTCTTCCCATTTAACGAAATGCGTAAAACAAATTAGGATCGAGCAGCTTCCGAACAGGGGCTGCTTTTTTTATTTCTTTTTTATATTCATCCCCCAAAACCAGAACATAAATTCGTATAACTATAGAAAAGAAATTGCAGAAAGGTGAAACATATTCTCGTTATGCATCGTTATATTAATAATTTACGAGAAATGACGGTTTTTTATTCATGAAAAAGTGGAATAACTCATATGAATGAATAGATTCATATCGGCTGGAGGTTTAAAAATGGGAAGAATAAAAACCAAGATTACCATTCTGTTAGTGCTTTTGCTTCTACTTGCAGGCGGTTATATGTACATAAATGGCGTTGAGCTGAAGGATGTTCCGACAGCAATTGGACAAACCTTGTCCTCGGAAGAAGAGGAATACACCATTCAGGAATATAAAGTGACGGAAATTGACGGCTCTGAATATCATGGAGAAGCCGAAAACGGTACGAAAATCATCTTCAATGGAAAGAAATTAAATCAGGATTTGTCTGATATAGAAGAAGGCGACAAGATTAAGGCATACTTCAGCAAATCAAAGCGGATCGACGGATTAATTAAAGTTGCCAAAGTGAATGATTAACAAAACATCACCTTTCGGATTGAAGGGTGATGTTTTGTTTTCTCAAATTGTAAGTTTATTTCATTGCGTACTTTAAGAAGGATCGCTATAATAGCCAATAAGGACAAATGAATAAAGATTGTATCCTTCGGGGCAGGGTGGAAATCCCGACCGGCGGTAGTAAAGCGAATGCGCTTTAGAGCCCGTGACCCGTGTGCATCAGCGCGCGGTGGATTCAGTTTAAGCTGAAGCCGACAGTGAGAGTCTGGATGGGAGAAGGATGATGAGCCGCTATGCAAATGGTTCAAAAATGCATAGTGTTATTTCTTATTGCGTAAAATACCTAAAGCCCCGGATTTTTCATAAATTCGGGGCTTTTTTGACGGTAAATCAATAAAAGAGGGGAGGGAAATAAATGGAAGAGTATTATATGAAGCTGGCATTAGATCTTGCGAAGCAGGGCGAAGGACAGACCGATTCTAATCCGCTCGTCGGCGCTGTTGTGGTAAAAGACGGACAAATTGTCGGAATGGGCGCCCATTTAAAATATGGGGAAGCTCATGCAGAAGTTCATGCCATCCATATGGCCGGCTCCCACGCAAAGGGTGCTGATATTTACGTGACACTCGAACCGTGCAGCCATTACGGAAAAACACCGCCATGTGCAGAGCTGATTATCAACTCTGGAATCAAAAGAGTGTTTGTGGCGATGAGAGACCCTAATCCGCTTGTGGCTGGAAGAGGAGTCAACATGATTGAAGAAGCCGGTATTGAAGTAAAGGAAGGCATCTTGGCAGACCAGGCGGAGAAGCTGAATGAAAAATTCCTGCACTTCATGAGGACAGGCCTCCCTTACGTCACACTAAAAGCTGCCGCCAGCCTTGACGGAAAGACAGCCACCAGCACGGGCGAGAGCAAATGGATCACGTCAGAGGCTGCAAGACAGGATGCTCAGCAATACAGGAAAACAAACCAAAGCATTTTAGTCGGAGTTGGCACCGTGAAAGCCGACGATCCGAGTTTAACCTGCAGGCTGCCGAATGTGGCCAAACAGCCGGTTCGGGTAATCCTTGACACCGAACTCTCGATTCCTGAGGACGCCCGAGTGATTTGCGATCAGGAAGCGCCGACATGGATTTTCACAACGGCACGCGCAGACGAGGAAAAGAAAAAACGGCTTTCAGCTTTGGGAGTGAAGATATATACGTTTGAAACAGATCACATTCAAGTTCCTGATGTTCTGAAAATCCTTGCAGAAGAAGGCATTATGTCTGTGTATGTGGAAGGCGGTTCTGCTGTTCACGGAAGCTTTGTCCAAGAAGGCTGTTTTCAAGAAATCATCTTCTATTTTGCCCCCAAACTAATCGGAGGAACGCATGCTCCCAGCTTAATCTCCGGTGAAGGTTTTCAATCAATGAAAGATGTCCCCTTATTGCAATTCACTGATATAACCCAAATCGGCCGTGATATCAAACTGACGGCAAAACCGATAAACGAGTAGGATGGTGACCATGTTTACAGGAATTATAGAAGAAACAGGCACAATCGAATCGATGAAAAAAGCAGGGCATTCAATGGCCTTAACAATTAAATGCTCAAAGATATTAGAGGATGTTCATCTGGGCGACAGCATTGCGGTGAACGGCATTTGCCTGACTGTCACCGATTTTACAAAAAATCAATTCACAGTAGATGTAATGCCTGAAACAGTCAAAGCGACATCACTGAATGAATTATCAAAAGGAAGCAAAGTAAATTTGGAAAGAGCGATGGCGGCAAACGGCCGATTCGGAGGCCATTTCGTCTCAGGACATGTTGACGGAACTGCTGAAATTACACGAATTGAAGAGAAATCTAACGCTGTTTACTATGATTTAAAGATGGACCCGTCTTTAACAAAAACATTGGTTTTAAAGGGATCCATTACCGTGGATGGTGTAAGCTTGACCATATTCGGCCTGTCGGAAGATAAAGTGACGATTTCTTTAATACCGCATACCATCAGCGAAACGATTTTTTCAGAAAAAACAATCGGCTCTACAGTGAATATCGAGTGCGATATGATCGGAAAATATATGTATCGATTTTTGCATAAAGCCAATGAAAATAAGACCCAACAAACCATTACAAAAGCCTTCTTAAGCGAAAACGGCTTTTAGAGAGGAAGATTCGCATGTTTCATCTAATAGAAGAAGCGCTAGACGCTTTAAAAAAAGGCGAAGTTATCATCGTTGTAGATGATGAAGACAGAGAAAATGAAGGAGACTTTGTCGCTCTTGCCGAGCATGCAACCCCAGAAGTCATTAACTTTATGGCGACCCACGGAAGAGGACTGATTTGCACGCCGCTTAGTGAGGAAATCGCGGACAAGCTTGATCTTCACCCAATGGTTGAGCACAATACAGATTCTCATCATACTGCATTTACGGTAAGCATTGACCACCGCAAAACGAAAACGGGTATCAGTGCTCAAGAAAGATCTTTTACCGTTCAAGCATTGCTGGACAGCAAATCCGTGCCGTCTGATTTTCAGCGTCCGGGGCACATTTTTCCGCTCATTGCGAAAAAAGGAGGTGTCCTGAAAAGAGCAGGCCATACAGAAGCCGCTGTTGATCTTGCTGAAGCCTGCGGATCCCAAGGGGCCGGCGTCATTTGTGAAATTATGAATGAAGACGGGACGATGGCAAGAGTGCCTGAGCTCATTGAAATAGCGAAAAAGCATCAATTAAAAATGATCACCATTAAAGATTTAATTCAATACCGTTACAACCTGACAACACTTGTCGAGCGCGAAGTCGACATTACGCTGCCCACTGATTTTGGCACATTCAAGATTTACGGATACACAAACGAGGTAGACGGAAAAGAGCATGTCGCATTTGTGATGGGAGACGTGCCGTTCGGTGAAGAACCGGTATTGGTCCGGGTTCATTCAGAATGTCTCACAGGTGACGTGTTTGGATCTCATCGCTGTGACTGTGGCCCGCAGCTGCACGCCGCGCTAGCGCAAATTGCCGCTGAAGGGCGGGGAGTGCTCTTGTATTTGCGCCAAGAAGGCCGAGGCATCGGTTTAATCAATAAATTAAAAGCTTATAAGCTTCAGGAACAAGGCTATGATACCGTAGAAGCCAACGAAGCTCTCGGGTTCTTACCGGACCTTCGCAACTATGGCATCGGGGCACAAATGTTACGCGATCTCGGTGTGCGGAATATGAAGCTTCTGACGAATAATCCGCGAAAAATCGCCGGTCTTGAAGGCTATGGACTCAGCATTTCAGAAAGAGTGCCCCTTCAAATGGAGGCAAAAGAGCACAATAAAAAATATTTACAAACCAAAATGAATAAACTGGGTCATTTGCTTCATTTCTAATCACAAATATCACAAAAAAGGATGGGAATCATATGAATATCATACAAGGAAACTTAGTTGGTACAGGTCTTAAAATCGGAATCGTAGTAGGAAGATTTAATGATTTTATTACAAGCAAGCTGCTAAGCGGTGCAGAAGATGCGTTGCTCAGACACGGCGTAGACACAAATGATATTGATGTGGCTTGGGTTCCAGGCGCATTTGAAATACCGTTTGCCGCCAAAAAAATGGCGGAAACAAAAAAATATGACGCGATTATCACATTGGGCACTGTTATCAGAGGTGCAACGACACATTATGATTATGTTTGCAATGAAGCTGCAAAAGGCATCGCGCAAACAGCAAACACGACAGGCGTACCTGTCATCTTTGGCATTGTCACCACTGAAAACATTGAGCAGGCAATTGAGCGTGCCGGCACGAAAGCAGGCAACAAAGGTGTAGATTGCGCTGTTTCTGCCATAGAAATGGCAAATTTAAACCGCTCATTTGAATAATTTGTTGAAAACAGTTTAAAAATATGGCGAAAATGATATAATGTGAGAAAACGGATCACCTATTCGTATCCGTTAATAGCCAGACTGGACATTTTGGATATAGAGGGGTTTTTATGTTAATTCGTTATAAAAAATCGTTTGAAAAGATTGCGATGGGGCTTCTTTCGTTCATGCCGAATGAAAAAGACCTTAAGCAGCTTCAGCAGACAATTAAGGACTACGAAACGGATACAGACCGCCAGCTCTTTCTTTGGAAAGAGGACGAGGATATCGTCGGAGCAATCGGAGTCGAAAAAAAGGATTCCGAGGTTGAAATCCGGCATATCAGTGTGAATCCTTCTCATCGCCATCAAGGAATCGGAAAACAGATGATGGATGCTTTAAAGCATTTATTCAAAACGCAGATACTGGTTCCGAATGAATTAACGCAGAGCTTTTTCGAACGTTGTCAAGATCAGCAGGATCAAGACATTTCATACAATAATTAAGCAGAGGCTGTCATCAGCCTCTGCTTTTTTTTCTCCGTTCTATCTCTTTTTCACGCTCAAGGATGACCTCAGTCCGATCCCGCAAACGGTGCTTGTCAATAAGAAATGTGTCGGTGATTGTGCTGGGCTGCCCCCATGTGTACTCTGTTTTCTGACATTCAATGCGGCATGTTTCCTCCAGCTTCTCATCTTTGATCGGCAGCATGATGCTTTTATAGGAAGATCCCATTTCGATTTGTTCGTAAACCGACTGCATAAGTTCGAGTAAACGGCTATGATCAAGTCCCAAGTCTTCGACCGCTTGTTTTTCGGCTTGAAGAATCCGGATGCTGTTCGCCATCAGTCTTTTTGCACCGGCTGTATTCTGCCTTCTATGATGATACAAAGCAACCGCAAGCTGAATAAAGCCGACCCAATACATTTTTCGTTGATTTGGAGGGTCTTCCTTCCAATATTCTTCTAAAATTTCATGGCATTCAAAATAATCCCGTGTTGCGTGAAACTCAACGAGATAATCGATATAAGCTTTCGGGTACACGATGCTTCCTCCTTTAATCTGCTTTCAGTGTAACATAGGAAGAATAAAAGAAAAAAACGCTCAGCCCTGATTGATTTTTTGTTTATCACGACAATTGAAAGGGAAACCGCCGCGGGGGCCTTTCTCGCAACTCCTTTATTGTTTTGAATATTCAGTACAAATAGCTTCAAAACAGGAAATGAAATAGTATTGGACGAGAGCTTTTTGGTGCCTTATACTAAAGGATAGCCAGTTTAACCGGCAATGAGAGTGATACTTGAAAATGGTGAGATGATGGAAGAATATCAAGTGAAAATTGATACGTTTGAGGGCCCATTGGACCTGCTGCTTCATTTAATCAATCGTCTTGAAATTGACATATATGATATCCCTGTGGCAAAGATCACTGAACAATATTTATTATATGTACATACGATGCGTGTGCTTGAGCTCGATATTGCCAGCGAGTATTTGGTCATGGCTGCCACGCTGCTCAGCATTAAAAGCAGAATGCTGCTCCCGAAGCAAGAGGAGGAGCTTTTTGAAGATGAATTACTTGAAGAAGAGGATCCGCGGGAGGAACTGATTGAAAAGCTGATTGAGTATAGAAAATATAAAGATGCGGCGAAGGATTTAAAAGAACGGGAAGAAGAAAGACAAAAATCGTTCACGAAACCGCCGAGTGATTTGAGTGAATATGCAAAAGAAGTCAAACAGTCTGAGCAAAAGCTCTCAGTCACGGTCTATGACATGATCGGGGCTTTTCAAAAAGTGCTGAAACGCAAAAAAATAACAAAACCGATGGAAACAACAATTACCAGACAAGAAATACCAATCGAAGACAGAATGAACGAAATCGTGCACAGCCTGAAATCTAGAGGAACGAGAATCAACTTTATGGAGCTGTTTCCGTATGAGCAAAAAGACCATTTGGTTGTAACTTTTCTAGCTGTTCTCGAGCTGATGAAGAATCAGCGGATTCTCATTGAACAGGAGCACAATTTTTCAGATATTTACATTACGGGGAGTGAATCCATTCATGGGGCTTGATATCGTGAATTGGAAAGCTATAGTGGAAGCCCTTCTTTATGCGGCAGGCGATGAAGGGCTCACAAAAAAGCAGCTGTTAACAGTGCTTGAAATCGAAGAGCCTGAACTGAACACCATTATGGCGGATGTGGCGGAAGAATACCGCGGGGATGCAAGGGGCATTGAACTTATTACATATGCAGATACGTACATGCTCTCTACCAAAAAAGCCTTTGCGCCGTATTTGAAAAAACTAATAGAAGTGCCGTCAAAGGGCCTTTCTCAAGCTTCATTAGAAGTGCTGGCCATTGTTTCTTATAAACAGCCGATTACCAGAGCAGAAATTGAAGAAATCAGAGGCGTGAAATCAGAGCGGATTTTACATAGCCTCGTCGCGAAGGCTTTATTGTGTGAAGTTGGACGGGCTGACGGTCCGGGACGGGCCATATTATACGGCACCACGCCGACTTTTCTTGAACAATTCGGTTTGAAAACGCTGGACGAGCTTCCGCCGCTGCCTGAAAATGCGGAAGAAGACGTTCTTCAAGAAGAAGCAGATTTATTTTTTGAAAACTTTAACCAAACCTTCGAAGATATAAAATAGATGTTTAATGAATCGCGCTTTTTCATCAACATAAGATATAAGGAAAGAAGCTATTATGAAAGAAGCAAAATGTGAGAGACAAAGACATGAGGGGAAGATACCAAACGAAATGAGACATTCGATTGTGCGAGCGCAGACTCAAAAAACAGACGAATTCTTATCAATGGTTGTCAATACTGTTAACGATTACCTAAACCAAACAACGCTTGCGTCCTTGCAGGCTGAATTGCCTATTGAGAAAGGATACTGCTGTGATGTGCTGAGCACTCTGAGAAGAATGACAGTATATTGTGAAGGAGGCGCAGAAGCGTGCCGCCGTCTCCTGATGCAGGAGCCTTTTCAAGAAGCCAGAGCGGGAAAAACACTTTACAAGGTGTATCACCAATGCATTGAAGAGTTCTTTATGCCCAAAAAGGACACGTGGTGTGAAAATAGCCGGGCGTCTTATACCGGGGTCAGCGCAATTGAGTTTTACCATGCTGTTCCTGCGTCGCTTGAGCAATTATTATTGCCGCTGAGCGCAGCCTTTCTGAGAATGAGAGAAGAGCTGGCTCATTACGAAGCGTCCGGATCAAGCATGGCGCCAATCAGATAACGTTTACTCTCCCTTTTTCAGGGAGAGTTTTTTTATGTTTGCCTGCAGATCTATAATTGGTATTCATAACTGGTGGACATGCGCATAAACTTGTACAAACCACCACAAGGACGTGAGCAAACATGCGCATTTTCAAAAAAGCAGTATTCATGGTTATGATTTCTTTTCTTTTTGCAAATGTAAATGTGAACACAGCACATGCTGCTATAGATGTCAGTGCAAAAAGTGCGATTGTCATTGATGGAGCGTCAGGCAGAGTGTTATTTGCCAAGAGCGAGCATGAAAAAAGGCGGATTGCAAGCATCACAAAAATCATGACGGCTGTTCTCGCCATCGAATCCGGCAAAATGGATGAAACGGTGACGGTTTCGGCAAATGCTGTCAGAACAGAAGGCTCTGCCATTTATTTAACAGAAGGCCAAAAAGTGAAACTAAAAGATCTTGTGTACGGCCTCATGCTGAGATCAGGAAACGACGCCGCTGTTGCGATTGCTGAACATGTCGGCGGAAGTCTTGATGGATTTGTTTATATGATGAATCAAAAAGCCGAGCAGCTTGGTATGGAGAATACCCGTTTTCAAAACCCGCACGGATTGGACGACCACAAAAACCATTATTCAACAGCCTTTGATATGGCCATTTTAACCAAATACGCTATGAAGCTGAAAGACTATCAAAAAATTTCAGGCACAAAAGTATACAGAGCAGAAACGATGGAAAGCGTTTGGAAAAACAAAAATAAACTGCTGACGATGCTTTATCGATACAGCACAGGAGGGAAAACAGGCTATACAAAACTTGCAAAACGGACACTGGTCTCAACAGCCACAAAGGATAGCATTGACCTGATAGCCGTGACCATCAATGATCCTGACGATTGGGATGATCATATGAAAATGTTTAACTATGTGTTTAATCATTATCAAACCTATTTAATCGCGAAAAAAGGGGACATTCCAAAGCTGAATGGCACATTTTATGAATCTAAGGCTTTTATTAAACGGGACATCACCTATTTGTTAACCGAAGAGGAAAAAGAAGAGGTCAACATTCAAACCACGCTGCTTAAACCGAAAAAAGCATGGGAAAAAGACGCCTCAAAGATTCCCGACATCGTAGGGCACATGAAGATCATGTTTAACGATGAAACCATCGCAAAAGTGCCGATCTATTATGAAAATGAACGAAATCAAAAACCGAAGAAACAATTTTTTGAAACGTTCAAATCAATCTTTCTGAATGCGGCTGGCGGGGCAAAATGGTCAATATAATATGGGTCAGCTTAACTGTGATCGGACTTGTTTTTGCGATGTGCAACGGAACCTTGCAAGATGTAAATGAAGCTGTGTTTAAGGGGGCAAAGGAAGCCGTTACGATCTCATTCGGGCTGATGAGCGTGCTTGTTTTCTGGCTTGGCTTAATGAAAATAGCCGAGCAGTCAGGGCTTTTGGATATTTTCAGCCGGATGTGCAGGCCTTTTATATCTAAGCTGTTCCCGGATATCCCTCCGGATCACCCGGCGATGGGCTACATTTTATCTAATCTCATGGCGAACTTCTTCGGCCTTGGGAATGCGGCAACTCCGCTGGGCATTAAAGCAATGGAGCAAATGAAAAAGCTGAATGGAAACCGATCGGAAGCAAGCCGGTCGATGATTACTTTTTTAGCTGTCAATACGTCCTGCATCACTCTCATTCCGACAACCGTAATCGCTGTCCGAATGGCTTATTCCTCCAAAACACCGACAGATATCGTCGGACCAAGTATTTTGGCGACCCTCATTTCTGGAATCGGCGCCATTATCATTGACAGGTATTTTTATTACCGCCGCAAAAAGAAGGGAAGGTGAGCGGATGGAAATCATTAATTGGCTGTCTTTAGCCATGATTCCGATCATTATTGCCGGCATTCTTCTTTATGGAACAATCAAAAAGGTTCCCACATATGAATCATTTGTAGAAGGCGGAAAAGAAGGCATAGAGATCGCCTTTTCCATTATCCCCTACTTAGTCGGAATGCTTGTCGCCATTACTGTTTTCAGATCATCAGGCGCGCTTGATTTTATAATGGACCTATTAAAACCGGTTTTCTCCGCTATCGGTATACCCGCTGAGGTGGTTCCGCTTGCCCTGATCCGCCCGATCTCGGGTACGGCTGCACTCGGTATGACAACCGATATAATTGCAGTTTACGGGCCGGACTCCTTCATTGGCAGACTGGCATCCGTTATGCAGGGGTCAACGGATACAACGCTTTATGTGCTGACTGTGTACTTCGGGGCAGTCGGCATTAAAAAAATGGGTGATGCATTAAAGGTGGGACTTCTTGCTGATTTAATCGGTGTAGTTGCATCTATCATCATCGTTACGTTATTATTTGGGGGCGCCTGAAAACGGCGTTTTTTTAGATTGGGCGCATACAGTCTGAAAAAGCTTGTTTGTTCAGGTCGAAAAAAGTAAGATAATACTTGAGGTGAAAGACATGGAAAGACTGCAAAAAGTGATTGCTCATGCCGGATTTGCATCGCGCAGAAAGGCAGAAGAGCTGATTAAAGAAGGAAAAGTAAAGGTGAACGGCAAAGTAGTAACAGAGCTTGGTGTTAAGGTCACCGGTTCTGATCAGGTTGAGGTAAACGGGTTAAAGGTTGAACGTGAGGAGCCGGTTTACTTTCTCTTATATAAACCAAGAGGCGTTATTTCTGCAGCCCAAGATGACAAAGGACGCAAAGTCGTGACAGACTTTTTTAAAGAAGTCCCGCAGCGCATTTATCCGATCGGGCGTTTGGATTATGATACGAGCGGTCTTTTGCTTTTAACCAATGACGGCGAGTTTGCCAATAAGCTGATGCATCCTAAATATGAAATAGACAAAACATACGTGGCGAAGGTGAAAGGCATTCCGCCTAAAGAGCTGCTCAGAAAGATGGAGCGCGGAATTATGCTGGAAGAAGGCAAAACGGCGCCTGCTAAAGCGAAGCTTCTGTCTTTGGATAAGAAAAAGCAGACAAGCATTATTCAGCTGACAATTCATGAAGGACGCAACAGACAGGTGCGCCGCATGTTCGAAGCGATCGGGCATGAGGTAATCAAGCTGAAGCGCGAAGAATACGCGTTTTTAAACCTGCGAGGCTTGCACACGGGAGATGCCAGAGAACTTACGCCGCATGAAGTCAAAAGACTCAGAGCGCTGGCGGAGCACGGTAAAAACGCTTTCTAAATTTCACATAACCTTCAAAAAGTAAGAAATGTGAAATGAATGTGCAATGATATAATTGAATGGATCTGCAATAGGGGGAAGGGGGCAGTGGACAATGAAGAAAAAAAGGCGTTTATTCATTCGGACCGGCATCCTTCTCGTTTTAATCTGCGCGCTTGGCTATACGATTTACAATGCTGTATTTGCCGGCAAAGAGAGCATATCCGAAGGGTCCGACGCACCGAATTTTGTCCTTGAAGATACGAATGGGAAGCGTATCGAGCTCAGTGATTTAAAAGGGAAAGGTGTTTTTTTGAATTTCTGGGGTACATGGTGTGAACCGTGCAAAAAAGAATTTCCTTATATGGCGAACCAATATAAGCATTTTAAAGACAAAGGTATTGAAGTTGTCGCGGTAAATGTTGGGGAGTCAAAGATAGCAGTACATAATTTTATGAAATCCTACGGAGTCAATTTCCCGGTTGTTCTGGATACAGATCGCCAAGTGCTTGATGCCTATGACGTATCTCCGCTTCCGACAACCTTTTTAATCAATCCGGAAGGAAAAGTTGTCAAGGTGGTGACCGGCACTATGACAGAAAGCATGATCCATGATTATATGAATCTGATAAAACCCGGAGAGACTTCGGGATGAAGCAAGTCAAATGTGAATGCGGACATGTAAACCCGGTCGGAACCGTTCTATGTGAATCGTGCGGAAGAGCTCTCCAAGTCACTCAGCCTCCGCTTGCTGATATGAGATATGACGGAAGCGCAAGGCGTTCACAAACTTATAACAAAACAATTATTGATAAAATTTGGAATTTCTTTTCTTCGGTTAAGGTTGGAATCTGGCTTATCATGATAACCCTTGCTGCATCAGCGTTCGGTACCATTTTTCCCCAAGAAGCCTATTTGCCTCCGGGCGCACAGGCTGACACTTATTACAAAGAGCAGTACGGCACATTTGGTCAGCTTTATTATTTGCTCGGATTTCATCATTTATATGGTTCTTGGTGGTATTTGCTGCTTATCGCCTCGATCGGCATTTCACTCGTGATTTGCAGCCTCGATCGGGTCATTCCGTTGTACAGGGCGTTAAAGAAACAAGGTGTCAAAAGGAGTCCTGCTTTTTTAAGAAGGCAGCGCTTGTTCAGTGAAACGGATACTGGATTGGATGGGGAAGCAAAAGAAAAGGTTGTAGCTCTCTTAAAGAAAAAGCATTATAGAATCAGAGAAAAAGAGGGAAGCATCCTTGCCGAAAAAGGGCGTTTTTCCCGCTGGGGCCCGTATGTCAACCACATTGGATTGATTATCTTTCTGATTGGTGCGATGCTGAGATTTGTGCCTGGCATGTACGTTGATGAGACGCTTTGGGTCAGAGAAGGCGAGACCGCGGCAATCCCGGGAACAGACGGTAAATATTATTTAAAAAACAATCAATTCAGCGTAGAGACCTATAACAGTAAAACGGAAAAAAAGGTATTCGCAGATGCCATTGACAGAGTCGGGGACGGGAAAGTGGCAAAGAACTTTCAAACAGATGCCGTACTCTACAAGAGAGAAGGAAAAATTGTTTACGGTGAGAAGCCAAAACTGAAAAAAGTATCAGAAGAGGATATCCGAGTCAATCAGCCGCTGCGTTTTGATTCTTTTTCCGTTTACCAGGTGGATTATAAAGAGAATCAGCTTGATCAAATGGTGTTTCAGCTTATAGACAAAAAAACAAAAAAATCCTTTGGGAGCATGAAGATCAACCTTTTGGATCCAGATTCGGTTTATGATCTTGGCAACGGTTACAAAATTGAAATAGCCAGCTACCTGCCAGACTTCTATTTTAATCAGGACGGGGAACCGAGCACGAAAACAAAGCTCCCTAACAATCCGGCTTTTGTCTTTAATGTCATAACACCGGACAAACCGAAGGGTGAAAAGAGCTTTGTCGCCATCCAAGAAACAATCGAAGGCTCCGGCAGCAATAAATACAAGCTGAAATTTGACCATGTCGAAACGAAAAGCATTACCGGACTTACAGTCAGAAAGGATCTGACACTTTGGGTGCTTGCCGTCGGCGGAGCTATTTTTATGATCGGTGTCATTCAAGGAATGTACTGGCAGCACCGAAGAATCTGGCTGCGCTCACAGGGCGGGGCAGTTATGGTGGCGGCGCATACCAATAAAAACTGGTATGGCCTTAAGAAGGATTTAGCATTTGTATTGGCTGATTCCGGACTGACTGAACCGGCGGACCAAAAAGAATGAATCAAAACACAGAAATAGGCGAAAAGGGAGTGATGACATGGCAGAGCTGAGCGGAAATTTTCTTTATGCGGCCTTTCTTGTGTATTTAATCGCTGTCCCGATTTTCGGCGGGGCCATACGAGGAAATAAAGATCAAAAGGGCAAGCCAAACCGATGGGCAAACATTGGAATCACTCTTTCTATTATCGGTTTTCTTTGCCACCTTGGATATTTCAGCACAAGGTGGGCTGCCAGCGGCCATGCGCCTGTCAGCAATATGTTTGAATTCACCACCGCGTTTGGCATGATGCTCGTTTTAGCGTTTATTATTCTTTATTTTATCTATAGATTGCCTTCATTAGGCTTGTTTACGCTGTCAATCGCTTTATTGCTGATTGCATACGCCAGCATGTTTCCGACGGATATCTCGCCATTAATTCCGTCCCTGCAGAGCAATTGGCTGTATATTCACGTAACAACGGCCGCGCTTGGGCAAGCTATACTTGCCATCAGCTTTGTCGCAGGTGTCATCTTTCTTTTGAAGCATGTAGACCAGACAAAACGCAGCAAAAAAACCTTCTGGCTTGAAGCGATTATGTTTATCCTCGTCACAACCGTCGCTTTTATTTTGATCACATCAGCATTTCGTCTTGCAGGCTATGAGGCGGAGTTCAACTGGGTGGATAAAAATAAGGAAAAAAGCGTGATGGTGTACGAAATGCCTGCGCTTGTCGGCCCGCATCAGGGAGAGCTTTTGACCGAGGAAAAAATGGAGCCGCTTGTTGAGCTTCCTGCTCTTTTCTCAGGCAGAAAGGTGAACACTGTCATTTGGTCATTTGGCACAGGGCTGGTTTTGTACGGCGCGCTTCGTCTGATTATCAGAAAAAGAATCAGTGCCCTTTTACATCCGCTTGTGAAAAACGTCAATCTTGATCTGGTGGATGAGGTTGGGTACAGGGCCGTATCAATCGGGTTTCCGATCTTTACGCTCGGCGCGCTGATCTTTGCAATGATTTGGGCTCAGCTCGCATGGACCAGATTTTGGGGCTGGGACCCGAAGGAAGTATGGGCGCTGATCACCTTTTTGTTTTATGCCGCGTATTTGCATTTAAGACTGTCAAGAGGCTGGCACGGTGAGAAGTCAGCATGGCTGGCCGTAATTGGTTTTGCTATTATTATGTTTAATTTAATATTCGTAAATCTAGTGCTTGCCGGACTTCATTCTTATGCTTAGTCCTAAGAAAGCGACACAGTTCTCAAACTTTCTCACGATTTGATAAAATGAAAGTAACAGAAGGAAAGCAGGGGGAAAACGATGGACCAAACGAACGAAACCAAAATATTAGTAGTTGATGACGAAGCCAGAATTCGCCGCCTTTTAAGAATGTATCTGGAACGTGAAAATTATGTCATAGACGAAGCGGAAAATGGTGATGAAGCCATTGCCAAAGGACTTGAAGCCAATTATGACTTGATTTTGCTTGATCTGATGATGCCGGGGACTGATGGAATTGAAGTGTGCCGGCAACTTCGGGAAAAAAAAGCGACACCAATCATCATGCTGACCGCAAAAGGAGAAGAAACAAATCGGGTGCAGGGGTTTGAAGCGGGAACAGATGATTATATTGTCAAGCCGTTCAGCCCGAGAGAAGTCGTGCTGCGGGTAAAGGCCCTTTTGAGAAGAGCATCCCAAACCTCTTATATCAACGCCAATACACCGACGAAAAATGTGCTTGTGTTTTCACATCTGTCCATTGACCATGATGCCCACCGCGTAACGGCTGAGGGAACAGAAGTAAGCCTAACGCCGAAAGAGTATGAGCTCCTACACTTCTTAGCGAAAACTCCTGACAAAGTGTATGATCGGGAAAAGCTTCTCAAAGAAGTGTGGCAATATGAGTTTTTTGGTGATCTGCGGACAGTGGACACTCATGTTAAACGCCTGAGAGAGAAGCTGAACAAGGTATCCCCGGAAGCTGCGAAAAAAATTGTCACCGTATGGGGTGTAGGCTATAAATTTGAGGTAGGCGCTGAATGAAATTTTGGAAAAGCGTAGTAGGCAAGCTGTGGTTTACGATCCTTTCACTCGTTTTGATCGTATTATTTATTTTAACGGTTCTTTTGTTGGAGTTTATTGAAAATTACCATGTGGAAGAAGCCGAGAATGATTTAACACAGCTTGCGAATAAAGTTGCTGTCATCTTAGAAAATCACGAGGACCAGGCGCTGGCAAGATCAATCACTTGGGAGCTCGCTGATAACTTAACAAGCATTGCAATCATTCAAGATGAGAAACAGTATTGGTATTCTCCGAATGATAAAAATCGCCTGTCGTCTATTACGGTTGAGCAAATACAGCATGACAATGACTTAAATCAAGCTCTCCAAGATCATAAAAAAGTAAGCAAACGATCGGGGCTGAGCGATACAGACACGGATAATGAGCGTCTGATTGTAGGTGTCCCGTATGAAAAAGACGGAAAGAAAGGCATGGTCTTTTTATCCCAGTCTTTGCTTGCCGTTAAAGATACAACAAAACACACGACCCGCTATATTTTTCTGGCCGCGGGGATTGCGATTGTACTGACCACGTTTTTCGCTTTCTTCTTATCAAGCAGGGTCACGTATCCGCTTCGCAAAATGAGAGAGGGCGCACAGGACTTGGCTAAGGGCAAGTTTGATACAAAAATCCCAATTTTAACTCAGGATGAAATCGGTGAACTGGCAACTGCTTTTAATCAAATGGGGCGGCAGCTTAACTTTCATATTAATGCGCTCAATCAAGAAAAAGAGCAGCTTTCTAATATTTTGAGCAGTATGGCTGACGGGGTCATTACCATTAATATTGACGGTACGATTCTTGTGACAAACCCGCCGGCTGAACGTTTTCTTCAAGCTTGGTATTATGAGCAGAACATGAATATTAAAGAAGGGGATAATCTTCCGCCTGAAGCAAAAGAGCTGTTCCAAAACGCTGTCAGCACCGAAAAAGAACAAATGATAGAAATGACGCTGCAAGGCAGATCATGGGTGCTTTTGATGTCGCCGCTTTATGCGGAAGCGCACGTCAGAGGAGCGGTTGCCGTGCTGCGCGATATGACGGAAGAACGACGCCTTGATAAGCTGCGTGAGGATTTTATCGCAAATGTCAGTCATGAGTTGAGAACACCGATTTCCATGCTTCAGGGATACAGTGAAGCGATTGTCGATGACATTGCAAGCTCTGAAGAAGACCGAAAAGAAATTGCTCAAATCATTTATGATGAATCGCTGCGAATGGGCCGCTTAGTCAACGATCTGCTTGATTTAGCCCGAATGGAATCAGGCCATACAGGCTTGCATTATGAAAAAATCAATGTTAATGAATTTTTAGAGAAGATCATCCGGAAATTTTCCGGCGTTGCTAAAGAAAAAAATATCGCTTTACATCAAGACGTTTCTCTCATAGAAGAGGAATTTATGTTTGATGAAGACAAGATGGAGCAGGTATTTACCAATTTGGTCGATAACGCGCTGCGGCATACTTCATCCGGCGGCAGTGTTTCTATTGAAGTCCATTCTGTGAAGGATGGATTGAAAATCGATATCAAAGACTCTGGATCCGGTATACCGGAAGAAGATCTCCCTTTTATCTTTGAGCGGTTCTATAAGGCAGATAAAGCGAGGACTAGAGGCAGAGCAGGAACCGGACTTGGGCTGGCTATTGTTAAAAATATCGTGGAGGCCCACAACGGGTCAATTACGGTGCACAGCCGAATGGATAAAGGAACGACATTTACATTTTATATTCCGACAAAACCATAAAATCGAGTCTGAATTTGCCGAAGAATCTTGTTCCATAAGAAACACCCGCTGATCTTAGCGGGTGTTTTTTTAAAAGCCAATATTAATAAAATTTAAGGATATGTTAATATAAATTCCCTTCCAAATTCCAGTTTCTCGTAATATAGTTGTAATGTAACTTTTCAAGCTATTAATACGACAAAAAAGTGAACGGAGGGGTTTCAAATGGAAGAAACCTTTCAATTGTTATATGATACTTATCATCAAGATTTATACCAGTTTTTATTTTATATGGTAAAGGATAAAAACCAGGCTGAAGATCTTCTTCAGGAGGTTTATATCCGGGTATTACATTCTTATCATACGTTTGAAGGAAGAAGCAGTGAAAAAACATGGCTTTTGTCTGTCGCGCGCCATGTTGCGATAGACTGGTTCCGTAAACAGCAGACGATCAGACAGCGTATACTCGGCACATTTGATTGGGATACACAGGATGTCAGAGATCAGCAATTGCTTCCGGATGAACTTGCGGTTCAAAATGAAAATGTCCGGGAAATTTATGCTGCGCTTGATCAATGTACGATCGATCAAAGAGCTGTGATTATCTTGCGGTTTATTCAGGGATATTCAATACAGGAAACAGCCAATGCTCTGCGCTTCTCGGAAAGCAAAGTCAAAACGACCCAACACAGAGGGCTCAAAGTACTTCGGAAACATATGGAGCTTTTGAGGGAGGAGCTAATGGATGATGAAGTCAGATTGGAACGAAGAGCAGATAAAGGAGTTGTTAAGTCAACTTCCGGCAGTTAAAGACCATCGTTCGCCCCAAGATATTTACAAGCGGCTGACGATGGCAAAAATCAAAAAAAAGCCAGCTGTTAGGTGGATTGGCCCCGCGTGTGCCACTGCAATTGCGGTTTATATCGCCTTCATTATTTCTCCTCAATTTTTTGATCAGGCACAACCTCAACAAAAAGAAGCGTCCCAAGAGAACGCTGTGACGAAAACTGAGACAGCAGACAGCCCAAAGGCTGCATCATCCCTGGATCAGACATCGTATGTTGTTTCTGAAAAGGAACAGAACAATTACATCACTGTAGCGATTGCTGATGCCGAAACATCCGCAATTATACCTCTTAGCATCAAAAAAACAAACGAAGACCAAACGATACAGGAGATGTTGTTTGAAAGTAGTGAACTGGGTATTTTGGATCATGCCATTACGATCCCATCCTTCATAGATGAAATAGAGGTAAAGGAAAAACCAAACCAGAAGGAATTGAGTATACGAGTCCATCAGCCGGTTCAGGATTTTTCTGTAAAAGATGATACACTGTTAAAAAAATTGCTGAAAGAATCTTTAAAATGGAGTCCTTATGAAAAAATCAAATTTTTATCGGATCAAAACGATGGTGGCATCCGTATTGGCTCATATGGCACTTTTACGGAAATTTCGATTCCCAAACAGTCGAAAAGAGCCTACTACTTGTACCGAAATAAACAAGGACAAGACTTTCTCGTACCATCAGAAAAAACATTTGATACGGTAAAAGAAGCGATTAAGGAAATGGAATCGAGCAACCAACAAGATACAACACCTCTTTTTCAAGCGGGAGCTGTCAAATCTGTAACGAAGAAAAAGAAACACTTATATATCCACTTCTCAAAAGACTCAAAAGTTGACGATTCTATTGCTGGTATCTTAATGCTTGAAGGACTTCTTTTAACAGCAAAGGAATTTGGTTTTACAAAGGTGACCTTTACGGAAACCAGAACAAAAAAAATCGGCAGGTATGACGTATCAGGTGCTATTCCGGTACCTGCTGCTCCAAACCCCATCTCTTTAAACTAAAAGTGGCCCTCAGGGTCTTTTTTAGTTGCCTTTCATATAATAGAAATTTTCAAAAAATAGTTGTGCGTGTATAATAAAACAAGGTAACGATTGAAAGGATTTGAGATGAGTGAACGTGTTAACAATCAAAGGAGTTTCCATCGGAGAAGGGATGCCGAAAATCATCATTCCGTTGATGGGAAAAACGGAAAAACAAATTTTGAACGAAGCAGAAGCTGTAAAATTACTGGATCCGGACATTGTGGAGTGGCGAGTCGACCTATTTGAAAAAGCAAACGACAAAGAAGCTGTCACACAGATGATTTCTAAGCTTCGGGAGTCTGTAGCTGACAAGCTGTTTCTATTTACCTTCAGAACCCATAAAGAAGGCGGCAGTATGGAAATGGATGAAAGCTCATATATTGCCTTGTTGGAAGCGGCAGTCCAGACAAAAGACATCGATCTTATTGACATTGAATTATTTTCAGGAGATGCAAATGTGAAAGCGTTAGTATCGCTGGCAGAAGAACATAATGTCTATGTGGTGATGTCAAATCATGATTTTGAGAAAACGCCTGCGAAAGATGAAATTCTTTCGAGACTTCGAAAAATGCAGGATTTAGGGGCGCATATTCCAAAAATGGCTGTCATGCCGAATGATACAGGAGATCTCTTAACGCTGCTTGATGCAACGTATACAATGAAAACAAAATATGCAAACCGTCCAATCATTACAATGTCCATGGCTGCAACAGGACTGATCAGCAGACTGAGCGGCGAGGTTTTTGGATCAGCTTGTACTTTTGGCGCCGGAGAAGAGGCCTCGGCACCTGGTCAAATACCTGTTTCTGAGCTGAGGAGTGTCTTAGACATTTTGCACAAAAACATACGAAAATAAAACAATAAAAAACTCAAGCTATATAGCTTGAGTTTTTTTGATTTATGGAAGATCAATGAGCTTAACAGATACAATATCGGGAACTTCTGTTAGTTCCTTCACGATTTTATCTTCCAAATGTCTGTCAAAGGAAAGCATCATGATGGCTTCTCCGCCTTTTTCTTTACGGCCAACCTGCATGGTTGCAATGTTAATATCGTTATCTCCGAGAATACGTCCTACTCGGCCGATGACACCTGTTGTATCCTGATGCTGGATATATACCAAGTGACCTGTCGGATAAAAATCGATATTAAAGCCGTTGATCTCGACAATACGTTCTCCGAAATGAGGGATATACGTAGCCGTCACAGTAAAGGTGCTGCGGTCTCCCGTTACTTTTACGCTGATGCAGTTATCGTATCCAGATTCAGAAGAGGAAATTTTTTCACTGAAGCTGATGCCGCGTTCTTTTGCGACACCGCCGGCATTGACTTCGTTAACAGTTGAGTCAACGCGCGGTTTTAAAAAGCCTGACAGAAGGCTTTTTGTAATGAACGATGTTTCAAGTTTAGCAATTGTGCCTTCATACTGAATGGCAACATCCTGTACCGGCTCTTTCATGCATTGGGATACTAGGCTGCCAATTTTTCCTGCGATTTGATGGTAAGGCTTAATCTTAGCGAATTCATCTTTTGTCATGGCTGGCAGGTTGATAGCTGACATGACAGGAAGACCTTTTGCGAACTGCAGAACTTCTTCTGAGACTTGAGCCGCGACATTCAGCTGTGCTTCTTTAGTCGATGCTCCCAAGTGAGGAGTTGCAATGACTAATGGATGATCAACGAGTTTATTGTCAACAGGCGGTTCAACTTCAAAAACGTCAAGCGCCGCTCCGGCAACATGCCCGCTTTCCAAAGCTTCGAGAAGTGCAGCTTCATCGATAATACCGCCTCGTGCGCAGTTAATTAAGCGAACACCTTTTTTCATTTTTGCAATCGTTTCTTTATTCAACAAGCCTTTTGTTTCTTTTGTTAAAGGTGTGTGAACAGTAATAATATCTGCGCTTTCAAGAACTTCTTCAAATGTACGGCTGTTTACACCGATTTTTTTCGCTCTATCTTCAGTTAAGAAAGGATCAAAAACGTGAACGGTCATACCGAACGCTCTCGCACGCTGTGCGATTTCGCTTCCAATGCGGCCTAATCCAACAATCCCAAGCGTTTTCCCGTAAAGCTCTGAACCGACATAAGCCGTGCGGTTCCACTCTCTGGATTTCACGGAGATATTAGCCTGAGGAATGTGTCTCATTAAAGAAGAGATCATCGCAAATGTATGCTCAGCTGTCGAAATGGTGTTGCCGTTTGGAGCGTTAATTACGATGACGCCGTGTTTAGTCGCCTCGTCAATATCGATATTATCTACACCGACACCGGCTCTTCCGACAATTTTTAAAGAAGTCATTTTGTTGAAAAGGTCTTCTGTTACTTTTGTTGCGCTTCGCACCAAAAGAGCATCGAAAGTATGTAATTCATCCTCTGCTTCTGCTGCGTTTTTTTGAACGATTTCAATAAAGTCTGATTCAATAAGTGGCTGTAAGCCGTCGTTGCTCATTTTGTCTGAGACCAATACTCGAAACATCGTTAGATTTCCTCCTAAATTGACAAACTAAATATCTGATAATTTAACATATTCTCAATAGAGTGTCAACGTGTATTGACGCAGTAAAGGGTAAAAGGAAAGCTTGAAAATCAATGTTTTCACAGCTTTTGGGTATTATTTATAATTTGAAGCAATTCTCTATACAGGCAACAAGTTATCGTTTATAATGGAACTAAATTCATATGATCAATCTTCGGGGCAGGGTGAAATTCCCTACCGGCGGTGATGAGCCGATGGCTCTAAGCCCGCGAGCTGTTTTTTACAGCAGGATTCGGTGAGATTCCGGAGCCGACAGTACAGTCTGGATGGGAGAAGATGGAGGTTCATAAGCGTTTTGAAATTTATTTCTCAAACGTTTCTTTGCCTAGCCTAATTTTCGAAACCCCGCTTTTTAGATGAAGCGGTTTTTTTATTGGCTGGAAAAGAACCTTTCCGTTTTCGAGTAAGATGTGATCGAAAAGGAGAGAGTGAAGTGAAAGTGAAAAAATTAGTTGTGATCAGTATGCTGAGCAGCATTGCATTTGTTTTGATGCTGTTAAATTTCCCGTTTCCGGGGCTTCCGGATTATTTGAAAATTGATTTTAGCGACGTGCCCGCTATTATTGCCATTCTGATTTACGGTCCTTTGGCGGGAATTGCCGTCGAAGCGATAAAAAACGTTCTTCAATATATTATTCAGGGAAGCATGGCCGGAGTTCCTGTCGGGCAGACTGCGAATTTTATCGCAGGAACACTCTTTATCTTGCCGACTGCTTTCTTATTTAAAAAGCTGAGCTCAGCAAAGGGGATGGCTGTCAGTCTGCTTCTGGGAACTGCAGCGATGACCGTTTTGATGAGTATTTTAAATTATGTACTGATTCTTCCGGCTTACACGTGGTTTTTACATTCGCCGGCATTATCCGACAGCGCGCTGAAAACAGCCGTCGTCGCTGGTATTCTGCCGTTTAACATCATAAAAGGCATTGTGATTACGATTGTTTTCTCACTTATTTTCATCAAGTTGAAGCCATGGATTGAACAGCAGCGAAGCGCTCATATCCATTAAAATATAAAAAGCTCCCGCAGGGGAGCTTTTTCCATACTTCTATTCAAATTTAAGCGGGTCGCCTTCAAATGGCTCATCCGCCACTTTGATGGAATCAGTAGGACATCCTTCAAATGCGTCAATCATATCTTCTTCCAGTACCTCAGGAACTTCAACAACGCCTTTGTTTTCATCAAGCGTTACGAACGCGATGCCTTCATCATCGTAATCGTAAATGTCTGGTGCAGCAGCTCCGCAAGCGCCGCATGCAATACATGTATCTTTGTCTACGATTGTGTACTTTGCCATGAATAAAACCTCCCAGATTGTTCTTGGTGGAACAAATGGATCAATCTTTATATTTAATCAATTTAACACCTATTCCTCTTACTTATTGTAATGATGTTGCTGCCACATTTCAACAGAAAAATGATTGAGAATGCTTATCACATAAGGGGTTATCTACATAACATCCCCCCTAACGATGACTTTAAACGTCGATTTCTGTTTAAAATCTGTTAAAATAAAAAGAGCAAATCAACGATTTTTGTCAGGAAGAATGTGGGTGGATAGGTTGTCATTAAATTACTTCGATATTATGGTTCTCGATTGCCTTTGCAAAATAAACGGAGAACGTTCGGGAAGCGCTGTTTTTCACCTATTCAAAGGCAAAAGATCGTCACAAACCATTCAAGACGCCGGCTTATTTCAGACTGCAAAATACTTTGGAATGGCGCGGAAATGTTCGAGAAGCGATATTTTAGCGTCAATCACCAAGCTCGAACAGCATTCATATCTCGAACCAATGGCTGAAACAGATACATATAAAGTGACAGCCAGCGGCGCAGCGGCATTGAGTCATGCTCTCAATGAACGGCCTTGGCCTGTTCATTGCCACGGCGCTTATTACCAGCAGGCTGCCGGTGTGCTTTGGAGAAGGCTTTCCCTGCTTGTGCAGGTCTTATCTAATAAACTGCAAGGGAGCAGGCAGTATATTCCTGTCACAAAGGATTATAAGACGCTTCACTGGGTAAAGAAATACCTCTCCAGCCATACGGATCATATAGAGATGGCACGCAGCTTTTTTGCCATGCTGGAGGAGCATTTGTATAAGATTGATGACAAAGAAGCGAAAATTTTTGTCTACTCTTTAACCTCGCACGATAGGATCGGCTATACGAGCAGACAGCTTGCTGACACGCTGGAAGAAGATGAATGGTATGTTTATATCATGTTTTGGGCTTCCGTACATTATTTTATACATTCTCTTCCGGAGTGTGAACATTCTCTGTTAAAGGACCTCCTCTCTGATGTGCATGTTGAGAATGCCCTGACAGAGTCAACGAGAAAAACATGGCAGATGGTCAAACAAGGGATCCCGATACAGCGAATTGCAGAAATCAGAAAGCTGAAAACAGCGACGATCGAAGACCATATTGTCGAGATTTCTCTCCACGAGCCTGCGTTTAAGATAGATGACTATGTATCAGCGGAAGACCAGCTCAAAATTGCAGAGTTTGCCAAACGGATGAGAACGAACAAAATCAAACAAATTCGCGACGGGATGGAACAGCGGTTCAGCTATTTTCAAATCAGATTGGCATTGACAAAGCAGGTGCAGCAATATGACTAAATTACAGCAAACGTTATATCAGTTTTTTGGTTTTACTTCCTTTAAAAAAGGGCAGGAGGACATTATTAGAAGCATACTTAGCGGGAAGGATACCATTGCGATGCTCCCGACTGGGGGAGGAAAATCGCTTTGCTACCAGCTGCCTGGTTATATGCTTGACGGCATGGTATTAATCGTTTCTCCATTGCTTTCCTTAATGGAGGATCAGGTACAGCAGCTGAAGGCGCGGGGTGAAAAGCGTGCGGCAGCTTTGAACAGCATGCTTAGCATGCAGCAGAGACAATTCGTTTTAGATCATATTCATCGCTATAAATTTTTGTACTTGTCTCCTGAGGCTTTGCAGTCCCCATATGTATTGGAAAAATTGAAAAGCGTATCGATCAGCCTATTTGTTATTGATGAGGCGCATTGTATATCTGAATGGGGGCATGACTTCAGGCCTGACTATTCAAAGCTTGGACAGCTGAGAAAAAAACTTGGGCATCCGCCGGTTCTGGCATTGACCGCTACAGCTACAAAGGCTACGCTGCAAGATGTCACGGACCTGCTTGAGCTGCAGCATGCCGAACGGCATCTCAATTCAGTCAATCGTCCAAATATCGCGCTCAGGGTTGAACATGCGGCTGATACTGTCGAAAAAATAGATAGGGTCATTCAGCTGGTTGAAAACCTGCAAGGTCCGGGAATTGTTTATTGTCCGACAAGGAAATGGGCTGAGGAATTAGCGGGTGAAATTAAAAGCAAAACGAGCAGCAGAGCCGACTTTTACCATGGCGGTATGGAATCTGGCGACAGGATTTTAATTCAGCAGCAGTTTATTCATAACCAGCTTGATGTGATATGTTGTACGAATGCGTTTGGAATGGGTGTCGATAAACCTGATATCAGATATGTGATCCATTTTCACCTCCCGCAAACGGCTGAAGCTTTTATGCAGGAAATCGGCAGAGCGGGACGCGATGGAAAACCGAGTGTCAGCATTTTGCTGCGGGCGCCAGGGGATTTTGAACTTCAGGAGCAGATTATCCAAATGGAGAGTGTTACAGCTGAAGAAATCGCCAATGTGATCCGTGTGCTTGAGGAGACGGAGGAGCGGGATGAGAGAAGGCTGCGTGACTTATTAATGCAATATGATATCGGAGAGACCCAAGGCCGTATGATAATACATCTCTTCATGCAGGGCAAAACATCAATTGAACTGGTGAAGCGGGAGATTTCTTATCGCATGGAACTTAAGCTGGAAAAAGTTCGCCGCGTATCTTTGCTGCTTCAGCGTGATGGCTGTATAAGACAATCGCTGTTAACCTATTTTGATGAATCATACGATCCTGAGGACGGAAACCTCCCGTGCTGTTCTCATTGCGGTTTCGATCTATCCTTGTATGAACAAAAAGAAGAACGGAATAAAAAGGCTTCATTAGACAGCTGGAGTTCGGAATTGCACCGAATATTCAGCTTGCAGACTGTAGGTGAACTGGACTGAAACAGCAAAAGGATTTCATTCAGCAAATGTCAGACCGTGATATGCTGAAGCAGTTATATTTGACGCAGCTTTTGATCCTCATCGCCGCAGCTGCAGCAGGATTGTTCTTTTTTAAGGATGTCAGAGACGTACTAAAACTCTGGGATATTAGCGATATGCGAATCATATGGTACGGTGTTTCTATTGCTGTTATTGTGATTTTAGCCGATATGGCAGTGATGAAATGGTGCCCGCCCCATCTATATGATGACGGGGGAATCAATAAAAAAATATTCAGTAAGAGGTCAATCCCTCATATTATATTTTTAACGCTTCTGATTGCTTTCGCGGAAGAAATGTTATTCAGAGGAGTGCTGCAGACTCATATCGGTTTATGGGCGGCCAGCCTTGTATTTGCCGTTCTTCATTTTCGGTATTTGTCAAAATGGCTGTTATTTATCATGGTGACAGCAATCAGCTTTTTGCTCGGACTGATGTATGAATGGACCGGTAACTTATTTGTTCCGATGACGGCGCATTTTATCATTGATGCCGTGTTTGCCTGTCAGATTCGTTTTGAACATGTGAGGAGGGATAAACATGACGAACATGTCGAGAGTAGAGCGAAGAAAAAACCAGAATCTTTATGAAGATCAAAACGCCGCCTTGGCGGACGAATATTTCGATGATGATGGAGAAAGCCTTCCGACAAGACAATCTGTAAAAAATCAAAGAGAACAGAAAAAAAAGCAAGGTAAAACAAAAACGCCATTATTCACTGTGCTCGCTGTATTATTTGTATTTGTCCCGGTTATCGTTTTAGTCAGTTTATTTTATCTAAAAAACCACCCGGATCACCGTGACGATTATGAAGATGTTTTTATCGACAGCAGCCAAAGCAAATATGAGGTTGTATCGAAATCAGAGGGTAAAAAAAACACCAAAGAAGACGACACCAAAGAGACTGCACTGCAGCAAGCGTCCAAAAAAAAGTCTGAGAATACAAAGGCTAAAGAGCCGGCAAAAACAACAACTGATAAAAAACAGCCTGCTTTAGCGGAAACAGAAGACTCAGAAAATAAGGAGGAAGCAACCGCCGCGGCTGCTTCCTCTTCCCAACAAACAGCAGCCCAAAAAGAACAGCAGCCGGCAGAACCAGTTCAATCTAAGGCGAAACGAGTAGTTAAGCACACCGTCCAAAAGAAAGAAACGCTGTACCGCATTTCCATGAAATATTATAAAAGCCGGTCGGGAGAAGAAAAAATCCGTGCGTATAATCATTTGAATGGAAATGACGTATACACCGGACAAGTTTTGGACATCCCCCTTGATGGATGAATAGGGCATTTTTTTTAATTCACGCTCATATATTGTAGCAATGAAAATGGACAAGGTGTGAAGCGTATGGAATCCTTATGGAATCAGCTCGATCAGTTTACAGATGCGCCGACTAAACAGATGCTCCAAGCGCTGGTGAAACGAAAACAAAAATTTGA
The DNA here is from genome assembly GCF_016757475.1 of Bacillus sp. RHFS10. Taxonomy (NCBI): domain Bacteria; kingdom Bacillati; phylum Bacillota; class Bacilli; order Caryophanales; family Bacillaceae; genus Bacillus; species Bacillus sp. RHFS10. The sequence goes on from NZ_JAESPO010000001.1 coordinate 630,780, forward strand.
AAATTATGCAGCGCAATGCCGCAGATGGCGATGGGCTTCACTCATTTGCTTGGGCTTATTATGTCTTATGATCATGATCAAAAGCCCGGCGCCTCAGCTCGTTCTTCAAGAAATGCTAAGCCGTACCTTTTATTTATTTTGGATGATGGCCACCGCTTTTGCATACTGCACTTCATTTTATTTTAAGAAAAAGGAAGATAAAGCTGAGGGCGATTTCCATAAACTGAGATGCGAAATTATTCAGAAGAGCACTGATCTTTGGCCGCAGCCGGATAAATGGAAGGCGAGAGAGTCTGTTTTTCAAATGATGAAGCACAAATATGATATTAATCTATATTTTGAAAGTAAATAAAATGGGGCGTTTTCTCAAACGATAGAAACGTCTTTTTTTATTGTCCGTCTTATTGATAAGTTCTAAAAAGAATGGAGAGTTTTTATGAAGCTATCAGTGAAAATTGCCGGTGTGCTAACTGTTGCCGCAGCGGCTATGACGGCAAAAATGTATTCAACAGCAAAAGGCAACCATTTGAAAACACATACGTTTCTTTTATCAAAAATGAAGGGCAAATTGCCTCTTACAATCTTTTTTATTTCGGACATTCATAAACGTTCCATCGATCAAGACCTTTTACAAAAAGCGCGTAGTCATGCCCCTCACCTGGTTATCATCGGCGGTGATTTAGCCGAGGGCGGGGTGCCCAGTACGAGAATCGAGGAAAACATCAAACGGCTCTCAAATATTGGGGTCCCTGTTGTGTTTGTGTGGGGAAATAACGATTATGAAGTCAGACAGCATAAGCTGTATTCCATATTCAAAGCATACGGTGTCATCAGCCTGAGGAATGAATCAGTTTCGTTTTCGCACAATGGGCATACGATTGCGATTGCGGGAGTTGATGATATCAAGATGGAGATGGATCATTATGAGGAAGCCATTAAAGAGCTCGACAAAAGCCAGCTGAATATTCTGGTTTGCCATAACCCGGAAATCCACGAACAAATCAATGAAACCGACGGTATTGATGCGATATTCAGCGGACATACCCATGGCGGTCAGATCAGATTTGGGAAATTCGGCCCGTATGAGCTTGGAAAAACAGGTATTGTTAAACATGCGGCGTATCTGATCAGCAACGGATATGGCACGACAAAAGTGCCTTTTCGTTTAGGTGCTGAGCCGGAAACACATATTGTAACTCTTTGCGCGCCAGAATAACTTCTCAAAAGCAAAAATCCATAAGGCAATAAAAACTGCATTGTGCTTGTCTTACTAGTGAACTCAGTGTAAACTGATAACAATTAAGAACCTATGACTCATCATCTCATATAATGTGTTATATGATTTGTGTGCAAGTAGAGGCAGGAGGGAACGTTATGCGGCTTGAGCGTCTGAATTATAATAAGATTAAAATCTTTTTAACCCTCGATGATTTGACAGACCGGGGATTGACAAAAGAAGACCTCTGGAAGGACTCATTTAAAGTCCACCAGTTATTTAAAGATATGATGAATGAAGCTAATACAGAGCTCGGCTTTGAAGCGAATGGACCGATTGCAGTGGAAGTGTATTCTCTCCAAGCACAAGGGATGGTTGTGATCGTAACAAAGAACCAGGAAGCAGATTCCGAAGACGATGAGTATGATGATGATTACATCGAAATGCAAGTCAAGCTTGATGAAAGCGCGGACATCATTTATCAATTCCATTCCTTTGAAGATATCATTCAGCTTTCAGAAAGCTTACAGCGAATCGGTATCACAGGGGGGACTGTCTACCACTATGAGGGACAGTACTTTTTAAGCCTTGAAGACCTGGGGTCACATACGACTGAGGGAGTTGTGTCGGTTCTGGCTGAATACGGCAATCCGACAACTTTAACGATTTATCGCTTGCAAGAGTATGGTAAGCTTATTATGGACGATAATGCTGTTGAGACGATACAGACTCATTTTTTATAAAAATGCAACGGAAAACTGCTGATTTGACAGCAGTTTTTTTTGAGTTAAAAAACATGGAAAAACATAACGTTTATTCTATGCATAAATCATATGAAGGTGTATACTATTCTCTGAAAGGGAGCATGTGAGAAACAGAAGATTCTAGGAGGTTAACTCAAATGGCAGCCGATCGAAACACCGGTCATACAGAAGAGGACAAACTTGATGTGTTAAAATCAACCCAAACCGTAATACATAAGGCTCTGGAAAAATTGGGATATCCCGAAGAAGTCTACGAACTGTTAAAGGAGCCGATGAGATTATTAACGGTAAAAATACCTGTTCGTATGGACGACGGTTCAGTACAGATTTTTACAGGTTATCGTGCGCAGCACAATGACTCTGTCGGTCCGACGAAGGGCGGGATACGTTTTCACCCGAACGTAACAGAAAAAGAGGTGAAGGCGCTTTCTATTTGGATGAGTTTAAAATGCGGCATAATTGATCTTCCATATGGCGGTGGTAAAGGCGGAATTGTTTGTGATCCAAGGGATATGTCGTTTAGAGAGCTGGAGCGTCTGAGCAGAGGATACGTCAGAGCAATCAGCCAAATTGTCGGCCCGACAAAAGACGTGCCGGCACCGGATGTATTTACAAACTCACAAATCATGGCTTGGATGATGGATGAGTATTCAAGAATTGATGAATTTAATTCGCCTGGATTTATTACGGGCAAGCCGCTTGTGCTTGGCGGATCTCACGGGAGAGAATCTGCGACAGCAAAAGGCGTAACGATCTGTATTAAAGAAGCGGCAAAGAAAAAAGGCATCGATATTAATGGTGCGCGTGTCGTTGTTCAAGGCTTCGGAAACGCGGGAAGCTATTTAGCTAAATTTATGCATGATGCGGGAGCAAAGGTTGTCGGCATCTCAGATGCGTATGGCGGACTTTATGATCCGGAAGGCCTCGATATCGATTACTTACTCGACCGCCGCGACAGCTTCGGTACCGTAACAAAGCTTTTCAACGATACTATTACGAACCAGGAGCTGCTGGAGCTGGATTGTGATATCCTTGTTCCTGCCGCAATTGAAAATCAAATTACAGAAGAAAATGCCCATAATATCCGGGCTGGAATTGTCGTTGAAGCGGCAAACGGGCCAACAACGCTTGAAGGAACAAAAATTCTTTCAGACCGGGACATTCTGCTTGTGCCAGACGTACTGGCAAGCGCCGGTGGCGTAACGGTTTCATATTTTGAATGGGTTCAGAATAACCAAGGCTTCTACTGGAGTGAAGAAGAGGTAGAAGAGAAATTAGAAAAAATGATGATCAAATCATTTAACAATATTTATGAAATGGCTAAAAACCGAAGAATTGACATGAGGCTCGCTGCTTATATGGTCGGTGTTCGCAAAATGGCTGAAGCTTCGCGCTTTAGAGGCTGGATATAAGTTGATAATTTGCATAAAAATAAAAAATCTCCTATGATAAAATAGGAGATTTTTTTTATTCGGATATATAAAAATATGAAGTGAAATGCCAATCGCAGGAGTTGACGGAAATGATTCAAGAAAAAGCAATAATTATTGGTGGAGGACCTTGTGGACTATCTGCTGCCATTCACCTAAAACAAATTGGCATTGATGCCCTCGTCATTGAAAAAGGCAATGTCGTTAACAGCATTTACAATTATCCGACGCATCAAACCTTTTTCAGCTCAAGTGAAAAGCTTGAAATTGGAGACGTGGCATTTATTACGGAAAACAGAAAACCTGTCAGAATTCAGGCTTTGTCGTATTACCGGGAAGTCGTCAAACGGAAAAACATCCGTGTCAATGCGTTTGAAATGGTGCATAGAGTCACGAAAGCGGAAAACAATTCATTTGTTATAGAGACGTCAAAAGGAACTTACACGACACCGTATTGTATTATTGCAACAGGCTATTATGATCATCCAAACTATATGAACGTACCCGGTGAGGATTTGCCAAAAGTATTCCATTATTTTAAAGAAGGCCATCCGTACTTTGATAAAGATGTCGTCGTCATCGGCGGCAAAAATTCAAGCGTAGACGCTGCGCTTGAACTCGTGAAATCTGGAGCGCGTGTCACAGTCTTATACAGGGGCAATGAGTATTCGCCAAGCATTAAGCCGTGGATCCTGCCTGAATTTGAGTCGCTCGTCAGAAACGGGACAATTCGCATGGAATTTGGGGCATGTGTCGAAAAAATCACCGAGGATGAAGTGGTATTCCGCTCCGGCGAGAAGGAACCCATTACCATTAAAAATGATTTTGTATTTGCCATGACAGGCTATCATCCCGATCATCAATTTCTTGAAAAAATGGGTGTTAAAATTGATCAAGAAACAGGACGTCCATTTTTTAATGAAGAAACGATGGAAACAAACGTTGAAGGCATTTTTATTGCCGGGGTCATTGTTGCCGGGAACAATGCAAATGAAATATTTATTGAAAACGGCAGATTTCACGGGGGACATATCGCAGCAGAAATCGCCAAAAGAGAAAATTGATAAAGAAGGGGAGCATATGAAGAATTCGTATGCTCTTTTTGTTTTTTTAAGTTCAGACAGATGTAAAATCATAAACAACATGGTAGGATAGACTTAGGAATATAAAGGAAAGAGGTTGCCTGATGTTTGCAATCATCTCTGCAGGAATCGCTCCCGGCATCGCGCTGTTAAGTTATTTTTATTTAAAAGATCAGTATGATAATGAACCTGTACATATGGTGCTTCGGTCGTTTTTTCTGGGAGTTGTTCTTGTATTTCCCACAATGTTTATCCAGTACGTGCTTGAAAAAGAGAATGTGGGAGGCGGAAGCTTTTTCGTTTCTTTTTTGACTTCAGGGTTTTTGGAGGAATCACTGAAATGGTTTATTCTGATGGTCAGTGTATACCCGCACGCCCACTTTGATGAGCATTATGACGGGATTGTGTACGGGGCCAGTGTATCGCTCGGTTTTGCAACTCTCGAAAATATTCTTTACTTAATCGGCCACGGTGTGGAGCATGCGTTTGTCAGGGCGCTGCTGCCAGTTTCATGCCATGCCTTGATAGGTGTTATTATGGGATTTTACCTTGGGAAAGCCCGTTTTTCCGCTCATAAGGCGCGTGTGAAGTGGCTTATTCTTTCTTTAGCTGTTCCGTCACTTTTGCATGGATCGTATGATTTTATTCTGACAGCACTCAGCAATTGGATTTATTATATGTTTCCATTTATGTTGTTTTTATGGTGGTTTGGTTTGCGCAAAGCGAAAAAAGCCCGTTCCGTCAATATGATGCAAGTATAGAAGCCGCACAGAACCGTGCGGCTTTTTGTGTGCCGATTTATCAAATGAGATTTATGTTCTGAGGGATAACAAGGAAAGAGTGTATAAAAATAACCTCGTTACAGAAAATACGATTACACTCAAAAATTTGCTGTAGGAGGCTTGAAAAGATGAAGTCCAAAGGAACGATTATGGCATGTCTCATCCTTTTTTCCTTTACAATAACGACGTTTATCAATACTGAAACCATCTCTGCCTTTTCCAATCAGGTCATTCAAAGAGGGGCTACAGGAGACGATGTGATCGAACTCCAAGCGCGCCTTCAATATAATGGATACTATAACGGAAAAATTGACGGGGTTTATGGATGGGGAACGTACTGGGCAGTTCGAAATTTTCAGGATCAATTCGGGTTAAAAGAGGTTGATGGCCTTGTAGGGGCTAAAACAAAGCAAACCCTAATATCTAAATCTAAATACTATCGTGAATATGTCATGGAACAGCTTCAAAAAGGGAATACGTTCACGCATTACGGAAAAATTCCGCTAAAGTATCAGACGAAACCGTCAAAAGCAGCAACACAAAAAGCAAGACAGCAAGCAGAAGCGCGGCAGAAACAGCCTGCGGAAAAAACAACGCAGCAGCCTAAAGCGGATAAACAGCAAAACAACACACCTGAAAAAACAAGAAAACAGGACGCGGTCGCAGCTAACATGCCTGGCGGATTTTCCAACAATGATATTCGGCTGCTTTCTCAAGCGGTTTACGGGGAAGCACGGGGAGAACCGTACGAGGGTCAGGTTGCCGTCGCGGCAGTTATTTTGAACCGGTTGAACAGTCCGTTATTTCCCAATTCAGTTGCTGGTATTATTTTTGAACCGCTTGCTTTTACAGCAGTGGCTGACGGGCAAATCTATATGCAGCCGAATGAAACGGCAAGAGAAGCAGTGCTGGATGCCATTAATGGCTGGGATCCAACCGAGGAAGCACTGTACTACTTTAATCCGGATACAGCGACCAGCGCATGGATTTGGGGACGCCCGCAGATCAAGAGAATCGGAAAACACATTTTCTGTGAGTAGCAGGATATAAGAAAGCATAAAAATGAGGTGTGATAAATGATCAGAGGTATTTTAATCGCGTTGCTCGGTATTGCAATTGTCGGTACAAGCTACTGGGGATACAAAGAACACCAGGAAAAAGACGCAGTTCTTCTTCATGCTGAAAATAACTACCAGCGGGCGTTCCATGAACTTACCTATCAGATGGATCAGCTTCACGATAAAATCGGAACAACACTCGCCATGAACAGCCAAAAATCACTGTCACCTGCATTGGTAGATGTGTGGAGGATTACATCTGAAGCCCATAACAGTGTCAGTCAGCTGCCGCTTACATTAATGCCGTTTAACAAAACAGAAGAGTTATTATCAAAGATCGGCGATTTCAGTTATAAAACGTCAGTCAGAGATTTGGAGCAAAAGCCGCTAGATAAAAAAGAGTATACATCACTAAATAAGCTATATCAGCAATCCGAAGATATACAAAATGAATTGCGTCATGTTCAGCACCTTGTTATGAGCAAAAACCTTCGCTGGATGGACGTAGAGATGGCACTGGCTTCTGACGAAAAACAAAGCGATAATACGATTATCAACAGCTTTAAAACCGTCGAAAAAAATGTCGGTGCATTCTCCACCGGAACAGACCTTGGCCCGAGTTTCACCAGCACCAAAAAAGAAGAGAAGGGCTTCAGCCATCTGAAAGGAAAACAAATTTCCGAACAGGAAGCAAAACAAATTGCTGAGCGTTTTGCCCCGGATGACAATTATTCAATTAAAGTGGTGAAAAGTGGAAAAAAAACAAACCGCGACGTATATAGCGTCAGCATGAAAGACCCAGACCATAAAGCAGCGATTTATATGGATATTACGAGAAAGGGCGGGCATCCGGTATATTTGATCCAAAACAGAAAAGTGAAGAATCAGAAATTCAGTTTGAATGACGGGTCGAACCGCGCGCTCGCCTTTTTAAAGAAAAACGGATTTGAAACAGATGATTTGGAAATTGATGAAAGTGCCCAATATGATAAAATCGGCGTATTTTCATATGTGCCTGTTGAAAATAAAATCCGAATGTACCCGGAAGCCATTCGCATGAAAGTGGCTTTGGATGACGGTGAGGTTGTAGGCTTTTCAGCAAGGGACTTCCTAACATCCCACAGAAAAAGAAATATTCCTAAGCCGGCCATTACTGAGGCAGAAGCGAAATCGAAATTAAATAAAAATGTACAAGTAAGAGAAACAAGGCTTGCTTTGATTACAAATGAACTTGGCCAAGAAGTGTTATGCTATGAAATGCTCGGGACAATTGAAAATGACACATTCAGAATGTATATAAATGCCAGTGATGGTTCGGAAGAAAAGGTTGAAAAATTAAAAAATGCTGAACCTATATATAAAGACCTATAAAAAACAGGAGGAAAGGACTAAATGTCTTTTCCTTTTTTTCATAACGTGCTTTAATAAAAATGAGAGTATATTGAATACGAAAGAGTGAAGTTAATGATTGAGATTGGGGAAAATATATATTTAGAATATATAGAAGAAAATGAATTGAAAAAAGCGAAAAGTAAAGCTGTAAGCAACGAAAACAATGAGCTTTTGATCGCGTACCCGGTTGATGTAGCTACAGGGCGAACTGTGATTTTGCATAACGATATGGAAGTAACGGTAGAGTTTGTGGGCAAAGACGAAGTTCCTTACCGCTTTACAAGCCGTATAAAAGGTAAAGTGAAGGACAAACTTCAAATGATCTGTCTTGAAGTGCCTCCCCGTGAAAAGGTGAAACGGATCCAGCGCCGCCAGTATGTGAGAACTGATGCGGTATTGGATGTGCGAATGCAGCCGGCAGCTGAGGAAGAGTTCAGCACACTTTCCTATAATATCAGCGCGGGCGGCATCGCCTTAATTTTAGCGGATGGCCATTCCTTTCAATCCGGGGAATCATTAAGCCTGATTATCAGTCTTTCTGAAAATGAAAACATACGTCAAATAGAAACAGAAGCCGTTGTCAGACGAGTCTTTGACGATCCGAAAACAGGGAAGCATAAAATGACCCTTGAGTATACGGGAATCTCAGCGAGTGACCAGCAGTTTCTGCTTCAATATTGCATCCGGCGCCAGTTAAATAAGAGAAGAAAGGCACGGATGGAATAAACATCGGCAAACACTTCCATACTATTTGTGATGGAGGTGCTCCGATGAAAACATTTGAACGGCTGCTGATCAAATTATTGTTCATTCAGGCCATCATTTTACTTGGTGTCCAGATTCTTTTTCACTATGAGCATATTGAGCCTTATGTATCAAAAGTGATTCAATATGAAGGGGTGGATAAAATGGAGGAGAACAATAGGATTGAAACCTTCAAACATTAATTATTCATCAATTTTCCACCCTTTTTCATAAAGTTCGTGATACAATCCATAGAGGAGAAAAGAGCAAGGAGAGGAATTATGGAAAAGAAATTATCGATTGCAATTGACGGCCCGGCAGCTGCGGGGAAAAGCACCGTTGCCAAAATTGTGGCTGAGAAGAAATCGTACATATATATTGATACAGGAGCGATGTATCGGGCGATAACGTATACGGCTTTGCAAGAAAACATTGACCTGGCAAATGAAGAAAAACTGGCTGAGCTGCTAAAGCGGACAAACATTGAACTGATGACAACAGAAGAAGGACAAAAAGTGCTCGTTAACGGCACCGATGTAACTGAGGCGATCCGAACAGACGAAGTCAGCAACCAAGTTTCAATAGCAGCAAAGCACAGAAGCGTCAGGGGAGAAATGGTGAAACGCCAGCAGCAGCTTGGGGAAAAAGGCGGCGTCGTCATGGATGGACGTGATATCGGGACTCACGTGCTGCCGAATGCTGAAGTGAAAATCTTTCTTTTGGCTTCTGTTGAGGAAAGAGCGAAACGCCGTTATGAAGAAAACGTGAAAAAAGGCTACGATGTCAACTATGAGACATTGATTGAGGAAATTGCAAGAAGAGACAAGCTTGATTCAGAGCGCGAAGTATCACCATTGCGCAAAGCAGAAGACGCTCTTGAAATCGATACGACATCTCTTTCCATTCAAGAGGTAGCTGATAAAATCCTCAAGGCAGTGGAGCAAAAGTCCCGCTGATTATGGCGAATGCCACTTTTTTGGATTTTTTCAGCCAAGAAAGAATGTTATTGCTTGACAAACCTGTCCTTTTATTAGAAGTTAATACTAATAAAACTTTTTATTGATCATTCAAAAAACTTTTTTGGATGATTCTTTAATACATATTCGGCTAAAAGCGGGCATGTTATATGTCCAGCTTTCAAACCGTTTTAATTAAGCTGTGTAGGTTTGGACCAAGGAGGTTATTCAAATGACAGAGGAAATGAATCAAATTGATGTTCAAGTGCCAGAGGTTGGAGATGTAGTTAAAGGGATTGTGACAAAGGTAGAGGATAAGCATGTGGATGTTGAAATTATCAATGTCAAACAGTCCGGTATTATTCCAATCAGTGAATTATCAAGTCTTCATGTAGAGAAAGCATCGGATGTTGTAAAAGTAGACGACGAGCTTGACCTGAAAGTAACAAAAGTGGAAGACGATGCTTTGATTTTATCTAAACGTGCTGTTGATGCAGACCGCGCTTGGGAAGACCTTGAGAAAAAATTTGAAACAAAAGAAGTGTTTGAAGCTGAAGTTAAAGATGTCGTGAAAGGCGGACTTGTCGTTGATATCGGCGTTCGCGGTTTTATTCCGGCATCACTTGTTGAAGCGCATTTCGTTGAAGATTTTACTGATTATAAAGGAAAAACACTGTCTCTGCTCGTTGTAGAGCTTGACCGTGATAAAAACCGCGTGATCCTTTCACACCGTGCCGTTGTTGAAAGTGAGCAAGTAAATAAAAAACAAGAACTTCTTCAGTCTCTCGAAGTTGGAAGTGTACTTGATGGCAAAGTGCAGCGCCTGACTGATTTTGGTGCGTTTGTTGATATCGGCGGTATCGACGGACTTGTACACATTTCGCAGCTTTCCCACTCCCATGTGGAGAAGCCGTCTGACGTTGTTGAAGAAGGACAAGAAGTAAAAGTGAAAGTATTATCCGTTGACCGTGATAATGAACGTATTTCTTTATCTATCAAAGACACACTGCCTGGACCGTGGAGCCAAATCGGCGAGAAAGTGAAACCAGGCGATGTGCTTGAAGGAACTGTGCAGCGTCTTGTAAGCTTCGGAGCCTTTGTTGAAATCTTTCCGGGTGTTGAAGGTCTCGTTCATATTTCTCAAATTTCCAACAAACACATCGGCACGCCGCATGAAGTCCTTGAAGAAGGACAGACTGTAAAAGTGAAGGTTCTTGATGTGAATGAAAATGAGGAGCGCATTTCATTAAGTATGCGTGAACTTGAAGAAGCGCCTAAAGCCGATCAGGAAGATTACCGTCAATATCAGGCGAAGGAAGAAACAAGCACTGGCTTCCAGCTTGGTGATTTGATCGGAGATAAGCTGAATAAACTAAAATAATTGGTGATAAACGTGACTCGAGCAGAACGGAAAAAACAACACATCAATCATGCCCTGTCCACTGGACAAAAGCGGGACACGGGTCTTGATGATATTACGTTTGTTCATGCCAGTCTGCCCGATCTTGCATTAGAACAAGTAGATATTTCCACAAAAATCGGCGAACTTTCAAGCAGTTCGCCGATTTTTATCAATGCAATGACTGGCGGCGGCGGACAACTTACATATGATATTAATCAATCACTTGCACGAGCGGCTCGTCAGGCCGGTATACCTCTTGCTGTCGGATCACAAATGTCAGCATTAAAAGATCCCTCAGAGCGTTTTTCGTATGAAATCGTTCGAAAAGAAAACCCAAACGGACTGATTTTTGCCAACTTGGGAAGCGAGGCGACAGCTGATCAGGCAAAGGAAGCAGTGGAAATGATTGGAGCAGACGCACTGCAGATTCACTTGAATGTGATTCAGGAAATTGTGATGCCTGAAGGAGACAGAAGCTTTAGCGGAGCTCTGGACCGTATTGAACAAATTTGCAGTCAGGTCAGTGTGCCGGTCATTGTGAAAGAGGTCGGCTTCGGTATGAGCAAAGAATCAGCAAGGAAGCTTTATGAAGCTGGTGCTGCGGCTGTAGATATCGGCGGTTACGGGGGCACGAATTTCTCGAAAATCGAAAATCTCCGAAGACATCGGCAAATCACCTTTTTTAACTCGTGGGGCATTTCGACAGCAGCAAGTTTGGCGGAAATCCACTCTGCGTTTCCCGCAAGTACAATGATGGCGTCTGGAGGCCTGCAGGATGCGCTTGATGTGGCAAAGGCAATAGCGCTGGGTGCCTCTTGCACCGGAATGGCAGGACACTTTTTAAAAGCGCTGACTGAAAGAGGAGAGGAAGGACTGCTTGAGGAGGTTCAGCTGATCCTTGACGAATTAAAAATGATTATGACCGTACTGGGCGCCAGAACGATTACTGATTTGCAAAAGACACCTCTTGTGATCAAAGGTGAAACCCATCACTGGCTCACAGAGAGAGGGATTGATACGTCCAGCTATAGTGTGCGATGAATGATCAAAAGCCCAAAACCTTATGAGTTTTGGGCTTTTGATTATGATTTTCGCTTTTTGAATTTTCCGTTTTGTTCAAGGCTTGTTGCTCCGTCATAGTGAATGGAATGGTCGCGATCTGATTCGACTCTGCCAGAAGCTTTGAGTTTTTTTTCCTGTCTGTCTTTTCCCATGATCATACTCCTTATTGTGAAGTGGATTGTTTAAAAAAAGCGCTCGGGCTCCATACTGGGAGTATGGAGGAAGCAAAATGGAACAATTTTATTACTATTGGTCAATGTGGTTTCTGTGGGTTCTGACGACCTTTATTTTTGAAAAGACGAAAAGGCGATTTGCCGTCTCTGTCTTTATTTTGACTAATATGATTCTAAGCATACATGACATCACTTTATATTTTTCCCTAAATACTGCTTATATGATGTTTTTTTTCTGCGGGTGTGTCTATGCAGGGTATTTGAGAATGTATCGTTTTCGTTATCTCATGGTCTATCTGATGCTTATTGCCGGGTATGCGTTTGTTTATCTTTTTGCATTATATGATCCAGTTTGGTTTATCATAAAACCTGAGTGGGCTGCCGTAATATTATTAGTGCTTTTGACAGCTTCGGTTGAAAGGGAGTTCCAGAAACAGCTTACATTATTTGTGCTAGGGATGTGCCAAGGCGAACTGATGTATTCGTTTGTGATTCAGAAGCTGGCCGGGGCTTTGGCTGTCGGTGGCTTTCAATGGCTGAATACGTGTTCCGCGGGTATTATATTGCTGTTTGGCATATCGAGATACGAACAGCTGGCAAGCCAGGTTGGTCAAAAGAGCAAAAGATCAAACAAAGGAGCTACCAAAATGTCATGAGTGATTACATTTATCCAATTATTGCTGGGGTCATTGCCGGGGTCGCGACACGGCTTTATATGCTGAAAACGGATTACCGCCAGTATCCGACCTATGTTCATGGGAAAGTCATTCACATTGCACTAGGGCTGATTGCGGCTGGTTTAGGGGCCATTATTATGCCGGCGCTTTTGCAGGAGGAATTTACGGCCATCACGTTTTTAACATTGGCAGCGACGCAATTTAGAGATGTTCGAAACATGGAGCGGAACACACTGACGCAAATGGATTCGTATGAACTTGTCTCAAGGGGAAGCACATATATTGAGGGAATTGCGATTGCGTTTGAAAGCAGAAATTATATCGTGATCTTTACAGCTCTTTTGACAACCTCTGCGTATGTGCTTTTATCCATTTGGGCTGCAGTCATAGCGGCTATTGTTTGTTTCTTGCTGGCAATGAAATTTATGTCGGGCAGTGTGTTGAAGGAGATTGTAGATATCGAGTACATAAAGCCGCGCTTTGACGGCCCGGGACTGTTTGTTGATAATATTTATATGATGAATATTGGGCTTCCGGAAAAACAGGAGCTGATTTTAAAGCACGGAATGGGATTTATTTTAACGCCAAAAAACTTTAATTCAGCAGCGACCATTGCCAACTTAGGGCAGCGCCAGGCCATTTTATTTGATGTTTCGAATGTACTCGGGGTTTATCGGGATTCGGGCGAGCCGTCTCTCACTCCAATTGCAAAACGCGATTTAAATGACGGGAGAGTGGCAGTTTTTGTTCTTCCGCAAATTAACCACCCCGAAACAGCTGTTCAGATTATCAGCAATGTTCCAACTTTGGAAAACGCGATCAGAATGCCGACGGAATTTATCAAGAACCAGGATAAGGTGATAGAATGAGCGAATCTCTTACGAAAATGATTTTGTCTGTGATTACGACGAACCGAAACAGGGCTGCGGGGGGAGCTCCTGTCTTTTTTTGTAATGACAAAAAGGAGATGGAGCTTTTCGCTAAAAATCTTGAGGCGATCCTTGATGGAATAGCGCACAGAATTGGAGATGACGTGTATTTGATCGTGAAACATTTTTAAGAATAGTTGTGATCCCAGTAAAAACTGATATAATAAATGAGTTAAGCCCTTCCTCTGAAGGGTTTCTTTTCATAAAAGTGAATGAAATGATTTTAATAACCGGTTGAAAATTTATGTAAAAATGAAAGCGGCTGGATCGAAAGGAAGGGTACTATGGGTAAACCTGTCGTAGCCATTGTCGGGAGACCAAATGTAGGAAAATCCACAATCTTTAACCGGATTGCGGGAGAAAGAATTTCAATAGTAGAAGATACCCCTGGTGTGACAAGGGATCGGATATACAGCTCGGCTGAGTGGCTGAATTATGATTTTAATTTAATTGATACTGGCGGTATTGATATCGGTGATGAGCCGTTCTTAGCGCAGATTCGCCAGCAGGCTGAAATCGCCATGGATGAAGCGGATGTCATTATCTTTATGGTGAACGGCCGTGAAGGCGTGACTGCTGCTGATGAAGAAGTAGCGAAAATTTTGTACCGCACGAAAAAGCCAGTTGTTTTGGCAGTTAATAAACTGGATAACACAGAAATGAGAGCGGATATTTACGATTTTTATTCGCTTGGCTTTGGCCAGCCGTATCCAATTTCGGGAACACACGGACTCGGATTAGGTGATTTGCTGGATGCCGTTGCAGAGCATTTTAAAAACATTCCTGAAACGAAATACGATGAAGAAGTGGTTCAATTCTGCCTGATCGGACGCCCGAACGTCGGAAAGTCCTCCCTAGTGAACGCGATGCTCGGCGAAGAGCGCGTCATTGTGAGCAACGTGGCAGGAACGACACGAGATGCTGTTGATACGGCATTTACGTACAACCAGCAGGAGTTTGTCATTGTTGATACTGCCGGCATGCGAAAAAAAGGGAAAGTCTATGAAACGACTGAAAAGTACAGTGTACTGCGGGCGCTGAAAGCAATCGACCGCTCAGAAGTCGTTGCGGTTGTGCTGGACGGCGAAGAAGGCATTATTGAACAGGATAAGCGCATCGCCGGTTATGCACACGAAGCGGGCAAAGCTGTCGTGATCGTCGTAAACAAATGGGATGCTGTTGACAAAGATGAAAGCACGATGAAAGAATTTGAAGAAAATATCCGTGACCATTTTCAATTTCTTAATTATGCGCCAATCTTATTCATGTCAGCCTTAACGAAAAAACGGATTCATACGCTGATGCCTGCGATTATCAAAGCGAGTGAAAATCATTCACTGCGGGTTCAAACGAATGTCTTAAATGATGTCATCATGGACGCTGTGGCAATGAATCCGACGCCGACTCATAACGGTTCTCGTTTGAAGATTTATTATGCGACCCAAGTGGCGGTAAAACCGCCGAGTTTCGTTGTGTTTGTAAACGATCCGGAATTAATGCATTTCTCGTACGAACGCTTTTTAGAAAACCGAATCAGAGACGCGTTCGATTTTGAAGGGACACCAATCAAAATATTTGCAAGAGCTAGAAAATAAAAAGGTGTGAAGCAAATATGAAAAAAGTCACTATGCTCGGAGCGGGAAGCTGGGGGACGGCACTGGCTTTAGTGTTAGCCGATAATCATCACAATGTAACCATGTGGGGGCACCGTGCAGATCTGATTGATCAAATCAATGATCAGCATGAAAATAAGGATTATTTGCCGAACGTCAAGCTGCCGGAATCAATAGAGGCTACAACGGATATCGGGAAAGCTGTTTCGGACGCAGATTTCATTATTGTTGCGGTTCCGACAAAAGCGATTCGGGAAGTGCTGAGACAGGCTGTGCCTTTTATCACGAAAAAGGCAGTCTTTGTTCATGTCAGCAAGGGAATAGAGCCTGATTCGCTCCTTCGCATTTCTGAGATTATGGAAGACGAGCTCCCAAGCGATGTCAGAAAAGATGTTGTGGTCCTTTCCGGCCCGAGCCATGCGGAAGAAGTGGGGCTGCGCCATCCGACGACCGTTACTTCATCTTCAAAAAGCATGCGGGCAGCAGAAGAGGTGCAGGATTTATTTATTAATCACAATTTCCGGGTGTACACAAACCCTGACATTATCGGAGTTGAGATCGGCGGGGCTTTAAAAAATATCATTGCACTTGCCGCAGGAATTACAGACGGTTTAGGGTATGGCGACAATGCCAAAGCTGCATTGATTACGCGCGGACTTGCCGAAATCGCGAGACTCGGAACGAAAATGGGCGGGAATCCCCTGACGTTTTCTGGATTGACAGGAGTGGGCGATCTGATTGTGACGTGCACAAGTGTTCATTCCAGAAACTGGCGTGCCGGCAATTTGCTCGGAAAAGGGTACAAGCTCAAAGACGTTCTTGAAGAGATGGGAATGGTAGTCGAAGGCGTCCGTACGACAAAAGCGGCTTACCAGCTTTCGGAGAAATATGATGTGAAAATGCCGATTACAAAAGCACTCCATCAAGTTCTATTTAACGGACAAAAAGTGGAAACTGCTGTTGAATCTTTAATGGCGAGAGGGAAAACCCACGAGATGGAGGATCTGGTAAATACGTTTGAAAATCAAGTGAAGTAAAAGTGTCAATTGTATTGACGACCGCATATCTTAATTGAACGAAAGCCCGAAAAACAGTAGAACACCCAAGTCTTGGGATCTCCTGAAACATTTTGCTGATTTAGGCAATAGAGGATGCATCTGTATGCCAAGTCGCATACTATAGCATCGAAGTCCAAGAGAGTGTTTCTTAAACGTGCAGGTGAATATAGTCAATTTGACTGAAGCGAAGGTCCCCCTCTTTGCTTCAGTTTTTTGTTCTATCAAAGGATGGAAAATCTGGTTGATCTTTACCGGCGCTGTATATTAAAATGAAATATAACGCTTACATCATACATATTAGGGGGAGGCGCAGGTCATTGAGTCTGGCATTGATGAAAATGTGGTTTGCACTGGGGTCCATGGGCCTGATGTTTCTGGCTGTAGCGTCCATCTATTTAAGCCGGTTTAAGTTTCGGAATCGTTTTCTGAAGATTGCGGTTTCATCGTTTGCTTACATGTGTATGCTCATATCGGGAATTATTGTGTTTGTCGTGGTATTCAGCGGTCCTGTCAATGAATAAAGCTGTAAAAGGAAGTGCTGTATGGGTAAACTGAAGTGCGCTATGATTTTTGCGGCAGTCGTGTTTTTATCAGGCTGTTTATATCCAAATGAGCGGAAAAGCAGTGTACATGCCATTCCTTATCAGGACCAGTTAGAGCAGGTCCAGTCTGCTGTTGACGAATTCCAAAAGGCAAATGGAGGACTGCTTCCCATTCAAACAAAAGATATGTCGACACCTCTGTATCAAAAATATCCGATAGACTTTAACCGTTTAGCGCCGAGGTATATGGCCGAACCTCCAAGCACGGCATATGAAAGCGGAGGAGACTATCAATACGTGCTTGTCGACGTAGAGAACGATCCGACTGTTAAATTGATTGATCTAAAGATGGCTGAAAAAATCCGCGATGTGAAATTGCGTGTCCAAATGTACCGCCAGGAGCATCAATATCCGCCTTATCAGGATGTGCTGTCACGTGATTTATTTACACTAGATGAGAAGAAGCTGGGGGTTGGAAGCTCTCTTACAGTGACAAGCCCAATCTCAGGGAATTCCTTGCCGCTTATGATTGACGGAGACGGAGAAATATATGCCGATTACCGGACTGAGCTGGCTTCTTGGCTCAAAAAAAGCAAAAAAACGTTTAAGCCCGGATCTGAAATTCAGGATATGATTTGGCAAGAAACGCCTTTCGTCCCGGCGTTTTCTGTGAAATATACGGTAAATGACAAACAGGAACCTGTTTTTTTAGAAAATGATATGAAAAAGGAATGAACCTTTCTCCCTTGCATACAAATAGGGAGAAAGGTTTTTTTATACTTTAATAGATTGAGGACGGAAAATTTTCTAAAGATGTCATATTGAAATAGGACAACGTCATACACATATAGTGTCCTGTGTTTGATTGAAAGAGCTTAATAAAATTGATAAGGATAGGAAGTCCGGGAGGGATTCACTTGGAAAAGGTCGATATTTTCAAGGATATCGCTGAACGAACAGGAGGCGATATATACTTAGGAGTCGTAGGTGCTGTCCGTACAGGAAAATCCACGTTCATTAAAAAATTCATGGAGCTTGTGGTGCTCCCGAATATCGGTAACGAAGCAGACCGGGCCCGTGCGCAGGATGAGTTGCCGCAGAGCGCGGCCGGCAAAACGATTATGACTACAGAGCCTAAATTTGTTCCGAATCAGGCGATGTCTGTTCACGTGTCAGACGGACTCGATGTCAATATAAGATTAGTAGATTGTGTAGGCTACACAGTACCCGGCGCTAAAGGATATGAAGATGAAAACGGGCCGCGGATGATTAACACGCCTTGGTACGAAGAACCGATCCCATTTCATGAGGCTGCTGAAATTGGCACGCGAAAAGTCATTCAAGAACACTCGACCATCGGAGTTGTCATTACAACAGACGGCACCATTGGTGATATCGCCAGAAGTGACTATATAGAGGCTGAAGAAAGAGTCATTGAAGAGCTGAAAGAGGTTGGCAAACCCTTTATTATGGTCATCAACTCAGTCAGGCCGTATCATCCGGAAACAGAAGCCATGCGCCAGGATTTAAGCGAAAAATATGATATCCCGGTTTTGGCAATGAGCGTGGAAAGCATGCGGGAATCAGATGTGCTGAGTGTGCTCAGAGAAGCCCTCTACGAGTTTCCGGTGCTTGAGGTAAATGTCAACCTCCCAAGCTGGGTAATGGTGCTAAAAGAAAACCATTGGCTGCGTGAAAGCTACCAGGAATCCGTGAAGGAAACTGTTAAGGATATTAAGCGGCTTCGGGACGTAGACAGGGTTGTCGGCCAATTCAGCGAGTTTGAATTTATTGAAAGTGCCGGATTAGCCGGAATTGAGCTGGGTCAAGGGGTCGCAGAAATCGATTTGTACGCGCCGGACCACTTATATGATCAAATCTTGAAAGAAGTGGTGGGTGTTGAAATCAGAGGAAGAGACCATTTGCTTGAACTCATGCAAGACTTTGCCCATGCGAAAACAGAATATGATCAAGTGTCTGATGCCTTAAAAATGGTCAAACAGACGGGATACGGCATTGCAGCGCCTGCTTTAACTGATATGAGTCTCGATGAGCCGGAAATTATAAGGCAGGGCTCACGATTCGGTGTGAGGCTAAAAGCTGTCGCGCCATCGATCCATATGATCAAAGTAGACGTCGAAAGCGAATTCGCGCCGATTATCGGAACGGAAAAACAAAGCGAAGAGCTTGTACGCTATTTAATGCAGGACTTTGAGGATGATCCGCTCTCCATCTGGAACTCCGATATCTTCGGAAGATCACTGAGCTCAATTGTGAGAGAAGGGATTCAGGCAAAGCTGTCATTAATGCCTGAAAACGCGCGGTATAAATTAAAAGAAACGTTAGAAAGAATTATAAACGAAGGCTCTGGCGGCTTAATCGCCATCATCCTGTAATACCGGAAGACCTCTTTATAGAATGGGAGGTCTTTTTTCTTTGCTCTTAATAATGGAAAAGGATCAAAGAATAGGATGAAAAAAGCAAAAAAAAGGAATATTTGTTCGGTAAACCACGTTAAATCCTTGACGAGCAAGGGATTGACGCTTTAAAATGCTTGATATGGCTTTTTATATGTGTTACTCTACATACAGAAATTCTTCACTTTGTTGGACAAACATTCCTCAGAGTGCAGTTTTTCTTAAAAAGCCGTTTAATTGTCTTTCTCTTGCCTGCTCTGATTTTTTTCTGGGCCAGGTTTAGAATCAGACTGAACTGTGAAGAAATGATAATAAACGAACTGAATGTATCCCTTTTGGGAGGAGGTGAAAGGCATGAACAAAACAGAACTTATCAATGCGGTTGCAGAAGCAAGCGAATTGTCTAAAAAAGACGCTACAAAAGCAGTTGACTCTGTTTTTGATACGATCTTAGATGCACTTAAAAACGGTGATAAAATTCAACTGATCGGTTTTGGTAACTTCGAGGTGCGTGAACGTTCTGCACGTAAAGGACGCAACCCTCAAACAGGTGAAGAAATCGAAATTCCAGCGAGCAAAGTACCTGCTTTCAAACCAGGTAAAGCGCTTAAAGACGCAGTTGCCGGAAAATAATTGTGAATATAGATCGTGTATGCATCTAGCTTACATACACTTTATTTCTTCACAGAAAAGCCCCTTTCCAAGGGGCTTTTCATATTTCAAGGGCATGGGCTTCCTGACAGGGCATTCACTTTGCTTTTAGCGGGGCATGTGTGCTAGAATCGAAATTAAATGTATTCATTGGTGGAGGACATAGAACATGAAAGAAGTTAATAAAGAGCAAATCGAACAAGCTGTTCGTCAAATTTTAGAAGCGATCGGAGAAGACCCGAACAGAGAAGGGCTTCTTGATACTCCGAAAAGAGTCGCAAAGATGTACGCCGAAGTATTCTCCGGCTTGAATGAAGACCCAAAAGAACATTTCCAGACTATCTTCGGTGAAAACCATGAGGAGCTTGTTCTTGTAAAAGATATCGCGTTTCATTCTATGTGTGAGCATCACCTTGTTCCCTTTTATGGAAAAGCGCACGTTGCATATATACCGCGAGGCGGAAAGGTCACAGGGCTCAGTAAATTGGCGCGTGCCGTTGAAGCCGTTGCAAAGCGTCCGCAGCTTCAGGAGCGTATCACATCTACAATTGCGGAAAGCATCGTAGAAACGCTTGACCCGTATGGCGTCATGGTAGTGGTTGAAGCAGAACACATGTGCATGACGATGCGCGGTGTGAGAAAACCGGGTGCAAAAACCGTCACTTCAGCAGTCAGAGGCATTTTTAAAGATGATGCAGCTGCCCGTGCCGAAGTATTGGAACATATTAAACACCAGGACTAATAAAGATAGAGGGTGCTAGAAATGAACGAAAAGCATTCAAGTGATTTTGTCATCATAAAAGCGGTTGAAGACGGAGTGAATGTGATCGGCCTGACAAGAGGAACCGATACAAAGTTTCACCATTCCGAAAAACTCGACAAGGGAGAAGTAATCATCGCTCAGTTTACAGAGCATACTTCGGCCATTAAAATCAGAGGAGAGGCACTCATTCAAACCGCATACGGAGAAATGAAAAGCGAAAAAAAATAAGCTGGCTGTCCCCGCTGTTAAAAGCAAATGCTCGCAAACAGCGGGAGGATACAGCCAATTTCTTTTTTTTATGCTATAATGATACATGCGTAAGTGAATGAAAAGATAAAACTCATACATAGATTAAGAAATAAATGTGAATTTGGGGACAAGGGTGATATTTTTGCAAGACATCTACGGAACTTTAGCCAATCTGAACACAAAATTAAAACAAAAGCTGTCTCATCCTTATTTAGCGAAGCATATTTCTGCGCCGAAAATTGATGAGGATAAGCTTCTTCTTTTTCATGCTTTATTTGAAGAAGCCGACATAAAAAACAATGACAGAGAAAATTATATTGTAACAGCGATGCTTGTACAAAGCGCCCTTGATACCCATGATGAAGTGACGACAGCCAGAGTCATAAAACGAGACGAAAACAAAAACCGCCAATTGACTGTTCTCGCAGGCGATTATTTCAGCGGGCTGTACTACTCTTTACTATCTGAAATGAAGGATATCTACATGATTCGGACGCTTGCTACAGCTATCAAAGAAATCAATGAACACAAAATTCGGCTATATGACCGTTCTTTCAAGGATGAACACGATTTTTTCGAAAGTGTCGGCATTGTTGAGTCAGCTTTATTCCATCGGGTGGCGGAACACTTCAACCTCCCGCGCTGGAAAAAGCTGTCGAGTGATTTTTTTGTATTTAAGCGGCTTATGAACGGGAATGATACATTTCTGGATGTGATCGGCAGTTTTATACAGCTGGGAAAAACAAAAGAAGAGATATTAGAAGATTGTTTTAAAAAAGCGAAAAACAGCATTGAGTCACTTCTGCCTCTAAATTCACCTATTCAGCATATTTTATTAAACCGCCTGAAGACAATCAGCCAAGATCAAACCTATCATCAGAAAGTGGAAGAAGGGTAAACCATTATGCAGGACTCAAAAGAACAGCGCGTACACGGAGTATTTGAAAAAATATATAAAAACTACGACCAAATGAACTCTGTCATCAGTTTTCAGCAGCATAAAAAATGGCGCGACAAAACGATGCGCATCATGAATGTAAAAGAAGGCGCCAAGGCACTTGATGTCTGCTGCGGAACGGCTGACTGGACGATCGCTCTTGCAAAAGCAGCCGGTAAAAGCGGTGAGATCAAGGGCTTGGACTTCAGTGAAAATATGCTGAGTGTCGGCCAGCAGAAAGTAA
Organism: Bacillus sp. RHFS10; assembly: GCF_016757475.1. Lineage (NCBI taxonomy): Bacteria > Bacillati > Bacillota > Bacilli > Caryophanales > Bacillaceae > Bacillus > Bacillus sp. RHFS10. The sequence continues at coordinate 652,921 of NZ_JAESPO010000001.1, forward strand.
AAGACGGCGGATTCAGCCAAATTGAACTGCTGCACGGAAATGCGATGGAGCTTCCCTTTGATGATGATACATTTGATTATGTGACCATTGGCTTCGGACTGCGCAATGTCCCTGATTACTTGACCGTACTGAAAGAGATGAGACGTGTGGTGAAGCCGGGCGGCCAGGTGGTATGTCTGGAAACGTCCCAGCCGGAAACGTTCGGATTCAGACAGGCTTACTTTATGTACTTTAAGTATATTATGCCGTTTTTCGGGAAATTGTTTGCGAAGAGCTATAAAGAATATTCTTGGCTTCAAGAATCAGCCAGAGAATTCCCTGGAATGAAAGAACTGGCGGGCCTGTTTGAAGAGGCGGGCTTGAAAAATGTCAAATATCATTCGTTTACTGGCGGAGTCGCTGCCACGCATATCGGATGGAAATGAAAACACAGATGTTTGGGTGAATGATATGAAATTTAAAATGGCCTACTCTTTTTTAAATGACGATATTGATGTAATTGAAAGAGAACTTGAACAAACCGTACGTTCCGATTACCCGCTTTTAAGCGAGGCGGGTCTTCATCTGCTGCAGGCGGGAGGGAAACGCATACGCCCTGTTTTCGTGCTGCTTTCCGGCATGTTTGGCGATTATGACATTAATAAGATTAAATATGTCGCCGTCACTTTGGAAATGATTCACATGGCATCTTTGGTTCATGATGATGTCATTGACGATGCGGAGCTTCGCAGAGGGAAGCCGACAATCAAAGCAAAGTGGGACAATCGCATTGCGATGTACACAGGTGATTATATGCTTGCGGGATCTCTTGAAATGATGACGAGAATTAACGAACCGAAAGCCCATAGGATTTTGTCGCAGACGATTGTTGAAGTTTGTCTTGGGGAAATCGAGCAGATCAAAGACAAATACAACATGGAACAAAACCTCAGAACATATCTCCGCCGCATCAAAAGAAAAACGGCGCTCCTTATCGCGGTCAGCTGCCAGCTCGGTGCCATTGCGTCCGGCGCTGATGAAAAGATTCATAAGGCGCTGTACTGGTTTGGGTATTACGTCGGCATGTCTTATCAAATCATTGATGATATTCTTGATTTTACTTCAACGGAAGAAGAGCTGGGCAAACCTGTTGGAGGAGATTTACTTCAAGGAAATGTTACATTGCCAGTGCTGTATGCCCTGAAAAATCCAGCATTAAAAAATCAGCTTAAATTGATTAACACCGAGACAACGCAGGAACAGCTTGAGCCGATCATTGAAGAAATGAAAAAAACAGATGCAATTGAAGCATCTATGGCAGTAAGCGAAATGTATCTGCAGAAAGCTTTCCAGAAATTAAACACGCTTCCGAGAGGGCGTGCACGTTCGTCTCTTGCGGCCATCGCAAAATATATCGGAAAAAGAAAATTTTAATTTTGTAGATATTTAGAAATTTCTCCGCCCCGGATTGATTAATTTTCAGAAAGATGTTACGATTTCGGTGTGCAGTGTGAAAGCCTATACATACATAATGATGGGGTGGAGAATGTGATGGAAAAGACTTTTATTATGGTGAAACCAGACGGTGTCCAACGTCAGCTCATTGGTGATATTTTGTCGAGATTCGAACGTAAGGGCTTACAATTATCTGGTGCCAAGTTAATGAGAGTGACTGAACAAATAGCTGAGAAACACTACGCCGAACATCAAGGGAAGCCTTTCTTCGGAGAGCTCGTTGAGTTTATTACTTCAGGACCTGTATTCGCAATGGTTTGGGAAGGCGAAAATGTCATTGAAGTGACACGACAGCTGATCGGAAAGACAAATCCTAAAGAAGCTTTGCCTGGCACAATTCGTGGAGATTATGGCATGTTTGTCGGAAAAAACATCATCCACGGCTCTGATTCTCTCGAAAGTGCTGAACGCGAGATTAACATTTTCTTTAAGAATGAAGAATTAGTATCATATCAACAGCTCATGGCAGGCTGGATCTATTAATCATTATGAAAATAAGTAGCAGGGCCGGCACTATGTAATGACGCCGGTTTTCGTTTTCTTTTGTAAAGGTTTACATTAAGTGAATAAGGGGTTAATGGCAATGTTGATCAGATTCCTGCCTTCCCAATGATCTAAAATCAGCTGAAAAGCTGATTTTTTTATTGAAACAATACAATTTTCTGAGAAAACAAGCTATACTAGGACAAAAAGACAGCGAGACTGGGAGAGTAGAGATGGATACATACAGCTTATTTATAACAAAATGGAAACAATTAACCGGTGTTGATTTAACTTTATATAAAGAAGCACAAATGAAGAGAAGGCTGACGTCGCTTTATGAGAAAAAGGGGTTTCAAAGCTTTAAGGATTTTGCGGCAGCCTTGGAAAAGGATCAAGCGCTCTTAAATGAAACACTGGACAGAATGACGATTAATGTTTCTGAATTTTATCGTAATTATAAAAGATGGGAAGTGCTTGAGACTGCTATTCTGCCGTTAATCAAGCATTCTAAGCCTTTAAAGATATGGAGTGCCGCCTGCTCAACGGGTGAGGAGCCTTATACGCTTGCCATGCTTTTGAATCAGCAAAAAGGTCTTCCCGGCTTTCAGATTCTGGCGACTGATATTGATGAAAAAGCATTGGAGAAAGCGAAAAAAGGCGTGTATCAGGAGCGGTCTTTACAGGAAGTGCCGACATCTGTGAAGGATCGTTATTTTACTCAGCATGCAAATAGAAGTTATGAAGTAAAACCGGAAATCAAAAATAATATTACATTCAAAAAGCACAATCTGCTGGCGGACCGTTATGAACAAGAATTTGACTTAATCGTGTGCCGAAATGTATTGATTTATTTTACAGAAAGCGCAAAGGATGAGCTTTATTTAAAAATGGCACAGAGCCTGAAAAAGAATGGGATTCTTTTTGTCGGCAGCACCGAGCAAATCTTCAATCCTGAGAAATTCGGCCTGGTTTCAGCTGATACATTCTTTTATCAAAAAAGATAGACTGACTTTTTGCTGAAAAATATGTTATAGTAGTTTTACTTAAAAGCGTTAATGCGATGAAGGGAGAAGAAGTCATGAGATATTTAACAGCCGGAGAATCACACGGCCCCCAACTGACGACCATTATTGAAGGTGTGCCTGCCGGGCTTTACATAATGGAGGAAGATATCAATTTTGAGCTTGCCAGACGCCAAAAAGGCCACGGCCGCGGCCGCCGCATGCAGATTGAAAAAGACCAGGCCAAAATTATGAGCGGGGTGCGCCATGCCCGAACGCTCGGTTCACCAATTGCTCTCGCAGTAGAAAACAACGACTGGAAACATTGGACTAAAATCATGGGTCCGGCTCCGATTACAGAGGATGAAGAAAAGGAAATGAAGCGTCAAATTTCCAGACCGAGACCAGGTCACGCTGACTTAAACGGTGCGATTAAATATAATCATCGCGATATGAGAAATGTGCTGGAGCGCTCTTCAGCAAGGGAAACAACTGTCAGAGTGGCGGCAGGAGCTGTCGCTAAAAAGATTCTTTCTGAGCTGGGCATTAAGGTGGCGGGCCATGTATTGCAAATTGGCGCAGTTAAAGCTGAGAAAACAGAATATACGTCAATTGATGACCTGCAGCGTGTCACGGAGGAGTCTCCGGTCAGATGCTACGATGAAGAAGCAGGCAACAAAATGATGGCTGCCATTGATGAAGCGAAGGCAAACGGCGATTCCATCGGCGGAATTGTAGAAGTCATTGTCGAGGGAATGCCAGTAGGCGTGGGCAGCTACGTCCATTATGACCGCAAGCTGGACAGCAAGCTTGCTGCTGCTGTACTTTCAATTAACGCATTTAAAGGTGTTGAATTCGGCATCGGCTTTGAGGCGGCCGGCAGAAATGGAAGCGAAGTTCATGATGAGATCATTTGGGACGAGGAAAAGGGATATACTCGCGCTACAAACAGACTTGGAGGACTGGAAGGCGGCATGACAACAGGTATGCCGATTGTTGTCCGCGGGGTCATGAAGCCGATTCCGACTTTGTATAAACCGCTGAAAAGCGTGGATATTGAAACAAAAGAACCATTTTCTGCCAGCATTGAACGTTCAGACAGCTGTGCAGTGCCTGCGGCAAGTGTAGTAGCTGAAGCCGCTGTCGCATGGGAAATTGCGAACGCAGTCGTTGAACAATTCGGCTTAGATCAAATCGACCGCATTAGAGAAAATGTGGAGAATATGAGAAAACTGTCGAGGGAATTTTAATGAGAACACTGCATGTTCAAACCGCTTCCTCGTCGTATCCTGTTTTTATCGGACAAGGCATCAGAAAAGAGGTTTGTGAACTATTAACCTCTTTAAACAGGCCTTTAACACGAATTATGCTTGTCACAGATGAAGAGGTGGATCGCCTGTATGGTGATGAAATGCTTCATTTGCTGGAAGAAAAATGGCCTGTGAAAAAAGTGACGGTGCCGAGCGGAGAGCAGGCGAAATCTATGGACATGTACACAAAACTGCAGAGTGAAGCGATTCGTTTTCATATGGATCGCTCCTCATGCATCATCGCATTCGGTGGCGGTGTTGTAGGAGATCTTGCCGGATTTGTGGCTGCTACTTTTATGCGCGGCATTGATTTTATTCAAATGCCTACGACGCTTTTAGCGCATGACAGCGCCGTCGGAGGAAAAGTGGCCGTGAATCATCCGCTCGGAAAAAATCTAATCGGTGCGTTTTATCAGCCGAAAGCCGTGCTCTACGATACAGACTTCCTTCGTTCTCTGTCCGAAAAGGAGCTTCGGTCCGGGATGGCAGAAGTGATTAAACACGCTTTTATCTATGACAAATCGTTTCTGGAAGAGCTGCTGAATATCCATTCATTGCACGATATTACAAGTGATCAGCTGAATGATATGATTTTTAAAGGCATTTCAATTAAAGCGTCTGTTGTTCAGCAGGATGAAAAAGAAGAGGGGATAAGAGCTTACTTAAACTTTGGACATACGCTCGGCCATGCCGTTGAGGCGGAATATGGATACGGGCAGATCACTCACGGTGATGCCGTAGCCCTCGGGATGCAGTTTGCTTTATATTTAAGCGAAAAGACAGCGGGCTGTGAAATGGACAGAAAACGTTTGGTCAGCTGGCTAAAAAGCTTGGGGTATCCAAGTCGAATCAAAAAAGAGGCGCAATCTTCAGTTCTTTTAGATCGCATGATGAATGATAAGAAAACCCGCGGCGGGATGATTCAGTTTATCGTGCTCAACGAATTAGGAAAAGTTGCTGATCGCACATTTTCCAAAAATGAACTAGAGAGCTGGCTGAACAAATGGCGATTGGAGGTAACATCATGATGATTCGCGGAATTCGCGGAGCAACTACAGTTGGACGGGATACTGAAGAAGAAATTTTACAAAAAACAAAACAGCTGTTAGAGAAAATCATAGAAGAAAACAAAACAAAGCCCGAAGATGTTGTTCAAATGCTTCTTTCGGCGACACCTGATTTGCACTCCGTTTTTCCGGCAAAAGCTGTTCGTGAGCTTTCAGGCTGGCAGTATGTGCCGGTAACATGTATGCAGGAAATGGATGTGGCCGGCGGTCTGAAAAAGTGCATAAGAGTCATGATGACCGTCCAGACAGATGTTCCTCAGGATCAGATCAGACATGTATATTTAGAAAAAGCCGTCGTATTAAGACCCGATTTATCATTGACAAAAAATACTGAATTGTAATACGATAAGAACAGCTTAGAAATACACAAGAGCGTGTATAAAGCGATTAAATGAGTTGAGTCAGAGAATAGGGTAGCAGAGAATGAGTTTAGTTGAGCTGAGACATGTATGTTTATTCTACCCAAAAGAAGCCTTTCTTTTGGGTTTATTTGTTATATCGTTTTATCCTCTCATGCCATCTTCTCATTCTCCTTGCCAAAAGGAGTGAGAGTTATGAATTTCCAATCAAACATTTCTGCATTTTTAGAGGACAGCTTGTCCTCCCACACTATACCGATTGTGGAGACCTTCACAGTCGATACGCTGACACCCATTCAAATGATAGAGAAGCTCGACAGGGAGATTACATATCTTCTTGAAAGCAAGGATGATACATCCAGTTGGTCAAGATATTCGTTTATCGGCCTGAATCCATTTCTCACGATTAAAGAAGAGGAGAGCCGTTTTACAGCTGCTGATCAGGACGGCAGATCTCTTTACACAGGAAACGAATTAAAAGAAGTGCTGAACTGGATGAATACCACGTACAAAATCAAAACGCCGGAGCTTGGTATTCCTTTTGTCGGCGGTGCTGTCGGATACTTAAGCTATGATATGATTCCGCTGATTGAGTCATCTGTTCCTCCGCACGCAAAGGAAACAGGATTGGAAAAGTGTATGCTCTTTGTTTGTCGGACATTAATTGCGTATGATCATGAAACCAAAAATGTCCACTTTATCCAATATGCGAGACTCAATGGACAAGAAACAGAAAACGAAAAAATCGATGTGTTTCATCAACATCATCAGGAGCTCCAAGATCTCATTGAAAAAATGATGAATCAAAAAAATATAAAAGAGCTGTTTCTATCTGCTGATTCATATCAGACACCCAGCTTTGAAACCGTGTCTTCTAATTATGAAAAATCGGCTTTTATGGCTGATGTAGAGAAAATCAAAGAATATATAAAAGCGGGCGATATCTTCCAAGGCGTTTTGTCACAGAAATTTGAGATTCCGATAAAAGCAGAGGCCTTTGAATTATACCGAGTGCTTAGGATCGTCAATCCTTCTCCGTATATGTATTATATGAAACTCCAAGACAGAGAAATAGTCGGCAGCTCTCCAGAACGGTTAATCCACGTTCAGGACGGGCACTTGGAAATCCATCCGATTGCCGGAACGAGAAAACGAGGCGCAGACAAAGAGGAGGATGAAAAACTCAAAGCTGAGCTGATGAAGGATGATAAAGAAAAAGCGGAGCACTACATGCTCGTTGATCTTGCTCGGAACGATGTCGGCAGAGTAGCAGAATACGGATCTGTTTCTGTGCCGGAGTTCACCAAAATTGTCTCCTTTTCGCATGTTATGCACATTATCTCAGTGGTTACTGGCCGCTTGAAAGAAGGTGTTCATCCTGTCGATGCACTGATGTCCGCTTTCCCGGCAGGAACTTTAACAGGTGCTCCAAAAATCCGTGCCATGCAGCTTTTGCAAGAGCTTGAGCCCACGCCGAGAGAGACATACGGCGGCTGTATCGCTTACATCGGATTTGACGGGAATATCGATTCTTGTATTACGATTCGCACGATGAGTGTAAAGAACGGTGTTGCATCAATACAAGCAGGAGCTGGTATTGTTGCTGATTCTATTCCGGAATCCGAATATGAAGAAAGCTGCAATAAAGCGGGTGCGCTGCTGAAAACGATTCATATTGCAGAAGACATGTTCCATAGCAAGGAGGATAAAGCTGATGAACAAATTTCTACAATTGTGCGTTGACGGAAAAACACTTACTGCCGGTGAGGCTGAAGCACTGATGAATATGATGATGACAGCGGAAATGGCTCCTTCTGAAATGGGCGGTATATTGTCTATCCTTGCCCATCGGGGAGAAACGCCAGCAGAGCTTACGGGTTTTGTGAAGGCGATGCGGGCGCGAGCTCTTGCAGTCGATGGACTTCCTGATGTAGTTGATACATGCGGTACCGGAGGAGATGGTGTTTCCACTTTTAATATCTCAACAGCATCGGCAATTGTTGCCTCTGCAGCCGGTGCAAAAATCGCTAAGCACGGCAATCGCTCTGTCTCTTCTAAAAGCGGAAGCGCTGATGTACTAGAGGAGTTAGAGGTTCCGATTCAAACTACTCCCGAGAAGGTTAAAAGCAGCATTGAAACTTACAATATGGGTTTTCTCTTTGCCCCGCTTTATCATTCGTCTATGAAACATGTAGCCGGTACAAGAAAAGAACTAGGTTTTAGAACGGTATTTAATCTGCTCGGACCGCTCAGCAATCCTTTACAAGCGAAGCGTCAGGTGATCGGAGTCTATTCCGCTGAAAAAGCGGGACTAATGGCAAGCGCGCTGGAGCCGTTTCAGCCGAAGCACGTCCTGTTCGTAGCAAGCCGTGACGGTTTAGATGAGCTTTCCATTACAGCACCGACTGATGTAATTGAATTAAAGGACGGGGAGCGCCGGGAATATACCGTATCACCCGAAGATTTCGGTTTCACAAATGGCAGACTTGAAGATTTACAGGTGCAGTCACCGAAAGAGAGTGCCTATCTCATTCAGAATATTTTTGAAAATAAAAGCAGCAGTTCCGCTTTATCTATTACTGCTTTTAATGCAGGGGCTGCGATATACACGGCGGGGATTACCGCCTCATTGAAGGAAGGAACCGAGCTAGCGTTAGAGACGATTACAAGCGGAGGCGCAGCCGCGCAGCTCGAACGACTAAAGCAGAAAGAGGAAGAGATCTATGCTTGAAAACATCATCAAACAAAAGAAAGAAGAAGTAAAAACACTGGTCCTGCCGGAAGAGCAGCCTTTCGAAAAACGTTCATTTAAAGAGGCGCTGGCAAGCCCGAATCGGTTTATCGGGTTGATTGCCGAAGTGAAGAAAGCTTCGCCGTCTAAGGGGCTTATTAAAAAGGATTTTGTCCCTGAGCGGATTGCAAAAGACTATCAAAATGCGATGGCAGATGCGCTTTCCGTTTTAACTGACACCCCGTTTTTTCAAGGGGAAAACAGCTATTTATCAGACGTGAAGCGCGCTGTTTCAATACCTGTACTTAGAAAAGATTTTATTATTGATTCTCTGCAAGTGGAGGAATCAAAAAGAATCGGAGCGGATGCCATATTGTTAATCGGTGAGGCGCTTGATCCTTTCCAACTTCACGAACTGTATCTGGAAGCAGGTGAAAAGCAGCTGGACGTGTTAGTGGAGGTTCATGATGCATCAACGCTTGAACAAATATTGAAAGTGTTCACACCTGATATTCTCGGCATCAACAATCGAAACTTAAAAACATTTGAAACCTCTATAAAACAGACAGAACAAATCGCAACTCTAGTTCCGAAAGAATCACTGCTAGTCAGCGAAAGCGGGATCGGTTCTTTAGAACACTTAACATTCGTCAAAGAACAAGGGGCACAAGCTGTGCTTATCGGTGAATCATTGATGAGACAAACATCACAGCAAAAAGCAATCTATGCTTTGTTTGGGGAGTGAGGATGTGAAGAAGCCGGCATTAAAATATTGCGGCATACGGTCATTGCAGGATTTGCAGCTTGCAGCGGACTCACAGGCTGATTATCTGGGCTTTATTTTTGCTGAAAGCAAACGAAAAGTATCTCCGCAAGATGTGAAAAAGTGGCTGAGTCAAGTTCGTGTCGAAAAACAGGTTGCAGGGGTTTTTGTTAATGAATCGATAGAGATGATGTCACGCATTGCCGAAGACTTGAATCTCGACGTCATTCAGCTTCACGGTGATGAGGAACCTGAGGATGCCGAGGCGCTTCGCATGCTGACAGATTGTGAAATATGGAAGGCGCTTCACCATCATGAGAACACAACTCAAGAAATAGCCCGCTTTAAAGGTGATGTGGACGGCTTTGTGATTGATTCATCTGTCAAAGGGGCAAGAGGCGGCACTGGTGTTGCTTTTTCGTGGGATTGTGTGCCGGAATACCAGCAGGCGGCTATAGGCAAACGCTGTTTTATCGCAGGCGGCGTGAATCCTGATACCATCACAGACCTATTGAAATATCATCCGGCAGGAATTGACCTAGCCAGCGGAATCGAAAAAAACGGACAAAAAGATCAGAATCTGATGAGGTTTTTAGAAGAAAGGATGAATCAATATGTATCCATACCCGAATGAAATAGGCAGATACGGCGATTTTGGCGGAAAGTTTGTTCCGGAAACACTGATGCAGCCGTTAGAAGAAATTGAAACCGCATTTAAAGAAATCAAGGATGATCCTGTTTTTCGTAATGAATATTACAAGCTGTTAAATGACTATTCCGGTAGGCCGACTGCACTCACATTTGCTGATCGAGTTACTGAGTATTTAGGCGGCGCGAAAATTTATTTGAAACGAGAAGATTTGAACCATACAGGGTCTCATAAAATCAATAATGCGTTAGGTCAAGCGCTGCTCGCTAAGAAAATGGGAAAAACGAAAATCATTGCTGAAACCGGCGCTGGTCAACACGGTGTTGCCGCAGCGACAGTCGCAGCTAAATTCGGCTTTTCCTGCACTGTGTTTATGGGCGAGGAGGATGTTGCCCGCCAGTCTCTGAATGTTTTCCGCATGAAGCTGCTTGGAGCGGAAGTTGTGCCTGTAACAAGCGGAAACGGCACATTGAAGGATGCCACAAATGAGGCGATTCGGTACTGGGTTCAACATTGCGAGGATCATTTTTACATGATTGGATCAGTTGTCGGACCGCACCCTTATCCGCAAGTGGTTCGTGAATTTCAAAAAATGATCGGAGAAGAAGCGAAGGATCAGCTGAAACGCATTGAAGGCGCTCTGCCTGATAAAGTAGTGGCGTGTGTAGGCGGAGGAAGTAATGCGATGGGCATGTTTCAGTCGTTTTTAGATGAAGACGTTGAACTGATCGGTGCTGAAGCAGCCGGAAAAGGAATTGATACTCCTCTTCATGCCGCTACTATCTCGAAAGGAACCGTAGGCGTTATTCACGGTTCATTGACTTATCTCATTCAAGATGAGTTCGGGCAAATTATTGAGCCTTACTCCATTTCAGCAGGACTCGACTACCCTGGAATCGGTCCGGAGCACGCTTATTTGCATAAGAGCGGCCGTGTCACTTATGACAGTATCACAGACGAAGAAGCGGTGGATGCATTAAAACTCTTATCAGAAAAAGAAGGAATTTTGCCGGCGATTGAATCTGCCCATGCGTTAGCGAAAGCATTCAAACTCGCCAAAGAGATGGATCGCAATCAAATCATTCTTGTCTGTTTATCAGGACGGGGAGATAAGGATGTCAACACATTAATGAATGTATTGGAAGAAGAGGTGAAAGCGCATGTTTAAATTAAACCTTCAATCGCCAGAAAAATTGTTTATCCCGTTTATTACAGCGGGTGATCCATTGCCTGAGGTTTCGATTGAACTGGCGAAGTCTCTCCAAAAAGCAGGTGCCACGGCATTGGAGCTTGGTGTTCCATACTCAGACCCGCTTGCAGACGGTTCGGTGATCCAGAGAGCTTCAAAGCGGGCGCTTGATCATGGAATGAATATCGTAAAGGCAATCGAATTAGGCGGAAAAATGAAAAAAAACGGAGTGGATATTCCGATTATCCTCTTTACGTATTATAATCCTGTGTTACAATTGAACAAAGAATACTTTTTCGCTTTACTGCGGGAAAATCATATTGACGGTCTGCTTGTTCCGGATCTGCCATTAGAAGAAAGCGCCAGCCTCCAAGCGGAATGCAAAAATCATGAGGTGACGTATATTTCTTTGGTTGCGCCGACAAGCGAAAGCCGTTTGAAAACCATTATTGAACAAGCCGAGGGCTTCGTCTACTGTGTATCTTCTCTAGGTGTGACCGGTGTCCGCAATGAGTTCAATTCATCCGTCTATCCGTTCATCCGGGCAGTGAAGGATCTCAGTACTGTTCCGGTTGCTGTAGGATTCGGTATTTCAAACCGCGAACAGGTTATGAAGATGAATAAAATTTGTGACGGTGTCGTAGTGGGAAGTGCGCTCGTCAGAAAAATAGAAGAGCTAAAGGACCGGCTCATCAGCGCTGAAACGAGAGATCAAGCGCTGCAGGAGTTTGAAGATTACGCAACGGCGTTTGGCGGCTTGTACAGTTTAAAGAGGTGACTGGATTTGCGTATCAAAGAACATTTAAAACAGCTGAAGCCTTATCAGCCTGGTAAGCCGATTGAAGCAGTGAAATTAGAATATGGCTTGGATAAAGTCGTGAAGCTAGCTTCAAATGAGAACCCTTACGGCTGTTCAGAAGCGGCAAAAGAGGCGCTTCATCATGAGATTCAACAGCTTGCCCTTTACCCCGATGGGTATAGCGCCGCTTTGCGGACAAGGCTCAGTGAGCACCTCAATGTCAGCGAAACATCGCTTATTTTCGGAAACGGTTCAGATGAAATCATTCAGATCATCTGCCGGGCATTTTTAAATGAGAAAACCAACACGATAACAGCTGCACCGACTTTTCCGCAATATAAACACAATGCGGTCATTGAAGGTGCTGAAGTTCGTGAAATCGCACTTCGTCCTGACGGCTCACATGATGTAGACGCCATGCTTGAAGCGATTGACGAACAGACACAAGTCGTTTGGATATGCAGCCCGAATAACCCGACTGGCACTTATACATCAGAAGGAGAATTACTTGCTTTTCTGGAGCGCGTGCCTTCTCGTGTCCTCGTTGTGCTTGACGAAGCATATTATGAATATGTAACAGCAGAGGATTACCCGGAAACCGTGCCGCTCTTAAGCAACTATTCCAATCTAATGATATTGCGCACATTTTCAAAGGCTTACGGACTGGCAGCGCTCAGAGTCGGATACGGAATTGCTGACGAGAACCTGATTCGCCAGATTGAGCCGGCCAGAGAGCCTTTTAACACGAGCCGTCTAGGCCAGGCTGCGGCGATCGCAGCGCTTGATGACCAAGCGTTTATTACGTCCTGTGTCGAGCAAAATAAAGCAGGCCTTCAGCAATATTTTGATTTTGCTCAGACTCATGGTTTAAAGTGCTACCCTTCAGAAACAAATTTTGTGTTAATAGACTGTAACCGTCCTTCCGATGAACTGTTTCAGGCTCTCCTGGAAAAAGGCTATATTGTCCGGTCAGGAAATGCATTAGGTTTCCCGACATCACTCCGGATAACGATCGGAACAAAAGAGCAAAATGAAGAAATCCTTGCAATTTTAGCTGAAATTTTATAAGAGGTGATTAAATATCACCTCTTTAGTCTATAAACCAGGTGATGACGTATGAATCGAATGAAAGACACAATATTGCTCGCCGGTCTCGGATTGATAGGCGGTTCGATTGCGTTAGCGATCAAAAAAAAGCATCCCGGCAAACGGATTATCGGGATCGACATTTCTGATGAACAGGCGGTAGCCGCTTTAAAATTAGGTGTGATTGACGAGCGTGCTGATTCGTTTATTAGCGGTGCGAAAGAGGCAGCTACAGTGATCATTGCGACACCTGTCGCGCAAACGCTGCTTATGCTTGATGAGCTGGCTCATTCAGGAATTGAACACCAGCTTTTGATTACCGATGTAGGAAGCACAAAGCAAAAAGTGGTTCAATATGCTGATCAAGTGCTGCCTAGCCGCTATCAATTTGTCGGAGGGCATCCGATGGCGGGGTCACACAAATCAGGAGTGGCTGCTGCGAAGGAATTCCTGTTTGAAAATGCATTTTATATTTTAACGCCAGGGCATAAAACGGAAAGACAAGCGGTAGAACAGTTAAAAAACCTGCTGAACGGGACAAATGCCCATTTTGTGGAAATGTCACCGGAAGAGCATGATGGCGTGACAAGTGTGATCAGTCATTTTCCGCATATTGTCGCAGCAAGCCTTGTTCACCAAACCCATCATTCGGAAGAGCTTTATCCGCTTGTTAAGCGTTTTGCTGCCGGCGGGTTCAGGGATATTACGAGGATTGCATCGAGCAGCCCGGCAATGTGGCGGGATATTCTATTACATAATAAAGATAAAATCTTGGATCGTTTTGATGAGTGGATTCGAGAAATCGAGACGATCCGGACATATGTAGAACAAGAAGATGCGGAAAATCTATTTCGTTATTTTAAAAACGCTAAGGATTATCGCGACGGGCTGCCGCTTCGGCAGAAGGGTGCGATCCCTGCATTTTATGATTTATATGTGGATGTTCCCGACCATCCGGGTGTGATTTCCGAGATAACGGCTATATTAGCTGCGGAGCGCATCAGTATTACGAATATCCGCATTATTGAAACACGAGAAGATATTAACGGGATTTTAAGGATCAGTTTTCAGTCTGATGACGACCGCAAACGGGCTGAACATTGCATTGAAGCCCGGGCGGAATATGAAACTTTTTATGCTGATTGAGGTGGAAAATAATGAAAAGAGAAAAGGTGCAGGCTTTAAACGGAGAAATACAGATTCCCGGTGATAAATCCATTTCTCATCGCTCCGTCATGTTTGGGGCGCTGGCGAAAGGCACAACAACTGTTAAAAACTTTCTGCCGGGAGCGGATTGTCTGAGCACGATCGATTGCTTTAGAAAAATGGGTGTTCAAATCGAGCAAAACGGCAGCGATGTAGTGATTTACGGAAAAGGAATCGATTCCCTGAGCGAGCCAGAAAGCTTTTTAGACGTCGGAAATTCAGGCACAACGATTCGCCTGATGCTCGGAATTTTGGCGGGCCGTCCTTTTTACAGTGCGGTAGCTGGAGATGAGAGCATTGCAAAGCGCCCTATGAAACGTGTAACTGAGCCTTTGAAACAAATGGGGGCTAAAATCGACGGCAGATCCGGCGGAGAATTTACACCTCTGTCAGTGAGCGGCGCTTCATTAAAAGGAATTGATTTTGTCTCACCTGTTGCAAGCGCGCAAATTAAATCGGCTGTTTTGCTGGCCGGACTGCAAGCTGAGGGCACAACAACCGTCACAGAGCCTCATAAATCTCGTGACCACACTGAGCGGATGCTTTCTGCTTTTGGGGTTAAACTTTCTGAAGATCAAACGAGTGTTTCTATTGCAGGAGGCCAGAAACTGACAGCTGCAGATATTTTTGTTCCTGGGGACATTTCTTCAGCGGCGTTTTTCCTTGCTGCGGGTGCAATGGTTCCAAACAGCAGCATTGTACTGAAAAACGTAGGTTTAAATCCGACTCGGACAGGTATCATTGACGTCCTTCAAAACATGGGGGCAAAACTTGACATCAAACCGTCTGCTGACAGCAGTGCGGAGCCTTACGGAGATTTGGTCATAGAAACGTCATCTCTAAAAGCGGTTGAAATCGGAGGAAATATTATTCCGCGTTTAATTGATGAAATCCCTATCATCGCGCTTCTTGCGACTCAGGCGGAAGGAATCACCGTAATTAAGGACGCGGCAGAGCTTAAAGTAAAAGAAACAAACCGCATTGACACTGTGGTTTCCGAGCTTCGTAAGCTGGGTGCTGAGATTGAACCGACAGCAGATGGAATGATGATTCATGGCAAACAAACACTAAAAGGCGGCGCCACAGTGTCCAGTCATGGAGATCATCGAATCGGAATGATGCTTGGCATCGCTTCCTCTATAACGGAGGAGCCGATTGAAATCGAGCAGACAGATGCCATTCATGTCTCTTATCCAACCTTCTTCGAGCATTTAACGACGCTTTCAAACAAATCCTGAAGTTCTTGCTTCAGGATTTTTTGTGCGGATTGGCTGTAAGAATCACAATTCAAGGAAAAAAACATAGCTTGTCTTATAGAGGGAAAAGAAAAACGAAAAGGGGGGATTTGCTTTACTTACAAGCCGGCAGGTCAGAGAGCTGCTTTACTGTACAGAGGGCGATCTTCCTTTTTTCATTTTCTATCTCAAGATCTTTTGGTAAACTAAAAAGACTCAATCATTCCCTGCCGTACAGCAAGCATCTTATTTGCCGGGGGCAATCGTCTGAATTATGATAAGATTAACCCCAACAAATAAAGTTTTTTGTATGGTTGATGTTGTATAGGAAAAGAAAGGACCGGTCCGATTTGAATACATTGATTCAAGAAGCCATAAAATTAGTTGAAGCAGGTGAAACAGAAAAAGGCCTCAATACTCTGTCAAAAGCCGAAAAACAGCTCCATGATGAAGATAAAGCCATCGCAGCCCAGCTGTATTACGAGTGGGGCAATGTAGAAAAAGCGATTTCACTGATCAGTGACTTACATGATTTATATCCGAATGAAACAGAACTGACGAATTTTTATGCTGAACTTTTAATAGATATTGACGAAGAAGAAAAAGCCCTCGCTGTGCTGGAAACCATTCCGGAAACAGATCCATCATATCCGGAAAGTTTGCTGCTTATGGCGGATCTTTATCAGATGCAGGGGTTATTCGAAGTCAGTGAACAAAAGCTTTTACAAGCAAAGTCCATTTTGGCCAATGAACCCATTATTGATTTCGCACTGGGTGAACTTTACTTTACTCAGGGAGCCTATGCAAAAGCGGTTCAATATTTTAAAACAACGGCTGAGGAGCAGAGTGAGATCGGTGGCGTTAACGTCCATCAAAGACTTGCAGAATCGTTAAGTGCCTCAGGTGAATTTGAGGATGCCATTCCGTGGTACGAGAAAGCTGCTGATGAGAATCCTGATCCTAATACGATTTTCGGCTATGGGTTTACAGCCTTACAGGCGGGGTTTGTTAAAACAGCGATTAAGCAGCTGTCTGATTTAAAGGGGCTTGATCCGTCTTATTCTTCACTTTATATGCCGCTTTCGAAAAGCTATGAAGCTGAAGGAATGTATGAAGAGGCATTAAAAACGGCAAAAGAGGGTATCAGTTATGATGAATATAACAAAGAACTTTTCCTCTATGCTGCAAAAATGGCCTTGAAAATCGGGAAGTCAGAAGATGGGAAAAAGCTGCTTCAGGAGGCGCTTGCGCTTGATCCGGGCTTCGTCGAAGCACTTCATACACTGCTTGCCGTGTATCATAAAGAAGAGGATTATGAACTGATCATTGATCTTATTCAAGAGGTGCGCGGCTACGGAGAAGAAGATCCGAAATACAACTGGTATCTTGCAAGCGCATATACCGAATTGGAGCATTACGAGAAAGCAAAACAATCCTTTGAGGCTGCCTTTCTTCACTACCGGGATGACAGAGATTTCTTATATGAATACGGAAGCTTCCTGTTAGAAGAAGGCCTTCAAAAAGAAGCGCTGCCGCTTTTGAAAAAGGTTCTTGAAATTGACGGAACCAATGAAGAGCTGGAAGAAACGATTTTGCGAATCGAAGATGAATTTTCTAGATAAGCAGGAATGATCACCATTCATGTGGAACATATAAGTATATAGATTATACGAACGATAGAGGAGGGAATTACATGCAGACCCCTGTTTCTGTCAATGAGAAAAAGGATTTTATCCGTTGGTTTTTAAACCATTATCAGTTAAAGCGCCGAGAGTGCGTTTGGATCTTGAACTACTTAATGAGCCATGATTCTCTCATGGAGAAGGTTCATTTTGTAGAGCAGGCAGAATTTTGTCCGAGAGGCATCATCATGTCAACACATTGTGTTGAAGAAGTTCCGTTTCGGTTCTATAAAGAGAATGTCATGACAACCGACGCGGAAAAATCTTTTCATGATATTAGATTAAATAAACAGCAGGATTTGTTTATCCAGCTTAATTTCCGTTCAGCTTACAGCTCACCTGAGTATGCGGCGGTGCTGGAGTCCAATCCGCATATTCCAAAGGATCTGTTTGAGAACAAAAAAGATCAGGGGTTGGCTGAACAAATTTTGGAGCACGCTATTTCTACATTCCAAAAAGAAAAATTATTAAAAGATATTGACGACGCGCTAGATCGTCATGATAAAGACGCATTTGAACAATTATCGCGCCAATTGAATCAGCTCACATAATAAGACCAGCCTTGCAGCGTATTGCAAGGCTTGTTGTCGTAAAGGGGGAGAACGATGAGGTGGAGAATCACTGATGCCAAGGACTATTTACAAGCAAAAGATTATATTGATACCGCTGTCATTCCACTAATTAACATTAAAGTAGGGGGCCATTTCAAAATGGCGGCCGAGAAAGGCGAATTCACGCAGCTTCTGTCAGAAGAACTGGAAAGGCAGCTAAAGGGACGGGTATATTTACTGCCCCCTTATACATATGTTGATAGAAATGAAAAAACCGTTCATGGACTACAAGATTTACGGGAAGAGCTCATATCAGAATTTCCGCATGTTGTGTTGCTCACATCTGACGAAAATTGGAAAAACGAGCATGCATTAGGTGAAATCATTGTGACACCGTCTGTTCCGTTAGAGCATTTGAATGACTCTTTAAAAAGAAAAATATTAGATGAACGCACTGCTGAAATTTTGAACGTTTTGTTACAGTTGTGGAGCGCTTCATAAAAACACTTACATTTCCTGATAAACAATATTTTGGCTATATTGACCTTGTTGAGAGATTCATATATTATGAGGGTGTCTAGTGTTATTGCAATATTTTCTATTTTAGTCAGTTTGCAGGGGTGACCTAGAGGGGGGAGAAAAGATGGGCGGAAAACATGATATATCCAGACGTCAATTTTTAAATTATACGCTTACAGGCGTAGGGGGTTTTATGGCGGCTAGTATGCTCATGCCTATGGTTCGCTTCGCACTCGACCCGGTATTAAAATCGACAGGAAAGCAGGATATGGTTCAGGTTGTCAGCGTAGATGAGCTGACAAAAGAACCGCAGCGTTTTGATTTCAAAATTAATCAAGTCGATGCCTGGTATGAGTCAGAAGAGTCAAGATCAGCCTGGGTCTTCAAAAACGGGGATGAAATTGTAGCGCTTTCGCCAATTTGCAAACATTTAGGATGTACGGTGAACTGGAATAGTGATCCTAAAAATCCGAATAAATTCTTTTGTCCATGCCATTACGGACTCTATGAAAAGGACGGCACCAATGTCCCGGGCACGCCGCCGCTAGCGCCTCTTGATCATTATGAGCAAGAAGTAAAAGACGGCTTCCTGTATCTTGGAAAAGCAAAGCCTAAGGGGGAAGGGTGACATGCTGAACAAAATTTATGACTGGGTAGATGAGCGGCTTGATATTACACCGATGTGGAGGGATATTGCCGATCACGAAGTACCGGAACATGTAAATCCCGCCCATCATTTCTCTGCGTTTGTGTATTGCTTTGGAGGATTGACGTTTTTTGTAACCGTTATCCAAGTGTTATCTGGAATGTTTTTAACGATGTACTATGTGCCTGATATTAAAAATGCCTGGGAATCGGTATATTATTTGCAAAATGAAGTGGCATTCGGCCAGATTGTCAGGGGGATGCACCACTGGGGTGCGAGCCTGGTCATTGTGATGATGTTTTTACATACGCTGAGGGTCTTTTTCCAAGGGGCGTATAAAAAGCCGCGCGAGCTGAACTGGATTGTCGGTGTGCTGATCTTTTTTGTCATGCTCGGGCTTGGCTTTACAGGTTACTTGCTGCCTTGGGACATGAAGGCTCTGTTCGCAACAAAAGTCGGGCTGCAGATCGCTGAAGCCACGCCTTTGATCGGGACGCAAGTCAAAACACTCCTTGCGGGGCACCCGGATATTGTAGGCGCCCAAACGCTGACTAGGTTTTTTGCGATCCATGTATTCTTTCTTCCTGCCGCATTGTTCGGGCTGATGGCTGCACATTTTATTATGATCCGAAAGCAGGGGATTTCAGGACCGCTTTAAACTCTTGATCTGCGAATAAAAGGGAGGGGATGACATGCACCGGGGCAAAGGGATGAAATTTGTAGGCGACTCAAGGATACCGGCTGAAAAAAAGCCGAATATACCGAAGGATTATTCGGAGTATCCCGGGAAAACAGAGGCTTTCTGGCCGAATTTCTTGTTGAAGGAATGGATGGTTGGCGCTGTCTTTCTGATCGGTTTTCTTGTTTTGACGATTGTGCATCAGCCGCCTTTGGAGCGGATGGCGGACCCGACTGATACTGGTTATATTCCGTTGCCGGATTGGTATTTTCTTTTCTTATACCAGCTGTTGAAGTATGAATACGCCGCCGGGAGCTTTACAGTGGTCGGCGCCATGATTATGCCGGGGCTCGCTTTTGGCGCCCTGCTTTTGGCGCCATTTCTTGACAGAGGAACGGAAAGAAGGCCTTGGAAGCGTCCTGTTGCTGTCGGTATGATGCTTCTGGCCATTTCCGCTGCTGTATTTTTGACGTGGCAGTCAGTTGCGACTCACGACTGGGCCAAGGCAGAAGAACAGGGAAAAATCACAAAAGAAGCCGACATTGACACCAATGCGGAAGGATATAAGATTTTTAAGGAGCAGGGCTGTATTTCTTGCCATGGGGATAACCTTCAAGGGGGAGCGGCCGGGCCTTCATTAGTGGACACTGGACTGAAACCGGAAGAAATCAAAAAAATCGCTGTCGAAGGGAAAGGCCAAATGCCGGCGGGTGTGTTTAAAGGGAATGATAAGCAGCTCGAAGAACTTGCGAAATTCATTTCGGAAACAACCGCAAAATAAACATATTGTGAATGGTGTAATGGAAGGATATACTTTGAATATCAAAAGCTGACCCGGCGTCAGCTTTTTTATATGGACACCTTATTTTTTACAGACTGAGAGTTGATATGATGTGAAATGGTTTCAATATGTATTAGGACAGCGCCCGATGCTGATTCTTGTCTTAGCCATTAATTTTCTGGGAACGGTTTACGGGTACTATTGGTACTTGCCGCAGCTTCTGGAGACACCGGCCCGTTTCCTGATTTTTGTTCCGGACAGTCCGACAGCAACATTTTTCTTTCTGTTTGTGCTGCTCGCCTTTATCATGAAACGGAACGCTCCGCTCTTTGAGGCGCTTGCGCTAGTCACCCTCGTAAAGTACGGTCTATGGGCGGTCGCTATGAATTTTCTTGTGCTGGCTGTAACAGGTGACTTGCCGTGGGAGGGCTATATGCTGATTGCCTCGCATTTTGCAATGGCGGTCCAAGGCGTATTGTACAGTCCGTATTTTCGTTTTTCTTTTTGGCATCTTGCAATTGCTGCAGTCTGGACGCTGCATAACGATGTCATTGATTACTTGTTTGACATGATGCCTCAATACTCTATGCTTTCTGATTATATGACAGATATAGGGTACGGAACATTTTGGCTCAGCATCTTTTCAATCGGGCTAGCTTACTTTTTAGTGGTTTCAAAAAAGCAAACAAAGCTTGACCTGATGTAAAGACAATCTTGGTCTATCCTTGTCCCTTTCTTCATATTCTGTAAGGAGAGAGAGTGGGAGGGACCTGCATGAAACGAAAGCTGACGATCTGTTTGTTGATTGCTCTTATTTTTTATAATGGAAATGCCAAGGCTGCAGAGCGGGGAAGCCTCGAAGAATTGAATGATTTATCCGATACAGTCTTTCAAATGACCCGCCAGTCGAAATATGAAGAGGCGCTGCAAGTCTTGGATTATTTTGAAAAAACATTAAAATCCGCTGAAAAAAAACAGCAAGACCTCATGCTAACCGGAGCCCAAATCCGTCAAATCACACTGGGCTATAACGATATGGTACGGAGCTTAAAGCAGACTGATACATCAGATATACAAAAACTCAGAGCAGCCGCGCAATTCAGAATGCTGGTGGATGCGGTTGAGAATCGATCCGTTCCGCTTTGGGGCTCACTGGAAAAACCGATTATGGAAGCCTTTGCTGAACTTAAGCAGGATGTTCAAAAGAATGAAAGCACGAGCTTTCATGAAAAATGGAATGAATTTATCAGTTTATATGATTTGATTTATCCCAGTCTTACAATCGATGTATCAGAGGATCAGCTTGAAACAGTCGGAAAACATATAGAAGTCATTGAGCAAGAGGAATTTCAGCAAATGACCGAGAGCACGAAGCTTGAACGGCTATCCCTTCTTCAGCATGATCTGAAAAACGTATTTGACAGGGTGGAAGAGGATGATGCTGATCCGTCTTTGCTCTGGGTGATGATCACAACCGGCAGTATCATTATTACTGCTCTCACCTATGTCGGCTACAGAAAATACAAAGCGGAAAAAAACAAGCTGAAAAAACGGGACTACCCTAAATAAGCATGAGGGGCGGCAGCTGCCTCAGCGTGTCGGCAAACCCTCGCATTCGTTGTCAGTCCTGCGCGTTGGTGCTCGCGTAAAAAAAGATCAGCGGCTAAAAGCTAGAGCGCCCTGCTCAGACGCCGCTGTCACCGCATCCTGCGGAAGCCTGCTCCAATGCTCGTCCTTCCTAGACTTCAAAGGTTTTCAATCACGCTGAAAAGATGACAAAATCCTAAAACGAAAGTCGTTTTAGGATTTTGTCAACAATCTGAGGCGGCGGCAGCCGCCTTTTTATAATTAAATATCAGCGGGGAAGCGGATTTTTATTTTCATCAAGCGTAAATCCTTCTCCGAGCACATCGTGGACATCGCTTACCGCCACAAAGGCATGAGGATCAACGGAGTTAATCACACTTTTCAGCATTACCAATTCGTTTTTCGGCACCACACAATAAAGGACATCTATATCCTCTTTTGTATAGGAACCCTGTCCTTTCAAAATGGTGACGCCTCGTTCCATTTCTTCAAGAATCTTTTTCTGAATCCGGTCGTTTTTCGATGAGATGATCGTAGCGCCTTTAGCAGTGTATCCGCCTTCCTGAATAAAATCAATGAGTTTTGCAGCTACAAATACAGCCACCAGGGTATACATCGCTTCTTTATAG
The DNA here is from genome assembly GCF_016757475.1 of Bacillus sp. RHFS10. Classification (NCBI taxonomy): domain Bacteria; kingdom Bacillati; phylum Bacillota; class Bacilli; order Caryophanales; family Bacillaceae; genus Bacillus; species Bacillus sp. RHFS10. The sequence goes on from NZ_JAESPO010000001.1 coordinate 675,367, forward strand.
GAGAGATAAGTAAGCAAAGACAAAATGATGACGCAGGCATCGAAAGCAAACATCGTTCTGCCCATCGGAATCCCAAAATACTTATTGACCAAACGGGCGATAATATCAACCCCGCCTGTCGTTCCGCCAAACTTAAATATAATTCCTAATCCGGCTCCGATAAACACGCCGGCAAATAAAGCAGCGAGCGCTAAATCATGCTGAAGAGGCATATGTATTTCATATCGCTGAAAGATGCTGAGGAACAAAGACAAGGCGACAGTGCCGACAAGGGTATAAACAAACATAGTCCTGCCAAGTAAACGCCAGCCGATAAAAAAGATCGGGATGTTCAAAACCAGGTTCGAGATAGAGGGGCTGATATGGAAAAGGGCATAAAGCAAAAGTGTAATACCTGTAAAACCGCCCTCAGCCAGATTGTTCTGCATATTGAAATGAACCAAGCCGAATGAAAAAATTGCCGCTCCGATTAAAATGAAAAATATGTTTTTTAATCTAATTTCTCCAAGCATCACACAAAACCCCTTTTCCTTCCATTGGATAGCGTTTATATTATAGTGGATGAAAAAGAAAACAGCAAACGTGCTTAAACATTTGTCAAACGTATCTGAATTAGCTAACATGTAAGAGGATGATAGGAGGTTTCGTGCAGTGAGTGAAAAAACAATGAAAGACATACAGGCTGAGGTAGACCGTTACATTGGCCAATTTAAAGAAGGGTATTTCAGCCCGCTTGCCATGATGGCAAGGCTGACCGAAGAACTGGGCGAGCTTGCCAGAGAAGTCAATCATCGTTATGGAGAAAAACCAAAAAAAGCGACTGAAGATGATAAAAGCATGGAAGAGGAAATGGGCGACGTGCTGTTTGTGTTGGTTTGTTTAGCCAACTCACTTGATATTTCATTAGAGGAAGCCCACGACCGAGTGATGTATAAATTTAATACGAGAGATAAAGATCGCTGGACTAGAATAGAAGAAGGAAAGTAGAGGAGATCATGATGTCAAACGAAACAATTAAAGTAGTCATTGCAGGGCCGCGTGGAAGAATGGGGCAGGAAGCTGTGAAATTGGCGGAACGAACACCTCAGTTTGACCTTGTTGGGGCCATTGACCATACATACGACCGGCAAAAATTATCTGATGTGATGTCTGTTGAGTCAGAGGCTCTGATTTACACAGATATCCATGCCTGCTTTACAGAAACACAGCCGGATGTCTTAATTGATTTAACAACGCCTGAAATTGGGAAAATACATACAAAAATTGCATTAGAGTACGGAGTTCGTCCTGTTGTCGGAACGACCGGTTTCTCAGAAGATGATTTAAATGAGCTCACGTCTCTAACAGAAGAGAAGGGAATCGGAGCCATCATCGCTCCAAACTTTGCACTTGGTGCGGTGCTGATGATGAAATTTTCGAAAATGGCTGCCAACTACTTTGAGGATGTAGAAATTATTGAGCTTCACCATGACCAAAAGCTTGACGCACCGAGCGGAACTGCACTTAAAACAGCGGAAATGATTTCAGAAGTCCGTAAAGAAAAACAACAAGGACATCCCGATGAAAAAGAAATTCTCCCAGGAGCAAGAGGAGCGGAGCAAAACGGTATCCGCTTGCACAGCGTGCGTCTTCCGGGGCTGATCGCACATCAGGAAGTCATGTTCGGCATGGATGGCCAAACGCTTCAGATTCGCCACGATTCCTATAACCGCGCTTCTTTCATGTCAGGTGTTAAACTGTCAGTCGAACAAGTCATGAAGATTGACCAGCTTGTGTATGGATTAGAAAATATCATTGATTAGACAGGGGGATAAATGATGAAAATTGCTTTGATCGCGCATGACAAGAAAAAACAGGATATGATTCAATTCACGACTGCCTATCGGAATATTTTGAGGCATCACGACCTATACGCAACCGGAACAACGGGGTTGAAAATTCAAGAGGCGACAGGTCTTCAAATTGAACGTTTTCAATCCGGCCCTTTAGGGGGAGACCAGCAAATCGGCGCACTGATTGCAGCCAATGCACTCGACCTTGTCATTTTTTTGCGCGACCCGCTGACCGCGCAGCCGCATGAACCGGATGTCTCGGCATTAATCCGGTTATGTGACGTGTATTCCATTCCGCTCGCCACAAATATGGGTACCGCGGAGATTCTTGTCCGCACCCTTGATGAAGGTGTTTTCGAATTCCGCAATCTTCTTAGGGGAGAAGAGCCGAATGTATAATGCTGACGTTCTTGCTTTTGGCGCCCACAGTGATGATGTCGAGATCGGAATGGGCGGCACAATCGCAAAGTTTGTCAAACAAGGAAAAAAAGTAATGATATGCGATTTGACCGAAGCGGAACTCTCTTCAAACGGAACGGTCAGTTTACGTAAAGAAGAAGCAGCTGACGCAGCCCGTATATTAGGCGCAGAAAAAAGAATGCAGCTGACGCTTCCAGACCGCAGCCTGATGATGAGTGATCAGGCCATTCGGGCGATTGTCAGTGTGATCAGAACCTGCCGGCCAAAAACAGTTTTTATGCCATATAAAAAGGATCGCCATCCGGATCACGGCAATGCCGCTGCACTGGTGGAAGAAGCAATCTTTTCCGCAGGAATCCATAAATATAAAGATGAAAAGAGCCTTCCCGCGCATAAAATAAGCAAGGTTTACTACTATATGATAAATGGTTTTCATCAGCCTGATTTTGTCATTGATATATCGGATACAATAGAGGCCAAGAAACAAAGCCTTAATGCCTACAAAAGCCAGTTTATACCGTCAAAGAATTCAGTTTCAACTCCTCTGACGAATGGCTATATCGAGATCGTTGAAGCGAGAGAAAAGCTTTACGGTAAAGAAGCGGGTGTGGAGTATGCCGAGGGTTTCTTTTCCAAACGGATGCTGTTGCTCGATCATGATGTGCTTGGGGGCGAACAATGAAAAAACTAAAAATAGGGATCACATGTTATCCGAGCGTCGGAGGCTCAGGTATCATTGCGACAGAACTGGGGAAGCAGCTTGCTGAAAAAGGACATGAAATCCATTTTATCACATCAAGCATCCCGTTTAGACTGAATACATATCACCCCAATATTCATTTTCATGAGGTTGAGGTTAATCAATATGCTGTTTTTAAGTATCCGCCGTATGATTTGGCATTGGCAAGCAAAATTGCTGAGGTGGCGGAACGGGAGAATTTAGACATTATACATGCTCACTACGCTCTCCCGCATGCCGTTTGCGCCTATCTAGCAAAGCAGATGCTGAAACGGAATATCGGCATTGTGACAACTTTGCATGGCACGGATATTACGGTGCTAGGCTATGACCCGTCTCTAAAAGATCTTATCCGTTTTGCCATTGAGGCATCAGACAGGGTGACCGCTGTCTCCTCAGCGCTTGCAGCTGAAACGTACGATTTAATTAAACCGGAGAAAAAAATAGAAACGATTTATAACTTTATAGATGAGCGCGTGTATTTGAAGAAAAACAATGGAGCGATTAAAGAGAAACATGGTATTTTACCAGACGAAAAAGTCGTCATCCATGTGTCTAACTTCAGAAAGGTCAAACGCGTGCAGGATGTCATCCGCGTGTTCCGGAATATCGCCGGCAAAACGAAAGCCAAGCTGCTTTTAGTCGGGGACGGCCCGGAGAAGTCGACGGCCTGTGAGCTTGTCAGAAAATATGGATTGGAAAACCAAGTCTTAATGCTTGGAAATCAAGACCGTGTTGAGGAGCTTTATTCTATTAGCGATCTGAAACTGCTGCTGTCCGAAAAAGAAAGCTTCGGACTTGTCCTGCTTGAAGCGATGGCTTGCGGAGTGCCTTGTATCGGAACAAACACTGGCGGTATCCCGGAGGTTATTAAAAACAGTGTGAGCGGATTTTTGGTGGATGTCGGCGACGTTGCAGCCGCAACAGCCTGCGCGATGCGTATTTTAGAAGATGAACAGCTAAGCAAGGGTTTTACAAAGGCGGCAATGGAAATGCTAAAAAATGAATTTTCTTCACAAAAAATTGTCAGCCAGTATGAACAGATTTATGCCGATTTAGCAGAACCGGAGTGATCATATGGAACAAGTTTTTATCAAAGCGCTTCCCGTGCTCCACACCTTAATTGAAGCGGGCCACCAGGCTTATTTTGTGGGAGGCGCAGTTCGAGACAGCTATATGAAACGAACGATCGGAGATGTCGATATTGCGACTGATGCGGCACCGGATCAAGTAGAACGGCTGTTTCAGCGGACGGTTGATGTAGGAAAAGAGCACGGGACCATTATTGTGCTCTGGGAAGATGAAACCTATGAAGTCACGACATTCCGGACTGAATCAGAGTATGAGGATTATAGAAGACCTTCAGAAGTGAACTTTATCACATCATTAGAAGAGGATTTGAAACGCAGGGATTTGACGATTAACGCGATGGCCATGACAGCGGAAGGTCAAGTGCTTGATTATTTTGGCGGCAAGAAAGATATTGATCAGAAGCTGATTCGAACCGTCGGAAGGCCCAAGGACAGATTTCAAGAGGATGCGCTTCGCATGCTGAGAGCCGTACGTTTTATGAGCCAGCTTGGCTTTACGCTTTCACTAGAAACAGAAGAAGCGATCACGAAGGAAAAAACACTCTTATCCCATGTTTCAGTTGAACGAAAAACAATAGAGTTCGAGAAACTGCTAAAGGGAAGAGCGTCCCGCCAGGCGCTTCAAACTCTCATTCAAACTGGGTTGTACGAAGAACTGCCTGGTTTTTATCATAAACGAGAGAACCTGCTTGCGGCGAGTGAGTTTTCGTTTGACTCTTTAACATCCCGTGAGGAGCTTTGGGCTGCGCTTTTAATTGATCTTGAAATAGATTTGAAAGATGCGCCGCTTTTCCTGAAAGCATGGAAGCTTCCGGGAAAAGTAATGAAGGAAGCCATTCACATTGCCTATACGTTTGGCCAAAGCCTTGACGCTATGTCAATGTACGAGGCTGGGGAAAAAGCACTTCTTTCAGCGGCCAGAATATCACAGCTTCGGCAAAACGAAAAACTAGATGAAGAAAAATTGAAGGACATCCAAAACGCTTATCAAAGCCTGCCGATTAAAAACCTTAAGGATCTTGATATCACGGGTAAGGATTTGCTTGCTCTGCGAAACCGGCCTGCCGGACAATGGGTGTCGGAAGAATTACAGCGGATTGAGCAGGCTGTTTTGACGGGAAAGCTCTCCAATCAAAAGAAGCACATAGAGGAGTGGCTGAAGACATGCGGTCAACATTAAGAAAAGATCTTATTGAATTATTTTCTCAGGCTGGAAATGAATTTATTTCCGGCCAAAAAATCAGTGACGCCCTCGGCTGTTCCAGAACTGCTGTGTGGAAGCATATTGAAGAGCTTCGGAAAGAGGGCTATGAAGTAGAAGCTGTTAGGAGAAAAGGATATCGTCTCATCAAAAAGCCCGGGAAACTCAGTGAAAGTGAAATTCGCTTCGGACTGAAAACGGAAGTGATGGGCCAGCACCTTATTTATCACGACGTTCTATCAAGCACGCAAAAAACGGCGCATGAGCTTGCAAATAATAACGCAGCAGAGGGCACTCTCGTCGTGGCTGACAAACAAACAGCCGGCAGAGGGCGAATGTCAAGGGTGTGGCATTCCCAAGAGGGAAACGGTATTTGGATGAGCCTGATTTTACGGCCTGACATTCCGCTCCAAAAAACACCGCAGCTCACATTACTTGCTGCAGTAGCTGTTGTGCAGGGAATAGAAGAGGCAGCAGGCATCCAAACGGATATAAAATGGCCTAATGATATTTTGATTAACGGAAAAAAAACAGTCGGCGTCTTAACAGAAATGCAGGCCGAGGAAGACCGCGTACGTTCGGTCATCATCGGGATCGGCATTAACGTCAATCAGCAGTCGGATGATTTTCCAGATGACCTGAAGGACATTGCGACAAGCCTCAGCCAAGCCGCCGGAGAAAAAATTGACCGGGCCGGTGTCATCCAGCATATCTTGCTTTCCTTTGAAAAACGGTACCGGGATTATATGACGCACGGTTTTACGCCGATTAAGCTTTTATGGGAAAGCTATGCGCTGGGAATCGGCACTAATATGAGGGCCAGAACATTAAATGGAACATTTTACGGGAAGGCGTTAGGTATAGATGATGAAGGTGTTCTTCTTTTAGAAACGAAGGAAGGCATTAAAAAAATCTATTCTGCCGATATAGAATTAGGTTAATGTGTTGGTACAAGCCCGTTGATTTTGGTATACTTCCATTGGGCAGTATCGCCTGCGAACTGCACCTATTATAAAAATAGATTGACATTGCAGCAGTCTGCCTTGATCCAAAAAAGGACTGGGACAGAGGGATGAAACTCGCCGAACTTTAGAAAGTGAAGAATCCTTCTCGTGTAACGGAAGGTTTTTTGGCTTGTATAAGAAAACGGCAGCTCATCTCCTCTAAACATGAGGAGGAGAAAACATGAAAACAAAACTCGATTTTCTAAAAATGAAGCAGACTGAAGAACCGATTGTGATGCTGACCGCTTATGATTATCCGGCAGCTAAGCTTGCTGAACAAGCGGGAGTTGACATGATTTTAGTCGGTGATTCACTCGGAATGGTCGTCCTCGGACTTGATTCAACTGTCGGCGTGACAGTTGCGGACATGATCCATCATACAAAAGCCGTTAAAAGGGGCGCGCCAAATACATTTATCGTAACGGATATGCCGTTTATGTCTTATCACCTGTCCAAGGAAGATACGCTGAAAAATGCAGCGGCTATCGTTCAGGAAAGCGGAGCCGACGCACTGAAGCTTGAAGGCGGAGAAGGCGTGTTTGAATCCATTCGCGCATTGACGCTTGGGGGCATTCCGGTAGTCAGTCACTTAGGCCTGACACCGCAGTCAGTCGGTGTATTGGGTGGATATAAAGTACAGGGCAAAGACGAACAAAGCGCCAAAAAATTAATAGAAGACAGTATAAAATGCGAAGAAGCAGGAGCTATGATGCTTGTGCTGGAATGTGTGCCTGCAGAACTCACAGCCAAAATTGCCGAGATGCTAAGCATACCTGTCATCGGAATCGGTGCCGGTGTGAAAGCGGACGGACAAGTTCTCGTTTATCATGATATTATCGGCCACGGTGTAGAGAGAACACCTAAATTTGTAAAGCAATATACGCGAATTGACGAAACAATCGAAACAGCAATCAGCGGATATGTCCAGGATGTAAGACATCGTGCTTTCCCTGAACAAAAACATTCCTTTCAAATGAATCAGACAGTGCTGGACGGCTTGTACGGAGGAAAATAAGATGAGACAGATTACAGATATTTCACAGCTGAAAGAAGCCATAAGACAATACCAGTCAGAGGGGAAGTCAATCGGATTTGTTCCGACGATGGGCTTTCTGCATGAGGGGCATTTAACCTTGGCAGACAAAGCAAGACAAGAAAATGACGCCGTCGTTATGAGTATTTTTGTGAATCCTGCGCAATTCGGTCCTAATGAAGATTTTGAGGCATATCCGCGCGATATTGAGCGGGATGCGGGCCTTGCAGATAACGCAGGCGTCGATATTCTTTTTACGCCTAGTGCCCATGATATGTATCCTGGCGAAAAGAATGTCACGATTCGCGTCGAAAGACGCACGGATGTTTTATGCGGACGCTCAAGAGAAGGACATTTTGACGGTGTTGCAATTGTACTGACGAAGCTGTTCAATCTTGTGCAGCCGACCCGTGCCTATTTCGGTTTAAAGGATGCACAGCAGGTGGCGGTTGTTGATGGCTTAATCAGCGATTTCTTCATGGATATTGAACTGGTTGCTGTCGATACAGTCAGAGAGGAAGACGGCTTAGCCAAAAGCTCCCGCAATGTATACTTAACTGCTGAGGAAAGAAAAGAAGCGCCTAAGCTGTATCGGGCCCTTCAAACAAGTGCGGAGCTGATCAGAGCCGGCGAAAGAGACCCTGAAGCGGTGATAAAAGCGGCGAAAGAAATCATTGAAACGACAAGCGGCACCATTGACTATGTGGAGCTTTATTCCTATCCGAAACTCGAGCCTGCGGACAAAATGGAAGGAAAGGTCATTCTGGCTGTTGCAGTTGCTTTTTCAAAAGCGCGTTTAATAGATAATATCATTATTGATATTCGAGAAATGGAGAGAATATAATATGTATCGCACGATGATGAGCGGCAAGCTTCACAGGGCAACCGTTACGGAAGCAAATCTGAACTATGTGGGAAGCATTACAATTGATGAAGATCTTATTGATGCAGTGGGAATGCTTCCTAATGAAAAAGTGCAAATTGTGAATAATAATAATGGAGCGCGTCTGGAAACGTATATTATTCCTGGTGAACGCGGAAGCGGCGTCATCTGCTTAAACGGTGCAGCCGCACGCCTTGTGCAGGTAGGAGATAAGGTTATTATCATTTCCTACAAAATGATGTCTGATCAAGATGCGGCAAGCCACGAGCCAAAAGTGGCTGTTCTGAATGATCAAAACAAAATTGAACAAATGCTGGGGAACGAACCAGCCCGTACAATGTTGTAGAAGAAAAGCCCCCTTTATCGGGGGTTTTCTTTTAAGATTTTGAGAGTAAAACGGTTTTGCCGCTCCATTTCCGTACAAAACGTGTTACACTTTTGTCGTATGCAAGAATTGAGGTGTCCATTTTAATGAATAAGCAACGGTTCGTTGTTATAGATGTAGAAACAACAGGGAATTCGCCGAAGAAAGGCGATAAAATCATACAAATCGCAGCGGTTGTAATTGAAAATGGACAAATTACTGAGCGGTTTTCAAAATACATTAATCCAAATAAATCCATTCCTGCTTTCATTGAGCAGCTTACAGGAATCTCCAATCAAATGGTAGAGCATGAACAGCCGTTTGAGGCTGTCGCTGAGGAAGTGTTTCATTTGCTTGACGGCGCTTATTTTGTCGCCCACAATATCCATTTTGACCTTGGATTTGTCAAGTATGAGTTACATAAGGCGGGCTTTCAGCTCCCAGATTGTGAAGTGCTGGATACTGTCGAACTCTCCCGTATTGTTTTTCCGGGGTTTGAAGGGTATAAGCTGACCGAATTAAGCGAGGAGCTTCAACTGCGGCATGATCAGCCGCACCGGGCTGACAGCGACGCTGAAGTGACAGGGCTTATTTTTTTGGAAATCCTTGAAAAGCTGCGGCAGCTTCCTGATCCGACATTAAAACAGTTAAGAAGACTTTCGCAGCATTTTATCAGTGATCTGACGCATTTGTTGGATATGTTCATTTATGAAAACAAACATACCGAAATACCCGGCTATGCGCGCTTTTCTTCCTTTTCTGTCAGAGAACCTGCAACGATCGATGAACGTGTCAATGAAGACGGAAACTTCTCATTTGAGATGGAAAATTGGGAAGCGGGCAATGAAAAAGCGCTGTCTGCGTTAATGCCCGGTTATGAAAAAAGAGACGGCCAAATGATGATGATCAAAGAGGTGGCTGAAGCGTTTGCGAATCGTGAGCATGCGCTGATTGAAGCTCCTCCGGGAATCGGAAAAACGATTGGCTACCTCATTCCGGCTGCGCTTTTTGCCAAGAAATCAAAAAAACCGGTCATTATCAGCACGTATTCAACGCTTTTACAGCAGCAGATTTTGACAAAGGATTTGCCGATTGTCCAAGATCTGTTTCCATTTCCGGTAACAGCGGCGGTTTTAAAAGGACAATCGCATTATTTATGCCTGTATAAATTCGAGCAGGTGCTTCATGAAGAAGATGATAATTATGATGCCGTATTGACAAAGGCACAGCTCCTCGTTTGGCTGACTGAGACAAACACAGGAGATGTAGCTGAACTGAATCTGCCTTCAGGCGGAAAATTGCTGTGGGACAGATTGGCTTATGACGAGGGCTCCTATAAAAGAAGTCGACATGAAAGTGTGACCGGGTTTTATGAGCGTGCCAAGGAGATTGCCATGCGTTCCGATTTGGTGATTACCAACCATTCCCTTTTGCTGACCGATGAAGGTAGCCAGAAAAAAAGACTCCCTGAAAGCGGCACATTTATTATCGATGAAGCCCATCATTTTGAACGTGCGGCGAGCGAACATTTAGGAAAAAGAGCCACGTATATAGAATTGCATTCTAAATTGAACAGAATCGGCACTCTGAAGGAACAGGGGCTTCTAAAAAAGATGAGACAGCTATTTCAGCGAAACAGCCTGCCCGTTGATTCTTTTTTCGAATTGGAAGAGTGGATTCAGCACATCCAAGCAGAAAGTGATGCTTTCTTCAGCTCTGTGCATTCTTTTGTCAAACGAAGAAAACCTAAAGAAGACTTAAACCGTCTAGTCTATAAGGTGAACAAAGAAAGCCAAGATAAAAGCTGGCCTATTTTAACGGATGGAGCAGAGAGGCTTTGTTCCATGCTGACACATTTGCAGCAGCTTTTTGAGGCACAGTCGGCTCTGATGGAAAAACATCTGACGAGTATGAAGAGCAAAACCGCTTATTTAGCCGATGAATATCAAAGAGTCATGAAAGGCTTGCAGCATTACTGTCTAACGTTGCAGAAGCTGTTCTTCGAGTCTGATGACGATGAAGCGGTTTGGGTTGAAATAGACGCAAAGGGAGCAAAAAACGCAGTGGCCATTTACGCACAGCCGCTTGAACCTGGTGAACTCCTGGCTGATCAGTTTTTCGCGCGCAAAAACAGTGTGGTGCTGACATCTGCAACCCTTACTGTCGAAGATTCATTTCAATTTATGATTGAACGTCTGGGACTGGATGACTTTTTCCCGCGAACAATGAGAATTGAGTCGCCTTTTTATTACGATGAGCGCATGCGGGTGATGATTCCAAAAGAAATGAAATCAATTCAAGATACAGGGCAAACTGAATTTATACAGGATACGGCCCGTTATATTGAACTGATGGCAAAGGAAAAACAGCCCAAAATCCTTGTGCTGTTCACGTCTCATGATATGCTGAAAAAGGTTCATCAGGAGCTGAAGCAAGCGATGAGTGCTTCCGGCATTCAGCTCTTGGCGCAAGGAATTTCAGGCGGAAGTCCAGGCAAACTGATGAAAACTTTTAAAACATCCAATCAGGCGATCTTGCTTGGTACAAATCACTTTTGGGAAGGCGTTGATTTTCCTGGTGATGAGCTGACAACGGTAATGATCGCAAGGCTTCCATTCCGGTCCCCTGATCATCCGCTTCATGCTGCGAAATGTGAGCTTGCCCGAAAACAAGGGCGGAATCCGTTTCAAACAGTATCACTTCCGGAAGCTGTGCTGACCTTCAGGCAAGGAATCGGCCGTTTGCTGCGGACAGCGGGAGACAAAGGGACGATTGTCATATTGGACAGACGGATTAAAACGGCAGGTTATGGCCGGTTGTTTCTTGATGCCCTGCCGACAACTTACGTATCCGAAATGACTGACAGCGAGCTTGAGGCTTACGTTGCATGGGAAAAAGAATAAAAGCCGCATAAAGCGGCTTTTGCGGTGTGGGAATAGGATGGTGTTTTATTTAAAAGCGGTTTTGCCGCTCTGTGATACTAGTATGGCATGTCCTAAAACGGAGTATGACTAACAATATTTGTTCAAACTGGAGGATGAAAAAATGGAAAGCAAAATCGAGATTCTTTCAACAATTAATGTAGAGCATTCTGATGACCTTTATAAAATTGTAGACACACTGAATCGGACACTGAAAAGAGATAATCTGATGTTCGGTCTTGCGCTGGATGAAGAAAACAAAAACCAAGCCGTTTTTACCATTTATCGTACGTAGGTGAGAAGATGAGAAAAAAAGCATTAATATTTACCGCCATTTTTGGTATTATTTTTTTAGCAGTACTTCTTGTCTCGGCAAGCATTTATAAATCAGCCATGGCACAAAAGGAAGAGGGGCACGAAGCAGCAGCTGCTGAAGCTAAAAAAGAAACCGATCTCGCCAACGTTGATCAAGTCGAAACATTTGTCGGAAAAGAAAAATATTATGTTGTAAAGGGAACGGACAAAATAGGAAGCAAATTATATGTCTGGGTTCCGGCCGATAAAAAAGCAAAAATTCTCTCAAAAGAAGCAAAAGAGGGAATCTCCGAAGACAAAGCGGCGAAAATCATACAGGATGAAGGACTGGTTTCAAAGCAAAAAGAGGTTCATCTGGCAAGAGAGGGAAATGTCCTGCTTTGGGAAGTAACGTACTTAGACAAAGAAGGTCAATACAGTTTAAGTTATGTGGACTTTACAACTGGAAAGATTCTCAAAAATATGACGCCTTAAGACGAATTAGGGGGAGTTCAAGTTGAAACTGGCAAAAAGAGTATCCGCATTAACACCGTCTACCACACTGGCAATCACAGCAAAAGCGAAAGAACTGAAAGCGGCAGGCCATGATGTCATCGGCCTAGGGGCAGGCGAACCTGACTTTAATACACCGCAGCACATCATTGATGCCGCTGTACGTTCTATGAACGAAGGCCATACGAAGTACACGCCTTCAGGTGGTCTGGCTGAACTCAAAAACAGCATTGCAGAGAAATTTAAACGTGACCAGAATATTGATTACAAACCGTCTCAAATGATTGTCTGCACAGGTGCCAAACATGCTCTGTACACCCTTTTCCAAGTGATTTTGGATGAAGGAGATGAAGTTATTATTCCAACACCTTACTGGGTGAGCTATCCGGAGCAGGTGAAACTCGCTGGCGGAAAGCCTGTTTATGTAGAAGGGCTTGAGGAAAATCATTTCAAAATTTCTCCTGAACAGCTGAAATATGCGATCACGGAAAAAACAAAAGCGATCGTCATTAATTCTCCAAGCAACCCGACTGGTGTTATGTATACGGAAGACGAACTGGCGGCGCTCGGTGAAGTGTGCCTTGAACATGACATCCTGATTGTGTCTGACGAAATTTATGAAAAACTTACATACAGCGGAAAGAAACACGTTTCCATTGCACAGCTGTCTGACAGCCTGAAAGAGCAAACGGTTATTATTAATGGCGTGTCGAAGTCACACAGCATGACGGGCTGGAGAATCGGTTATGCGGCGGGGGCCGAAGACATTATTAAAGCAATGACTAACCTTGCAAGCCACAGCACGTCAAATCCGACATCAATCGCACAGTACGGAGCGATTGCTGCTTATAACGGGCCTTCTGAGCCGCTGGAAGAAATGAGAGAAGCGTTTGAACATAGATTAAACACGATCTACGCAAAGCTTTTAGAGATCCCCGGGTTTAGCTGTGTGAAGCCGGAAGGTGCTTTTTACTTGTTCCCGAATGCAAAAGAAGCAGCTCAAACTTGCGGTTTCAAAGATGTAGACGAATTTGTTAAAGCGCTTCTTGAGGAGGAAAAAGTTGCGATTGTTCCTGGCTCCGGATTTGGCTCTCCTGATAATGTACGCCTTTCTTACGCAACATCGTTAGAACTTCTTGAAAAAGCGGTTGAGAGAATCAAACGTTTTGTAGAAAAACATAGCTAACAGATCAAAAAGCGGCTGACAGAAAAGCCGCTTTTTATCTGCATTGACCCGGCTAGTTAAGAGCGGGTATAATAAAGTGATGATAAAAGAGTTCGCGGGGCAATGGGCTTCCGAATGTCTTTCTTGTTTTGGAGGGAAATATGTTGAAAACAACAATCAACCAAGTGTACAAACACGTAGGTGAGGAAGTAACGATCGGAGCTTGGGTCGCTAATAAGCGTTCAAGCGGGAAAATCGCGTTTTTGCAGCTGCGGGACGGCACCGGCTTTATTCAAGGTGTCGTAGTCAAAGCGGAAGTGGAAGAAAGCATTTTCCAAACAGCTAAATCAGTGACGCAGGAAACGTCACTCTATATAAAAGGGATTGTCAAAGAGGACGAGCGTTCTCCGCTAGGTTATGAGCTAGCTGTGACAGGTATTGAAGTCATTCACGAAGCGACTGATTATCCAATTACGCCAAAAGAACACGGCACAGAATTCTTGATGGATCACAGACATTTATGGCTTCGTTCAAAACGCCAGCATGCCACCATGAAAATTCGTAATGAAATCATTCGCGCGACTTATGAATTTTTTAATAACGAAGGCTTCGTAAAAGTGGATCCGCCCATTCTGACTGGAAGCGCGCCTGAAGGAACAACAGAGCTCTTTGCGACAAAGTACTTTGAGGAAGATGCTTACCTGTCTCAAAGCGGCCAGCTCTACATGGAAGCTGCGGCAATGGCTTTAGGAAAAGTATTTTCCTTCGGGCCGACATTCAGAGCGGAAAAATCTAAAACAAAACGCCACTTGATCGAATTCTGGATGATCGAACCGGAAATGGCGTTTGTACAATTTGAAGAAAACCTTCAAGTGCAGGAAAATTACGTTTCTTTCATTGTGCAATCCGTACTTAAGAATTGCAAAATTGAATTAAACACATTAGGAAGAGACACATCAAAACTTGAGCAAATCAAAGCTCCGTTCCCAAGAATCACGTATGATGAAGCGCTTGATTTTCTGAAAGAAAAAGGCTTTGACGATATCGAGTGGGGAGACGACTTCGGGGCGCCTCATGAAACAGCGATTGCGGAACACTATGACAAACCGGTTTTCATCACTCGCTACCCGACGTCCTTAAAACCATTCTATATGCAGCCGGCTTCTGACCGCGAGGATGTCGTGCTCTGCGCTGACCTGATTGCGCCGGAAGGATATGGAGAAATCATCGGCGGATCTGAACGGATTCACGATATGGAGCTTTTGGAAGCGCGTCTTAAAGAACATGGACTGGATTCTGACGCATATAAATGGTATGCTGAACTTAGAAAATATGGATCAGTTCCTCATTCAGGCTTCGGCCTTGGATTAGAGCGGACAGTAGCTTGGATCAGCGGAGCGCCTCACGTTCGTGAAACCATTCCGTTCCCAAGACTGTTAAACCGTCTATATCCATAATACATTCAAATGAAACAAGAAAAAGAGTCTCCTGCAAGGGAGACTTTTTACAGTAAAGGGGAAAACATGATCCTTTACAGTAAGAGGTGTGACGATGAAAAAACAGCAATTTATTGATATGCATGAACAGGGAACGTCAACAATCCCTAATCTTCTGCTTACGCATTATAAACAGCTCGGGCTTAACGAAACAGAACTTATTCTGCTCTTAAAAATTAAAATGCATTTAGAAAAAGGATCTTATTTTCCTACACCGAATCAGCTGCAAGAAGGGATGTCAATTTCTGTTGAAGAATGCACAAACAGATTGAGGATGTTTATTCAAAAAGGTTTTCTGTTTATTGAAGAATGTGAGGACCAAAACGGTATCAAATTTGAGAAATATTCTCTTCAGCCTTTATGGGGCAATCTGTACGAGTATATACAGCTTGCACAGAATCAAACGCAGGAAAGAAAAGCAGAAGGGGAACAAAAAAGCCTTTATACCATTTTTGAGGAAGAGTTCGCAAGGCCGTTATCACCTTTGGAGTGTGAAACACTGGCCATTTGGCAGGATCAAGATCAGCATGACGCACAGCTGATCAAACACGCCTTAAAAGAGGCGGTACTGTCAGGGAAACTCAGTTTCCGCTACATTGACCGGATTTTGTTTGAGTGGAAGAAAAACGGGCTGAAAACTGTGGAGCAGGCAAAAATCCACAGCCAGAAATTCCGGCGGGTACAAACCAAGCAGACTGAACCGCAAAAAGAGTATAAAAGGCAAGTTCCTTTTTACAATTGGCTTGAACAATAAAGTGAAAAGGTGACAATCGTGTTAAATCTAAAACAAATTGAATTCTGTTTGGACAAGATAGGCGACATGTTTCCCCACGCAGAGTGTGAACTGGTTCATTCCAATCCTTTTGAATTAGTGGTGGCAGTCGCTTTATCTGCGCAATGTACAGATGCACTTGTAAACAGGGTGACCAAAACATTATTTCAAAAATATAAACAGCCGGAAGACTATCTGGCTGTTTCGCTGGAAGAACTTCAGCAGGATATTAAATCAATCGGTTTGTATCGTAATAAGGCAAATAACATCCAAAAATTGAGTAAAATGATTATTGAAGATTACGGCGGAGAAGTGCCGAAAGACCGCGATGAGCTTGTCAAACTGCCTGGTGTCGGAAGAAAGACCGCCAACGTCGTAGTATCTGTTGCCTTTGGCGTGCCGGCCATTGCTGTAGACACCCATGTGGAGAGAGTCAGCAAACGTTTGGGAATCTGCCGGTGGAAAGACTCGGTGCTGGAAGTGGAAAAGACGCTGATGCGCAAGGTGCCAAAAGAAGACTGGTCTGTTACCCATCACCGGCTTATTTTCTTCGGCAGATATCACTGTAAGGCCCAGTCTCCGCGCTGTGCGGAATGTCCGCTGCTGTCTTTGTGCAGAGAAGGGCAGAAGAGAGATAAAAAAGGACTGGTGAAACGATGACGCAAGCGAAAGACGTGTTGGCTTCCTATGAGCAGTACTTAAGCAGTCTTGGCCAGATGAACTCCCTGGATATATCAGAAGCCTTGAGAATCAACCCTGTGTATGTTGACCTCTGTTTGGAATCTCAAGGTGTTTTGCCATGGGAAGACAGCGGCAAGTACGTTCCGCTTTTATTTGAAGTGTGGGAAGACATTAAAGAATCACTTCTCCCAGTCTTTCAAACACGAAAATCGAGATGTGACCAAAATGACATGCTGAAGGGCATTGTATGTTTGCTCGCTTCGTTCCACTGGACAGCGGGTGAGCGGGTAAAATCGCTCGATTGGCCAGAACTAACGGAAAAATCATTTCCCGTGAAGCCAATCAATTGGCCTGAACGAGTAGAATTTATTCTTCTAAAGCCGACTCAATACCATTGCTTTATTCAGCTTGATGAGCTATTTGCTGAAATGAAAAAGCATTTTTATAAATACCATGCGATGAATCGCTAAAACCTCCCCTTAAAAGGGGAGGTTTTTTATGATGAAGAAAAAGCCATCACCCAATAGAGTGACGGCTTTTTGTTTAATTTGCTTTTTCAGTTGATGATGAATTCGTTTGTGTTTTGTCAGATGTATTTGTTTTGTTTTTATTTGTATCAGAGCCTGATGAATCATTTGTATCTGAGTTCGAATCATCATCCGACGTACCCTGATTGTTGCTGTTGTTATTGTTGCTGTTATCGTTGGTTTGGTCTTGATTGCTGTTGTCGGACGGATTGGTGTTCGTGTTGTCTTGTTTTTTGTCTTGATCGTTCGTTGAATCATCTGTCTGATCTTGATCTGTCTGACTGTCATCTGTTTGCGAATCATCAGTCTGTGTATCATCCTGAGATTTATCTTCATCTTGCTTTTCATCATCGGTTTTCTCTTCGTCGTCTTTATCTTCTTCATCCTCAGCCTTCGGCACTTCATACGAAGTGGCGGCTGTATCGCTGCGGACATCGTCGCTGATGGCTGTTACTTGGAATTTATACACAGACCCAGGCTGCACACCGGATATGACGGCTTCTTTTGCAGAACTGTTCTGAATCTCTGAGTAGCTGCCGCCATCGACAGACTGCTTCACTTCGAAGGTGGCATCACCGTCATATTTCCAGCTTAATGTCAGAGATTGATTGTCTTTATCATATTTCACGTTTAAGCCAGTCGGTTTATCTGTTTCTTCTTTTTCATACGTTTTAGAAACAGTGGAAGGGGCAGTGCCTTTGACAAAGTACTCCGTGAGCTTTTTATCGCTTGGCGTATTCGGCCCTGCCAGTTTTGCCGGATTAGAGCCTTTTTCTACAGTGGCTTCAACTACGCTGTCAGGCTTCTCAAACGATCCGCTTCCGTCATCGACATCGGCAATGAGCTGGGCGAAGATTCGTTTTGCGACTTTTTGCTCTTCAGCAGAAAGTGATTTCTTTCCAGCATCGTTTTCTTCCATACCCGTCCAGACGGCTGCTGTATATTGCGGTGTGTAACCGACGAACCAAGAATCTCGAGCACCGCCGCTTGCGATATTGTACCTTTGGACTTCACTTTCATCAAAGTTTGTAGTCCCGGTTTTACCGGCTACTTCTATCCCAGGTACTTGAGCGAGCTGTCCTGTACCTGTCTTAACAGCTGTTTTCAGCATATCTGTAATCATAAACGCAGTATAGTCACTCATTGCTGACTTTGATTTCGGTGTTAAATCAAGCTTCGTACCATCGTTGAATTCGATGGATTTTACAAAATGCGGTTCATTATATGTTCCGTTATTTCCAAACGCACTGTATGCGCCTGCCATTGTCAGAGGAGAAACACCATCGTCTCCACCAAAACCGCCAATTGAGTAGGCCTCTGGTACATTATCCTTTGTTAATCCCAGTCCAAGTCCATTTGCAAAGTCTACAGCAGTATCTTTACCAGCTGCCTGGAATGCTTTTAAGGCTGGTATATTTCTAGATTGTGCAAGTGCATAACGCATAGAGATAGGCCCTAGATATTTACGGTCCCAATCACGGATTGGTTTTCCGTTAGAATAAGTGTAAGCTGAGTCATCAATTTGTTCATACGTAGACCATTTTTTGTTTTCAATAACTGGACCGTAGTCTAAAATCGGCTTTATGGTCGAACCAGGCTGTGCCTTAGTTTGAGTTGCATAGTTAAAGCCTCCGACAGGCTGATTGCGCCCAGCACCAATCGCGCGGACTTCTCCGTTTTTTGTATCGAGAAGGGTAACGCCGCCCTGCATGCCTTCAGTAAATCCGACGGTGTCTCCGTCCATTAATTCATCTAGTTTGTCTTGTGCTTTTGTATCTAATGTCGTATAAATTTTTAATCCGTCAGTTCCTGGATTGACATCAGATTTTTCTTCAATTTCTTTCATGACTTCTTCAACAAACGCGCTGTATTTGTTTGAATTGTTTTTTTCATATTCCTTTTGTGACACAACGCCTTCGTCTTTCATCGCCACATTTTTGGCTTTATTAAATTCAGAATCAGAAATAAATCCTTGCTTTTTCATCAGACTGAGTACGATGTTCCGTCTTTTTTCCGCTTTATCCGGGTTTTTAACGGGATTGTACGCTGTCGGGCTTTGCGGCATGCCCGCAAGTGTTGCCGCCTGTTCCACAGTCAATTTGCTTAAATCTGTGACGCCGAAAAATTCCTCCGCCGCTTTTCCGATTCCATATGCTCTAGGAGAAAAATAAATCCGATTTAAATACATTTCTAAAATTTCGTCTTTAGAGTAATTGCGCTCCAGCTGAATCGAAAGCCACACTTCCTGCACCTTCCGTTTCAGCGTCTTCTGATGAGAAAGAAGGGAGTTCTTGACAACCTGCTGGGTGATCGTACTTCCGCCTTCAGCTCCGAAACCGTCTGTAAAGTTGGCGACTACGGCGCCTCCGATACGGACAGGGTCAATCCCATGGTGTTCATAAAAACGGGCGTCCTCTGTCGCAATAAAAGCTTCTTTTACAGTATCAGGAATTTCATCTATTGAGACGTAGGTTCGCTTTTCGGAGCCGTATTCAGCAATTTCTTCTCCATTTCTATCATATATTGTCGAAGAATAAGGCGTCTTTAATTTGTTTTCGTCAAGTTTTGGCGCATCGGAAACCATGACAGCAAATGTGACGGCACCGCCAACTACACCTAAAACAAACAGAATGAGTAAGGTAAAAAGAGTCTTTTTAAACCATCCGCCTTTTTTTCGTTTCTTGCCTTTTTTCGGTGAAGGACTCGATTTGCTGTTCGCTTTTCGTCGAGCTTCACGGCTGTTAAATTGATCTGACATAACATCTCAACCTTTCGTTAATCAACCTTTCGCACTAGATGACGGCGAAAAATAAAGCTGTTCAATAATACTAATATAATCAATTCTAGGTGCGTATCCAAGAGAAATCGGATAAGCCGCTTCCTCTAATTCATCTTTTCGAATTGATTTTCTGCCGTTTTTTTCTTTTCTGTCCCAGAAATCCAACAGTTTATCGGCTTCCAAAAAATAAACCTGGTCGAAAGCGGATATAATAACAAAACAAATGCCGTCTTGAGCCATTACCTGCTTCATATGCTCGATTTGATGGTCATGAAAATTCTGCAGGGGGAAAGAGGTCTTGTTTTTCGTTTCTTTCGCCTCAAAATCAATATACCGCCCTTTGTAAATCCCGTTATAATCTGTTGTCGATGATTGTTTAAAGTAAGCTTCTTTAATCACCGCGGCGCTTCTTTTTGGATAATGGACATTTACAATTTGAACAGGTGTCGGCTTTTTGTGTATAACGGCAATTTGGTTTGTCAGATAATACTTATTCGTTTCGTTTAAGTCATCTTCGAGGGTCATTCCGCGATTACTGTAGGACGGGGCCCTTTTCTGACTGTTTTGGGATGAAACCGAATGTTTCGGCTGAAACGTTTTTCCGTTAGGATACCGAATCACTTTCTCATCCTCCTTATTAAACTATTCGTGACGGAAGTGAATGTACGTGCAAGAACAACAGGCCATCAGAAAGCTTCTTAGCCGGATTGAACGGCAGACAAAAGCAAAAAACGCAGATAACATTTCAAGAACGAACGCATATAAAGCATTTTATGACTGTCATCCGGAAATCAAATGGTCGCTCTTAGCATCTTTTGTTTCTCGCAATGCCGGCTGGTCAATGACTGACTTAAAAGGCAGTCTGTTTCAGCTTGGACTCCGTGAGAGACAGCAAAAGTGGTTCTTTTTAGCCTATGAAAGAGCGAACTGGCTTATTTTTTCGGATGCCTATCCGCAGCTTCTTTTGTACCACTGGTCAAAAAAAATCGGGAAACCGCTGTTCCATCATCTCCATGTGTTTGGCGTCTCGCAATTTATGACGGAAGAATGGGCCCGTTTTTGGCATGAGCGAAACACCGAGCGGCTGATGTATGCCCTCATTGTAAATGAACAAAACACTATCCAAACACCTATTATACAAAATCCTTCGTTTAAAAAGAACGTTTTTGACACGATTCCTTTTTATTTAAGTGACTGGTTTCATTTTAACACCGTTATTTTTCCTTCTTCAGACGGGTTTCTTTACGGCATTTCAGTGAAACGCTTTTCAAAGACAGAGGAAAGGATAAGGCTGGGAAAGCAGCTGTCTCAATTGCTGTTCAGCCCCGAATTATTCTCCTCTTTTTATCACTTTTTGCACACAGTGCCGCACACAGGCTCCCGTTTTGATATGGAAAAAATGATCGGGATCACAAAAAGAACATCTCCTATGTTAAGGACATGCTACCCTGAGTTCATCCACTCATTAGACGGAAAGAAAACGGATTGGTTTCATGGAAAGATCAAGAAAGCGTTCTTTAGACGTGAGGAATTGCCGAAGCAGATTGAATTGACAGACTGGTATCTGCATAAAAAACGCCAGCTTCATGCGCTTTTTGCAGTCGAGCATTGGCTGAAAAAATAAAGAAGCAAGGAATTTCCTTGCTTCTTACGTAGAAGGGCGGTTCGGGCCGCCTAATTTTTTATCTAAAGAATCGATTGCTTTTGATTCAGTCTTTTTTTGCTGGCCGGCTTTTTTCGGTCTGGTTTTCATACGGCACCTCCTCACAAGTATCGTTTGCATTAAGGGGGAGGATCATACAATTTTTGCGGTTGTTTTTGTCGAAAACTTCAGCTTTCCGTGGAAAACCTGTTTGTTTGGCGATTTGCTTCTAGTTTTGTCATGAGGAAGGAAAGAGACTGAAGAGCAAAGAATCTTAACCGGGAGAGACGAGGAAAGGGAGGTACACGAATGTCCGGTTACGTAAGCAAGACAGATATTCTCCGTATGCTTTCTGATATAGAAGATGAATTAACCCGAGCCGACCAAAGCCTGAACCATTCCTTAAACGCATGGGAGGCTGAGATGCGGGAAAAGGAAAACGATCGCCTGAGTGTGCTGGAAGAAGAAATCATGGACCTTCATATTTGTATAAATGAGCTGCATCAATCACCTGAACACAGGTATGCATTTGAAAAGGTATACCGCATCGGCTGAATTTGCGGGCGAAATTTGGTACGATAGTCATTGAGGTGAAGGATGTTGCAATCACAAACATTGCTGGAAATGACCGAGCAAATGATTGAAACTGCTGAAAATGGCGCTGATCGATACCAGGAAGGAAAAGACAAGAATCTTTCATATGATTTTTTTGAGACGATAAAGCCTGCAGTTGAAGAGAATGATGATCTGGCGGCTCGCTGGGCGCAAGGGGCGCTTGAATTGGTAAAAGCCCGCCGTCCGAAATATGTGCATAGAGAGCAAATTGAGACCGTAAAGGACAATTTCCTGGAATTGGTCCTTCAATCATATGTTCATCATATTCATAAAAAACGATTCAAGGACATCACTGAGTCAGTCCTTTATACATTGCACGCAGTAAAGGATGAAATTGCAAGAAAAGACAGCCGGTAAAGGCTGTCTTCTTTTAAGTTTGTTGTAGGGGGCCGGACGTTAATTCAACTCATATGCCGGGCTTTCTGCTCCATTTGCTTCGAGAACCTTCATACTGTTACGAAACTCAGTTGTGCTGAGATGTCCTTGAATATAGAGGAACTTGGCAAAGTCCATCAGTTTATTCATACAGTCTGTTTCATATTTCTTCATTTCTGCAAAACGTTTGCTTAAGTATGATACGTTCATTATGGTGCATCCCCTCTCATCTGTATTGAAAATATGGTACCATAATGATTCGACTTTTTTCTGTTTTTAAAAAATTTAAACTTTCGACACAATTTGACAAACGCGAATCAGAACCTGTGACACAACCAATAGACTTCATTCATACATATATAGAAGAGAAACATGTTGAGTTTAGGGGGAATCGCAATGAACAGGAGTTCTCAAATCTATCCTCGGCAAATGGACTATTATTATCCTCAGCAAATGCAAGGATATTATCAGCAGGCAGCACATGGACAATACTGGCCGCAGCAGCATTATGGACAGCCGGATTTTTATCAGCCGCATTCTCCGCTCCAGCCGATGCCTACGCAGCCTCCAGTATTCTCCAACCCTTATCCAATCCCAAGGCCTAACCAGCAGCAGCCCTCACAATTTCAAAGTATCATGTCGCAGTTCAAAAAAGCCAACGGGCAGTTTGATTTTAATAAAATGATGGATACGACAGGTCAAGTGATGAGTGCAATGAATCAGGTCGGATCTTTAATAAAGGGATTTACCAGCTTTTTTAAATGATAGAAGCATGAATGAATCACTCATTCATGCTTATTTTTTGGGAAGAAAAGCGTCATTGTCTGCTCGTTCCAAGATGTTTCCATATCTTCTTGGTGTACTTCATAAGGCAGCTGAACCGTTCTGGTCATGCTTGTAAAAGTGGCCTCATTTTGCTGTTTTTGTTTCTCTTGGAGAGTTACATGCAAATACCTCGATTTAATATCAACGATGATCTCGCCATCTCGAAACGTCTCCGGAATCGTGATATCGACATACAGCCCGGTATCTCTTTCTCTGACATGTATGGTCGTCTGTACATCTTTTAAACTCGAGTTGATCAAGTTCTGAAATCCGTTTAATAGGTTGCCGAATGCTGAGGATTGAAAAAGATGGTCCATTGCCTCCGCGATGATTTCTTCTTTCTTTTGCAGTTCGTTTTTTTTGTCATGATTGAATTCCAAATTTGCCACCGCCTTTTTTAACCAGATTATGCGCCTGTGCCAGATGTTGTTATAAATTGAAGCAAAATTGAAAGTGTGGTTAAATAGTGGTGATTGAAGGGATAATGGTTGAGGCGAATGAGAAGGGAGAAAACACATTGCTGAAAAAATTATTCGGAATGGGCAAAACTCAGGAAAAAGTGGCAGAAGAGGTTATTTATTCTCCGGCAGATGGTACGGTAATGGACCTGACTGATGTGCCGGACCCTGTTTTTTCACAGAAAATGATGGGGGAAGGAATAGCGGTGGAACCATCAAACGGTGAAATCGTTTCACCTGTTGAAGGTGAAGTGATTCAGATTTTCCACACCAAACACGCCGTGGGCATTCGAACTCGCTCGGGAATTGAACTTTTAATTCATGTCGGGCTGGAAACAGTCAATATGAACGGAGAAGGGTTTACTGCCCACATGAAAGAAGGGGATAAAGTGAAAGTCGGTGATCCGTTGATTACGTGTGACTTGGAATTAATTAAAGAAAAAGCGAGCAGCACGGTCATCCCGATCGTTATCATGAATGGTGAGGCTGTAGGATCAATTGTGCCGGCAGGAGAAAACGCTGCCCTCAAAGGCGAAACAAAGCTTCTCACAATAAAAGCGAAATAAGCAGGGCGCATGCCTTGCTTTTTTTATTCGATTGTATAAAATTTGCACCTAGCCATGCAAACAAATATTCGGTAAACTGTATTTGACAAAGAGGTGTAAAGAATGAAAAGGAAATCACTGACTGAGCTCATTTCTGAGTTAAAAGGAAATGAAAACGTTGTGAATTGGCATGAAATTGAGCCTCGTGAAGCAAGAACAAGGCCGATGCCTGAAAGTATAGATGAAAGAATAAAAGCAGCCCTTTCGAAAAGGGGCATTAATGAACTATATACCCACCAATATTCCGCTTTTCAATATGTGCAAAAAGGAGAAAGCATCGTTACCGTAACGCCAACCGCATCAGGAAAAACATTATGCTATAACCTCCCAGTGTTGCAGTCCATCGCCCGCGACGAAACAAATCGGGCGCTATATTTATTTCCGACTAAGGCGCTGGCGCAAGACCAAAAGAGCGAGCTAAATGAAATCATTGATGAAATGGGCATTGATATTAAAAGCTTTACATATGACGGGGATACGTCTCCGGCAATTAGGCAAAAGGTGAGAAAAGCAGGCCATATTGTCATTACAAACCCCGATATGCTTCATTCTGCCATTCTTCCGCATCATACGAAATGGGTCAGTTTGTTTGAAAACCTTAAGTATATCGTCATCGACGAGCTTCATACGTATCGCGGTGTGTTCGGGAGCCATGTGGCGAATGTGATCCGGCGGCTGAAGCGAATCTGCCGGTTTTACGGAAGTGATCCGGTTTTTATTTGTACTTCCGCAACGATTGCCAACCCGCAGGAATTGGGGGAGCAGCTGACGGGAAAACCGATGCGGCTGGTTGATGACAACGGAGCCCCGAGCGGACGGAAACACTTTGTGTTTTATAATCCGCCAATTGTGAACAAACCGCTGAATATTAGAAAAAGCGCAACAGCAGAAGTGAATGAACTGGCGAAAGAGTTCCTGAAAAACAAAGTGCAGACCATTGTTTTTGCCAGAAGCAGAGTCCGGGTGGAAATTATTTTAAGCCATATTCAGGAGCTTGTGAAAAAAGAGATTGGGACAAAGTCAATCAGAGGCTATCGGGGAGGCTATCTTCCAAAAGAGCGGAGAGAAATCGAAAGAGGTCTGAGAGAAGGCGAGATTTTAGGAGTGGTCAGTACGAATGCCTTAGAGCTTGGTGTTGATATCGGCCAGCTGCAAGTGTGTGTGATGACGGGTTATCCTGGAAGTGTGGCAAGTGCATGGCAGCAGGCGGGACGAGCCGGCAGAAGGCACGGTGAGTCTTTGATTATCATGGTCGCCAATTCAACGCCGATTGACCAATATATTGTGCGGCACCCCGAATACTTCTTTAACCGTTCGCCGGAATCTGCAAGAATCAATCCGGAGAATTTGATTATTTTAGTAGACCATTTAAAGTGTGCGGCTTATGAGCTTCCTTTTAGAGCTGATGAAGAGTTTGGGCCGATGGATGTAAGTGATATTCTTGAGTACCTTCAGGAAGAGGCCGTTCTTCACCGCAACGGCGAACGGTATCATTGGGCAAGTGAATCGTTCCCCGCATCAAATATCAGTTTACGTTCCGCTTCACAAGAAAATGTCGTCATTGTTGATCAGTCAGATATTGCAAATGTGCGGATTATCGGTGAAATGGATCGTTTTAGCGCGATGACGCTTTTGCATGATGAAGCGATTTATTTGCATGAAGGGGTGCAATATCAAGTAGAGAAGCTTGATTGGGACCATAAAAAGGCTTATGTCAGAAACGTCGATGTCGAGTATTACACGGATGCCAACCTGGCAGTTCAGCTGAAAGTATTAGAAGTTGATAAAACGAACGAAAAAAGCAGTATGTCATTGCACTATGGTGACGTCACTGTCAATGCCCTGCCGACCATTTTTAAAAAAATTAAAATGACCACCTTTGAAAATATTGGCTCAGGCCCTATTCATTTGCCGGAAGAAGAGCTGCATACAAGTGCAGCTTGGCTCGAAATCAAAACAGCAGACGAAGATATCGGGGAAAAGACGCTGGAACAGCTCCTTCTTGGCATCTCGAATGTGCTGCAGCATATTGTCCCTGTGTATATCATGTGTGATCGAAACGATGTGCATGTCGTTTCTCAAATTAAAGCGGCCCATACCGGATTGCCGACCATCTTTTTGTACGATCATTATCCGGGCGGTATTGGTTTGGCGGAGGAAGTCTACAAACGTTTTTCAGACATAAACGAAGCGGCGAAACAGCTTATTAAACAATGTCCTTGTCATGACGGCTGTCCGTCTTGTATAGGTACCGAAATAGAAGGGATAAAAGCAAAGGAAAGAATTTTGCAGCTGCTGGATCAAATGTCGTAAGGAGGGAGGTCAGATATGTCATTAAAAGGGAAACTCCAGCGAATGAAAAAGCATATGGTGCTTGATGAAGGGGAATATAAAATAGAAAAAGGCGAACAAGAAAACAAACTCATTGAGAACCATGCTGAGATTCCATTTTTAGAAGAGTGGGAGGCTTTTGGTATGAAGCCTTTTTTCTTCGAAGATGAGTACTGCCTCATTAGAGAAGTAGAATATCCGCTTTCTCACCGGCATGGGTTATACCGTTTTTCTGAACTTGATGAAGTGATTGCATTGTGGAATCAAAGCTGCCTGGCGCATACTTTGTCAGCAAAAGGGTATAACAAAAACAGTCTCTTTTTCTTTGATACGGAAACAACCGGTCTTGGAGGCGGCGCCGGAAATACCATTTTTTTGCTTGGGCATGCGAGAGTATATGAAGACCGAGTGTCAGTCAAACAGCATCTTTTGCCCAAGCCGGGAAATGAAGTCGCCTTGTATCAAAGCTTTTTAAGCGAGGTTGACATTACATCACTCGTGACCTACAACGGTAAAGCCTTTGATTGGCCGCAGGTGAAAACAAGGCACACATTGATCCGCGACAGACTTCCGAATCTCCCGGAGTTCGGCCACTTTGACCTGCTGCACGGAGCAAGACGCTTGTGGAAACACAAAATGGACCGCGTATCGCTTGGCACGGTTGAAAAAGAGGAGCTCGGCATCCGCAGGCAAGAAGATACACCGGGCTACTTGGCGCCAATGCTTTACTTTCATTTTATCAAGGCGCAAGAGCCGGATCTTCTAAAAGGTGTTCTGCATCATAATGAAATGGATGTGCTATCGCTCATTTCATTGTACATTCATATGTCTAAAAAAATTCTCTCTGAATCACATGCGCCAAAAGAGCACAGTGAAGCTTATGCGATGGCGAAATGGTTTATGGCCCATAAAGAAACGGATCAAGCGGTCAAACAGCTGGAAAGGCTTAAAGAAAAGCCGTTTGAGGGTCAGGATAGGGCCCGGCTGGATTTATCACTACTGTACAAAAAACAAAACCGGTTGGAGGAGGCAGTGCCGCTTTGGGAAAAGCTGTCCCGTTCCCAAAATCAGAAGTGCAGATACACCGCTGTGATAGAGCTTGCGAAATTTTTTGAGCATAAGAAAAAAGAGTTCGGAAAAGCCCTGCGTATAGCAGAACAATTACTTAGCGATGAGGCGTTTTTATCAGAAAAAGAAGTTGAAAATCTGCATGTAAGAATTGCGCGGCTGAAGAGGAAATATTCCTCTTGAATATTCCCCGGGAAAGCGCAAAAGACGACTTCTTTCGCCAAGAATTTTTTTTGCTGGATTCACATCGATTTTGTTGTAGAATACCGGCGAATCCTGTAAAATGACGTTAGTTATTTTTAAAGGGAGAGTTGGTATGTATAAGGGTGTTTTTTATTTGTTCTTTGTCGTTGTTTTTTTGATTGCTTTCGTATTTTCAAACTTTAAAGACAGCTTAATTGCACACTTTTAAAATAGGTCATTGCATCAGAACATGTACCCCCTATTTTTCATAACTTAGTATTGTAATAAAGTTTATGGAAAGGGGATTTAATCATGCATCACTGCAGACCGCACATGATGGCGCCGATTGTCCATCCTACTCATTGCTGTGAAAACCATACGTTTTCAAATACTATCGTGCCGCATATTCACCCACAGCACACAACAAACGTAAATCACCAGCATTTTCAGCACGTTCACTACTTTCCACACACTTTCTCAAACGTTGATACGGCTACGCATCAACATTTTCAAGCGAGAAGACCTTTCTTCGACTAGTATGGAAACGTGCAGCTTGATGGTTGAAACAACAGCACATCAAAATGGGGCCCAATGGGGAGCCCCATTTTTTAAAGCAGGTGAAATAATGAAAGTATTGGCAGTAACAGGATACAAGCCATTTGAACTCGGGATTTTTAAACAAGATGACAAAGCGTTGTATTACATAAAAAAAGCCATTAAGAACCGGCTGATTGCTTTTTTAGATGAAGGACTGGAATGGATTTTAATTTCGGGCCAGCTCGGAGCCGAACTCTGGGCGGCTGAAGCTGCCTATGATCTGCAGGAGGAATACCCTGATTTAAAGGTAGCTGTGATTACCCCTTTTTACGATCAGGAAAAGAACTGGAAAGAACCTAATAAAGAGCTTTATGAAGCTGTTCTGGCACAGGCTGACTATGAAGAAAGCCTGACTCACAGGCCATATGAAAGCCCGCTTCAGTTTAAACAAAAAAATCAGTTCTTCATTGAGAAATCAGATGCGCTTATGCTTTTATATGATTCGGAAATGGAAGGCTCTCCAAAGTATATGCTTGAGACAGCGGAAAAGCGACGCGAACAGGACGGCTACCCCATTTACTTTATTACAATGGATGACTTGAGAGTGACAGTAGAGGAAGACAGCTACTCATAACAAAGAAAGAGAAATTTGACAACCGTACAGATTTCTGAAAAAATATAGTTGATGATTCACGATACGAGGTGAAAAAGATGCTTGCTGATAAAGTAAAGCTTTCTGCGAAAGAAATTTTGGAAAAAGAATTTAAAACAGGCGTTAGAGGCTACAAGCAAGAAGACGTTGACAAATTTTTAGATATGATTATTAAGGATTATGAAACCTTCCATCAAGAAATTGAAGAACTGCAGCAGGAAAATCTGCAGCTGAAAAAACAGCTTGAAGAAGCCAGCAAAAAACAGCCGGTGCAATCTAACACAACGAACTTTGATATTTTAAAACGGCTGTCTAACTTAGAAAAACACGTTTTTGGCAGCAAGCTTTATGATTGATCGTGCTTGAAAAAAATGGCACTTGTAAATTGCAATCAGTTGTTATATAATAATTCATGTTCTTAACGTTCGGGTAATCGCTGCAGATCTTGAATCTGTAGAGGAAAGTCCATGCTCGCACGGTGCTGAGATGCCCGTAGTGTTCGTGCCTAGCGAAGTCATAAGCTAGGGCAGCCTTGATAGGCTGACGGCAGGAAAAAAGCCTACGTCCTTTGGATATGGCTGAGTATCCTTGAAAGTGCCACAGTGACGAAGTCTCACTAGAAATGGTGAGAGTGGAACGCGGTAAACCCCTCGAGCGAGAAACCCAAATTTTGGTAGGGGAACCTTCTTAACGGAATTCAACGGAGAGAAGGACAGAATACTTTCTGTAGATAGATGATTGCCGCCTGAGTACGAGGTGATGAGCCGCTTGCAGTACGACGGAAACAAAACATGGCTTACAGAACGTTAGACCACTTACATTTAAAATGATGAAAACAAGCTCTCCCGTATAAGGAGAGCTTTTATCTTGAAAAGAGAAAAGTTTTAAAAGACAGGGTGATACGATGAAGAAGTATACACTAATTGCAACGGCGCCGATGGGCATTGAAGCTGTTGTCGCAAAGGAAGTACGAGACTTAGGATACGAATGCAAGGTTGATAACGGAAAAATTATTTTTGAAGGTGATGCGCTTGCCATTTGCCGTGCAAACCTTTGGCTTAGAACAGCCGACCGCATAAAGGTTCAGGTTGCTTCTTTTAAAGCGAAAACATTTGATGAACTGTTTGAAAAAACGAAAGCGATTAACTGGCGCTCATTTATACCTGAAAACGGGAAATTCCCTGTCATTGGGAAATCAGTGAAATCGACACTTGCAAGCGTTCCTGACTGTCAGCGGATCGTCAAAAAAGCAATTGTCGAAAAGCTCAAGCTTCAGTCCGGCAAAGCCAATGACTGGATTGAAGAAACAGGTGCCGAGTATAAGGTTGAAATTTCTTTATTGAAAGATCAGGCGGTTATAACGCTCGATTCCTCAGGGACAGGCCTCCACAAACGAGGATACCGTGTCGATCAGGGCGGCGCGCCGATTAAAGAAACACTTGCTGCCGCTTTAGTTCAACTAACAAATTGGACCCCGGACCGTCCGTTTGTTGATCCTTTCTGCGGTTCTGGAACGATCGCGATTGAAGCCGCGTTAATCGGCCAAAACATCGCCCCGGGTTTTAACCGTGATTTTGTCTCGGAGGATTGGGAATGGATCGGTAAAGAGCAGTGGGACAAAGCGCGCCTTGAAGTTGAAGAAAAAGCGAACTATGACCAGCCGCTTACGATTTTCGGAAGCGACATAGACCACCGCATGGTTCAAATCGCAAAAGAGAATGCAGAAGAAGCAGGCTTGGGAGATTTAATCGAATTTAAGCAGATGCAGGTCAAAGACTTCACGACAAATCTGGAGTTTGGGGTAATTGTCGGAAACCCGCCATACGGAGAGCGTCTCGGCGAGAAAAAAGCTGTTGAGCAGATGTACAAAGAAATGGGACAGGCATTCGAACCGCTTGATAGCTGGTCTGTGTATATGCTGACATCAAATGAGGATTTTGAGGAAGCATACGGCAGAAAAGCGACGAAGAAACGAAAGCTCTTTAACGGATTTATTAAAACGGATTATTATCAATACTGGTCAAAAGTAAGACCGCAGCGCACGAAAACAGAAAACGAATAAAAAGAAGACGCTTTGCATGCGTCTTCTTTCGTCTTTCAGCTATATTCTATCGTTACCAACGGTGCGCTTTCGCGTTGCTTCTCAATATAATGTTGGTTTGGGACATTTCAGTGTGACCGTTTACTTGAGACTTAGAACGTTTAGGCCGCGTCCAATTGTGATGAAACAGCTCAGAATGCTGATCTAATCGATTTCTATAACTCATGTCAACATCACTCCCTGATAGAATATTGTTGATAAGACGGATAATCCGGATACCGGAATATCAATTGTAGTTTGCGCATGTTTCGGTGATAACATGCGGGAAGCATGTATATAAAATGAAAAGTTCGCATACAATGATGATTATTTCCATCAGAGGTGATCTCATGCTGAACAGTGAACATTTTAATCTTATTCAAAGGGCGCTTGACGCAACAGCAAACGAGCTGAACGAGCTCGGAGTTGATTTGTCTCCGTCCGTGATTTCCCATGCGCAAATCGATTTAGAAAAAGCGGTGGAACATATTTATTCAACAGACCATCCTTTTTTATCTTCGCATGTGATCAATCGAAAGTAAGCTGTAAAAAAACTTGGCAATGCCAGGTTTTTTTATTGTATTCATCAGTGGGAAATGATATTATTGATGGTCTGAATGTCGAATAGTTGGGGGTTGGAACTAGGTGACAACATCACGTTTGCCTTTTTCTTTAACGAAAACAAAGAATTTTTATGAAGAATTGAACAATTGGATTGGTGACGTGTTTTACGATATCCTTCCCGAAAAAGGGTTTGATCTTCGGGATGAGCAAGTATTTATGGCTTTTCAGCTGGAGCGAGCGTTTAAAGAGAAAAAAGTCATGTTTGCCGAAGCTGGAGTGGGAACGGGGAAAACACTGGTTTATCTTCTTTTTGCGATCAGCTATGCAAGATATGTCGGCAAACCCGCCATTATCGCTTGTGCTGATGAAACATTAATCGAACAGCTAGTGAAAAAAGAGGGCGATATTTCGAAGTTGGCTGAGCATTTGGATCTGAAAATTGATACAAGACTGTCAAAATCACATGAGCAATATTTATGCTTAAAGAAACTGGAAAAAACAATGCAACGCTCTGATGATGATAGATGGCTGGATCTTTATGAGTCGTTACCGTCATTTGTTCATGAATCACAGGCGATGCAGCGCTTTTATCCGTATGGCGACCGTAAGCAGTATGCCAATCTGTCAAATGAAGAATGGTCTGAAGTAAGCTATGATTCGTTTCAGGATTGTCTGACTTGTGATATGAGGCACAGATGCGGTTTGACGCTTTCCAGAGATCACTACCGCAAGTCAACAGACTTGATCGTTTGTTCCCATGATTTTTATATGGAGCATGTGTGGACGGAAGAATCCCGTAAACGAGAGGGACAGCTGCCACTCTTGCCTGATCATAGCGCGGTTGTATTTGACGAAGGGCATTTGTTAGAGTTTGCCGCACAAAAAGCGTTAACCTACAGAGTGAAGCAGTCTACTCTTGAATTGTTTTTAGAGCGCTTGCTTCAAAATGACATCAGAGAAGAGTTTGCCGAACTGATTGAAGATGCCCTTGCTGCAAACGACGAATTTTTCTATGTTCTTTCTGAAGAAGCTAAAGAAGTAGCCGGTTCACACCGTTTAGAAATAAAAAATGACCAGCGTGTCAAAAAGGCGGCGGACGAGCTTTGCCGTTTGCTCGATAAAATCGGTGAGGCTCTCGTGTTTGAGTCTGAGATGTACACAATTGATCAATACGAATTGTCAGTTGTGGAAGAATATGTAGAACAAATGGCGTATTCATTATCCCTATATCAAAAGGATGCGATCAGCTGGCTGGAGAAAAAAGAAGAAGAATCAACTTTTGTTGTCATGCCGAGAACGGTAGCAGAAGTGCTGGGTGAAAAAGTGTTTTCCAAGAAAATTCCTCATATCTTTTCTTCTGCTACGCTGTCAGAAGGCGGATCGTTTGATTATATTGCCGACAGCCTCGGGATTCATGATTATTTGTCGTTAACTGTTGATTCTCCATATGATTATGACGAGCAAATGACCGTTAATCTATATGCGAAAACAGATATGACTTCCGAACAAAAAACGGCTGAAACGATTGAAACGATCAAGCGTTATAAAGGCAGAACGCTGATGCTTTTCCCTTCTTTTGAGGAATTAAACGAGTTTAAGCAGCTGTCAGCGGCTTGGGAGCTGCCGTATCCGATTTACTTTGAAGGCGATGAGGAAATCAGCGGCTTAGTGGAGAAATTCCAAGAGAAAGAGGAAACCGTACTATGTTCGGTTCACTTATGGGAAGGACTTGATATTCCCGGTGACGCATTAAAAAATGTGACCATTTGGTCATTGCCATTCCCGCCTCATGATCCTGTATTTACAGCGAAACGCAACGGGGCAAAAAAAGATCCGTTTGAAGAAGTTGATCTGCCATATATGTTATTACGCGTGCGGCAGGGCATCGGGCGTCTGATCCGTTCGAATCAAGACAGCGGCTCGATCCACATTTACGCCGGCGGAGAAAATGAACGCATCATTGATGAAGTCAAAAAGGTCTTGCCTGTTGAACCGAAAATGATGTAATAGAAAAAAGCTGACGATCGTATTCGTCAGCTTTTTTATTTTGTCAGCGGGCCAGCCAACCGCCGTCAGTGGCTAAAATATGCCCATTTACATAATCTGAAGCGCGGGATGCCAGAAAGACTGCTGTCCCGCCGATATCATCCGCTTTGCCCCAGCGGCCGGCGGGGATTCTCTTTAAAATGTCCTCATTTCGTTTTTCATCATCGCGTATAGGCTGTGTATTGGCGGTAGAAATATAACCAGGGGCGATGGCGTTGACCTGAACACCGGACGCTGCCCACTCATTAGCAAATGATTTAGTCAAACCGGCAACCGCGTGTTTGCTCGCTGTATATGCGGGAACGAGAATACCGCCTTGAAAAGACAGAAGGGAGGCGATGTTAATAACCTTTCCATAACCTCTGTTCAGCATGTGTCTGCCTGCCAGCTGTGTCAGAATAAACAAGCTGTTTAGATTGACATTCAGTACGTGATGCCAGTTCTCTTCTGCGAAATGTTCTGCTTTTTCCCGGTGAATAATGCCGGCATTATTGATAAGGATGTCGATTTGGCGGCTTTCAAACAGTTCAGCTGCAGAATCCTTTATTGCTTCCGGCTTGCTCATGTCCAATGTAAAAGATGTAAAGGTACGGCCTTCCTGTTCCACAAGCTGTTGTGTTTCAGTCAGGCTGCTTTTATGTGATGTGCCGATAATATCGGCGCCAGCCCCCGCCAGCGCTTTGGCAATTCCTTGACCGATTCCTGTTCCCGGGCCTGTCACCAGCGCTGTTTTTCCTTCTAATGAAAAGGTATCATGTAGATAACTCATCTTATTTCAGCCCATCCATCGGGACGGCATCCATGTCCGTAAATGTGTAATTTTCTCCAGCCATCGCCCACACAAAGCTGTAGTTCGAAGTTCCTGCGCCAGAGTGAATAGACCAGGCAGGAGAAAGGACAGCCTGGTCATTTCCGACAACAAGATGGCGCGTTTCATTCGGCTGGCCCATGAAGTGAAACACCTTTGAATCTTTCTCAAGATCAAGGTAAAGGTAAGCCTCCATCCGGCGGTCATGGACGTGAGCCGGCATGGTATTCCAGTTGTTGTTTTGATCTAGCATCGTAATTCCCATCATTAGCTGACAACTTTTAATGCCTTCTTGATGAATGACTTTGTACAGGCTTCTGACATTAGAGGCTGCCTCATCGCCAAGGCGGTCCGGTGTCAGTTCGGAAAGAGCGGCTTTTTGTGTCGGATAGCTTTGATGAGCACAAGCGGAGACGAAGTAAAACTTAGCTTTGCCTCCGTTCAGGTTTGTAAACGTTACATCCTGATTGCCCATTCCGATATAAAGAAAATCCTTTGTTTGAAGCGCATATTCATCATCACCAACCCTGACAGCGCCAGGCTGGCCAACATTAATAATCCCGATTTCACGCCGTTCCAAAAAGAAGTCTGTTTTAAGGAAATCTCCGGCATCAAGCTTCAGTTCACTTTGTCCCGGAGCCGCGCCGCCGATGACAACTCGGTCTTCATGTGAGTAATACATTGAAAGTTTGTTTTCCTTAAATAAAGGTTCCATTAAAAAATGACTGCGCAGCTCCTCAGTTGTAAAGCGCTTTACTTGTTCAGGGTGTACAGAATAACGATTTTCCATTGTGTTTCCCCCTTAGTTAAGATTTCGGCACCACTTGAATGAAAACATTTTGGTAACGGTTTCAAAGAAAATTTTAGGATAAATAGTGAAAAGAGTCAATGTTAAAATTATTAATAGGCACATTTTTGAAAAAACTCTTTTCGAATTTTAAAAATATGGTATTCTTGTGTTGTAACGGTTTTGGGATCGGTTTCAAATATAAGATGATACAGGAGCACTTGAATGAAAAAGAAAACAACAAGCCATACGACGATCAAAGATGTAGCAGAATGTGCAGGAGTTTCGAAATCGACAGTTTCCCGTTATATCAACGGAAAAATTGATGCGATTTCTCCTGAAAAAGTGAAAAGCATTAAAAAGGCAATCGCAGAATTGAATTATCGGCCAAGTAAAATGGCACAAGGTTTAAAAATAAAAAAAAGCAAATTAATCGGATTTGTTGTAGCTGACATTACAAATCCTTTCTCAGTCGCGGCTTTCAGAGGAGTCGAAGAGATTTGTGATCAATATGGCTACAGTATTATGGTGTGCAACACAGATAACAGTCCTGAAAAAGAGCGGGAAATGCTCCTAAAGCTTGAAGCCCATTCGGTTGAAGGGCTGATTTTAAACGCAACGGGAGAAAACAAGGATGTACTGCACACCTTTGCAGAACAGCAAATTCCCACGATATTAATTGACCGGAAACTTCCGGATCTGAAACTGGATACGGTAACAACTGACAATAGAAGGATCACAAAAGAGATACTTCAGAAGATTTACAGCAAAGGATACACTGATGTCGCACTGTTTAGCGAACCGATTTCATCTATCAGCCCTCGTGCAGAAAGAGCAGCTGTGTACCAGGAAATGGCTTCGGCTCAAAATGCGAACGGGCTTGTCAGAATGTATGAAATTGACGTAAAAAACAAGGAGCAGCTTAAGGCGGCGCTTCTTTCTTTTCACAAGGAAATGCCGGAGCAAAAAAAAGCGATTCTGGCCTTGAACGGCCTAATTATGCTGAAAATCATCAGCTGTATGGAAGAGCTCGGCCTGCTCATCCCTCAAGATATAGGGATTGCAGGGTTCGATGATACGGAATGGTATAAACTGATCGGTCCGGGCATTACAACGATTGCCCAGCCGTCACATGATATGGGCAGGACGGCGATGGAACGTGTATTAAAAAGGATTGAAGGTGACAAGGGAGCGCCTCAAACCATTGAATTAGAGGCGGAAGTCATCATGAGACAGTCACTTTAATCCTAGATGCCCTCAACTGAAGAGGAGGTTGGGAGAGATGAAGCTTGATGCGGTGACATTTGGGGAATCGATGGCCATGTTTTATGCAAATGAGTACGGAGGCCTTCATGAAGTATCCACTTTTTCTAAAGGGCTGGCCGGAGCAGAAAGCAATGTCGCTTGCGGCCTGGCCAGACTTGGATTTCAGGTGGGATGGATGAGCAAGGTCGGCAATGATCAGCTCGGAACATTTATTTTACAGGAGCTTAAAAAAGAGGGAGTGGATGTGTCCCGCGTAATCCGCTCGCAGGACGGAAATCCCACCGGCCTGCTGCTGAAGTCAAAAGTGAAAGAAGGCGATCCGCAAGTTTCCTATTACAGGAAACACTCAGCTGCAAGCACACTAACGTCTGCTGAATATCCGAGAGATTATTTTCAATGCGCGGGCCATTTGCATGTGACAGGTATTCCCCCAGCCTTATCTGCTGAAATGAAAGACTTTTCCTACCACGTGATGAAGGATTTGAAACATGCTGGGAAAACGGTATCGTTAGATCCCAATTTAAGGCCTTCGCTTTGGCCTGATCAAGCAACGATGGCCCAGACGATCAATGATCTGGCGAGGCTTGCAGATTGGTTTTTCCCGGGGGTCGCAGAGGGGGAGCTGTTGACCGGAGAAAAAACACCTGAAGGTATTGCTGATTATTATCTGAAAAAAGGTGTCAGCTTTGTTGCTATTAAACTCGGGAAAGAAGGCGCTTACTTTAAAACAAGGGAAAGTGAAGGGTTTGTAGAAGGCTTCCGGGTTGAACAGGTGGTTGATACGGTCGGTGCCGGAGACGGATTTGCAGTCGGTGTGATTAGCGGCATCCTTGACGGTTTGTCGTACAAGGATGCGGTTCAAAGAGGAAATGCGATT
Source organism: Bacillus sp. RHFS10 (assembly GCF_016757475.1). Classification (NCBI taxonomy): domain Bacteria; kingdom Bacillati; phylum Bacillota; class Bacilli; order Caryophanales; family Bacillaceae; genus Bacillus; species Bacillus sp. RHFS10. Next base: position 712,801 of record NZ_JAESPO010000001.1, read on the forward strand.
GGCGCTTTGCAAGTGCAGGCACCGGGGGATATGGACGGCCTGCCGACCAGGGAGAAATTAGCTGCGTTTTTATCTGCTCAAAGAACGGTTTACCAAAAGAAAGGGGATTATTAATATGGAATCCAAAAACGTTGAAAACCGTCTGAATGAAGCAAGGCTGATTGCAGTCATTCGATCCAAAGATAAACAGGAGGCCTGTCAGCAGATTGAGAGCTTACTAGATAAAGGGGTTCGTGCAGTTGAAGTGACTTATACGACGCCCGGGGCATCGGAAATTATCGAATCATTCCGTAATAGAGAAGATATCTTAATCGGCGCGGGCACAGTCATCACTGCGCAGCAAGCGGGAGAAGCTGCCGAGGCTGGTGCGCAATTTATTGTCAGTCCGGGTTTTTCACCTGACCTCGCTGAACATCTTTCGTTTTTGAAGACATATTATATCCCCGGTGTATTGACACCAAGCGAAATTATGGAAGCGCTGACATGTGGTTTTACTACATTAAAGCTGTTCCCAAGCGGTGTGTTTGGCATCCCGTTTATGAAAAATTTAGCAGGCCCTTTCCCGCAGGTGACCTTTATTCCGACAGGCGGGATACATCCGTCTGAAGTGCCGGATTGGCTCAAGGCCGGAGCAGGCGCCGTTGGTGTCGGCAGCCAGCTGGACAGCTGTTCAAAAGAGGATTTGCAGGCTGTTTTCCAAGTGTAAGGGTATTGTTTTTTCATAACCGGAGATGGGAGAATCCACATATGAAAATCAAAGCGACAATTGAACGGGTACCTGGAGGCATGATGATTATTCCGCTTTTTCTGGGAGCGGCACTCAATACGTTTGCGCCTGGAACAGCGGAGTTCTTTGGAGGGTTTACGGGTGCTTTGATTACCGGAACGCTGCCGATACTGGGTGTTTTTATCTTTTGTGTAGGGGCGACGATTGATTTTCATTCTTCAGGCTATATCGCAAGGAAAGGAATCACATTATTATTGGGGAAGATCGGATTTGCGGCGCTTCTCGGCGTGATCGCAGCACAATTTATTCCTGATAATGGCATACAATCCGGTTTTTTTGCAGGTCTTTCTGTTTTAGCAATTGTTGCGGTGATGAATGAAACGAACGGCGGCCTGTATTTGGCGCTCATGAACCATTTGGGAAGAAAAGAGGATGCGGGGGCTTTCGCGTTTATCAGTACAGAATCAGGGCCTTTTATGACCATGGTGACGTTTGGTGTAACGGGGCTTGCGGCATTCCCGTGGGAAACGCTGGCAGCGACGGTCATCCCGTTTTTACTCGGCTGTATACTTGGAAATCTTGATCATGATCTCAGAGACTTATTCAGCAAGGTTGTGCCGGCAATTATCCCGTTTTTTGCTTTTTCGCTCGGCAATACCTTGAATTTTGGAATGCTGATCCAATCAGGACTGCTTGGGATATTTATCGGTGTTTCGGTCGTCATTTTATCGGGCAGCTCCTTGTTTTTGCTTGATCGTTTTGTCGCGCGGGGAGACGGTGTCGCGGGCGTGGCCGCTTCTTCTACGGCGGGTGCGGCAGTGGCCGTGCCGTACGCATTAGCGGAAGCCAACTCTTCGTTTGCGCCAGTTGCCGAATCAGCAACTGCAATCATAGCGACAAGCGTGATTGTCACCTCACTGCTAACCCCGCTGGCAACAGTGTGGGTGGATAAAAAAATCAATAAAAAAAAGCGGAAAACACCGCCTCCAAAAAATCAAATGACGATCAACTGAATAAAGAAGGCTGCCGCCAAGAATACCGGCAGCCTCTTATCCAAACAATTTGACTTTCATACACCCTTCCATTAGCCTGTAATGGAACGGCTAGAATAGGGAGGGAATGGATATGGAGATACATACATATGAAAAGGAATTTTTTGATCTTCTAAAAAGAATCTCACACTACAGCGAAGCAGTTGCGTTAATGCACTGGGACTCCAGAACAGGTGCGCCCAAAAACGGTTCAGAAGACCGTGCCGAAAGTATCGGCCAGCTTTCAACAGATATATTTAATATCCAGACATCAGATCGGATGAAGGCGCTTATCGATGCCCTGTATGAACGATTTGATGACTTGTCTGAAGATACGAAAAAGGCAGTGGAGCTGGCGAACAAAGAGTATGAAGAGAATAAAAAAATCCCTGAGGCTGAATACAAGGAATACGTCATTCTGTGTTCAAAGGCAGAAACCGCGTGGGAAGAAGCGAAAGGAAAATCTGATTTCAGCTTATTTTCCCCTTATTTAGAACAGCTGATTGAATTCAATAAACATTTTATTACATATTGGGGTTATCAAGAGCATCCTTATGATGCATTGCTTGATTTGTTTGAGCCGGGTGTCACGGTAAAGGTGCTTGATCAGCTGTTTGCTGAGCTCAAAGAAGCGATCATTCCGCTTGTTAAACAAGTGACAGCTTCCGGAAATAAACCGGATACAAGCTTTATTACAAAAGCGTTCCCTAAAGAAAAGCAAAAAGAGCTCAGCTTGTATTTTTTGCAGGAGCTTGGCTACGATTTTGATGGGGGACGGCTTGATGAAACGGTTCATCCGTTTGCGACCACGATGAACCGCGGAGATGTCCGGGTCACGACGAGATATGATGAAAAAGATTTCCGTACGGCGATCTTTGGCACCATTCATGAGTGCGGTCACGCCATATACGAGCAAAATATTGACGAAGCACTGAGCGGCACGAACTTGTCAGATGGCGCATCAATGGGAATCCATGAATCTCAATCATTATTTTACGAGAATTTTATTGGCCGAAACAAGCATTTTTGGACACCGTACTACAAGAAGATTCAAGAAGCATCACCTGAACAGTTCAAGGACATTTCTCTGGATGATTTTGTCCGGGCAATCAACGAATCAAAGCCTTCATTCATCAGGGTTGAAGCGGATGAATTGACGTATCCTCTTCATATTATCATCCGTTATGAAATTGAAAAAGCGATTTTCAGCAATGAAGTGTCTGTGGAAGAACTGCCATCGCTTTGGAATCAAAAATACCAAGATTATTTAGGGATTACACCGCAGACGGACGCAGAGGGGATTTTACAGGATGTCCATTGGGCAGGAGGAGATTTTGGCTACTTCCCATCCTATGCGCTCGGCTACATGTATGCGGCCCAGCTGAAACAAAAAATGCTTGAGGATCTTCCTGAATTTGACACCCTTTTGGAAAGAGGGGAATTCCATCCGATTAAACAATGGCTGACGGAAAAGGTGCACATTCACGGAAAACGGAAAAAGCCGTTAGAGATTATTAAAGATGCAACTGGGGAAGAATTGAATGTACGCTATTTGATTGACTATTTGTCAAACAAATATTCAAATCTCTATCTGTCGTAATTAAAAGCCTGGCGGCGTGGCCGTCAGGCTTTTTACGATCAAAAAACTTAAAAGACGAATGATTAAATAGAAAATAAAAATAAAGTTCGGGAATTTCGCTTTTTTGTCTATGCAAGAGATTAGAATCTTGATATAATTTATGACAATATCATAGGAACACTCATATAATCGCGTGGATATGGCACGCAAGTTTCTACCGGGCACCATAAATGTCCGACTATGAGTGAGCAATGAGACCGCATGTGTACGGTTTTTTGTTATATCAGCATTGCTTGCTCTTTTTTTGAGCGGGCAATGCTTTTTTTATTCTCATAACGGAGGTAAGACAGGATGGAAGCACTGAAACGGAAAATAGAGGAAGAAGGCGTCGTATTATCTGATCAAGTATTGAAAGTGGATTCTTTTTTGAATCACCAAATTGACCCGCTGCTTATGCAGAAAATCGGTGACGAATTTGCAGCGAGATTTGCAAAAGACGGTATTACTAAAATTGTGACAATCGAGTCATCCGGAATCGCTCCCGCTGTGATGACGGGCTTGCAGCTGGGTGTGCCGGTTGTCTTCGCCAGAAAGCATCAATCTTTAACACTCACTGATCACTTGCTGACAGCGTCTGTTTATTCCTTTACGAAGCAAACAGAAAGCCAAATCGCAGTGTCAGGAACCCACCTGTCGGATCAGGATCATGTGCTGATTATCGATGATTTTCTGGCAAATGGACAAGCGGCGCACGGGCTCGTGTCGATTGTGAAGCAGGCGGGAGCTTCTATTGGGGGGCTTGGCATTGTCATTGAAAAATCATTTCAACCAGGGAGAGTAGAACTAGTGAACCTTGGCTACAGAGTGGAATCTTTGGCAAGAATTCAATCTTTAGAAGAAGGAAAAGTGTCCTTCGTACAGGAGGTTCATTCATGAAAAACGGATTCGGCAAAACGCTGTCTTTAGGAATACAGCATGTGCTCGCCATGTATGCCGGTGCCATTGTTGTTCCGCTGATTGTCGGAAAAGCAATGGGGCTGACTGTTGAACAGTTGACCTACTTAGTATCGATTGATATTTTTATGTGCGGTGTGGCTACACTTTTGCAAGTGTGGAGGAACCGATTTTTCGGAATCGGGCTTCCGGTTGTGCTTGGCTGTACATTTACGGCTGTATCGCCGATGATTGCAATTGGATCTGAATACGGGGTTTCCGCGGTTTACGGAAGTATTATCGCTTCAGGTATTCTTGTCATTCTGATTTCATTTTTCTTCGGAAAGCTGGTATCGTTTTTTCCGCCGGTCGTGACAGGCTCAGTTGTTACGATTATCGGTATTACCCTTATGCCGGTAGCCATGAATAACATGGCCGGGGGAGAAGGAAGTGCAGATTTCGGAGATCTTTCCAATCTTGCACTCGCCTTTATCGTTTTGGGTGTCATTGTGCTTTTATACCGTTTTACGAAAGGCTTTATCAAATCCATCTCGATTTTGATCGGTATTTTGATCGGGACTTTCATCGCTTATTTTATGGGAAAAGTTCAATTCGATAACGTATCGGACGCGGCAGTTGTTCAAATGATTCAGCCGTTTTACTTCGGAGCGCCGTCTTTTCACACAGCGCCTATCATTACGATGACCATCGTGGCGATTGTCAGCCTTGTAGAATCAACTGGTGTTTACTTTGCCTTAGGTGACTTGACGAACCGCAGTCTGACAGAGAAAGATTTGTCTAAAGGCTATCGCGCTGAAGGACTGGCTGTGCTGCTGGGCGGTATTTTTAACGCTTTTCCTTACACGGCGTTCTCTCAAAATGTCGGACTTGTGCAGCTTACAGGAATCAAGAAAAATGCCGTAATTGTTGTCACGGGTGTGATCTTAATGGCATTCGGGCTGTTTCCGAAGATCGCTGCTTTCACGACCATCATTCCATCTGCTGTTCTGGGCGGGGCAATGGTGGCGATGTTTGGAATGGTGATCGCTTACGGAATCAAAATGCTCAGCCGCATTGATTTTGCAAAACAAGAAAATCTGCTGATTGTTGCCTGCTCAGTGGGTCTGGGTCTTGGTGTGACCGTTGTGCCGGATATTTTTAAACAGCTTCCGAGTGCCTTAACGCTTCTTACAACAAACGGCATTGTCGCCGGCAGCTTTACTGCAGTAATCTTGAATATTATATATAACGTATTTTCTAAAGCCAAAAAAACAGAACAAAAAGCTGATATCACTGAACAAAAAACAGCAGTCTAAACTCCGCCGCGGCGGAGTTTTTTGCATATAAAAAAGATCGTTGCGGCACAATGTATGCAAAGAGGTGATCACATGGCGTTTATTTTATCCGTCGGAACAAGTCTTCCTGCGTACGATGTAAACCAAGAGAAAGCGGCTGAGTTCGCCCGCTACATGTTTCAGCATTCCTTTAAAGATATTGACCGGCTGTTAACCTCCTTTAAAAACGGGCAAATTCAATCGAGACAATTTGTCAAGACGATTGAATGGTATAAAGAAGGCCACAGCTTCGAAGAAAAAAATCAAATATACATAGAAGAAACACTTAAGCACAGCAGAGAAGCGGTGAGAGAGTGCCTCTCCCATCCTGCATTTATTCAAGGCGCCATTCCTTATGAGAAGGTGGATGCTGTTTTTTTCGTCTCCAGCACGGGTCTTTCCACACCGAGCATCGAGGCGCGGCTCATGAATGAACTTCCGTTTTCTCCATATACGAAGCGAATTCCGCTCTGGGGTCTCGGCTGTGCAGGAGGAGCCAGCGGACTAGCGCGCGCAGCCGAATACTGCAAAGCGTATCCTGAGGCTTTTGTGCTTGTCATTGCTGCTGAGCTGTGCAGCCTGACATTCCAGCCGGAAGATAAAACGAAAAGCAATCTGATCGGCACCTCACTTTTTGGGGACGGCATTGCGTCAGCATTATTATGCGGAGAGAAGGCGGACCGCACGATGTCGAAACTAAAACTGGTGCCGAGGATAACGGATTCCCAATCCGTTTTGATGAAACAATCAGAAGATGTCATGGGCTGGGACTTTACTGATCGAGGTTTCAAAGTCATTTTCTCAAGAGATATTCCGACTTTGGTGGAAAAGTGGCTCAAAACAAATGTGCAAATTTTTTTGGACAAACATCAGCTTTTATTCAGTGATATCAGTGTTTTTTTAGCACATCCTGGCGGAAAAAAGGTGATTGATGCATACATCGAAAGTCTTGAACTGTCAGCAGAAAAGCTTTTATCTGCGCAAAGCGTATTGCAAAAGCACGGAAATATGTCTTCAGCCACAATATTGTATGTGATTAAAGAGCATCTGTTGAACGGGCATAAAAACGAAGCAGAACGGGGACTGATTGGCGCATTAGGGCCGGGATTTTCATCAGAGCTGCTGTTATTCAGCTGGGAAAAGGGGGCTTGACTCATGTTTTGGTTGTTGATCGCTATTCTCATTACTCAAAGAGCAGCTGAAATGGCTGTAGCCAGACAAAATGAACAAAAGGTAAAGAAACAAGGGGCGATCGAATTCGGTGAGAGCCACTATCCGTATATCATCATCATGCATATCCTTTTTTTCCTGTCTTTAACTGCAGAAGTGCTGCTGATGAACAAACAGCCGTCAAGCTGGTGGATCGGTATCGCTGCGGCTATTTTAAGCGTGCAGGCAGTACGGTATTGGGCCCTTTGTTCCTTAGGAGCATATTGGAATACGAAAATCCTTGTCGTTCCAGGTGCTGAGCTTGTAAAAAAAGGCCCTTACAAATGGATGAAGCATCCCAACTATACCGTTGTTTTACTAGAAATTTTATTGATTCCGCTGCTGTATCAAGCGTACGTCACCATGTGTCTGTTTTCCATTGTTAATGCCGTGTTGTTAACCGTCAGAATTCGTGCAGAAGACAAAGCATTAGAGGAATTCAGTATAAAATAGAGATTGAAAATCATTCTCACCCGTGTTAGAATGAATTTGAAAAAGATTCTCAATCAGGATGGTGAAGCAAATGACAATGCTGTTTTTGCTTGGGGCGGTTTGTACATATAGTGTATTAATTGGTTTTGTATTAAAAGGAATCTCTAATAGATCTGTTTAATGAATCTGGAACTTGTCAAAGTTGCAGATTTTCTTTTATAGAAGCTGCCGTAATGGCGGCTTTTTTCTATTCTCTTAAAGAAATTCGGCTCATTTTTGTGTAAAATGAAAGGGAATGTATTCAGATCTTTCGAAAGATTCACAAGTGAAATGGCACAAAGGGGTTCAGAATTATGACAGAATATAACAGAGAAGAGCTTTTGCACAAAACTGGGGAACTTTATAAGCGATTTATCGAGAATCAAGATGAACAAAGAGCTGCTAAACTGGCTGCGGTCATGAACAAAGCGGCTGATGAAGAGGTTTATATCGCGTTTACCGGGCACTATTCGGCAGGTAAATCCTCACTGCTGAACTGCTTGTTAATGGAGAATATATTGCCCACAAGCCCGATTCCGACAAGCGCTAACCTTGTTGTGATCAGAAACGGGGAAAAGCGTGTGCGGCTTCATACAACAGACGGAGCATGTGCTGAGCTGGAGGGGGCTTATCGGAAAGACAAGGTGCAGCAATATTGCAAAGATGGGGAGCAGATTGAAAGCGTTGAAATTTTTGATCGATATACTGACATCGATGCCGGGGTTGCGTATATTGATACCCCTGGGATTGACTCAACAGATGATGCGCATTTTCTGTCGGCGGCGTCTATTCTCCATCAGGCGGATGCGCTGTTTTACGTCGTTCACTATAATCACGTGCACGCTGAGGAAAATGTAAAGTTTCTCAGGTCGATAAGAGAAAGCATTCCCAATGTGTATTTTATCGTAAATCAAATTGACCGCCATGATGAGGCGGAAACGCGTTTTGAAGATTATAAAGCGCAGGTAGAGGAGATGCTTTGCAATGAAGGCATTTCAAAGGACGCGCTCTATTTTACGTCAGTGACAGAACCAAACCATCCGTTCAATCAGATTGGGGCTCTGAGAGAAGAATTAAAAAGAATAGAACAGCAATCAAAAAGCAACCTCCAGCCTTTAACAGAACAAAAAGTCCGCAATCTGCTGAACGAACATACGGAGATGCTTTTAAAAGACGAAACAGATGGTCCCAGCTTTACTGAACAGCTTAACACACAAGCTGAACTGGTCCAATCGCTGCGTGATCAATTGGATGAGACGGCAAAGCAAGCGCCCGAGGCAGAAAACAGGATGCTGGAAGAAGTCAACCGCATTTTAAAGAACGCCAACCTGACGCCTTTTGAAATGCGTGAACTCGCAGCTGCATTTTTAGAATCACGAGAGCCTTCCTTTAAAACCGGTTTTTTCTTTTCGAAAGCAAAAACTGCACAGGAAAGAGATAGAAGAAGAAATGTTTTTTTCTCTGATGTGTCAAAACGAACAGAGGCCGAAGCGGATTGGCACATAATAGACACGTTCCATCAACTCGCCAAGGCATTTCATGTTCATACAGCTGAAAGTGAAAAGCTGATACAGGCCTATTGCACGCCGCTGGAAGCTGACATCATAGAACGCGCGGTTAAGCATGGTGCAGCTTTTTCTTCTGAATATGTATTGCAATATACAAAAGATTTGGCAGAGCTCATCCGCAAAGAAGCGAAAAGAGAAGCGGCAGACATCATAAAGGCGCTTACTGCGATGGTGAAAGAGAGTGTTTCTAAAGACTTGGAAACGATCAATGACCGGCTCATTCATGAATCAGAAAAACTTGCCATTCTTCAAGAACAGGCCCGTTTAGAGAATAATGCCCGCGAGAAAGCCGATCGCATGCGGGCCATTTGGGAAGAGGAATCCGCATGTCCAATGCACATAAACACCGACTGGTTTAAAACGAAGAAAAAAACAGTGGCGGCTCCGGAACAGAAACGAAACCAAAGTCAACAGACACGGCAGCGAAATGTAAAACCAGAAATAATGGAGCAAGAACTGCCGCTTCATGACCAGATCAAACGCTTTCACATATTGTCTGACCTTTTAGGTGAAATTAGCATGCTGTCAAAGCAAAACTCAGACTTTCGGGAAAGGATTAAAAGGCTTGAGGAACAGAAATTTACACTTGCGCTTTTTGGAGGATTCAGCTCTGGGAAATCATCATTTGCAAATGCGCTTGTCGGCGAAAGGGTGCTTCCGTCCTCACCAACGCCAACCACAGCCACAATTAACAAAATCACAAAACCAACCAATGGCAACATCAATAAAACAGCGGATGTGGTCTTTAAGACGGAGGCTGACATAACGTCAGACATTTTGCAGCTTACCGGAATACAAAAAGAGCCAACAGGCAGTTCTTTTACAGAGAAGTGGGAAAAGGCAGCCAAAAAAAGCCGTCTGCAGGAAGAACACATCAAATTGATCAATCACTTCTTGCTTGCCTACGAACAGTATCAGCCATATATACAGGAACAAAAGAAGTTAACGGTTCCGCTGTCTGAATTAAAGCCGTATGTGGCAGAGGAGACAACGGCCTGCGCTGTGAAAGAGGTAACGGTTTATTATACGTGCCCGCTCACTGAAAAAGGGATTACAATCGTTGATACGCCCGGCGCAAGCAGCATGAATAAACGGCATACAGAGCTGGCGTTCCAATATATTAAAGATGCCGATGCATTTTTTTATATGACCTATTATCAACACTCCTTCTCGAAAGGAGACCGTTCATTTTTGCGAAAACTTGGACTGGTAAAAGAATCGCTCAGTATGGATAAAATGTTTTTCATTATTAATGCAGCAGACCTTGCGAAAGATAAAACAGAGCTTGAAACAGTGACCGATTATGTCAGCGCAGAGCTTGTAAAAGAAGGGATTCATGATCCGCAGCTCTTTACCGTATCAAGCAAGGAGGAACTGCTCGGAAAACCGGAATCATTTTATAACCAGTTCCCAAACGTCAGAAAACATTTAGACTGGTTTATCGAAGTTGATGTGAAAAAAACGTCAGCTGCACAGCTCAGTTCGGAAGCAGACAAATTATGCGAAACTGTTTTCCAGCTTCACCAGTCCCAGCATCAATCCAAGGAAAAAAAGGAAGCGCAGAAACAGCGCCTTATGCTGTCATTTGAGCGGACTGCAGCTGAGATCGAGAAACGGAGGAACTCGGAAACCATCATTGAGAAAGTAAAAAAAGACACCAAAGAGCAGCTTTATCACATTACACAGCGATTATCCTTTTTTGCCAATGATCTATTAAAATCGACATTTCATCCCGGGCTTCAGAATGGAGATTGGAAAAAGAACGTCGCTAAGGCGATGAAAACCGCCTTACATGAATATCAGTTTGAATATGTTCAGGAAATTAAAACGCTTGATGTTCGCATGAGCGGTTTCATCGAGCGGCATATTGCCGAAGAATGGCTGGAAAGCTTTCAAAAAACATTAAATAAAGACGGTTATTTTTCCATTTATGCGGGTGATCAGCATTCCAACAGTATACAGCTGATGGAGGTTGAACCGGATTTAGATGAACGCGCCTTCGAGCAGGAACAAAAAGAAGTCAAATCACCGAAGCAGTTTTTTGAACAGAAAGGAAAAGCGGCCTTCATCGAAGCTGTACGGATGAAACTCACGAAAATCACAGAGGCTTGGGTGAGAAATGAAGAAGAAAGCCTTATCACTCATTACACAGATCATCTCAGTCGCTTACAGGAAGAAATGGCTGTAAAAGCAATGGAACAAATAAAGGATCAAAAAGATACGTATGTAGAAGGATATGCGGAAGGGGAACATGCGAAAGAGATTGAAAAGGCATACCAAGCGTGCATCTCTTGGCAAAGATCAGACCATACAATAAAAATGTAAAATTTAGTTGGATTGTATTTCAAGTCATGATAGACTAAATAGAAAAAAGCGAGATGAAGGATTCATGTCAGAGGTACATAAAGCAATTTCAGCACATTCATCAAAACAGCACGAGCATATCAAAACATTTATGCGTCTTGAAAACATGCGTGAAATGGCCATTGAAGAAGCGGTTTCAAAATGCAAAAACGATGAGCCTTTTACTACAGACGCGATTAATGAAGTTACCGAGCAAATGAATCAGCTTGCCAAACAGGGCATCGTGCCGACAAGACGCCTTGTATCTAAAGAAATGGTCGGAGAATACGTAAGCCGTATGTAAGCTGGATGATCCTGTCGCGAGTGAATACCCTGCAAAAGCATATACTATATGTATCCGACGTAAAGGGGGATTCATGTTGGGCAGAACAAAGCTGGGAAACAGAAACGCACAGGCGAATAACAATGCCAAAAAGAAAAATGGATTTCAAACCCATTTTGACTCTTACGCAGGACGCGAAGCTGAAAAGCTGATCGCCAGCAACAAAAGACACAACGACTGATGATACACAAAACAGTATCTCTAATCGAAGAGATGCTGTTTTTTATTTGCACTGCTTTATGGTAATATAGAAGGAATGAAAGAAAAGGGAGTTATCTTATGAATCATAATAAACTATTGCTTGTTGACGGCATGGCTCTGTTATTTCGAGCGTTTTTTGCCACGGCCGTGCACCGCAACTTTATGATAAATGACAGCGGGGTGCCAACGAACGGTGTCAACGGATTTTTAAAGCACTTGATTACAGCGGTGGAAACATTCCAGCCGACACACGTCGTCTGCTGTTGGGACATGGGAAGCAAAACGTACCGAAATGACTTGTTCCAAGATTATAAGGCGAACCGCAACGCACCGCCTGTGGAGCTGATCCCGCAGTTTGATTTGGCAAAGGAAGCGGCCGCTGAGCTTGGTATCATGAATATCGGCTTTGCCGGTTATGAAGCAGATGATTGTATCGGAACACTTGCCGCTTTGTATGCAAATGAAGCTGACATTACGATCGTAACAGGAGACAGAGATTTACTTCAGCTGTTAACGGATGAAGTGAGTGTGGCCCTGCTCCAAAAAGGAATCGGAAATTATAAAGTTTATACAAAAGAGACTTTTTATGAAGAAACAGGCGTTCTTCCGAAAGCTTTGATTGATATTAAAGCGCTTATGGGTGATTCTAGTGATAACTATCCTGGCGTTAAAGGGATTGGAGAAAAAACAGCCTATAAACTGATTCGTGAATACGAAACGATTGACCGTTTATTAGAAAATCTTTCTCTTCTTCCCAAGGGGCAGCAGGGGAAAATTCAGCAAGGTTTGAGCGATTTAGAGATGTCCAGGAAGCTTGCGGAAATTCATTGCTCGGTGCCGCTGGCCTGCACGCTGAAAGACGCTCTATTTACACTGCAAATGGAGCAGGCGGCTGGCATGCTTCGCCGCCACCAAATCAAAGGAATTGAACGTATGCTTGAAAAGCTGAACGCTAGAGAGATCGTGTAGATCTTCTCTAGCGTTTTGTATTGCTTTTTTTGGCTCTTTCCTCAAGCTCTGTTTTAGGGTCAGTATGTGTATTGCCTTCCAGGTCGCCTTGAGGAGTTACACCGCCGGTCAGCCGGCCTTTATCTTTCTTTTTCATGTTTGTTCACCTCCACATTAGGATGAACAAATGATCGAGTTTTAATTCTTATCATTCAGCCGAATCGCTTCTTTTGCCAGCTGATCGGCTTTTTGGTTTTGCTTTCCCGGTATCCATTTGATGAAAAAAAGAGGGAAGGCCGCTTTTAATCGGATGATTTCTTCCACATACGGGTGAAACGTTTTATTTTTAACCTTTTCAAGCTCAGCGGCTCGTTCCACAATATCTGAATCGGTGCGAAAGGAAACAGATTGATACCCGCGCTTTACACAAAGCTTCATCCCTTCAATTAAAGCAAGAAATTCCGCTTCCTGATTTGTATGCATTCCGATTGGAATAGAGAAAAACTCTGCTTGTCCTTCATGTTTGATAAAAATGCCGATGCCGGATGGTCCGGGATTACCGGCGCTTGCACCGTCTACATAAATTTCTGTAGGCATTATGAACTCCTCTCATCATTCGGTACCATTCTTTTTGCTGCATAAGCATAAGGCAGTGAAATCAAAGATACCGCAAACTTAATCAAATATGTGGAAATGAAAATATGAAGCCAAATTCCTGCCGGATAAACGCCGAAAAAAGCGACACCAGTAAATATCAATGTATCAAACAGCTGGCTGACTGCTGTACTGCCGCCATTTCTGAGCCATAAAAGCCGATCAGAAGGAAATATCCTTCTAATTGACGAATATACATAAACATCCAGCGTTTGGCTGAAGATAAAGGCAAGCAGACTTCCTAACGCGACTCGCGGAAGGAATCCGAAAATCGTTTCCAGCGCTGTTTGCGATATGTCGCTGGAAGCCGGTTCGAAAAGCAGCACGCCCTGCATGACAAATGTCAGCGTCAGGAGCGTTGAGAATCCGAGCCATACCGCTTTTCTGGCTTCCGCCGGACCGTATTTCTCATTCAGCACATCTGTCGCAAAAAAGATTGTGCCGTACATCACATTCCCGAGCGTTGCTGTTAAGCCAAACAGTTCGACTGTTTTGACGACTTGAAGGTTGGCACAAACTGTCGCAAAACCAATCCAAACAAACAGTCCCATTTTGCCAAATCCTTTATAAAATAAAAGAACAATGATAAAATGAATGATCGCAAAAATGATCCAAAATGAATTGTTAAACAAAATGAAAAAGCTTCCTTTCCGGGATAAGATTGGTTTGATTATAGCACATGCCCGGCAACTAATGAATGGTAAGGTGATCATAATGAAGCTCAGACCGCAGATGAAGATAGAAGCAAAAGGGACGGGATCCGTCTCATTTTTAGGCGAAGACTGGCTGACTGCTCAACAGGCACGTATGCTCGCCAGAGAACTAGGCCGTTTTCCATATATGAAAGAGCTCGAGTTCGAAGACGAGAAAGGCGGCAGCTGGACGCTGAAGGAATTGGAAAAGCTGACAGAGGAGCTTGCTCAAGAGCCTGATGACATTACTGTTTATTTTGACGGCAGTTTCGATAAGGAAAGCGAACTGGCAGGACTCGGAATCGTCATTTATTATTCATTGGGAGGAAGCCGGCATCGCTTGAGAAAAAATAAAAGCTTCCGGCTGAAAACCAATAATGAAGCTGAATACGCGGCGCTTTATGAAGCAATAAGAGAAGTAAGAGAGATTGGGGCTAGCAGAAATTCAATTACAATCAAAGGGGACTCGCTTGTTGTGCTGAATCAGCTTGACGGCAGCTGGCCTTGCTATGATCCGTCTCATAATGAATGGCTGGACAAAATAGAAGCACTCCTTGAATCGCTGAAGCTCACTCCAACTTACGAAACCATACAGCGGAAAGACAACCAGGAAGCTGACGGACTCGCTAAAAAAATTCTATCCCATCAATTCGTAGAAAGCCATACGAAATTAGACCGTAACGGAGATGACGATATTGGATAAGAAAATGATCTTTAAAGAACTGACAGAACTGCAAGATGAATATTGCAAGGACTGTTTTATTAAGAAACAGTTTCGTAAAGATTTTGGCAAAACTTATGCACATTCATTTTGTATTAATAAATGTACAGTAGGTGAAAAGCTGAAAGCATACGGCGATGTCTTAACCAATCACTAAAGAATAAAAACCGCAGAAGCTGCGGTTTTTATTCTTTGAATTCATCCAGCTGATGCTGGCTATCATCCAGCAGCTGCTGTTGCTGCTCTACAAATTCAGGATCATCGAGAGCTGCCAGTTCTTCAGATTGTGATAGTTCTCTTGCATCCTCAATGGCTTGGTATGCGGAATCGACTAATGTTTTACTTTGGCCTCTCGTCGCAGCTCCTGTCGTTTTCTGAGCTGTTTCCACCGCTAGTTCCAGCTGCCGCTTATCCGTAAAGCCAGTCTGCTCCTCTTCATGAAATTCTGATGTCATAAAAAACACCTCCGCAATTATTTTGCAGAGGTTTTTTGAAATTTATGTACCAAAATAGAAAATAAAATGAAAAATAAGCCGATATAACTATTGAACCAGAATAAATAGGACTGTTTTACTATTTGAGGTATCTTGGCAGAGAAGGGGAACGAAGCTATGGATGATAAAGACTTGAGGTCGATCCTTCACAAAACATTTATAGAAATATACAGTGATTTAGAAGAACTCGCGGATATCGCGAAAAAAGGGAAGCCGTCAATGGAAAAACATGTCGAAGAGATTGAACAGAGGTGCAAACAAAATATTTTGGCCATTGAAATTCAGATGAAAATCAAATAGGAGAGGCATTTGCCTCTCCTCTATTTGTCATCATGTATTGAGTTTAGAGTTTTACAACATTAGAAGCTTGAGGTCCACGATTACCTTCGACAATTTCAAAAGAAACTTCTTGTCCTTCTTCTAATGATTTGTATCCGTCTCCTTCGATAGCTGTGAAGTGAACAAATACATCGTCTCCGCCTTCAACTTCAATGAAGCCGAATCCTTTTTCGTTGTTGAACCATTTTACTTTACCGTTTTGCATATTGCTTAATTCCTCCTAGTACTGTAGCACCCGTGTGCTAAAAAAAATTTTGTCACCATTTAACTTTGATTCATTGTTAAATGATGGTTCAACTATACACCATCTGGGAGCACCCCGTCAAGTTCCGAAACTGCTTATTTTTAAAAAGAAGGGAAAGTTTCACAAAAAAATGTAACCGCTCTTATAAATAGGTGAATAAAATAAAAAGAGCACGCGATTTTCGCGTGCTCTCTATGAACATCATTACGATAGCGCTTTGGCTCTTTGTTTAGCTGTCATCATCATTTCTGATTCCTTCAGGATATCCTCTAAAATCACTTCAGAGGAGTTTGTTAAATGAAGGTCCTTAATGTTTTTCTTCATGCGCTGTAAGGTATCTTCATCTGCGAGAAGGGAAGTGACTGACTCGAGAATCTCTTCGTGACGGTTCACGACGATGGCAGCTCCGCGATCTTCAAAGTAGTTCGCATTTTCTTTTTCCTGGCCGGGCACGGGTTTGTACAGAATGACAGGCACACCGATGGCAGTTGCTTCTGTCAAAGTAATGCCGCCAGGTTTTGTAATCATGCAATCTGTGATCCGGAACAGCTCATCAATGCGCTCCACATAGCCAAGAACTTTTAATTTGTCACCGTTTTCTGCTTCAAGCGTACTTAAAGATTCTTTTAAAGCCGTATTTTTCCCGCACACGACAACCACTTGCACATGGTCATCTTTGACAAGGTTTTCGCACAGCTCTTTTACGTTTTTTAATACACCGTGTGCGCCTGCCATGATCAGAAGCACTTTTTTGTTTGGTGAAAGATTGTACTTTTGATATAACGGCTCCGCCGGCAGGGATTCTTCAAATTGCGGCCTGATTGGAATTCCAGTGATTTTTACGTTGCTTGGATGAGTGCCGATCTCCAGCAGTTTTTCCTTCACATAATCTGTCGCCACATAATATTTATCCACGTTTTCATGAACCCAAATTTTATGAAGGCAAAAATCAGTCATCACGTTGAAGGTAGGAATGACTCTTCCTGTTCGGCGTCTGTATTCCGGTACGACGATCATCGGAAATGTATTAATAATAATATCGGGCTGATGTTCATCGACAAGTTCGCCCAATCGTTTATTCCCCATTTTAAAGTAAATATTAAATTTACGTTTATTATAGATTTTGTCAACTCCGTAATAAAACAAACGATAAAACTGTTTCCCGATTGAGAAGCTTTTTAAATAAAGGTACTGAGTTACCTCTGAAACAATCGGATTTGACTCTTGGTACAAATTAGAAACGGTTACATGCTGAAAGCCGAGCCGAACACATTGCTCATAAAGCGTTTTGGCTACCTGCACATGCCCATTTCCGTAATTTGCAGTCAAAATTAATACTCTTTTATTGGTATTCAAGTAAATTCACCTCAATGTAATCAACAACAAGCAAGCTTCATGCATCGTAAGGAGTTATTGTCTATACATAAACATAACACAAATACATAATCGAATTATTAATGCAGTGAAAAAATTAAGCTAATTTTAAAAGATTTGGATTCCAGTATTTTTAATTTTTGTTATACGCAGACTGAATCAGATGTATTTTATCATATTTTTTGCTCAGCGTATCACTAAAATAGAAAAATTAGTCCCATTCATAAGGAGTTTCTTGGTAAACGTAATAATTCAGCCAGTTCATAAACAATAGTGTCGCATGCGCTTTCCAGCGATTCACGGGCTCTTTGCTGTCTTCAGCGAAATAATGTTTAGGCGCCTCGACACCAGAAAGGTTGCGTTCCAGATCTCTTTCATATTCTTGAAGAAGCGTATTTGTATCATATTCAGGGTGCCCTGTTAAAAAGACTTGTTTTTCGTCTTTTGACACAATTAAGCACACCCCAGCTTCCTTAGATGCGGCAAGAATATTCAACTCAGTCACTGCTTGAAGCTGTTCCATATTTATATCTGTATGCCGGGAATGCGGCACGTAGTATAGCTCGTCAAAACCTCTTACCAATCTTTCATGTTTTGAAAGTACTGTATGTTCGAACACACCGAAGATTTTTTTCGGCATTTCAATTTTTTTCACACCATAATGGTAATATAAACCTGCTTGAGCGCCCCAGCATATATGCAAGGTTGAAGTGACATTCGTTTTGCTCCACTCCATGATCTCTTTGAGCTCTTCCCAATATGAAACATCTTCAAACGCCAAATGCTCGATCGGCGCACCGGTGATAATCATGCCGTCAAACTTCTTGTGACGGATATTGGAAAAAGTCGTATAAAATTCGTCAAGATGTTCTCTTGCAGTATTTTTCGGCGTGTGTGTGCTTGGGATTAAGAATGTAAAATGAACCTGTAAAGGCGAATTTCCAAGCAATCTGAGAAGTTGTGTCTCTGTTTGGATTTTTTTCGGCATCAAATTCAATATGATAATTTTTTGCGGCCGGATATCCTGGTGAAATGCTCTGCTTTCATCCATTACAAATATATGTTCACTCTCAAGCACCTGTTTTGCCGGCAGGTGTGTTGGTATATTAATAGGCAACGTGCCACCTCCATTATTTCCCCGTTTAATTTTCTTCATTATAGGAATTTTCACGCCAATTTTCAATCTATCTATTAGTGTTTGAGGGGGAAACAACAGAAAACTCTTTAAATAAAACGCATAGATACGCCTTTTGGTTTCACTGGAAAATGCTTTTTCGATTATTTATCCCAGAAGGGAACTGTCATGTTTTATAGAAATGGTTAAGATAACAAAAGCAGCACGCATGTGTATATAACATTATTTTGAACACAAGCCACTCCTTTGCAATATACAGTCGGCATATCAGGTTTATTTGACTTTGCTCTTATAAGTTCTGATAAAAGATGTTTATTTTGAATTGAGATATAAAAACGGTAAAATAATCAGCAGCAGTGACATAGGAGGGACTTACATGTCTATATATCATATGAAGGTACGTACAATAACAGGAAAAGAGATGACACTTCAGCCTTTTGCCGGAAAGGTATTGATGATCGTGAATACAGCGAGCAAATGCGGCTTTTCGCCGCAATTGAAACAGCTTCAGGAGTTATATGATACATATCGGCAGGAGGGACTGGAGATCTTAGGGTTCCCCTGCAATCAATTTATGAGCCAGGAGCCTGGTGATGAGGCAGATATACAAGAATTTTGCGAAACAAATTACGGTGTTACGTTTCCTATGTTTTCAAAAGTAGAAGTAAACGGAAAAAACGCCCACCCGCTGTTTGTGTATTTGACAGAGCATGCGAAAGGGATGCTGGGAACTAAGGCAATCAAGTGGAATTTCACGAAGTTTATAGTGGACAGAAACGGAGAAATCATTGGCCGCTATTCTCCGAATACAAATCCGAAAGAGCTGGAAGACGTTATCGTGAAGCTGTTAGGGCAATAAAGAGGGTGTTTTTGTGAAGGAATTGAAGCGGATAGAGCAAATCAGGGCATGGGTCCAGTCTGTGCTGACCGGCGAAAGCTCTGGACACGATTGGCATCATGTATCAAGAGTTGCAGATCTTGCTTTGTATATTGGAGAAAAGGAAAATGCGGATTGTTCATAGTTGAAATCACGGCTTTGGTTCATGATTTAATTGATGTCAAGATGCCTGACGCGTTTAGGTTTTCAGTGAGCGAAGTATATGATCAGCTCGTTTTTTTCGGAGTTGGAAAAGAGGATGCTGACATAGTGATTCACATCATCACAAGAATGTCCTTTCGGGATAGGGATAAGCTGGCGATAGAGCCGCACTCAATTGAGGGAAAAGCCGTACAGGATGCTGACAGGCTTGATGCCATCGGTGCTGTAGGGATTGCCAGAGCTTTTATGTTTGCGGGCGCAAAAGGGCACAGCCTTTATGGAAATGATCAAAGCGCCTACGCTCATTTTTTCCATAAGCTGCTCCGGCTGAAAGATATGATGAATACAGACACCGCACGGAAACTGGCAGAAGAAAGACATGATTTTATGCTTCAGTTTGTCCGCCAATTAGAAAAAGACGTACCCGGGATTAATGCCGAAACGTCGTAATAGAAGGCTTGGAACGACTATGATAGAATAAGTCACAGATATGTTATAGGAGGACGATCATGAAGATAAAATCAATTGAACCTACGCCAAGTCCCAATACAATGAAGGTCATCTTAACGGAAGAGCTTCCGGCGGGCAAAAGCAATAACTATAAACCGGATCAAGCAGAAGGCGCACCGCCTGTTATAGCGGAAATCCTTAAAATAGAAGGCGTTAAAGGCGTATATCATGTCGCTGATTTTCTGGCTGTTGAACGGAACGCGAGATACGATTGGAAAGACATTTTACCGCAAGTCCGCTCTGCATTTGGGATGGAAAGTGCTGAAAATACAGAGGGAAATCGCTCTGAACAAGAGTCTTTTGGAGAGGTGAAAGTTTTTGTGCAGATGTTCAGCGGCATTCCTATGCAGGTTAAATTAACTGATGGGGAGCGGGAAGAGCGCTTCGGGTTACCGGAACGCTTTCAGCAGGCGATCTTAAAACTCAGATCTGAAGCTTCAAATGTTGTGTTTGAGCGGACCTGGAAAGAACAAGGCGTCAGATTCGGTGATTTTAATGAAATCGGTCATGACGTGACAGAAGAGATTCAGGCCGCTTACAGTGATGAGCGGCTGAAACGGCTGACAGAAGCAGCCGTTCAAGGAAAAGGCGAAGCAAAACAAGCTGTACAGCGCAAAGCGTATAAAGTAACGCTTGACATGCTGGATGATGAGGACTGGAAAAAGCGTTATGCGCATTTGGAGCAGATGGATCCGAAAGAGGAGGATATCCCGGTTTTACAGAAGGCATTGGATGATCCCAAGGTGTCTATCAGAAGACAGGCTGTCGTATATTTAGGAATGATTGAAACATCCGATGTTCTTCCTTTATTATACAAAGCACTTGAGGACAAAGCTGTCTCAGTCAGAAGAACGGCAGGAGACTGCCTGTCAGATATCGGCGACTCTCAAGCCATTCCTGCTATGATCAAGTCGTTAAGCGACTCCAGCAAGCTTGTCCGCTGGCGTGCGGCTATGTTCCTGTACGAAGTCGGCGATGAAAGTGCCATTGAAGCTTTACGCACTGCCGAAAATGATCCCGAATTTGAGGTCAGCCTTCAAGTGAAAATGGCGCTTGAACGTATTGAGCATGGAGAAGAAGCAAAAGGTTCTGTTTGGAAACAAATGACAGAGAGCAGAAAAAAGGGCGAATAAAAGAATGAAAAAGGTGCAGATCCTGCATCTTTTTTTGTGAATTCACTTTTTATAAAAATTATTTCGAATATTGTTGAAAAATATCCGAAAACTATTTATAGTAAGTAACAATATTAATAGTTGGAGGGTTTACATCGACAGAAAGCTATATAAATATAAAAACATGAAGGAAACAATCAAGGCAAGGGCGGCCTGAATGTCATCTGTTTGCAAAAACAGCCCGAAAATAAACTGAAAATTGTTAAAATAAAATCCAGTCTAACAATTAAAAGTATTTAGGAGGATCACCATGGCAGAATTACGCAGTAACATGATCACACAAGGAATCGATAGAGCTCCGCACCGCAGTTTGCTCCGTGCAGCAGGTGTAAAAGAAGAGGATTTTGGCAAACCGTTTATTGCGGTTTGTAATTCATACATTGATATCGTTCCCGGTCATGTTCACTTGCAGGAGTTTGGGAAAATCGTAAAAGAAGCAATCAGAGAAGCTGGGGGCGTACCGTTTGAGTTTAATACAATCGGAGTAGATGACGGCATCGCGATGGGGCATATCGGGATGAGGTATTCGCTGCCGAGCCGTGAAATTATCGCAGACTCTGTGGAAACGGTCGTATCCGCGCACTGGTTTGACGGTATGGTCTGTATTCCGAACTGTGACAAAATCACGCCGGGAATGCTTATGGCGGCAATGCGCATCAACATTCCAACGATTTTTGTCAGCGGCGGGCCGATGGCGGCAGGAAGAACAAGTGACGGAAAAAAAATCTCTCTTTCCTCAGTTTTCGAAGGAGTAGGCGCTTTCCAAGCCGGAAAAATCAACGAAAACGAACTTCAAGAATTAGAACAGTTCGGATGCCCGACGTGTGGATCTTGCTCAGGCATGTTTACGGCGAATTCAATGAACTGCCTGTCCGAAGCACTCGGCCTTGCTTTGCCGGGTAACGGAACCATTCTTGCGACATCACCGGAACGCAAAGAGTTTGTCAGAAAATCAGCTGCTCAATTAATGGAAACGATTCGCAAAGATATCAAACCGCGTGATATCGTGACAGAAAAAGCGATTGATAACGCGTTTGCGCTCGATATGGCGCTCGGCGGTTCAACAAACACCGTTCTCCATACACTTGCCATCGCAAACGAAGCCGGCGTGGAATACTCTTTAGAACGCATTAACGAAGTTGCCGAGCGTGTACCGCACTTGTCCAAACTGGCGCCAGCATCAGATGTGTATATTGAAGATCTTCATGAAGCCGGCGGTGTGTCTGCGGCGTTGAATGAGCTTTCCAAGAAAGAAGGGGCGCTTCATTTAGACGCGCTGACTGTTACAGGGAAAACACTCGGAGAAACCATTGCCGGACATGAAGTAAAGGATTATGACGTCATCCATCCCCTGGATCAACCATTCACTGAAAAGGGCGGCCTCGCTGTTTTATTCGGTAATCTGGCTCCGGACGGCGCGATCATTAAAACAGGCGGCGTACAGAACGGCATTACGAGACACGAAGGGCCGGCTGTCGTATTTGAGTCTCAGGATGAGGCGCTTAACGGCATTATCAATCGTAAAGTAAAAGAAGGCGACGTGGTCATTATCAGATACGAAGGGCCAAAAGGCGGACCTGGTATGCCGGAAATGCTTGCCCCTACATCTCAGATCGTTGGAATGGGGCTCGGACCAAAAGTGGCATTAATTACGGACGGACGTTTTTCCGGAGCCTCCCGAGGCCTCTCGATTGGCCACGTATCACCAGAGGCGGCAGAGGGAGGACCGCTTGCCTTTGTTGAAAACGGAGACCATATCATTGTTGATATTGAAAAACGCATCTTGGATGTACAAGTGCCGGAGGAAGAATGGGAAAAACGGAAAGCAAATTGGAAAGGTTTTGAACCAAAGGTGAAAACCGGCTACTTGGCCCGTTATTCTAAACTTGTGACAAGCGCCAACACCGGCGGTATCATGAAAATCTAGACAGCGGGGAACGCTTTCTCCTATTTTAAGGCGTGAATATTTGAAATCCGGCCCTCTCTATAGTATCCTTTACTTCAGATGAAGGATAATAGAGGGGGCTTTTTTTATGTCAATGGCTTACGAAGAATACATGCGCCAGCTTGTTGTACCGATGCGCCGCGAGCTGACTGGAGCAGGTTTTGAAGAATTAACAACAGCGGAAGAAGTAGAAAACTTTATGGAAAAGGCAGAGGGCACAACTCTTGTTGTCGTTAACTCTGTCTGCGGCTGCGCGGCAGGCCTTGCGCGTCCTGCGGCAACACAGGCAGTCCTCCAGCATGACAAAACACCTGACAATACAGTGACTGTATTTGCGGGCCAAGATAAAGAAGCTACTGTAAAAATGCGTGAGTATTTTACTGGACAGGAGCCTTCTTCACCGTCAATGGCTCTTTTGAAAGGCAAGGAAGTCGTCCATTTTATTCCGCGTCATGAAATCGAAGGTCATGATATGGAAGAGATCATGAAAAATTTGACCGCTGCCTTTGATGCACACTGCTAAATGCCCGTTTTCCGGGCATTTTCTTTTTGGGAGTACTGAAGATGATAACAACAAGCTATAGACCGTCTGAACACACCGTGAAAACCGCAAAACTGCTTTCTAAAGAGCTTGATATGCCATATTGCGGCCGAAATAAACAAACGGTTGAAAACCTGCTGAAGTCAGCTGAACGTGATTTGCTTGTGGTCGGCAAAGAACGGTTTGAACTTTATACGAAACAAGGGGCTAAATTCTTTTTTCATCCGAATACAGCGATGTTCAGAGCTAAACGCTTCCTACGGGACGAGCGGGAACCGATGCTTCGGGCAGCTGGTTTATCGGAAGGAGATACGTTTTTAGATTGCACACTCGGGCTGGGTTCGGATGCCATTATCGCAAGTATGGCAGTAGGCGAAACGGGTTCTGTGATTGGAATTGAAAAAAACCATCTCGTGTCCGTTTTGGTGAGGACGGGGCTGCAATCATGGCAAACGGGCATAGAAGAGCTTCAAGCTGCAATGAGCAGAATCCAAGTAAAGAATGGGGATTGCTATGAATACATCAAGCAGCTTCCTGACAACTCTTTTGATGTGATATATTTCGATCCAATGTTTCATGAGCCTGTAGAGACGTCTGACGGCATCGCGCCTTTACGGAACTTTGCGGAGGATTCAGCTTTGAATGAAGGGTGTATCAAAGAAGCGGTGCGCGCTGCCAGAAAAAGCGTTGTACTGAAAGACCACTGGAAAAGCCCGCGATTTGAACAGTTTGGTTTTAACGTCACCAAAAGAAAAACAGCGCTGTTCCATTATGGTGTCATTCAAGCCGCAAGTAAAACAAGCCCGTGACGAATCACGGGCTTTCTGTTAATCGGTGACTTCCATGACGACAAAGTATAACAATGTTAAGAGTGAAACTGTGGCAAACAGAGCGTCAATCATGTGGAAAGCCTCCTTTCACAGAATATTGTAAGCGTTTTATACACAAACCGCAAAGTTACGAATCTCCTAATTTGCATATCAGTTTCATATCGTACATGACTTGCATGTTTCGGATGTGCTAAAATAAGAGAAACATAACAAAAAAATAGAGAGGAATAAGCAATCATGAAAATGTGGATGAGAAAGACCCTTGTGGTTTTATTTACCATCGTAACGTTCGGGCTCGTATCTCCTCCGGCTGCTCTTATGGCGGACAAGCCCTCCGGACAGCCGAGCAGTCTTGAGCAGAATGATTACACCGCTTTTTATGATGGGCATGACCTGTACGATGATGAGTCGGAAGACAGGCGAAATCCTGAACTGCTTTTTCAAACGTACAAGGAACAGCTCCTTGACAGCGCTGAGGATCAGTCCTTTGTGAAATTCGGCAGCAAAATCGCTCCGGTCATTGAGGATGACTATCGGAAAGAGATCATGCCGAAAATCGAAAATGTGATTAGTGATTATTTGGCGACATTGCAAGAGGATGAGGCGTATCAAGATGTTGTGATCTCAAGCATGCCTTCAGCGGGCAAAACGGAAAAAATTTTCAACGTTTACAATCGGACGACTGGAAAAGATCTCATCAGATTTCATGTGCGCAGAGACCACCCGCCTCATGACGGCTACTGGTTTAATTTTCATTATCATACAGCAGAAGATGGATTTCAATCACATCATGAGCTTGGAAGCATATACTGGGACCGCAACACGCCTCCCAACTGGATGAGTGCGTAAAGGAGATGCCATTAGACATGAAAAAGTACACAATGAATGAAATGGTCGATATAACAAAAGATATGCTGAACAAACGGGGCGTTATGATCGAAGATATTGCGCGGATTGTTCAAAAACTTCAGGAAAAATACAATCCAAATTTGCCACTCAGTGTATGTATGGAGAATGTAGAAAAAGTGCTGAACAAACGTGAAATTATTCATGCTGTTTTAACAGGCCTTGCGCTTGATCAGCTCGCTGAGCAGAAACTTCTTCCGGAACCGCTGCAGCACCTTGTTGAAACGGATGAACCGCTTTACGGCATAGATGAAATTATCCCTCTTTCAATCGTTAATGTATACGGGTCGATCGGCCTGACCAACTTCGGTTATTTGGATAAAGAGAAGATTGGAATCATTAAAGAACTTGATGAAAGCCCGGACGGTATTCATACCTTTTTGGATGATATCGTGGCAGCACTTGCAGCAGCCGCTGCGAGCAGAATTGCCCATACGCATCAGGATCTGCAAGATGAAGAAAAAGAACAGGACGAAAAGCCTGTCGTCAGATGACTGATAAAAAAATCATTTCTGGGTTCAGAAATGATTTTTTATTGTGTTACACTACTAGAAGACTACTTTTAAAGGATGGAAAAGATGAAACAGTACAAGGATTTATGCAGACATGTGTTAGAGCATGGCGAAAAAAAGGGAGACCGGACAGGGACCGGTACAGTCAGCACCTTCGGATATCAAATGAGATTTAATTTACAGGAAGGTTTTCCGATGCTGACAACAAAAAAACTCCACTTTAAATCGATTGCGCATGAGTTGCTTTGGTTTTTAAAAGGGGATACCAATGTACGCTATTTGCAGGAAAACGGAGTGCGGATCTGGAATGAGTGGGCTGATGAAAACGGTGAACTCGGACCTGTATACGGTTCCCAATGGCGTTCTTGGCGGGGAGCTGACGGAGAAACCGTTGATCAAATTTCCCGCCTTATTGAAGATATTAAGACAAATCCGAACTCCAGACGCTTAATCGTCAGCGCCTGGAATGTCGGTGAAATTGATAAAATGGCATTGCCGCCGTGCCATTGTCTGTTCCAATTCTACGTGTCTGACGGCAAGCTGTCCTGCCAGCTGTATCAGCGCTCTGCTGATGTTTTTCTTGGTGTGCCGTTTAATATTGGTTCTTATGCCCTGTTAACTATGATGATTGCTCATGTGACTGGGCTTGAACCGGGAGAGTTTATTCATACATTTGGCGATGTCCATATTTATCAGAACCATATTGAACAGGTCAATTTGCAGCTGACGAGGGATGTTCGCCCGCTTCCGAAGCTTCGTTTCGCCAGAGAGGTTGATTCTATTTTCAACTTTGCGTTTGAGGACTTTATCATCGAGGATTATGATCCGCATCCTCATATTAAAGGAGCGGTCAGCGTATGATTTCGTTCATTTTTGCGATGGATGCCAACAGGCTGATCGGCAAAGACAATGATTTGCCGTGGCATTTGCCCAATGACCTTGCATACTTTAAAAAAGTAACCTCTGGCCATTCCATCATTATGGGCCGGAAAACATTTGAATCGATTGGACGTCCGCTTCCAAACCGGAAAAATATTGTCGTCACATCAGCGACGGCTTCAGAATTTCCGGGATGTACGGTTGTCAGTTCGTTAAAGGATGTGCTGGACATTTGTTCAGGCTCTGAGGAATGCTTTGTGATCGGAGGAGCTCAGCTCTATACAGCGCTGTTTCCTTATGCGGACAGACTGTATATGACGAAAATTCATCATAAGTTTGAGGGTGACCGCCACTTCCCCGAATTTGATGAAACCAATTGGAAGCTGGTTTCTTCTGAGCGGGGGATCAAGGACGAAAAAAACCCGTACGATTACGAATTTCTGATGTATGAAAAAAAGAATTCTTCTGAAGCGGGAGGATTTTAATTGGTTCGCTACAGCTTGCTAGTGATTTATATCGTGTATATGCTGTTAAAAAATATGAAACAATTATTTAATCAAAGGATGCTTGACCCCCGTCTGTCATACAAAAAACAGATGACTCTTGTCTACGAGCAGCCAAAGGCGTTTTTGGAAGGCTGTGTCGGCATCACCGGTTCAATTGTGACGATCCATCAGCCTGAGCCAATACCGCACGGTCCTGTTTTGTATGTGCATCCCCGTTTGCGTTTGGCTGAACTGGCCTTAATTGCTGGGTATATTGAGGAACCGGCCGGCTTTATTGCCAATCCAAAAGGATTTCGCTTTCCTTTAATAGGTCAATGGCTAGATCGGATGGATGTGATTTCAGACGGCGACTCAGAAAAGGTATATGAAGATGTAACGAAACAGTTGGAAAAAGGACAAAGCCTGATTCTTTCATTAGATGGTTCTATAGATCCTGTTGAACTTGCGGCCTGCTATCATCTTCCATTGGTGATGGTGGAAACGAAAGGAACAGATGACCTGCAAAAGGGATCGTTTTTTAAACGCTTAAAACCAGCAGACATTGAATTGTCATTTTCAAAAGCTTATATACCAGCAAATGAAAAACAATTACGTGCATAAAAAAGCGCAGTCCCAAAGACTGCGCTTTTCTGTTACGAAATAAACGGCACCTTCACACAATAAAACAGCACACAGAAAAACATCGCAGCGCTTCCGCCTAATACAAAGCTATGCCATATGGCGTGATGGAAGGGGATCTTTTTCCAAATATAAAAGATGGTTCCGACCGAGTATAAAATGCCGCCGAGAAAAAGGAGGCTGAATCCCGCTCCGCTCAGCGAAGCGTATAAAGGTTTAACCGCTATAACCATCAGCCATCCCATAATCAAATACACGAAGGTTGACAATAGTATAAAGCGTTTCACGAAGAAAATTTTAAAAACGATTCCGCCTAATGCAAGAGACCATACGATAACCAGCAGGGTGAAGCCAAGTGTGCCTTTCAGCGGCCCCAGCAAAAAAGGCGTATAGGTTCCGGCGATCAGTACATAAATGGCGCTATGATCAATAATCTCCAAAATATCCTTCGTCTTTTTATGTGTGATGCTGTGAAGCAGTGTGGAGCTTAAATATAACAGCAGCATAGAGACACCGAATATTGTAAAGCTGACAATGTCCCATGCAGACCCGTAATTAGCCGCAAATAGGATCAGAAATACTAATGCTGGTATGGATAAGAGTACACCGATGCCGTGTGTTATCGCATTGGCGATCTCTTCTTTGATTGTAAACAAGTGCATTCTCCTTTCGATCGCTAGATCATTTGATTTTTCAGCGTTTCCAGAAAGCTCAAACCCTCTAAAGTAATTTTAGTGCCGGCGCGTCCGCGGCTTTTTGTGACATAATCTTTTTTCTCCAAATAATCGAGACGGCTTCTGACCTGCTGCGGGGTTAACGAGGTTTGGGTGTTTTTACTGTGTTCCGAAATGATCCGTCTGCTGGCCGGTTCTCCTTTTTCGTTTAACGCTTTTATTGTTTCCAAAATAAACAAAAACTCAGCTTTTTCCATTAAAGTCAGCAGCTTTGCTTTTTTCTTCAATGCTTTTCCGTCTATTGGGCCCCTAATGTATGGCGGCACATCATATAAATGAATCGTTCCTCCGCTTGACACTGCGGCCATATAATCTGCGGCGTTTTTTAATTCCCTGACATTGCCTTCGAATGTGTGCTGCTCAAGCATCGAAAAGACTGAGGGATCAATGAACAATTGCTGGCCGGAGTTTGAGAGAAAATACTGTGTCAAAAGTGGTATATCGCTCTTTCGTTCAGACAATTCGGGCAGTGTGAGTGTTAAAATATTCAGTCTGTAAAATAAGTCTTGCCTGAATGTATGTTCCGCGCATTCGCCTGCAGAAGCACAGATGATTCGCGGTTTTTCCGTGTCTGAATCAAGCGCTTTTAGCAGCTGAGCTTGTACAGAAGCAGGCATGCGCCAAACTTCATCAAGAAAAAGGGTCCCTTGTGCCGTTTTTTTAAACGCACCTGTGTTACCGTCATGGCCAAAAAGCTCAAGCATAAGGCTTTCTTCTGAATGGATGCTGCAATTGACGCTAATAAAAGGTTCGCTGTTTCTCGAGGATTCCTGGTGTATCGCTTGTGCAAAATGATCTTTTCCTGCTCCGATTTTTCCTGTTATTAGGACAGGAAGCTCCGATAATGAGAACTGCTTGGCGATTCGTTTCGCGTCCAGGAATGTTTGATGTTCTCCGATCAGGTTATGAAACGTGTTGAGTATTGGTGCGCTATTCATCAATTGGCTCCTTTTGGTTCTAATTGGTTTTATTATATCATGCCTTTTACCTCAAAACACCTTTTATTTATGAGCATCTTTTTTCTTAGGTCTGCTGAATGCTGGTGACGCAGGTGTTATCAGGGCATATTATGAACGCGGTCTGTATTTTTTAAATATTTAATAAAAATAATTGTCTTATTTTTTGAATATTCGTGTTATAATGGCATATTAAATAGGGATTTAAAACAAGAAAGGAATCTGTACATGAAACCGTTGCTTAAAGAAAATTCTCTCATCCAAGTGAAAGACATTTTGAAGGCTCATCAAAACGTAAAGGACGTTGTGATTCACACACCTTTGCAAAGGAATGACAGACTTTCTGAGAGATATGAATGCAATATCTATTTGAAACGTGAAGACTTGCAAGTTGTCAGATCTTTTAAGCTCAGAGGGGCTTATCATAAAATGAAACAGCTTTCCAGCGAGCAGACTGAGAACGGAATTGTATGTGCCAGTGCCGGAAACCACGCTCAAGGTGTGGCGTTCTCATGTAAACATCTTGGCATTCACGGGAAAATTTTTATGCCGTCTACAACACCGAGACAAAAAGTCTCTCAAGTTGAACTGTTCGGAAAAGGGTTTATCGATATTATTTTGATAGGTGATACGTTTGACGATGCGTATAAAAGCGCCGTTGAATGCTGTGAGGCGGAATCACGAACGTTTATTCATCCGTTTGATGATCCGGATGTGATGGCTGGGCAGGGAACGCTGGCGGTCGAAATTTTAAACGATATTGATACAGAACCGCATTTTCTTTTTGCAAGTGTCGGAGGAGGCGGCCTTCTCTCAGGGGTAGGCACTTATTTAAAAAATGTATCTCCTGAAACAAAGGTCATTGCTGTTGAGCCGGAAGGGGCGGCATCCTATTTTGAATCAAACAAAGCCGGGAATGTCGTCACGCTGGATAAAATTGATAAATTTGTAGATGGAGCGGCTGTTAAAAAAATTGGGGAGGAAACGTTCCAGACACTGCAATCAGTCGTGGATGACATTCTCCTTGTTCCTGAAGGGAAAGTATGTACAGCCATTCTTGAATTATATAACGAATGTGCGATTGTTGCTGAACCGGCTGGTGCTCTATCTGTCGCAGCGCTTGATTTGTACAAGAATGAAATAAAAGGCAAAAATGTGGTTTGCGTAGTCAGCGGAGGCAATAATGATATCGGAAGGATGCAGGAAATGAAGGAGCGATCCTTGATTTTTGAAGGACTTCAGCATTATTTTATCGTCAATTTTCCGCAAAGAGCGGGGGCACTCCGCGAATTTCTTGACGAAGTCCTCGGGCCGAATGATGACATTACAAGGTTTGAGTATACGAAGAAAAATAATAAAAGCAACGGACCTGCTCTTGTCGGCATCGAGCTGCAGGACAAGGCTGACTATGGGCCGCTGATTGAACGAATGGACAAAAAAGCGTTTCATTATGTAGAAGTGAATAAGGATGAGGACTTGTTCCATTTGCTGATTTAATTTTTTCGCACAACCGCGTAAAATGACAGACAGTCCGGCTGACATTGTATATAATAGAAGAAAAACAAAAAAAGAGGATTGATAGCTTGTTACTCAAAAGCCTAGAGTTCAAACGCAGTGACGGGATTCAGGTGAAAGTGACAGAAATACCTGTATTAAAGGAAGATGAGCACTATTTCTTTATGTTACATCACCATTTGCAGTTCTACTTAAAAGAAGTGTTTTCATCAAACAGCAGGGCAAAAGTGTATTCTTTCCGACATTATATGAAGCGCCGGATGAAATGGGCAGATTATCAGGCTGTTTTTCATCAAGAGGTGTTAAAGTACAACGCGTAATATGCCGTTTTTACCTGTGTGTCTCCCTTTGTAACCGTTGGTTGGGAGGCATGCAGGATTTTTTTTGCCGGTACCGAATATAAATATAAAATAGAGGATATAGCAGGCAAGGACGGTTTTAGAATGCGCTTTTACCGGCTGGAAAGGGTGAATGTCATGAAGGTGATCAAGGGTTTAGCGGCAGGGCTGTTTTTTCTGCTTTTGTGTGCCTGCGGAGGACAACAAATTAAAGATCCGCTCAATTATGAGGTGGAGCCTTTTACATTTCAAAACCAAGACGGCAAGAATGTTTCATTAAAGAGTTTAAAAGGAGAAGTATGGCTGGCGGATTTTATTTTTACGAATTGCGAGACTGTATGTCCGCCGATGACTGCTCATATGACCGATTTGCAAAAAAAACTAAAAGCCGAGAATATAGATGTCCGGATCGTCTCCTTTAGTGTTGACCCAGAAAACGATAAGCCAAAACAGCTGAAGAAATTTGCGGCGAATTATCCGCTATCTTTTGATAACTGGGATTTCCTCACGGGATACAGCCAGCGTGACATTGAGGCGTTCGCGCTTAAGAGCTTCAAAGCGATTGTGAAGAAACCGGAGGGAAAAGACCAAGTCATTCATCAATCTTCATTTTATTTGGTGGGTCCGGACGGTAAGGTGCTGAAAGATTACAATGGAGTGGAAAATACACCGTACGATGATATTATCGCTGATGTGAAATCAGCCAGTACACTCAAGTAAACTAGGAGACTAGGCATTTGCAAATCTTCTAAAACATGATACACTTTCCACTAGTAGAATGGGAAGGAGCAACAAGATTGAAGCTGCGCATTTTTTCACTCATGGCCAGTTTGATTTTGCTTCTTGCTGCTTGTACGAGCATACGTACAGCATCTGAGGGGAAACAAAAAGATCATGAACCGAAAACGAAAGAGCACATTGTCATTGCGGCTGTCGGAGATTCGCTGACAGAAGGTGTCGGAGATCCCGCCGGTAAGGGATATGTCGGCATGGTTGCGGATTCTATCCGGTCAGATAAACAAGTCAAAACGGTAGACGTAAAAAATTATGCCGTGAAAGGGAACCGTTCTGATGATCTATTAGAGAAATTAAAAGATAAAAAGGTTCAAAAAGGCATAAAGGACGCTGATTATGTCTTTTTTACAATTGGCGGCAACGATTTGATGAAAGTCCTTCGCCAAAACTTTCTGCAATTAACAATGGAACCATTTCAGGAAGCGGAAAAACCGTATGAAAAGCGTTTTAAAAAAATCATTTCTGAAATTAGGGAACTGAATGATCACGCTGAGCTGATTTATGTCAGCATGTATAATCCGTTTACATTTACGTTATCTGAATTAAATGAAATAAACGGTGTGGTTACTGATTGGAACCAAGTAGCTGAAAAAGAGCTGAAAAAAGATAAGTTTGCGAAAATCATTTATATTGAAGATTTATTCAATCAAAAAAGCGACAGCAGCAGAATTTCTGAGGATGATGATTTTCATCCTAATGGTACGGGTTATTCCCTTATCGCGAAGCGCGTCTATCAAGCCATTGAAAAACAAGGATTACCGAAAGAGTAGGGTGACATCATGAATAAGTGGAAACGACTGTTTTTTATATTGCTTGCCATCAATCTGATTCTCGCCGCTGGGTTTGTGACACTAGTCATGCTGCCGGGAAAACAAGCTCAGGTAAAGGATTCATCTGAGAGCGAGTATGGATTTCAAGTGACAAGCACAAAAGAATCTTTAGCTGCGTTTGTGAACTCATATTTAAAAGACAAAGCATCCAACCAGCTTGATTATAAAGTAGAGATCGATGATGATGTTCATGTCGCGGGGAAAATCAAGGCATTTTCCACGTCCATTGATGCGCTTGTCGCTTTTGAGCCGACTGTGAAAAAAAATGGCGATGTGGAGCTGAATGTAACGAAATTTTCGTTAGGGAAATTAAGTATCCCGATTAGCTTTGTGTTAAATTATATGGACAGCTTTTACGAATTGCCGTCATTTGTCCACGTTCATCCCGGCGACAAAAGCATTGAAGTGCGTCTGTCAGAAATGCCTTTAACGAATGGAATGTATGTCAAAGCGGATAAAATAAATTTAGAAAAAGATGAAATTGAGTTTTCCTATTACCATCCTAAACAATAGAGGTGACTGAAAATGAAACGGATTTACCAGTATTTCAGTTTATTATCCTTTACATTTTCCCTGTATTTCGGCTGGCTTGCTTATCATCATCTGGCCGCTGAAGATATGGACCAAATGTATTTGAACATTTCCTATTGTGCCTTGTTCTTAAGTGTGATGGTGCTAACATTCGGTATGAGAGACCGAAAAAAAACCGATAAGTCATGAAAAAAGAGACATGAAACAACGTCTCTTTTTTCGTGTGATCCGGTGAAAATTTAAGACCACAAGGAGAAAAAATGAAAGCATACGATTTTACACAGGGGAACGTGCTGAAACAGCTTGTGCTGTTTTCAATGCCGATTATGCTCGGAAACGCATTGCAGGTTTCCTTTCAATTTATAGACAGTTTGTGGATCGGCAATTTACTGGGGGCGAAGGCCCTTGGGGCAGCCGCGGTATCAAGCACGATTGCTTTAACCGTGCTGTCTTTTATTTTGGGCCTTAACAATGCGACATTAACTATTTTGTCACAGCAAAAGGGTAAAGATGATGAAAAAGGAATGGCGTCGTATATAAACGCTTTTGTCGTTTTATTAACAGGCCTAAGTGTCGGATTCGGCGCGGCCGGTTTTTTTCTGTCAGAGCTTTTGCTTCGTCTTTTGAAAACGCCGGAGTCGATGATACCGCTTGCCGAGACCTATTTGCAAATTCAATTTATTGGCATTTTATTTTTGTTTGGTTATAACTTTATCAGTACGGTGCTTCGGGCGCTCGGTGACAGCAAGACACCTCTCCGGTTTATTGCGTTTGCAGTTGTGCTGAATACAGTGTTGGCGCCGTTCTTTATTTCTGTGCTGCACATGGGAATAGCGGGAGCAGCTTATTCGACAATTTTGTCACAGGGCATTGCGTTTCTGTACGGGTTGTTTTATGTCATCAGACACAAGCTTGTACCGTTCTCTATTCCGCGAGTTCCCAAGTGGGAAGAGTCCGCGCTGGTTTTGAAACTTGGGATTCCTGCCGGTCTGCAGATGATGGTGATTACAGGCGGAATGATGGCGATTATGAGTGTTGTCAACTCCTACGGGGAGCATGTGGTGTCAGGCTTCGGCGCGGTGCAGCGGCTCGACAGCATCATCACGCTTCCCGCTATGGCTGCCGGTACGGCGGTCAACAGTATGGCAGGGCAAAATATCGGAATCGGAAACGATAAAAGAGTGGGAACAATTGCGAGGCTAGGTGTTATAGTTGTAATTTCTTGCATGCTGATGATTGCCGTTATCATTTGGGTATTTGGCAAATACCTTATGAGACTATTTATCAGCGAGCCTGATGCGGTTGCGTTTGGTGAACAATATTTGCGTTGGATCGCGTTTTTCTACCCTTTTATCGGGATTAATTTCGTGCTGAACGGAATCGTCAGGGCTGCGGGAGCGATGCTGCAGGTGCTGGTTTTAAATTTGATATCGTTTTGGGTTTTGAGATATCCTTTCACGGCTCTATTTTCAGCATGGTTTGGCCAGAAAGGAATCGGGCTCGGAATCGGAATGAGTTTTTTATTAAGCAGCTGTGCGGCGTTTTTGTATTACAGATACGGAAGATGGAAAACAATGAAACTGTTCGCTGAAAAATAAATGAAGGGCTGCAAAAAGCACATACCCATGTATAGCGGTATGTGCTTTTTTTCATCGTTTTTTATCAAGTTTGCTGAAAAGCTCGATTAATGAGGCCAGTTCGGCATCAGTGTAGCAGTCAAAGCGTTTAAAGAAATATTCCGTTTTTTTCTCGTTGAAATGCTGAAGGACTTTTTCGCCCGCTTCGGTGATATGAATGCGGATGATACGCCTGTCTTCCTTCGATCTGATTCTTGTAATCCATTCCTTTTCCACCAGCGCATCAGTCACAGCTGTAATGTGGCTTGCTGATACCTCTAAAATAGGCGCAAATTCGGTGACTTTTTTAGGCCCTTGTTCACTGAGGATCCGCAGAATGGTAAATTCATTCCGTGACAGCTCTTTATCAAGAATTTCATTGATTTCGTTGCGTATTTGTTTAAAGACTTTACGGAGTAAATTCTCCATATCGTACATCATCTGTGTTCTTACTTTCAAATTTGTGAACCTCCATTACATAAGCATATTGCTTAAAACCTATAGTTTTTATGAAAAGCAGAATCATTTTCATTCTATTATTACATGCTATAATATAATAATACCACGTATGAACAAAGGAGGCACCAGTATGTCTGAAAAAAAAGAAATCGCCACATTTGCAGGAGGCTGTTTTTGGTGTATGGTCAAACCTTTTGACGAACAGCCGGGAATTGAAAAAGTGGTGTCCGGGTATACAGGCGGCCATACTGAAAACCCTACGTATGAAGAGGTGTGCAGTGAAACGACAGGACATCGTGAAGCCGTTCAAATCACGTTTCATCCTGATGTGTATCCTTATGAAAAGCTGCTTGAATTGTTTTGGCAGCAAATCGACCCGACAGATGCCGGCGGCCAGTTTGCGGATCGCGGCAGCTCCTACCGTGCAGCCATTTTTTATCATAATGATAAACAAAAGGAGCTTGCGGAAGCTTCCAAGCAGCGTCTGGCGGAAAGCGGCATCTTTAAAGATCCGATTGTAACGGACATATTAAAAGCTGAGCCTTTCTATGAAGCGGAGGGCTACCATCAGCATTTTTATAAAAAGAATCCAGGACATTACCAGCGCTACCAGGCGGGGTCTGGACGAGCCGGATTTATCAGCGAGCATTGGGGGGCGAAATAATGGGGCACAATAAAGAAGAAAAAATCAAGTCACTAAACCGCATGCAATATGAAGTGACGCAAAATAACGGCACGGAGCCGCCTTTTCAAAATGAATATTGGGATCATCAGGAAGAAGGGCTGTATGTAGACATTGTGTCAGGCAAGCCATTGTTTACATCCAAGGATAAATTTGATTCCCACTGCGGCTGGCCAAGCTTTACAAAGCCGATTGAAGAAGAAGAAGTAGAAGAAAAACTAGACACGAGCCACGGCATGATTCGAACAGAAGTGAGAAGCCGTACTGCCGATTCTCATCTTGGTCATGTATTTAATGACGGACCGGGTCCAAGCGGGCTTCGATACTGCATAAACTCAGCGGCAATGCGGTTTGTGCCGAAGGATAAGCTGAAAGAAGAAGGATACGAAAGCTATCTGCATCTTTTTGATAAATAAACACAAAAAACAGGCCTGCCTAATGGATAGACAGGCTTGTTTTTATGCCTTTTTTTCTTGGTGCAATTTCTCAATAATCTGGGCAATTCTGTCTTTTGTGATGAGTGGAGCTTGATCTGATTGATATCCAGGCAGATGGACTTTGCGAAAATCAGGATGTTTTTCAGGTTCTGGAAGAATCGCATAAAGATTGCCCCATTCATACAGAGAATCAATTTCATGAGGGGATGTTAATTCTTCGTGAAGCTTTTCACCTGAACGCTTGCCGACTTCTACCGCAGACGGCTGCGGGAGCCCGTGCTGCGATGCATATTCTTCAAACCCATGGATCAGTTCTTCAAGTTTCAGTGATTCCATTTTAAAAATAAAAGTTTCTCCGCCTTTTGTAATAGCAGCTGATTGCAATGTCAGTGTAGCTGCATCGTCTATTGACATGAAAAACCTGGTCATATTTTTGTCAGTGATGGTTAGCGGTTCACCCTCCATCATCTGTTCAAATAAAATTGGAATGACCGAACCCCTTGAGCCGAGAACATTTCCGAAGCGGACTGAACAAAACACGGTTCCTCTGTTTTGAACGTGGCGGTTTGCTTGATGAAACAGCTTTTCAGATAACAGCTTGGTGGCACCCATTGTGTTCACAGGAGATACAGCTTTATCGGTACTGATATTAATGACATGCTGGACCCGGTGTAATAGGGCGGCCTCCACCACATTCTGTCCCCCGATGAGATTGGTCTGGATCGCTTCAAATGGATGGTCTTCACATGTCGGAACCTGTTTCAGCGCAGCTGCGTGGAAGACGATATCCACGCCTTTCATCACCTGATTCACCCTTCTGTGATCGCGCACATCTCCGAGCACAAATGAAAGCCGCTTATCCCCCGCATACTTTTGACTCATGACATACTGTTTACTGTCGTCTTTGCTGAATACAATCACCTGTTTCGGTGTTAGCAGCAAAAGGCGTTTGACAATTTGACTCCCGATTGAACCTGTTCCGCCAGTGACTAAAACTGTTTTGTTATGGAAAAACGGTTCTAGTTCTGCTGTTTGCTGTTTAGGCATGGCTTATCCTCCAACTCTCGTTTCTCTACCATGCATCATATGTTCAACTTTGTAATCGAGTTAATGAAAGCAACCAATAAAACAAAATTTAGGGGAATGATCATGTCACAAAGTGTTCTTTTTTAATAGAAAATGGAAAGATAGACGTAACAGACAAAATATAAAACTATATAAACAATGTACTAAATATTCACTTTGGTTTTATTTCGCACCTCAAAAGTAAATTTGAGGAGCCATTTCACGTACTTCTTAGGGGGAAAGTGATTTATGAGTCAGAAATACTATAAAAAAAGGTTCATTTTCCTCTCTATTAAACGACTGTATATATTTTACAATAAGGATTGATAGTGATTAAAAGGAGGGGACCAAATTGAAGGTTTCAAAAACAATGCTGCTAAGCACTGCTGCGGGTTTATTGCTTAGCCTGACAACTAACTCGGTGTCGGCTCATCACGTGAAAGCGGAACATCATTTTAAAGTGACGGCGCAAACGGAGACAGATCCTGTCGCTACTGGCGAGGACGCAGCAGATGACCCGGCCATTTGGGTTCATGAAAAGCATCCGGAAAAAAGCAAGTTGATCACGACAAATAAGAAGTCAGGACTAGTCGTGTATGATTTAAACGGCAAACAGCTCAAATCTTACGAGTTTGGCAAGCTCAATAATGTCGATCTGCGTTATCAATTTCCATTGAACGGAGAAAAAATTGATATTGCTGCCGCCTCAAACCGGTCTAAAGGAAAAAATACAATCGAAGTATATGAAATTGACGGGGATAAAGGAAAGTTGAAAAGCATTACAGACCCAAACCATCCGATTTCAACTGATATTTCTGAGGTATACGGCTTCAGCCTGTATCACAGCCAGAAAACAGGAGCATTTTACGCATTAGTGACAGGCAAACAAGGAGAATTTGAGCAGTATGAAATTGTTGACAATGGAAAGGGTTATGTAACAGGGAAAAAAGTGCGTGAATTTAAATTGAATTCTCAGACTGAAGGCCTTGTTGCGGATGATGAGTACGGGAACCTGTATATAGCAGAGGAAAACGAAGCCATCTGGAAATTTAATGCTGAGCCAGACGGAGGATCAAAGGGGCAGGTTGTCGACCGTGCGACAGGAGAACGTTTGACAGCTGATATTGAAGGACTGACGATCTATTATGCGCCAGACGGCAAAGGATATCTCATGGCCTCAAGTCAAGGGAATAACAGCTATGCAATGTATGAACGGCAGGGAAGCAATCGCTATGTAGCCAACTTTGACATTGCAGATGGCGAAAAGATAGACGGTACTAGTGATACGGACGGTATTGATGTTCTCGGTTTCGGACTTGGCCCAAAATATCCGTACGGGATTTTTGTCGCTCAGGACGGTGAAAATATTGACAATGGACAAGCCGTCAATCAAAATTTCAAAATGGTGTCGTGGAAACAGATAGCAAAGCATCTAGGCGAAA
The DNA here is from genome assembly GCF_016757475.1 of Bacillus sp. RHFS10. Classification (NCBI taxonomy): domain Bacteria; kingdom Bacillati; phylum Bacillota; class Bacilli; order Caryophanales; family Bacillaceae; genus Bacillus; species Bacillus sp. RHFS10. The sequence continues at coordinate 751,999 of NZ_JAESPO010000001.1, forward strand.
AGCCTGACCTTCATAAACAGGTGAATCCGAGGAAGATGAGGGACCGTTCTGACGGCTAAAAAAAGCAGCTCATTCAGCTGCTTTTTTCTGTGAATGAAAAAATCGTTCATAACAATGAACGATTTTTCAAGTAAGCGCCAGATGAATCGCCTTTAGTTTTGCAGGAAGCTCATCAAACGTAAGGGCGGGTACGGTCTCTTTGTAATTGGATGCTGCAGCTTTTTGCCGTTCCTCAGGATGGTTGATATAGAAAGCGGCTTTTTCCTTAAAGTCGTTGGTGCTGTGATAAGAAATAAAGGATGAAAAAGGATGTGCCGCGGGTAAATCTGTTAATTGAAATGCTTCGCATGCAGCGATATCAAACGTCCGGTTATTAAAACTGGCGTTTTTGATGCGGATATTATTTTTATTGAAAGCAAAATGATAGGGGCGATGCGCATTGATCACGATATCTGCCCCGTTATAATAATGAACGGCCTGTTCGGGTGGAACCCATGTGCTGACGATATCAATATGCGGCTGTTTGAGCACTTTTTTAGGCAGGTATTTTCTCCATTCCTTTCCGATTACCCGAACGGTGAAAGGCAGATGTACCGCTTCTTTCATAAGCTGAACCCGATTAGGATAAGGATAGCCGATGATAAGCAGATTTGAATGAAAAGAATGTTCTGTGTCCATTTTTTTAAACAGCCGATGATTAACTGGAATCGGAACATAGTAGACGTTCTGGCAGCCGAGCTCCCGATAATAAAGAGCGGCATTTTGTTCAATCGTTAATATGGCGTCAGCGTGCTTTATCACCCGAAGGCTGATATCAATATAAAATGGGTCTTCGGTCAGCCAAACAAACACAGGAATACCCTTATCCTTTAACCAGGTCAGCCAGTCGTGAGGAACACGGTCTCCGACCATCATGAGTGCGAAGTCCGGCTGGAACTTTTCAGCCTTTATTAGAGATTCTGCTTCCAGTGTATCTGCAGACATGTACTCTGTATGAGTATTCAGAAAACATTCTTCAGCCCAACGGTCAAAATATCTGTATATTCCTCCGTATCCCGACTGGATATACAAAACTTTCATCAGATCTTATGAAAAGAACGTAACACTTTCTACTTTGTCTACATCAATTAATGTTGTAGCTTGGCCTTCCGGGGTAACGGAGCTTTCCTGTGTTACAAATACGATACCGTGAATTTGGTCGAAAGCAACGAAGACAACCGGACCGATCATATCACCCGAATCAGTCACAATGCTGATCGTAGTGCCTGGCGTAATTCTGGCAAAAATCCATCTTGCCGGAAGGGAAGTAGATTCAGCCGTAATCATTTCACTTTGATCTACTTTTTGATCGATCGCAGCTTCAAGCAATTCTTTAAGATTATTATCCACGTTTACTCCTCCTTCTGTTGAGAATAAAGGGCTTAAAAGGCTCTTAATCAAATCCTTTTTTAATTGGGCATTTTCAGAGCTCATCACATACACCTCCTATTCAATAGTGAACTCACGTTAATCATATTCTTATGGCTGCCATTTGGTATGAGTCGAACGCCGTACCTGACCTATTTTTCATATATTTAAGCAAAATGCTGATTTTTTAAAAGAGTGGATATAGCCTATACCATAAATCGAAGTCAGTTCATATTGTGAAACAGAGAGTATAAAGGTCAGCGATTGTTTAGATTGAGAGAAACACGCGAATCAAGATGAACTGCATTTTATTTCGCTTTTGCTGATTTTGCTCATTCGTCAATCGGCTACTGAAGCAAATCCATCTGATCTCAGTACGCCAGCTCGTATTTGTAAAAGAGCTTGGCGTACCGGTATCAACATTTCATCTGTTGAATGGAGATACGCTTCAAAACGTCATCGTAAAAGAGGTTCTGACTGATTTGGTTATTTTCAAAACCCGTTAAATCATACGAGATCTCATGTCGCGCTCTCAAGTATTGTAAGCTGGGATGCTTTTTAAATGATGACAGAGGCTCTGCTTGTGCGGAGCCGTTTTTATGTTTGCAACAGGGGGCTGTATAGATGGGAGAGAAAGTGTCCATTATTTTAACGAGTTATAACAAACCTGCTTATCTGCAAAAAGCGATCGAAAGCGTCATAAAGCAAACGTATGATCTCTGGGAGCTTTTTATCATGGATGATCATTCTAATGAAGAAATAACTGCGGTGGTTCACAAGTACCTTCATGACCCTCGCATTCGTTATGAAAACAGTTTCGTAGATCCCGCAGCTCGATTTAAAACAACCCGTTATGCCACATTAATTAACACCGCGCTCCCATTTACCAGCGGCGATTACATTTCCTATCTCACTGATGACACTGTGTATCATCCTGAGCGGCTGAGCCGTATGGTGCAGATGTTTTCACATAATCCTGAGGCGCAGGCTGTTTATTCAAAACAAAAAGTTGTACAAGTAAACGAAAGGGGAGAGGAAATCTCCCATTTCTATAGAAATGCCAATGAAGTGCTTCATCAGGCCGCTTTTCAAGTCGATCATTGCTCAGTTATGCATCGCCGTTCATTACTTGATCGTATTCACCATATATATGGAAGCTATTGGGACGATGATATGAAGCATTGGAATCATGGCGACTCAATTTTTTGGGACAGAATCAACAACTTTGCTCCATTTCTGCCGATAAATGAAGTATTAGATACAACCTATAAAACCCCCGATTCATTTCAAAATGCGTATCGGTTTCTGCCCGCCGATTTGATTGACGGATCTTTTGTAAAGGGTTCAGGTCAAAACGTATATTTTATTGATCAGGGTGTGAGGCATCCTGTCGGGGAAAGGTGGGATTCGTTGTATCTAAATCGGACTGTGGCCGTTCCAGACCCGTATTTATTCCAATATAAAATTGGAAACATTTTAAAGATTCCGAATTATATTTTAGTAAAGGAAGCTGGTCATCCTGCAATATTCTATATCGAAGCCGGAAAAAAAAGACGCATTTTGGGTCAGTATGCTTTTCAGTTTTATCAATTTAAAAGAAAAGAAATATTGACCATTGAAAAAGAAGAACTGGAGGCGCTGCCGGAAGGGCTGCCAATTACGCGGGAACGATCTGGTTTGATCGAAAATCCGCCTGGCCGAAGGCTTTATTTCATAGAACGCGAGCCGTTTTTGTTTCTTAACGGCGTTTTTCATCCGATTCGTGAACAAGTAGTAAGGAAATTCTTTTTACATCATAAGCCAATCTCCGCTTCTTTCCGAAATATTCAGCAATTTCCAATTGGAAAGCCGTTTTATCCAGTGTACGATGAGATTATAAAGAATTTGAATATTGCAATTGAGTAAAAGCATAGGTCATAAAAAGGAGACGTTCATGACAGGACATTATTCAAAAACGGAACAGCAATATATATTGTTAACGTCTGAATCGGCATCGTTTGATCATTACAGCGTATATAAAGATCCGAAGCTTCCGCAAATTTTTTCTCATAACTTTGTTCAGCTTCATGATACGTTTCCGTTAGAGCGGCGGTTACTGGACTTTTTGCCATCCGTACCAAAGCTGCTTAATGCGAATTATCTCCATTTAAAAGCGTCGCCTCAGCATGTTTTTCCGCTCGGTTTGAAGCAATCGCTTGTCAAAAGCGGGTTTGTTGTCGAGGATGAGCTGTTGTATGACATGAAGCTTAGTGACTGGAAAGGGCAGATGGGACATCCGTTAACGGCATGGGGAACGGCAAAAAGCCTCAGCGATGGATCTTCTATCATGAAAATTTATGATTCCATTTATATTGGGGAAGCGATCGCTGAACAAAAATTAAAAAGAAAATATCCCTTTTATGAAGCGGGGACGATCATCCTTGTTGTTTGTTACAGCGACCGATCACAGAAGATTCCCATTGGATGCGGAGAGCTGTTCATTCATCCGCAAGAAAAAACGGCTAAAATTGAAGAAGTCGCCATTTTGGATCAGTTTCAAAGAAAGGGCTATGGCAGTATCTTAGTGAAAGAAATGCTGTCCATTGCCAAATCACTAGGAATGGAAGCAGCCTATTTAGTGGCTACAAGCACTGACGGTGCAACCCGTTTTTACGAAAAGCTGACGTTTAAAAAATATGAGCGGGTGCATACTGTTTTTCATTATTTCCTTACATGAAATAGGCGTTTGCACAAACCATTTGGGACTTGGCCCGCATAAAATGCCGTATATCGTGATAAGAAAGGATGAAAACAGCATGCATAGATACCCTGGATACGGTTACGGATTTGGCTGCGGGACAAATACGTTTGTATTGATTGTTGTCTTGTTCATTTTATTAATTATTGTCGGAGCCGCTTTTATTTGCTAGAGGGCGAAATTCCAAAAGAGCCTTTCTATATTAAGGAAGGCTCTTTTTTGTGTGAAAAGTTTTTGCGGGGACGTCATGCCGCAATTTGGACACTCATATAATATGTTAAAAGGTTTGTTGAGGTGGGAGCATGAGCAGTTATTTGATTAAGCCGGAGCTTAGTTCGGCCTATCCGGTTGTCAGTTATGCGAAGGGTTCATATGTTTATGATCAGACCGGAAAAAGATATCTTGACGGCTCATCAGGTGCGGTGACATGCAATATCGGCCACGGGGTTCGTGATGTGACTGAGAGACTGAAAGAACAGCTTGATCAAGTGTCTTTTGCTTACCGCTCACAGTTTACAAGCGAGCCTGCCGAGCAATTAGCCGCTCTCTTGGCGCAGGAGCTGCCGGGAGATGTGAATTGGTCTTTTTTTGTCAACAGCGGATCAGAAGCCATAGAAACAGCGATGAAAATCGCCATTCAATATTGGCAGGAAAAAAAGCAAACACAAAAATCCATCTTTTTGTCTCGGTGGAGCAGTTACCACGGAATAACTTTGGGAGCGCTTTCATTGTCTGGTTTTTATGAAAGGAGATACCGGTTCACCCATCTCATTGAACGCTATCCCGCTATTTCAGCTCCTCATGTGTATCGGCGGAATCATGGAACGGATGAAGACTTTGTTCAGACTGCCGCTGATGAACTGGAAACTGCGATTAAAAGAATCGGAAGCCAATTTATCGCCGGCTTTGTGGCTGAGCCTATTATTGGTGCCGCAGGTGCAGCGATCACCCCGCCTCCGGGATATTATGAGAGATTAAGTGAGGTATGCCGCACACACGAAGTGCTCTTTATTGCAGACGAAGTGATGACAGGGCTTGGAAGAACAGGAAGGATGCTCGCGACAGAGCATTGGCGCACCGTTCCTGATATTGCTGTACTGGGGAAGGGGCTAGGTGCGGGGTATGCGCCTATTGCCGCTGCTGTTGTATCTGATTCTATTATTGAAACGATAAAACAAGGTTCAGGTGTGATTATGAGCGGCCACACATACAGTGCACATCCCTATTCAGCCAAAGCCGCTCTGGAAGTTTTGCGGTATGTATTAAAGCGCGGCTTGATCAAGCAATCAGAAAAAAAGGGAGCTGTACTGAAAAAGAAGCTTGTTGAGGCAGCGTCTCAAAGCGGCATCATTGGTGATGTTCGCGGAAAAGGACTGCTATTAGGCGTTGAATTTGTAGCAGACAAGAACACGAAGAACGTTTTTTCGCCAGAGCAGGCGGTTACCCAGCGTATTGTCGGCGAAGCGAAAAAACGCGGACTAATTGTTTATCCTGCCAAAGCGGGAATTGACAGCGGGGAAGGAGATGCTGTCATTATTGCTCCGCCTTTTACCATGTCAGACGGCGAGGCTGAAGAGCTCATATCAATTTTTTCAGAAACAGTTGCAGCGGTCGAAAAAAAACTGAAAAGGGATTGAAATTAAATGACGCCATTTCAAAAAACAATCAGCGTCGAAACAGCAATTTCAGGTGTTCAGGACGGGTCGGTCCTAATGTTTGGCGGTTTTGGCGGAGTCGGCTCGCCTCCTTCATTGATTGAAGCTATATTGGACAGCGGTGTAACGGATTTAACTGTCATTTGCAATGATGCCGGCTTTCCGAAAATAGGGATCGGCCCGCTTATAGTCAATCAGCGAGTCAAAACCCTGATTGCATCGCATATTGGTTCTAATCCTATAGCGGGAAAACAGATGACAGACGGGACGTTAGAGGTTCAATTTTCACCCCAAGGAACGCTTGCAGAACGAATTCGCGCCGGCGGAGCGGGACTCGGCGGGATTTTAACTGACATCGGGATTGCGAATCAAATGGTTTATGAAAAAAAGGACATTGTGTCTGTGGCTGGAAAGCGATATTTGGTTGAAGAGGCGCTGACGGCAGATTTTGCATTTATCAATGCGCACATTGCGGATGAATTCGGCAATTTAACGTATGACAAAACAGCGCGGAACATGAATCCGCTTATGGCAATGGCCGCAAGTAGAACCTTTGTCGAAGCTGAGCGTATCGTCCCGATGGGGGAGATTTCAGAAGAAATGATTGTCACACCGGGGGTTTTTGTCGAGGGGGTTGTGAGAAGCGAAGGAGTGAAGTGGAAATGGGCTTGGGAATAGCAGAGCGAGAACAAATCGCAAAACGGGCCGCTTCTGAAATCAAGCCGGGCATGATTGTAAATCTCGGTATCGGCATCCCATCCTTGGTGCCGAACTTTTTGCCGCCTGACATGCAGGTCATGCTGCAGGCTGAAAACGGTGTGCTTGGCATTGGTGACAGCCCTGAAAAGGGAAAAGAGGATGAACATTTATGCAACGCAGCGGGATTTCCTGTCCGAGCTGTAAAAGGTGCTTCTTATTTTGATACAACGATGTCTTTTGCGATGATCAGAAGAGGCAAAATTGACATTACGATTTTAGGCGCCCTGCAGGTGAGCCAGTCAGGCGATTTGGCTAATTGGCTTGTCCCGGGAAAAAAGGTGCCGGGCATGGGCGGAGCGATGGAACTGGCCCAAAAAGCGAAAAAAGTGGTTGTCGTCATGAGTCATACAGATCAAAAGGGAAGGCCTAAATTAACAGAAACATGCACGCTTCCGTTAACTGCAGCAGGCTGTGTAAATTTGATCATTACTGAAAAAGCGGTTCTTGAAGTCGGAGCCCATCATTTCATATTAAAAGAGCTGATGAATGGCTCGACAATCGACGAGGTGACGAGGCTGACTGAAGCTGAAATCAAAATAGATATGCCTTTTTCTTAAAGGGGGAATGAGGATGCAAGACATTGAGAGAAAAGTAATCGGGTGGCTCGATCAGCATTCGGCCAAAGCCATTCGTCTTCTCAAAAGGCTGATTGGAGAAAAAAGCACATTGGGCTCAGAATTTAACGCCCAAGCTGTTGTGCTTGAGAAGCTGCGGCAATTTCAAATGGACATTGACGTGTGGGAGCCAAGCCTAAAGCAATTAAAACAGCATCCCTATTTTAAATCAGACCGTTCCGATTTTGACGAGAGTCCGAATATCGTTGCAAAAAAAACGGGAGCGGGCGGGGGCCGGTCGCTGATTTTAAACGGTCATATCGATGTTGTGCCTGAAGGAAGCGTGAAGGATTGGAAGTATGAACCGTTTCAAGCTGTCGAAGAAAACGGTAAAATATACGGCCGCGGCTCAACGGATATGAAGGGCGGCAATACAGCCCTTCTTTTTGCTTTAGAAGCCCTGCACGCCTGCAATGTTAAATTGAAGGGAGATGTATTGTTTCAAAGCGTTGTAGATGAAGAGTGCGGCGGCGCGGGAACACTGTCTGCCATCATGAGAGGGTATCGGGCTGACGGGGCGCTGATTCCGGAACCGACGAATATGAAACTTTTTATCAAGCAGCAGGGGTCGATGTGGTTTCGGATCACAGTGAAGGGATTAGCGGCACATGGAGGCACACGCTATGAAGGGGTAAGTGCGATTGAAAAAAGCATGCATGTGATCACAGCCATACAGGAGCTGGAAAAAGTCCGCAATGCGAGAATCTCAGATCCGCTGTATGATCATGTCCCAATACCGGTACCGGTGAATATCGGCACCATCTCAGGCGGCGCATGGCCATCTTCAGTTGCAGACCGTGTCGTCATAGAAGGGAGATGCGGAATTGCGCCCTATGAAAAACCAGAAGCAGTTAAACTTGAATTGGAAAACTGGCTGAAGGATTTAGATTACCGTGATGAATGGTTTAAACGCCATCCGATTACAGTAGAGTGGTTCGGCGCTCAATGGCTCCCGAATGATTTACCTGATGATCACCCTTTAATTTCAGTACTGCAATCAGCTTATCAAAAAATGAAACAGACAGAGCCCATCATCGAAGCCTCGCCATGGGGAACGGACGGAGGGCTTTTATACCATGCAGGCGATACGCCAGTGATTGTCTTCGGGCCTGGGGAAACAAAAACAGCTCATCAGGCAAATGAATACATTGAGATTGAAGCCATGCTAGAATCTGCTAAAATTATTGCACTTTTTGTTATGGATTGGTGCGGGCTTTATACAGGCGGGGAGGGGGAGAATGAGGATGCTCAAGTCGATAAAGAGTAACGGTGTCACAGCAGTTCTGGACCATGACAGCTTTAATAAACGAATGAGAGTCGTTCGTTATGACGGAGCCATAGAGAAGGCCCTGCCTGATATCGTGGCGGCGGCAAAAGAAGAGGACGCGGAAAAAATTATCATCTATACGAAACAGCATGATGTGGCTGTGCTTGCCAAACAATTATTTGCGCCGGAGGGTTATTTAAAGGGCTATTATCTCGGCCATCCGGCTTGTGTCATGGTCCGTTACCTCACAGAAAAACGGAGTCAAACAGATTCTTATATAAAGGAACAGGAGATGATCGAAGCCTTATATCGCACAGCACCTCACCCCCGCACTGAAAACAGGCCATCCTTTACAATGAGAAAAGCAGAAACAAATGACATGTACCAGCTTTCGATGCTGTATAAAAAAGTATTTCGTACGTACCCGACCCCGGTTTTTGATCCCGCATATATTGAAAAGACGATGAATGAAAATACGATGTATTATGTCATGTTTGATCATGACCGCCTGATCAGCGCAGCAAGCGCAGACATGAATCCAGAGCTTGGGCATGCAGAAATGACCGACTGCGCTGTGCTTCCGGAATATCGGGGCCATTCGCTGACAAGTTTATTAATCGAGGAATTAGAAAAAGAAATGGCCGAGAAGGAAATCTTTCACGTATTTTCTCTCGCCCGTGCTGCGTCTTTTGGGATGAATGCTGTGTTGTACCATTCTGGTTATCAGTATGGCGGAAGGCTGATCAATAATTGCTATATAGCCGAAGGTCTTGAAAACATGAATATTTGGAGCAAGCACCTGTAAGACAAATAATGCACGAGGAGGAATTCATTTGGCAAGCAAATGGTATAAACCGAAACGGCATTGGAAGGAGATCGAGTTATGGAAGGACGTTCCGGAAGAGAAATGGAACGATTGGCTTTGGCAGCTGACACATACGGTAAGAACAGTAGATGATTTAAAAAAAGTGATTAACTTGACCGAGGATGAAGAGGAAGGCGTCAGAATTTCTACCAAAACGATCCCCTTAAATATTACACCTTACTATGCTTCTTTAATGGACCCCGATAATCCGAGATGCCCGGTCCGTATGCAGTCTGTACCGCTTTCTGAAGAAATGCACAAAACAAAATACGATCTGGAAGATCCGCTCCATGAGGATGAAGATTCACCGGTACCCGGTCTGACACACCGCTATCCCGATCGTGTGCTGTTTCTTGTCACGAATCAATGTTCCATGTACTGCCGCTACTGCACAAGAAGGCGTTTTTCCGGACAAATCGGAATGGGAGTTCCTAAAAAACAGCTAGATGCTGCGATTGCTTATATCAGGGAAACACCTGAAATCCGCGATTGTTTAATTTCTGGCGGTGACGGGCTTTTGATCAATGACCAAATTTTAGAATACATTTTAAAGGAGCTGCGCAGCATCCCGCATCTGGAAGTAATTAGAATCGGAACAAGGGCGCCGGTCGTCTTTCCGCAGCGCATTACCGATCATCTGTGCGAGATATTGAAAAAATATCATCCAGTCTGGCTGAACACCCATTTTAACACAAGCATCGAGATGACAGAGGAATCCGTTGAGGCCTGTGAAAAGCTGGTGAACGCAGGCGTGCCGGTCGGAAATCAGGCTGTGGTGCTAGCCGGTATTAATGACTCGGTTCCAATTATGAAAAAGCTCATGCACGACTTGGTGAAAATCAGAGTCCGTCCTTATTATATTTATCAATGTGATCTATCAGAGGGCATCGGGCATTTCAGAGCTCCCGTTTCCAAAGGTTTGGAGATCATTGAAGGGCTGAGAGGCCATACCTCAGGCTATGCGGTTCCGACCTTTGTCGTTGACGCACCAGGCGGCGGAGGTAAAATCGCCCTGCAGCCAAACTATGTATTGTCGCAAAGCCCTGACAAAGTCATCTTAAGAAATTTTGAAGGTGTGATTACGTCATATCCAGAACCGGAGAATTATATCCCTAACCAGGCTGACGCTTATTTTGAGTCCGTTTTCCCTGAAACCGCTGACAAAAAGGAGCCGATCGGGCTGAGTGCTATTTTTGCTGACAAAGAGGTTTCATTTACACCGGAAAACGTGGCCAGAATCAAGAGGAGAGAGACGTTCACAGCGAATCCGGAGCATGAAACGTTAAAAGATAGGCGTGAGAAAAGAGATCAGCTAAAAGAAAAGAAATTTTTGGCGCAGCAGAAAAAACAGAAAGAGGCTGAAAACGGAGGGGATTCTTCATGAAAACATGCGATTGGTGCGGAGAGCTTGAAGCAGTACCCGGCAGGAACACGGTGTACTGGGAGCTCCCTGACGGAACAAGAGCCATAGAGCTGACTGACACACCAGCCATGGTGTGTGCTTCCTGCGGGATGACCTATCAGGAGGAAACCACAATAAAGGAGATTGAGGATCAGCTGCTTTTGATTCAAACCAAAAACCTGCCTGGAAGTCTGGCGTATCAGCAGCTCATGGAGACAGAAAGGATTCTGAAACGCAACTATTTTGACTTCTCCTAAACGATGTTTCGGTATTCTTTTGTTGTAATTTTACACTTGAACTGTATAATAGAACAACAAAAGACAGACATCAGGAGGGGAAACCCATGAAATCCTTTTATCACTATTTATTAAAATACAGACAGCCGAAGCCGCAGGACAGCATCAGTGAATTTGCCAATCAGGCGTATGAGGATCACAGCTTTCCGAAAACCTCAACCGATTATCATGAGATCAGTTCATATTTGGAGCTAAGCGCTGATTACCTGCACACGATGGCAACGTTTGATGAAGCTTGGGATCAATACGAGGCTGAAGTGCACGGCAGATAGCAGCTGTTTATCCGCAGATCATTGCGGATTTTTTTTATGTCCTCATCCACACCATAATTGGATATTTCCTTTGGTTTTCATGCCCATGCGAATTGGCGTCACCCGGCATACGATAGCGTATGAGAAATGTTGCGGCGAGGGGGAGACACCATGAAGCAAAATAAACCGAAATTCCAAGTAGGGGATATCGTAGTCGTTATTATGTATGGAACAGTCGGCACCGTCACTAAAGTACACCAAATTGATAAACACTATCTTTATGAAGTCAATCATAATGAAGTCTTATACTTTGAATCGTCCATTCAGCTGTACAAAGATTATGAGGGTGTCATTGTCGACATGGAAAAGCTTGATATTGAGTATGAATTCCTTATTGGGGACGTCGTTTATGTGAAAGATTATGGAAAAGAACTCTTTCGCATTATCGGTCACAGAACAGAAATTTGGAGATATTTAGAAGATGGCTGGGAAGATATCATTTATGAGCTGACCCGTTTAAAGGATGGAGAGTGGCTTGAAACGGAGGAAGAGGATCTCACACTGGTGCTGAGAAAATATGAAATGGACCAGTTTGTACACCAGATGTTGTTTGTCCACTATGTCGGAGAAACTGGCCATGAGATCGGCGAAGATATCGCATCGTCTGCTCTTCTTCAGTTTGAAGGCGATGATGAAGATCAAGATACCCTTCACATCCTTGCTGTATCAATTGTTGATGAGCTTCTGGATATTTATAATGACTACAAGATTCTGTACGAAATGTTTCGAGATGAAGAATATAAAGATATGATGATGTTTGTTCTGGAAAGTTTAAAAGAGCATTTCAGTTAGTTTGAGAACATACGGATTAAGACATATAAAAAATAAGGCAGACAGCCCCAAATCATCACATGCGTCATTCCTTTGAGCGTTTTTTCCATTAAGATATCAAATCTGTCTCCGTCCAGTGCTTCCATCATTTTAGAGATCATAGTGTCAGCCTCCCATGGCTTGTTTTTTTATTCAATGTATATGACTGAAAGAATTGTTTAGAACACTGGGTATAATTCAGCCTGTTTTTTCATAAAACATAAAAAAGGAGGCGGTACGGAGATGAAAGAAATAGATCTTGTGATTGATACGGAAGAAATCGCTGAATTTTTTTACAGAGAGCTTGCGCGGCGGGGCTACATACCTAGTGAGGATGAGCTGTTTGAAATCGCTGACATTACCTTTGATTATTTGATAGAAAAATGTATGATAGATGAAGAGCTGGATGAAGATGATTGAGGCTTAAAACCGGAGTGGTCAGCTCCGGTTTTATTATTCATGTTCTATGACTTCTGTGAAAATCGAGGTGGTTAAAATGTTGTACAAGCCTGTTAGCTTGTTTCTTATTTTTCTTTTTTTAGCTGCGGCCATTCATACAAATGCTGTTCAATCTGCAGATGAAGCGATAAGCAGGGCGGCTATTTTGATCCGCCAGCCATGGCTTAATGAGGTCATGACAGGGATCACGCACCTTGGTGCTTCTTCTTTTCTCCTCCCTCTTATCCTGATCATTGGAGCGGGCCTGTTTTTTTACAGAAAAACATGGGACGGCCTATTGATGTTCTTGGTATTCGGTGCAGATCGGCTGTTAAATAAAGTCATAAAAGAATGGATTGAACGAGTGAGGCCTGATTTTGCACCGCTGGTTCATGAATCATCCTTCAGCTTTCCGAGCGGCCACTCCATGAATGCTGCCTATGTTTATCCTGTCATTGCCTATTTTTTAGTGAAGCACCTCCCGTTTTTGTCCAAACATAAAAAAATGGTATATACCATAGCAGGCGTGATCACTGTTTTGGTCGGCATAAGCAGAGTCTATCTGGGGGTGCATTTTGTCTCTGACGTGTTAGGAGGCTTTAGTCTCGGCCTGCTTCTGTTTTTCCTAGTAAAAGGTTTTGACGAAAAGATTAAGCGGTTTCGACAAAAATAGAGAAAGGAAAACCGGGCAAAAACGCCAATATGTTAAAGAAATAAAAGGGAGGGGATCTTGATGATGTTATCCGTGTTCAAAAAGAAGTCTTGTTCCTATGACGTGACAATATTTCAAACACCCCGGTTTGGCGAAAAAAAGGGCTACAGAGCCGTCTATCGAACTGAACTGAACGGGAGCGATCATCAAGACGTGCTGAAAAGAGCATTCTCTTTGTTTAATGTATTTGACACCGTTCCAAGTGATTATGACGCGAGATTTGTGGCCACAGGAGACGTGATTCTGATTGATGAAGGCAGAAAAGGGAAAACATATTACAAACTGCTTCCCGCCGGATGGAGGAAAATCAATCGTCTGATTGTGCAGACGACATAACAAAAAGAAAACTGCGGAAACCCGCAGTTTTCTGCAGTTTAAGGCTTGCGTTTGGCAGCGGAATACTCTTTCTCGTGCGCCTCTTCAGCTGCAATGACATCTTTTGCAGGTATGTGATTGTTCTTTTTTTGGCCGGTGATCCGATTGCGCTGTTTTTTACCCATGTCTCATCCCTCCTTCCTGCGGTTAGGTTTTCAAATAAACACCTCGATTATCCCGTTTTTCTCAGGAAGTGCCCAAACGGTCTCGGAACATTTCTTTTTGCGCCATATTCCTTTATAATCAATGCTGAAGTTTGTTTCATCATGACATTCGTTGTAAAATGAACGGACTGGATGATAATTTAGATTTAGGAGGATATGAGATGAGTGTACATATAGGTGCTGAAAAAGGACAGATTGCGGATACAGTGCTTTTGCCGGGAGATCCTCTCAGAGCAAAATTTATTGCTGAAACGTATCTTGAAAATGTAGAATGCTACAATGAAGTCAGAGGCATGTATGGATTTACAGGTACATATAAAGGCAAAAAAATCTCCGTGCAGGGAACGGGAATGGGCGTTCCGTCTATTTCAATTTATGTGAATGAATTAATGCAAAGCTACGATGTGCAAAATCTAATAAGAGTAGGTTCTTGCGGCGCTATCCGTAAAGATGTCAAAGTGCGGGACGTCATTTTGGCTATGACCTCCTCCACTGATTCACAAATGAACAGAGTCGCTTTCGGAAGCATCGATTATGCGCCTTGCGCCGATTTCGAACTTTTAAAAAAGGCTTATGATGCCGCAAAGGATAAAGGCGTGCCGGTGAGTGTAGGAAGCGTATTTACAGCTGACCAGTTCTACAACGACGATTCGCAAATCGAAAAGCTTGCAAAATACGGTGTGCTGGGCGTAGAGATGGAAACGACTGCATTGTATACATTAGCAGCGAAGCACGGAAGAAAAGCGCTGTCAATTCTCACCGTGAGTGATCACGTATTAACAGGAGAAGAAACGACAGCGGAAGAGCGTCAAACCACATTTCATGATATGATAGAAGTGGCTTTACATTCCGTATCACAGTAAAATAAATCAAGAGGCGTGCTGGGTGCCGGCAGCCTCTTCTTTATGAATGCGGAAACGATTAATAAAAGGAAGGTAATGTAAATGAAAAAGTCCGGTAAATGGTTCTCACTGGCTGCCGCTCTGAGTGTAACGGCAATCGTCGGAGCCGGCTGCAGCATATCGAACGGAGATGCTCAAAAGGATACGAAAACCACAGCAGAAACGAAGCAAACAGAACAAAAAACAGCTGACAGCAAAAAAGCAAACACTCAGGACAGTGAGTTTTCATTGGAAAGCAAATATTTCAATGATATTAAACAAGTAGACGGTTTGGAAACCATTCAAAATCCAGAAAACATCCTCGCCCTTGTCAATAAACAATACGCATTGCCTGAAAACTATGAACCTAGCGATCTTGTTATACCTGATGTAGAGTTTTCTTTTGAAGAAAAGATTCAAAAACGTTACATCAGAAAGGAAGCGGCCGACGCATTAAAAACGATGTTCGATGCTGCGAAAAAGGAAGGCTATGAACTGGCAGCTGTCTCGGGGTACCGTGCGTATGACAGACAGAAAGTCATTTTTAACAATGAAGTAAACCTAAAAGGGGAAAAGAAGGCAAGAGAAGCGGTCGCTTACCCGGGTGAAAGCGAGCACCAAACAGGCCTGGCGATGGACATCTCGAGCCGGAGTAATGGCTTTCAGATAAATGAAGCGTTCGGAAGCACGTCCGACGGAAAATGGGTGCAAGACAATGCTTATAAATATGGTTTTATCATTCGCTATCCTAAAAATAAAGAAGATATCACAAAATATGAATATGAGCCATGGCATCTGCGTTATGTAGGCAAAAAGGCCGCAAAGGACATCCACGACAATGATTTAACGCTGGAAGAGTACTTTGAAAAAGTGAAGAAAATCTAAAAGAGAAAGCCCGCTTACAATTGGTAAGCGGGCTTCATTGTGTCTGGTGAATCTAGCATTTGGTCAGACAATGATTCTATGCTTACCAGAAGAATAAACCAGCCAGAGCCACTCCTGTAATTAAACCGAGCGAAATACCGTAAGCTGCTCCGTATCCCCAATAGCCGCCCCAATAGCCGTAACCGAAACCTCTAGGCCCTGCACCGACAGGAGGAGCGATATAAACTCTGTCTCTTGTTACACGGGTAATTCTGCCGACGTGAACTCTCCCGCCTCTCTCTGTAATTCTGACGTCTTTACCTTGATGGTTTCTGCAAAGATGGTAATATCTCTCCAATATTGTTTCCCTCCTATACTGACTTTCTATCAGCATATGATAGATAGGATAAAAAGGTTGGACGAAAACAGGGGGTGATACGCCGTTTTACTTATACGCGATAAAGATACAATGACCCATGTACTCACTATAGATCTGCATAAGTTCATAATGTGTTTGAAGCGTATCGTAATAGATAGGAGCAATCGTTTGCGATAAATCCATTTCAGTGGTTGGTTCAAATTCCATGTCGTCGGGAAGAAGTGACATCGCTTCCGTTTTTTGAAAGCCATAACTCCTTAGGAGTTTATGCCACTTGGCTTCTTCATGTAAGTCAGTAAAACCGTAGAAATCCATCATTCGCTTTTTTTCTGCAGGTGGCATCGGTTTTTTTAAAGCTGCTTCAATACCAATCAGCATCCCGCCGGGCTTCAATACTCTTGAAATCTCCTGAAGAGAGGATGACAGATGGGAAAAACTGAGGACTGACTCTGACAAAACGCATGAAAAGGACTCGGAAGAAAACGGGAGGTGTTCCAACTCCGCCTGATATGAAGGGATGGCAAGCCCTTCATTTGCAAATCTTTTTTTCGCTTTCTCAAGCATGATAGGGTCTTTATCAACAACTGTTACAGGATACAGCAAATGTCCTAAATAAGCCGCTGTTTGTCCTGTTCCGCATCCGGCATCAAGAATCGGCTGATCGGGGGAGGGCGCAGCTTTTTGCAAGACCGCTTTTGAAAAAGCCAGCCCGCCTGGATGAGCTCCTGCGACACCGAATAAGGACAGCATTTCTAAATATCGGCTCAATCTCGAATCCTCCTTTTTCTTTATCATATGTCGTATAAAGACATAGGTTTATGAAAAGCGAAAGAAGGGCGTTTCTCTTTCATTTTTGCTCCGAGTTGACGAATAAGAATTCGTCCATGATAATAATGTAAGAAGAAAAAGGTGGTGTTTAATTGAAACGGCAATTTAAACTGTTTTTTATTGTGCTGATCACTACGGTTGTCGCTTCGGCGCTTACTTTATTTATTACGGGCAATTCCAGTATCCTGGGCCAGAAATCAATTAGCGCGGGAGACAGCCAGTTCGACAAGTTAAATAAAGCGTATGAGCAAATCAAAAGTGATTACTACCAAAAGACAGATGATGAAAAATTAGTAGACGGAGCAATTAAAGGAATGATTGAATCTCTGGATGATCCGTATTCCACATATATGGATCAAGAGGAAGCAAAATCATTCGACGAAACAATTTCTGCATCCTTTGAAGGGATTGGTGCACAAGTAGAGGAGAAAGACGGTGAAATCCTTATTGTGTCGCCAATTAAAGGTTCACCTGCTGAAAAAGCCGGAATCAAACCGAAGGACCAAATCCTTAAGGTGAACGGAAAAAGCGTCAAAGGCATGAATGTAAATGAAGCCGTCGCTTTAATCCGCGGAAAAAAGGGCACAAAAGTGAAGCTTGAGCTTAATAGAGCGGGAGTCGGACATATCGATCTTTCCATTAAGCGCGATACCATTCCTGTAGAGACCGTCTATTCCGAGATGAAAGACAACAAAATCGGCGAAATCCAAATTACTTCTTTCTCTGAAACAACTGCTAAAGAGCTGACAAATGCCATTGATAGTTTAGAGAAAAAAGGCGCCAAAGGCTTTATTTTAGACTTGAGGGGCAACCCGGGTGGTTTAATGGAGCAGGCGATTACAATGAGCAACCTGTTCATTGATAAAGGAAAAAACATCATGCAGGTTCAATATAAAAACGGTTCTAAAGAAGTGATGAAGGCCGAAAAAGAACGAACAGTGACCAAGCCTACCGTCGTTTTAATAAATGACGGCACAGCCAGCGCCGCGGAAATTATGGCCGCTGCCCTTCATGAATCGTCAGGCATACCGTTAATCGGGGAAACGACCTTTGGCAAAGGCACGGTACAGACAGCAAAAGAATATGATGATGGCTCTACCGTCAAACTGACAGTCGCCAAATGGCTGACTGCTGACGGTGAATGGATTCACAAAAAGGGGATCAAGCCCCAGATGAAAGCAGAGCTGCCTGTTTACGCGAAGCTCCCGTATTTGGACGCGGATAAAACGTATAAATCCGGTGATTCAGGCACAAACGTCAAAGTGGCTCAGCAAATGTTCAAAGCACTTGGCTACAAGGTAAAGGTTAACAGTACGTATAATCAGGATTTTGTATCTGTCGTCAAACAGTTCCAGCAAAAAGAGAAGCTAAAAGAAACAGGCGTATTGACTGGCGATACAACAACGAAATTAATGACAGAACTTCAAAAGAAGCTGTCAAATAATGATACGCAAATGGAGAAAGCAATTGAAACTCTGAAAAAAGAAATGTAAAAAACCCCCTGCACGGCTGCCGCGCAGGGGGTTTTTTATGCGCCCCTCTGATTTGGATTAGGCGCTTGTTTTTTACCAAATAACCCCTCAATAACAGGATTGGACCCTGCCTTTTTGGCGAACAGCGGATTGAGAATCACCACAGCGATGATATTGGCTGCTAATCCCCAGAATCCTTCATAAATGCCATGTGCAGATTGAGTGGTATACACAATAAACGTTACCGCAAGACCGGCTAATAATCCGATAACCGTCGCTTCTTTCGTTTGTTGTTTCCAGAATAGACTGACAGCAATCGCCGGGAAGATTTGCACCATGCCGGATACGCCTAACAGCTGGAGTGTCACTAGGGCAGTCGGGAACAGCATTCCAAACAGAAGTGCAAGGCCGATAACAACAAACACCATTGAACGTGTGACAAGGGTGAGCTTGCTTTGGGACACATTCGGATGAATCAAATCCCGATATAGGTTATTGGCAAATAAATTTGATGCCCCGATTGCCATGATGGAACAAGGAATCAATGAAGCAAGAGCAATAGTGGCATATGCAAAACCTTGTGCCACCCCGCCGTAAGATGTTTGAATCAAATGCAGGAGCGCCAGTCTTGGATCTGTATCTTCCGGCAGGACAAGGAAGGCGATAAAGCCAAGAAAAATGACCAAAATTAACACAATATTATAAAGCGGCAAAAACATGCTGTTTTTTCTTACTGCATCGGCGCTTTTCGCTGTAAAAACACCTGTTGCTGCATGTGCCCACATAAAAAGTGCCAGGGCGGAAACAATAGACGCTGTGATAAACCAAGGAATGCCTTTTGGCCCTTCTGCCGGTATCGTCAGCATTTGCGGCGCTTCCTTCACTAACGTGTCAATCATCGGCGTCCAGCCGTTGAAATGAATGAGAGGGAGAGACACTACCATAAACAGCATAATGACCCACACTAGAATGTCTTTAATGATGGCTGTAAATGTAGGCCCTTTAATCCCGCTGAAGAATGTGTAAAGAGCAACAAGAATAAATGAGATGATCACAACGAATTTTACGTTAATAAATCCGGTGCCGGCAACCTGAAGTGTATCTTGAATGCCGCTCAGCTGAAGGCATATGTACGGAATAAGCATAAGCACACCGACAATGGCAACAAGGCTTGCCAAAAGCTTACTGTCAAACCGTTCCCGGGCGTAATCCGCCAGTGTTGTTAATTTATGAGTTTTCGCAACTTTCCAAAGTTTCGGCAGGAAGAAGTAGGCGATAAAGTAGGCCAAAACAGAATAAGGAATGGCGAAAAACGCAACACTTCCACCCGTAAATGCCGTACTGGTTAACCCTAAGAAAGTATATGCCGTATAAAGGTCGGCGCCTACTAAAAACCAGACGAGAAGGCCGCCGAAGCGTCTGCCTCCGACAGACCATTCTTCCACCGAGGCGCGTGAGGATTTGTCTCTTCCGGCGAGAAATCCGATACAGACAACGGATAAAACGATAACAGCTGTAATGAGAAGTGCAGTGAGATTCCCTTGCATTATTCAAGCCCTCCATCTTTTTTTTGCATTTGGTAAATGCCAAACGAGCATAACGGCGTAATGATAATCCACAATAGCAGCCAAAGGTGGAAAAACGGAAGGCCGAACATAATCGGTTCAATTCGATTCACAAGCGGCAATAGCGCAAGCTGAACGAATGGCAAAAGAATGAGAATAACAATAAGTGCTTTTTTAACCATTTACTTTCCTCCTGAAACATGATAATTCTCACTATAATAGCAGTTGTAAGAAAAGATCACAAGAAATTATTAGAAAAAAATGATTTTTTGAATTATTTAATCAATACACATCATTTGCATCCTGCTTAATAAAGGTTTAAAATAATAAATATCTCGAAATCGAGATAAATAGGAGTGGGAAAATAAAAACAGAAGGATTGCATCACGTCACAGCATTCGTCAGAAATCCTTGACAGAGAATACTTTACATCCGTTTATTTCAGGGAGAAAGGCGGTATCTTATTTGAAATCGCCACAGATGAACCGGGTTTTATGACAGATGAAACGTTTGCTGAGCTGGGGACCTCATTGAAACTGCCTGAATGGCTGGAGAAACATAGACAACAGTTAACAGACATGTTGCCTGAACTTTAAAAGGGGGAATTTACGATGAAGCATATTTATGAAAAAGGGACATCTGACAACGTACTGCTGCTGCTGCATGGCACCGGCGGAAATGAGCACGATCTGCTTTCATTGGGACGGTTTATAGACCCTCATGCCCATTTGCTTGGTGTCAGAGGATCTGTGCTTGAAAATGGAATGCCGCGATTTTTCAAACGTCTGAGTGAAGGTGTCTTTGATGAAAAGGACCTCGTGGAGCGGACAAGAGAATTGAAAGATTTTATCGACGAGGCTGCAGAAACGCATCAATTTGATCGCGGCCGAGTGATTGCGGTCGGTTATTCAAACGGCGCAAATATTGCGGCAAGCCTGCTTTTCCATTATAAAGATGTCTTAAAAGGGGCCATTCTCCATCATCCGATGGTTCCGATTCGCGGTATCGAGCTGCCTGATATGACGGGACTCCCTGTTTTTATCGGTGCCGGGAAATACGACCCTCTCTGCACGAAGGAAGAATCAGAAGAGCTTCACCGCTATTTACGTGACAGCGGGGCATCAGCCTCCGTTTTCTGGCAGGGTGGGGGTCATCAGCTGACGCAGCATGAAGCTGAACAGGCTCGCGAATGGTACAAAGATGCGATTGTATAAAAAAACCTTAGTCCGTCATTCGGACTAAGGTTTTTCATATCCTTACAGCCAAGTTGACACTTTTGAAAGCGGCAAGCGGTTGCTTTGATGGGCAGGTTTTACTGCTTTGCCGATTGAAATAAGCATAACCGGAACAAAGCGCTCACTGATATCAAATTGCTTTTGGAACTGCTCTTTGTTAAATCCGCCGATTGCGCAAGTATCATAACCTTTTGCTTTTGCGGCAATCATAAGCTGCATAGCGGCTAAAGAAGCATTTAAGAAAGCGGAATCACGAGCGAATTGCTCGTTTTGGTAGGCACCGTTAATTTGGCCGAGCAATGTTTGTTTGATTTCATCTGAAATATAGCCTTGGTTTGCCAATTCAGCGTATACTTCTTCACCGTTTTCATTTGCCTTTAAATCGCCTAAAATGGCAACAACAGCAGAAGACTCAACGATTTGTTTTTGATTATAGGCTACAGGAAGAAGCGCCGCTTTTGCTTCATCGCTGTGGAATACTGTGAAATGCCAATGCTGAAGGTTCCAAGCTGAAGGCGCTTTAATGGCAAGGTCCAATAGCTCAGTCAGCTCCTCTTTAGAGATAGGGGCATTTGTATCATATTCCTTTACGGATGCACGTGCTTTTAAAACATCCAGAGTATTCGTCATAGTGTTTCCTCCTTCGGATAAACGTGGTATGATAATAGAAAAGTTAGAAACTTACTAAATGTAACTTGAAAGATTATTGTAATGGATCATCGAATACATGTCAAACAATAGATGAAGGGATGAGGACTTGTGGGAAATACTATGTGCCCTAAAATGGAATCTGCTTTCTCATTGCTGGGAAAAAGATGGAACGGTCTGATCATCCATGTGCTAATGGATGGGCCGAAACGCTTTAAAGAGATAACGGAAACAATACCGATGATCAGCCAAAAAATGCTGGCGGAGCGCCTTAAGGAGCTTGAACAAAACGAGATTGTCGAACGGCAGGTTCTTCCTGAAACGCCAGTCAAAGTCATTTATACGCTGACTGAAAAAGGAACAGCGCTTCAAGCTGTATTCCAAGAGATGCAGGCGTGGGCCGATCAATTTTGCGAGCCCGGTGAAACAGTGTGCGAAGAAGAGAAATAAGGAAAGAGGCATCCAGGAAAGACCCTATGTTCAATGAAAAAGTCATATGAGGGGCGGTTCGTGCCGTTTACATGACTTTTTATATTCGTTAGAATAAGCTTTTGCAGATTTGCAAAAGGTTAATATGAAGATGATATACAAAAATAGGAAATGATCATTGCGTGACAAAGTTATTAGCAGCTAACCTATGATTAATGGGGATGATGTTTTATCTCGTTTTGCACATCAGTAAAGCGGAACTCTATCTGCCTGAATTTTATATTTACGCTCAAAACCCAACCAGCTTCCATTGGAATTACATTGGGATCGAAACTGGATTTTAAAAAAGGGAAGCCAGGCTCCATCAACCACATTTGGATTACTTCGCTATACCTCTTCTTGGTGATTTCCGCTTTTATAAAAAAGAAATGAGTGAATAAAAGAGAGAGTATCTGATGAAACTCTCTCTTTTTTGCTATGGAGCAGCCGGTTGTTACATGCAAACTTTATGCCATTTTCATTATCTTATAGTTTTCCATTCGAAAATTGCGCCTCACCAAGACCGAAACTCCAGTCGGCGTCACCATTTTCGGTAATTGAAACCATTAAATCTTCTGGGGAAATGCCGCATTCTGCTTCTAGCTTTTCAGCCAGCAGGGCATACAATTTTTCCTTTTGGCTTTCTGTTCTTGTTTTGCTTGTCATACTGATAATGACCAGATCCTTGCTTCTTTGAAATCCTAATCCTGTGTCCTGGATGATAAGCTCGTTTGCCGGATGCTGATGGACAATTTGATAACGGTCTCTTTCCGGAACACCGAACGCTTCGACCATCGCTTGGTGAGCAGTATCTAATAACAATTGCAATGCTTTTTCATCACGGCCTTCAATTAAATCAAAACGTAATAATGGCATGTGAATTTCCTCCTCTTGTGAAGTTGTGTCTGTCTGTTTTCACATGTTTGCTTCCAGACAATGAGTAGATATAAAGACTGGGCTAACTTGAAAAAAACATAACATATAACCAAAAGTTAATCAACATATAACTAAAAATCATTTGGATAGGTGAAAGGGGATTGAGGAAAACTCATAGTATGATTGACAAAACATAGATTAGGAGATTAGTTTGAATATGTCATTTAACCAAAAGATAATAATCATATCGCCAAAACATTTTTTTAGTTATTAGTGAAAGCGCTTTCTTCCTGGAGTGCTGATTCTGTTATTTCTCATTATGAAAGTAAAATGAAATCCGTTTGTCTCACTTATTGTAGTTTTATTTTTAGTAGCCATCGGACTTGGGATGGATATCAATACAATCGTTCTTTCAATTGAAGCGGGAATGGCAGCTTATGGGGGCGGGCAGTGTAAATCCGGCATTAATGGCACTGCAAACAGGAGCGGGATGTCATCGCATGTCATGTAAAAGATGCTGGATTTTGGAGGTGAAGGGATTTTTCGGTTTGAGCATGAAAGAAATTTCAAGCTTGACCGCTGCTTACAACAGTTCTCTCAGTAACAGGGCTTGGCTGTGTGTTATTGGCAGAGCTTGTGATGTAACAATACCTAGATTCAGGTCTTAGCCCAATCGTTTTTCTTCTTTGTTGAATATCTTACATATAGGCAGACATAAAGGAGGAAAAATCATGTACCCTCATTCCTATTATCGCGGGAATCCAGGTCCAGCCGGATACCCGGCGCGAAGTCCTTTCTTGTTTGGCGCTCCTTTAGTCGGCGGTTTATTAGGCGGCTTTCTCGGGAGTGCTCTGTTTAACTATCCTCGTCCCTATGCTTATCCACCTGGCCCTTACGGTTACGGAGGCGCACCGTACGGTTTTGGTGCCGGCGTGCCATACGGCGGATACCCCGGTTTCTATTAACAAAAACGGCCTGCATCGGTGCAGGCCGTTTTTTATCGAATGATTTCTACCTCGGACATATTGTAGTCATGCTGCTTCTGAAACATCACTTCCAGAAGGCCGTCCTTATAGACGGCTTTTGTTCCTTTGCGTTTGACTAAACAAGGCAGGTTTATCTTTTTGGGATGGTCCAGATTCGGGAAATTTTCTATCATTAATGCGTGAGAAGTGTGTTTAATTTTCACCTGTTCCAGCTGGCTTTCACTGATTGGCACCTTTACAAACACATGGTCTGTTGTTTCAAATAGATCGATATCAGGTTTAGCGTCAGACTTGGCGGGCTGGTCTTTTTTGGGGAGAGGATCGCGGAAAGGAAATTGCGCCGCATGATCACTGCCGAACACACTTTCCATTACACGATTTACATATGTTTCAACTTCTTTTGGATCTGCTTTTTTTAATGCTTCCTTGGAAAATTGATTGTGGAAAGGAAAGTACTTGTTCCACTCAAACATCGTCGTCACACCCTTTCTTCACGGACAAAATAGTATATGCCCACCCGATCTTTCACGTGATATAATCTAAGATGCTCTAAAGAAAGGCAGGGATATCAATGCAATATTCAGAAACTAAAAAAGGTGTTCTCTTCACAGCCGTTTCCTTTATCATGTGGGGGCTGTTTCCGCTTTATTGGAAGCTTCTCGAACAGCTGCCGGCACTTGATATTTTGGCTCACCGTATCATATGGTCTTTTGTTTTTATGTGTATCGTGCTTTTTTTCCTGCGTCAATGGAAAACGGGGTGGCAGGAGCTGCGCACTTTGAAAAACAAGGGCGGCATCCTTTCTTTACTTCTCGCTTCCATCCTGATTTCGATTAACTGGTTTGTATACATATGGGCCGTCAACCATGGCTTTTTGCTTGAGGCTAGTCTTGGCTATTACATTAATCCGCTTGTATCCGTGCTCCTCGGTATTTTATTTTTAAAGGAAAAGCTGAATCGCCTGCAACTGATGGCGGTTTCGATTGCGGCGGCCGGCGTTATCATCTCAGCATTCCAATACGGCTCCATTCCTTATGTTGCGCTTCTGCTCGCATTCAGCTTCGGGCTGTACGGGTTCAGCAAAAAAAGAACAAGCCTGTCAAGCGCTATTGGTTTAACGCTGGAAACATTCATGATTATGCCGATTGCTTTGGGGTATTTGCTGCTGAGCGGCCATATCCATCCCGCGGGTGCGGGAAGCGGCGGGACTTGGATGCTTCTCTTTTTTGCCGGTGTGTTGACGGCTTTGCCGCTATTATTGTTTGCGGAAGGAGCTAAACGGCTGCCGCTGTACCATGTCGGCATCTTACAATATATCGCACCGACCATTACCTTGCTGATCGGGCTGTTTGTTTATCATGAGCCGTTTTCAATTTCGAAGGCTTTTACATTCAGCTGTATATGGGCTGCTTTGCTCTTGTTTACGTTTTCACAAATAAATTGGAAACGGGCATCAAAAAGCCATTGAGGCCTTTGGCTTTTCAGCTGAAGCATATATTATGTATAATCATTTCATGTATGTAAGACATAAAGGAGCGAGACGATGGACAATGATAAAGAGATAGTGAAAGCCTACGCTTCACTTTGGAACAACCGATCTCTCGCAAGTGATGACCCAGAAGCTGTAGCAGAGGCGATTGACCTAGAGCTCTTGGATAAACGGACACATCCGAGACTCCGGAAACCGATGCTCGAAAAATTTTATGTTGCGATCCACCGCATTGTGAATTCACAGCTCGAACCGGCTGTGAAATATCAGCTGATCAAATTACATACAGAACGTGCAGAGCATTTAAAAGAAGAAAGAGGGGAGCAATCATGAAAGCAATCATAAAAGAAGATGTGCAAGCATCTTTAGAACGATATGCGGACCGCCCTGTATATATCCATTTAGAAACCACAACCGGTTCTTATTCAGCGCACTTAAATGAAAAAAACATGACGGTTGTTGCATACATCCGCAATGCAAAAGTCACCTATCATCAGGCAAAAATCAAAGGCAGCGGACCTTACCGTATTGGCTTAAAAACAGAAGAAGGCTGGATTTATGCTGAAGGCTTGACTGAATACACTGTGGATGAAGAAAACCGCTTATTAATGGCGGGACACCTGCCGGGCGGTAAACTGGCTATTTCTCTGCAAATCAGTGAAAAACCGTTCACAGTTTAAAGAAAAGGGTGAAAAATAATGAAAGAACACGTACTTGTAATCCTGCCTCACCCTGATGACGAATCATACGGAGTGGCAGGCCTGATTGCCTTAAACAGAAAAAAAGATATTCCCGTTACGTACGCGTGCGCCACTTTAGGTGAAATGGGCAGAAATATGGGCGATCCATTTTTCGCGAATCGGGAGACGTTGCCGTTGCTAAGAAAACAAGAGCTCATTAACGCTTGCAAAGAAATGGATATCAATGACCTTCGGATGCTTGGGCTCCGTGACAAAACGCTCGAATTTGAGGACGATGAGTATTTAGCTGATATCATGGAAGGGATCATAGATGATGTAAAACCAAGTTTAATTGTCACTTTTTATCCTGAACACGGTGTGCACCCTGACCATGATGCATGCGGGGAAGCGGTCATTCGTGCGTTGTACCGCAAAAAGAAAGAAGACCGTCCGCGCACACTCTGCATGGCGATTACACGCAATAGAGAAGAAGTTCTCGGCGAAGCTGATGTCGTACTTGATATCAAAGAAGTAGCTGATATTAAATTGAATGCGTTAAGAGCTCACCGCACTCAAACAGAAGGCATGCTCAGAGAGCTTGAAGAAAAATTAAAAAACAATGAACCTGTTATGGCAACATGGTTTGAAGAAGAAGTATATTGGACGTATCAATGGAATGATTAATCAAAAAGGTATAAGGCCTTAAGCCTTATACCTTTTTGAGTTTTAAGTCCGATGCAATCGCTGAAGCGAGGGTTGATCTCAAAGAAATATCTTCGAAAGACAAACCTAGCTGAACCGCGGTTTGCGCAATTTCCGGACGGATTCCCGACAAAGTTGATGAAACGCCGATTAAGCGCAGCGCCTCAATCAGACTGAACAGCTGGTGGGCAACCATTGTATCAATAACAGCTACCCCCGATAAATCAATATACAGCTGCGTCACCTTTTTCTCCGCACATTGATGCAGGGTGTTTTCCATAATCAGTTTTGCGCGGACAGTATCAATATCTCCGATTAAAGGCAGGAGCCCGACGCTGTGAAACAGCACGATGACCGGCGCGCTCAATTCAGTAATCATGTCTTTTTGAGCCTGAAGCTGGAGGCTTGTGTTTTTGTACATTTCTTCTATAAAAATATGAATGACAAGATCGAACGCTTTTATTAGGGAGTGATACAGTTCTTCGGCCTCTTCGCCTTTCACAGTGTCCTGATTGATATGGACAAATTCTTTCACATAGGAAACATATAAATCTCTCACTCTGACAAACTCTCGGATAATATAGTGGATAGGAGTCTTTAAATGTTCTTGATCCTGTGTTACTTCAAAAGTCCATTCTTTCAGTATAGGCAGGTACACCTCTTCATCATCTACAAAAATACGGTTTATCTTATAGTTGAAGGCAAGATTCTGGCTCTTTAAATTCTGAATGACATCAGGGTCTGCTGATGCATATATGGAGTTTGGATCAGTCTCCTCAACGGTTTCATACCACATTGAACTGATGGTTTCCGCATGCTGAGAAAGATATTCGTATAATTTCATGTTTTTTGCCATGTATGATCACCTCTTTTAAATGTATTGTTTTTGCGAATAACGTTTTTGCAGGTTAACCAGCCTGAAAAACAGTCCAACTGCTCCGGCGGCGAGTCCTGCAATTAATCCGATCCAATAGCCGAATGCGCCAAGGCTTGTAAACGTACCGACAGTATAACCGACAGGTAGGCCAATGACCCAGTAAGAAACAAAAGCGGCCGCAAGCGTATAGTTCACATCTTTATACCCCCTGAGCGCCCCCTGGATCGGTGCGGCAACAGCATCGGAAAGCTGAAAAAACAGCGCATAAATTAAAAAGTGCTGTGTCAGCCGGAGTACATCGGGGTCAGACGTGTACAAGCCGGCAATTTGCTCTCTGAATAAAAGGATACAGGCTGCAGTCAATAAAGAAAAGCCGATCGCCATCATGATGCCGATCAAGCTATATGAGCGTGCATCCTTAAAACGGGCTGCACCGGCTTCAAAGCCCACAACAATCGTTAAAGCCATGGACACGCTGAGCGGCAGCATATATAAAAGCGAAGCAAAGTTCATGGCTGCCTGGTGGGACGCGATGGTCACTGTATGGAAATGGCTCATCAGAAGCGTGACAGCTGCGAAAATGCTTGTTTCAAAAAACACGGCGAATCCAATAGGCAGACCGATTTTGAGCAGATTTTTGCATGCTTTCCAAGAGAATGTATACATAGTAAGGAAAACTCCATATTCGGAAAACGGCGCGGTTTTATGAATAATGAAGAAGCTGATGATGCAGATACACCAATATGTAAGCGCGGACGCTAGTCCGGCGCCGGCGCCGCCAAGTGCCGGCAGCCCAAATTTCCCGAAGATGAATATGTAATTCAATACAAAATTGATCGGAAGAGAACTGAGTGTAATCATCATTGTGACTCTTGTTTTCCCTAATGAGTCAATGAATGATCTCAAAACGGTGTAAACAAATAAAGGGAGAATTCCCAGCGATAAAAAGCCTAAAAAATGTTTAGCAACCTCATGCACTTGAGCCTCAAGGTGTAATCGGCCAAGAATAAGGTCAACTGCAGCATACCCAATCGCTAAAACGGCGATGCTAAGAAGCGCAGCCACATATACAGCCTGTAAAACAGTAAAAGGAATCTTCTGTTTTTTTTCAGCGCCTAATAACTGAGCGACAATCGGAGTGACCGCCATTAAAATACCTGCAAGTCCTGTATAAACAGGGGTCCAAAAACTTGAGCCAATGGCGACGCCGGCTAAATCAGCGGGGCTGACTTTCCCTGACATCACCGTATCTAAAAAAGTCATAAGAGAAAGCCCCGCCTGGGTAATGAATATCGGAATGAAAATGTGCAAAAGCTGTTTGGTCTTTTGCCGGGCGTTTAGAGTTTCTTTCATACATTGAT
This sequence comes from Bacillus sp. RHFS10, assembly GCF_016757475.1. Classification (NCBI taxonomy): domain Bacteria; kingdom Bacillati; phylum Bacillota; class Bacilli; order Caryophanales; family Bacillaceae; genus Bacillus; species Bacillus sp. RHFS10. Next base: position 781,122 of record NZ_JAESPO010000001.1, read on the forward strand.
CTCCGTTTCTTTTTCATAACGAGAGAAATTATAACATTTTATGTATAAAAAGCAATGAACGCCGGACCTATTCTTTTTTTGTCGGCTTCGTTTTTCTAAACATTTGGGCATAAATAAAAGAAAGCGAAATCACGCCTAAAAAGGTGCAAATATACTGAATGATTCTTTCGATTTCCATTCTTTACATCCCTCCTTTACCAATAGAATGTGCATCAATAAGATAAGCATGCGTGAAAAGGTGGAAATTTGAAAAGGAGATGAAGGACTATGCGTTATGAACACATGCCGGAAAATGCATTTAAGGGAAAAATACAAGTATACTTAGAGGAAATATTAGTTGATGCGTCGCTCATTTTAAAAACACTTCACGAAAAAGATCAGTGCCTTCTTTGTGAATTGGATGAATTGGGACACATTTTTCAGGATATGCAGGGCATCGCATCATCCTTTTATTTGCAATCATACATTGAGCAATTTACGCCGGCATTTATCGAGCTGGCCAAGGCGATTAAAGCCTTATCGGAACATAAGCACGGTGCTTTAATTGTCATTGAAAGAGCGGACCCGGTTGAACATTTTATTCAAAAAGGAACTTCCCTTTATGCAGAGATCAGCGCTTCATTAATTGAGAGTATCTTTTATCCCGGAAATCCTCTTCATGACGGCGCTTTATTAGTGAGGGAAAACAAACTTGTGTCAGCAGCTAATGTGCTCCCGCTGACAACAAAGGAAGTGGATGTCCATCTGGGAACCAGGCACCGCGCGGCTCTTGGAATGTCGGGGTATACGGATGCGCTTGTGCTCGTTGTTTCAGAAGAGACAGGGAAGATGTCGTTTGCCAAAGACGGTGTATTATATCCGTTAATTTCGCCAAGAACGTAAAATAAATAAAAGGGCCTGATGATGCATCCTATCGTGAGTCAATATGACTGAATTCGGACCTTTTTTAAAGCATTCACTTCAAGCTGAATGCTTTTTTCTTGAAGGTAGAAAATATAAACTGGTAGAAAAGTTATATATGATTAATATTAATTAGGTTAAACACTTTACCTGATTTTGTATTTGTAGTATCGTATAAAAAATATGACATACATTTTAAAGGAAGGGTGTTGCCGCATGGCTAATGTATTGATGATCGGTTTTCCCGGTGAAGGGCATATAAATCCTTCTATCGGTGTAATGAAGGAGCTGAAATCCCGGGGAGAACATATCACTTACTATGCAGTGAAGGAATACAAAGAAAAAATTGCGGCGCTTGATGTTGAGTTTCGTGAGTACCTTGATTTTCGGGAAGATTACTTCGGAAAAAACGCAACCGGAGATGAAGAAAGAGATTTCACAGAAATGACCTGCGCCTTTTTGAAAGGCAGTATTGATATCGTCACTCATATTTATGATGAAGTCAAACACGAATCGTATGACTATGTCATATATGATCACCATCTTCTCGCCGGTAAAATCATTGCAGACTTGCTGAAGCTGCCAAAATTTTCATTGTGTACAACCTTTGCAATGAATGAGGAATTTGCTAAGCAAATGATGGGAGCGTACATGAAAGAGTCACTTGAAGATTCTCCTCATTATGAATCTTATCAGCAGCTTGCAGAAACATTAAATGCTGATTTTCAAGCAGAGATCAAGAAGCCATTTGACGTTTTTTTAGCAGATGGGGACTTGACAATTGTCTTCACATCAACGGAATTTCAGCCACTGGCTGAGCAATTTGGCGATCGTTATGTATTTGTCGGTCCTTCAATTACGGAAAGAGCCGGAAACAATGATTTCCCATTTGATCAGATTGACAATGAAAACGTGCTGTTAATTTCAATGGGAACCATTTTTAACAATCAAAAGCAGTTTTTTAATCAATGCCTTGAGGTATGTAAAGACTTTGAGGGTAAAGTCGTGCTTTCCATCGGCAAGCATATGAAAACAAGTGAGTTAAACGACATTCCGAAGAATTTCATTGTACGCCCGTATGTCCCTCAGCTTGAGATCCTGAAAAGAGCCAGTTTATTTGTGACTCACGGCGGAATGAACAGCACAAGTGAAGGTTTGTATTTTGAAACCCCGCTCGTTGTTATTCCGATGGGAGGAGACCAGCCTATCGTCGCAAATCAAGTGGAAAAAGTCGGCGCAGGAAAAGTGCTGAAAAAAGAACAATTATCTGAAAGCCTTCTGAAAGAAACGATTCAAGAAGTGATGAATAATCCTGTGTATGCTGAAAAGGCAAAAGAAATTGGACAATCACTCAAAGCGGCAGGCGGTTCTAAAAAAGCGGCCGACAGTATTCTTGAATTTGTGAAACACAAAACGCAATCAGCTAACGCATAGTATAAAAAGCCTGTTCTTATTCAAAGAACAGGCTTTTTATTTTTTCCTGAGAATGCAGAGGAAGGGATTTGACAAGCCGATAGAGAATTGATAGGAAAAACAGACAAGAAAGGAGGAAAATCTGCTCCATTCACCAATAGAAAACCATCATTTATACCCCTCGCTTAAATAGTTCCTTAGACTTTCGAAAAGCAGATGCAACTAAAGTAAAATATTAGGTGTTTGTTTGAAAGTGTAAAGGTCGAACGATGCTGAAATTGCTGCCAATTGTTTGAAAAGGGTTTAACTTGCTGAAAAAGTGACGATAAAACTGATGCATGCCATTTTTGGAAAGAAAATACTAGCTGTTTTTTGCGCATAAACAGTTTAGGAGGTTGAATGAATGAAAAAGAAGATTGTAGCCGGCTTGGCTGTTTCCGCAGTTGTTGGGTCATCGATGGCCGCAGCACCCGCGGAAGCAAAAACGATTAAAGTGAAAAACGGTGACTCTCTTTGGAAACTTTCCCGCCAGTACGATACGACAATATCAGCTCTGAAATCCGAAAACAAATTGAAATCAACGGTGATTTATGCCGGACAAAGCCTTAAGATTCCTAAGAGCAGCAAGAAAAGCGCGACATCCCCATCAAACTCAAGCAAAACGTCAACATACACAGTTGCATATGGTGATTCGTTATGGATGATCGCTAAAAATCATAAAATGAGTGTTTCTGAGCTTAAAAGTGTAAACAGCCTGACAAGTGACCTGATTCGCCCCGGACAAAAGCTTAAGATCAGAGGGACAAGCAGTTCAAGCGGCTCAAACGGATCGAAAAAAAACAGCGGTTCCAATTCTTCAGGCTCGTCAAAAAGTACATATACAGTTAAGCTTGGTGACTCACTGTGGAAAATCGCTAACAGCTTACATATGACAGTAGCTGAATTGAAAACATTAAATGGCTTAACATCAGATACGCTGTACCCTAAACAGGTACTCAAAATAAAAGGGAGCAGCTCGTCCAAGAGCGGAAACAGCGGTTCCAAGAAACCGTCAAATTCCAATTCTTCAAAAACAGCTACATACAAGGTGAAAGCAGGCGATTCGCTGTGGAAAATCGCGAATCAGCACGGAGTTACGGTGCAAAGCATCCGTGAAAAAAACCATTTATCATCTGATGTCTTGCAAATCGGACAGGTTCTGACGATTTCGGGGACATCAAAATCTAACAATTCAAATCATACCGCGCCAAAAGACAACTCGGGATCAAACATTCAAATAGGGTCGAAGATTGACAGAATGATAACAGAAGCGAAAAAATATGTCGGGGTGCCATACCGATGGGGCGGAAACACGCCTGCCGGTTTTGATTGCAGCGGTTATATTTATTACCTCATTAATAAAGTATCATCGGTGTCAAGATTAAGTACGGCAGGGTATTGGAATGTGATGCAACAAGTCAGCCAGCCGTCAGTAGGCGATTTTGTCTTCTTTACCACATATAAATCCGGTCCTTCTCATATGGGGATTTACCTGGGCGGCGGAGACTTTATTCATGCAAGCTCATCGGGCGTCGACATTTCCAATCTCAGCAATTCATATTGGAAACAGCGCTACTTGGGCGCAAGAAGCTATTTTTAAAAATGAGTATGACAAAAAGCCTTTTTATAGGCTTTTTTGTTTAGATCAGACAATGATTGACCACACTGTTAGAAAAAACAAGGGGGAGACAGTATGCACCGTCTCTTGCTGTTTATGATGCTGACGGCACTGGGATTTGCGGGATGCGGACAAAAAAACCCTCAGGACCCTCCTAAGCGGGTGCCGGAAAAAGAAGTGATTGAAACGTCAGCGTTTGGTCATCATGTCCAGCTGGTTAATCGAGAAGGCAAAGCAGTCGGTTTTATAGAAATCAAAGAATCAGATGACGAAGGACTCGATATTCACATTTCCGCAAACAGCCTGCGGCCCGGCGCTTCACTCGGTTTTCATATTCATGAGAAAGGTTCATGTGTCAGGCCGGATTTTGAATCAGCGGGAGGACACTTTAATCCGCTGAACAAAGAACACGGCTTCAACAATCCGATGGGGTATCATGCCGGAGATCTGCCGAACCTTGAAGTCGGTGCCGATGGAAAAGTAGATGTCATTATGAATGCGCCGGACACCTCACTGAAAAAAGGAAGTAAGCTAAATATTCTCGATCATGATGGGAGTGCGTTTATTATTCATGAACATGCCGACGATTATTTGACGAATCCAAGCGGAAATTCAGGTGCGCGTATTGTCTGCGGAGCCCTTTCCGGCCATAACGAGAAACAGTAAAATCATCCAAGCCCTTTTGTATTGAGCATACAGGGGCTTTTTTAGTATACTCGTTAATGGAATATGAATAGGAAAGGGAACCTGACTATGACAACTCAATTACAGCACTTAACATTGCCGGAAGAGATACAAAAAAAGCTTTTATTATATAAAGACCAGCCGATTTCCCCAGAGTTTCAGTCGCTCATCGGGACGTCAGGCTATGAGGCGGAGGATGAAGCCATTTTATTCGACGCCATCATTGCATTAGCCATGGGGAAAAATGTCTTGCTGAAAGGGCCTACAGGCTCAGGGAAAACAAAGCTGGCAGAAACATTGTCCAGCTATTTTCATAAACCGATGCACAGTGTCAACTGTTCAGTGGACTTGGATGCTGAAGCCTTAGTCGGGTATAAAACGATTGAAAATCAATCTGGCCAGGCAACGATCGAGTTTGTTTCTGGGCCTGTCACAAAAGCCATGAAAGAAGGCCATTTTCTTTATATAGATGAAATCAATATGGCAAAGCCCGAAACACTTCCCATATTAAACGGTGTATTAGATTACAGAAAAATGATGACAAATCCGTTTACGGGCGAGGTCATACGGGCTAAAGGCGGCTTCGGAGTCATTGCAGCCATCAATGAAGGCTATGTTGGAACTGTTCCGCTGAATGAAGCTTTGAAAAACCGTTTTGTCATCATTGACGTTCCTTATATCAAAGGCGAGCTACTGAAACAAGTGCTCACGTCTCAGTCAGCCCTGAAAGATGAGAAGCTTATTGACCGGTTTATCACGCTTTCCTCTGACCTGATCGTCCAGGCCAATAACGGACAGGTATCTGAAGAAGCTGCATCCATCAGAGCGTTAATTGATACATGTGATTTAGCCGCTTATATTCCGCCGCGTCGCGCCATTGAACGGGGAATTGTAGAGAAGCTTGATGATGACCGGGAAAAGGCGGCCGTCCGAAATATCGCAGAAACTCTGTTTGAATGAGGGAGCTGCGATGAAATTTATCAAATTTAACGACAGCACAATTGATTCGTTTTTATTTATGATGCTCACTGATTTGGCCAAAACACTCACCAAGAGTGAAGCGGTAGAAGTGGAGTATGGCGTCCAGTCGTATTACAATCCATTTGAAAAGAAAATTTATATGAGTCATTTTTGGAAAGACAGGGCAGCTGAGGACATGGAAGCGGGTCTGAAAAGCGACGTCTACCTGCGTTCGGTCGGAACGAGATATAGCTCGCTGCAAGAGTTTGCGAACTTTTTGGATGATATTCATCAGCATCTGACGTTCAAAAGCTTTGCTAAGCAGCTGTTTATGCTGCTTGAAGACATCAGAATTGAAGAATGCATCAAGCACGAGCGTCCGGGTACGAAACATGTATTTGCAAAGCGAAAAGATATGTACAGAAAACACTTCTCCACCCAGCTGACCTTGAATTTGGAACGAAGCATTTTTACGGATGCCCTCTTTTGCGCGATCTATGTCAAGCTAACAGCGAAATCACCGCTCGAAACCCTTCCGTCCATGCGTGAAGATATCGATCTGATGCGCCCGTTTATTGAACAGCAGCTCCTGCGCGTGTATGAAGCAGATTCGACACGGCAGGTTCTGAAAATTGTTGAAAACCTCATGGACGGGCTTGAAGAGGTGCTCGATAAAGACATGCTGAACACCTACTTCTTTTTGCCTGAGCTTGATTACGCAATAGCTGCAGAACAACCGTTATTTGAGGAAGAGAAAAAAGCGCCTAAGCTGAGTGATGACCTCACGCTTCCGAAAAAGTCAAACGGTGATGAGGATATTCATGAAGAAGAAATGCCGACGTGGCACCGAGAAACAGAAGCCCCGTCTAAAAGCTTCCTTCAATTTGATATTGAACATGGCGCTAAATCAGATTTAGGAAAAGATGCTTCAAGAGAAGGCGATGATGGAGATCAAGCCCTTGGCTCTGTCCAAGGATCAGCCAGACAAACAAAACGGAAAGACTATTCCCAGCTGGAAGCGCTGGAGTCCCAGAAAGACCAGCCGAACGGAGCGGGCATGGCTGACGGCAAAGAAAATAAATACGCATTTCCGATTTACAAAGAACCGCAGCCGGCAACCAGTGAAGAAGGGATTTCTTATAAACAGCAGGCAAAAACGATTGAATCGTATCAAAAGCGTTTGAAACAAATGATTCAAAAAACGCTGGAGCATAAAAAAACATTGCCGAGAACAGACCTTCATGCCGGAAGGCTGAACAATAAGCTTCTCCGTTACTTTACTGAGCGAAATCCGCGTCTTTTCTACAAAAAGCAGGAACCTTCTTCAGAAATTGACGCAGTTTTCACGTTGCTGGTCGACTGTTCAGCCAGCATGTTCGACAAAATGGACGAGACAAAGCGGGGAATCGTGCTGTTTCACGAAGCGTTAAAATCCGTAGCGGTTCCGCATCAGATTGTCGGTTTTTGGGAGGACACAAATGATGCGTCTGAAACAAGCCAGCCAAACTATTTCAATACGGTTATTCCGTTTCAAACATCATTAAGACAAGAGGCGGGGCCGGCAATTTTGCAGCTTGAGCCTGAAGAAGATAACCGTGACGGCTATGCGATCCGGCAGATGACGAAAAAAATGCTGCAGCGCAGCGAGTCTCAAAAGTTCTTGATTGTTTTCTCAGATGGAGAGCCGGCCGCGTTTGGCTATGAACAAAACGGAATTGTCGATACTAGTGAAGCGGTGATTGAAGCGCGAAAAAGAGGGATAGAAGTCATAAATGTTTTTCTCTCCAACACAGAAATAGAAGAATCACAAATGAAGACCATTCAGGATATGTACGGAAAATTCAGTATATTTGTCCCGGATGTCGATCAGCTCCCGGATGTTCTGTATCCGCTGCTGAAAAAACTGCTCCATAAAAGCATAGGATAGCTCTTGATCCTATGTTTTTTGGTGTTTCTTTTTTCAAATGATTAAATTTTTGGTTTTTTATAAAGGATTTTTACTATTTTGTGAACAATCAAGGTAGAATCAAATTGCAAACAGTGGTAAAATATCGTTGGAAGCGTTTTTATTACATAATTTTGGACACAGCGTTCGAAAGTTATTTTAAGATAGTGAATCAATCACTTGATTATCTAAGTTGGGGGTAATATTCAAATGTTTCAAAATAGTATGAAACAACGAATGAATTGGGAAGATTTTTACGGTCCGAACCTCGGCTATGCGCTGGAGCTTTACGATCAGTATACCCAGGATCCGAACAGCATTGATCCGGATCTAAAGGAAATGTTCGACGAGCTTGGTGCTCCGCCAAACGATATAAAAGAGGCCTCGGGAACAGAAGAAAAGGGACGTGTTACAGCCGATCTGATTCAAAAGATCGCAGCCGCAGTCAGACTTGCAGAAGATATCCGAACCTATGGCCATTTAAACGCTTCCGTCAATCCGCTCAGAAAGGATGGGAAAAAGAGTGAACTCTTTCCATTATCCGATTACGGGCTAACAGAAGAGGAAATAAAAGCAATACCTGCGTCAGTGATTTGCAAAGACGCTCCTAAAAACATTACGAACGGTTTAGAAGCCATTCAGTATTTACGAAATACGTATAAAAGAACCATCTCATTTGAATTTGACCATGTGCATGACTTCAAAGAGCGCGAGTGGCTGACAAAGATGATTGAATCCGGTGAGCTGTTCCAGAAGAACTCAGCTGAAAAGCTGTCGGCTGTGCTGGAAAGACTGACAGAAGTAGAGGGTTTCGAGCAGTTTTTGCACCGCACATTCGTCGGACAGAAGCGCTTTTCCATTGAGGGTTTGGACGCTCTTGTTCCAGTGTTGGATGACATTATTGCACAATCTGTCAAATCAGGAACGACGAGTGTCAACATTGGGATGGCGCACAGGGGGCGCCTGAATGTCTTGGCACATGTGCTCGGAAAACCGTATGAAATTATTTTCTCCGAATTCCAGCATGCGCCGAACAAAGATCTTGTCCCGTCTGAGGGCTCAATCGGAATCAGCTACGGATGGACAGGCGATGTCAAATACCATCTGGGGGCGAATCGGGAGCTTCAAGACGCTGCAACAAAATCAGCGCGCATTACGTTAGCAAACAACCCGAGCCACTTGGAATTTATCAATCCGATTGTTGAAGGCAGCACAAGAGCGGCACAGGAAACGAGAACACAAAGCGGATACCCGGTTCAGGACGAAACAAAATCGCTTGCCATTTTAATTCATGGAGACGCAGCATTCCCTGGGGAAGGAATTGTCGCTGAAACATTGAATTTAAGCTCTTTAAAAGGGTATCAAGTAGGCGGTGCGATTCATATTATCGCCAATAACATGATCGGATTCACGACAGAAAGCGCTGAATCAAGATCAACAAAATATGCCAGTGACCTGGCGAAGGGCTATGAAATCCCAATTGTCCACGTTAATGCGGACGATCCTGAAGCCTGTCTTTCAGCTGTTAAGTTTGCGGTGGAATACCGAAAAACATTCAACAAGGACTTTCTGATTGACTTGATCGGGTACAGACGTTATGGGCACAACGAAATGGATGAGCCATCAACTACTCAGCCGATGCTGTATGATGCTGTCAGAAAACATCCGACTGCCAAACAAATTTTCGCCGAAAAGCTTGTGAATGAAGGCGTGCTTGACAATGATGTTGTACAAAACATCGAAAAATCAGTAACGAAGCGTATTGAGGATGCTTATCAGAAAGTGCCGGCTAAAAAGGAACAAACCGCCTGTGAGATTGAACTTCCAGAGCCTGTTTCAAACGGTTTTCCTGATGTGGACACATCCATTGATTTTGATGTGCTCCGCAAGCTGAATGGCGAATTGGTCAACTGGCCGGAGTCATTTAACGTTTTCGGCAAGCTTAAGCGCATTTTAGAAAGACGCGCCAAGGCGTTCGATGATGACAGAAAAGTGGAATGGTCTTTGGCTGAATCACTCGCGTTTGCTTCAATTTTGAAAGACGGAACACCGATTCGTTTAACAGGGCAGGATTCCGAGCGAGGAACGTTTGCCCAAAGAAACCTAGTGCTTCATGACAGTGAGACGGGTGAAGAGTTTGTGCCGCTTCATAACTTATCAGACTGTGGTACATCTTTTGCAGTTCATAACAGCCCGCTGTCTGAAGGATCGGTTCTCGGTTTTGAATACGGCTATAACGTGCATTCACCGGAGACGCTTGTATTATGGGAAGCGCAGTATGGAGATTTTGCCAACGCTGCTCAAGTGTATTTTGACCAATTCATTTCGGCCGGCCGCGCGAAATGGGGTCAAAAATCCGGATTAGTCATGCTGCTTCCGCACGGTTACGAAGGACAGGGGCCTGAGCACTCAAGCGGAAGAATCGAACGGTTCCTGCAGCTTGCCGCGGAAAACAACTGGACGGTTGCCAACCTGACAAGCGCCGGACAATATTTCCATATACTTAGAAGACAGGCTAAAATGCTGCTTCGTGAAGAAATCAGACCGCTCGTTATTATGACGCCGAAAAGCCTTCTTCGTAATCCGAATACAGTTTCCGAAGTGCAGGAGCTGAGCGAAAGCCGCTTCCAGCCTGTTTACGAACAGTCCGGACTTTCTCATGACTATGAAAAAGTAACCAGACTTGTATTATCCAGCGGTAAAGTGTCCATAGACATCAGCGACCATTTTAATAAGTTAGAAGACGGTAAAGAATGGCTTCACATTGCGAGAATTGAACAGCTGTATCCATTCCCGGCAAAAGGAGTCAAAGAATTACTTGCAAAACTTCCGAACCTGAAAGAAATCGTTTGGGTGCAGGAAGAACCGCAGAACATGGGGGCTTGGAGTTATATCAGCCCGTATTTGACAGAAATTGCACCAAAGGGAGTAAGCGTTCAATATATTGGACGAAGAAGACGATCCAGCCCTGCAGAGGGAGATCCGACAGTTCATAAAAAAGAACAGGAACGTATTGTATCTGATAGCTTGACTCGCAAAAACTAAGGGGGAAATGAAAAAATGGCGGAAATTAAGGTACCTGAATTAGCAGAATCAATCTCAGAAGGAACAATAGCCCAATGGTTAAAGCAGCCTGGTGATTATGTAGAACAGGGTGAATATCTGCTTGAACTAGAAACGGATAAAGTAAATGTTGAATTGACAGCAGAAGAATCGGGTGTACTTCAAGAGGTATTGAAAGATTCGGGTGATACCGTCCAGGTCGGAGAAATTATCGGTACGATTTCAGAAGGCGCGGGTGAAAGTTCTGCCCCTGCTCCTTCAGAGAAAGCTGAAAGCAAGGAAGAAGAGAAGCAGGCTGAACCAGCGGCGCAAGAGGTGAGCGAGGAAGCGCAAACCGAAGCAAAGTCAAGAACGATCGCTTCTCCTTCAGCCCGTAAGCTGGCAAGAGAAAAAGGCATTGACCTGTCTCAGGTCCCAACGGGAGATCCGCTTGGAAGAGTGCGCAAGCAGGATGTCGAAGCGTACGAAAAACCGGCATCAAAACCGGCTTCTCAGCAAAAACAGCAGCCTCAGGCTCAAAAAGCACAGCAAAGCTTTGACAAACCTGTCGATGTGCAAAAAATGTCACGCCGCAGACAAACGATTGCAAAACGCCTTGTAGAGGTACAGCAAACATCAGCAATGCTGACTACATTTAATGAAGTAGACATGACGGCTGTCATGAATCTCAGAAAACGCCGCAAAGATCAATTCTTTGAGCAAAATGAAGTGAAACTCGGCTTTATGTCTTTCTTCACCAAAGCGGTTGTCGCTGCGCTGAAAAAATATCCGCTGCTGAACGCGGAAATTCAAGGCGATGAGCTGATCGTTAAGAAGTTCTATGATATCGGTATTGCTGTTGCGGCTAATGAAGGCCTTGTCGTTCCGGTTGTACGGGATGCGGACCGCCTGACATTTGCAGGAATCGAGAAAGAAATCGGCGAGCTTGCGAAAAAAGCAAGAAATAATAAACTAACCCTTAGCGAGCTTCAGGGAGGCTCTTTCACCATTACAAACGGAGGTACTTTCGGTTCACTGATGTCGACTCCGATTTTAAACAGCCCTCAAGTCGGTATACTGGGCATGCATAAGATTCAGCTGCGACCTGTCGCAATTGATGAAGAGCGTTTCGAAAACCGTCCGATGATGTATATCGCTTTATCTTACGATCACCGGATTGTAGACGGTAAAGAAGCGGTTGGTTTCCTAGTGACAATTAAAAATCTACTGGAAGATCCTGAACAGCTTTTATTAGAGGGATAATAAAAGAAGGTACATCACTTCATCGTGATGTACCTTTTTTGATCTGTATTTAAAGAGACAGATTGCTGCTAGATGCTGTTTGTTTCTTTTTCGCTTTTTTGGACCAGTAGGTTGCAAGCATGGAGCCTGAAAGGTTATGCCACACACTGAACATCGCGCTAGGTACGGCTGATAGCGGTGCGAAATGAGCCGTGGCAAGTGCGGCCCCAAGTCCTGAATTTTGCATGCCGACTTCGATTGCAATCGCTTTTTGAGATGGATAATCCATTTTGAAAAGCTTTGCGCAAAGAAATCCCAGTACATAACCGATACCGTTATGCAGAATGACAACAGAAAAAATGAGCAGCCCTGATTGAAGCAGATGTTCCCGGTTGCCGCTGACGACAGCAGAGACAATCGCAACAATGCCAATAACAGAAACCAGTGGAAGGGCATGTACAGCTTTTGACACCTGTTTTCTGAAAAACATTTTGACGATCACGCCTGCAATGATTGGAAATAAAACAGCCTGCAAGATTGAAATAAATAAAGACCCCGGTGAGACAGGAAGCCACTCCTTGGCAAACAGCATAATCAAAACCGGTGTTAAAACAGGTGCCAACAAGGTAGAAATTGTTGTAACAGCAACAGAAAGAGCCGTATTTCCTTTTGCTAAAAAAGTCATGACATTAGAGGCTGTGCCGCCAGGACAGCAGCCAACAAGAATAACACCCACTGCGATTTCTGCTGGAAGATGCAGTCCAACTGCCAGGCCGAAAGCAATAAGCGGCATGATGGTATACTGTATAACCACCCCAACCATGACATGCCAAGGTTTTCTGAGCAGCTCTTTGAAATCATCGGCTTGCAGTGTAAGTCCCATTCCAAACATGATAATGCCAAGAAGAATCGTAATATAAGAACTGATCCATGTAAAAAAAGACGGGAAAGAAAATCCCAGCACGGCAAAAACAATGACCCATATGCCAAAGGTTTGTCCCGCGAAATGACTTACTTTTCTAATAATACCCATAAAAACACTCCTAACATATTGATCAAGAAATTCAGCAAAAATTCTGGACGGATTTTCAAGCATCCTCTTATTATAATTAATTTTCTGAATAATTCAATATCAGTAGTTGAAATGTCTTTTTATAGATGACGATAAATATATTATGTAAACTAACGAAAATGTTCTTGACTATATAGGAAGATATTCTTACAATGAATCTTTATAATGGTTTGATAAAATTAGGAGTGATAGGGTGAAGGAAGCGAATCAATGGTCTTCGAAGCTCGGCTTTATTTTGGCCGCGGCAGGATCAGCTATCGGGCTTGGCGCGATATGGAAATTTCCATATGTAGCGGGAACCGGCGGAGGAGGCGCATTTTTACTTATTTTTATTTTATTTACGGTTTTAATCGGACTGCCTTTATTGTTTGGTGAATTCATCATAGGCAGAAAAACACAGAAAGATGCCGTTCAATCCTATAAAACACTTGCTCCGGGAACGAAGTGGCATTGGATCGGTTATTTAGGCATGGCGACGTGTTTTATTCTTTTATCTTTCTACAGCGTCGTCGGCGGGTGGATTTTAATTTATATTACAAAAGGCTTCACTGGCGGATTATCGCAAACATCTGGTTTTGATACGATATTTGCAAGTACAATTTCAAATCCTTATTTAGCTGTAGGAGGTCAGCTGCTCTTTATGGTGATCACCATTTTAGTTGTTGCCAAAGGGGTAAGCAGCGGAATTGAAAAAGCCAGCCAAGTGTTAATGCCGGCGCTTTTTATATTATTTGTCATATTAATGGTGCGCTCCGTTACACTTGATGGCGCCATGGAAGGGCTCAAGTTTTTCTTGATGCCCGACATAACAGCAATTGACGCTAATACGATTTTATATGCGATGGGCCAATCCTTTTTCTTATTAAGTGTCGGCGTATCTGTCATGGTAACGTATAGCTCTTATTTAGAGAAACAGGAAAATCTTGTGCAATCTGCTGTATCAGTAACGGTATTGAACATGCTTGTTGCTGTAATGGCCGGAATTGCGATTTTTCCAGCTGTATTTTCATTCGGCCTCAAACCAGACCAAGGGCCGGTTTTGTTATTTAACGTGCTGCCGACTGTGTTTAATCAAATGCCGTTCGGAATTATCTTTTTATTAGCATTTTTAATTCTATTTTTATTCGCGGCACTGACATCCGCTTTTTCAATGTTGGAAATTTTAGTCGCAGTGCTTTCTAAAGGCGATGTCAATAAGAGAAAACGATTCGCTTGGTTAGGCGGAATTGCCATTTTTATTGTCGGTGTGCCGTCTGCACTATCATACGGTGTATTAAGTGACGTTACTATTTTTCACTTGTCCATTTTTGATGCTGCCGACTATCTTGTGAGCAATATTTTAATGCCGTTAGGCGCGTTATTGATTTCTATATTTGTCCCGTTAAAAATACCGAAACAGGATTTGTTTGACGAGCTGAAAAGCGGTTCCAACCTTAAACGAAAGTGGTTTGCAGTTTGGCTGCTGCTCATTCGTTATCTATCTCCTGTTGCCATCATCATCGTATTTTTGCATGTGTTAGGCATTTTTTAAAACACGAAGCCCCCAGGAAAAGGGGGCTTTTTTTAATAGAGTTTCCAAACGACTTCTTTTGCCTGTTCAAAACGTTTTTCTGCCTCACGCCAATCCATGACATTCCACCAGTGGTCGACATAGCTCGCCCGGTCATTTTTATATTGCAAATAGTAGGCATGTTCCCATACGTCAAGCGCTAAAAGAGGAATCACATCCCATTGGCTGAAGAGCTGGTGCTTTTCTGCCGTTAAAATCTCCAGCCGTCCCGATCGAGGCGCCCAGACCAGGATGGCCCAGCCGACACCCTCCACTTTTTTTGCGGCCTGAGTAAAATGTTCTTTAAAAGCGGAATAGCTTCCAAATGAAAGATCAATCATTTGGAACAATGCTCCTGTAGGACGCCGTTTTCCGTTTGGATGCATCGAAAACCAGAAAATACTGTGTAAATAATGGCCTGCTCCATGGAATGCAAGCTCTCTTTCCCAATGAGTGATCAAGTCATAATTCTTTGTCGCTCTTGCTTTTTTAAGTTCTGTTTCTGCTTTATTCAGACCGTCAACATAGCTTTGGTGATGCTTCGTATGATGAAGGAACATAATGTCGCGTGAAATATAAGGTTCTAAGGCGGAATATTTGTACGGAAGCTTTGGAAGCACATGTTTCCCTATAGGGACATATGCGCGTCTTTCACTTGCATCCGCTGATTCTGTAATATCCCGATAAAGAGCAGCAGCCTGCTTATACCAATCTTCTTCTGTTGTTTGGTCATCTTCCAGTGCTGCTATCATCTTGTCGATTTGATCTTCAAACTGATCAAGCTCTCCTCGCTTTTGAATCTGGTCCTTAAGGGCTTCACACCAATTGAACATCTCTGTTTGATAAGATTCACGTTTCATTTATTGTCTCCTTTTCAATAGAATTCAAATATTTCCCGACAGCCAGCAAAGAGAATACATATGGATAACTGTGATAGCGGATATAAAATTGCTTTGGTAATCCGATCCCTGTTGGATACACCAGGTTATCGGCGCCATGAGAACTGCTGTCAGTAAGATATTGCATACCTTTCACCACAGATGGGTGTTCGGGGTTTTCGGATGTGAGCAAAGCGTCTAAAGCCCAGGCTGTCTGTACAATGGTTCCTCTATTACGCGGGACGTACGTTTTGACTTCGGCGCTTTTGCAGGATTCTCCCCAGCTGCCGTCATCTAGCTGTATGGATTTGAGCCAGCGCAGGGCCTTTTGTATAGCAGGGTGCTTCCGGTCAATCCCGCAGGCATGCAGACCCGTAAGAGCAGCCCATGTGCCGTATATGTAGCAAACACCCCATCTCCCGTACCATGACCCATTTTGTTCTTGATGTTCGAAAAGCCAGTTCACTGCGCGCTGAATATGTTGATGTTTTTCTGTGAAGCCTGCTTTCTCGCCTAAAAAGTGCAGCACACGTCCGGTAAGGTCGGCGGTTGAAGGGTCAACTGCCGCGTCCTCAGCGGATTCAAGCGGGAGAAGGCGGATCAGAGGATGGTTCACATTTTTCTCAAAAGCTGAAAATCCGCCGTCATTGTTTTGCATCGATAAAAGCCAAGACACTCCTCGCTCCCAAGCTGAAGGGGAATAACTGCGGGGAATCGCTTTTAATGCGGCTGCAGTGTCGTCACAGTCAGGGTTGTTTGTATTGATGTTTGAAAATCCCCAGCCGCCGGGATTTGCATCCGGATTTTTGACAGACCAATCCGCTACTTTGGTATGTTGGCGGTCTAGCAAAAAGGCAGCTGCTTTTGTAATAGGGCCGTCTGTTTCGGCCACGCCGTTTTTTTGAAGGGCATAGCTGATCAGAGCAGTGTCCCAAACAGTGGAAGTAGAGTTTTCCAGATAAGGAATCCCGCTGCACTCTGTCACTAGCGATTTAAGGCCTTTCAATGCCTTTCTGATGACATGAGAGTGGCGCGACATACCAAGCGACAGAAGGCTGTAAACCATAAATATGGTTGCGCTCGCATAGCTGTATAATGTTCCGTCTTTTTCGATTCGGTCCAGCATATATGTTTTAGCCGTCTGTAAGCCTAGCTGCTGAAAAGCAAAGGGTGCATGAAAAATACGTTTCCAATGTGACGAAATAGATGTGAGATCTCTTTCTTCAAAAGCATCAGATCGAAGCCAAGTGAAAGGGTTTTTTGTCATGTGCGGATCGAGATGGCGAAGAGATGGGATATTGCGGTTTTTAAGAACAAATCGCTGATTAAGTGTTACAGCCATAGGAGCAAAATGAATTCGGGCATAGGCGCTGAATTGATAGAAATGAACCGGTAATGTTGGGGGAAGCGCCATGAGCGATAATGGTAAATACAACACAGGCCAAGGATAGAGCCCGTTGGCGGCAAGCATCCATTTTGTCATGAAATGAACCTGCCTCAGTCCGCCATGGGCGATGATAAATTGTTCTGCTTTTCTCATGTGCGGGTCAGATCTGTGAAAACATCCTGAAGCCAGCATTCCGACATATCCTTGGACTGTAGCCGTTAGATTTCCGTTCGTTTCATCGGGATAATGGATGAATGTGCCGTCGGGTTGCTGTTTTTCACGAATGCCGGCTGCAAGCGCTGATATCAGTTCTTTTTCATGGTCACCATCATCAAGTGAGGTGAGGAGCAAAATAAAAAAGGAATTTGTCATGATTGGTCCTTCAAAGCAAAATGTCCACGAACCATCAGCATTTTGCCTGTCTTTTAACTCTGAAACGGTTTTATTTTGAAAACGCCTCACTTTCTTCTGAAGTGTGCTCATCACGCTCAACTCCTTCAGAAGCATATATATTCAGCGTCTTTTGCCGCCATTACAGAAAGAAAAAAAACTGCTGGCTGGCAGCAGTTTTTTTGACATGCATGTTAGTCTTCGAGATTAATCCATACGCTTTTGACTTCTGTGTAGTTATCTAAGGCATATGATCCCATTTCTCGTCCGAGCCCTGACTGTTTATAACCGCCAAACGGAGACGCCGCGTCAAACACATTATAGCAGTTCACCCAGACGGTTCCCGCTTGAAGACGGTCCGCGATATAGTGGGCATGCTTGACATTCTCTGTCCACAGTCCGGCCGCAAGTCCATATTCTGAATGATTCGCTCGGTCAATGACTTCATCGACTGTTTCATACGGAATCGCAGTCAGCACCGGTCCGAAAATTTCTTCTTTTGCGATCGTCATCTCGTCTTCAACATTCGCAAACACTGTCGGTGCGACAAAATACCCTTCTTCAAAAGGACAGCTTCCGCCAGTCACTGCTTTTGCTCCTTCGTCTTTTCCTTTTTGAATGTAGGAAAGAACCCGTTCGTGCTGTTCCTTGCTCACGAGAGGCCCGATTTGTGTATCCTTATGAAGTCCCGCTCCTTGGCGGAGTGATTCAGCATAGGACACCATCTCATCAATAACTTCATCATATTGGTCTTTATGAATGAACACACGCGACCCCGCACAGCAGACTTGGCCTTGGTTAAACATCACACCGTTTAAAGCGCCTGGGATGGCTTTTTTCAAATTGGCATCCGGCAGAAGAATATTAGGTGATTTTCCGCCCAGCTCCAATGTAACCCGCTTAATGCTTTTCGCAGCGGTGGCCATAATTTTCTTTCCGATTTCAGTGGAACCGGTAAAGGCAATTTTATCAACCGCCTCATGGTTCGTCAGCGTTTCTCCCGCATCTTCACCGAATCCCGGAATGATATTAATGACACCGTCCGGGAAGCCGGCTTTGTCAATTAATTCTGCCAAATAAAGAGCTGAAAGCGGTGTCTGTTCAGCCGGTTTGAGCACGATTGTACAGCCTGTCGCAAGAGCCGCACCCATTTTCCACATCGCCATCAGGAGCGGGAAATTCCATGGAATGATCTGGCCGACGACGCCGACAGGATCATGGCGCGTATAATTAAAATAGGCGCCGGAAACCGGGATCGTCTGTCCTGTTATTTTTGTACACCAGCCGGCGTAATAGCGCATATGCTCAATAGCCAGCGGAATATCTCCATTCGTCGTTTCATTTATCGGTTTCCCGTTATCAAGCGTTTCAAGCTGAGCAAGCTCAGTTTTATGTTCTTCCATTAAGTCTGCCAGCTTATACATCAGTCTGCTTCTTGAAGCTGGAGACATGGTTCTCCATTCGCCTTGGTCAAAGGCTTTGCGGGCAGCTTTAACCGCTTTGTCTACATCCGCAGCCTGGGCTTCATACAGCGTCATCAAGGTTTCGCCGGTCGCCGGGTTGGGAGTGTCAAAGGTTGCCCCTGAGGCACTCGGAACAAACTTTCCGTCAATATAAAGCTTCTTTGTTCCCTGTAAAAATGTCTCCAGCCTTTTCGTCACTTGCATCGTTAAAGAACTCATTCGTAACAAACCTCCAGTCATTTTTTATGGTCTGTTTTGAGATTCTTGGTGATAGCACATGGATTCCTTGATTCAATAGCAGAAAGAAGATATGACATTTGCTGTAAGAGTAAGCGTATACAAACATTCTATAATAGAAAACAAGTCAAAATCAATGAATAACCGATATTGCAATTTATAAAAGAAAAAAGCTACAATAAGCTTATAGATCAGTAAAGGAGATTTCATTTATGATTCATAACAATTGGCTTGAAAAAGAAACAATCAAAAAGGTGAAATGTGTGCAGACAAACGCAAAAAAATATATCGTGAACCGCGTTTTAACTCCGGGAAAAGAATATGAAGTGAAAAATGAAACAGAGGAGTTTCTGTTTGTGATCGACAATACGAATAAAGTCGGCGGCTATTATAAAGAATACTTCGAAGAGGTTTAATGCCTGAATCCTTAAAATATGAGCAGAAAATTTAATGAAATATAAAACCGCAGTTGGGCTGCGGTTTTTTTTTATGGTTAAAACAGGAAAAATAAAACAAAATTCAAGAAAACGTAAAAAACCAATTTTTCAAAAAATACTGCTGAATATTGAAACTTTTTTCTTTGTACGTGCGTATTACTTGATGCAACAGCTTAAAAGACGGAAAACAAATCAAAAATTTGAAAAATGTAATCTGTTCGTAATGGTTTAAATGTCTTCTATGTCGTATTCTTATA
The DNA here is from genome assembly GCF_016757475.1 of Bacillus sp. RHFS10. Classification (NCBI taxonomy): domain Bacteria; kingdom Bacillati; phylum Bacillota; class Bacilli; order Caryophanales; family Bacillaceae; genus Bacillus; species Bacillus sp. RHFS10. The sequence continues at coordinate 800,635 of NZ_JAESPO010000001.1, forward strand.
TAGGGATAAAGGACTTATTTTTATGTAATGAATGTTAAAACAATTAGATAAATGCAGAAAGAGGGGTTCTTCATTGGGTATTTTTTCTGTTAGCAGATCAACAGACGCAAAGAAGCTTGAAGCTTTGCTTGTTGAAGGGGAAAGAATAGAATCGATTTATAAGCTCCGAGTTGATCAAATTTGCTTTACAAATAAACGGATCATTTTCTTTGACAATAAGATGTTTTCTAAAAAGAAGGTTCGTGTATTTCTCCCATATAAAACAATTGAAAGCTTTGCGATCCAAGAAGCGGGCATGTTTGATCCCGACACTGGATTATTGTTGATGACAAGAAGCAAAACCTTTGAATTAGAATTTGCAAAAGACACCGATTTAAGCGAAGTTCAAGCGGTGCTGACAAAGCACTTGTGCAGCTGAATATTTGATGAGCCAGCCGTTCAAAAATGGTTAGGCTTTTTTTATATAAAAACAGAGCAGAGTGCACATACTGTGTACCGCAAAAAGAGAATACCTGAAATATCATTACCGCCTGCGATTACGATTTGTTCAAAAAAGCAGCAGCTCAACTTTCTATCAAAGTTCCCATGTTTGACAGGCGGCAAAACGGGAATCAGGATAGAAAGGAGAGGATACACATGGCACTGACAAAAGAACAAACACAGCATCTCTACCATAAATTGCTCGATATGCAAAAAGAAATGTCTGGCGAAAAAAAGGAAACAAAATCAATGACGGAAGAAGTGGGGGAGCTTTCCAATGGAATTGACAACCATATGGGAGATCACGGCACGCTCGTCACAGATCGGATGACAGACCAAACGGTGAGAGAAATTGACCGGGAGCTGTTGGAAGAGGTCAACCATGCGTTACAAAAAATGAAAGACGGAACGTACGGAGTATGTGAAAAAACTGGCCAAGACATTCCTTATGAAAGGCTTGAAGCTGTTCCCTATGCAAGAATGACAGTTGAAGCTCAAGCTGATGCGGAGGATGATTTGGAGACAGATGCTCCGTCATTTGAAAGAGAGTTTCACGAACAGATAAAAGATCTATCCAATGAAGAAACAGTTGATCAAAAAAGCTCTCAGACGTATGAAATTTTGGATCGGGAACAAGATTCGAAGTGAAAATGGCAAGCAAGTACACCGATAGTAGATGTACTTGCTTTTTTTTGGGGAGAAATCTCATATTTAAAATAAAGTGTTTGACTTCTAGTGAAAAAGAAAGTAACATACTATTAGTAAGTAAATATAAAAAGTTTACCGGGAGGAATACAAATGTCTACAGTATTATTTGTAAAAACAAGCGACCGTACAGCTGAAGAAGGCGTTTCAACTAAACTTTACGAAGCTTTCTTAGGTGCTTATAAAGAAAACAACCCTGCGGATGAAGTGGTTGAATTAGATCTTCATAAAGAAAACCTTCCTTACCTTGGAAGAGATATGATTAACGGAACATTTAAAGCAGGTCAAGGAATGGAAATGACAGAAGAAGAGAAAAAACAAGCAGCAATTGCTGACAAATATCTGAATCAGTTTGTAAAAGCTGACAAAGTTGTTTTCGCATTCCCACTTTGGAACTTCACAGTGCCGGCAGTGCTTCATACTTATGTTGATTACCTGTCTCGTGCAGGCGTTACATTCAAATACACACAAGAAGGGCCAGTTGGTTTAATGGGCGGCAAAAAAGTTGCGCTTCTTAACGCGCGCGGCGGTGTTTATTCTGAAGGACCAATGGCTGCACTTGAAATGTCATTAAACTTCATGAAAACAGTTCTTGGTTTCTGGGGTGTTCAAGACTTGCACACAGTTGTCATCGAAGGACATAACGCAGCGCCTGATCAAGCACAAGAAATCGTTGAAAAAGGTTTACAAGAAGCAAAAGATCTTGCTGCAAAATTCTAATTATGCCAAAACTCCTATCGTTGTGATAGGAGTTTTTTGTTTACATATTATATAGAAGAAAGTGATCATTCCTCTTAGCGAAAAAGGCTGTTTTTTTATTGTAATATATTTTGTGTTTGTCAAATTGTCATATATAATAGCGAAAAAGCAGTTTTAATCGCTGGAAAAAGTTTTTCTGAACAATTGTTCTGGCCCCTTGATAAAAATCAGCTGATGGTGTACTATATAAAAGAAGCTACTTTGTGCGTATTGTTAATTAAGTTTTAACCTTTAAGCTGTAATAGGGAGTTTTATATCGAAGCCGGAATGTCACGCCTCCATGTAGAGGACGACAGGAACGCTTCTGCAAACACCCACTTTGAGGAGTGGTGGTTTAAAACTTTCTTACTTGCATACGGCAAGACGTAGCGAAAGCCATTTCCTTTTTGGAAATGGCTTTTTATTTTATCTAAAAAAGCTTGATATCGTGAAAATTCAGTTTCTGTTTGAAAGAAATGAAGAGCACTTTTTTATGATATGATGGGAGAAATTCAAGAAAAAGCGAGGTTTACACGTTATGTTACATAGAGCCCAATCCCTTCTGGCCCATTATTTTGGCTATGAAAAGCTTCGCAGCGGCCAAGAGGAAGCGATCCGCTCGGTGACGGAAGCGAGGCAAAACACGGCCTGCATTATGCCGACGGGAGGAGGCAAATCGATTTGCTATCAAATTCCGGCCCTGATGTTTGAAGGGACAACGATCGTCATTTCGCCGTTGATTTCCTTGATGAAGGATCAAGTCGATGCGTTAGAAGAAGCGGGAATTAATGCTGCCTACATTAACAGCACACAATCTAATCAGGAAATATATGAGAGGCTGAACGGGCTCAAAGAAGGGGCTTATAAGCTTTTTTACATTACACCGGAGCGATTAACATCTACAGAGTTTATTCGGATTTTGCAGGGCATTGATGTTCCTTTAGTCGCAATAGATGAGGCTCACTGTATTTCTCAATGGGGACACGATTTCAGGCCAAGCTACAGAAATATTGAAATATTATTCCGAGAATTACATGACAAACCTGTCATCATAGCATTAACAGCAACGGCCACACCCGAAGTTCATGAGGATATCTGCAAACAGCTGCATATTCAAAAAGATCATACGGTATATACCGGATTTTCTCGAGACAATTTAACGTTTAAAGTAGCAAAAGGAGAAAATAAAGATCGTTTTATTGATGAATATGTGCAAAACAACAAACATGAAGCAGGCATTGTCTATACAGCGACCAGAAAAGAAGCTGATCGGATTTATGAGAAACTGAAACGAAATCAGATCAGTGCAGGGCGGTATCACGGGGGCTTGGCTGACGATGTGAGAAAAGAGCAGCAGGAAAGATTTCTTAATGATGAGCTGCAGGTTATGGTGGCAACCTCTGCTTTTGGAATGGGCATTGATAAATCCAATATTAGATTTGTGCTGCATGCCCAAATTCCGAAAGATATGGAAAGCTATTATCAAGAGGCTGGACGAGCTGGGCGGGACGGTCTTGAAAGTGAATGTGTTCTCCTGTTTTCACCGCAGGATATTATGGTACAGCGTTTTTTAATAGAACAATCAGAGCATGAAGAGAAACAAAAGCAGGATTTGAAAAAGCTGAGACAAATGGTCGACTATTGTCACACGGAAGATTGTCTGCAGCGTTTTATCCTTATGTATTTTGGAGAAAAGGAGCCTGATGCGTGTGGACAGTGCGGAAACTGTACTGATACTAGAACGGCCCATGACGTGACACGAGAGGCGCAAATGGTCTTATCGTGTATCATTCGCATGAAAGAACGGTTTGGCAAGACGATGGTTGCACAGGTGCTGGCCGGATCTAGAAATAAAAAAGTTCTTGAAAACGGCTTTACCGATCTCTCAACATACGGGATATTAAAACACCAATCAGTAGGGGAAATCAGTGACTTTATCGAATTTCTTATTTCTGACGATTTCATTAGGATGTCAGACGGAACGTTTCCGACTCTTTTAGTCAGCAGTAAAGGAAGGAATGTACTGAGAGGGGAATTATCAGTCACAAGAAAAGAAGCATTAAAAGCGGCAGCGATTACTGAAAATGATGAGCTGTTTGAGCGTCTGCGCATGGTTCGCAAAGATATTGCGGCAGAGCAGGGTGTTCCGCCTTTTGTTGTTTTCTCTGACCAAACGTTAAAAGAAATGTCGGGCAAACAGCCCGTAAATGACGAGGAACTTTTGTCTATAAAAGGAGTCGGAGAACAAAAAAGAGCAAAATACGGCCGGCTTTTTTTACAAGAAATACAAGCTTATGCAAGGGTGACAGACTAAAAAAACAGAAAATCAATATTTTTTTATATAAAAAACTCATTTTATTTTCTCTATTTTGCCTCAGATTAAAAAGACTTGCGAAGCCTATTATATCAGGGGTTCAGCAAGTCTTTCCAGCCGAGAGAAATCCTTCATGTAAAGGAACTGTAATCTAAATCATATCTTTTTGTTATTGATTTGACATTTACGTGTGTTACGATAGCACCTGTTAGCCGCCAATAAAAAGCTAACAAGGGAGGATTTACTTATGAAGAAGACGATTATGTCCTTTGTAGCAGTTGCTGCACTTTCATCAACTGCATTCGGAGCTCACGCTTCTGCAAAAGAAATCACGGTGCAAAAGGGTGATACGCTCTGGGGAATCTCTCAGAAAAACGGAGTGAACCTAAAGGACTTAAAAGAATGGAACAAGTTAACTTCTGATAAAATCATTACAGGAGAAAAACTGACCATTTCTTCAGAAGAAACAACCACTACTGGGCAATATACAATTAAAGCGGGAGACACGCTGACAAAGATTGCTCAACAATTCGGAACGACAGTCAACAACCTGAAAGTTTGGAATAACCTAAGCTCTGACATGATCTATGCTGGATCAACACTTTCAGTAAAAGGTCAGGCAACAGCAGCAAACGCAGTTACTGAGAATACGCAAACAAGCGCACCTCAAACTCAAACAAAACAAGAAGCTGTGCAAAAAGAGCAACCTAAACAAGAAACAGTTCAACAACAACCAAAACAAGAAACAAAGGCTGCAGCAGAAACTTCTGTTCCTACAGAAGAAAAGGCTGTTCAATCAAATACAAATCATCAAGAAGCTTCAAAAGAACTAACAGTTACTGCTACTGCTTACACTGCTAACGACGGCGGCATTTCCGGCGTTACAGCAACAGGCATTGACTTAAATAAGAACCCGAACGCGAAAGTTATCGCGGTTGATCCTAATGTGATTCCTCTAGGTTCTAAAGTCTATGTTGAAGGCTACGGTGAAGCAACAGCAGGAGATACTGGCGGCGCTATTAAAGGTAACAAAATCGATGTATTTGTACCAAATAAAAGTGATGCATCCAATTGGGGCGTCAAAACTGTAAGTGTAAAAATCTTAAACTAATCATATAGATTGTGATAAAAGACGCGAGCTTTTGGCTTGTGTCTTTTTTTCGTTCTGTGTAAAGATGTTTCTATCTTATGCTGATAAAAGAAAAGCGGTCCTGATGTTTTTCGCGTGTGAAAAATGGGTAGATGGTATATGTCCCTATCATCTAACTATTTTGCAGAAGGAGTTGCTGACTGTTGCTTTGGATTATTGTATCTTTTCTGGTTATCAATATCGGGATATTTCTATTTTCATGGCGGAGAACAAAGGAGGTTAACTTGCAATCGTCCGATGGATATTTTCTCGGAGGAAGAAGTCTGACTGCGTTATATATCGGAAGCTCGCTGCTGTTAACCAATTTATCAACAGAGCAGATGGTTGGGTTAAATGGACAAAGCTATGCAGGGTCTATGACAGCGATGTCATGGGAAGCGAGTGCGCCGCTTGCGTTAATTTTTCTGGCGCTTGTCTTTTTGCCTCGTTATTTAAAAACAGGAATTACTACCATACCTGATTTTCTAGAGAAGCGGTTTGATCAAAGAACAAGACAGATCGTTTCGGTGCTGCTTATCATCGGCTACGCTGTTTCATTCCTGCCGACAGTACTGTATTCAGGCGCTCTCGTGTTAAATCAAGTCTTCCGCATTACAGATACATTTGGCATCAGCACATTTATGGCTGTTTTGCTGATATCCTTAATCATTGGCGTAACGAGCTGCTGTTATATCTTTTTTGGCGGATTGAAAGCTGCTGCATCAGCAGATGCCATATACGGAATCGGATTAATTTTAGGCGGTTTTTTTATTGTGATATTAGGAGTTCTTGCAGTCGGACAAGGCAGCTTTGGGGGCGGAGTTGCACAGCTGACGGCTTTACATACAGACAAACTCAATTCAATTGATATCAGCAATTCGGCAGATGTGCCGTGGCCGACGATTTTAACAGGACTATTAGTGAATAATCTCTTTTATTGGGCTGTTAACCAAGCGATTGTTCAGCGGACATTAGGAGCGAAAAATCTAGCTGAAGGACAAAAGGGCGCTCTTTTAGCAGGTTTCTTTAAACTTATTGGTGTGTTTTATTTAGTCGTCCCCGGAGTGATTGCCTTTCATTTATATGGAGGCGGCATTAAAAATGCTGACAGTGTATATCCCCGTCTGATCGTCGATTTATTGCCGGCATCGCTTACCGGTGTATTCGCCGCTATTTTATTCGGAGCGATTTTAAGCTCGTTTAACGGCTCTCTAAACAGTACCATTACGTTGTTTACTCTGGACATATACAAACCGGTCTTTAAGCCTCATGCAAATGAAGCTGAGCTGGTCAAAACAGGGCGGATTTTTGTCGCGGTTCTCGGGCTGGTATCGATTGTCATCGCACCCTTTATTTTATATGCGCCATCAGGGCTGTACAACTATCTTCAAGAGATGTTCGGATTTTTTAATGTTCCGATATTAGCAGCGATCGTCATTGGCTTCTTTACAAAAAAAGTGCCGGCTTTAGCTGTGAAAATAGCAATACCAGCCCATATTGTTTTATATGGCTTATCAAAAATCTATTTAGGGCACATTCATTTTCTATACATCCTTGCCGTACTCTTTCCATTTTCAGTGGCTGTGATGCTTCTGACAGGAAAGCTGTATCCCAGGGAAACGGACTATAAGCTCGATCACAACCCGCAAGTGGATATAACACCTTGGAAGCACGTAAAGCTGGCGTCCTGTATCATTCTGATTTTAGTTGCGGCGACGTACCTTGTGTTTTCACCATGGGGAATTGCGGGTTAGCAAAAAGGATCTTGGCACCTGCCAAGATCCTTTTTATTTAAACCAGCCTTTTTCCTTTGACCGGGTAATGGCTTCTATTCGGTTTTTCACTTCAAGTTTGTCTAGAATCATTGAGATATAATTTCGCACCGTCCCGCTTTTGATGCTGAGTTCCTGAGCGATTTCTTTTGTGTTTTTACCGTCAGCCACAAGTTCGAGCACTTCTTTTTCTCTGTCTGTAAGAGGGTTAGCCTCGCTGTATATGTCCTCCATCAGCTCAGGTGCATAGATGCGTTTTCCGTTCATGACGCTTCGGATGGCGCTCGCGAGCTCTTCGCTCGGACTGTCTTTTAACAAATAGCCCTTAACGCCGGCTTTAATGGCTCTCTGAAAGTAGCCGGGTCTGGTAAAAGTGGTTAGGATAATAATGTTACAGCCTGTGTCCTTTAACTCCTCAGCAGCTTCAAGCCCCGTTTTTCCGGGCATTTCAATGTCCATAATGCATACATCAGGCTGATGTTTTTTGACAAAATCAACAGCATCTTGACCGTTTGTACCTTTGCCGACAACTTCCATATCGTCTTCTAAATTCAGAAGTGATCCTAAAGCGCCCAAGAGCATTTGCTGATCTTCCGCAATAAATATACTAATCATGTAAGCCATCCTTTTTTGTTTATTTTGAGTTATTAGGAATTGACATGGTAAGCTTGGTGCCGTTTTTTGTATCAATGTGTAGGCTCCCGTTTGCAAATTCAAGCCGTTCTCTCATGCCAAGCAGGCCATGTCCTTTTGAAAAGTACTTCTCTTCACCTTGAAACGTTCCATCGTCAGTCACTGTAATGACAACTTCCTTCCAGAGCTGTTGAATGTCGACTCGGCAGGTCTTAGCCTGACTGTGTTTGACGACATTAGTGACAGCTTCCTTTAAGCACATGCTTAATATGTTTTCATTAAGCAATGAGATATTATCCGGCAATTGATCTTCCTCGTAGATAAACGTAATGCCGGCTGCTTCAAGAATTTGTTTGATGTTTATGATTTCATCCTTTAGCCGGATGCCTTTCATGGAAGATACGATTTTTCTGACTTCATTTAAAGAAGTTCTCGCAGTTTGCTGAACGCTTTTTAGTTCACGTGTTGCTTGTTCAGGGTCTTTGTATATCAATTTTCTCGCCAAGTCGCTTTTTAAACCGATTAGAGAAAGCTTTTGCCCAAGTGTATCGTGGAGGTCACGGGCAATTCGCTGCCGCTCTTCTAATTTCACCAGGTCAGCAATCCGTTCATTTGCATTCTCGAGTTTTTCTTCGAGTCGTTCGCGTTCTTTGCGGCTTCTAATACTGAACGGCAATAAAATCGCGCTGATGAGGGTAATGACGACAAAAGGAATTTGAGTCAGAAAGAATTCTTTTTTTAATACGAGGCTGAAATTGGCTGCGACGGCAGCGCTTATTAAATGGACGTAATATAAAATATGAAAAGGGACACGTTCTTTTATGTTTCCAATAAAATAAGCGATAAAAAAAGCAAAATAAATATAACTGAACAGCGTAATGGAGGCTGTTGAAATGCCGATTAATAAAAACGCCCACAAATAAATGGCCCAGCCTTTTGAGACAAAAGCAAATCTATATATCGAAAAAAATAAAAGCGTCAAAATGATGCCGATGATGATAACAAATGTAGATGATGATTGCCATATAAAGTAGAAGGGAAGGATGAAAAATATCGTCCATATATAAGGCGTAATCCCGCTTAGTTTTTGAAATGTAAAATGTTTTTTAATCATGATATTCCCTCATTTTCAGCTTTTCATCTTATATGTAACTTTATCATTGCGAAAGCCAGAATGCACCCTTGAACAATAAAAAGGAAGCCTTCTTGTGTATAAGAGAAGACCTCCTTCATCATCAGGCGTTCCGCAGTTTCTGTTTTTCTGTTGAATCGGGCGGAAGGCTGGAAGGGATATGTTTGATATCCCGAAATGATACAAATTGTTTTTTATCTTCATCCCAAAGGCGGAATCCAAGTGACTGCAGACTTGTTTTTAAGGTAATTGTCGGTACGTTTTTCAATGGTTCGTGATGTTTATGAGCAACTTCAAGCTTATAGTTAGGCACCTTTGGACTCAAATGGTGAACATGGTGGTACCCGATATTGCCTGTGAGCCATTGAAGCAGTTTCGGGAGTTGATAAAATGAACTGCCTTCCACAGCTGCCTGGACATAGCTCCAGTTTTCATCTGCTTCAAAATAAGAATCTTCAAAGGTATGCTGCACATAAAACAGCCAAACCCCGATTGAACCTGAAATCAGAAAAATAGGGCCCTGCACCAGTAAAAACGATTGCCAGCCAAAGATCAGACAGCAAGCAGCAGCCAACGCTACAATTGCCACATTCGTAAGATATGTGTTTACACGTTCTTTACGTCTTGCGCCTTTTTTGTTAAAACGGTTAGTAATCAGAAAAACATAAATCGGTCCGAGAATAAACATGATAAACGGATTTCTATAAAGCCTATATGCAAGCTTTGTTCGTGTAGATGCAGCTTTATATTCGTTTACTGTTAACATCCAGATGTCTCCTGTCCCGCGTTTATCCAGATTGCTGCTTGTCGCATGATGAATCGAATGGCTATGCTGCCATTGAAGATAAGGAAATAAAGTCAGGACACCGGTCACAAAACCGAGAATATGGTTAAAGCGCTTTTGTTTGAAAAATGATTGATGGCAGCAGTCATGGAATATGATAAAAATTCTCGTCAAAAATCCTGCGGCAATTACTGTTAATGCTATCGTAAGGAGATAGGAGACATTGAGGCTGAAATAAGCAAGAAACCACAGTCCGAAGAAAGGGATAAACGTGTTCAAAAGCTGAATCAGGCTGTTTTTTGTTTCGGGTTTAGCAAAAGCAGCGACTTGCTTTGTCAGCTGTTTTTGTTTATGTGCAATGGTTTGTTCAGTCATAGTAAGTATCCTCTCATTGTGTGTCTCGGTTAAGTATACGCTAATCAGAGAAGGGTTTTGTAGTAGCACACATCATGCATCATATATGACATTTGTCATGGCTCCTCGTGCGGCTTGCATAACTGTTTGCACTAAAAAAGCTTGTAAAAAAATTTACAAGCTGATTAATGTTTGTCGATCCATATTCGTGATGTACCCGCAACAGCTTCAACCCTGCATGTTCCCCCTATAGGAAACGTGGCAATTGGTGAGGTGTGTCCGGCATTTATATTTGCGATGATTGGGAGGCCGGATAATTCTTTTTTTGTTTTAATCATGGCTGTTACCTGCTCGATTGATACATTTGATGCTTTTTGAAATCTGCCGATCAAAACCGCCTTCACATGAGAAAAAGCGGGGAGGTGGATGAGGGATTGCAGATCGCGGTCAAACATGTGGATGTCTGACATATCATCATCTTCAATCAATAAAATCGTATTTTCTGTTTCAGGAAAATACTCCGTTCCTTGCAGCAAATTAAGTGTGCAAAGGTTTCCGCCAATCAAGGTGCCTTCCGCAGATCCCTCTTGGATCACAACAGGGCCGTTATGAGGATAAAAGTGCCTGTTTTCTTGATCCAAATACCAGCGGTCATCGCTCCATTCGCTCGAAGGATGAATCTGAAACGGGTCGTCCGAAGCGCAGCAAGAAAGAAAATACTCTTTTGTATATTCGAGTCCTTTTTTCATTGCGAATGTTGAAAAATGGGGACCTGAATACGTAACAAGACCCGTTTTTTGATAAATGGCGTTGCCGAGGGCCGTTATATCGGAATAGCCGCACAGAATTTTTGGATGCTGTTTGATTTTTTCGAAATCAAGATAGCGCAGCAGCTGATTTGAATTGAAACCTCCAAGTGTTGTTAAAATCGCTTTGACACCTGGATCGAAAAAGGCAGCGTGCAGATCATGAACTCTTGATTCGATAGAGGATGAATCAAATTCGTTACATTCATTTGCGTGTTCAGCGATGGTTACTCGATAACCTAAGCGTTCTAATGTGGTTTTTGCTTGAATTTTTGCTTCATTTGATAATTTAGACATGCTGGTCGCGGGAGACACGATCCGGATTTCGTCTCCCTTTTTCAACTTTGCGGCGATCATAGCACCCTCCATTAATGGTTTTATACCATTACAGCATATCTTGGCTCATTCTTCCAGACTTCTTTACAAATCGACCCACTTAATGCTGCCTGATTGTGTATCATGATCGACGCATACTTGGAATTGATGTTTTTCATAAAAATGAATCAGCCGGTCTACATGATTCCAATCACGCTTGGCAATGTCGCCTGTGACTTTCGGAATATTGTGGTCTCTGGCGATATCTTTTAAATATTTCATGCAAATGGAACCAAACCCGTGATTCGGAGGGCCTTTTATGTCCCCGATATGAATGGCATCATCCTTGTAAGACGCTACAAGTGAAAAATTGCCTTTTCCTCTGTAAGCCGTTTTACAATCAGTAAGCATAATTTTGCATGTTTGGCCATCATCAATCGAGGAAACAATCAACCACTCTTCATGTTTCGATTGATCAATACCAAGCACTTTGGCATCTTTAGATAGATCCTTCATATTCTCCTGCATGCGGTAAATTTGAAATTCTAAATCATTCAGTTCTTCTTCAAGTTCTTCGCGATTTTTTTCTTTAACAGTAAACAAGATCAAACTCCTTTCAGAAATCAGCTTAGAAACACAGTTACCAATTGTATTAGATGAAAGGAGCATTGTAAATAATAAAACGAATATTACTAGAAATTAGCGCAAAGTAAGGTTTGATCGTTTTTAAGAGAGGAAAAAGAAAACTAACCTGTGAAAAAGGAGGAATCGGAATGGCGATTGATTCATTGATTAAGAAATTAAAGTATGTCCAATTGGAACCGCCCGATAAAATTCTCTCCCTATATCTTAATACAGACATGAGAGATCCAGAGCAGCAGGGGGGAGAATGGAAGATTGCCCTAAAGTCAGGATTCGGCCGATTAAAAGAGTATTTGGCAGCAAGTGATCCAGAGGAAGAGAAGTGTCTGCAAGGTATCAGAACGAAAATTGAGCAACACCTCAATGAAATGGGTAAAGACATGCCCCGCAGTCTCGTGTTTTTTGTTTCCGATAGCGGTATATGGGAACCAATTAAGCTTCAAATCCCTGTAGAAACAAGATTTTACTGGGAAGAAACAGCTGTTCTGGACCAGCTAAAAGGGTTACGCCAAACGTACCCAAGTACGGCGTTTATTTTAACTCAGCAGCATGAAGTGAAAATTATTGAAACAGTATTAGGTGAAATTGAGGCGGTTGAGCATTATGAGTATGATATCATCAATGAGTCGTGGGAGAATCGCCATTCCTCTGCAAAAAAAGCGGTACCGTTTGAAGAGGACCGAATGAGGGAACATGTAACAGAGAACCAGACAAGACTGTATAAGCGGCTGGCTGCCAACCTTGATCAAAAAGCGGCCGCGAAAAGATGGGAACGAATGGTCATCGCCGGTGATAAAGAAACAGCGGATATTTTGGATCAGCATATGAATAAACCGATTCATTCGAAAATTCAAAAGAACCTTCTGAATGAAAATGAACATAAGGCCATTGAGCATTTAATCAAAGAGGCGTGAACCGAACAGGGCCGGGGCTACAAGCCGCCGGCCTTTGAAGTGTGTCTAATTTCTGACGAAGCATACGAAAACGTTGACAACCTCTTCGAATTTGCATACGATTTGGATAGCCAGTACAAATAGGAGAGGTCATCAAATGAATCAAACAGAAAATAAACCGAAAAATTATACGGGGATTGTCCTTACGCTGACAGTTCTGATTAACGGTTTAATCGCAGTGCTGTTTTTTATGCCTAAATTAGATCAGTTCAGCCATGCGAATATTCACATTTTGCCTATGCTGAATGCGATATTCAACAGCTTTACGTTTATCTTCTTATTGGCCGCGCTGATTATGATTAAACAGAAAAATATTAAAGCTCATAAACGCTTTATTTTAGCCGCTTTCACAACAACATTACTATTTTTGATTTGTTATGTTGTTTACCATTCGATTGCAGAGAATACGCTGTATGGCGGAGAAGGTATTATGCGTTCGATTTACTTCTTTATCTTAATTACGCATATCTTCCTTTCTGCAATCATTGTGCCGCTTGCGCTATTTACACTAATCAGAGGCTTCAGCATGCAGGTGGAGCGCCATAAAAAAATAGCCAGATGGACAATGCCTCTGTGGCTGTATGTAAGCCTTACAGGCGTTGTAGTATATCTGATGATATCACCGTATTATTAAAAGCCATACTGAGTATGGCTTTTTTTGCGCTTGTAAATATGGCAAAAGCCCAAATCAGTTGGGCTTTTGCCAATAAATTGATAGACTCCTATTCATGAGCCTTTGATTCCATAGTTTCAAGTGTTGCAACCTGTAAAGATTCTTCAACAGTTTTTGTTTTTTCTTTTACTTTTTCTGCATACGTGTAATCACCGTAGCAATACGGATAGCGGAAATTATTCACATTTCCCCCGCAAGTATACAAATCGGGATTTTTTTTGACTTGCTGCTCGGAGTATTGTTTTGCCAATTCCTCAGTATGCGCGCCTCCATGATCAGCTACAAAATCAATGTAACCTGCCCCCATGTTATAGCTTTGAATAATGGTATCCAAATCTACATCTTTTTCCTTGCCGGTCTTGTACATGAGGGTAAATTGCTTGATGCCTTGTTTAACACTGAGTTGAGGGTCTGTTATCTCATTGCGTTTTAACCCCAGAGATTCAGAGGACTGCATGGGATCATTGCCTTTTCCTTTTGACTCCTGATACATCATGCCAAGTATGAGTGATGTATAATGAGAGAGTCCTTGATTTTCAAGCTCGTCTTCCACCAGCGGTTTATAATCGGTTAAACGTTCCAAAACAATCGTTTTTGTATCGATCGGAAGTTTTTTGATTAAATCCCGGTTGAAAAAAAGCAACATCAACAAAAAAGAGGCGGTGACAAAGACAAAAATCATTATAAAACCCGCAGCAGCGAAACAGCCTTTTCTCTTTTTCTTCACTGTGTTTCACCCTTAATGTTTGAAGCAATATGACCTTTTTATTATGACACAGAACGGTATATCAGACCAAGTAAAAACCTGATTTGAAACATAAATTTAAACTATGAGATTGAATTGGAATACAAGTGGACTGGTTTGCACCCAAGCACATTTGTTATAAGATAAAACTACGAATAAAGAAAGGTGATACAGATGACTGAATTTAGAGAAACGGACCGGACAGCTGCTGATCTGGACGAGGAAACGCTGTTTCTAGTCGCACAAACATTCAAAGCGCTTTCTGATCCTACCAGAATCAGGATTCTCCATTTATTATCCCAGGGTGAACATGCTGTAAACGGAATTGCGGAAAAGCTGAATTTACTGCAATCTACTGTCTCCCACCAGCTCAGATTCTTAAAAAATCTCCGGCTTGTCAAATCGCGCAGAGAAGGAACATCCATTTACTACTCTCCGGAGGATGAACACGTTTTAGATGTTCTTCAGCAAATGATCCATCATACACAACATGATTAAAAAAGATATCCTTGCTTAATCGCTGCTAGCGGGCAAGGATGTCTTTTTCTTTATTGCGTCTGTTCTGATCGAGTTCGTTTCTGCTGAGCTTAATGACAAAAGAGGAAAACCCGATATAATAAACAGCTATCAGAAAAAAGACGCCAATTGTCAGAGGATCTGTTCCGATTGACTGACTGTACGATTCAAGGCTGTTTAGATCAGGCGAGGTAAGATAGAGCTCTGTCACTCGATAAAGAAATCTTGATAGAAATAAGGTTAAAAGAATCATTTCTACCCAAATATGAGTGCGAAAATAGATTTTTCCTCTGCGTTTTTCAAAGGAGATATTTTTCTTGGCGAAAAAGACAAGGAGCCAGCCGCCAAGAATGCCGAAAATGAGATATCCATATAAAAAAGGGTGAATGACGCTGAAGATCGAAAGACCAAAAGCAAACAGTGAGAAAAGAATCATACGGGTAAACAGCCAGCGAGGCTTCAGCGGCTGATATCCAATAGACCTTTTAATTTTTTTATACAGAAAAAAGATAATAATCATGGCAGGATAAATGCTCTGAAGTGTAAGATGCATGATGTGAAATCCCCTCCGTTGAGAAGTGTATGCTTATCCGGTTCAAAATAGTAGCTGAAAACAATACTGAACACAAAAAAGAAGGGGAAACCCCTGTTTTCATAACATATGCGGAGGTTCTTTGGGCCGCATAATAGATATGCCCAAGCGTTATAAAAATGTTATGATTAATTTCTCTGGAAAACAATAGAAGAAAAGGTGCACAAAATGAAACTGGAACGTTTGTTAGCAATTGTTGTGTTATTAATCAGCAAAAAACAAGTGCAGGCCGCTGAACTTGCTGAGATGTTTGAAGTATCCGTCAGAACAATTTACCGTGATATTGATACGATCAATAGGGCTGGTATTCCGATTGTGACCTCACAGGGCTCCGGGGGCGGAATTGGCATTATGGAAACGTATCGGCTTGAGAGAGAGTGGCTGAAAGAGGAGGAACTATTTGCGATTGCTTCTGCTTTGCAGAGTGTCTCATCTATGTACGAACCTGTTTCTCACAGCACAGCTTATCAAAAAATCAAGCACCTCATACCGGAGCAATCTGCTGAAGCATTTAAGCACCAAACAGAAAAATGGTTTATTGACATGACGGCTTGGGGCCGAACTGAGGATCAAAAGGCGCTTCGTGAGAAAATCAGTGCCGCCATTGATCGATTGTCGACGGTATCATTTACATATACAAACGCAAGCGGGGAAACACTTCTTCGTGAAACGGAACCTTACACTTTGGTTTGCAAGGCGGGGCACTGGTATTTATATGCCTATTGTCTAGTTAGAAACGATTTTCGCTTTTTTAAACTGAACCGAATGAAAGATCTGACCATCTCACATCAGTCCTTTATCAGAAAAGACATTCAGCTTGAGACCTTGCCGTGGGATAAGAACTGGTACCAAAAGGACCGTTTAACTGAACTGGTCATTCTTGTTCAGCCGGCAGCACGTCAGCGCATACGTGAATGGTTCGGATATGATGTTCTTCATTGTGATGAAGTTGAGAACTGCCGGGCCGTGATTTCTCTTCCTGAAGATCAATGGCTGATCGGTTTTTTGCTGCAGTTTGGAAAGGATATTGAGATTCTGGAACCTCTTCATATACGGGAAAAAGTAAAAGATACCCTTAATCAGATGCAAAAAGTATATGAAACCTGACATACTGCTGTCAGGTTTCTTTTTTTATAATCTAAGTAAAAAGGAGGGATCGTATGAGTTTTTCACATATGACACACTTAAAACAGAAACGGTTTGCCGGACTTTCACGGCAGACAAGCAATGCATTGGAAATGACGGAAGAAGGGCGGATCCCGGCACTGTGGGATCAATTCTGGCAGCAGGATATGAGCATTCTTTTCTCAGAGGCTGAAAAAGATCAAAGCATTATCGCCTTATATTCCAATTACGAGCAGGAGACGAATGGGTTTTACACGTTTTCAGTCGGAACGTTTCAGGAGGACAGCCGCACTCTTCCAGAACCATATGAAAACATTGATCTGCCGGCTTCCGCTTATGCTGTATTCACTTCCAGAATCGGCCCTATTGAAGAGGTTGTGCTTGAAACGTGGAAGGAGATTTGGGCTTGGGATAAGCGTTATTTGCGTACATTTACAGGTGACTTTGAGGTGTATGATCAAAGTGCAGCAGTACCTCACCGAGCGCAGGTTAATATTTATGTAGCCATAAATAAATAATAACTCTTGATAAACTAATGGTGTTAGTTAATAATAAAACTAACACCATTAGTTTTATTAGGGGGAATGAAAAGATGAGAGTTACTCAGTACCAAACGGTTTGGCAGCTGACTTTTTTTCCGAGATTATTTCCGGTCAATTGCTATTTAGTAGAGGAAGAAAACGAAGTCACCCTGATTGATGCCGCACTGCCGGGCAGCTATAAAGGAATCATTCAAGCTGTAAATCAGCTGGGAAAACCGCTTCAGCATATTTTACTGACCCATGCCCATGGTGATCATGTCGGATCACTGGATGCATTGACACAAGCATTTCCTCACGCAAAGGTGATGATCTCAGAACGGGATTCTTTCCTGATGCAAGGCGACACATCGCTGCGTCATGATGAGCCGCAGACACCTATAAAAGGAGGTATTCCGAAACACGTGCAAACAAAGCCTCACCATCTGCTGACAGGCGGTGAAACAATAGGTTCACTGCTCGCTATTCCTACACCAGGCCATACACCGGGCAGCATGTCATTTCTTGATACGAGAAACGGCACTATCATAGCTGGAGATGCGTTCCAATTGCGCGGAGGAATCGCTGTATCAGGCCAGATGAAATGGGCGTTTCCTTTTCCCGCTTTCGCCACATGGAATAAGGAGGAAGCCATTAAAAGCGCTCAATCGCTCGCCGACAAGTCGCCTTCCTGTCTCGCTGTCGGACATGGGAATTTCCTTAGGTCACCCGCAGAACGGATGCGCCAGGCGATCCAAAAAGCAAAGAAAGGATGATGAACATGTCACCGAGAATTGGATTGAGCCAAAAAATGATTGTAGACGCCGCAGCGGAGATTGCCGATCAAGAGGGCTTGAATAGTGTCACACTTGCCGCACTGTCTAAAAAAATGAATGTACGCCCTCCGTCGCTGTATAATCATATCAACGGGCTGCAAGCGATCAGAACAGAGCTCGCTGTCAGCGGGCTGACGAAGCTTTTAGATCATATGGCAGACTCCGTAACAGAACAAAAGGGTGATTCCGCTATGCTTTCTTTAGCTCATGCATATGTGGATTTTGCAGTTGAAAATCCCGGATATTATGAAGCAGCTTTGCTCAAGGTTCAGGACAAAAGGATGGAAATTGTCTCAGATCATATTGTCCAGCTTGTCTCGAAGCTGCTCAATGAAAACGGCTATGCAAACGAAAAGACTGCGATTCACGCGACAAGGGGGCTAAGAAGCCTGTTGCATGGCTTTACGGCTTTGATCGCAAAAGAAGCATTTGAACGTGAAGAGGATATTTCAGAAAGCCTGTCATTTTCAATTCGGACATTTTTGTCAGGATTATTAATGAACAATAAAAACATTATGTAAACTATTTAATAGATGTCTTATATTTCTGAATATTGTATAATATCATAGGAGTATACATAGGGGAGAGACAGGACATTCACAAAATTGAGCAGTTAGCGGCAGCATCATGGCGGTCTTAAATTCAGAAAAGCATGGGACAATGGCTCCTCAGAGCGAACTTTGGCGTAACCAAAAGGGCGAACAGCGTGTGGACATCAGCGGAAATGCCTGAAGGAGATTTCCGGTAAGCAGCCGAGCATTTTTATAAATGCTTAGGCTTGCCCGTTTGTTTTCAAATCAGCCATGCATCTCCGAAAGGGCTTGATGATGCATTGGCAGACAGCGGGTATGAAAAGGCAGAAGAGTGCTTTCAAAAGCCGTCCCCCGTTTGGATTGATACATTTATTCAATTAGAAGGATTTTCGCCGGAGCGGCACCAAGGATATACACATATTTTCGCGCATGCCGCGGTGTAAAACCTTTTTCACGATGTATGACCAAGGGAACCTGACAGCGCTTGGAACGGCTTCTTTTATTGATGGCTACGGGGGACTCAGTAACATCGTTGTAGCCAAGGAGCAAAGAGTAAAAAGGGGCAGGAGTTCAAGTGATCAGGCATTGACTGAATGGGCAATCAATAACGGAGCCAAGCACATCTATTTGCAAGTGCTGAAAGAAAGTCTGGCGGCAGTTTCTTTATATGAAAAAATCGGATTTTTTCCTATATCAGAACACCATTACCGGATCAAAAGATGATCAAAGGAGGGGATTGCTGATGGACTTGCTTCAAGACATAATTTGCGAAAAACGGACATATACACGCCTTTATCATTCACATCAGCATAAATATAGCCAATTGCTTTTTCCGCTTGAAGGGTGTATTGATCTTGAGACAGAGGGACGCGAGGTGAAATTAAAGCCGGATCATTTTTTATATATCCCGCCTGAGTGCGAGCATCGTTTCCGGTCAATCGGCAGAAATGAATGTCTTGTACTGGATGTTCCGCTTCATACGATGAAAATTAACGAGTATCGTGCAGGATCGGGAATTGAAGCTGCGCTCGATCCATTCTGGTCTTCGATCAGGTACTTGCTTACTGAGGAAGAAAAGGCCGGCACCACGAACTCACTGCATATGCTTGTTCAATACATAAAAGAAAAGCTGCAATCCCATATATACGCCTCAATTGCCTACATTCACAACCATTTATCTGAGCGGCTGACGATTAAGAAGCTGGCAGAAATCGAGCATTACCACCCAGCTTACTATTCAAGCTGGTTCAAGAAGCAGACGGGGCAGTCTCCGCAGACCTATATTGCCAATCTTCGTCTCGAGGAAGCGAAACGAATGCTGATGGAGAAAAAGGAAACCCTTACTGTCGTGAGCGAAGCGCTGGGCTTTCAAAATCTCTCTTCATTCACAAGGTGGTTTACAAAAAGTACAGGCATGCCGCCCCGGCTGTATCGATGCACCTTATATTTGGATAAAAAATGATGGCTCTATGGTTAAACGAGCCTTAGAAAGCTCTTTTATAATAGGAGAAAAAGGAGTTATTGATATGGCAGTCATTGAGGACTTTGAGAAATTGGATATCAGAACAGGCACTATTGTAAAAGCGGAAGAATTTCCTGAAGCAAGAGTCCCGGCGATTAAGCTTGTGATTGATTTTGGAGCAGACATCGGCATGAAACAATCGAGTGCGCAAATTACGAAGCGTTACCACCCGGAAGATCTCATCAACAAGCAAATCATAGCAGTCATCAACTTTCCGCCGCGCCGGATTGCCGGATTTAAATCGGAAGTGCTGGTCCTTGGCGGGATTCCCGGCCAGAGTGACGTCGTCCTGCTGAAGCCGGATCAGCCTGTCCCAAACGGCACAAAAATCGGATAACATAAAAAAGACGTTTGCCTAAGGCAAACGTCTTTGCGTATTGAGGCGATGCACCACACGCCACATTCGTGTGCGCCGCAAAGGGCATGTACATCGGCTTACACAATTCAGCTCATCGCTATATGAATATAGCATAGCGGGTGAAGGAATGCAAGGGTAACTTTGTAATTTTTTATTCGTATCTTATTTTGCTATATTTACTGTCATTGTAGATAGTACATATTCATATTAGTATTGAGTAATAACGAGTTGTTTTTTTGTGATAGGATGTTCCAAAAACAGCTTGAGCGAATATACCAGCCCAGGAATATTTAAGACTAGGTAAACCTATAGAAATTCTTGCTATAATTCAGCTGCTGTGTCTATGTTCTTAGGGTTCCCTCTAAAACGATCTACAACCTTTTATTTTGTTGATGGTGGCACAGCTTGAATGGAAATTTCTCCAGACTTGTTGAATTTCTTTTTCTGTGCGTACTTTTTCAGCATCATTTGAGCTACAAGCTGCCAACGATAGGCTCAAAGTGAATGCGGTTATTGTGAATTTAATTTTTCCTTAATATCATTGCATTTCTCTTTAAGACTTTCTGGCGTATGTTAAAATTTTACTGAATTCATAGTCAAAAGGGGAATGTTTTATGCTGGGAATCAACGTTGAAAAAACAAATGAAAACTTAATTATCAATTGGCAGCTATCCAAAATCGAAATTCCAATCAGAGAAATCAATGATGTTTTTCTTGATCCAAGCTATGGGGGAGAGGGAAAAAGCGCAGTAAGGATAGGTTTTCCTTATGGCTCTACGGATAGGGTAGTGATTAAAACAGCAAATAACACTTACATTTTGTTCACGACTAATGCTGCTTCAATTATGAGTAAAATTGTTTCCTAATAACCAATTAATGTCCTATAGTAATGCTTTCCTTGTGTATCATAACATGGTGAAATCTAGTTAATTGTTGTTAGGGGGATAGGATATGGAAGAAGGCAAACTTATTCATATGACACTTGCTGGTATTAAAGAAGCTGTTTCTAAGTACGGCATTTTTCCAATGATTCAACCAGGTGGTTTCGTATTAGAAGACGCCACATTTGAATTTAATGAACCTGCAACAGAAGAAGAAATTAGAAAACTAAAATCACATTTCAATGTAAGTCTACCCAAGGATTATGAAGAATTCTTAGCTCTACATAATGGAATGAAGTTTTTTGATGGGGTTGAAATACTTAGTATTGAAGATGTTTTGGAATACAATGAAACAGAAGATCTTCCTGAAAATTGTTTTTTAATTGGGTATCATTTTGATGGCCGTTATCTAATTGATACTAAACAGTATGAAAAGGGTCTTGACTTTATGTTTTATTTGGATGCGATTGATCATTTCGATGAAGCTATCGAGGTTGCTCCAAATTTTGAAATTTGGTTAGACCGGTTGGTAAGCTCTAATGGATTTAAATATTGGGAAATAAACAAAGATGTTAAGCTGTATTATGAAAATATGGATTTAGAAGAGACTCCCTATGATTAGGAGTCTCTTGTTTATTAATACGCTCTCCACCAAGGATTAACTTCACTTCTATGAAATGCGCTATCTAATGGAATTAAATTGCTAGTGGAGTTACCGCCACCATATTCTCTAGGTAATTGATGGTGTATTTCAAACTTTGCCCAAGTCTTTTTCCCATATTTTTTCTCATACCATGCTCGGTATGCTTTTCTTTCTTTATTTCCCCAGTCAACTTTTTTCTTAACTTTCTTAAACGTTCGCAGGTGCAAGCAAGTCTAAGCCTGATTGTTTATCTGTATAAACAGGAAAGAAAGTACCTTTTTTATTGGTTAAGTACAAACCTTCAGTCCATGTTAGAGTTCGAAGCGTAGGAGGTTTTCCTGCCCATGTTGCAATGGCACTACCTGAATATTTCCAAAAAGAAGTATAGTCAACGTTAAGAAGCTGATGTACTTCTGCCCCTTTCTTAATCTGTCCCCCAACAAAGGTTTTTCTAATAACATGTGGACACGTAAATTGCTTGTTATAGTAGCCACTTTCACATAGTGCTTGTTGAACTTCAAGTGTGGCAGGCCGAACCCCAACGACTTTTGAAATCTCTACTCCATGAATAACTTTGTTCACTTTCCCACCTAAAAAAGTATGGCTTAGGTAAACAACACTTTTTGAGCTTTTCTGTATTCCTATACGCTGACTGTCAGAAGTGACTTGTCCAGTTGAAATTTTGCCATCTTTTTTACCATATGCAATATAAGTTTGGTATGAGTTTTCAACTTCAAGTCCTTCTTTTTTTGCTATTTGAGTTAGCTTATTAGAAGCGTCTGAAATGGGTTGTTTTGATCCTTCAGTTTTTTGCTTTATTCCATTAACTGAAGAAATACGTTGGGTAAGGTCGATTCCTTGGATGCTTGTTTTGTTAGATGATTCACTTGCAGCTACTTTCTTTTCATGTGTGAAGAGTCCAGAAAGAAGTAACACAACAGTTAGAGCGGTTAATCCAAAGCATTTTAACAACTTTTTCATAAACAATCATCTCCTTTTTCTGTGTTACATAACAAATGAACAATTAACGAGTGTTAAATCGTTACAAATAATTACATATATCCCACCTACAGACAGGATCGTATCAAATAACCTAAAAAATTACAATTGATTTTTAGAGAGTTAAGAAACATTTAAAGTTCTAAATTCCTAGGTTAATTGGTTGTGTGTTAGGTGCTAACATGGGGATTTGTGGTAAAATTTATATGGAGTAAGCGTGAAAGGAGAATGATATGAAGGTTTTTGAAGCTGATTCATTACTCTCTGAAGCGGATAAAAGAACCAAAGAGTTCAAGGAACTAAGGTCACAAATGGTGAAGCTCAAAAAAGCGTTTAAGTCCGTAGCTGACTTAGATGACAGCGAGTTTTCAGGTAAGGGTGCTAACAACATTAAAGCATTTTATCATGATCATGTCGGTGTTACCGATCAATGGATTGATTTAATTGATATGAAAATTGCTTTTTTAAGCAGCGTTTCTGCAAAACTTGAAGAAGCTAAGATGTCTGATGCTTACATAGAAGAATCCTTCCTAGAACATGAGCTGGTGAACGCTTATACAAAATCAAAATCCATTATGTCTGAACAAAAGAAAGCGATGAAAGACATCTTAAACGACATCAATGATATTCTTCCCCTTGAAATATTCTCAACAGAAGACTTCAAAGACAAACTTTCTTCTGCAGATGACAAACGTGAAAAAACAATTGATAAGCTAAACAAGCTTGATGAGGATTTAAAAACAGAATACGCTGAAACAGAGCCTAACGAACAATTCATTCAGCAAGATTTTAAAAAGCTGCAGGAATCAACAGGCAAAGGGAGAAACGCCACCCCGATTCAATATAACGCCAAAGCGTATAGAGAAAGTGACATACATAAGAAAAAAGGCGATATTGAGAAGCATTCTGAATCTTATTTAAGCGTGAAAAAAGAAGAAGCAAAAGAACGAGAAATCAAAGAATTAAAGAAAAAACTTAATGATGGTGTGTCTGATCCTGATGAGTATTTAGAGATCGCTAAGAAAGTAGGCTACGAGAATCTTGAGCCAGCTCAAGTTCAGCTTGCGGTGCAAATCGAACAAGCAAAGCAGCTAGAAGGGGCAGGAGAAATCACCTGGGATATCGTAAAAGGTGTAGGAGTAGGTTTATATGATGTTGGTAAAGACACTGTAACCGGCATATGGGACTTCATCACCGATCCAGGAGAAACCTTGTTAGCACTAGGCAATGCAGTTATTCACCCAGTGAAAACATATGATGCTGTTTCAGCAGCAATTGAAGAATCGTATCAAAAAGATATGGTGAATGGAGATGCCTATTCTAGATCCAGATGGGTGACGTATGCAATTGGTTCAGTGGCTGTAGCTGTTTTTGGAACCAAAGGTGCAGGAGCCATTAACAAAGCAGATGCAGCGGGCAAAGTAATAAACAAAGCAAGCCAAGCAGGGAAGAAAATGAAGGACGTTAAGATTCCAGATTTACTACCTTACAATCCTAAGTATAAGCTTGCTCTAGCAGATAACGTACCATACAATGTGGTTGATAGCCAAAACCTTAAGAATGAACTTTTGACTAATGCGAAGAAATTACCAGATGGAACAAGAAAGCCGTTTACTGGACAAAAGATTAATCCACCATGGTTAAATAAAGAAAAGTATGAAGCGTATGAAATAAAGGGGAAGGTAAAGGCGAAGGGGGAAGTTAAAGATGTAAGCCGAAGAGTGTATACTATGAAAGATATAGATATTAATCAAAAAACGGAATTCGGCGTTACAAATCTTCAACTAATGAAAAACGGGAATGCCCCTTATGCAAAAGATGGCACACAGATTAATTTACATCACTTGATTCAAGAAGAACCTGGCCCAATGCTTGAAATCCCGAACAGTTTACATACAAAATATAGTGATGTCATTCATAAGCTTAAGTCTGATGGTAAAAGTTTTAGAAATGATAAGGTTTTAAAGGCCCAATACGAAAGCTTTAGAAAGAGATATTGGAAGTGGAGAGCGAAACAATTTGAGAATGGGAATTGAGGTGTTTAAATGATTTATTCGAAGGTTGAAAACTTTATTAATGAAAATAAACAAAATGCTATATTTACAGATGGCACAAGTCATGGAAACATTGTTCGCATTGAAGAAACTCTACAAAGCGATCTTCCCAATAGCTATAAATGGTTTTTAGAAAAATACGGTGCAGGGGGTTTATTCGGTGTTCTAGTTTTAGGCTACAACTTTGATCATGCATCAGTTGTAAATAAAACTAAGGAATATAGAGAACACTATGGCCTTACTGATGGACTTGTAGTTATTGAAGATGTTGATTATTTTGCTTACTGTCTAGATACGAATAAAATGAAAGACGGAGAATGCCCTGTAGTTGAATGGGATAGGGTAATTGGTTATCAAGATACTGTTGCAGACAGCTTTATTGAATTTTTTTATAATAAGATTCAGGAAGCGAAAGATGGCTGGGATGAGGATGAAGACTGGGAAGATTAAGCAAAAGTATTACAAATAAGGCCGAAACTTATTGAATCTGAGCTCATATGATATACATTAAGGTATCAAGGTCATTGATGGCATGATACTGAAAAAGGAGTGAGATTCATGGGAGGATTTTATTTCTTTGGTGCTTTGATTTTAACTTTTTTGCTAGGTGTTGGCTTATTATCTCTTGGTGCTTATATACTTTGGAAACTCATAAAGATGCGCTAGGTTTGATGGAGGCTCGCTTTTGACTTAAAATAACTGTTTGCTTAATCTCACTTTTTGAAAGTTGTTGTCCCTGAGTAGCTGTACTGTGGGCTTAGTGAAGATAGGGCTGATGATACGATTAACACAATACCAAAGTATTGTTGCTTGTCGAACCTATATCCTCAATCTAAATAAAATAATGGTTTTAACCATAAAGCAATAGTATTGCAAATACCATTTCTATATGGTTATAATTAGGGTAATGATACAATTATATAATTATTTTTTGTATTTTGATTTAAGGAAATGCATAAAATAAAAAGACCGAGGTGCGCCAACACCCCGGCATGTACAAAAAGCTGCCCATCAAAGGGCTTGCTCAGATGTCGTTCTAGATAGACCTAGCCCTTCAGGTGTCTAAGCTCAAGGGAGGTCTATTTTTTATTTATATACGTCAACAGGGCAATTATAAATGACCCGAATGCAAGCATTAGCATTAATGCCTGGAATGTTGACATAGCCTCACCCCCTTTCATAGGGGATGAGCAAGACTCCCTAGAGTGAGCAAACTTAATGTACAGGAAATATTATACTATACATAAATCCCCTTGTCGTTAAAAATTCACAATATATTGATAACGAGCAAAACGAAAAGTGAGGGTTGAATATGAAGACTGTTAGCCAAGAAATCCAAGATTTATCTATTGAATCCTTGAGGTCAACTTTTAGTAAACTTTCAAATGCTTATAAAAGCACGACAGAAAAAGGTTCAAACACAACCCTTGTCAAAAAGAGACTAAGCGCAGTAAAAATTGGTTTAGAAAGCCTAAAAGGTACTTGGAATGGTGAAGATTTTTGCTATGAGCAAGAAATCATATTGACTTCTAAAGAAGTTCTACAAGATATCATTCCATCTATTGAAAAACAATTAGCAAAAGCAAAAGAAGGCAGTTCTCAAAAAACATTAAATGAGCGTCGCTTAACTGCATTAAAACAGGCAATCGAATCCTTAGAGAACCGTCTTATATAAGACAGTAAACTGTTCCGGAATCGGGTGCGTTACATAAACAAGATTGAAGGAAACTCTGTTTACTAGGGCTTCCTTTTATTTTTGCGTATTTATCAACATTAAAATTTAACAGAGCCATTCAATTATTAAATCATTTGAATGATTGTCGATATTTAATATGTGTAAAAACGGAAAAATTCTACAATTCAGACTTTACTTGTTTCATAGAGTGGACTTACTTCGTTCTTCATGTGGAATGAATTACATAAACCCAGCTGCAGCTCCATTGTAGCTGGTTATGAGAACTTCAGTATAATCATAATTGATCACTTTCAGCCAATTATGAGAACGTTTATTAATTTCATAAGGGGAGTCAGCTTTATTGAGTACGATTGCCTCTAAGTTTTTTCTTTGGCCAAGGCAAATGAACGACTTAGAGGCAATTAACTGACCGTCTTTGAAGATAACATCGAAGACAGAGTAAACAATCTTATGGGCTGATTTTTTGGACATAAAACGTTCCATTACAGCTTCAAAGTCAGGAGCACCATCTGGAGAAGCTACAATGACTTCACAATCTCTAATGTTTATTTTCTTTGTGATAAATGGTTCGAATGGGGATTAATTACAGATATTATTCCATCAGATTAGAAACAAGAATTGCGATTCTACGAAAAATGATAAGGCTATGGTGGAACAAGACTACCTATAATGTAATTTTAGTCCTTTGTAATTAAATTACAAATAGTCATAATATTCACTCGTGAATTCATGGTATTATATTGAAGGGAACGATCAAAAGCTTTGGCGTTAGTAATTAAGAATGTTTTAAATATATACGAGTGCTACCTCATGTCAAAGTCAGAAAAAATATTATAGGAGGTAACATATGTTTAAGTTTAAAAAGAATTTCTTAGTTGGATTAACGGCAGCTTTAATGAGTATAAGCTTGTTTTCGGCAACCGCCTCCGCAGCTAGCACAGACTACTGGCAAAATTGGACGGATGGGGGCGGAATAGTAAACGCTGTCAATGGGTCTGGCGGGAATTACAGTGTGAATTGGTCTAATACCGGTAATTTTGTTGTTGGTAAAGGTTGGACTACAGGTTCTCCATTTAGGACAATAAACTATAACGCTGGCGTTTGGGCGCCGAAAGGCAATGGATATTTGACTTTATATGGTTGGACGCGATCACCTCTCATAGAATATTATGTAGTGGATTCATGGGGTACTTATAGACCTACTGGAACGTATAAAGGTACGGTATACAGTGATGGGGGTGTATATGACATATATACAACGACACGTTATAATGCTCCTTCCATTGATGGCGAAAACACTACTTTTACACAGTATTGGAGTGTTCGCCAGTCGAAGAGACCAACTGGAAGCAACGCTACAATCACTTTCAGCAATCATGTTAACGCATGGAAGAGTCATGGAATGAATCTGGGTAGTAATTGGTCTTACCAAGTCTTAGCGACAGAGGGATATCAAAGTAGTGGAAGTTCTAACGTAACAGTGTGGTAACAGATCATCTTTAATCAGGGGTAGCTAACGGGCTGCTGATCGTTCCTTAAGAATTTTTATAATCATTGTTATTATTGTGAGTTACTAATAATCGACGGTCTTTTAGTTGGAATCCCAATATATGCCTCGGATATGGTAAATAATTATTAAACAAACATTAGGAATATATAGTCACGCACTTCAATCAATGCAATTAGAAGCAGCAGATAAGATGGATTTATTGTTAAATGCGTGACCTCACCTGTGACCTGACCAAATAAAAAAAGCGATGAACTTCGCTGTGTAAAGCTTTGTAGTACCTCTTTTGACACGCCACATTCGTGTGCGCCGCAAAGGGCATGTACATCGGCTTACACAATTCAGCTCATCGCTATATGAAATAGCATGGCAGGTGAAGGAATGCAAGGGTTACTTTGTTATAGACAACAAGATTTAGCACAGAGCAGGATCTAAGATAAACGATTAACTTCATAAGCGGCACGGATTCCAGACTCAATTGCGCCTTGCATCCACGCATGAGTGAGTGAGGCATGTTCGCCAGCGAAATGGGTTCTTCCCTCAGGAACAGGGATATAGGGGTACAGTTCTAATTCTTGTCCGGGTTCCATAGCTGTAAAGGCCCCCGCAGAATAAGGATTCTGACTCCAGCTAAAAGAAGCGCCGGACACAAATTCAGACCATACAATATCGCCATATATCTCTGATAAATTCAGTAAAGTATACTGAATACGCTCTCTTTCTGAAAGACTGTCCCACATCAGTGCCTCATCTGCCCATGTATAACTCGCCAGAACAACAGCATGTCTATTTGCTCCAATACCAGTGCTTGGATAATACGAAAATCGAATCGGAAGATCAGTAATAGATTGCCCGCCGCGCTGCCCGGCTTTTTCCCAAAATCGCTTTTAAACTCTATGCCGATTTTGGTTGCGCTTATATAGTTCAGTTCGCGGATTGCCCGCCGTTTATAGTAGGAAAAAGAATGGTATGGTTCGACTTTGACAAATCGCAATGTTGAAAAAGGAATGGTTACAATAGCAAGATCAGCTGTGAACGCTACATGCTCTGCTGTTTGTTGATGCTGACAATGGACCGTAACGCTGTGCTCATTTTGAGAAATTTTCATCATTTTTTGATGGTATAGAATATCTGTTTTTAGTTGAGGAAGAAACGCGTGAGGAAGCCGATCCATTCTGCCTGTTTTTTCATAGAAGTGAGTTGGTGAAGTGAAAAAGATGGATTCCCGTAACACTTCAACAAGGGACATACCCATATACGCTTCCATATCCAAAAGGATTCCTATCATATCGATCGCGCCATATGAAAAATATGTGTTTAAAAAAGAGCTTAACGAGTCATTTTTGTATTGTTCTTCAACAATCCGCCAATTTCTCTCTGGATTTTGATTAATAAAATGCAGAATAGGCTGCAATACAGAAAGCATCAGCTCTTCCGCGGTTTTCCCTTGTTCGTTTGGTGCAACGGGGTATCTTAATATCTGAGGATTTCGTTCAAAAAGATGGAGACGTGTTTTAATTCCGTTCGTGTAAATGATGTCCATTTGGCTTTTGTTGATAAATACATTTGTTGGCAGCCTGAATTTTTTTATATATTCTAAGGTTAACATATGGATATTCGGAATGCGCATCGGACCAACATTAAAGTACAAACCATCACTAAAGGGAGATCTCAACGTGCAGACACGGCCGCCTGCTCTTCCGCTCGCTTCAAGAATCGTTACTCTGTGACCGGCATTTTTCAGCAAAGATGCTGATACAAGCCCGGCCAATCCGGCTCCCACAACAATAATATGCTTTGGATGATGTGATGCGCTAAGTCCGTTTCTAATAATCTTCACCATGTCATCATTCGTGAGAGAATTCATTTTTCGGAGGCACCTCTTTTTTGAATTTATGGCATTATATTCAGTGAAAAGGACGCCTATCACGTTCTGTTCATATCTTTTGGAATTGGAACGCCAAAACGAACATTTATTCTCATTAAAAGAACAAAATGGGGAGACATATATTGACTAATTTTGTTATAAGACTGTAAATATTTCAAAAAGTCTCTTAGATGAACAAAGCAACTCTTAAGGAACTTCAAAACTTCGAAGCGAAGTATCAAATTAAACACCTAGAGGTAGAGGAATTCATTTATTTAGCCATGAAGAACTTGAAGAGGAACTGAAATATGAGGATTTGTCTGAAGAACACATCAATAGTATTCCGGTTGACTGCTAATTGGAAGGTTACCTTTTGATGATCGACAAGGATAAATAGGATAAAGGTAATCCCAGTAAGCAAAACAATTGTTGGAGATGCACAAAATAAAAAGGCCGAGGGACGGCAATACCCCGGCTTTGTACAAAAAGCTACCCATCAAAGAGCTTGCTCAATGGTCAATCTGTGTAGGCCTAACCCTTGAAGATTCCTAACTCAAGGGAGGTCTATTTTTTATTTATGAACTTGCTGTTGTAGGGAATACGGAGAGACAGGGAAGTGTAGTGTTAGCTGCATCTCTGAACTTAAAAAAGATTTCTGAATCAAAACAGGATCGGTACTTTTTATGATAGCTGAAGATCCAAGAATACATCTCGTAAATCTCTAAATAAAAAAGCTTTTCATCAGTTCCGGTTGATTCCTTTTTACAGATTTGTTCCTGAAAAATGTGTTAATTCTTAAGATGTTTAATGAATTTACGTGAATGATTTAAGTCCCTCATAAGCCGATAAGGCTTACTGATAGCTCGAGCGGGGCTTTTATTGTGATGAATCATATCCCATGGCCTGTTCACTGGTCAGAAATTTCTTGAGTTGTTGAATAAGAATAGTATTTAAAGAGGTTATTGTTGTCTTAATATCGAAATAAACATTAAGTTTAAGTACTTTTGATGGGAGTCACTTTAATGCATATAACAACAAAAAGGTTATTGATACGTGAATTTGAATTAAATGATTGGCAAGCTGTATATGAGTATACATCAGATATTCATGTTATGAAGTATATACCAGAAGGGGTTTTTACTGAAGAAGATGCTAAAGAATTTGTAAATAAAAACAAAGGTGATAACGCTGAAAAATTTCCTGTAGTGCTAATAGATGAAGATTATCTTATAGGTCATATTGTTTTTTATAAGTATTTTGGTGAACATACATATGAGATTGGGTGGGTGTTTAATCCAAATTATCAAAATAGAGGGTACGCTTCTGAAGCAGCACAAGCTATCTTGGAATATGGATTTAAAGAAATGAACTTACATAGGATTATAGCTACGTGTCAGCCTGAGAATATTCCATCATACCGAGTTATGGAGAAAATCGGAATGAGAAGAGAAGGCTTTTTTAAAAAATGTATTCCCAAAGGCAATGAATGGTGGGATGAATATTATTACGCTATTTTAGAAGAAGAGTGGAAATAAACTATTAATAATTTTTAAGTCTTACCTCTTTAACAAAAGTTCTTTTATTAAATGCAGCAACATTGGTGATACAAACAAAATATACCTCCTATAACCACTACAATTCGCTTATGACGGGATAAGTTATATGCCGGGGAGATCATTCTTTGTAGGATTCGCTTGAGGACTAAATTAGCGTTCTTCATATGCAAACCCGAAGAACAATGTTATAGGAATTTCTTAGTTAATGTTGTAATTATATTGGCGGCATACCGTCTTAGTTTTTAAAGGTTGATCAGGTAGAAGCTTTTAAGAAAGATTCAGCAACTATAAGATAGAGTTATGAAGTCCAAATAATCTGGAATGATGATATATGTCCATATATTGAGAGATGAAGCGCACTTGCAGCAGAAAGCAGAGCGCTTTTTTTAATGAGGAATCTCAATAAAACAATAATTTTAATCAGAAAAGAGATGTGAAAAGTATGGATAAAATAATGTGAGGTCAAATAAAGTGTAAACAATGGGAAAAGCTGATCTTAAGCAAAAATGGATGAAGTCGAATAATCCTGATCACGCAGGCAATATTATTTTAGTCTAGTTTTGGAATAAAAATTAATCAAATTTATGTTAATAACAACATTGATAAATGAACAAAAGAAAAGAACATGTTTTGAAATAAGATTGATCAAAACATGCTTGGTTAATTTCTTTATATTACATTTGCGGGGGTTCCAAACCAAATTTTGTCCATTCCTCTTTTGCTGGACCATAAATACCTGGAACACTTAACCCTGCTTGTCTCATAAGAACAGTCATTTGTCCTCGATGGTGATTTTGATGTTGAATTAAAAACATCAAAAGTGAACCATTCGGCAATTGTTGCCCAATAAAGTTGATACGTTCTTGGAGTGTATAGTCAGTCCATTGGGTTTTTAATGCCTCTACAAATGCATTACTGGCTTGATGATAACTGTCTGCTATAAACTGAGCCGAAGTAGGAACAGGATAATCTTCAGCTGGGGCATGAAACGTTAAGTCTGTGTTTGAGGTAATGATGCGAATGGCAGCAACAGTATGCCAAGCAATACGGCCTAAAGTCCAACTTTCTGAAGTTATTTCCTGTTTAAGTGATTCATCAGTTAGACTATTTAGTATTTTCTGTGTTGCACCGGCTTCGAACTCCCAAGATTTTAAAAAATGATTTAAGGTTTGAAACACAAAAATCCTCCTTATAATATTTTGTTTTCTTTCTATGAACCTATAGTTCAATTATAGTGCCATGTTTAGTTAAACAGAACAAAATTTTAGGCAAGAATGATCCAATGAAAAAAGGCATCGAAACATTCTTAAATAAACGTCAAGACTGTATTTCAAATTTACATTTAAAATACATGAAATCAAAATCAAAATCAAACTAAATGACAATGAAGCCGAACGAAATTTGCTTGATGTTGAATTGCAGAATGGATTCTTTTTTTACAAGGATTCTGAACAAGTGTTTTAAAAAGCAAGGGGAACATGTCTTGTTTTTAATTAGAGACGATTCAGGAGAAAGAACATAACAAAGTAAAGAAGCCAGCTGCAGTTTTTGATTCAAGTTGCATTGTTTTATTAAAAATTCAATACAAGATTACTTTGAAAATATACAGAACCAATATTGAGCGGCAGGTTAAATGATATTGAGATGATATGTGTTTTATAGCGTTGCTAAAAAGATCAAAAAGAGATTGATAAAGTGTTTCGGTATCTGTAACTAAAATGGAAGCTGTATGAAAAGAGTGTTTGTCAATAAGCTGAAGAACAAAGGAGCTGAGGGAACATGAAGTTCTTTAAATTTCACGTGATCAAAAATAAAGAAGGAGATTACCTCACATGTAATGAATTATTATAGTAGGAAAGAGAAAAATTTTACAACAAAGGGAGGAATGAGTTAATAATGAAGAGTTTTATTAAAGGTGCTGTTCTAACTGCTGTTCTAGGTATTGGTGCTACTTTATTTGCAGGGGATGTATCTGCACACGGGTATATAAAAGAACCTGCTAGTCGAGCGTACATGGGATCATTAGAAAAACAAATAATTGGTTGGACTGCAGCTACTCAAAAATATGGTTCCGTAGTTGATAATCCTCAATCGGTAGAAGGACCAAAAGGGTTTCCATCAGCGGGTCCACCAGATGGGAAAATTGCATCAGCAAATGGAGGATCGGGTCAAATTGATTTTGGGTTAGACAGGCAGACTGCAGATCATTGGGTAAAACAAAACATACGTGGGGGTCTAAACACCTTTACTTGGCACTATACTGCTCCTCACGCAACAACAAAGTGGCACTATTATATAACCAAGAAAGATTGGAATCCAAACAAACCTTTAACAAGAGATGAGTTTGAATTAATTGGTACTGTTGATCACGATGGTTCAAGGGCCGATACGAATCTATCTCATAAGATTTATGTACCAACTGATCGCAGTGGTTATCATGTCATTCTAGGGGTGTGGGATGTTGCGGACACCTCTAATGCCTTTTATAACGTAATTGATGTAAACCTCACACGATGATGTTGAACCTCCATCCAACAAATCTTAATGCCTCAAAAGTAACGGCAAATACTATTGAATTAATGTGGTCAGATCCAGTTGATAGTGGACAAGAATATGAGGTTTACAGAGATAATGAGAAAATTTGCCAATGCATCTAGTACAGTGTATACCGATACGGTTTTAATAGCTAACAATAGATATAGCTATACGGGAAAAGCGATTAGTGTATCAGGTAAGCCATTACTAGTTAGTAAAGTGTTGACTGTAACAACGACTGAAGATGTAACGGAACCGAGAGAATACAAAGTGTTTGAGTATGGAAGTTCCAGAATCAAATGGGATGCTGTGAGGCTTTTAAGGAGTTATTCTATTCAGATCGGTTAGATGTTCGTGCATCTGCCGATATTTTTTTACCTTAATAGAAGTGTACTCGAAAAGTCTATTTAAAAACCCTAATGATTATAAAGAGTTTTTGTTACAACATAATGGGATGGAAATGTTTGACGGTATTTAATTACTTTGCACAGAAGGAATTATTGATTACAATGAAGTCCAAAATTTCCCCGAGGGATACGTCTTAATTGGATATCATTATGATGGGAGATATGTCATTGACACAAACAGATCAAGAAAAGGATTAGATTATATGTTATATCTAGATTCAATTGATAATATTGAAGATGCAGTTAACTTAGATTCCAATTTTGAGATATGGTTTGACATGTTAGTGTCTTTTAACGGGACGAAATATTGGGAATCGAGTTCGAAGCATCCAATCAGTTAAGGTCAGGGCTTGTCAGTCGTGAGATTGTTGTCCCACTGTGAAAGTTTTAAGGTCGGTTGCTAGTACTTTTGCGGTGCTTGTATCACGAATATCCCCAGGAACTGCAGATTTAGATCCGTCTCGAATCGATTTGCCTTGGTTACATGATCCCAATCTGCTTCAGTGACTTTTCGAAACCTTTAGGGCCGCCAAGTTGTTGCAACAATATGTTCCCAGCAGTATTATCGCTGTAACGAATAGCAGCTGCCTGTATCCACGTGTTTTTCTGTGAGTGGAGAATATGTAACAAGATCGTCTTTGTCAATTAAGTTTTTCTTCAGGGCAGCAGCTGCGGCTAGAACTTTATAGGTTGATGCTTAAGCAAACCGTTCATTTGGCCGATAGGCGATAGCCTTGTTTATACCTGTGTCAATTACAACGCCAAGCATAGCATCAAATCATTTCTCAAGCTGAACAAATTTTATAGTAGTTATACGGCTTGGCATTTTTGTTTCTCCTATAGCTTTTGCTTCAGCATGCGTTGATCCGTAAGAGGGTTTAAAACCAGTAAGGCTTAAACATAAAGTCCAATACATATTTCAAAATAAGAGTAAAATCGATATATTTCCAATGAAATGTTCCCCATGACTGTTAGTTTAACAAAACCCTTTTCATTCATCTTGTTTTCTGTTTTTTTATAAGTTAAGAAGGCATTGAGGGCAGAAGGGGGAACAAAATAGAAAAACACCTATTTTAAAGGTGAGCCTTATGTGAAATGTTACATCATTGATCATAGGGCAAGCGTAGCAGATTTTTATAATTGCATATATTTCCACCATAGGGCATTATTTAAAAGGATGGCACGAAAGTCATCTACATGGGCTTGATCAACTGTGATGGGAGTGTAATAGATGCAAACGAAAAAAGTTTATCTCTATGTATTTCATACAATGTCAGACTGGGAATATGGCTATT
This sequence comes from Bacillus sp. RHFS10, assembly GCF_016757475.1. Lineage (NCBI taxonomy): Bacteria > Bacillati > Bacillota > Bacilli > Caryophanales > Bacillaceae > Bacillus > Bacillus sp. RHFS10. The sequence goes on from NZ_JAESPO010000001.1 coordinate 836,250, forward strand.
TAATTGCTGAACTAAACTCAGGGAGATACTTTAAAAAAGATGTAGCACCTCTAAAAGTAGTTACAGTAGGGGCTCATAAAGAAATGATAAAGACGATGGGAGGGCTGAGCATAAAACCAGATATTATCCTTGATAAGTGTACGTTTGAGAGTGAAGATCTTCTGATTTTACCCGGAGGGAATACTTGGGGAGAAGATATTCATCAACCGATCTTAAAAAAAGTTGGCGAAGCTTTACAACTTGGCACGATTGTTGCTGCCATTTGTGGTGCAACCGAGGGCCTCGCGAATTATGGATACTTAGACTCTAGAAAGCATACAAGCAATGATTTATCGTATTTGAAAATGGTCTGTCCTCATTATAAAGGAGAAGCATTTTATGAGATGGGACCTGCAGTATCTGATGAGAATTTGGTCACCGCATCAGGAATAGCTCCCCTGGAATTTGCGATGGAAGTACTGAAAAAATTAGATGTATTTGCACCAGAAACATTGCATTCATGGTATGAGTTAAATAAGACCCAAAAACCAGAACACTTCTTCGAGTTAATGAATACAATAGATTGATAGAATCAGTACCAATGCTCCAGAAATGATGGGGCATTTTTTTATGATGGAAGAAAGCGATACAATGGAAGCAGGGTGATTCAAATATTTGAAACAATAACAGCATCTGGAACGTATTGTAATAAGAAAGCTAATGATCGACTGCTCAATTTGCTTTCTTGTTTGATGCTGTTCATGCTGTGAAAGGGGGATGAAAATGCAATTTCATCAAATCCAAAACGGAAAACAAAACAATCATCTTAAATGGCTGGCGGCTGTTTTTTTCAGCTGGGGAACGTTCGTTTTTGCGCTGTTTTTTGCAACTTTTGTCGGTTCAATGGCACGCCAGGCAGGAGCTTCCAAGCTCTTGCAGCAAGGTATCCAAGCAGGCTTAGTGACACTAGTTACTGTCCCGTTGCTCTACATTATTCTTAAACGGTTTTCTAGTAGACCATTCTGCTCTCTCGGACTGTCTGGGTGGCGGCAAGCCATTCCGAAAGCCATTATGGGAGCAATGTATGTGATTATTCTTTCTGGATCTGGATTTGCTATCGCTCATTTATTAGGGTGGATCAACATTACACGATTTCACTTCTCTGGTCATTTGGTTACAGTATTGCTCTTAAATATGATAATCGCTTTCTTTTATGAAGCTTTTCCAGAGGAATTAACTTTTCGAGGTGCGGTGTACTACGCTCTAAACAGGCGGTTTAACTGTTTTATAGCTTTATTCCTGCAGCCGATCCTATTTGTGCTTGCACCTATAACTGTAGGTGGTTTGCAATATATAGCAGGAATTGAATCACCAGCTATCACATTAGATTACATCATTTTATTGTTATCTTTTGGATTCATCCTTCAACTTTTGCGTATTGTAACAGGAAGTTTATGGACATCTATCGCCTTTCATCTAGCTTTTCTCGAAAATTCTCGGTTTTTCGTCCTGCAGGGGGAGGAACGCTTTATAACCTACGAAGAAATTATGCCGGGTACAGGAGCACTGTTTGTCATCTTTTGTATGTTGCTTTTTGTCGGTACTCTGCTATTAATACCAGCAGTAATAGCTCGCTGTTGGCGTAAGAATAAGAGAAACGGCGAAGGTGTTTAATAGAAACAAAAATACAGTTTATACACAATAGGATATAAATGTTTACTGTGAAAATGTTAACCTTTATTAATGAGAATATGGATATGTAAAATGAGTTTTCCATTCTATTCTTATTTCTTGCTCATTCGTTGTTAATATTATTCGTCTAATTTTAGAGCGCAAGTGTTTGGACGGCAAGTGTCGAGGTAAACAGTAAGGAGTAAAAATGTCTATTTTAACAATTGTTGAGATCATCTTAGTGTTAACTGTATTAGGTTTATTCGCATGGACTTTCAAAAGAATGCTGGGTACACGATGCATCTGCTTGCAGCTGAAGTTTTTGAGTATAAAACAACATTCCCAATTTAAAACAACTTCACAATATCATAAAGCTAAACAGAACGGAGGGATCGTCATGAAAATCTTAAATTTTTTAAATACATCATTTTTTCTTTGAAATACATGCAACAATTATCACTAATGGGAAGTTTCAAACGTATTATGCCTTTGATAATAACGTTTCCGAAAAATGGAAACAAATAAAACCGGTTTTAATTTTAAATATTGGAGGAGTAAACTAGGGCATACTCAACTATTTTAAGAAAAAATTAAAAGCGAGCAAAGTATTACATAAAGAGCATTGTAGCTGCCTTCATTATTGATTCAGGGGCTCTATATTTCTGCGGAATTAGAACATTCTAAGTTAAATCATGTATTTAACTACGTTCACAACAAGTATAATGGCCGCTGATCCGAACAAAAAATACGCAGAACTCGTTTGTTTTTTTAAAAGTGCCTCCACCCCCATTAAAACAAAGAGAAGTGCAACTAGTACTTGGAGAGAGGTTAAGAGGAAAACACTTTGATTATATAATGAATACACGCACAGTATTAAAGCTACACATGAAATGAAAAATTTTGAAGCTTTAAGCAAAGAACCACTCCTTGCAAAGTTTTTATTAAAAGCTTAACACGTTATGCACTGTCCTTGGAGAGACTAAGGAATCAAGATAAAAGAAGTATTTTAAAAAATGTAAAACAAAAAGACCATGAATTTAAAAATGTTGTTTTTAATCCCGAATCGCCGGCGCTCACGCAAGAGTTCACCTTATTTGACTAACTACCTTCATGGCGCTTAGAAGATGATAATAGCAGGAAGTGAGCTTAAACCGAAGTGTAATGTACAAGTGAAGTAAGAAAGGGAAAATCAAATGTGGCCATTAAAAAGGTGTTGAATTGTATTGTATAGAAAGAGATGGTGAACTGAAAAGTATTGTGTTGAAGGATTTGTTGAAAAGAAAAGGATTTAAAAAAGGGGTGACAAGTCATAAAAAAACTAGTTGTAATTTCCAGTATTCTGGGAATCCTGTTATCGGCCATGGGACAATTTTTTGGAATTTTAACCGATTTCTTCATACAGGTGTTGCTCGGTTTATATGTATCTTAGCGGGAATTCTTGTGTTACTTAGTCTAAAGTCGAGAAGTACAGAAGTGCAGTCGTTTATCGTCGGCTCGAGTACTGCGTTAGGAATAATGGGTGCGGGAATGTTATATTTTCCAGCTGCGATTATCAATGTCTTGATTGGCTTCAAGTTAAACAAGAAGGTAAAAGAAGAAAAAACGAATGAGCAGGGTTAGAGAGTAGAAATGAAATCATCATATGAAGAGTGAGGTTTATATGGATTTAAAATTTTACAGGCTTTTTAGAACAAATGAAGTCGAGTTTTTTCAGGTACTACAAAAAAAAACTTCAAACATTTACGGTTATATCTTAATTGTTGATTCAAAAAGAAAAGAAAAGCTGTGTGATAATCCAGTTTTAATTGGTATAGAGGATGAAAATGAATACGAGGGTTCCTCCAACTTTCTTCAGGTCATTGCATTCACTGAAGAAAGATATCTTGATGACTTTACAGCTGATACCTTTTCTTTTATAGATGGCCTGTTAAACATGAAACCAGATTGTCACTTCTTTATTAAAGAACACGTATATAAAACCAATTCTGAGTTGCTGGACTTTGATTTTCCTTTTGATATGACACCTATTGTGGACTTCATTAAACCATATGCACTAGAGATAAACAAAGACATCAAGCTTAACAATATTAGCAACAGTGATTTCAATTACCTTTCACAAAAAAAATGAAGTTGAAAGATGATAATTGATTTTTATTAATTCAGAATTGCTTGGCTTTACTTTGAAGGGGGTCGAGTAAGATGGATAAGAAAAAGGATGAAATACAAAGAACATATAGGGAACAAATGAGGGAGAAGACTGAACAAGAAAAGGAAGATAGCAGTTCACATACTTTTGAGATTGTTATTGTACTAGCCATCATTATCTTGATGTTTTTCTTTAATTCAGTATTTAAGGCTTTTTAGATAAAAAAATCCTTTTTCGCTAGCTGGAAAAATTCAAGGTGGGAAAATTGTTCATACATAAGCAATTATTATTTGAATTCTGCCGAAGTATAAGCACTATGCAATTGTATTACAAAAAGCAACCCGGTTTTACAAGTAAAGCTGCCTGCAAGTGGCTTGCTCACCAACCTAAACGCCAGCCATTAAAGCTAATGTCTCACATGCAGACATTAGCTTTTTTCATTGTTTAATAGACTGCAGTCAGGATTCTAGAAGACGCACTCATAACAGCCGTCTCCTATCATACGAGGTCAACAAAAATCACACTTTCTGTCGTGATAATTTAAATGTGTTCATAAAAATGCCGCAGCATATCAGCAGTGCGCCGATGATGATGTACATGGTGATCTGTTCGTGCAATTGCAACCATCCAAAGAATAGAGCCAAAACTGGGACGAACATTAATGCCATGGATGCTTTTGACGCTTCGATTTGATTGAGCACCCAAAACCATACGACAAATGTAAAGCCTGTAGAAAGCAAACCATTAAACAGCAATGACCAAACCGCCTGATATGACCACTCGGCTGAATGGACCGGCTCCAATATAAAGGAAAACATCAACAACATGACGGCTCCCATCAGTAGATGCCAGGCATTCATATGAATGATATCGATATGCTTGAATTGAAGCTTGCTAAACACATTCGCAATTCCCCAGCTAAGCGCTGCCGCAAGGACGCACAGTTCTCCAAATAAAGCACTTTGATCGACATTTAGCATTTCTTTTCCAAAAATGAATAAAAGTCCGGAGAAGCCGCTTATCAGCCCGATCGTTTTATATACATTCATTTTCTCGTTTAATGTAAAATGGCTGATCACCGTAACAAATATAGGCATCGTATACACCAAAACAGAGGTTTTCCCTGAATCGACAAACTGCATTCCATACGTTAAGATCCCCATATAGCCCAGGCCCATCAGCAGGCTCATGACGATATAGCTTTTGACATATTGTTTTCCAATTGAAAGTTTTTTTCTTTGAATGAAGAGAATGAGAAATAAAGGAACCGCCCCGATGAACAGACGTAATGCTGAAAATAAAAGCGGGGGAATGTCATGAATTCCTACTTTCATCGCAACCCAAGTATAGCCCCAAATAAGTGTGACAGATATGATTCCCAGCATGACTTTTACCATTAATAAGCCGCCTTTCTTGTTTAAATATCGTGCTGGTTTCTATCATATGTTACATTTGTATATAACTGAAATACATTTTTATTATTGGGGGTATAACCAAATAGTTATGAATATGAACCATCTTCACATATTTATAAAAGTCGGGGAGAAATTGAACATTACAGAAGCGGCAAAAGAATTGTTCATCTCTCAGCCGGCGGTAAGCAAAGCGATAAAAAACCTCGAAAACTCGCTCCAGCTCAAATTATTGATCAGGGATAAACATCATGGTTTAATGCTGACTGACGTCGGAAAGGAAATTTTGCTGCTGGCGAGGCAAATGAAGGGGATTGAAAGCAAAATATATCAAGTAGCCAACAGGGAAAACAAGCTGTTAAGCGGGAAGGTGAAAATCGGTTCATTTCCTGCTGTTTCAACAAATATCATGCCGCAGGCGATTGCGGCATTCAGATCAAACTACCCGCTGATCCGCATAGAATTGGTCGAGGGGACCTCTGATCAAATCAAAGGGTGGGTCGAGGATCGGACGGTTGATATTGGGATCGCGGCATCTCCATTTGACCCGTTTGACTATCAACTATTACGTAACGACTATATGGTGGCGGTCATCCCTCCGCAAGATGATGAATTAAAACAGGAAAAGCATGTCGACCTCAACACATATCAAGATGACCTTATTTTTTGCAAAGGCGGTCATGAAATTGCAATGTCAAATACGTTTCAGCAGCACCATATTGAATTAAAGGAAAACTTGACTGTGCAAAATGCCGAAACCTTGATCAATATGGTCAAAAATAACTTGGGCATAGGCATTATTTCAAACTTTACACTTTCATCTGTTCCGCATCAATTGATCAAAAAAGACATCATTCCCCGGATTACCCGTGATATTGGCGTCATCGCGCACTCATTTGATGAAATAACGCCGGCGGCGCATGAGTTTATCAAGATATTGAAAACAGTCGTCATCTGAATCCGCAGACGTAATAAGTGATTCTAGTCTAGAAGAGGAGCATAAAAACTCTTAGTTTAAGACGTTTTATAAAAAGTGTTCGAAGACTTTATTGATGTTCTTAAAGGATGGCCAAAGACGATTTCTCCACAATTATTCTATGATCTAACCCTAGAGGAAAATGAATACTCATCGGTAGAGTTTAAAAAAAGAAAAAAGCAACAATTCGAACGTTGCTTTTTCATTTTATTTGGTACTTTATACGCTAGGAGAACTTCAACCTAAAAAAGGTTCATCAATCTCTGTCTTTGTGGGATTCTGTTCCTTAACTTGTTTTAACGTCGCTACGATAAGAAAGCTAACAATCACTAACAAAAGCCATGAACTCACCTTTCCTAGGTGAACAAGACTCCATGCCTCGGTTTGGTTTGGATATGTCCAAGCCCCAAAAAACGTTGCGATATTTTCCGCTATCCATATAAAAAATCCAATGAGCACAAAAGAAAGTGCAAGCGGCATACGGTAATGAGTTCCATTCACCTCGTATATGACCCATGTTTTCCAAAAGACAATGATGACAAGTCCAGATAACCACCAGCGTATGTCAATTGAATAATGGTGGGTAAAAAAATTCAAATAAATCGCAGCGGCAAGCGGGACAACTGCAAAAAACGGCGGCCACTTCACCAGTTCAACCTTAAGCCTTCTCCACGCCTGGCAAAGATAACTGGCCACACTTGCGTACATAAAGCCGCTATACAAAGGCACCCCGAACATTTTGGAATATCCTTCTTCTGGATAAGACCAGGAGCCCATATGGACTTTGAAAAGTTCAAGAACAAGCCCAATAAGGTGGAACAAGGTGATTACTTTTAATTCATCTCGTGTTTCAAGCCCGGAACGCACCATCAGCCCCTGCATGAAAACGCAAATGATGAGCAGCCAATCATACCGCGGCAAGAAGGGAAGAGGGATGATTTGTGTGATAGCCAAAGAGGCAAAAATAACGACAGGAAACAAACACGAAAGGGCCTGTTCCCAGCCAAAATGAAAGAGTTGTTTTAACGCTCTCATGATATGTGCCTCCAAACTTTTTTTCTGATTATATGTAAGGCACGCATAGATGGATATAGCGTTACGTCCATAGTGTCACCGTGTCCTCTTTATGAATCTTGTGTATCTTCATCACTTCGGTATTCCAAAATATCTCCGGGCTGGCATTCTAAAGCCTTACAAATCGCTTCTAAAGTTGATAATCGAATGGCCTTTGCTTTTCCGTTTTTCAATATCGAAAGATTAGCCATCGTGATGCCGACTCTCTCCGAAAGCTCTGTTACGCTCATTTTCCTTTTAGCAAGCATCACATCAATATTGATAATAATTGCCATGTTCATCACCTCAGACCGTTAAGTCATTTTCTGATTTTATATCAATCGCTTCTTTTAACAGTTTTTGAAGAACAGCAGCAAAGACTGCAATCACCATTGAAGCAAAAATAATGACCAATCCGATGACTATGATACCCGGGGCGTCGTCTATCTCGGCCATCAGATAAAAGATCGGCATGCCTGCTGCATACAAGATACTGATTGTGACCGCACAGTATTTTATATTCTTTAAAGATCTTACAGAAATGTTTGAGAAAGCTTTGTTCTTGTCAATATAGCTTAAAAGTTTGAACGCTTGATAAAGAGCAAAGTAAAAAGGAATCGCCGTTACATACAAATAGATGAAAACGAGATATTTGATATAAGCGATATTTGGAACTAATTCCGCTGCATAATTGGCTATCTTCGGCACCGCAAAAATGCACAAAGCAAGAATCGGGAGTCCGATAAGAATTACGGCAATCTTTAAAAAGAGTGTTGAGACTCGATTCATAAAAAGCACCTCACTGATTTGTTGTCACTTTGAATTTAACACGATATTTATCGTTTTACAATAAAAAAATATTAAGATAGATTATTTTATTGTTGTTATTACATCTTTATCATTTTAGTCTTTTTTTAACTTGGCAGCGAATTGAACCAGAGAACAATTAAAGTTATAGCTCATTTATGTGGTTTTTCTATTACTCAAAAATAAGCGAATCAACATCTAAATATTCAAACAAGCGATAGGAAGAAATACATCAAAGAATAAGCTGATGCCCATACTAATGGTCGGGAGGTAAACGACTTATGATACAAATTTGGATCACTGGTCTTTTATTATTGGCTCAACCGAGCGAGCCGCCTGACAGCTTAACGGTCACACAGCAAGGGCGGACGATAGCTACTGTTACCCGTGAAAACTTTACAATGCCTCTTCCTGGTACTCCAATGATTGACCATGAAAAATACCGTAAATTGATCGAACAGCTGGATCAGGAAATTTACCGGGAGCCGGCTAATGCTGTGCTTAACGAACAGGGAAGCATTGTCCCGGGCAGGGTTGGTTACAGACTTTATCAACAGGCGTTTAAGGAAAAGTTTTATGCCTATTTCTATGGCCATGGCCCCTCCAAGGTAGAAGTGCCGGAATTGAACATATATCCGAAAGTTGACAGCGAGCTGCTTGCTCACATCAGTACACATCAGCTCGGTCAGTACGTAACGTATTTTAATTCGAACAATAAAAGCCGTTCACACAATATTTCTCTTTCTGCAAAAGCGATTAACAATCATGTTGTTTTCCCTAATGAGACGTTTTCGTTTAATCAAGTTGTTGGGATGAGAACTCAAGACAAAGGATACAAGAGTGCGCCCATTATCGTTAAAGGTGAGTTGTCTGAAGGTGTAGGCGGAGGAATTTGCCAGGTATCTTCAACACTATTTAATGCAGTCGATCGTGCGGGGATGCGAATCGTTCAGCGCTATTCTCATTCAAGAAGCGTACCATATGTTCCGTCCGGACGTGATGCGACAGTAAGCTGGGGAGGTCCAGACTTTCTCTTTAAAAACCAATATAACCAGCCAATATTAATTCGGGCAAAACGGTATGGAGGGAGTATGATTGTTACGTTGTACTCTTCTGATATGATCAATAACAAACTGAGAAAAGTCCCTAAAGCGCCATCTCAAATACCGAAAGAAATAAATGCCGAGCGGCAATAGGATACTATTATTGGACAAGCGAATGGAGGGATAAATGAAGTGAAGAAGGTATTATTTTTCTTATATGTAATATTATTTGCGTTTACTTTTGTTCAATCAAATGCGCACGCTCTTACTTTTACGGTGTTGCCGATTACACAAAAAACGGAACAGTGGTCAGTAGAAGTAAGTGAAGCAAAAAATGCAAAGGAATTTGCGGCACCTAAGAAAGGGAAATATAATGTTTATTCCTTGGAAGTCAACAATATTGGGAAAGAAGCAGCTACGGTGGATGTGCAATTGTATAGAAATGATCCTGATTCAATCACAAGGTTTTCACTTTTTGGATGCCCCGATGAAAATTGTGTAAAACAAATAGATGATGCTAAAACGTTAGCTGAAAGTTTAAACGATGGATCGCCGTTGAGGTTCAAGCATTTTATGCTGGCAGATAAAGCCTCTGAATTAGAAATTGTTATAATCTGGACGCAAAAAGGGCAAGAAGGACGCAATTTAAAACAGACCTTTAAATTCACTGAAGATGGCGTTAATTAGGCGTTAAAGCATCTTATTATAAAATTTGTCAGTCATTGAAATAGAATATTCATATTTCTTTTCTTATATAGATGAGATGAATCAGCATTAAGCATACTGCGGAGAAAGGAAAGGAAAGGGAAGAGGGAGAGTAAAACTGATAAGATGGGAAGGTTTTGATGATTAAATCCATTACTTTGCCAGAGGAAAAAACGAAAATAACAGTTGGAAAACCAATCAAAGATGAGTCAAACATCAAAGTTACTGCAATTTTTGACTATAGAGAAGAAGCAGAGGAGGCTTTTTGGATACACTTATCTGATGGAAGTGAAATGTTTGTTGGCGATCACAAAGTCTTTATTGAATACGAATAGAAAAGTATTGAAATGAACAAGCAGTTGAATCACTTCCTGCACATTTTAGCTTGACATTGTAAAGATAAAGACTGTTACACCTTTGAAAAACCAAAAAAGCACCTCAGTTAATCATGAAAGCCGTTAATTTCAAAATTCTCTATGTCAAGATTTAGGTTTTTCAGTTGTTTCAACAGAACTTCAAATTTTAAACAACCACCATTTTTTAAATCTTCTGGAATATCTTCAGGATGAGCAATTTTCATCCCGGACTCAATCCATTGTTTGCGATACAATTGAAATGCAGCCTCAATTAAATGATCCGGAGTGACAATAAAGCCTAATCTTACATCATGGTCCTCACTGTAGCCAAACTCAAAATCGCAACATGGACAAATGTCAAACGTTTTTTGATACTCGCCTTTATACAAAGGACTTTGACTTAATCCTTTATATCCGCAAATTAAACATGAATATAATTTTTCTCTCAAATTAGTCCCTCTTTTATCTGTTGGAAATTAATGGTATTACCTTACTATTTTGTGGTTCTGCTGATAAGAATTCATTGATCTAATTATATACTAATAGGTACTTATCATTGAATCATAAGGATAAAATAAGTATAAAAATTATTCAACAAGCTATTGTTAGCGAACTTAAGGGTGCCTTAAGGTGTTGGAGTAATGGAAAAATAATAAGCCCACTCTCATGAGGCGGGCTATATAGAATGCTCTTCTCCTTAACCTCCGACCAGCCTTTCAGCAACTTGGATGCTAGATGGTGAATCTGTACTCAATTGCGTTAAAGCTACTCCACTTAAAATCACAGTTAAAATAGACACGCAAAGCACTATTTTTTTCATAAGATTCCCTCCACCTGATTCATTTTCTGTTCAGCCCAAATCTTTTCATTGAAAAAGCTTGCAGCCTCTTCAAAAGCACCTATTGTTTCAAAACTTTTTGCGGCTAAGTAAGCTAATTCATCAACACTTTCACTCTCAAAATTCGAAAATATCTCATAAAGATATTATCATAATCTTAGGGATTAATGTAATAATTTTGAAGGTTATTGACTTAATGAAACAAAACATGCATTTAAAGCATGTTATAAGTTTTAACTTTCCTTTAATTGAAGTTTAAAAAGTTTAGAGCAACCCTCTGTTGGCTCACTTGCTCTTTTTAATTATCTGTAACATTTTGATCGCATTTTCTACTAAAAGAATGAGGGAAGTGAGGAAAAACATGAGAAAAAAGAACAATAAAAAATGGCTATTGCTGATGACTGTATTTTTGGTGATCTGCATCGTATCAATCTTTGTAATAATGTCAGAAAACAAAGTAAAATATGAGGGCAGCGGAAAAAGCGGAATATGGGTTTCTAACCTTGAAAAATCAGATAAAACTTCAATTGGTCCTAATTGCTTTTTGAATTTGTACTGGCAGGGAAGTAAGAAGGACGAAAAAAGAACTGTTGTTGAAAAAATCACTTTATACATAGATGGTAAAAAATATGATGACAGAGAAGATTATGATTTATCAGAGTATACAGGTGAAGAAATGCCAGATGGAGTTTGTATGGAAGACCACATCGCTACCTTTGATTTTATGCCTGAAGAGGAAGTAATAGGACATGATCTAGTAGTTAAAGTGGAGTGGAAGACCGGGGAGAAAAAACAAACAGAAGAAATGAAATTACATAAGAAATCATGGTATTAAAGATAGCCGACTTGATGAAGACGAGCAGCAATTCTCAATGTTCCAATCCTTGAATCACTTTGGAAGTGGCTTGTTTACCGAAAGACGTGGTTCAATTCAATCTTTTATATATTCAATAGCTGTTCAAATACATAAAATGAGAATAGCTGTTTAAGGAGGGGGAAAATGAAATCATTAACTTTTTCTATCCAGTTTGACTGCTGTTGGAATCTCAATCTTTGGCCAATGGATAGGAGTTCTTGATGATTCTTATGCTGTTGGCAATGCTTGGTTTGCAGGTGTTTTAGCTGGATTAATTACACTTCTTATTTTGATTGACAGTCAAGTGATGACAAAAAGTTACATCATAATTGTAAGTACAATAGGCACTCTGGGAGTAGGGTTTTTATATCTCTCAGCTGCAATCATCAACATTTTTATAAGTATTAAACTGGACAAGAAAAAGAAAGAAGAAGACCTTAATTGATTTATTTAATTTTTAGGAGGGGAAGTGTATGGATTTACCCACATGGGCTTATATTATAATGACAATCTTAGGTGCTGCCGGCGTCATTAGTTTAATGTGGTTCGGTTATTTTTCTGACAAATCTGAAAAATGATAAAGGAGTTTACTTAACACAATCAACTAGCAGTAAATGTTACGTCGGAACTTTTGTTATTCGGTCTACTAACTTAAATGAAGGAAAAGCTAAAGAAGCATTAGTTCGACGGCTTAATGAAAATGCCACGATGCTGACAACTGTCACAGAGAACAGAAGTGTTTTTCTGAGAAATGTTAAAACGAAATAAGTTTTATTCAACACCTCTGACCTATGATATGAAGGGGTGTTTTTTGATCCTATAAAATGTACTAACTAATCTATGTACTAAATTTTCATTATAATAAAAATACATTGGCACTAAGTGATGAAACTCCTTCACAAAATCCTATTATAGAAGCTTACACTACATTATTCTGTGCTTCAAGAAGCTCAAGTGAATGATTTTTAGGTGAGTTTACTAATGATGAAAACTGGGCTGGATACATGAAAATAAAAACCAAAATTGTTCTTCAGGCTGCTTTGAAGGTAAAGAATGATGAATAATCGTATCGATTCTGTAAATTTGATTGAATGGGGATTTCACCATTGTATAATGACTTGGCAGTTTGGGTTTTACATAACTAATGCGATAAGGAGGAAAGTGAAATGAAAAAAATTGCGTTTGCTGTTTTGATGTCATTTCTCGTTTTTATCAGCTTAGTTCCAACAGTTGATGCTGCTGTCATTGATCATGACAAAGTAGTAGGTTTCGATGAAGTTGCCCCAACTACTATTTCTCAAAAAGCCGAAAAAAAGTTCCAGCCGTATTTGAAGGTTTATAGCGGCTGTGTACCCTTTCCGGCAGTAGATGATGCACAAGGCAATACAGGTGGCGGGTTACAGCCGACGGGAGCGCCTGAAGGAGATTGCAGCAAACATACCGGACAAGTTTATTCACGTTCAACTTGGTACAATGGCGTGTGGGCAATCATGTATTCTTGGTATTTTCCAAAGGATGAGGCTTCTCCAAGGTTGGGGCATAGACATGACTGGGAAGGAATTGTAGTTTGGGTTGACAATCCGTCTAATCAAAATCCAAAAGTTTTATCTATCGCATACTCCTGGCACGGAAAATTCACGAATGTTCAGCCAAATGAAAGAAATATGGAGGATACACATCCGTTAATTGCATACGACAGCACATGGCCCTTAAACCATGAATTGCATATTAGTGATCAAGTAGGGGACACTCAGCCATTAATTGGGTGGGAAAACTTAACACCGGCAGCGAGGAATGCTTTGAATACAACGGATTTCGGTAAAGCGAATGTCCCTTTTAATGATCCTAATTTCATGAATCATTTAGAAAAGGCATGGTTTAGATAAATTCATAATGTATCATGCTGGATTAGTCAGTAGATAAATACGGCATTTTCATAACAAGATGCAGGAATAGATTATAAAGACTTATTGTAAATCTTATATTGGTGAAAATTTTGGTATGTTGAAATGTTTGAGGAAATCTTAGTGAAATAACTTTTCACGTGAAGGATCAAGCAAATGTGCTGCCGTACAAAAATGTTTTAGAGTTAACGAAAGGTCAGGATTGTGGGGATGGGAAAGTTAAAGATTTATACGGTTATCAGTTGATGAGTTGTACGAATTCTAATAAAAGATTGAATGTAAAGGGCGGTTTAAAACTTGGCCTTTTTGTAATGAGTTGGAGTCTCAAGAATACAATGAACAAGCAAATAAGAAAGCGTCTCTGGTATGGACAACCGGAACCAAATCAGAAAGCAATGTGGGTTAGAAATTATAACAGCAATTTCTACATATAGAAACTGTTTTTTTGTATCAGCCTTTTAAATGATGCGGAGAGTTATTGATTTGTTAAAATAAAGATATAGTCATGTTAACTTATTGCGAAAGGGGAATGTTTATGTCCAAGACAGCGATAGTTACAGGTTCAGCAGGCGGATTAGGGAGAGGCATCGCAGAAAGACTATGTAAAGATGGTTTTCGTGTAGTGCTGCATGATATCAATGGAGCACTGCTGAATGAAACGGTTTCAGATTTCAAAGAGAAACACTTTCATGTGATTGGGGTTAGAGGGGATGTATCGAAGCGTGAAGACCAATTCAATTTGGTTAAAGAAGCAGCAGATCAGTTTGGCCGCTTAGATGTTTTTGTAAACAATGCGGGTATTGAAGCTGTTTCTCCATTTTTGGAAATCACAGAAGAACAACTGAATAGATTGTTTCAGGTTAACGTGAATGGAGTTGTCTTTGGCACTCAAGCAGCCGCTGATCAGTTCATGAAACAAAAAACAAAGGGGAAAATCATTAACGCATGCAGTATAGCTGGTCACGAGTCATTTGAAATGCTGGGCACATATTCAGCGACGAAGCATGCGGTGAAGTCTTTTACACATACAGCTGCTAAAGAGCTGGCAAAGTATAAAATAACGGTGAATGCTTATTGCCCCGGAGTCGCAAAAACAAAAATGTGGGACAGAATTGATGAAGAAATGGTAAAACACAGTGATGACCTGCAGCCAGGGGAAGCTTTTGAAAAATTTTCTTCGGAAATAGCCCTGAAAAGATATCAAACCCCCGAGGATGTTGCTAATCTAGTGTCATTCTTAGCTTCAGATGCCTCTGATTACATTACCGGTCAAGCCATATTAACTGATGGCGGTCTAGTTTATAGATGATAAAAAACTAAATGATATGTAAATAGAAAACCGATTTTGAAACTTAGTATGATCCGATTCGATTTATTCTTTTTACTTGCGATAAACTGGTATAATAAGAAAATTGATTGAGAAGTGATTGTGAAAAAGACAATACACTTTTTGATAAGAATGGTTTGACCGGCTCTGGGCTTGATTGAAGTGCAACAAGATCGGCCTATAAGTAAAAAAGAGGCTCGGCGTTTTTTTCGCAGGCCTCTTTTGTGTCAGTAGCCAAATACCAGTGTTGTGCTCTGTGATCCGGCATATTTCGTGACAAATTCTTTTGTATACTGCGGCGTTTGGACACGGTAGCTATAGTTAGATCCGGGATTCCAGGAAGTAAGCGGAGAGGTTTGCTTGTTTAAAGACGGGTAGCTGCCTGTATCCTTGAAATAGCCAGTGCCCTTGTCATCGAGGATTCCGCCTTTTTCACTGCCTTTCCCAAAGTAGTTATATTCGGAATATATTTTTGCTTTTGTGGCAATGGTAATCGCTTGGTTAAAGTTGTTGCTGTAATTGTTTTTAACATGAAAGTATCCGTATCTCATGAGGCCCGGGCCTCTTACATACAAATTCTCAAAATAATTATTGGCGATTGTCATGTGGGGATAGCCGTCATATTGATGCTGTGAATCGTCAGGGTATCCCAAAATCAAACCGTATTTATGATTCGCGAATTTTGAGTTGCTGATTGTGATATAATCTGCTGATTTTCCGATATACAGGAGCTTGTCCAAATCACTTCCGCTTGCGCTATAGCTGTGGCCCGAAAATGTGACGTGGTCAATCCAATAGTTGATGCCGGAATCTAAATAAAGCTGGATATCATTATTTCCGTTAATCTGCGGACTGTGTTCAAACGTCAGATTTTGAAAAATGACGTTTCCAGAAGCAGATGAAGTTGTTAAATAAATATTTTTCAGCGTTTTTTTCGCGTAAGAGCCTACGAGTGTTTTATTTGAGCCAATGGTGACTGTTGTTTTCGAAGATGCGGAAAGATCATTCTGAAGAACTAAAATTTTCGGAGTTGATCCTCCTAGATGGTTTTTTAAATCATTAACGTTTTGAATGTAAACAATCTGGCCGTTTTTTCCGCCCGTTGTGCTCGCTTTAGAAATGCCTTTTTCATTTTTAGCATTTCCGGCAAATCCTAAAAGGCCATTCGTTGAGGTGTTTGGAAAATCGACAGCTCCAAACGCTTTTCCAGGCAAGAGAACCAAAAACAAACTAAACACGGCGAACCATAAACAAAATCGTTTCAGCATAATTTGCCCCTTTCAATTAATAAATTTCCTTGCGGAGATTATTATTACAGTTAATGGAATGGAATAATAGGTTCTATCTTCCTAATTAAAGCCGGGTTATTTCAAAATAAACAGATTTCGTTAAAAGACATACTATTAATTGAAATAGAAGAAGGGATTGATACATCGTTGACTGCAGCAGCTTATCGAAACACCTTGCTTTCACTTTTATGTTTAACAGCTGGAATCGTGGATGTAATCGGATATTTAAGTCTGGGGCATGTGTTTACAGCGAATATGACTGGAAATATTGTATTGTTGGGGTTAGCGATCGGCAAATCCCTTGAGGTCACAGTTTTTAATTCTTTGACCGCGCTAATCGGATTTATATGTGGCGTGATTATTTCAACACTGATGGTCGGAAAGGCAGAAAATACCCTGTGGCCTACTGCGGTGACAAAAGCGCTTGCGCTTGAAGCATTCATTTTGTTTGTCTTTGCTTGTCTTTCTTTTTATTCGGCTTTTGTTCCTGTATACATCCTTATTATTCTCATGAGCATATCGATGGGGATTCAAACAATAGCAGCTAAAAAGCTGGGGATCGCAGGTATTTCTTCAACTGTGTTGACGGGAACACTGGCTTCTCTTTTAGAGGATTTGTCCGGCCGTTTGTTTTTTAAGAAGCAGAAGAAGACATTTTTAAGAGATGCTGTGTTAAGAGCGCTGGCTATTATCTTATATTGTGTGGGGGCTATTATTGTGGCTTTCGCTGAGCCTGATTTTTATGACATCATTATTTGGGTTCCGATCGTGCTGATATTTGGCATCATGATGACAGCTAAGTTGAAACTGAGCGGGGAAAAATAACTTTTCCTCATACTGTTATCGGGCCAAAAACGCGTTTCATGTCCTTTTTTGCTATGCGAATTTTGCTCAGTAAATAAAATAAGAAATTCGGCTGATGTGCATACTCATTCATTCGTATTGGTTTTTTCATAAAACGCTTCCTTTGATATAGGAATGATAGTGATTATGTATGAAAACCATCTATGAATCTATTTCCTCTTTCAAACCAGATGAATTGAGTCTTATAATGATAATGATTCTCATTTAAAGTCTGGATTGAGGAGGTCATGTATGAAAAAGAAAATCAGTGCATTTGTTAGCGTGGTTTTGTTGATGATCCTTTGTTTTTCCCCGCAAGCTTCGGCGGCATATGACGACCTGCATGAAGGCTATGCAACGTATACAGGGTCGGGTTATTCAGGAGGAGCTTTCCTGCTGGATCCCATTCCTTCCGATATGGAGATTGCTGCAATCAATCCGGCAGATCTCAATTACGGGGGAGTGAAAGCGGCACTCGCAGGCTCTTATTTGGAAGTCGAGGGGCCAAAAGGAAAAACAATGGTCTACGTTACCGATCTGTATCCTGAAGGCGCTCAGGGAGCTCTTGATCTGTCACCTAATGCTTTCCGTAAAATCGGCAATATGAAAGATGGAAAAATCAATATCAAATGGCGTGTTGTCAAAGCCCCAATCACAGGGAATTTCACGTACAGGATCAAAGAAGGAAGCAGCAGGTGGTGGGCTGCAATCCAAGTCAGAAATCACAAGTATCCTGTTATGAAAATGGAATATGCTAAAGATGGAAAGTGGGTCAACATGGAAAAAATGGACTATAACCATTTTGTCAGTACCAATGTAGGGACAGGCTCTCTCAAAGTCAGAATGACGGACATCCGCGGAAAGGTTGTGAAAGACACCATTCCGAAGCTGCCTGAAAGCGGAACGTCCAATGCATATACAGTACCGGGCCATGTACAGTTTCCTGAATGAAAAATACGAAACAGCGGACCTTTTCCCGCTGTTTTTTCATTTTTAATATAAATAGTTATCAATCCTCAGCATCTGCATATAAAAATTTTTTAATCATGTTTACTTGCTGCTGCATTGGATAACTGGTATACAGTCTGCTTGAAATCCGAATCGGATCTCCGAAAAAGTATCTTTCGTAGTGAGTTTGCCTTGTTCCGAATGAACTCATGGTTAAATCCCACGCCAAACGGAAAATTCTCACACGCTCTTCAGCATTTGCATTGTTTGCTTGGAGGTATTGGTCAAGATCTTCCCGTATCTCTGAGTTAAACGCATTTTCTGTCGGCAGCGTCACCATTCCGCTAGCCCCAATTAATTGAATGATTTCCGTTAATCGGGGATATAGAGTAGAAATGACCGTACTGACGACTTGAAGCGGGATCAAACTGGGACGCATATACCCGCACTCATCTAACTGAGCGTCATTTTCTGATTTGTCAATGAGTGCTTTAATGGTTTCCAATCCCACAATGATTTCAGAGAGTTTTTCTTGTATATGCTGATATTCAGAAACATTAATCGTCTCGATCAGCATCTGCCCGACTCCTAATAGAAATTCAATTTTGATCATTTGCCTAATGGCGACCTGGTGAAAGGTAAAGGCATGAAAGGAGCTTTTTGTCATAAAATCTTTAGCTGCTTCCACATTATCATAAAAAAACACACGATCCCATGGCACTAACACGTGATCAAAAACAACGATTGAATCCATTTCTTCATATCTTGAGCTTAAGGGATGATTAAAGGCAGATTCGCTTACTACAAATGATTCTCGTGTGATGAATTTGAGGCCTTTTGTATTAGAGGGTATCGAAAAAGCATAAGCTTCATCTGTTTCAAAGAAAAATTTAGGTGCCGAAAAAACCAGAATTTCATCTGTTAACCCGCCTTGGGTTGCAAGAAGACGTGCGCCTTGTATAATTAAGCCTTTTTCAGTTCTATCGATAACTTTAGCAGATATCGGTTTTTCGCTGATCTCTAAATAAGACTGTGACCGGTTCACTTGGGGCGTAATGAAAGTATGGGTAAAGGAAAGATCATGCTTAGCAGCTTGCTTATACACGTCTAGTATATGTTCCGGAAAGCAATTCTCTTTACCTCTTAAAAGCTCTGCTGAAGATGCAAAGCTCATCATAACTGTATTCATGTAATCAGGACTTCTCCCCATCATCCCGTGAGTATGTCTGGCCCAATGTTCAATCATGTTCCTTCTTTTTCTCAAATCACTCTTGGTTTTAGGCTGAAGGTAAGAGAGACCGATAGGATCATGTTCTCCAGGAAGGCAATAAGTCATTTCATTCATGACCTCATCCTTCGTTTGCAAATCATAAAGCGAGCTTTTCGTTCTGATGATCCCTTTAAATGCAGGATGATCGGAAATATGCCCCGCTATTTTTTCGCCATCATACCATACTTCGTTTTCTAGTTTATTCAATCGGTCAATGAATTCTTTTCCATTGATGATCCCCATTTGACGTTTCCTCCTTCAAATAGCTGTGTATTGTCATTATATTTTCGAAAGAACAGCCTGTTCAGTCTATTTGAAATCGGAAAAGCCTTTTTTAGTATGCCTTAATAAAAGCAGTGAAAAAGAACAATTTGAAATACCTAAGTAGACAAGGCAGCAGATGTCTCGCGCGGTTTTTCTGCCATGTCCAGATATGCAAAAAATTGGATTGTTCATCATGCTGATAGCACTATAAACTTTATTAAACCTGTCGATATTATTGACATGGGTGTAAGTGAATTACACTTAAATGCTCGAACATTACATAGTGCAGAAAGGGAATCGACACATGAAAGTGAAAACAAAATTGCTGGGGATTATATCAATATTAGTTATTTCAATCATTGGAATTGGAGGCTCCTCAGTTTTTATGATTTCTTCTACTGTGAAAAAGAATGAAGAACTTAAAGACAAAATGGAATTCCAAAAAGAAATGAAACACATCCAATATCGATTGACCGGTTTATCAAATGATGAAAGAGGCTTTCTGATTACCGGAGACAAAGAATATGACGAGGGAATGAAGGAAAAAGCAGACGATGTCTTAAATAGCCTTGATCGGGTCAATGACTTGGTTGATGAAGAGAATGATCAATCAAATATTGAAGACATTAAGACAAGTTTCACTCAGTATAGAGCTTTAAATCAGCAAGTGGTAAAAGCCTACTCTTCGGATCCTAAAAAAGCAGAAACCATCCATTTTGGAGAAGAAAGAACGTTAAGAAAAGAAGTCCTAGATCCGGCTGTCGATAAGCTTTCTGACCATCTGGATCAAGAGGTCGAGGATCTAAAAGGTGAAATACGCGCCAATGGGGAAATGAGTCAATGGTTCATCGGCATTGTCACAGGGATATCAATTATGTTAGGCATTGTTTTAAGTTTATTGCTGTTAAAGTCTATTATGGTGCCATTGAGAAGCATGAATAAGCAGCTGGAGGAAATTGCCCACGGAGACGCTGATTTAACTAAAAAAGTCATTGTGAAAAATAAAGACGAATTTGGTCAGCTTGCTCAATCTTTCAATTCTTTTACCCAATCATTAACACAAATTGTGAAGCAGATCAGCAGTTCATCTGAACAAGTTGCCGCATCTTCCGAAGAATTATCGGCAAGCGCGGAAGAATCAAAATCAACTTCTGAGCATATTTCCGGAGCCATGCAGATGGCTGCAGACAGCAATGTAAAACAAAGCTCAATGACAGAAAAAAGTGCGGAATCCATTAGTGAATTATTAGACAGTCTCTCATCTGTTGCTTCAAATACAGGTAACATAGCGGATCTTTCTTCTTCGATGAGAGATAAAGCTGAAATAGGGTCTAAATCCGTTAACAAAATGTTAGAGCAGATGAAGTTCATTGATACATCTGTAGATTCAGCCGGCAATGGTTTGCAGGCATTGGTATCAAGCACAGCAGAAATCAGTGATATTTCTTCGCTTATCACAAATATATCCGAGCAGACAAATTTGTTGGCCTTGAATGCAGCGATCGAGGCGGCCAGAGCCGGAGAGCAAGGAAAAGGTTTTGCTGTGGTGGCCGAAGAAGTTCGGAAATTGGCCGATGAAACAAATAAATCTGCCAATCACATCCAATCGGTGGTAACAACCATCCAAAATGAATCAGTTGAAACGGTGAATAATATCAAAGTTGTTCAAGAAAATGTAAGCTCAGGTATTGTTCTTTCTCAAGAGACAACAGGGAATTTCAATGAAATATTGAACCTTGTGGAACAAGTCGCTTCACAAATACAAGAAGTGGCAGCGGCAACTCAACAGCTTACATCCGGCGTTGAAGTGATTCAGCATACAGTTCATACATTGGCCGCTGGCACAAAGGAAACGTCAGCAAATACAGAAGCGGTTGCGAAGTCATCACAGGAACAGCTCAATTCAATGGAGGAAATCTCCTATGCTGCTGAATCTCTATCCCAGTTGGCGGAAGAACTTCAAACCGTCATTAATCGTTTTAAATATTAATTAGGTTGCATTTCTTTAAACCCCATCTTATTCGGTGGGGTTTTATGTTTATGAGGGAGCTGATTTGGGGATCGTCATTTTCATTGTGATTGTTTCTTCAAACGGAGCTGACTTGCTTTTTAAAGTTAGCTCCGTTTGAATGACTAGTCCAAATTTTGATCAATCGTTCCTTCAAAATAGTCATCACTGACTTGTTCATGAGTTTCAGCCAATCCTTTTTCCAATTGCGTGGTTCCTTTATAATCGGAAGGTTCGAAAAATCTTCCAGCAACTTCCGTGGTGTCATTTATGTTTTCTTTATTATGAGTGTGGTTTTCAGTTTTTACATTCTCTGTCTTATCACCTGCGTTTAAAGACTGCTGAAAATCATACTCCTTGTCTAATGAAGAATATCTTTTGTAGTCATCCGGTCTGTCTGCTCCATTTTTTTGCGTCACTTTACTCACTCCAGATTGTTGAAATTTTATCGTGTCATACGGGATTCATGCAAAAACTTATCTTGTTCTTTTAGGATCAGAACCATGTTTTTTAGGATCATCTGCTTTAAAAGCTGTCTCAGTCTCATGGTCATTTCTTATTTGTTCAATACTTGAATTTTGAATTCCTTTTTTACTCATAGGTTTCACTCCTTTACGAAAAGTGTTGAATATCAACTCTTCTTATTCTGTCAGTTAGGCAGGTATTCATTCGCTTTTTTTCGTTGACTCTTTCTCATTTAGGCAAGAGAGTCAATTTCATGCCAGTCGTATTTTTTAATATAGGCAAAGGTCATTTTTGAAGCCTTTCGTTAGTACTGTATATGAATAGGCTGTATAAAGGTGGGGAACTGCTGAGTAATAGAAGGGGAAAAAAAGAACAAAAACGCATCATATTATTTTGTGACATTATGGCTATCTAGCCTTTCCTTTAGTTTGTTTTTCGGATTTTATTTTTTCATCAGTTATCGCATGCCGATGATTACCTTATTCACAGGAGCACTTGCTTTATTATATGATTTTTTTCTGTTTGGGATTTTTGCTTTTATCGCTGTATGCATCTGCAGTAATTTACTGGTTTTGGGATTCTATGATCCTTTATAAACGTGTACAGCTCATCGGTGTCTAAAGTGAATCAGGTTCAAATTTTAAAAAGGAGAGACACTGTGTAAAAAATGATATCAATGCCTAAATAAATGTTTTGATGAGTGGCATTCTTACTTATCATAAGAGGAGAAATTGAAGATAAATATGATGAAAGATGTATGAAATGAGAGAAAGCTGTCTATACAGCTGAACTGAGAAGAGCGTGTCTAATGAATCTCGCTCTCCTCAAGTTTTGTTTTATTCACCCTGATGTTTCTCAACTAATGTGAATGTCCAATCTTTTAACAAATGTTTTTGTACATACCTTTTTCCGTTTACTTCAATGTAAGGAAGGTCTTTCGTGTCTCCGGCTAACTGTTTTGCCTCTGCTGTCGTGATTCCTAAAAAATATCCGATGTAATAGTAAATATCTCGTTCTTTTATAAGCAAGGTATCACTTTTTTCATATGCTTTTGGATGATTCATTTGCTTTAAACCTTCACCGATAAAATATCCAGCCAAAGCAATACCTATTCCTAAAAAAACGTCCATATGCATGCCTCCATTATGTCGATGTTAGGTTATACGAGCTGAGCATACGCCAGGTTTCATTTTTTAACCAAAAAACCGCCAGAATGTGCTCTGACGGTTTCTTTTAAGCCTTTTCTATTTGCACGCGGCCTGAAAAAAAGGTTGCGCCGCCGCCCATATCGGATAAGCGGTCTGGGGTAAGCGCGTTGACGAGTTGTTTTTTTCCCGGTTCATCCGCCCATAATCCTTGGCTGACTACGACACCTGGCAGCACTTGTTCTCCGACTGCAGCGGCCAGTTCACATTCTCCCCGGCTGTTCCAAATTCGTACAGGGTCTCCATCAACGATTCCGTATTTTTCAGCATCAGTTATGTTAATAAAGAGCTTTGGCGTCTTTTCAAGCTTAATGTGCTTTGCATTGTTGGAAAACGTTGAGTTTAAGAAATTATGGTTTGGCCCCGGAACATACATAAACGGATGTTCGTCATCGCTTGCAAGAGGCGTATGTGTCGGTAAAGCCGGGAAACCGTCTTGCATCATTTTTTCTGAATATAATTCTATTTTTCCGCTTGGAGTCGGAAGTTCGGATGGAAACAGCGGCTTTTCGCGTTTCGCTTTCATAAATGAATGCTTACTTAGTGAATCGTAATCAATCTCCGCCAAATACGGATTATCTGGATGGTCAAGCGCCTGACGGATTAATTCTTCATCTGAATCTTTGAGCTCCTGGTCTGTGAATCCCATTGCTTCAGCCAGTAATCGGAATACCTCAGTGTTTGATTTGCTTTCTCCATATCTCTCAATCACCGGCTGCTGAAGCTGAATGTAATGATGCCAGTAGGAAGTATAAAAATCAGTATTTTCAAAAGCTGATGTCGCAGGCAGTACAATGTCCGCATATGCAGCCGTTTCCGTCAAAAACAAATCATGAACCACAGTAAACAAGTCTTCCCGTAGTAAGCCCTGCCTGACTTTGTTCGCTTCTGGCGCGACAACGGCAGGATTCGTCCCGTAAATAAAAAGAGAGCGAATAGGCGGATCTGGTTCCAAAAGCACTTTGCCAAGCTGATTCATATTAAACGATCTCGACGTGCGCCCTTTCAGTAAATCAGGCCGCTGCAAGGCATTCGTGTTATATTCTAAAATGCCGCTGTTATGTTTTATTGCGCCGCCCCCTGTGTGGAGCCATTGGCCGGTGATCGCCGGAAGACAGGCAATCGTCCGTACAATCATCCCGCCGTTATCATGATGCTGGAGTCCGTTTCCGATTCTGATAAAAGAAGGGGAGGTTTCGCCGTACATTCTTGACAGCTGGTATATATCGTCGATGCTGACACCGGTGATCAGCGATACCTTTTCCGGATCATACTGTTTCACGTGTTCACGGAGCTCTTCATAGCCGACCGTGTATTTAGACAGAAATGCTTCATCATGAAAATTCTCTTTAAATAAAATGTGCATAATGCCAAGGGCCAGTGCGCTGTCGGTTCCGGGTTTTATAGGAATAAACCAATCTGCGAGACGCCCTGTTTGATTTTTATGCACATCAATCACGACAATTTTGGCCCCTTGTTTTCGAGCTTTTTGGGCAATTGTGATTTGGTGCATGTTTGTGCTGACCGCGTTGATTCCCCAAAAAATAAATAGTTTCGTATGAATGGTTTCCTCGGGATCGGTTCCCGCACTTATACCCATTGTATATTTATAGCCCTCAGATCCCGCTTTGCTGCAAATCGTCCGTTCAAGCTGGCTTGAGCCCAGACGATAAAAGAAGCGGCGGTCCATTCCTTCAGCTGTTAATTTGCCCATATTTCCGTAAAAGCTGTAAGGAAGTATGCTTTCAGCTCCCTCTTTATCAATCAGCTGTTTCCAGCGTGAGGTGATGGTATCGATCGCCTCCTCCCAAGAAATCGGTTCAAATGTTGCCCCGCCTTTCGCACCTGTTCGTTTGAGCGGTGTCGTCAGCCGCTTTTCATCATAGATGCGCTCCGTCATGTTTCGAACTTTGTTGCATATGTTTCCGGCGGTCACAGGATGATCGGGATCACCTTGCACTTTCACAATTTTTCCGTCTTTTTTATGTATTAACAATCCGCACTGATCCGGGCAGTCCAGCGAGCAAACCGATTTGAAAATGCCGTTTTGTTGTGTGGCGAAAGATTTCATGGCCCAGTTCCTCTCTTAGATATTTTGTAAGAATTATAACATTTTGGATGATAACGTCAATTCTGAAAAATGTGATTGACATCCAATCTGAGACTTCTTTATGATACACGAATTCTTCATTCTGAAAATGACATACTCTACATTTTCTATCCAGAGAGGCGGAGGGACTGGCCCTATGAAACCTCGGTCACATTATTGTGCCAATTCCAGCAAGCGTCAGCTTGAAGTATAAGAAAGCAAGGTTTATACCGGCGTCTGACTGTAACAGGGCGTGCCTATATGAATCTCTTTCCATCTTCGGAAAGAGATTTTTTTATGGGGAAAATTGATGAAAAGGATGTTTTGCACCTTGACTGTTTTGGTTACAGTTCCGTACAACGAAGAAGGACGAAATGCATTCATATACCTGAGGAAAAAGCAGTGCAGGAGGAAACGTCTCCTCAATATGCTTCTTAATCAGAAAGCGCCCTGTTACAGGGGCGCTTTTCGTCATTTGTTCGGTAATGCAAGGATCACCGATACGAAATGCTTCTGAATTGTCGAGAGAGATGTAGAACTTCACTGAAAAATATTAGACAACATGTTGACAATATACAGAGAAATGTTATGGTGTTAAAGACAATATAATGTCTTTTTAGGAGGGGCATCGTGGATTATTCTAAAGAATTGAAAGATTTATTTTTAATGCAGCAGTCTTACGCTACACTTTTTTCTGTTTTAAACAAAATTCAATCAAGCGGGGATGATTATTATGAGAGCTTAACGTCAAGACAATTTATGACGATGGTTGCCATCATGCATTTACCAGAAGAGGAAACGACATTCAACAACATTGCAAAAAAATTAGGCACTTCAAAACAAAACATCAACAGGCTTGTCAGCGGTATTGAAAAAAAAGGTTATGTCACCACTGTGCCAAGTAAACGCGACAAGCGAGCTGTTAATGTGAAGATTACCGATTCAGGAAAACGTGTCACAGAGGCATGCGGTGAAAAAGCGGTGTACTTTATGGCAGATCTATTTAAAGGGTTTTCTACAGAAGAGCTGGAAACATTATGGATTTTATTGAAGAAGCTATACAGTTTTGATGGAGAAGAACAGGATGGTTTTGAAGAAGACGTTGCTGATTTTGACATTGAACAAAACCGGGATCATTTGAAAACAAATTTATTGCAGGAATTCGCAAAACGGAGAAAGTAAAAAGGAGAAATGTATGAACAACGTGGCGGCAGTAAAAGAGTTGAAAATGCAGTATGGAAACAAAACGGCGGTAGATGGGATTTCGTTTGAAGTGAGAGAGGGGGAAGTTCTCGGCTTACTAGGTCCAAATGGTGCAGGAAAAAGCACTGCCATTCATATATTATCCGGGGTATTGTCGGCCAGTTCCGGAAACGTTACGATATTGGGCCATAATGTAAAAAAAGGTCAAAGGAAATGAAGAAAGGCATCGGAATTGTTCCTCAAGATATCGCGATTTATGAGGAGATTTCCGCAGAGAAGAATGTTCGTTTTTTTGCGAGTCTTTATTCTCTTAAAGGAGAAGAACTGAAAGCCCGGGTAAAAGAGGCTTTGGAGCTCGTACAGCTATATGACCGGAAAGATGACAAGCCTAAGACGTTTTCGGGCGGGATGAAAAGAAGATTAAACATTGCGTGTGCCATTGCCCATCAGCCGAAATTGATTATCATGGATGAGCCCACCGTAGGAATCGATCCGCAATCCCGGCATCACATTTTAGAATCAATAAAAGAGCTGAGAACAAGAGGTGCGAGCATTATTTACTCGACACACTATATGGAAGAAGTCGAGGCCATTTCAGATCGCATTATCATCATGAATGAAGGGAAAATCATAGCCAATGGAACAAAAGAAGAGTTATACAGAGAAGTGAATAAAGAAATAATATATGCTTTTCAGTTGGCGCATGTTCAGCCATTAAATAAAAACTCAATTAGGGAAATCAAAGGAGTGACAGAAGTGGATTTCTCTGACCATCAACTAAAAGTGACCGTTCAGCAAAACCAGGATCACCTGAGTGAGATCATAGCAGAATTGAGTGCCCAAGGCTGTAGCATCCTAAGCATGAACAAACAAGAGGCGTCGTTAGAAACAGTATTTTTAGAGCTGACGGGAAGAAATTTAAGAGATTAGGTGAGCAAAATGAGTTTGTTAAAATTGATAACATTCGATTTTATGAATATTGTAAGGAATCCGGTTCTTGTGATTGCCAATACGGCTTTTCCTTTCGTTCTCATTATGGTCATGGGCTTTGTGACGAAAAACAGCTTTGGAGCCGACGGTGTCAGTTCGTACGATTATTACGGAGTGAATATGGTGATTTTCGCCGCGGCTTTGATCGCGATGACGGCCTCTAATACGTTTATGGAGGAAAAGGTGAAGAAAGCGAATATTCGCATTGTGTATGCGCCAGTTTCGACAACTAGTATTTATTTTTCTAAATTACTCTCAACCTGGATATTCAGTGTCATCGTGTACAGTGTGAATGTGTTGATTGCCCAAACAATTTTCGATTTGAACTTTGGAGGACAGTACCTGTCGTATTTCATGCTCTTATTGTATGTATTTTTATTTTTTGGCTGCTGTTTTGGTACAATGTTTTGCTGTTTGTTCAAAAATGAAGAACAGGCGAACGGGATCATGCAAATTCCGATAGCTTTTTTTGTTTTCTTTGGCGGTGTATTTTTCGGGATTCACAGATTTGGAGATACAGTCAATAACATATCACTTTTTTCTCCGGTTAAATGGGTAACAGAATGTTCATTTCGCCTCATTTATGATCACGATTTCAGTATGCTGCTGCCTGTTTTGTCAGGATTATTATTTGCTTCAATCATTTGTATTGCCGTTTCGCATGTTGTATTTAAGCCGGAGGGATATGTATGCTGAGTTTATTTCAAAACAGGTGGGAGCGAATCCTCACCAAAAAAGCCATTATCATCCTTGCAGTGATCATCATCCCTCTGATGATTGGCGTTGCGATTATGTTTTCCGGTAAGCCGGTTTTCAAAGAAACAATCGCTTTTGTAACAGAGCAGGGCGACGTCCAGTATATGCCGAGTGATTCTGCATTTAGAGTGGTGGCGGTGCATCAGAAGCCGAAGTTTTCTGATCTGGTGTTAGGGAAATATGCGGCTATCGTTGAAAAAAATCAACGCGAATACAAAGTGACCACTTTGAAAAGCAAAGCGGATCAAAAAATGATTCAGCAATTTTTTGAGACTGGCAAAATGCCAGGCAGCTACCGGGGAGAGGATGATTTAAGGACTGAACGGGGAACAGGAACGAATATATTAGGCTTTACCGTAATGCTTGTCTTGATGCAAGGTGTGGCATTAGCTTCGTTATATCCAGAAGATCGGATGCTCAAAACCTTCAGAAGGATTTTAGTGTCTCCCGTACATGTGGGGAAATATTTGCTTGTTCAGTTTATCTTTACGTTTTTATGTTTATACATACCCACTTACTTGGCCATCGTGATTACAAATGTACTTTTTCATGCTGAAATTGGTTTCCGTTTGGATATTCTTGCTGGGTTACTGGGTATTCTTACAGTGCTTGCAACAGCATTCGCTATCTTTATGGCTTCAGTGATGGAGCGAAACATCAGTTTGATGGCAAGCGGTATCAGTGTGGTCACGTGTGTATTGTCAGGCTGTTTTATTTCGTTTGCTCCGCATCATCCATTATTGAATGGCCTTTGTGCGATACTGCCGCAAAAAGCGTATATGACTTTCATTCACGGGGTAGAAATGGGGCATACAGTGTGGGAATATAAAACTCTGGTTGTCTATATTTTGATGTGGTCAGCTGTGTTTTGTTTCCTTGGAGGTTTTATTACAAGAAAAAGGGTCAATAAAGGAATTTATGAATAGGGGAGAAAGAACAAGAGATGCATAGGAAGCTATGCATCTCTTTGTTTTTTGTTAAAATCCGGAAGGTGGTGATCGAGAATTAAGGTGTCATAACTTGTGCAGGTCATGAATCGGACATTTTAAAGAGAAGAGAATGTACATACAGATCAAGAGAATGTTCGTTCATTCGCTTGATTTTAAAATAGAATATACATTTGTATCATAAGGGATTCCATTTTGATACATGTACTGTCTTAAGACGCCTTCTTTTTCGAATCCCATTTTTATGAGCAGCCGATTTGATGCTTCATTTTGGGTAAATACAACTGCGCTAATACGCGTCAGGCCAAGGCAAGCAAACCCGTAGGATACAGCCTCTGAAATGGCTTCTGATGCAAATCCGTTTCGCCAATGCGCCGGGATGATTTCATAACCGATCTCTGCACGCCTGTGCTTTATAGCCAAAGCGTGAAAGCCGATTGTTCCGATTAATTCTTTGGTGTCTCTTCTTTCCATTCCCCACCGTATACCGCGTTTTTCTTGATAAAGAGCGGCAAACGTTTGAACCATTGAAGTAGCCTCTTCTATAGATTCCATGTTTTCAAGTCCGTAATAGCGTGTCACTCCATGGATTGAAAAACAAGCAAAAATAGCTTTTGCATCTTGATCTGTGATTTACCTAAGTGTAAGCCGATCCGTTTCTAACACAGGAAACATTCAACCACTCCCCAAGTTTGTGTTTTTGTTTATCATATCCCTTTTATTTCCTCTTTTCTATAATGAATTCAAAACTGAGGAAGCAAAGGAATGAATTTGTCTTTTTAATTGCTCTTTGTTTTTGCTAAACTGTTTCAAACGATGGCCGTTCACGCCTGATGGATGGGAGAAGCCATGAAGGCAGAAAATAAAAAGTTCCGGAGGCTGTGCTGGGTGAGCAGTAAGTCAATCGGACTTTGTAAGAGAAGGAGGAAGAGTATGGAGTTTCTCTGTGAACGCTTCTAAGCAGCTGCGGTTTACAATCATGTGTAAGCCTCCTCAAAAAAATGATATCCCATTGTCCATTCTGATCGTAACAACGGGATACCATTCATCTTTATCTGTTATTAAAATGTCGTGCCTGCCACACCTCTTTGACTGCTTGAGGAACTTCTTTCACTTCAGCTGCTGTCTGCTGAAAGGCGTTTTTTTTCATTTGGACATCCTGCTGAATCTTCTTTTGTTTTTGTGTCAGCAGCTGCGCCTCGATTTTTAATCCATTGACTTGTCTTTGCATAGCGTGCGTAACAGAGGTGAGCTCCTTTAGTGCAGGATCTATTTTTTTCTTGTTTTGAATCACATTAATCCCTAAGAAAATGATAGAAATAGCTAATACTGCGAGACTGATATAAACAATAACCATATGTTCACTCCTTTTCTTATGTCATTACCCTAATTTCGCTTTTTTAATCAAAAGACATCATATTTGCTCAGTACGTTTGATTTGCGTATTGGATCTTTTGTACTTATAATGTGGTATCGTACATATGTAAACAAAGAAAGGGTGCTTCAATTGCAAAGTTTACAAAATAAAACTGCTCTTATCACGGGCGGAGGCAGAGGAATCGGCCGCGCTACAGCTCTTGCGCTTGCGAAAGAAGGCGTGAATATCGGGTTAATCGGCCGGACTGCCGAAAATGTTGAAAAAGTGGCAGAAGAAGTCAAAGAGCTTGGTGTAAAAGCTGCATTTGCCGCTGCGGATGTAAAAGATGCAGAGCAGGTTAGCCATGCTGTAGCTCAAGTGAAGGAACAGATCGGTGATGTCGATATCCTCATTAATAACGCTGGAATCAGCAAATTTGGCGGCTTCTTAGATTTGTCAGCTGATGAGTGGGAAAATATTATACAAGTCAACCTGATGGGTGTGTACCATGTCACTCGCGCGGTGCTTCCGGAAATGATCGAACGCAAAGCCGGAGACATCATTAATATTTCGTCTACAGCGGGCCAAAGAGGAGCAGCTGTGACAAGTGCTTACAGCGCTTCTAAATTTGCGGTTCTCGGATTAACAGAGTCTCTTATGCAAGAAGTGAGAAAGCATAATATCAGAGTGAGCGCGTTAACACCAAGCACTGTCGCTAGTGATATGTCTATTGAATTGAATTTAACAGACGGTAATCCTGAAAAGGTGATGCAGCCAGAGGATCTTGCTGAATACATGGTGGCACAATTGAAATTAGATCCGCGAATTTTTATTAAAACAGCAGGATTATGGTCAACTAATCCGTAAAAATGTGAAGCTTGTCTTTCGACAGGCTTTTTTTGTTTGATATCATCCGCGTTAATAAATGGTTAACAGCAAAATCGTTTTATTCATTTTAATTTGATGATAACAGTGAAAATCTGTTATAATAGAACTAAAAAAACTATGTACTAAATATTCATATAAATTTGTTAGTCCGCTCCACTTATAAACACTATATATAAGATTTCTGCAATATCAGTCTTTAATATAAAGAAGGAAAACAAAAGAATAAATTGAATATTTAGTACATCGTATTTTCAGTGACAGAAGAAGGGAGTGCCTATGATGAAAGAGGAAAAAAGGAGCTCAACTGGCTTTTTAGTCAAACAGCGCGCATTTTTGAAACTATATATGATCACAATGACAGAGCAAGAGAGACTTTACGGCTTAAAGCTGCTTGAAGTGCTTCGGTCTGAATTTAAAGAGATTGGTTTTAAGCCAAATCATACAGAAGTTTACCGGTCTTTGCACGAGCTTCTTGATGACGGGATATTAAAGCAGATCAAAGTAAAAAAAGAAGGGGCTAAGCTCCAAGAAGTCGTCCTCTATCAATTTAAAGATTACGAAGCTGCCAAACTATATAAAAAACAGCTGAAGGTTGAGCTGGATCGCTGTAAAAAATTGATTGAAAAAGCGCTCTCAGATAACTTTTAAGATAAACAAACACCCGGCTAAGCAGTGTCCATTGGGTGTTTTTGCTTTACAGTATACATATTTGTCGAAAAGAAACAATACAAATCAATGATGACCTTCTTACTTGACAACATTTCCTCACGTGGTAACATTTTAAACGTGTGAAAATGCGAACAAAAAAGCGAACAAAGGAGATGTTACCGATCTTTGATCAAAAAAAAGTAGCCTTTATAGGAGCAGGATCTATGGCGGAAGGAATGATATCAGGTATCGTTCGTGCCAACAAAATCCCGAAACAGAACATCTGCGTTACAAACCGCAGCAATACAGAGCGATTAGCTGAACTTGAACTTCAATATGGAATCAAAGGCGCTGCACCGAATGAATTATGTATTGAAGACATGGATGTGCTCGTGTTGGCAATGAAGCCAAAAGACGCCGAAAGCGCTCTGTCATCACTAAAATCACGTATTCAACCCCATCAATTAATATTGTCGGTCCTTGCCGGCATAACCACCTCTTTTATTGAACAATCATTGCTTAATCAACAGCCGGTTGTCAGAGTGATGCCCAATACATCCAGTATGATCGGCGCTTCTGCAACGGCCCTTGCACTTGGTGAGCATGTGACAGGAGACCTGAAAATTCTGGCCGAAGCATTGCTCGGATACATGGGTGAAGTCTATACAATCGAAGAAGATCAAATGGACATATTCACCGGAATTGCCGGCAGCGGCCCCGCGTATTTTTATTATTTAATGGAATTCATTGAGAAGGCAGGCGAGGAAGCGGGCCTTGATAAACAGTTGTCACGGAGCATCGGCGCACAGACGCTTTTGGGTGCCGCAAAAATGCTCATGGAAACAGGAGAACAGCCTGAGGTCTTAAGAGACAATATCACGTCGCCGAACGGAACGACAGCTGCCGGGCTGCAAGCCTTGAAACAGAGCGGCGGAGGAGAAGCGATTTCTCAAGCGATTAAACATGCGGCTGAGCGATCAAAGGAAATCAGCGACAATATCGAAAAAACAGCGGCCCCGCTGTCAGGAGTGGTAAAGTGACGGCTGATATAAACATGAAAAGAGTCGTTGTGAAGATTGGAAGCAGTTCATTAACAAGTCTTCATGGAGAAATCAGCATTCGGAAATTAGAAGCATTGGTCGACCAGGTCGTCAAATTAAAAGACGCCGGCTATGAAGTCATTTTGGTTTCGTCAGGAGCAGTGGCGGCGGGATATCGAAAACTCGGATTTATCCAAAGACCCGAGAAGCTTCCCGAAAAACAAGCATCGGCTTCAATCGGGCAGGGCCTGCTGATGGAAGCATATTCAAAGCTGTTTTTGGCGCATGGTTATGTTGCATCCCAAATTTTAATTACGAGAAGCGATTTTTCTGATGAATATCGATATAATAATGTCCGGAATACAATGAATGTACTGCTTGAACGCGGCATCATCCCGATTATAAACGAAAATGATACAGTTACCGTCAATCGGCTCAAGTTTGGCGACAATGATACGCTTGCAGCAAAAGTCGCGGGATTAATCGATGCGGATATGCTTGTGATTTTATCAGATATCGACGGATTATATGACGGCAATCCGCGCACAAATCCAGAAGCGAAAAGGATGAAGCTGGTGAATGAGATAACGCCCGATATCGAAGCATGCGCAGGTGACACTGGAAGCGACGTCGGTACCGGCGGCATGCGCTCCAAGCTTGATGCGTTTAAAATTGTAATGGCATCCGGCATTAAAGGATTTCTTGGTCAGGCAGATGCTGATGATATTTTATATCAAGCCGTTCATGAAGAGGCGGAAGGCACTTATTTTGAAGCTGAGGGAACGCTTCCGTTGAATCGTAAGGAGCAGTGGATCGCTTTTAATTCCGGTCCTGAAGGTGAAATGATTTTATCAGATGATTATTCACGAAAAATAACAAACGGGCAATCGAGTTTATATCTGGACGGTGTACAGGAGATTAAAGGAAAATTCAAAAACGGATCAGTTGTCAGGCTGATGGATTCGCAAGGGGCAGAAATCGGGCTCGGAATCGTCAATTATTCTTCTGTACAGCTTCAAGAACCCGACAAGAAAAAAGAGCTGATGAACAAAGCGGTCATTGATCAGGAAGCATTTGTGTGCCATGTTGATTTATCTTTACCTGTCTATTAATTAAAAACATTTACCAAAGCAAAAAAACCCGAAGCTTCTTTATCGAAGCTCGGGTTGATTTTTTATTGATACTGCTCCAGCTTAGAGAAGAATTGAATAACAAACTCATAAAAGTCATTCGCAGACGGCGCAAGTTCTCTGTTTTTCGGTTTAATAATTCCGACAGTCCGTTTCACTTGAGGGAACTCAATTGGAATCTTCACAGTAAAACGAGGTGTCGTTTCAGCAAATGTGCTTTCCGGCAGGAGAGTAACGCCCATTCCAGCGGAAACCAATCCCTTGATAGCATCCAAATCCTCACCCTCCGTAGAAACAAGAGGAGCAAAGCCGGCTTGTTTGCAAGCATCAATTGCCATTTTTCTAAGCACAAATCCTTCCGGGAACAATACAAATTGGTCGTTTCGTAAATCGATTAACTGAACCGTTTTTTGTTTGGCAAGCGGATGATTTAATGGAACAAGCGCGTAAATTTTTTCTGTGAATAAAATGTTTCCTGTTATGTCAGGAAAATTCGTCGGCACCGGCCCTAATAAGGCCAAATCAATATCGCGGTTTCTGACAGCTTCAATCAGAAACTTATAGGAGCCTTGGCGCAGCAAAAATTCGACGTGCGGATATTCTTCTTTAAATGCTGAAATGACAGTCGGCAAAAGCTGGCTTGCGAGGCTTGTAGGAAAACCAATCTTTACCGTTCCGCGATGCGGGTCGAGATACTCATCAATTTGTTCTTTCGCATATTCGATGGCTTTCATCGCCGTTTTCACATGAATCAAAAATTCTTTCCCGATTGGCGTGAGTTTGATATTTCTCCCTTCACGCTCAAATAAAGTCACATTTAATTCTTCTTCAAGATTTGCAATTTGTCTGCTGATTGCTGATTGGGCCACATGCAAATGATCGGCGGCTTCTGAAACGTGTTCTCTTTCAGCCACCTCCGTAAAATAACGCAGTTGGCGCAGCTCCATGTTTATCTCACATCCATCTATCTCATTTTGAGATTCTTTTGATCTAAATTATATATTGTTTATATCGTTTTGAAAACCTACAATGATTATAGAGTGTTAGATTTTATGACCGGTATTATCGGAAATTGATCGGGGGAGAGGAATTATGACGTACAATCAAATGCCGAAAGCTCAAGGTCTCTACCGTCCTGAATTTGAACATGATGCATGCGGAATCGGACTATACGCGCACTTAAAGGGCAAAGCGACTCATGACATCGTCAAACAAGGGCTTAAGATGCTTTGTCAGCTAGACCACAGAGGAGGCCAAGGCAGTGATCCGGATACAGGAGACGGTGCCGGCTTACTGGTTCAAATCCCTGATGCTTTCTTTAGAAAAGAGTGCAAAGACATCAATCTGCCGGAAAAAGGGCGTTACGGGGTAGGAATGGTCTTTTTCTCACAGAAGGAAGAAGAAAGAAAAAAAATCGAAAAGCAGATCAATGCACTGATTGAACAAGAAGGCCAAGCCGTTCTTGGATGGAGAACTGTACCTGTAAATGTCGGAAAAATCGGAACAGTAGCGCAAAAAAGCTGTCCGTTTGTCCGTCAGGTATTTATCGGTGCAAGTTCTGATCTGAAGGATAACTTGTCTTTTGAACGAAAATTGTATGTCATTCGTAAACAGGCTGAAAACTGGGGAATAACGGAAGGTCTTGATTTTTATTTTGCCAGTCTTTCAAGCCAGACCATTGTTTACAAAGGCCTTTTAACACCTGAACAAGTTGATGCGTTTTATTCTGATTTGCAAGATGAAGCGTTCGTTTCTGCTTTTTCGCTTGTTCATTCACGCTTCAGCACCAACACATTCCCTACATGGGAAAGAGCGCATCCAAACCGCTATCTGGTTCACAACGGTGAAATCAACACCCTTCGCGGAAACATCAACTGGATGCGAGCGCGTGAGCAGCAATTTGTGTCTGAAAACTTTGGAGAGGACTTGAACAAGATTCTGCCGATTTTGAATGCTGACGGCAGTGACTCTTCCATTTTGGATAACGCATTTGAATTTTTTGTGATGGCTGGACGCAAACCGGCGCATACAGCAATGATGCTCATTCCTGAGCCGTGGACGGAAAATACGCATATGTCTAAGGAAAAAAGAGCGTTTTATGAGTATCATAGTTCTTTGATGGAGCCTTGGGACGGACCGACAGCCATTTCATTTACTGACGGTAAACAAATCGGTGCGGTCCTTGACCGGAATGGTCTCCGTCCGGCGCGTTATTATGTAACCAAAGATGATTATATTATTTTCTCATCTGAAGTAGGCGTTATTGAAGTAGAACAGGAAAACGTTTTATATAAAAATCGCCTTGAACCTGGAAAAATGCTTTTAATCGACCTGGAAGAAGGCCGTATTATCTCTGATGAAGAAGTCAAAACAGAAATTGCAACTGAGTACCCGTACCAAAAGTGGCTTGAAGAAGAGCTTGTCCAAGTGAACCCTGATCCGGAAACAAGAGAGGAAGAACAGTTTACAGATCTTCTTACTCGTCAGAAGGCATTCGGATACACATATGAAGATATCCAAAAATATTTAATTCCTGTCATTAAAGAAGGCAAAGATCCTCTCGGTTCAATGGGGAATGACTCGCCGCTTGCTGTCCTGTCAGACCGCGCGCAATCACTGTTTAACTACTTTAAGCAGCTGTTTGCACAAGTAACGAACCCGCCAATCGACGCGATTCGTGAGCAGCTTGTAACTTCTACAATGACTTGGCTCGGCGCAGAAGGCGATCTTCTTCACCCGAGTGAACGAAACGTTCGCCGGATTAAATTGTATACACCTGTTTTATCTAATGAACAATTTTACGCATTGAAAACGATCGTTCATCCTGATTTAAAAAGCCAAAAAATCGACGTGCTGTTTTCAGAGGATCTTGAACGCGGATTAAAGGACATGTTCACACAGGCTGAGAAAGCTATCAGCCAAGGCGTAAGTCTATTAATTTTATCAGATAAAAAGATGAACGAACGCCTGACACCCATTCCGCCGCTTCTGGCAGTCAGCGCGCTGCATCAGCATTTAATCCGCAAAGGGCTGCGTACGAAAGTCAGCATTATTGTGGAATCAGGAGAAGCGCGTGAAGTGCATCACTTCGCATCACTAATCGGTTATGGTGCGGATGCGATAAACCCTTATCTCGCTTATGCGACCTACAAGCAGGAAATTGATGAAGGCCGTTTGGATATCAGCTATGAAGAAGCGGTCAGCAAATATGGAAAAAGCATTACTGAAGGTGTCGTCAAAGTCATGTCCAAGATGGGGATTTCAACTGTACAAAGCTACAGAGGCGCCCAAATCTTTGAGGCGGTAGGTATCAGCCATGATGTGATTGACCGCTATTTCACAGGAACAGCATCACAGCTCGGCGGCATCGACTTGAAAACAATTGCCGAAGAGGCGCAGCGCCGCCACCGGGAAGCGTATCAGGATGATTACAGCAATACGCTTGAACCGGGAAGTGACTTCCAATGGAGAAACGGCGGAGAGCATCACGCGTTTAACCCGAAAACGATTCACACCTTACAATGGGCGTGCCGCAGAAATGATTACAATTTGTTTAAGCAGTATACAAAAGCGGCAGATGAAGAACGCATCGGATTTTTACGGAACTTGTTCGCATTTGGGGGAAACGGCAAGCCGCTGAAATTGGAGGAAGTCGAATCCGCTGAATCGATTGTCAAACGCTTTAAAACGGGTGCGATGTCATTTGGATCCTTGAGTAAGGAAGCGCACGAAGCTTTAGCGATCGCAATGAACCGTCTTGGCGGAAAAAGCAACAGCGGTGAAGGCGGAGAAGATCCAAAACGTTTTGTTCCAGATGAAAACGGCGATGACAGAAGAAGCGCGATCAAACAAATTGCATCCGGACGTTTCGGTGTCAAGAGTCATTACCTTGTCAATGCAGATGAGCTGCAAATTAAAATGGCGCAGGGTGCTAAACCGGGTGAAGGCGGACAGCTGCCTGGCAACAAGGTCTATCCTTGGGTTGCCGATGTCCGCGGGTCAACGCCTGGTGTCGGATTAATCTCACCTCCGCCGCACCATGACATTTATTCGATTGAGGATTTAGCCCAGTTGATTCACGATTTGAAAAATGCCAACCGAGACGCAAGAATCAGCGTGAAGCTGGTATCAAAGGCAGGCGTAGGGACAATCGCTGCAGGTGTCGCCAAAGCGACTGCCGATGTCATTGTAATCAGCGGTTACGACGGTGGTACAGGCGCCTCTCCGAAAACCAGTATTAAACATACAGGGCTTCCGTGGGAGCTTGGCCTCGCAGAAGCACATCAAACATTAATGCTGAACGGACTTCGTGAACGTGTTGTATTAGAAACAGACGGAAAGCTCATGACGGGCCGTGATGTTATTATGGCTGCTTTGCTTGGTGCCGAGGAATTCGGTTTCGCAACGGCTCCGCTAGTTGTACTCGGTTGTGTCATGATGCGTGCCTGCCACTTGGATACATGTCCTGTCGGGGTAGCGACACAAAATCCAGAACTTCGTAAAAAGTTCATGGGAGATCCTGATCATATTGTGAACTATATGCTGTTCATTGCTGAAGAAGTTCGTGAGTATATGGCTGCGTTAGGCTTCAAGACATTTGATGAAATGATTGGCCGCACTGACGTACTCAATGTGAGTGAACGGGCGAAGAGGCATTGGAAGGCAAGCCAACTTGATTTGTCTACCCTGCTTTATCAGCCTGAAGGCGTACGGACGTTCCAATCGCCGCAAAATCATAAAATTGATGAATCACTAGATATTACAGCGATTCTCCCGGCCGTCCAAGAAGCTATCGAGTCTGGAAAAGAAGCGGATGTTTCTCTCGAAATTAACAATACAAACCGTGTAGCCGGAACGATCACAGGCAGTGAAATTTCGAAACGTTATGGAGAAGAAGGGCTTCGGGAAGATACGATCAAGCTGCAGTTTACCGGATCAGCCGGACAAAGCTTTGGAGCCTTTGTTCCTAAAGGGATGACGCTTTATTTGGACGGAGACTCAAATGATTATGTCGGAAAAGGGCTTTCTGGCGGAAAAATCATCGTCAAGTCACCGGAAGAATTCAATTCCGCGTCAGATGACAATGTCATTATCGGCAACGTGGCGTTCTACGGCGCGACAAGCGGGGAAGCTTATATTAACGGACGTGCTGGTGAACGCTTTGCTGTTCGGAACAGCGGTGTGAACGTGGTTGTAGAAGGTATCGGCGATCATGGCTGTGAATACATGACTGGCGGCAGTGTTGTCGTTCTCGGTGATGTAGGCAAAAACTTCGCGGCAGGTATGTCCGGCGGAATCGCTTATGTATTGGCCGAAGATGCAAAAGCGTTTAAACGCAAATGCAACCTCGAGATGATTTTATTTGAATCATTAGTGAATGAGAAAGAAATCCAGCAAGTCAAAGCAATGCTTGAAAAACATACTGCTTATACAAACAGCAAAAAAGCGGCAGACCTGTTAGACCAATGGGAAGACAGCGTGAACAAATTCGTCAAAGTCATTCCGAAAAACTATAAACAAATGCTCGCAAGCATCGAAGAGCAAAAAGCTGCAGGTTTATCAGATGAAGAAGCTGTCATGTATGCATTTGAAGCCAACACGAAACCAAAGCAGAATACAGCGTCAGCGGGACAAAAACAAGCGGTAGTACAGTAAGAAAGGGGAGAGGAATATGGGGAAGCCAACTGGATTTATGGAAATCAAACGAGAAAAACCTGCTGAGCGGGACCCTCTCACTCGCTTAAAGGATTGGAAAGAATATTCTGCTCCTTTTTCAGAAGAAGCATCGAAACGGCAAGGGGCGCGGTGTATGGATTGCGGCACACCGTTTTGCCAGATCGGTGCGGACATTAACGGATTTACATCCGGCTGTCCGATTTACAACTTGATTCCTGAGTGGAATGATCTTGTCTACCGGGGCAGATGGAAAGAAGCATTGGAGCGTCTTTTGAAAACAAACAACTTTCCTGAATTCACAGGGCGGGTATGTCCCGCTCCTTGTGAAGGATCATGTACATTAGCGATTTCTGACCCGGCGGTATCAATTAAAAACATAGAGCGGTCCATAATCGACAAAGGATTTGAGAACGGCTGGATTCAGCCTAAAATTCCTAAAAAACGAACAGGCAAAAAAGTGGCCGTTGTCGGGTCGGGCCCAGCCGGACTGGCGAGTGCTGACCAGCTGAATCAAGCGGGACATTCCGTCACTGTTTTTGAACGCTCAGACAGAGCGGGCGGTCTTTTAACATACGGTATTCCGAACATGAAGCTTGAGAAGGGCATTGTAGAACGCCGGGTTAAATTGCTGACGCAAGAAGGAATTGATTTTGTCACGAACACAGAAATCGGCGTTGACATTACAGCTGATGAGCTGAAGGAGCAATTTGATGCTGTGATTCTGTGCACAGGCGCTCAAAAACAGCGGGATCTATTAATTGAAGGACGCGACTCAAAAGGAGTCCATTACGCGATGGACTACCTGACACTAGCAACAAAAAGCTATTTAGATTCTAACTTTAAAGACAAGCAATTCATTGATGCCAAAGGGAAAGATGTCATTGTAATCGGAGGCGGAGATACAGGAGCTGACTGTGTGGCCACTGCTCTGCGGCAAAAAGCCAAAAGCGTGCACCAATTCGGCAAACACCCGAAACTTCCGCCAGCCCGCACGAATGACAATATGTGGCCTGAACAGCCGCACGTTTTTACACTCGAATACGCGTATGAAGAAGCGGAAGCAAAATTCGGAAGAGATCCGAGAGAATACTCGATTCAAACGAAAAAATTGGTTGCGGATAAAAATGGCAAGTTGAAAGAACTGCATACCATTCAAATGGAAAAAGTGAAAAATGAGCATGGAAAATACGAGTTCCGCGAGCTGCCTGGAACGGAAAAAGTGTGGCCTGCTCAGCTTGTTTTCATTGCTATCGGCTTTGAAGGTACAGAACAGCCGCTGTTAAAACAGTTTGGTGTTGATTCTGTAAATAACAAAATCAGCGCAACATATGGGGATTATCAAACAAATATCGATGGCGTATTTGCCGCAGGGGATGCAAGAAGAGGTCAAAGCTTAATCGTATGGGCGATTAATGAGGGCCGTGAAGTGGCGCGCGAAGTGGATCGATATTTGATGGGGAGTTCAGTTCTTCCGTAAATAAAGGGGATTATCATATAAGAGAAACCGGTCTGTTTGAACAGCCGGTTTCTTTTTTATTTCATTACGATTCCGATATTCCCAAACTGTCTGCCTTCCTGCATTCTGGTATATGCTTCACATGCTCTTTCTAAAGGATATGTGCTGTCAAGTACAGGACGCAGCTGGTGTTTTTCAATGAAAGTGAGCATATCGTGAAATTCTTCACAGCTTCCCATCGAGGTTCCCAATACATTGATCTGAGGAAAGAATAAAGAACGCATCGGAAAACTGAGAACATCACCTGAACTTGCCCCAAAGCTGACAATACGGCCGTTCGGTTTTACATGGCGGAAATATTCCGAAAAGAGGGCGGGGCCTATACTGTCAAGAACCACATCAACCTTTTCTCCATGCAAATGTTCATCCCAATTGCTGTAGCTATCAAATGCGTAATCAGCACCTAATTGCAGCGCTTTTTTTCTTTTCTTCTCACTGCGGGAGGTCACGCTTACTGTCGCCCCGATCGCTTTAGCCATGAAGAGCGCATAGGTTGCAACACCGCTGCCGATGCCAGGTATCAATAGATGCTCGCCTTTTTTCAATTGGGCTTTTGTGAAAAGGGCCCGATAAGCGGTTAAAGCAGATAAAGGTAAAACGCCTGCTTCTTCCCAGGATAAATAAGAAGGTTTTTTGATCGCGTTTTGTGAAGGGATGATCACATATTCAGCAAGTGTTCCGTCAGAAGGGCCTCCCAGAATCTCCGGAACAGACGGTACATTTTCTGTCAAATTCCAGTTCAGTGTCGGGAAAATAATCACTTCAGTTTGAACTGCAACGTTTTTCACGCCTTCACCGACCTCTTCAATGATACCCGCGCCGTCAGACCCCAGTGTCACATGAGGATCTTGTTCAGAGTTGTTTTTCATAAGAAACAGGTCGCGATGGTTTAGACCTGCAGATTTTAATTTTACCTTTACCTCGCCGTATCCGGGCTGTTTTGATGGAACGTCTTGAAACGATACCCCCAGAAGTCCGGCTTTTCCGTTGTGAATTACAGCCTTCATGCTGTCTGCCTCCTCATTGAATTGTATTTTCATATCTTCACCTATTTTACATAGCGGTTTTCTTCAAGTAAAATGAACAAAAATGATAGCCGATATCACTTTTTATCATAGCTAGAAGGTGAATTCCTATGGAAAGCAGAGATTTAAAGATTTTTCGGGCTGTTGCCCGCGAAGGAAGCATAACGAAGGCAGCCCAGAAACTGAATTATGTTCAATCGAATGTGACAGCCAGAATACATAACCTTGAGGAAGATTTGAATACCAGGCTGTTTCATCGAACGAATCGGGGGATGAAGCTGACCGCTGCCGGAGAAAATCTTTTGCAATATGCTGATCAAGTATTAGCACTGTTAGACGAAGCTGAAAAATCGGCACAGATGAGCCTGCATCCAAAAGGACCTTTGCGGATCGGTTCGTTGGAAACAACAGCTGTAACACATCTGCCTGAGCATGCGGCCTGCTTCCTCAATCGTTTTCCTGAAGTTGATTTATCAGTCAATACAGCTGATACGCACAATTTGATTCAACAGGTTCTTGATCATACAGTTGATGGCGCTTTTGTATACGGACCGGTTGAGCACTCAGACGTCAGACAAATCCCTG
Organism: Bacillus sp. RHFS10; assembly: GCF_016757475.1. Classification (NCBI taxonomy): domain Bacteria; kingdom Bacillati; phylum Bacillota; class Bacilli; order Caryophanales; family Bacillaceae; genus Bacillus; species Bacillus sp. RHFS10. The sequence continues at coordinate 879,465 of NZ_JAESPO010000001.1, forward strand.
TTTCCCGTGATGAATTGGTTTTGATTTCATCACGGGAAGGGACGGCAGAAGACATGCTTCGGCAGCCGATGCTCTTTTTTGGAGCTGGCTGTTCTCATCGTGACAGGGTCAAAAGATTGCTGGAGGAAGCAGGCATTCAAAATCAAAAAATCATAGAGTTTGGCACATTGGAAGCCATTATAAGAGGAGTATCCGCCGGGTTGGGAACGGCCCTGCTTCCGAAATCAGCTGTTGATCGTACGAATGTATATACTCGTCAGCTTCCCGAAGCGTATCAAGATTTAGAGATCGTATTTATATACAGAAAAGACTTTTTTATGACGAGTGCGTTTCAGAGATTTATTGATGAGGTAATCGAAATGAAAAGATGAAGTCTGTTACCTCCATAAGCTGAACATAGAGCACAGGCAATTTCCGAGAAAGTCGGCATCCTTTTGGCATTTCGAGATTTTTATCAGGTATCACTGAAGCGTATTATATAAAGTCTGCAGACAAAAAAACTGTACCCGTTTAAAACGAGTACAGTTTTTTCTTTTTATTTACATTTTAAATTAATGCCGATCGCCGCGCCGTTTCTGCTTGAATCAGCTACGCCTTTAAAGGTGCCGTTTTCATGGTCAATAGAAATGCTTTGTACGTTTCCGATGTCTACCGGGCTTTTGCCGAATTTGTGGCCCATGCCGTTTAGTTTGCTGAGGACTTCTTCAGGAACTCCGTCTTCGTAACGGTAGGAACTCATCTTGTTTGTATAAATTCTCGGCTCTTCAACAGCTGCTTTTAATTCCATGCCGTATTCAATGTGATAGAGGATGGTTTGCAATACGGATGAAATAATGGTGGCCCCGCCAGGAGATCCGACGGTGAGGACAGGTTTGTCATCCTTAAATAAAATCGTCGGGGTCATGCTGCTTAAAGGCCGTTTGTTCGGCTGAACTTCGTTAGCTCCGCCTGGAACCGCATCAAAATCCGTTAGTTCATTGTTTAAAATGACGCCGTAATCAGGGACCATAATACCCGTTCCGAATAGCTGCTCAATTGTCGTTGTATAGGAAACAACATTTCCCCAACGGTCGGCAACTGTAAAGTGTGTTGTTTGGCCGTCTACTTTGTCTTCTGGCTGTTCGACTTGCTTATAGTTTGCGGATCCTTCTTGGTATTTCCAAGGGTCACCGGCTTTCGGTTTTTTATTCACTTGGTCTAGGCTGATAAGTTGCTGGCGTTCTTTAATATAATCGGGGTGAAGCAGGCCTTTAAGGGGAACATTTACAAATTCGGGATCACCTGCGTAAGATGCACGGTCCGCATAAGACAAATGCATCGTTTCAGCAAGTAGTTGATATTTTTCCCATGAGCGGACATCGTATTGTGAAAGGTTAAAATCATCAAGTATGTTCAGCATTTGCAATAAGAAAATACCGCCAGAGCTTGGAGGAGGGGTAGTGGCGATTTGATAGCCTTGATAGTCTCCCCAAATGGGTTCATCGATTGTAATGTCGTAATTTTCTAAATCTTTTTCCGTCATTGATCCGCCGAAATCCTGCACTGTGTCAGAAAGTGCTTTGGCAAATTTTCCTTTATAAAAAGCGTTAGTGCCTTTTGAGCGAATGAGCTTAAACGTTTTTGCCAAATCCTTTTGAATCAATGTATCGCCTTCTTTAAGCGGCTCGCCATTTGGCAAAAATACATCTTTTGCGGCAGTACGCTCTAGCTTTTCCTGATAATTGGAAATGGCATCTGCTAACACAGAATCAATCGGAAAGCCTTTTTCAGCGAGTTTAATAGAAGGGGAAATTAATTTCTTCATTGAACGGGTTCCCCATTTATCCAGAGCTTCTTCCAGCCCTTTCAGCGTACCCGGAACACCGACGGCAGTACCTTTTGTCACACGTTCAGAGAAAGGAATCGCTTTCCCGTCTTCATCGAGAAACATTTCGGGCGTTGCGCCTGCTGGAGCACGTTCGCGGCTGTCAATGATCGTTGTATCCTTAGTTTTTCCGTCATACACCATCATAAAACCGCCGCCGCCAATACCTGACATCATCGGCTCTGTTACATTGAGTGCAAATTGAATGGCGACCGCTGCGTCAATGGCATTTCCTCCTTTTTTCAGCACATCAGCACCGATTTCCGAAGCGAGAGGATGCGCGGTGGCAACCATGCCGTCTTTCCCTACATCTACTTGTTTGTACTCATCGTAGCTTTTGGGCGGCTTTTTAGCTTCCGCGTGAAAAGGGGCACTTCCGGCGACTAACAGAACACTAAGCAAAGCTGTTAAACAGACGTTCCACGTTCTTTTCATGTTCTCCCTCCTATATCAAGCTATTATGTTACAATCTTAGCGTAAAAAACTTACAGCGTTTTCACAAGTGACAAATGGTATATTATATAGAACATTCACCCGTTTTTCTGTGCGAAAATGATTATATTGTTATGAGCCATGCCGCCAGCATTTCAGAAAAACCCACGCTAAGCAAATTCGGCTCTTTATTTACTTAAAGGACGTAAGGGATATAAACTTGTTGAATGTAATCCCTCAAACTTGTATTCTCCTAAGAAATTGATGTGTTCCCAACTTAAAGGCCATATATACGGCATTAGCCCTCTCGAAATTCACCTTCGTTCAGCTTTTTCATATAGACTATATTTCACATCTTATAGCATTAATTATAATATGAAGCATTGGTTCGCAGCAATTGATCTTGAAGGGCTCGCTCTCTACACTTTCCACTCTTCCAAAAAATATGGCTCCGGTGACGAGGTGAATTCAAACCTCAGACCTGATACCTGGGCTCCACAGATTTTTGAACCTCTCCAATTATATGAATCAGACTATGTATGATTACATAACAACTCGTCATTGTCATTTCGTTATCTTGCTGTTACATTCTAAAATGCTTTCAATAAGTTGCTTTGAGGGTTTCCGGGTTTATACTGAAGCTAGAGGTGATTCAAAATGACATACGATTGGAAAACGAATTCAAACCGAACTAATCAACAACCAGAATGTGACAGTCCAATTCTACCTGCCCCTGTTTCTGATGAACAATGGCAGGCTGTTGTTGATAATAATGCTTCTTATGACGGCCGATTTTTTTATGCAGTGAAAACAACAGGGATTTTTTGTCGCCCTTCTTGCAAATCAAGAGTACCCAAAAGAGAAAACATTGGCTTTTTTGAAACTGCTGATCAGGCACTAGCCGCACATTTTCGTCCTTGTAAACGGTGCAAGCCAACAGGGCAAAGATTGCCCGATGAGGAGTGGATTGCTTTCATAACCGAATATGTGGATAGCCACTGTGATGAAAAGTTGACGCTCGAAGTCCTTGCGTTTCTGAGTCATGGTACCCCTTATCACTTGCATAGAACCTTTAAAAAACTCAAAGGCATGACCCCAGTGGACTACATCCAGCATGTTCGAATAGAAAAGGCGAAAATGTTATTGACTACGTGTGATGCCCCAGTTTCTAAAGTTGGTGAGTCTATCGGACTTTCCAATACATCATATTTTATCACGCTGTTTAAGAGGAAAACCGGACAAACGCCGGAAGCTTACCGTAGACGGCAAAAACAACACTGAAGGAGGCTTTTTCGAATGGGAGCTAAAAAAAGCAGTTCTCTCTATTGGTCCTTGTTTTCTTATGAAAACTGGAAGATGTACATTGCCGCAACAAATGATGGTCTATGTTTTGTCGGATCACAAAATCAGCCATTCGAAGAATTGGTGAAATGGGCAAATCATTATTTGCCTGGAAACGACCTGATTCGAGATGACGAAAAATTGCAATCTTTTGCAGATGAGCTTGTTCATTATTTTCAAGGCAAGCTCAATCGGTTCACCATTCCAATCTTTTATCGCGGCACACCTTTTCAGGAAGCCGTATGGAAGGCACTATGTGATATTCCGTACGGTCAAACTTGCTCCTACTCGGATATTGCTCAACAAATTCAAAAACCGACTGCGGTTCGGGCCGTTGGGAGGGCCATTGGAACGAATCCGATCCTCATTACTGTTCCATGCCATCGTGTTATCGGCAAAAATGGATCGCTGACGGGCTATCGCGGCGGAATGGAAATGAAAACGCGACTGCTGGAACTTGAACGAGGCTTCGCAAACATACAACTTGTCTGATCAGACATATAGCATCTTTAGCCGAACTCAACTACATCAAAGGTTTGAAGACGATTCCCTATATCACAAGACCATCGACATGAAACGATATGGTTTAGTGGAATCGGGGAGTACAAATATGATCATACTCCCACAGGTTGGCATCATACGGCGGTCTTTCACGTTTGATAACAGTCGATAAGAACTCTGCTTATCCTACGGCAATTGAACAGAAAGAAAAAAGCAACCTGGGGATATGCAACTTAGACAACAAAAAGTACTTGAATAACGATTATCGCTTTATAAAGGCGCGAATCCGTTCTATGCTAGGGTTCAAATGTTTTGCGCAGCTTAGATCCATCCTTTCTGGAGTAGAAGCTATACAAAAGAATTCATCCATCAATTATTTCGACTTGCAGCATAAGTTACGATTTTGTTAGAAATCTATGTGCTTTATTCTCTTTTAATTTTGCACCAAGAACCCTATATACTCTTAAATTGTTATGAGCCATGTGCTATATTAGAATCAGTATACGGATTAAGAAAGGACTGCTATATGTATTTAACGATTAAAGAAACAGCTGAATATGCAAATCTTTCAGAGGATTATATTAAAAGTTTGGTGCTCGAAGGAAACATCAGGGCCGTTCATGACGGTGAGCAATTTTTGATTTATAAGGGACAGTTCAAAACGCATCTTGAACAGCTGGAGAATTACAAAGCACTCGTGCTGGAAATATTAAATGAACCGATCCCGGAAGATATTGATGTAAAGGATGAGGATTAGGACGCAATTTCATATTGTGTCTTTTTTTGTATATTTTTTTGGGTGAGTCAGAAAAACAGAAGCGTCAGATTTTGTTTTAAGAGGTTTTTTGACAACACCTAGAGTGATAAGTATCGAAGAGGTTGAAAGCTTTATATGAGGATTTAAATGCTGTTTTATAGGAAGGGGGAGTTTGAAAGTTTCCTTACCTGCTTATGTAACACTATGTATATTATGTTACATAAATGCCGCCGCACTTTGACATTCAACATTTTTCAGCTATAATAGTAACATAGACCTCAAAACGTTACATAACTGTTTTTAAGGAGTTTTTTTGATGCATATTGTACAGCCGATTCGCAGTTTAGAAAAAATTCAAGATGTAAAACGGTATCTGCTCAACAAAAACAAGCGGGATTACTTTCTGTTTATTTTCGGCATCAACAGCGCGCTCCGTATTTCTGATATTCTGCCGTTGCAAGTGAAGGACGTTAAAAATAAGGATCATTTATGGGCGACTGAAAGCAAAACGAAAAAGAAAAGAAAGATTCTTATTTTAGAATCGCTGAAACAGGAAATATACGAGTATACGAAAGATATGAAGGAAAACGAATATCTTTTTAAATCTGTCCGAACCAGAAAGCCGATTTCCCGGATTCAGGCCTACAGAATTTTAAGAGAGGCCGCCGCGGCATGCGGACTTGAGGAGATAGGGACGCATACGCTCCGGAAAACGTTTGGCTATCATTTTTATCAGCGGACAAAAGATATCGCCGAGCTGCAGAGAATACTGAATCATTCATCACCCTCGATTACAATGCGGTATATCGGTATAGATGAAGATACGACAAGGGCCGCGTATAAGGTTTTTGGAGGGCTTTAATACAAACGGCTTGAAAATATTGATCATCAGAGCTACTATATAAATACAAAAGCTCTAGTAGCACAGCGGATAGTGCAGCAGTTTCCTAAACTGCAGGTCGGGAGTTCGAATCTCTCCTAGAGCGTTATATGACAATAAGACAATGGACTACTCGTCTGTTGTCTTTCTTTATTTCAAATAAAAAACGCCCGCTTATGCCGGGCGTTTTTCTTATATTACTGCGTCAAATTGAGTAACTTTCCATTTTTTATTTTCTTTTACAAATGTCACTTTTCGTTTCGCTGCAGGTGACCCATCTAAAGCAGGAACAGTAAATTCGTATGTGACTGCGCCGCCTTTTTTAGAGATCAGTTTAGCAGTTGATTTTTTCCAGTTCAAAAGATTATCTCCATCGCCGATTGGAACCGCAAGTTTTCCTTTAGAAACAGTGAAATGATAATCTTTAAAGCCTTTTTCGATTGCTGTTTTTGTAAAAATAGGAGTTAAGTAATTCACTGCTTTTGCTTTAGTGCCTAGATCACTGCACATGTACACATATTGAAGATTTTGATACTCGAATGTGCCTGATGGGCAAACTGCTTTTTTTGCTTTTGGATTGTGCCCGCTCATTGTGTTCCAAAAGTGTTCTCTTGCTGATAATGCCAGCTCCAGAGCTTGTTTTTGTGATAAATCGCCTGATGTATGTTTCGCAAATGCATTTGTGCTTAATGACAGAATAAGTGCAATCGTTGTTAGAAATAGAAGACATTTTTTCATTGTGGTCCACTCCTTCAAAATCTCTTTCTCTTATATTACAAATGTTACAATAATTACGGATAGATTACAATACTTTTGCATAAATTATTTTTTGTTCTTTTACTCACAAAGAAATAGACTGTTACTTGCTAGTTTATTCTTCATAAGCTAAAAAGATGTGTAAAATTAGAAGAAACGGGAAGGGTTTCATATGGACAGTGATGAATAATAACATGTTGCATATCCTGTTTTTGTCAAAGGAATGGGGACATGTTTACAAACGAATTCAAATAAAGGAGTCCTTCAATATGGAAACATCACAAGAACAACTTGTAACCCAGAAGAAAAGCAATCCATCTGTCTGGCGGTCTATGTCACTCTTTTTAGTGCCGCTTCTGCTAAGCAACGTGCTGCAATCAATAGGCCAGTTAGTCGGGATGATGGCTGTAGGCAGATGGCTTGGTGTTGATGCGGTTGCAGCTGTATCATCCTTTTTCCCGTTATTTTTTCTTTTAATCTCATTTACAATTGGAATCGGTTCAGGAAGTTCGATCCTGATCGGACAAGCCTACGGGGCGAAGAATGAGGAACGGTTAAAGGCTGTTGTCGGAACGACGCTCACGTTTACGTTTTTATTAGGGGTTGTGTTAGCCGTCATCGGCAGTATCTTTACCTTGGATATTCTTCGTTTAATGGGTACACCTGAAAATGTTATTCATGTCAGCGCCAGCTATGCACGTATTTTATTTTACGCTATGCCGTTTATGTTTTTATATTTTGCGTATACAACATTTTTGCGCGGAACAGGGGATTCTAAGACACCGTTTTATACGCTGATTGTGAGCACGGTCATCAACATAGCGCTTTTGCCCGTCTTAATCCTTGGTATGTTCGGTTTTCCGAAACTGGGCATATACGGATCCGCATATGCTACCGTCATCTCCACGATTGCGACATTTCTCGTTTTAATGGTGTATTTGCGAAAACGAAACCATCCGCTGCAATTTGATAAAACGGTGCGGCGCTATTTGAAAATGGATAAGGAACTGCTGGCTCTCCTGCTGCGCCTTGGGATTCCATCAAGCATCAATATGATTCTCGTCTCATTATCAGAGATAGCGGTTATTTCATTCGTCAACCACTACGGCTCTGATGCGACAGCTGCATATGGCGTGGTCAACCAGGTAGCCAGCTACGTGCAAATGCCGGCCGTCAGCCTCGGCATTGCGGTGTCTATTTTCGCCGCGCAATCGATCGGAGCGAACGAGTTTGACCGCTTGAAGCAGGTCATTCGCGTCGGAATTTGGCTGAATTATATTATTGGCGGCGTATTGATCATTCTGATCTATGTGTTTTCACAGCAGATTTTAGCGTTATTTTTAACCGAGAAAGACACACTTTACATCGCGCATCGTCTCTTGATGATTACATTGTGGAGCTATTTGCTGTTTGGAAATGCCCAAATTTTTTCTGCGGCGATGCGCGCAAGCGGAACGGTTTTATGGCCGACCGTTATTAGTATTTTCGCCATCTGGGGAGTAGAGGTGCCTGTTGCATTCGTACTTTCCCACTACACAAAACTCGAGATACTCGGCGTCTGGGTTGGCTATCCGGCTGCGTTTGCTGTCAGCTTGTTGTTGATTTATGGGTATTATCAATTCGTGTGGAAAAAGAAACAAATTACACGTCTCATCCAATAGACTCACGAAACACACCGTTCAAATGTTGAACGGTGTGTTTTTATTTGATCGAGAGAACATCAAATGGAGGAAATATGGCACAGTACATTGAATTCTTATACAAGCAATGAATCAAGGAGAGGTTGAGTTACATGTCAAACTACATTGAGAAGATTACGTATTTAGCAACACCTGCCATCAAAGCGGGCAACGAGCATATAGAAATAATTGTTGTTCCCGAGTGGGGGAGCAACGTCATTTCTCTCGTGGACAAAACAACAAAGATCCAGCTTTTGCGAGAACCAGAAACAGCAGAAAACTTCCGCCACACACCAACATTGTATGGAATTCCGATCCTGTTTCCGCCTAACCGGATAAGTGACGGCACATTCAGTTTCCGGGGCAGAACGTATCATCTTGATATCAACGAAAAAGATAAACACAACCATCTTCACGGGTTTCTTTATCAGGAAAAGTGGAACGTAGTGACCATGAAGCAAACTGATGAAGAAGTGATCGTTGAAACGGAAATTGATCTTTCAGAGCTTCCCCATGTATATAAGCAATTTCCTCATCATACCGTCGTTCGGATGACATATACGCTAAAGGGGAATACTCTATTTAAACATGCAACGGTCATGAACAAAGGAAAGGAAGCGTTTCCTTGGGGGATCGGTTATCATACTACATTTGTTTTTCCGGAAGAAAGCTCGTTATTCTCCCTGACAGCCGATCAGCAATGGTCGTTGAATGAACGCCTGCTGCCGACTGGGAAGCTGATGGATGTACCGAATAAAGAAGACTTGCATGAAGGGATGGATTTGCGCCACAAGCAGTTGGATGATGTCTTTTTATCTGCTTATCAGAAAAGAGGCGGAGAAAATCAGGCAGTCATTTATCATCAGCATGCACATCTAAGCATTATATATCAGGCAGATGAACAATTTAAACATTGGGTTGTATACAATGCGGACGCAAAACAAGGGTATTTATGCCCTGAACCTTACACATGGGTGACAAACGCAGTGAATCTTGATTTGCCTTCATCGCTCACTGGTTTACAAGTGCTGGAGCCGGGAGAAAAAACGACAGCCAAAAGCAGTATCACCATTGAACTGAATCATCAATAACCTATGATGAGGCGCAGAGAGGCGGGGTAAATAATGAAAAAAAGCATAAAGCTATATGTTGCTATTTTGCTGCTATTCGTCGTTGCTTCGGTGCCTTATATGCATCAGGCTGCGCAAGCGGCTGATAAACACGATGCACTTGCCGGGCAGATCGATAAGGTTTTAGCTGATCATCCTGCACTCGAAGGCGCAATGGCCGGCATCACCGTTCGCTCTGCAGATACAGGCGCTGTTCTATATGAGCATTCAGGAGACGTCCGAATGAGGCCCGCCTCTTCTCTGAAGCTTTTGACTGCGGCCGCGGCACTTACTGTTCTTGGCGAGGACTATTCCTTTACAACCGAGGTCCGGACAGACGGCATCCTCAAAGGAAAAAAACTGAATGGAAACCTTTATTTGAAAGGGAAGGGGGATCCGACACTTTTACCAGCTGATTTTGAAGAAATGGCTGAGCAATTGAAACAGTCCGGCGTGAAAGTGATTAAAGGCAATCTGATTGGTGATGATACGTGGTATAATGACAAGCGATTATCACCTGATTTACCGTGGAGTGATGAATACACGTATTACGGCGCTCAAATTTCCGCTTTAACAGTGTCTCCAAATGAAGACTATGATGCAGGCACTGTGATTGTAGAGGTCACCCCGGGTAAAAAAGAAGGGGAAAAGCCTGCCGTTTCTGTATCTCCGAAAACGGATTATGTAACGATTAAGAACAATGCTGAAACGGCTGCGGATGGTCAAAAGAAGGACCTCACGATCGAAAGAAAGCATGGGACAAACACGATCACAATTGAGGGTAGCGTACCGGTTGACGCAAGCAAGACAAAGGAATGGATTGCTGTCTGGGAGCCGTCTGGATATGCTTTAGATTTATTTAAGCAAGCACTAAAAAAACAAGGGATTACTGTAAAAGGGAACGTCATGAGGGGCAATACGACCGGTTCCTCAGACGTGTTAATCTCTCATCGTTCAATGCCTTTGTCAAAACTATTTGTTCCGTTTTTGAAACTAAGCAATAATGGACATGCCGAAGTGCTCGTAAAAGAGATGGGGAAAGCGGAAAAAGGAGAAGGGAGCTGGGAAAAGGGGCTCGAAGTATTAAACAGTACGCTTCTGGAATGTGGTGTTGATTCCAAATCACTGGTCTTAAGAGACGGATCAGGAGTCTCTCATATTAATGCTGTATCCTCCGACCAAATCTCAAAGCTGTTATATGACATTCAAGATGAAAAATGGTTCTCAGCGTATCTAAATTCTCTGCCTGTTGCGGGCAATAGTGACAGAATGATAGGCGGAACGCTGAGAAACCGCATGAACGACACTCCTGCACAAGGAAAAATAAGGGCAAAAACCGGATCGCTAAGTACGGTCAGCTCTCTATCCGGGTACGCAGAAACCAAGAGCGGAAAAACCCTTGTTTTCTCTATTCTTCTAAACGGATTGATTGATGACGAGGATGGAAAAGATATTGAGGATCAAATCGCTGTCATCTTAGCAAATCAATAATAGCGGCAGACCTGTTTTCCAAGCGAAAACAGGTTTTTTATGTCTCCCATAAATGATCAAAAACAGTATGTAAGACCTGACATAAAACGGTACTTTTATCACTTAATGTTCAAAAAAATGATAAAAAAAGAAAATTAACCTAAAGAAATAATACTATATTCAAAAAAATGTTATAAAAATTTAATATTTTTCATTGTACTTTAAAAAAAATCCGTTAATATAGTCCATATAAGGATTATATAGTCATATAATTACTTTTATCGTCATTTTTCTGCTTTTTTCTTATCCTCTTATTATAAAGAACTGGAGGGAATCCGTTGAGCGAACATACTTATTCTTTAACCCATGCCCAAAGGAGAGTGTGGTTTACCGAATTGCTGGAGCCAGGCACCGGCATTTGCAATCTCACGGCCTGTGTGAAATTCAGAGGCAATATTGATCTTGATGACCTAGAGGAAGCGTTGAATCATTCCATCTCCCGCAATGACGCCATTAGGTTTCAACTGCTAGAAGGAGAGGAGCTTGAACCGCGCCTGTATCTTACTGAATATCAATATACTTCACTTGGAATAATAGATTTTTCAAATGTTGAAATGATAGAAATAGAGCAATGGATACAAGATCAAGCGAGAATCCCATTTAAACTGTTCAACTCGCCCCTTTATCAATTTCATCTCCTAAGAATCCACACTCATGAGGTTTGGCTGTTTGCGAAATTCCATCATATTATAATGGACGGCATCTCCTTAAATGTGATGGGAAATCAAATTATAGACCTTTATCAAAAAATAAAAAAGCAAGATCCTTTACCCGATCAGCCTCAACCTTCTTACTTGAGCTACATCGAAAAAGAGAGTCAATATCTACAATCTTCACGTTTTGCAAAGGACCGTTTATTTTGGAGTCAAACCTTTCAGCAGCCGCCGGAATACCATTCGTTAGCCGGCCAGACGTCCTTACAAAAACAGAGCACATCCGCATCCAGAGATACCATCACACTTTCACCTCATCTAGGGCAAACGATTCGAATCTTTTGCGAAGAACAAAAGATCAATATCATTTCCTTATTTATGGCTTCATTTTACATATGCATCAGCCGGATCACCTCTAAAACAGATCTTGCCATTGGCACCTACTATGGCAACAGAGGGTCAAAGGCTGAAAAAGAAATGCTCGGCATGTTTGTCAGTTCTCTTCCCATCAGAATAACGGTTGATCCTGATGAAGATTTTCTTTCCTTTGTCCACAGAGTAGGCAGGGAACAGCTTTCCGTTATGCGTCATCAACGGTTTCCTTATAATTTGCTGGTGAATGAATTAAGAAAAGACCGGAAAGAATTACACAACCTTATCGGTATATCTATGCAGTATCAGCCGCTCCAATGGCACAAAGCAGACGGTTTTGACTATGAAACGGCGCTTTATTTCAGCGGATCCACCGCGAACGAGCTTTCTGTTCAAATACAGGAACGGATAGACAACGGAACCATACATTTAAATTTCGACTATCAAAATATCTTATTTTCTCTTGAAGATATTAAACGAATACAGCACCATCTGCTTACGTTGCTGGAAAACGCCCTTCAACATCCGCACAGTTTCATAAAAGAATTAGATATGACCAATGTAAGAGAAAAACAAAAATTATTGAATGAGTTTAACAAGACAGAAGCTATTGTGCCTAAAGCCCCAACCCTTCACGGGCTGTTTGAACGACAGGCGGCTTGCACACCGGAGCGGCCAGCCATCCGTTTTTCCGGCGGTTCGCTGACATATGCTGAGCTTGACATGTATGCCAGCCGGCTGTCCGCGCGCCTCGCGGCACGCGGCGTCACCAAGGAAAGCATCGTCGGTGTCCTGTCTGAGCGGTCACCTGACATGCTGATAGCTGTACTTGCCGTATTGAAAGCAGGCGGGGCGTATTTGCCGCTTGATCCTGCATATCCAGAGGAGCGGCTGAGCTACATGCTGAAAGACAGCGGCGCAGCTCTCTTGCTGACGCAGCCGAGATGTTCCGCACCGAACTTCTCCGGAGAGACACTTGAAGTTAACATAGCATCTCTTGCGAACGAAAAAGCAGAAAGTCATATGTTTGCTCCCGCTGACAGCGGTTCTCTCGCCTATGTCATCTATACGTCAGGCTCCACCGGACAGCCAAAAGGAGTAGCCGTTGAGCACCGCCAGGCTGTTTCCTTTCTGACCGGTATGCAGCATCAATTTCCGCTTCAGGAAGAGGACATTGTCATGGTGAAAACCTCTTTTTCCTTTGATGCATCTGTCTGGCAGCTGTTTTGGTGGGCGCTTTCCGGCGCTTCGGCTTATCTGCTTCCGCCCGGCTGGGAGAAAGACCCGGCATTGATCGTCAAATCCATTCATCGGGAAAAAGTGACGACGGTTCATTTTATTCCGGCTATGCTGAACAGCTTTCTGGGTCAAGCGGAAATGGAATCGTTGGGTGACGGGACAAGCCTGAAGCGTGTATTCGCCGGAGGTGAACCGCTTGCGCCCCATACGGCAGCCCGTTTTGCTTCTTTATTGCCGCAGGTTTCGCTGATCCATGGCTACGGGCCGACAGAAGCAACGGTAGACGCGGCATTTTACGTATTGGACCCAGAGCGAGACAGGGATCGCTTGCGGATTCCGATCGGGAAGCCTGTACCCGGTGCGCGTTTATATGTTTTAGATCCGCATTTAGCCGTACAGCCTTGCGGTGTCGCCGGCGAACTGTACATCGCCGGAGCGGGTGTTGCCAGAGGCTATTTGAATCGGCCGGCATTAACGAAGGAGCGTTTTCTTGAGGACCCGTTTTACCCGGGTGAACGCATGTACAAAACCGGGGATGTGGCGCGCTGGCTCCCTGACGGGAATATTGAATTCCTCGGCCGGTTGGATGATCAGGTCAAAATCAGAGGCTACCGGATTGAGCCCGGAGAAATTGAAGCAACACTTAGAAGCATAGAAGGTGTAAGGGAGGCGGCCGTTACCGTACGGACAGACAGCGGCGAGCCAGAATTATGCGCTTATATAGAAGGACTCGGAAGAAATGAGGTGCGGGCGCAGCTTGAAACGCTTCTGCCTGGCTACATGATCCCAGCCCATATGATAGAGATGGAACAATGGCCGGTTACGCCAAGTGGAAAGCTTGACCGAAAGGCCCTGCCAGCTCCTGACGGAGCGGCAGATGAAGAGACCTACACGGCGCCGAGAAATGTGACAGAGATGAAGCTTGCCCATCTGTGGGAAGACGTGCTGAAAAACGGACCTGTCGGGATTCGCGACAACTTTTTTGACCGTGGAGGACATTCCTTAAAAGCCACCGCGCTTGTGTCCCGGATCGCCAAAGAATTCGATGTACAGGTGCCGCTGAAAGATGTATTTGCCCATCCGACGGTGGAAGGGCTCGCTTCCGTTATCCGTGAAGGAACGGATAGTCCCTATGAAGCGATGAAGCCGGCGGAACAGCGGGAGACCTATCCGGTTTCCTCCGCCCAAAAGCGGATTTATGTCCTTCAGCAGCTGGAGGATGGAGGCACAGGCTACAATATGCCGGCTGTGTTAGAGCTGGAAGGGAAGCTGGACACCGAAAGGCTGGACAGGGCTTTCCAAGAGCTGATCAAGCGCCACGAGTCGCTTCGGACATCCTTCGAACAGGACGAAGGCGGCGAGCCGGTGCAGCGCATCCATGGCGAGGTGCCGTTTACATTACAGACAGCAGTCCTCGGCGAACAAACCGAACAGGAAGCCGCAGCCGCGTTTATCCAGCCGTTTGACCTCAGCCAAGCGCCGCTGTTCCGTGCCCAAATCGTACAGGTATCAGATGAGCGGCACCTGTTGCTGGTTGATATGCATCACATGATTTCAGACGGTGTTTCCGTCAACATTCTGATTCGGGAATTCGGGGCGCTTTACAACAACCGGAAACTCCCGGCGCTTCACATTCAATATAAAGACTACGCCGTATGGCAGGAAGGATATAAAAAAGGAGACGCGTACCAGACGCAGGAGGCGTACTGGCTGAAGCAGTTCGAGGGCGAGCTGCCGGTGCTGGATCTCCCGGCTGATCATACCCGTCCGCCGGTGCGGAGCTTCGCCGGTGACAAGGTCTCATTTACGCTTGATCAAGAAGCCGCATCAGGCCTTCATACACTGGCACGGGAGAATGGAAGCACACTGTACATGGTGCTCCTGGCGGCTTACACAGCGGTATTATCACGCTTAAGCGGACAGGAAGAGATCATCGTTGGATCGCCAATTGCCGGCCGGCCGCACAAGGACCTTGAGCCGATACTCGGCATGTTTGTGAACACGCTGGCGCTTCGGACACGCCCGGAGGGCGGGAAGCCGTTTGGACAGTATTTGCAGGAAGTGCGCGCCACTGCATTGGAAGCCTATGAACATCAGGATTATCCGTTCGAAGAGCTTGTCGACAAGCTTGGAGTGACGCGGGATATGAGCCGGAATCCAGTGTTTGATGCGATGTTTATCCTTCAAAATACAGAAAAGCAGGACATAGAACTGGAAGAAATAAAAGTCCGGCCAGCCAATTTCCCGCATCACATTTCTTTATTCGATATGACGTTTATAGCAACGGAAACAGATGGAGCCATTTGCTGTGAAATGGAATTCAGTACAGAGGTATTCCTGAAAGCCACGGTTGAACGCTGGGCAGCTCATTTCAGCGAATTTCTGCATGCGGCACTTTCTAAACCTGAAACAAACCTTTCACAAATAAATATACTTAGTGAAAAAGAAAAACAAAAAATAGCCTTTGAATTCAACAAAACTCAAGTTGAATTTTCTCAAAAAGATGTTCCTTTTCATCGCATATTTGAAGCGAGAGCTGAAGAAACACCAGAACATATAGCTGTTATTGATGACGAAACACAGATTAGCTATCGGATTTTAAACGAAAAAGCCAATCGCCTGGCACGGACATTGCAAAAAAGAAAAGGAACGAGGCCAACTGTGGCTGTTTTAGCCAAGCGATCCATTGATGCAATTGTTGGAATCCTAGCAGTGATGAAAGCTGGCGGAGTGTATATCCCAATCGATTCACACTACCCAAAAGCTCGCATTGAATACATTCTTCGTGATAGCGGAGCAGATATTCTTCTTTTACAACAGGAATTGAAGCATTTGATTTCAAATGCATCTGAATCTGAGATGTCCCACATCTGCCTTGATGATGAAGTCTCATATGAAGAAAATAGCTGTAACCTTAACCTATCACCCGCTCCTGAAGATGCAGCATATATCATTTATACGTCAGGAACTACAGGTGCGCCTAAAGGTGTTATTGTCACCTATCGTAACTTTACTCATGCTGCTCTTGCGTGGCGTCAAATTTATGAACTGGATCGGAAGCCTGTCAGACTGCTTCAAATCGCGAGCTTTTCATTCGATGTCTTCTCAGGAGATTTGGCAAGAACATTGACCAACGGCGGGACTCTCATCGTTTGCTCGGATGAAAAGCGGCTGGAACCTGCTGAAATATATAAAATCATGAGCTCTAAGAGAATCACAATGATGGAGTCCACACCTGCTCTCATTATTCCGGTGATGGAATATATATACCGTAACCAGCTCAAGCTTCCTGACTTAGACATACTGATTCTTGGTTCTGACATGGTGAAAGCTCAAGATTTCAAAACATTAACAGAACGATTTGGCCAAAGCATGCGCATCATCAATAGCTATGGTGTCACAGAGGCAACGATTGATTCGAGCTTTTATGAAACAAGTATGGGAGAAGAGTGGACGGGAGATAACGTGCCAATCGGCAGCCCGCTTCCAAATGTACGCATGTACGTACTCAGCCAGACTGACCAAATTCAGCCAATTGGCGCTGCCGGCGAATTGTGCATCGGCGGGGCAGGTGTTGCGAAAGGCTATCATAATAAACCTGACTTAACACGCATGAAATTTACAGAAAATCCATTTGTCTCAGGAGAAAGACTGTACAGAACCGGTGATCGAGCCTGCTTTCTTCCAAACGGAACGATCCGGCTTCTTGGCCGAATGGATTATCAAGTGAAGATAAATGGATACAGAATTGAAACAGAAGAAATTGAAAGTGTTCTGCTTCAAACGGGGCTTGTCAGAGAAGCTGCAGTTGCCGTTCAGCATGATAAGAATGGACAGGCTGGTTTATCAGCATATATCGTGCCTTCAGACGTCAACACGAATGCGCTTCGTACTGCTTTAACAAAGGAACTGCCGGCGTATATGATTCCTGCGCATCTAATTGCTTTAGAAAACATGCCGCTGACCCTAAACGGAAAGCTGGACAGAAATGCCTTGCCGGCTCCAGATAATGTGTTCTCGCGCCCATATACCGCACCAGTTAACGACATACAAAAAACGATGGCGTATATATGGGAAGATGTACTGAGCATGTCACGAGTCGGCATTCACGATTCCTTTTTTGAGCTTGGCGGAGACTCAATTAAAGCATTACAAGTGGCAGCACGTCTGGCAGCTGAAGGCTGGAGCATGACTATACGCGACTTATTCCGTTATCCAACAATTCAGGAACTAAGCGGACATATCACACCATTGGCATCTCAAGCGGATCAGGGGCCTGCGGAAGGTGAAGCTAACCTCACCCCGATTCAGCGAAGATTTTTCGGACAGGCTCATGCTTTTCACGATCATTACAACCAGTCCGTCATGCTTTTCAGTGAAAAAGGATTTAATGCTAACGCGCTTCGTCTAGCGCTGCGTAAAATAACCGAGCATCATGATGCAATTCGCATGGTTTTTCAACAAGACCAAAACGGCCATGTCGTTCAGTATAATCGCGGAATGAATCACAAAGATCATGAACTGTTCGGGCTTCACATCGCAGATTGGACAACAGAATTGCTGGAAAGAACTCATCTTGATGAAAAACTATCCGCTGAGGAAACCGTCATTCAAAGGAAAATGAATGTACAAAAAGGGCCTCTGCTGCAAGCAGGTTTGTTTAAAACGGCAGGAGGGGATCATCTTCTGATTGCGCTTCACCATCTTGTGATAGATGGCGTTTCTTGGAGAATTCTGCTTGAGGATTTAGCGGCAGCATACCAGCAGGCTTTAGAAAAACAAGAGATCCAACTGCCGCCAAAAACCGATTCTTATTTGTCCTACGCCAGTGGTCTTGCACACATAGCTGAGAATAAACAATTGCTTGCAGAAAAACCGTATTGGCAAACGATTTTGGACGCTCACAATGCTATTTTGCCTAAGGACACGAAAAATATGCCGGACAGACTGCAATTGAACAGTGATAGCTCGATGTTTGCACTATCCGGGGACTGGACTGAAAAACTGCTGTTTGAAACTCAGAAAGCCTATGGCACTGATGCCAACGAGCTTTTGCTTACGGCTTTAGGATTGGCGCTTTCTGAATGGACAGGGCACGATCAAATCGTGATCAGCACTGAGGGACACGGAAGAGAAGGGCATCTGCCAAATATTGATATTTCACGTACAGTTGGCTGGTTTACTTCCATTTATCCTATTCTGCTGGACATGAGTATTCCCGAGCCTTTCGAAGATCAGCTCGCTTACCGAATTAAGACGACAAAAGATATGCTGAGAAGAGTGCCGAACAAAGGAACTGGCTACGGATTGTTAACACACATAGGAGAACTGCCGCCGCATAAAGAGCCTGAGGTCAGCTTTAATTATCTCGGCCAATTTAGCGAAGAGAAGGAAGGTGAAACATTTCAATTATCATATTACCAGCCTCGTTACGAAATAGCGGGTGAGAGAGAACGAGAATATGAGCTGGACATCAATGCTCTCATTACAGACGGACGGCTTCAAGTAAAAGCGGTATACACCCCAGTATTCAGCAAACACACAATTGAGTGTTTTATGGATCGTTTTCACAGGCATCTTATCGAGACGATTGAGCATTGTTCGACGAAAAAAGCACGCGAAAAAACACTGAGTGATTTCAGCAATAAGGAATTAACTTTGTCTGCATTATCTAGCATCGAAAATCTTGTGAAAGATCTTTAACTTTTGAAAAGGTGTGTGGAATTGATGGCACAATCGGCACAAATTCAAGATATTTATCCGTTATCACACATGCAGGAAGGAATGCTGTTTCATTCACTGATGGATTTCAGCTCAAAAGCCTATGTGGAACAGACCTCGTTTACGATTACGGGGAGTCTATGTATCGACTCGTTTCAAAAGAGCTTAAACCTTCTTGTCTCCCGATATGATATTTTCAGAACGATTTTTATTAAAGAAGTACCAGATCTTACAGGGCCGCAGCAGGTAGTCTTATCAAACCGCGAATTGACAGTGTATAGAGAAGATTTTTCTTACTTGGCTGATCATGAACAGCAGGCCCTGATCGATGAATTTATGACCAAGGATCGGGAAAAAGGATTTAATTTGCAAAAAGATCCTTTAATGCGTCTTGCCCTTTTTGATAGAGGCGATAGCAAATATACGTGTGTATGGACACATCACCATATCATCATGGATGGCTGGTGCCTCGGCATTATTCTTAAAGAGTTTTTCAGCATGTATGATTCACTCAGCAATAACAGGCCTGTGCAGCTTGGAAGCACGGTACCGTACAGCCGTTATATTGAATGGCTTGGAGAACAAGATCAAGAAGAGACTGCCGCTTACTGGAGCGGATATTTGAAGGAATACGGCAATACCGCTTCTATTCCCCGGATAAAGCGCCGCCCAACGAACGGGGATTATAAAGCTGCTCAGATCAGCTTTTCTTTAGCGCCGGAAATGGTTAAGAAACTGACTGAGGCCGCGCAGAATTGGGGAGTTACACTAAACACGTTGTTTATGAGTATTTGGGGCGTGCTTCTGCACCGATATAACGCAGCTGATGATGCAGTTTTTGGTTCCGTTATTTCAGGACGCCCGTCAGCGATTGATGGGATTGAATCAATGGTCGGCTTGTTTATTAATACGGTCCCAGTGCGAATTCGATCTGCGGAGGGCATGACGTTTTCTTCGCTGGTCAAAGCCGTGCAGGAGGATATTTTATCATCTGAACAGCATGGGTATTACCCGCTTTATGACATTCAAAACCATAGTCCATTAAAGCAAGGTTTGATCGATCATATTTTTGTCTTTGAAAATTATCCTGTACAGCTTGATCAGGCATTACGCATTGAGAGCGAAAATGAGGAAAATGCGCTGAAGCTGGGTGACATTTCAATGTCAGAGCAAACCAATTACGACTTTAATATCGTTATCGTACCGGGAGAATCATTTTATATTAAATTCAGCTACAACGCAGCCGTTTACGAACGTGAAGAGATGCTGCGGATTCAAGGCCATCTAAAGCAAGCGCTGGATTGCATTGTCACACATCCCGATATTGCCGTCAGCGACATTAATATCGTGCCGCCGGAGGAACAAAAGCTTATCCAATTGTTTAACGAAACAAAGCATTCTTATGCGAACAAAACAATATCTCAATTGTTCGAGGAACAAGCTCACAAAACGCCTGAAGCTGCCGCATTGAAAATGGGTGATGAATACTGGACCTATCGCCAATTAAATGAAAGAGCTAATCAGATTGCGCACGCCCTGATAGAAAAAGGCGTTGGATCTGGAGATATCGTCGCTGTGATGATGGGGCGGTCAATGGAAATGCCTGCAGCTTTGCTCGGGATTTGGAAAGCAGGGGGCGCTTATATGCCGCTTGATCCAAATTTCCCAGAAGAACGTCTTTCTTTCCTGCTGAAGGACAGTCAAGCGGCTCAATTGCTGATAGAAGAAGACCTTATGACATTCATCCCGCCGCACTATGAAGGGGAAATGATACCGATAGAACGTACAGAAAGGCACCAAACAGCGGCTCCAGATGTGCCGCCTGGTGATCTTGCCTACTTAATCTATACGTCGGGAACGACAGGGCGGCCAAAAGGTGTTCTCGTTGATCATCAAGGTATTGCCAATACACTGCAATGGAGACGGGAAGAGTATGGCATGGCCGAACAGGATATATCCCTCCATTTGTTTTCATATGTGTTTGACGGCTGTGTGACGAGCTTGTTTACCCCGCTTTTATCCGGTTCGTGCGTACTGCTGACAACGGATGACGAAGCAAAGGATGTGCTAGCCCTCAAGAGAAAGATAGAACGCTATAAGGTCAGTCACATGATCATTGTTCCTTCTCTGTACCGGGTGTTATTGGAGGTGATGACTGCTGAAGATGCAAAAAGTCTTCGTATTGTGACATTTGCAGGTGAAGCGGTCACGCCTGATCTGCTTGAGATGAGTGAAAAGATTTGTCCTTCTGCAGAATTGGCAAATGAATACGGACCCACAGAAAACAGTGTGGCAACAACCATTTTGCGTCAATTGAACGAAAAAGAGAGGATCACAATCGGACACCCGATTGCAAACACGAAAGTATTTGTTTTACACGGAAATCAAATGCAGCCGATCGGCGCGGCGGGCGAACTGTGTATTTCCGGCGCAGGTCTTGCCAGAGGATACTACAAACAGCCGAAGCTGACAGAGAAAGCCTTTTCCGATCACCCGTTTCTTGAAGGGGAGTGTGTATACCGAACAGGTGACGCAGGCCGTTTTTTGCCGGATGGAACGATTGAATATATTGGACGTTTTGATGATCAAGTAAAAATGAGGGGTTACCGCATTGAACTGAGAGAGATCGAAACAGTTCTTCGACAGGCACCGGGGGTGAAGGAAGCAGCGGTATTGGCTCGTGATGTTTCTGCTGAGGACAAGGAGCTTATTGCTTATATCGTTCCGGAAAAGGGAAGCAGTCTTCCGGATTTGCATCGCCATCTTGCTGGGACATTGCCGTCCTATATGATTCCCGCAAGTATTATCAACATCGGCAAAATGCCATTAACATCCAGCGGGAAACTTGACCGTTCAGCACTTCCTGAACCAAAAAACAATGCGGCTCTCACATATATGCCGCCCCGAACCTTAATCGAAGCTGATCTCGCACAGATTTGGGAAGATGTGTTGCATAAACAGAAAATCGGCATTCGTGATGATTTCTTTCAACTAGGCGGACAGTCCTTAAAAGCGGCCGCACTCGTATCAAGAATACATAAAAAGCTTCATGTCGAGCTGCCGCTCAGTGAGGTTTTCTCTTACCCGACAATTGAAAGCATGGCAGTCAAATTGATGAGCTTAAAAGAACATGCTTTTACACAGATTGAGCCTGCGGAGCAAAGAGAGGTCTATCCGCTGTCTTTCTCGCAAAAACGATTATATGCTCTTCATCAGCTGGCGGGTGACAGCACAGGCTATAACATGCCCGCTGTACTTGAATTGTGCGGAAATCTAGATCGCCAGCGGTTGAGAAGAGTTCTCGCAGAACTTGTGAATCGGCATGAAACATTGCGGACTGTTTTTGTGCTTGACAGTGGAGAGCCCGTGCAAATCATTTATCCAGAGATGGCTTTTGACCTGAAAGAGCTTGAAATGGAATCAAAACAAATGCTTGAGTCTGCAATCGAGTCCTTTATCAAACCGTTTGATCTATCGGCCGGTCCGCTCTTTAGAGCATGTGTCATTTCAATGGGCAATAACCACGGATTTTTGCTGCTCGATATGCACCATATCATTGCCGACGGTGTCTCGATGAGCACGCTTGTCCAAGAATTTACTGACTTATATTGCGGAAAGGAACTGCCAGCTTTAAATCTGCATTATAAGGATTTTGCTGTTTGGCAGCAAGAGAAGTTCCCGAAAGACCTATACAGAAAACAGGAGGCCTACTGGCTTGACCAGCTTGGCGGGAGTCTTCCTGTATTAGATTTACCGCTTGATAAAACAAGACCGCGTCTCCCTGATTTCAGCGGCGGAACAATTGAAGTAAACATTGATCAAGACACCGCAAATGAGCTGCACCGTTTAATGGCTGAAACGGGAACAACGTTGTATATGATCCTTCTGGCTGTCTATTCTATTTTGCTATCCAAGCTTAGCGGGCAAGAGGATATTGTTGTCGGCTCGCCCGCTGCAGGAAGACCGCACGCTGATCTGGAGCGCGTCATCGGGATGTTCGTAAATACATTAGCGATGCGCAGCCAGCCGGAGGGCGACAAAACGTTCAGCTCGTATTTGCAGGATATTCGCCGTCTGGCTCTGACAGCTTATGAACATCAGAATTATCCTTTTGAAGAGCTGGCAGATAAGCTCGATACACATCGAGAGGTAAATCGCAACCCGCTGTTCGATGCGATGCTCGTGCTTCAAAGCAGTGAAGATTTCCAGTTTGAAGTGCCTGGTCTATCGATTTTGTCTGTCACTCCAAAACACGATATATCCAAATTCGATTTGACATTACACGCTGAGGAGCATTCAGACGGAATTCGCTGCCGTTTTGAATACAGCACCGCTCTTTTTGAAGAAGAGACCATTGCGCGATGGGCATCCTATTTTATTGAACTGATGAAAAATGTAATAGCGAATAACGAGATGAGAATTTCGGAAATGCAATTGCTACCTGCTGCAGAGCGAGAACTGCTCCTTGAAAAAATGGGACAGTATGCAGCTTATCCGAGAAATGAAAACATTGTAAGCTTATTTGAAAAGCAAGCGGCTGAACATCCTGATCATATCGCAGTGGTGTGCGGCCACTCTCAGCTTACTTATCGAGACCTGAAAGAAAAAGCAGACCGGACAGCTGCTATGCTCATCAAACAAGGGGTCGGCACTGGGGACATCGTCGGTCTGATGCTCGATCGGTCACCTGATATGATCATTGGCATTTTATCAATTTTAAAAGCGGGAGGGGCCTACTTGCCGATTGATCCTGAATATCCTCAGGACCGTATCAGCTTTATGCTCAATGACAGCGGGACAGAACTGTTGCTGACAGAGCGCGGACAAAATAAACCTGCAGACTACAGCGGGGAAATGTTGTATATCGATGAAGCTAAAAATGATTCAATTCCGTCTGATTTAAAAAGCCAAGAAACTCTGGCGGATCAGCTGGCATACGTGATATATACATCCGGAACGACGGGCAAGCCAAAGGGCGTCATGGTCGAGCACCGCAATGTGATCAGTCTTTTAAAGCATCAAAACCTGCCTTTTGAATTTGGCCATGAAGACGTCTGGACGTTCTTTCATTCATATTGCTTTGATTTCTCTGTATGGGAAATGTTCGGTGCGTTATTGAACGGAAGTACACTAGTCGTGGTCTCTAAAGAAACAGCCCGTGACCCCCATGCATTCCGATTATTGTTAAAAAAAGAACGCGTCACTGTACTCAATCAGACTCCGACTGCTTTTTACGGCCTGATGCATGAAGATCAAAACCATCCGGATCGATTAAACATCCGGTACGTCATTTTTGGCGGCGAAGCTTTACAGCCCGGCATGCTTCAAAGCTGGAATGGTAAATATCCTCATACTGAACTAATCAATATGTACGGTATTACAGAAACAACAGTGCATGTAACATTCAAAAAATTGTCCGCAGCAGACATTGCAAAAAATAACAGCAATATCGGACGGCCTCTTTCAACTCTGCAGGCTTATGTAATGGATGCTCATATGAATCTGCAGCCGATCGGAGTTCCAGGGGAGCTTTATATAGGCGGTGAAGGCGTAGCACGGGGATATTTCAACAGAGATGAGCTGACCGCTGACCGTTTTGTACCCAATCCGTATCTTCCGGGGGACAGATTATACCGAACGGGAGATCTTGCTAAACGCCTGTCAACTGGCGAGCTGGAATACGTAAGCCGCATTGATGGTCAGGTTAAAGTCAGAGGGCATCGTATCGAGTTAGGCGAAATCCAAGCGGCGCTTCTTCAGCTTCCGATTATTAAAGAGGCGGCTGTCATCACAAGAAAAGATGAGCAAGGGCAAACAGCTGTTTATGCTTATTTGGTGACAAAAGATAGACAGGCGGCGAGTACATCAGACATCCGTGCTTCTCTAAAAACCATGCTGCCTGACTTTATGCTGCCCGCTCGTTTAATACAGATTGACAACATCCCGCTGACTGTTAATGGAAAGCTCGATCAGAAAGCACTGCCGGAACCCGAAAAACACGCTTATCCTGCTGATGATATCAGCCCTAGAAATGAGATCGAAAAGGTAATGGCTGATATTTGGGAGGAGCTTCTTGATGTGAATGAGCTGGGCATAAGCGCCAATTTCTTTGAACTTGGCGGAGATTCTATTAAAGCGCTGCAAGTTTGCGCCAGACTGAAGCAACGCGGATTCGAAACGACAGTACGTGAGATGTTTGAACATCAGACTCTGGGTGAACTGTCCGCTCATGTTCGAAAAGCCGTACACGTCATTGACCAAGGTCCGGTAGAAGGCGAAATCACTTGGACACCTGTCCAGCAATGGTTTTTCTCGCAATCTCTGGAGATGCATCATTTTAATCAGTCCGTTATGCTCAACCGGACTGAACGATTTGATGAAATTGCGCTTAGAAAGGTGCTAAGAAGCCTGGTGACTCATCATGACGCACTGAGAATCGTATGCCGGTATGAAAATGGCAGGCCGGTTCAGATAAATAAAGGGATAGATCTGCCAGATAAGGAGCTATATTCTCTTGAACTGTTTGATGTAAAGGGTAACTTAACAGAAGCACATAACAGGATTAAGGAAGTCGCCAGCCAGATGCAGGAGCATATTCGTTTGGAAACCGGCCCCTTGCTTCACGCTGGATTGTTTAGAACCGAAAATAGTGACCATTTGTTTCTGACGATTCATCACTTGGTTATTGATGCGGTTTCATGGCGCATTTTGTTCGAGGATTTTTCAACAGCTTACAAACAGGCAGTCTCAGGAGAATCTATTAAACTGCCGCAAAAAACAGATTCATATTTAACGTATTCACAAAGAATAGCTGACTACTCTAAAAGCCGCCAGATGCAGCGCGAAGCAGCGTATTGGGAAGAGCGCGAGAACCGTCACATTCAACCTATTCCTAAAGACAATGACGCAGCGCCTAACCTATTCAAAGATACAGAAGTGATTGAATTTGAGCTGTCCCGCCATCACACCGAATTATTGTTAACTGCTTCAAATAAAGCATACAGCACGGAGATGAATGATATCCTTCTGACAGCTTTAGGTCTTGCTCTACAACAATGGACGGGCTCTGACCAGTTTAAAATCAGCATGGAGGGCCATGGAAGGGAATCATATCTTGGGGATATTGATATGAGCAGAACTGTCGGCTGGTTCACCTCGATTTATCCTGTGTGGCTTGATATGAGCGATTCTGATCATAAGAACAAAGATGAACGGCTGGGCCATCTCATTAAACAGACAAAAGATATGCTGCATCGTATACCGAATAAAGGCGCAGGCTACGGTGTGCTGAAATATATCAGCAAAAGATGGGGCTCTGAGAAAAACACCCCGGAAATCAGCTTTAATTATTTAGGCCAGTTTGATCAGGATATTCAATCAAAAGCCTTTGAGGTTTCTGACATCAAACCAGAAAATGAGATCAGCCCGAACTGGGCGCGGCCTTATGCTCTGGATATCAGCGGAGCTGTTTCTTCGGGGTGCCTAAACATGCACATGATTTATAACAGGCTTCAATTTGGGAATAAAACAATCCAAACATTTGCCGGGCATTTTAAACAGACTCTGGAAAACATCATTGAGCATTGTACGGGCAAAGAAAACCGAGAGTGGAGCGCATCTGATTTCACCGATGAAGATTTAACGCTTGATGAATTGAGTGAGATTATGGGAGTCGTCAACAAACTATAGGGAGAGGAGATTCATACTGATGCCGCAGCAACCCGAAATAAAGGATATATACCCTTTGTCATTTATGCAGGAAGGGATGCTTTTTCACTCACTGTATGATGAACAGTCAAGAGCTTATTTTGAACAGGCTTCTTTTACGATACATGGACAGCTTGACTTGGAGCGTTTCCAAAAAAGTATGGATGGTGTTTTTGACAGATACGAAATCTTCCGAACAGCGTTCATCTATAAAAATGTA
This sequence comes from Bacillus sp. RHFS10, assembly GCF_016757475.1. Classification (NCBI taxonomy): domain Bacteria; kingdom Bacillati; phylum Bacillota; class Bacilli; order Caryophanales; family Bacillaceae; genus Bacillus; species Bacillus sp. RHFS10. The sequence goes on from NZ_JAESPO010000001.1 coordinate 906,226, forward strand.
GCCAAACCTCGCCAGGTCGTGCTCAAGCATCGTCCTTGCCATGTTCATTTTGAAGATATTTCCCATCTCAATGAAAGAGATAAAGAACATTGCACCGAGGCATTCAAAGAACAGGATAAATCCAGAGGCTTCGATCTCCAAACGGATGTACTGATGAGAATAACTATTTTGAAATGGGGGCCTGATCGTTATATCTGTATCTGGAGCCATCATCATATTTTAATGGATGGCTGGTGTTTAGGCATTGTTATTAAAGACTTTCTCCACATTTATCAAGCGCTCGGAAAAGGACAGGTTCCTGATTTGCCTCCCGTACAGCCGTACGGGACGTATATTAAATGGCTGATGCAGCTAGACCGAGAAGAAGCAGCTGAGTATTGGAAAAAGAGGCTTCTGCATTTCGAAAAAGCGACGCCTCTGCCCAAAAGAACAGATCAAATGCCAGATGGGACATTACAGCAGATCACGTTCACTATTTCTGAAAAAGAAACCTCCGAATTACAGAAAATCGCAACAGCGACTGGTGCGACGCTAAACACTGTTTTCCAAGCTTTATGGGGAATCATGCTCCAAAAGTTCAATCGCTGCGGCGATGTTGTGTTCGGATCAGTTATATCAGGCAGACCTTCTGAGCTAAAAGATGTGGAAAACATGGTCGGCCTTTTTATCAATACCATTCCTATTCGAGTCCAAAGTGATTCCCTTTCTTTTTCTGACCTAGTCAGCAGGATGCAAAAGGATATGACTGAAGCAGAAGCGTATAGTTACTTCCCTTTATATGACATTCAGGCACAGAGTGCTCTTAAACAAGAGCTTATCGATCATATTATCGTCTTTGAAAATACACCTACCCAGCAAGAGATTGAAGGGCTGAATCAGGCTGGATCATTTGATTTCTCCGTTAAAGATTTTGAGATGGCAGAGGAGACCAACTATAGATGCAGTGTCAAAGTGATCCCAGGCCGTACCTTGTACGTTCGGATTCATTTTCATACTGGCGCTTATCAATCAAATATGATGTCTGAGATAAAAGATTATTTACAGCACATGATCTCTGACATCATCTCTGATCCAACTCTTTCCGTGTCAAAGATGACATTGCTGGATGAGAACAAAACAAGGAAAATCGTTTCTCAAAATAACAGGTCTGTATCCGTTTCGCCTAAAGCCCCAACCCTGCACGGACTGTTTGAACGACAGGCGGCTTGCACACCGGAGCGGCCAGCCATCCGCTTTTCCGGCGGTTCGCTGACATACGCTGAGCTTGACATGTATGCCAGCCGGCTGTCCGCGCGCCTCGCGGCACGCGGTGTCACGAAGGAAAGCATCGTCGGTGTCCTGTCTGAGCGGTCACCTGACATGCTGATAGCTGTACTTGCCGTATTGAAAGCAGGCGGGGCGTATTTGCCGCTTGATCCCGCATATCCAGAGGAGCGGCTGAGCTACATGCTGAAAGACAGCGGCGCAGCTCTCTTGCTGACGCAGCCGGGATGTTCCGCACCGAACTTCTCCGGAGAGACACTTGAAGTTGACATGGCATCTCTTGCGAACGAAAAAGCAGAAAGTCATATGTTTGCTCGCGCTGACAGCGGTTCTCTCGCCTATGTCATCTATACGTCAGGCTCCACTGGACAGCCAAAAGGGGTAGCCGTTGAGCACCGCAATGCCGTTTCTTTTTTGACCGGCATGCAGCGCCAGTTTCCACTTCAGGAAGAGGACATTGTCCTGGTGAAAACCTCTTTTTCCTTTGATGCATCTGTCTGGCAGCTGTTTTGGTGGGCGCTTTCCGGCGCTTCGGCTTATCTGCTTCCGCCCGGCTGGGAGAAAGACCCGGCATTGATCGTAAAATCCATTCATCGGGAAAAAGTGACGACGGTTCATTTTATTCCGGCTATGCTGAACAGCTTTCTGGATCAAGCGGAAATGGAATCGTTGGGTGACGGGACAAGCCTGAAGCGTGTATTCGCCGGAGGTGAACCGCTTGCGCCCCATACGGCAGCCCGTTTTGCTTCTTTATTGCCGCAGGTTTCGCTGATCCATGGCTACGGGCCGACAGAAGCAACGGTAGACGCGGCATTTTACGTATTGGACCCAGAGCGAGACAGGGATCGCTTGCGGATTCCGATCGGGAAGCCTGTACCCGGTGCGCGTTTATATGTTTTAGATCCGCATTTAGCCGTACAGCCTTGCGGTGTCGCCGGCGAACTGTACATCGCCGGAGCGGGTGTTGCCAGAGGCTATTTAAATCGGCCGGTATTAACGGAGGAGCGTTTTCTCGAGGACCCGTTTTACCCGGGTGAACGCATGTACAAAACCGGGGATGTGGCGCGCTGGCTCCCTGACGGGAATATTGAATTCCTCGGCCGGTTGGATGATCAGGTCAAAATCAGAGGCTACCGGATTGAGCCCGGAGAAATTGAAGCAACACTTAGAAGCATAGAAGGCGTAAGGGAGGCAGCCGTTACCGTACGGACAGACAGCGGCGAGCCAGAATTATGCGCCTATGCAGAAGGACTCGGAAGAAATGAGGTGCGGGCGCAGCTTGAAACGCTTCTGCCCGGCTACATGATCCCATCTCATATGATAGAGATGGAACAATGGCCGGTTACGCCAAGCGGAAAGCTTGACCGAAACGCCCTGCCAGCTCCTGACGGAGCGGCAGATGAAGAGACCTACACGGCGCCGAGAAATGTGACAGAGATGAAGCTTGCCCAGCTGTGGGAAGACGTGCTGAAAAACGGACCTGTCGGGATTCGCGACAACTTTTTTGACCGCGGAGGACATTCCTTAAAAGCCACCGCGCTTGTGTCCCGGATCGCCAAAGAATTCGATGTACAGGTGCCGCTGAAAGATGTATTTGCCCATCCGACGGTGGAAGGGCTCGCTTCCGTTATCCGTGAAGGAACGGACAGTCCCTATGAAGCGATGAAGCCGGCGGAACAGCGGGAGACCTATCCGGTTTCCTCCGCCCAAAAGCGGATTTATGTCCTTCAACAGCTGGAGGACGGAGGGACAGGCTACAATATGCCGGCTGTGTTAGAGCTGGAAGGGAAGCTGAACCCCGAAAGGCTGGACAGGGCTTTCCAAGAGCTGATCAAGCGCCACGAGTCGCTTCGGACATCCTTCGAACAGGACGAAGGCGGCGAGCCGGTGCAGCGCATCCATGGCGAGGTGCCGTTTACATTACAGACAGCAGTCCTCGGCGAACAAACCGAACAGGAAGCCGCAGCCGCGTTTATCCAGCCGTTTGACCTCAGCCAAGCGCCGCTGTTCCGTGCCCAAGTCGTACAGGTATCAGATGAGCGGCACCTGTTGCTGGTTGATATGCATCACATTATTTCAGACGGTGTTTCCGTCAACATTCTGATTCGGGAATTCGGGGCGCTTTACAACAACCGGAAACTCCCGGCGCTTCACATTCAATATAAAGACTACGCCGTATGGCAGGAAGGATATAAAAAAGGAGACGCGTACCAGACGCAGGAGGCGTACTGGCTGAAGCAGCTCGAGGGCGAGCTGCCGGTGCTGGATCTCCCGGCTGATCATACCCGCCCGCCGGTGCGGAGCTTCGCCGGTGACAAGGTCTCGTTTACGCTGGATCAAGAGGCCGCATCAGGTCTTCATACACTGGCACGGGAGAATGGAAGCACACTGTACATGGTGCTCCTGGCGGCTTACACAGCGTTATTATCACGTTTAAGCGGACAGGAAGAGATCATCGTCGGATCGCCAATTGCCGGCCGGCCGCACAAGGACCTTGAGCCGATACTCGGCATGTTTGTGAATACGTTGGCGCTTCGGACACGCCCGGAGGGCGGGAAGCCGTTTGTGCAGTATTTGCAGGAAGTACGTGACACTGCATTGGAAGCGTATGAACATCAGGATTATCCGTTCGAAGAGCTTGTCGACAAGCTTGGAGTGACGCGGGATATGAGCCGGAATCCGCTGTTTGACGTGATGTTTGTTCTTCAAAATATGGATCAGGAATCGATTCATTTGGATAAACTGCATCTAAAACCTGCAGCAAACAATGGGCATCAAACGTCAAAATTTGATTTAACCCTGTATGCTCACGAACAGCCCCGGGGTTTGCTGACGTTCCAAATGGAATTTAGTACGGACTTATATAAGAAAAAAACGATAGAAAAGTGGCTTCAATACTTCATCAATATGTTACTCTCCATCATCCAAGACAGCAAAGCCGCTCTCGGAACAATAAATATACTGAATGAGGATGAGACCCATTACCTTATCCATGAGCTCAATCGTACAAAAATAGAATATCCAAGAAATGAAACCATCAGCAGGCTCTTTGAAATGCAGGCGGAACAAACGCCTAATGCCATAGCAATTGTCAGCGATACACAAGAGTTAACTTACGCGGATCTGAACAGCTGGGCAAATCAAATTGCTTCACTTTTACAGAGAAAGGGAGTCGGGCCTGATCGAGTCGTAGCCTTGTTGGCAGGACGAACGCCAGAACTCATAGCCGGAATGCTGGGTATTCTAAAAGCGGGGGGAGCCTATTTGCCTATCGCTTCTGATCTGCCTGTTGAGCGAATAGCTTACATCCTGTCAGACAGCGGAGCGACATTCCTTCTTCAATCTGAAAAAGTCGACAAACGGCTATTAGACATTGAATGTGAACAAATCATAATCGAAGACATTCAAAAGCAGGGAGAAACGACGAATATTGAATCGTCTGCAGGGCCGCATTCGCTCGCTTATATCATTTATACCTCTGGATCAACCGGTAAACCAAAGGGTGTCATGATTGAGCAGCGAAGTGTCATTTGCCTTGTTAAAAACAGCAATTATATTGCATTTACACCTGCAGACCGTCTTCTCATGACATCATCTATCGGTTTTGATGGTGTGACATTTGAAATATTTGGACCGCTGCTAAATGGGGCAGCTTTGCACCTGTCCGAGAAACAGGCATTTCTCGATCCCCATCAGCTTAAGAGATACATAGAACATCACGGGATCACAACGATGTGGCTGACATCTTCTCTATTCAATCATTTGACAGAGCAAAATGAGACAACATTTTCACAGCTGAACCATCTGATTATTGGCGGAGAAGCTTTGTCGGTGAGCCACATCAATCGAATTAAAAATGTCTGCCCGGAAGTATCGATATGGAACGGATATGGGCCAACCGAAAATACAACTTTTTCGACGTGCTTTCACATTCAAAAAACATATGAACTTTCCATTCCGATCGGGCGGCCGATTGGTAATTCCACCGCTTATATCTTAAATAAATGGGGAATGCTGCAGCCGATCGGAGCTGTTGGCGAACTTTGTGTCGGCGGAGATGGCGTCGCCAGAGGATATTTGGGCCGTCCTGATTTAACGAGAGAGAAATTTATCCCAAACCCATTTGCGTCTGGCGATCGACTGTACCGCACAGGTGATCTGGCGCGCTGGCTTCCCGATGGCGCAATTGAGTACGTTGGCCGTATTGATGATCAAGTAAAAGTCAGAGGCTACCGGGTGGAGCTGGGTGAGATCGAATCAGCACTTCGCCAAATAGAGGGGGTCAAAGAAGCAGCTGTTTTGGCACGTACAGGACAGACAGGGAGCAAAGAGCTGTTTGGCTACATCAGTGTGAAAGCAGGCGCGAATGCTGAACAAGTGCGTTCTCTTCTCGCGCGTTCACTGCCAAATTATATGATTCCGGCGTACATCATTGAAATGGATACGCTTCCGCTCACATCAAACGGCAAATTGAACCGGAAAGCACTGCCTGAACCAGATTTTGCATCTAAACAAACGTACGTCCCGCCACGCAACGAACTTGAAGAGCAGCTGGCATTGATCTGGCAGGAGGTTCTAGGCATCCAGAGGATCGGAATAGAGGATTCTTTCTTTGAATTGGGCGGAGATTCAATCAAGGCCCTTCAAGTTTCTGCACGCCTCGGACGCCACGGGTTAAGCCTGCAGGTAAGTGATTTATTCCGTCATCCAAAGATAGAAGACGTATCACCATTTATCCGTAAGACAGAAAGAATCATAGAGCAAGGACACGTTGAAGGAGATGTTCCATGGACGCCTGTTCAGCAATGGTTTCTTTCACAAGATATTGAAGAACGACACCATTTCAATCAGTCTGTCATGCTTTTTCATTCTGACCGTTTGTCTGAAGACGCTCTTAGAGCATCCTTAAAAAAACTGGCGGAGCATCATGATGCGCTTCGGATGGTTTATCGCAACGATGACGGGCGGTGGACTCAAATCAACCAAAGCATACATGAATCACAGCTATATAGTTTAAGAATATCTGATCTTTCACAGACAGAAGGCGATTGGGAAACACAAATCAAACAAGAAGTTGCAGATCTTCAGCAAAGCATCAATTTGCAGGAAGGACCATTGTTACATGCCGTGTGGTTTAAAACATTGACCGGAGATTACTTGTTCCTTGCAATCCATCATCTTGTTGTTGATGGTGTGGCATGGCGGATTTTGCTGGAGGATTTGTCAGCAGGGTACCAACAAGCGGCTTCTGGCCAGGCGATTCAGCTTCCGCCTAAAACTGATTCCTATCAAGAATACGCCAGACGGATTCAGGAATATGCCCAAAGCAGCAAGCTGATTCGCGAAGAGGCGTATTGGCGAAGTGCAGAAGAACAGCAAGCTGCGGAACTGCCATATGAAATGCCGCTTCAAGAGAACATCGGTTACTGCAAGAGGGACTCGGTAAGCTTTTCACTCTCTGAAGCAGACACTGACGTTTTGCTGCAAAACGTCAATCACGCCTATGGTACAGATACACAAGATATTCTGTTAACCGCGGCTTCCTTGGCGATTTGTGAATGGGCAGGCGCAAGCAAGCTCCGAATCGCTATGGAAGGACACGGAAGAGAACACATTATGCCGGAGTTAGATATCAGCCGGACGGTCGGCTGGTTTACATCCATGTACCCGGCCCTCATAAGCTTTGAAAATCATAGGAATGAGCTCGGGACGGCAGTAAAAACCGTAAAAGATACACTGGGCCGGATACCAAACAAAGGGGTGGGTTACGGTATGCTGAAATACCTCACACACCCTAAAAACAAAAGCATTACGTTTTCAAAAATACCTGAAATCAGCTTTAACTATTTGGGTCAGTTCAATGACATAGAAAGACAGGGCAGTTTCCGCCCATCAAGTCTTGGAAGCGGAACGGATATCACTCTTACATGGAAGCGTGAGCAAATCATTGAGATAAGTGCTATGGCAGCAGACAAAAAGCTTCATTTCAATCTTAGTTATCCGCCAGCCCGCTTTCATCGAAACACAATGGAGCAGCTTATCAACAGGATCGAACACTTTTTGCTGGACATTATGAAACACTGCGCCGGTAAACAGAAAGCAGAAAAGACACTGAGCGATTTTAGCAGTCAATCATTAACGACAGAGGATTTGGACAGTATATCCAGCTTGGTGGAAGAATTGTAGAAAATTATGACAGGGAGACATGAACATGACAAAAGCGAATTCAATTCAGGATATTTATCCGCTGTCTTACATGCAGGAAGGGATGCTTTTCCATTCCCTCCTGCAAAAAGATTCACAAGCATATGTCGAGCAAGCTTCTTTTACAATAGAAGGGGCAGTCAACCCGCAGTGTTTTCAAAACAGCATCAATGCTCTTGTAGCCAGACACGATATTTTCAGAACGATTTTTATCAGTCAAAATGTTTCATCTCCCCAGCAGGTTGTCCTGAGAGAACGGAATGTCATCGTACAGGAAAAAGACATTACGCATTTAAATGAAGAGAAGCAGTCACAGTTTATCAAGCAATTGAAAGAAGAGGACCGGGCTCAAGGGTTTCAGTTGCAAAAAGATATGCTCATGCGCATTACTCTGATTCAAACAGGAGAGGGCCAATACACTTGTATTTGGACCTTTCATCACATCATGATGGATGGCTGGTGTCTTAGCATTGTGCTAAAAGAATTTCTCCATATTTACGCATCTTATGTATATGGCTCCCCTATCTCATTGGAGCCGGTCCAGCCATACGGAACGTATATTAAATGGCTGATGGAGCAAGACAAAGAACAGGCAGTTTCATATTGGGAACATTATCTTTCCGGCCATGAACAGCAAACCATGCTCCCGAAGCAGAAAAAAACAAAGGGGAGAAGCAGGCAGGAACACGTTGCGTTTTCATTCTCTAAGGGAGAAAGCAGCAGGCTTTCGGAGCTTGCCGCAAGAGAAGAAGTAACACTTAGTACAATTTTCCATACCATTTGGGGCATTCTGCTTCAAAAATATAATAATAACGATGACGCCGTATTCGGTTCTGTCATGTCAGGAAGGCCCGCCGAAATCGAAGGCATTGAACAGATGGTAGGCCTTTTCATTAACACGATACCGGTTCGGGTGCAGGGAGAAAAAACGCCATTTCTACAGCTCATAAAAGATATGCAAAAAGACCGTCTTGCCGCTGAAGCATACAGCTACCACCCTTTATATGAAATTCAAGCCCGTTCAGCGGTTAAGCAAGGGTTAATTGATCATATTCTCGTATTTGAAAACTATCCGGTTCAGCAAGAGATTCAGATGCTGAATAAACAGGAACATGCTTCTGATCTTTTTCAGATTCATAACTTCACTGTGGCAGATGAAACCAACTACAGCTTTTATCTTATGGTGGCGCCAGGTGAAGAAATCCATATCAAAATGAGCTATGATGCTGAGCAGTATGATCGGTCTTTTGTGCTTTCTGTCAAGGGGCATCTTCTGAATGCCGTATCACAAATCTTAAATAATCCGAATCTTCCACCCTCAGAAATTGATATTACAACAGACCATGAAAAGCAGCAGATGATTGGAAAAATCGCAGATCATGCACCAGTTTACGAAACCATCCATGCTATGTTTGAAGCACAAGCGGAAAAGACACCGGACGCTTATGCTGTAATTGATCAAGCCTGCTCGTTAACATACAGAGAACTGAACAAATCGGCTAACAGATTAGCACGGCAATTGCGAATGAAAGGTGTTGCGAGACAGGAGCCTGTTGCGATCATGATGGAACGCTCTGCGGCGATTATCACCGGTGTTCTTGGAATCTTAAAGGCAGGCGGTGCCATTGTTCCGATTGATCCGTATTATCCGGCTGACAGAATCCATTATATTCTAAATGACTGCGGCTGTTCGCATGTTGTTTCACAAGCGCATCTTTCCTCATCGCTTGAAAACAATTACTTTATCACTCATGCAGAAGATATCGAAAGCCAAGAAGACGGCAGTAACCTACAGTCAGTCAACAATGCGGACGATCTTCTGTATATGATTTACACATCAGGCACAACAGGTAAACCAAAGGGTGTTCAATTTGAACATCGAAACATGGCTAACTTGCTGAAGTTCGAATATACTCACTCCGGCATTGACTTTGAAGCAGATGTTCTGCAATTTGCGACACCTTCCTTCGACGTCTGCTATCAAGAAATATTTTCTGCGCTTCTGAAAGGCGGCACACTGCACATCGTGCCAGAAGCCATAAAAAGAGATGTGCCGCAGCTGTTTGCATTTATAAACAAGCACCAGACAAATATTGTGTTTCTCCCAACTGCTTTTATCAAAATGATCTTCAGCGAACCGCAATTTGCGAACTCGTTTCCTTATGGCGTGAAACATCTGATTGCAGCCGGAGAACAATTAATCATTTCAGAGCTTTTTCAGGACGTATTGCGTGAGCGCGGCCTGCATCTGCACAATCATTACGGACCTTCAGAAACTCATGTGGTATCTACGTATACCATTCATCCGGGGGACCGTATTCCTGAGTTTCCGCCAGTCGGTAAACCGATAGGCTGTACTGATCTATATATTTTGAATCATCAAAAACAGCTGCAGCCCTGCGGCGTACCTGGTGAACTCTATATTTCCGGTGCAAGTGTTGCCAGAGGTTATGTCAATCACGAGAAACTGACACGCGACAAATTTTCATCTGACCCATTCAGGCCTGGTGCGATCATGTACCGTACAGGTGATTTGGCCAGACGGCTTGAAGACGGCAACATCGAATATATCGGACGGGCAGACAATCAAGTGAAAATCAGAGGCTATCGAATCGAGCCGCAAGAAATCGAAGTCACATTGATGAACCACCCGGACATTAAGGAAGCCGCCATTCTCATCAGGCAAGACCGAAGCGGTGAACATGAATTATGCGCTTACTATTGCAGTGTACAAAAGCTGGATGCAATAGATTTACGCCGCTATATGGCTAGTGAGCTCCCAGAATACATGATCCCGGTGAAATGGGTATGGGTTGACAACATACCTCTTACCCCAAACGGAAAAGTAGATCAATCAGCACTTCCTGAATCAGATGATTCAATCAGCGGGATTCCATATACTGCCCCTCGTAATCTGTTAGAGGCAAAGCTTTCGCAAATATTTGAAGATGTGCTGAAAAATGGTCATATAGGCGTCCAAGACAACTTTTTTGACCATGGCGGCCATTCGTTAAAAGCAACAGTGCTTATGTCGAGGATTGCTAAGGAGTTTCATGTGCAAGTTCCGCTTAAGGACATCTTTGCCCATCCGACTGTAGAAGAATTGGCTTCAATCATTCGAGGTGCAGAGGAAAATCAGTATGCAGCAATTGAACCAGCAGAAGAAAGAGAGACATATCCTGTGTCTTCAGCTCAAAAACGGATATATGTGCTTCAGCAGCTTGATGAGGGTGTCGCCTACAATATGCCTGCGGTCTTAGAACTGGAAGGGGCATTGGATGTCGCTAAAATGTCGGCTGTATGTAAAGAACTAATCAGACGGCATGAGCCTCTTCGAACTTCCTTTGTATCCGGGGCAGAGGGCGAGCCGGTTCAGCGTATCCATACCGAAGTGCCGTTTACATTAAGTACAGAGACAGCTATCGAGGAATTTGTCCGTCCCTTTGATCTCAGCCAGGCGCCATTATTTAGAGCGGGCCTTATAAAGGTGGCGAACGAGAAGCATGTATTGCTGGTGGATATGCACCATATCATTTCAGATGGCGTATCCGTTCAGCTCCTAATCCGAGAGTTCACCGATCTTTATGCAAATCGCCAGCTTAAGCCGTTGCGGATCCAGTATAAAGATTACGCCGTTTGGCAGCAGCAATTTAAAAAGGGGGACTCGTATCAAAAGCAGGAGATTTACTGGCGACAGCAGTTTAGCGGGGACCTTCCTGTACTAGAGCTTCCGACAGATAAACGCCGACCGGCAGAACGGCAATTCGCAGGCGGAAAAGTAACCTTTCAAATGGATAAAGAGCTCACGTCCCGGATAAAACGGCTCGCCCATAAAAACAGCAGCACACTTTACATGACACTGCTCGCTTTGTATTCAGCTTTTTTATCAAGGTTAAGCGGTCAGGATGATATCGTGATTGGTTCACCTATCGCCGGACGGCCCCACGCCGACCTTGAAGCTGTTCTTGGGATGTTCGTTAATACATTGGCTCTCCGGACACGCCCGGACGGCAATAAGACATTTGAAGAATTTCTGAAAGAAGTCAGACAGACGGCACTGGAAGCGTATGAGCATCAGGATTATCCGTTTGAAGAGCTTGTGGATAAACTCGGCGTACAGCGGGAAATGAGCCGGAATCCATTGTTTGACACAACGCTGGTCCTTCAAAATATGGAACAGCAAAAGCTGAAAATGAAAGATGTAGAGCTTCAATGGAGCGACTTGCATCATCCAATATCGAAATTTGATATTTCCCTGTATGTAACAGAACACGATGCCGAACTTTTGTGTCAGTTTGAATACAGTACAGCTTTGTTTGAAAAAGCGACCATCCAAAGGTGGGCCGGCCTTTTCACCACCCTTGTGGAACAAACAGCTGTCAGTCCTGAAATAGAATTGGACAACATTCCAATCTTAACAATAGAAGAAGAGAGAGAGTTCATTGAAGCGTGCCATCCGGTTCAGGGGACGGGCTATCCGATGAATCAAACGCTCCACTATGCACTCGAAATGCAGGCAGCAAAAACGCCTGATCAGACGGCTGTTGTTTTTGAAGATGGAGCGATGACCTACAAAGAATTGAATGAACAGGCTAACCGTATCGCCTGGGAGCTGATCGAACGAGGAGTGAAATCTGAAACAATAGTTGCCATTATGGGAAGGCGTTCGCCTGAAATGCTGATTGGCATTTATGGCATTCTTAAAGCTGGCGGCGCTTATCTGCCCATTGACCCGGATTATCCGGAAGAACGAATCAGCTTTCTGCTGGAGGACAGTGGTACAAACATTCTCCTGCTTCAGTCTGCCGGCCTGCGTGTTCCAGCATTTGCAGGGGAGATTGTCTATCTCAATCAGACAAATAGCGGGCTGAAACATCGTTTGTCCAATCCGAATGCGGACGTTCTCCCGCAATCTTTAGCATATGTCATCTATACATCCGGCTCTACCGGGAGGCCTAAGGGTGTTGAAGTTGAACATCGATCAGCGGTGAATTTTTTGAATTCCCTTCAGTCCCGTTATCAACTGAACCAATCAGATGTGATTATGCATAAAACATCTTATTCATTTGACGCTTCAATATGGGAACTGTTTTGGTGGCCTTATGCCGGTGCTTCTGTTTATCTGCTTCCTCAGGGAGGCGAAAAAGAACCTGAAGTGATCGCGCAGGCTATAGAAGAACAAAAGATCACAGCTATGCATTTTGTGCCTTCAATGCTTCATGCATTTTTAGAACATATCAAATATCGCCCTGTACCAATTAAGACAAAGGAACTCAATCGGGTGTTTTCCGGGGGAGAGCAGCTGGGAACCCATCTCGTCTCCCGATTTTGCGAGTTGCTTCCAAATGTTGCATTAACCAATTCCTACGGACCAACGGAGGCAACTGTAGAAGCTTCATTCTTTGATTGTCCGCTGTATGAAAAACTTGAACGGATTCCAATTGGAAAACCTGTTCATCATGTCAGATTGTATATCCTCAATCAAAAGCAGCGGATGCTGCCTGCCGGATGTATCGGCGAACTGTACATTGCAGGAGCCGGTGTTGCCAGGGGCTATTTGAATCGGCCGGCATTAACGGAGGATCGTTTTCTTGAGGATCCGTTTTACCCGGGTGAACGCATGTACAAAACAGGGGATGTGGCGCGCTGGCTCCCTGATGGACATGTTGAATTCCTCGGCCGGTTGGATGATCAAGTCAAAATCAGAGGCTACCGGATTGAGCCCGGAGAAATTGAAGCGGCGCTTAGAAGCATAGAAGGCATAAGGGAGGCAGCCGTGACCGTACGGACAGACAGCGGCGAGCCGGAATTATGCGCTTATATAGAAGGGCTTCGGAGAAACGAAGTGAGGGCGCAGCTTGAGAGACTGCTGCCGGGCTACATGATCCCAGCCCATATGATAGAGATGGAACAGTGGCCGGTTACGCCGAGCGGAAAGCTGGACCGAAACGCCCTGCCAGCTCCTTGCGGAGCTGCAGATGCGGAGACATATACGGCGCCGAGAAATGTGACCGAGATGAAGCTTGCCCAGCTGTGGGAGGACGTACTGAAAAACGGCCCTGTCGGGATTCACGACAACTTCTTTGACCGTGGAGGACATTCCTTAAAAGCCACCGCTCTTGTGTCCCGGATCGCCAAAGAATTCGATGTTCAGGTGCCGCTGAAAGATGTGTTTACCCATCCGACGGTGGAAGGGCTGGCTTCCGTTATCCGTGAAGGAACGGACAGTCCATATGAAGCGATGAAACCGGCGGAACAGCGTGATACCTATCCGGTTTCCTCTGCTCAAAAGCGGATTTATGTCCTTCAGCAGCTGGAGGACGGAGGGACCGGCTACAATATGCCGGCTGTATTAGAACTGGAAGGGAAGCTTGACCCCGAAAGGCTTGACAGGGCTTTCCAAGAGCTGATCAAGCGCCACGAGTCGCTTCGGACATCCTTTGAACAGGACGAAGGCGGCGAGCCGGTGCAGCGCATCCATGACGAAGTGCCGTTTGCATTACAAACAGCAGTCCTCGGCGAACAAACCGAACAAGAAGCCGCAGCCGCGTTTATCCAGCCGTTTGACCTCAGCCAAGCGCCGCTGTTCCGTGCCCAAATCGTACAGGTATCAGATGAGCGGCACCTGTTGCTGGTTGATATGCATCACATGATTTCAGACGGTGTTTCCGTCAACATTCTGATTCGGGAATTCGGGGCGCTTTACAACAACCGGAAACTCCCGGCGCTTCACATTCAATACAAAGACTACGCCGTATGGCAAGAAGGGTTTAAAAAAGGGGACGCGTACCAGACGCAGGAGGCGTACTGGCTGAAGCAGCTCGAGGGCGAGCTGCCGGTGCTGGATCTCCCGGCTGATCATACCCGCCCGCCGGTGCGAAGCTTCACGGGTGACAAGGTCTCCTTTACGCTTGATCAAGAAACCGCATCAGGCCTTTATAAGCTGGCACAGGAGAATGGAAGCACATTGTACATGGTGCTCCTTGCGGCTTACACAGTGTTATTATCACGCTTAAGCGGACAGGAAGAGATCATCGTCGGCTCGCCAATTGCCGGCCGTCCGCACAAGGATCTTGAGCCGATACTCGGTATGTTCGTGAACACGCTGGCGCTTCGGGCACACCCGGAGGGCGGGAAGCCGTTTGTCCAGTATTTGCAGGAAGTGCGCGCCACTGCATTGGAAGCCTATGAGCATCAGGATTATCCGTTCGAAGAGCTTGTCGATAAGCTTGGAGTGACGCGGGATATGAGCAGAAACCCGCTATTTGATGCCATGTTAGTTGTCCAAAATAATGATTACGAGTCATTGCATCTGCATGATTTGCAAATGAAGCCGGCAGACGTTTCTCATCTCGTTTCTAAATTCGATTTGACACTACAAGCATCTGAGGGTGACGGGAACATACATTTTCTTTTTGAATATTCAACCGCACTGTTTGAGAAAACCACCATGGAACGCTGGGCATCTCATTTGACAAATGTACTTCGCATCATCGGAAAAAATCCAGAGGTGACACTCAACCGTATCGACATCCTGACCCAAGAAGAGCGAAACCAGCTGCTCAATGAGTTTAACATCAGGAAAGCAAATCAATACGAAGAACAAACAATCAGTCAATTGTTTGAGCAGCAAGCTGCACGAACACCAAAAGCCTCTGCACTTGTCATCGGAGACAAAACACTCACATATCAGGAGCTTGACGAGTGGTCCAATGGAATCGCACACACATTGCGCAGCAGAGGTGTTAAACCGGACACATCAGTAGGCATCATGATGCCTCGTTCGTTCAGCATGGTAGCAGCCATACTTGGTGTGTGGAAAGCAGGCGGCTGTTACGTTCCCATTGATCCTGAATACCCATCGGAACGGAAACGCTATATTCTCAGCGATAGCGGAACGAAACTGCTGATGACAGTAAATGAAGCGGATTGGAGAGCTGATGATGATTTTGAAGGAGAGATCTTGACCGTCGAAAACGCGGAGACATACGACCAATCACCGCTGCCGCAAGTATCGTCTGCTCATCATTTAGCCTATATCATTTATACATCCGGAACGACGGGCCGCCCAAAAGGGGTAATGGTCGAGCACCGCAATGTGATCAGTCTCTTAAAGCATCAAAATCTGCCTTTTGAATTTGGCCATGAAGACGTCTGGACGTTCTTTCATTCATATTGCTTTGATTTCTCTGTATGGGAAATGTTTGGTGCGTTATTGAACGGAAGTACACTAGTTGTGGTCTCTAAGGAAACAGCCCGTGACCCTCAGGCATTCCGATTATTGTTAAAGAAAGAACGCGTCACTGTACTCAATCAGACCCCGACAGCTTTTTACGGCCTGATGCATGAAGATCAAAACCATTCGGATCGATTAAACATCCGATACGTCATTTTTGGCGGCGAAGCTTTACAGCCCGGCATGCTTCAAAGCTGGAATGATAAATATCCTCATACTGAACTAATCAATATGTACGGTATTACAGAAACAACAGTGCATGTAACAGTCAAAAAATTGTCCGCAGATGATATTGCCGCAAATAGAAGCAATATCGGACGGCCTCTTTCAACTCTGCAGGCTTATGTGATGGATGCTCATATGAATCTGCAGCCGATCGGAGTTCCAGGGGAGCTTTATATAGGCGGTGAAGGCGTGGCACGGGGATATCTTAACAGAGTTGAGCTGACCGCTGACCGTTTTGTACCCAATCCGTATCTCCCGGGGGACAGATTATACCGAACAGGAGACCTTGCAAAACGCCTGTCAAATGGCGAGTTGGAATATGTAGGCCGTATTGATGATCAGGTTAAAGTCAGAGGGCACCGTATTGAGTTAGGCGAAATCCAAGCGGCTCTTCTTCAGCATCCGATTATTAAAGAGGCGGCTGTCATTACAAGAAAAGATGAGCAAGGACAAACAGCTGTTTATGCATACATGGTGACAACAGATCAACAGGCCGCGAATACATCAAATATTCGTGCTTCTCTAAAAACCATGCTGCCTGACTTTATGCTGCCCGCCCGTTTGATACAGATTGACAGCATCCCGCTGACTGTTAATGGAAAGCTCGATCAGAAAGCCCTGCCTGAACCCGAAAAACACGCTTATCCTGCTGATGATATCAGCCCAAGAAATGAGATTGAAAAGGTAATGGCTGATATTTGGGAGGAGCTTCTTGATGTGAATGAGCTGGGCATAAGCGCCAATTTCTTTGAACTTGGCGGAGATTCTATTAAAGCGCTGCAAGTTTGTTCCAGACTGAAGCAACGCGGATTCGAAACGACAGTACGTGAGATGTTTGAACATCAGACTCTTGGTGAATTGTCCGCTCGGGTTCGAAAAGCTGTGCGCGTCATTGACCAAGGCCCGGTCGAGGGCGAGATCACTTGGTCGCCTGTTCAGAAATGGTTTCTTGCTCAAGATATAAAAGAAAAACACCATTTTAATCAGTCCGTAATGCTGCATCGAAGCACCTCTATACAAGAAGACGCACTGCGCAAAACGTTAAAAGCAATAACAAGTCATCATGATGCGCTGCGGATGGTATTTTCACAGAATGAACAAGGATATTGGAATCAATATAATCGGCCGATCAGTCATTCGGACGATGCACTGTATGGCCTTCAGATGATTGATTTATCAGCTCCAGAAGACACTAACGGAAATAGAGCGTATGAGCCTATTATCAAACATTATGTACGTGATATTCAGCAGAAAATGGATTTGAAGAATGGTCCGCTGCTGCAAGCCGGTCTTTTCCGCACAACTGACGGTGATTTCTTATTTTTATCGGCTCATCACTTCGTCGTTGACGGCATCTCATGGCGGGTTCTGCTTGAAGATTTGTCTTTAGGGTATCGCCAAGCTGCTGGCGGGGAGGATATCAAACTGCCGCCTAAAACAAGCTCGTTTAAAGCGTACGCGAAAAAGCTTTCTGGCTATGCAGAAAGCCAGCAGCTTATAAAACAGCTCAAGTATTGGCGCGAAACCGAAGAATATCAAACAGATGCACTGCCTTTTGATCAAATCGACGGGCCCATAGCAAACGAGAGAAAACGATCCACCATTTCGTTTACATTAAACGATAAAGAGACAGCTGCGCTTTTAAAAGATGCCAACAGCGCATACAACACAGATACTCAGGATTTGCTTCTCGCTTCTGTCATTCTCGCGCTGCGCCATTGGACCAATCAATCCGCCTTCAAACTATCATTAGAAAGCCACGGGCGAGAGGATGTATTAGACGGGATTGATGTGAGCCGTACGGTTGGATGGTTTACCGCCATTTATCCGTTATTGATTAAACTAAACGCAGACTTGCCAGATTCGGAAGAAGGCATGGTTCATGTGCTAAAAACAACAAAAGATACACTGAGACGTGTACCGGACAAAGGATTCGGCTACGGTGTCATCAAATATTTGACGCCGCCTGACAAAAAAGACATCAATTTCACAGGCGCGCCAGAAATCAACTTCAATTATTTGGGGCAATTTGAAAGCGGCAACCCAGCTGAAGCACCTGAGGAGGACGCCTTCTCATTCTCTCCGCTTGGTGCCGGGGATGATATCAGCACAACATGGAACCGTGAACAGTCGCTGGATATCAGCGCAATCGCTGCAGAAGGAAAAATGACTGTCAATATGACTTATGACAATGCCCGCTTTGAGCGCAAAACCATCGAACAGCTTAGCGAAACATGCCGTCAATTTTTATTACAGCTGATCGAACACTGCCAGAACAAAAGCGAAACAGAAAAGACCATCAGTGATTTTGATGATCAAGAACTGACCGAGGACGCGCTGCAAGAGATTGCTGATATGCTCAGTTTTCACTAATGAATCCGTGAAGAAAGGTGCAAATGCTATGGATAAGATCAAAAAAATCAAGAATATTTATCCTCTGAGTCATATGCAGGAGGGAATGCTGTTTCATTCCTTCCTCCGTCAAGAGGAGGGGGCATACGTTGAGCAGTCGCTCTTCACCATTAAAGGGAGCCTCAGTTATGAATGGTTTCAGCGCAGCATTCAAACCATCATCGACCGCCATGACATTTTCAGAACCGTGTTTTTGCCGCACGTCCCGCATTTGTCGGGACCTCGGCAAGTCGTGATGACAGAACGCGAATTCCATTTGTACAGCGAAGACATTTCCCATCTGCCCACAAACGGGCAGAATGAGTATATTGAATGCTTTAAGGAGAAGGACAAGCAAAAAGGCTTTGATTTGCAAAAAGACATGTTGATGCGGATTTATCTATTCAAAACAGCTGAAGAGGAGCATGTTTGCATCTGGAGCCACCATCACATTTTAATGGACGGCTGGTGCCTTGGCATCGTTCTTCAGGAATTTATGCGGATATATCAATCGATTCATGCAGGAAAACCGCTTTCTTTAGACCCTGTCCGTCCGTACAGCACCTATATTTCCTGGCTGACAAATCGTGACAAAGAAATAGCGGCGGAGTACTGGGATTCCTATTTAAAAAACTACAGCACCCCATCACCGCTGCCTCGTGTGTCTGATGAAGAAACAAAAGAGGGTTATCAACGTGAAGATTTGATATTTTCATTAAATAAACCACTGACAGACAAGCTCAAAGAGACTGCCAAACAACACGGCGTCACGCTAGCCACCTTTATCCAGACCGTCTGGGGCGTCATGCTACAGCAATATAATCGCACAGACGATGTTGTATTTGGCGCAGTAGTATCAGGCAGACCGTCAGAAATTCCGGGTGTGGAACAAATGATAGGATTGTTTATCAATACCATTCCGGTTCGCATTCAAACATTTCAAGGCGAAACGTTTCAGGAGCTGGTCAGACGATGCCAGAAAGAAATGCTGGAAGCTGAGCCGTTTACCTGCCAGCCTTTATTTGATATTCAGGCAAACACCGCTTTAAAACAGGAACTGATTGATCACATTATTGTCTTTGAAAACTATCCGATACAGCAGAAAATCGCCGATTCCGCGGATTCACCACTGCAAATCGATCAAGTGAAGGTATCCGAGCAATCAGGATATCACTTTAATCTTGTCGTTGCTCCCGGCGAAGAACTGATCATCAAATTCAGCTATAATGCGTTCATTTACGATGCTGCCTGGATCAGCTGTATCAAAAGGCAATTTACACAAGCGCTAAGCACAGCGGCCCATCACCCTGATACGCCAATTGCTGATTTTTCTTTTCTTGATGCTACAGAAAAAGAGCAGATTGTCACACAGTTCAACAATACAAAAACAGAATATCCAAAGAATCATACAATTATAGATTTATTTCGTGAACAAGCAGAAAAGACGCCAGACCATATCGCACTTGTGTGTGGGAATTTGACTTTTTCGTATAAAGAACTTGATCAACGCTCTAATTCACTCGCCAGAGCGTTATATCAAAAAGGGTTTCGGCAGAACGAGACAGCCGGCATATTGGCTGCTCATTCTGGCGAATTCATGATCAGTGTGCTTGCCGTTTTAAAAGCAGGAGGAGCATACCTCCCGCTTGACGCCGAGCTCCCACCTGAACGTGTCAGCTTTATGCTCGAGGAAACACAAGCGAAAATACTAATTATCCAAAAAGGGTTAGAGGCAAACGCTTCGTTCTCAGGAACGTGTATGACTTCAGATGCACATGCCTGGATGGAAGAGAATGATACCCCTATCAACGTCGGCTCTAGCCCGGACGATCTTGCATACATCATGTATACCTCAGGATCAACAGGCCGGCCGAAAGGCGTCATGATCACCAATCGCAATGTCGTGTCCCTTGTCAAAAACAGCAATTACACGTCTGCGTCCGTTGATGACCGATTTATTCTGACTGGATCTATCAGCTTTGACGCCGTCACCTTTGAAATGTTCGGTGCGCTATTAAATGGTGCAAGTCTTCATATCATTGATAAATCGACAATGCTGGCACCTGATCGGTTTGGTGCGTATTTGCTTGAAAATAACATCTCAGTACTATTTTTAACAACAGCTCTTTTTAATCAGCTGGCTCAAGTTCAAGCAGACATGTTCCGCGGGCTCCATACGTTATATGTCGGCGGAGAAGCACTCTCGCCTGCCCTTATGAATGCTGTCAGACACGCCTGTCCAGATCTGGCGCTTCATAATATTTACGGGCCTACGGAAAACACGACATTTTCAACCTTTTTTAAGATGAAAAGAGACTATGCAGGGCCGATTCCGATCGGAAAACCAATCAGCAATAGCACCGCATTCATCTTAGATGAAAAAGGCCGTCTTTTGCCAATAGGCGTTCCCGGAGAGCTTTGTGTCGGCGGTGATGGGGTCGCAAAAGGCTATTTGAACAGAGGTGACCTCACAAATGATGTTTTTTCTCCTCATCCTTTCTTGTCTGGAGAAAGAATATATCGTACAGGTGATTTAGCTCGCTGGCTGCCCGATGGAAACCTAGAATACATCAGCAGGATTGACAGGCAGATAAAAATCAGGGGAAAACGAATTGAGCCCGCCGAAATTGAAGCGCGCCTGTTAGAAATGGAAGGTGTGCAGGAAGCGGCAGTGACAATGAAAGAAAAAGACGGAGAGGCGCAGCTGCACACTCATTACGTCAGCGATGGCAAACGAACAGAAAAGGAGATCCGCGCCGATTTGGCGCGTGTGCTCCCGGACTATATGATCCCGCAGCACTGGGTGCGTGTGGACCGGATGCCGCTTACCGGAAACGGAAAAATAGACCGCAGCGCTCTTCCTATTCCAGAAAACAAGCCTGACAAACGGCAGGACATCACACTGCCCAGAAACTTGGTTGAGGAAGAGTTGGCAAACATTTGGAAACATGTTCTCGGTGTCCAGACCATCAGTATTGATGATGACTTCTTTGCTCTTGGCGGACATTCACTAAAAGCACTGCAAGTCATACACACATTGAAGCATCAGCAGCAAATAGACATACCGATTGATCTCTTGTTCGAATATCCGACAATCGCTCAGCTTGCCGAAAAACTTTATTCTAAACAGCTGACAGCGGCAGATGAACAGCATGTGATCAAACTGAACCAGCACGGCGCGCGAAACCTTTTCTGCTTCCCGCCGATATCGGGATTTGGCATTTATTTCAAAGACCTTGCTTTATTGCTGAATGACAAGGCGGCCGTATACGGATTTCACTTTATTGAAAATGATACCCGCCTTGAACAATATGTCAATTACATCACAGACATACAGCCTGAAGGCCCATACGTTTTATTAGGCTACTCCGCGGGAGGCAACCTTGCTTTTGAAGTGGTACAGGCTATGGAGCAGAGAGGATTGGAAGTCAGTGACTTTATTATCGTGGACGCTTATCTAAAAGAACAGCCTATCCCTATCGATGCTGGAAATGACGAATCGGCAGCTTACCTGCCTGAAGCAGTCAGAGAAAAGGTGATGAAGAAAAAAAGAAACTATCAGAAATATTGGTCGCAGTTACTGAATGAAGGGCATATCAAAGCAAACATTCATTTCATTGAAGCTGGAATTCAAACCGAAATTGGCGGGCATACAGGCTTAACGAAATGGAAAGGCGCCGCCTTCGGAAGCTACAGCGAATACACTGGTTTCGGCGCTCATAAAGACATGCTGGAAAGCACATATGCTGAAAAGAACGCTGCCATCATCCTTGACGTTTTAGACAAGATCACTACAAATCAAGCAATACTGCACAAACGATAAAGCGATTAGCGGACAGAGACCCTTTCTCTGTCCGTCTTCTTTTTTGTATCAAGAATGGATAAAGGACACTAGGGAATGATAACATCATCCTTTTTCTTGGAGGCTTGTCATGGATGATCTTTCTTGGCTTACTTTTATCATGCTGATTCTTGCCAGCTACAGGCTGACACATTTGATTGTATTCGACAAAATCACAGAATTTATCCGAAAACCTTTTATGAAAAAGAAAAGGATCATTGATCAAAACGGGCATGTAGATGTAAAAAACGTTCCGGCTTCTAACTTTGGGTATATGCTCAATTGCTACTGGTGTGCCGGCGTTTGGTGTGCGATCTTGATCGGATTGGGCTATCTCTTTTTGCCTCGTATTGCAGTTCCAGTCATCTTTATTTTAGCCATCGCAGGAGCACAAGCGATTCTTGAAACAGCTGTCGGTGTCGGCGTAAAACTCGTTGATGTGTTAAAGAGCCTGCAAACCATGCTAAATGATAAAAAGTCCTAAAGCAGCGCAAATATGCTTCAGGACTTTTTTCGTTTATCTGGTGATATAGACGTAAATCCTGATTTCTTCAAACCGATTAAGCACCCTTTTGCAGCCCGGGAATACCGTAATAGCGAAAAGTGAAAGTGATGTAATGGGGGAGAAGAAACAGAATGAAGGTTCGCCAAAAGCCGATTGTCCGTTTCCTTGTCAGCTTGATCATCGGAACGTTTGTCATCTCCGTTCCGTTTATGGCCAATGCGCATCCTGACAGGGAACTTAGAGCCGTATGGATTGCTTCCGTTTTAAACCTTGATTGGCCGTCAAAGAAAGGTTTAACAACGGAAGAACAAAAACAAGAGTATATCAAACTGCTTGACGATGTACAGACAATGGGAATGAATGCCGTTATTGTTCAGATTAAACCGACGGCAGATGCCTTTTATCCGTCCGCTTACGGACCTTGGTCTGAGTACTTAACCGGTGTCCAAGGCAAAGACCCGGGCTATGATCCGCTAGCATTTTTGATTGAAGAAACCCATAAACGAAATTTGGAATTTCACGCATGGTTTAATCCTTACCGTATTACGATGAATCATACGGATCTCGATAAATTGTCTGAGGATCATCCGGCACGAAAGCATCCAGAATGGGTTGCCGCTTATGGAAACCAGCTTTATTACCATCCGGGCATTCCTGAAGCGAGAGATTTTATCGTGAAAAGCATTGAGGAAGTCGTAAAACATTATGATATCGATGCTGTTCATATGGATGATTATTTTTACCCCTATAAAATAGCGGGACAGGAATTTCCTGATCAAAGACAATATGAACAATATGGAAAAGGCACGTTTTCCAATATTGATGACTGGCGGCGTGATAATGTGAACCAGCTAGTCAAACAAATCAACCAAACGATCAAGGCCGCGAAACCCTATGTCAAATTCGGCATCAGTCCATTTGGTGTATGGAGAAACGCGGCAGATGACCCGACCGGCTCAAATACCAAAGCAGGCGTCAGGAATTATGACGACCTATACGCCGACACAAGACATTGGATTCAAGAAGGAGACATCGATTATATTGCGCCGCAAATCTATTGGAGTATCGGCTTTAACGCAGCGGCTTACGACGTGCTGGCTGATTGGTGGAGCAATGAAGTCAACAATAGGCCTGTTCATTTATATATTGGGCAGGCAGCTTATAAAATCAACAACAACTTTGATCCGCCATGGTCCGACCCTGAGGAGTATGTAAGACAAATCACCTTAAACCGTCAGCTTGAGCTTGTAAAAGGAAGCATGCACTTCAGTCTCAAAGACCTCAACAAAAATCCGCTTGGCATTAAAGACAGGCTCATCACCGAGCTTTACAGCAAACCGGCATTGGTTCCGCAAATGCCTTGGCTTGACAGTGCCGCACCAAAAAAACCAAAGCTTACGAAGGTCACCAAAGACAAAAACGGAAACCTGCTGCTCATTCAAGACCACCCGTCAAATCAAAAAATGAAAGAAACTACCTATTATGCGATATACAGAGCCGAAGGGGAATCGACCAAAACATTGCTGGGAACCGTGAGAAAAACAAATGGGCAGCAAACCTTCTTAGATGAAACAGCAGACCCAAACAAGAAGTATACGTATTATGTCACTTCAGCAGACCGGCTCCATAACGAAAGCAAGGCTTCCAAACGAAAGACAAAATAAGAAGTGAGAAGGACGGCTTTCAAAGTCGTCTTTTTTTTAAAAGTGATGTTGGAGACAGGATTCTTTTGATAAGCCGCTGAATTTGTTAAAGAAAAAAAGCAAGGGAGAGACTCATATGAATATGGAAGCGGTTTTTGGACATTTCCCAGTATTGGAATCTGAGAATCTAGTTTTAAGTAAAATTGAAGAGGTGCACGTACAGGACGTATTTTCGATTTATGATAATGTCAGAGTATTTGAATACTGCGGCATCATCCCGAAACATAACATAAAAACAGTACATAAAATGATCGGCCATTTTGATAGGGACTACAACAAAAAAAGCAGAATTAAGTGGGGGATTTTTCCGCAGAATCAAGAGAATACACTGGTTGGGATTATTGAAGCGATGGATTTTAATCAAAAAGTAAACATGGTGACAATTGGATACTACTTAGGTGAAGAATACTGGGGGAAAGGGTTTGCTACAGAATCCGTCCGCATGCTTGCAGCATTTTTATTTAAAAACGTCAATGTAAACAGGATTCAAGCTGAAGTCATGCCTGAAAATGAAGCTTCAAAAAACGTCCTCTTAAAAAACAATTTTATAAAAGAAGGATTGCTCAGGCAGGAGTCCTATTGGTCAGGTAAAGGAGTTGTTGATGTAGAGATATACGGCCTTCTTAAAAACGAATACATATAAGTCTTTCTTTTTTTAAATACAATCAGAATATCAATGTCTGACAGAAGAGCTCACTTAATTGCGGGGCGAATCTCCAATCTAGTCTGGTCATACGCCATTTTAACTGATCCGGCTGAAGAAACCCTTTTTGCTGCACTTTCTTTATCAAAAACTTGATCGATCACAGTTCCCGACACTATCAAATAGGCACGCCATTGCGTTTGCGATATGGATGTATGCTATGTATGCTATGTATGCTCATCCCGTAGATGTTTTTACATAAAAAATGACCCCGTTTTAATTTTCAGACTTCTTTTGTCAGGGAATGATTACAGAACTCGCCTAATAGGATGTTACAAAGATGTGAAGGAGGAAACCACGTGAATTTTGAGCTGACAAAAGAACAGCAAATGGTGCGTGAAATGGTAAAGGATTTTGCGAAAAAAGAAATTGCTCCTCACGCTGAACATGTAGATCAAACAGGCGAGTTCCCGATTCAAACATTTAAAAAAATGGGTGAAATCGGGCTGATGGGCATTCCATTTCCAGAAGAATACGGCGGATCGGGAGGAGATACGATTTCATATGCCTTAGCGGTTGAAGAAATCGGCAAAGCCTGCGGCAGTACTGGATTAAGCTATGCAGCGGCGGTCTCGCTCGGCGCAAGCCCGCTTTATTACTTCGGAACAGAAGAACAAAAACAGGCGCATTTGACTCCGCTGGCGTCGGGCAAAGCACTCGGATCATTCGGCCTAACGGAACCAAATGCCGGATCAGATGCAGGAGGCACTCAAACGAAAGCGGTGACAAACGGTGACGAGTACGTGATTAACGGCGAAAAATGCTGGATCACAAATGCAAGCTACGCACGCACGGTGATTGTGACCGCAGTAACAGGCAAAAACAAAGACGGAAAAAACATCATTTCCGCATTGATTGTGCCAACCGACACACCCGGACTTACGATTACGAGCCCGTACGATAAAATGGGCGTCCGAGGTTCAAACACAGCGGAAATTTTGCTTGAAGATGTCAGAGTGCCTGCGGGCAACTTACTCGGTGATCCAACAAAAGGGTTTAAGCAGTTTCTATACACGCTGGACGGCGGACGAATCTCTATCGCCGCTCTTGCAGTCGGCATTGCCCAAGCCGCACTTGAAGCATCATTGGCATATGCGAAAGAACGGAAGCAGTTCGGACAGCCGATTTCTTCCTTTCAGGCGATACAATTTAAGCTTGCCGACATGGCGATGGAAATTGATCTGGCGCGGCAAATGGTGTTAAAAGCCGCATGGCTGAAAGACCATAAACGACCGTTCACAAAAGAAGCGGCGTATGCCAAGCTCTTTGCATCTGAAATGGCGACAAGAGCTTGCAATCAAGCTATTCAAATCCATGGAGGTTCAGGCTATATGAGGGAATATGGGGTAGAGCGGATGCTGCGGGACGCAAAATTAATGGAAATCGGTGAAGGCACATCTGAAATTCAGCGTATCGTGATCGCCAGACAGCTTTTAACGTAAAATGTAAACGCTTTCCCATATCTTAGAAAGGAGGAACAATGCATGGCTGAACTCATCCATTCCACAATCGGCAGACTGCTGGAACAAACCGCTGAAACCTATCCCGACCAAGAAGCGGTTGTTTATCCAGACAGACATATCCGCTATACGTACGCCCAATTTGACAGCC
Organism: Bacillus sp. RHFS10; assembly: GCF_016757475.1. NCBI lineage: Bacteria > Bacillati > Bacillota > Bacilli > Caryophanales > Bacillaceae > Bacillus > Bacillus sp. RHFS10. Next base: position 932,908 of record NZ_JAESPO010000001.1, read on the forward strand.
TGTGCCGTCAAACCGCTAAAGCACTCATGCGGATGGGGATTGGGAAAGGAGACCACGTAGCCATATGGGCTTCAAATATCCCCGAATGGCTGGCCGTTCAGTTCGCCACCGCAAAAATCGGAGCCGTGCTCGTGACCGTCAATACCAATTACCAAGCACACGAGCTCGATTACTTGTTAAAGCAATCGGATGCCGTGGCGCTTATTGTCATGGATTCATACCGGGGCACTTCTTACACAGACATCCTGAACAGCCTCATTCCAGAGCTGCAAACCGCCGAGCCCGGGCAGCTGACATCAGCACGCTATCCCTTTTTAAAAATGCTGCTCTATATTGGCGATAAACCTTTGCCGGGCATGTATCATTGGGGGGATACAGAGAGATTTGCAAAAACAGTGACAGATGCTGAGCTGGAAGCAAGAATGAACAGCCTTGAAAAAGACGATGTGATCAACATGCAATACACATCAGGAACGACAGGGTTTCCTAAAGGTGTGATGCTGACCCATTTTAATGTCATCAATAACGCTGCCAATATCGCTGAATGTATGGCATTAACCTCTCAAGACCGCATGTGCATCCCTGTCCCGTTTTTTCACTGTTTCGGATGCGTGCTCGGGGTTTTGGCGTGTGTGTCCGTCGGGGCAGCCATGATACCTGTACAGGAATTTGATCCCGTTTCCGTTCTTAAAACGGTCGAAAAAGAGAAATGCACAGCGCTCCACGGCGTGCCGACCATGTTTATCGCCGAGCTGCATCATCCGGATTTTGAAGCATATGATTTATCGACGCTCCGAACAGGCATCATGGCCGGCTCTCCCTGTCCAAGTGAAGTGATGAAAGCTGTCATTGAAAAGATGGGTATGAAAGACATTACGATCGCCTATGGACAAACCGAAGCCTCACCGGTCATTACGCAAACGAGAGCCAATGATTCCTTCATAAGGAGAGTCGATACAACAGGCCGCGTCCTGCCTCATGCAGAAGTGAAAATTGTAGAGCCCGGAACATGTCAAGAAGTTCAAAGAGGCGTGCAGGGAGAGCTATGCACCCGCGGCTATCATGTCATGAAAGGCTATTATAAAAATGAAGAAGCAACCAAAAAAGCAATCAATGCCGACGGATGGCTGTTTACCGGAGATCTTGCTGTCATGGATGAAGACGGGTACTGCCGCATCACCGGAAGATTAAAAGATATGCTCATCAGAGGCGGTGAGAACATTTACCCTCGGGAAATCGAAGAATTTTTATACCGGCATCCCGCTATTATAGATGTACAGGTCGTTGGTGTGCCTGATGCCAAATTCGGGGAAGAGGCAGCAGCGTGGATTAAACTAAAAGACGGAAAAAGCGTTTCATCTGAAGAGCTTAAATCCTATTGCAAAGGGAAAATCGCCCGCCACAAAATTCCGCGTTATGTGATTTTGACAGACGAGTACCCGATGACGGCTTCAGGTAAAATTCAAAAATATAAACTGCGTGAAAAAACGATTGAACTGTTCAACTTATCATGTCAATGAGGTGAAGCCATGTTTACAAAAGTACTAATCGCCAACCGCGGAGAAATCGCAATGAGAATTATCCGAACGTGCAGCCGCCTCGGCATCAAAACGGTCGCGGTTTATTCAGAAGCAGACAGAGACGCACCCCATACAAAGGCGGCCACAGAGGCTTATTTGATCGGGGAATCAAGAGTGAGTGAAAGTTATTTAAATATAGAGAGAATGATAGAGACGGCAAAAAAAGTAAACGCCGACGCGATCCACCCGGGATACGGGTTATTATCAGAAAACAGCCGATTCGCTGAACGCTGCAAGCAAGAAAACATCGTGTTTATCGGCCCTGCACCCGATATCATCGCAAAGATGGGCAGCAAAATTGAAGCGCGAAAAGCAATGGAGGCAGCAGGAGTCCCTGTCGTTCCCGGCATTTCTGAATCCCTCGGAGACATTCAGGCAGCTTGCCTCACCGCACATCAAATCGGCTACCCTGTCATGCTGAAAGCTTCAGCGGGCGGAGGAGGCATCGGAATGCAGCTTGTTCAGAACGAAGAAGCATTAAGAAAGGCGTACGAGGGGAACAAAAAGCGTGCCGCAGATTTTTTCGGCGACGGGTCGATGTATATAGAGAAAGTCATTGAACACGCCCGCCACATCGAAGTTCAGCTTTTGGCCGATCAGCATGACCATACAGTACACCTGTTTGAACGCGATTGCTCAGTTCAAAGACGCCATCAAAAGGTCATTGAAGAAGCGCCGTCTCCATTTTTAGACGATGAACTGAGAATGAAGATCGGGCAAACGGCAGTAAAAGCAGCCAAAGCGATCGGCTATACGAACGCAGGAACCATTGAATTTTTAGTTGATCCGAATCAAAACTTTTATTTCCTCGAAATGAATACAAGATTGCAAGTTGAACACCCCGTGACTGAAGAAATAACAGGCCTAGACTTAGTAGAGCAGCAGTTACGTATTGCTGCGGGCCAAACTCTCACATTCTCTCAAAAAGACATCAAACGAAACGGGCATGCGATAGAGGTCAGAATATACGCGGAAGATCCGAAGACCTTCTATCCGTCACCGGGAACGATCTCTGCGTTTTCACTCCCTGGCCAAACAGGCGTCAGACACGAATGTGCGGTAGCGAAAGGCAGTACTGTCACCCCTTTTTATGACCCGATGATCGCCAAAATGATTGTCAAAGGCCAAAACAGAGAGGAGGCAATTGAAAAACTGGAGACAGCGCTCAGCGACTATCAGATAGAGGGAATCAAAACAAATCTTCCGCTTCTCATACAGGCTGCGGCATCAAAAGCATTTAAAGAAGGGGATGTTACGACTGACTTTTTGAAACAACACCTATAAAGGAGGCAGTTGTCATGACAGTTAAGATACAAATGGCGGGAAACCTGTGGAAAGTGCACGTCAAAGCCGGCGACCAAATTGAAAAAGGCCAGGAAGTTGCCATTCTGGAATCAATGAAAATGGAAATACCGATCGTTTCAGACAGAAGCGGAATCGTAAAAGAAGTCAAAAAACATGAGGGCGATTTCGCAAATGAAGGAGACGTGCTGCTCGTACTGAGCGATTCCACTCAATAATCTGGAGGAAGAACATGTCATATCCTAAAAAAGTGAAGATCAAAGAAGTCGGTCCGCGTGACGGCTTACAAAACGAGCCCGTATGGATCGCAACAGAAGATAAAATCACTTGGGTCAACCAGCTTTCCCGGACAGGGCTTTCCTACATCGAAATCACATCCTTCGTGCATCCGAAATGGATTCCGGCGCTTCGAGATGCGATAGACGTCGCAAAAGGCATCGACCGTGTAAAGGAGGTAACGTACGCGGCACTTGTTCCGAATCAAAAGGGACTGGAGAATGCGCTTGAAGGAGGCATTGACGAAGCTTGCGTCTTTATGTCCGCCAGCGAGACGCACAATAGAAAAAACATCAACAAATCGACTTCTGAAACTCTTCACATTCTCAAACAAGTAAACGATGACGCAATAAAAGCAAACCTCACAACAAGAGCCTACCTCTCAACCGTTTTCGGCTGTCCGTACGAAAAAGATGTCCCCATTGAACAAGTGATTCGTCTTTCTGAAGCCCTATTTGAATTTGGAATTTCTGAACTGTCGCTTGGAGATACAATCGGAGCGGCAAATCCCGCCCAAGTTGAAACCGTGCTTGAAGCTCTTTTGCCACGATTCCCCGCCAATCAAATCGCCTTGCATTTTCATGATACGAGAGGAACGGCGCTGGCCAACATGGTCACAGCGCTCCAAATGGGCATCACTGTGTTCGACGGCTCGGCAGGCGGGCTTGGAGGCTGCCCATATGCTCCAGGTTCGTCAGGAAACGCCGCAACTGAGGACATCGTGTATATGCTTGAACACATGGGCATCAAAACAAATGTAAAGCTCGATAAACTGCTTTCTGCGGCCAAATGGATAGAAGAGAAAATGGGCAAACAACTGCCGAGCCGAAATTTACAGGTGTTTAAATCATCTTCATAAAAGAGAGGACAAATACAATGGAAGAATCTATTCTTTTTACCGTTCAAAACGATCACATTGCCGTGATCACTTTAAATAGGCCTCAGGCGGCAAATGCTCTTTCAGCGGAAATGCTCAGAAACCTGCATGTGATTCTTCAGGAAATTGAATTCAATGCAAACATCCGCTGCGTCATCCTCACAGGTACCGGCGAAAAAGCGTTTTGCGCGGGGGCAGACTTAAAAGAACGGCTAAAGCTGAAAGAAGATCAGGTTCTTGAAAGTGTATCTCTCATTCAAAGAACCGCGGCTTTGCTTGATGCCCTGCCGCAGCCGGTTATAGCTGCGATAAACGGAAGCGCATTGGGCGGCGGTCTTGAATTGTCATTGGCATGCGACCTTCGAATCGCAACTGAATCTGCCGTGCTGGGCCTTCCGGAAACAGGGTTAGCCATTATCCCAGGCGCTGGAGGAACCCAAAGGCTCCCGCGGCTGATCGGCAGAGGAAAAGCAAAAGAATTAATTTATACAGGCAGACGCGTAACTGCACACGAAGCAAAGGAGATAGGCCTTGTAGAGCATGTCACGGCACCCTGTAACCTCATGCCAAAAGCAGAGGAACTGGCCGCAGCCATTTCTGCCAACGGGCCGATCGCTGTCCGTCAGGCTAAATTCGCAATCAATAAAGGATTGGAGACAGATCTCGCTACAGGTCTGGCGATTGAACAAAAAGCATATGAACATACCATTCCGACAAAAGACAGAAGAGAAGGACTTCAGGCGTTTCAAGAAAAAAGACGGGCCGTATACAAGGGAATATAAAAGGGAGGCAATGCTCATGGATTATGAAAAGGAACGAACAGAACGGGCCGATCGGATACGACAAGGCGGGGCGGAAAAGTATCATCAGAGCAACCAAGAAAAAGGCAAGCTCTTTGTCAGAGAACGGCTTGCTCTTTTGTTTGACGATGACATCGAGCTTGAAGACGCTTTTTTTGCGGAATGCATGTCAGACGGGCTTCCCGCTGACGGAGTCATAACAGCCATCGGCAAAATCGGCGGCCAAACCGTTTGCGCCATGGCCAATGACTCAACGGTAAAAGCAGGCTCATGGGGAGCGAAAACCGTTGAAAAAATCATCAGAATCCAAGAAACAGCGGAAAAATTAAACTGTCCGCTCCTTTATTTAGTCGATTCGGCAGGCGCCAGAATCACCGACCAAATCAATGTATTTCCAGGGAGACGCGGCGCGGGAAGAATTTTTTACAATCAAGTCAAATTATCAGGGCGCATTCCGCAAATCTGCCTGCTATTCGGGCCGTCTGCCGCAGGAGGCGCTTATATCCCGGCCTTTTGTGACATAGTCGTCATGGTAGACGGTAACGCCTCCATGTATTTAGGCTCACCAAGGATGGCGGAAATGGTCATTGGCGAAAAAGTGTCTCTCGAAGAAATGGGCGGCGCCCGTATGCATTGCTCAATCTCAGGGTGCGGAGATATTCTTGCAGACACTGAAGAAGAAGCCATACGTCTGGCACGGGCTTATTTATCGTACTTTCCGGCTAATTATCAAGCTAAAGCGCCCATTCAGGATAAACGCCCGCCACAACACTTCGACAGCCCGCTTGCCGACGTCATTCCGCAGAACCAAAATGCGCCATTTGATATGCATGAGCTGATAGAGCGGGTCATTGATGAAGACTCATTTTTTGAAATCAAAGCTTTATTCGCACCTGAATTAATAACGGGCCTCGCACGAATTCACGGGCAGCCTGTCGGCATTGTTGCAAATCAGCCGAAGGTAAAAGGAGGCGTCTTATTCCATGATTCAGCAGACAAAGCGGCTAAATTTATTACCTTATGTGACGCGTTTCATATCCCATTGCTGTTCTTAGCAGATATTCCCGGCTTTATGATCGGCACAAAGGTAGAACAAGCCGGCATCATCAGGCACGGAGCAAAAATGATTTCAGCGATGTCAGAGGCAACTGTTCCCAAGCTCTCTGTCATTGTCCGAAAAGCGTACGGAGCGGGGTTGTACGCAATGGCAGGGCCGGCATTTGAACCGGATTGCTGCTTGGCGCTCCCAACCGCCCAAATCGCCGTCATGGGCCCAGAAGCAGCTGTAAACGCCGTCTACGCGAAAAAAATCGCCGAGCTGCCGAAAGAAGAGAGGGTGCCATTTATCAGCAGCAAACGGGAGGAATACAAAGAGGACATCAATATATACCGCCTGGCTTCAGAGATGATCATCGATGCCGTCATTCCAGCCAATTCGCTGCGTGATGAACTGGCCAAACGGCTCAAGGCATATATGACAAAGGAAATGACATTTACCAATCGAAAGCATCCGGTTTATCCGGTGTAAAAAAGCAAGGAATGAGGGAGGAGCGCAAAAGGCGCTCTTTCTTTATTAACAATAATCACATTATGTTAACTAATCAACTTTGCATAAAACGCTATGTTTTTTAGAATAGTAAATAAAGGCTGCCTCACTAGCGGCAATTATCAGTTCATCATAAAAAGGGGCCTACATGATGTATCATTTATATTCACATAACGACTTGGACGGAGTAGGGTGCGGAATCGTAGCAAAATTGGCTTTCGGGAAAGATATTGAGATCCGGTATAACTCTGTCAACGGCTTAAACGCTCAGGTGCAGCACTTTTTAGAAAAAGCGAAAGAGAACAACAGACAAGACGCGTTATTCATCACCGATCTCGCCGTTAACGAAGAAAACGAAAAGAGATTGAATGAGTATGTTCAAGCGGGCGGAAAAGTGAAGCTGATTGACCATCATAAAACAGCTCTTCATTTAAATGAGCATGAATGGGGATTTGTCCAAGTGGAATACGATGATGGACGGCTTTCATCGGCCACATCGCTGTTATATGACTATCTCGTTAAAAATGGCTTCATGAAACCGACAAATGCCTTAGATCAATTCACAGAACTCGTCCGCCAATATGATACATGGGAATGGGAGCGGTACGATCAAAAACAGGCGAAGCGGCTTAATGACCTTTTCTTTTTGCTGTCAATCGATGAATTTGAAAAAAAAATGATTCAGCGTCTTTCTGCGCATGATGAATTTTTCTTTGATGAATTTGAAGAAAAGCTGCTTGATTTAGAAGACGAAAAAATCGAGCGCTACCTTCGCAGGAAGAAAAGGGAATTGGTGCAAACCTTTGTTCACGAACACTGTGCGGGCATCGTTCACGCAGAATCGTACCATTCAGAGCTTGGAAACAGGCTTGGAAAAGAAAATCCGCATCTTGATTACATTGCGATTTTAAGCATGGGGTCAAAACGAGTCAGCCTGCGCACCATTCACGATGACATCGATGTGTCAGAGATCGCCGGCCGATACGGAGGCGGAGGACATGCAAAGGCATCCGGCTGTTCTATAACCGACGAAGTATACGAATTGTTTGTTGCTGAAGCATTCCGAATTGATCCTGTCAGGCCGGATGCTTTCCGTAACTTCTATAACCTAAAGGGGTCTGCCAACGGATCATTGTATGAAAATCGCGCACAAATGAGATTTTTTCTGTTTCCTTTAGACAACGAGTGGAATATTCAAATTAACGGGGAAACACAGGATGAAACATTCACATCTTTTGAAGAAGCAGAATGGTTTATGAAAAGAAATTATGCCGCATCGCTCGTGCGTGATGAAGTATTTGTCGCATTTTTAGCGGAACACTTGAAGCTGGCAAACCAACAGCGCAGATAAAAAAATATGCATAGGGGTGCATCAATCATCCCTATGCATATCCGCCAGCTATCGTTTAAAAATGGCTGTGCGTTTTTTAATCGCAAAATAAAGGGCAATCACGACAATAGCCAGTATCATAATCGGTGTTGTATAAGTGCCCGCAATGTTCTCAACATCATCCCACTGGCTTCCGAGCTGAATGCCTAAATAAACAAACAGGATAGACCACGGAATGATCGCGAGTACAGTCAGGACCACAAATTTGGAAAACGGCATTTTGGCAATGCCTGCGGGGATGGATATCGCATGTCTGACAACCGGTATAAAACGTGCCGAGAAGACAACCCCCGTGCCGTACTTTTGAAACCAGTTTTCTGACATATCAATATGATGCTTTTTAATCAATAAGTACTTCCCGTATTTGTCCAAAAACGGTCTGCCGCCATAGCGACCGATCCAATAAATAAAGATCTGGGCAATGGTGCCCCCGATAACCCCCGCAATAATGGCGCCAATAAATCCAATCGTGCCTTCCGATACCATATAGCCGCCATAGGCCAATACAATTTCACTCGGTATGATTTCGATCATCAAACCAATTGCAATGCCCGCATATCCCATATTCGTCAGCCAAGTTAAAATTTCGCTTATCAAACTGCCCACATTCTTCACAACCTGTCCTTATCTTTTTCACTATTATATGACTGATTGACGAGCAAGATGGTTACAAATTTTTTTATCGCAGCACTTCTTTTGTTTCCCGTTTTAGCACTTCTTCTAAATAAGCTAAAAGCTGAGATCTCATTTCAGGACGCATTAAGCCGATATCGGTGCTTGCTTTAAAACAGCCCAATTTATCGCCAATGTCATATCGTTTTCCTTCCAGAAGCCGCGCATGAATAGGCTGGGTGCGGCAAACCTCACGAAGTGCATCTGTTAATTGAATCTCATTGCCTGCGCCTCTCCGGATCGACTTCAAAACAGGGAAGATAGAAGGGTTCAGTACATATCGTCCCATCACTGCAATTTCGGAAGGGGCTTCTTCCAGAGACGGCTTTTCAACTAAATCGTTCACTTCATACACATGGCCTTGAGAGCCTGATGTCTGAATAATACCATATTTGCTGACATCCTCAGGAAGAACAGACTGTACGCCGACAACCTCTGTGCCATAAGCGGCGTATACATCCATTAATTGCCGAAGAGCCGGCTTTTCAGACACCATAATATCATCGCCTAAGAGGACGGCAAACGGTTCATCTCCAATGAAATGCTCCGCACACAGCACCGCATGACCTAATCCGAGCGGTTCTTTCTGACGAATATAATGAATATTGGCCAAATCGGCAATCTGCTGCATTTCCTTAAGCGTCTCCGTCTTGCCTTTTTCCCGCAGATTGAATTCCAATTCCGCCGATCGGTCAAAATGATCTTCAATCGAGCGTTTGTTTCTCCCTGTAATAATCAGTATATCTTCAATTCCTGACTCTACGGCTTCTTCTACAATGTATTGAATTGCTGGTTTGTCGACAATCGGGAGCATTTCTTTCGGCTGCGCCTTTGTCGCCGGCAGAAATCTCGTTCCTAAACCCGCTGCGGGAATGACCGCTTTTCTCACTTTTTTTCTCATTCATCTTCACTCCTGATCCTGTATGTTTTTCAGCGAATCTCCAAATACCCAGATTCGGTTTCCGATATAATTCATCATCATTCCGCCGATAGTGGCGGCGAGCTTACTCACCAAAAGCGAACAGCCGCCTTTTTGAAACAAATAAAGCAGCAAAAAGGTAATCCCCGACGCGGCAATATTAATCATGAGAAAGCGCACGATCTCTTTTCCCCCAGCCTTACGTTTTACACGAAACGTCCAACTCCGGTTCCACACATAGCTGTTGATGATACCTGCAGAATAGGAGCAGATCTGCGCCGGCAGATACGGAACATGACAAGTGGTGAGAAGAAAGAAGACACCAAAATCTATCAGTGTATTGCCGACGCCCACGGTGCAAAAACGGCCTAATGTTTTTATTTTTTCTTTCAGCATAACGGCACGCGGTTTTGACCTCCCTTCATAAAAGATACAGATGGCTGTCATATTTGTTGATATGGATTACTTTAGCGGACAGTGTTGAATAAACAATTACTAAAATATGAACAAAACATGAAAAATTAATGAGGCCTTGCAGATTCATTACGTTAACATTTTGCTAGGAATTTTAATGTTCTGTATAAATGTTAACTTTTAATCATTTTTTTCAAGATGGGAGAGGACGTCATCTTCCTGGTCGTTCCCCAAAAACAGTTGCTGTCAGGGAAGGAGAAAGGAATCGCTGCTTGACCAGCGACAAAGCAAAAGGCGCCACAGGTCATGGACGGCGGGAATACTGCTCAATAGTTCTTATGCTCTTGAAAAAAACAATCGCTCTGAACGGCTGTTTTATTGTGCCTGAAAACTTTGTTCATAGAAAGATGAAAAAATATGACGGATTTCGAAAGAGGAATGCGATTTGATAAAGAAGTGTCTTACAAAGAAGAGAACAATGGAAACAGGAATCAGCAGAAGAAGTTGCCAAAATTCAATAGATTGAGAAGTTCCGAGCGCAACATCTATAATCAACCACAATCAATTTACAATCCTTCACAAATATACAAATTGACTTTTACAATAAAAAGAAAATATGTAATTTCCGACACAATTATGTCAATAGTCCTAAAACAATGAACATCAAGGGCGCTATCTAAGTGAAGAAGAGTCGGTAACAGACTTCCATCCCGGCTTTTATCATCTCTCTTTAAGACTGATTTTTCAGTATCAGCCCACGCTTATATTTCATGAATAAATGTATCCAGGTCCTTTGTAAAATCGAGCAATAACTCCTCCAAAAGTATTCTATACACATTTATTATAATCATGCTAGGATGTTAGATATAGGGATATTTTGTATAAAATTGTATCAATCTTCAATGTGAACGGAGGAAGCTCATGAACAATCTTGCCTTTTTATTTCCTGGACAAGGGTCTCAATTTGTAGGAATGGGCAAACCTTTTTGGAATGATTTTGTGCTCGCAAAGAGGTTATTTGAAGAAGCGAGCGATGCGATCTCCTTTGATATAAAAAAACTGTGTTTTAACGGTGATATGAATGAATTGACAAAGACAATGAATGCACAGCCCGCTATTTTAACGGTCAGTGTGATTGCTTTTCAAGTGTATATGCAGGAAATAGGGATTAAGCCTCACTTTCTTGCAGGTCATAGCTTAGGAGAATACTCAGCGCTTGTCTGTGCGGGCGCCCTTTCTTTTCATGATGCCGTTACACTTGTAAGACAGCGAGGAATTCTTATGCAAAATGCGGACCCTCAGCAGCAGGGGACGATGGCCGCCGTGACTCAGCTTTCTCTTCAAACATTGCAAGAAATATGTTCAAAAGTGTCGACGGAAGAATGTCCGGCAGATGTCGCCTGCATGAATTCAGACCAGCAGCATGTGGTTTCCGGACATAGAGAAGCTGTGGAACGTGTCATCAGGATGGCGGAGGAAAAGGGGGCTAAATATACTTATTTGAATGTCAGTGCGCCTTTTCACAGTTCGATGATACGATCAGCATCCGAACAATTCCAGACTGTATTACACCAGTATTCCTTCCGGGATGCCGCATGGCCGATCATTTCGAATGTCACCGCACACCCTTACAGCAGCGGAAATTCGATCAACGAACATCTCAAGCAGCACATGACGATGCCGGTTAGATGGGCGGAATCAATACATTACTTGCTTCTACAAGAAGTTACGGAAGTCATCGAAATGGGGCCGAACAATGTCTTATCCGGTCTGCTGAGAAAAATAACGAATCACATTGCACCTTATCCTTTAGGACAGACATCTGATATTCACCAGCTTTCCAATTCAGCGGAAAGAAATAAACTTGTTGTCCGTTTACGCAAAAAACAACTGAATAAATTGATGATTCAAACCGTCATTGCGCGAAATTACAACAAGGATTCATCGGCTTATTCCAACATGACGACCCCATTATTTACGCAAATCCATGAGCTGAAGGAGAGAATGGAGAGAATGGAAAGACATGGAGATGAGCTTTCAGAACAAGAATTCGAACATTCGATCCATTTATGCAAATTAATTTGCAAGGCTAAACAGCTTCCGGCTTGGGAACAATTACGGATTTTAAAATAAAGCGCCCAGGAGGGTACCTATGTATACCAGTCAATTCCAAACCTTAGTCGATGTCATTCGGGAAAGAAGCAATATTTCAGATCGCGGGATCCGTTTTATCGAATCCGATAAAAACGAGACAGTTGTCTCTTACCGCCAATTGTTTGATGAGGCGCAAGGGTTTCTTGGCTATTTACAGCATATCGGCATTCAGCCGAAGCAGGAAATTGTATTTCAAATCCAAGAAAACAAATCATTTGTCGTTGCTTTTTGGGCTTGTTTATTAGGAGGAATGATCCCGGTACCGATCAGTATCGGAGAAGATGATGACCATAAGCTGAAAGTCTGGCGCATTTGGAATATATTAAATCATCCGTATCTGATTGCCTCTGAAAAAGTATTGAACAAAATAAAGAAATACGCTGAAGAACACGATTTACATGATTTCCATCAGCAATTAAACGGGAAATCTGACATCATTCAAGATCAAACCTACGATTACCCCGCTTCGTTATATGAACCTGATGCGGATGAACTGGCTTTTATCCAATTTTCTTCAGGATCGACAGGAGATCCAAAAGGAGTCATGTTAACGCATCACAACTTAATACATAACACGTGCGCCATTCGGAATGTCCTGTCCATTGACTCGAAAGACTCTTTCTTATCCTGGATGCCTTTAACGCATGATATGGGGCTCATCGCCTACCACCTTGTTCCCTTCTTAGTCGGAATCAACCAACATCTGATGCCTACAGAATTATTTATTCGCAGACCTATTCTTTGGATGAAAAAAGCCCATGAACACAAAGCTAGCATTCTATCCTCTCCTAATTTCGGATACAACTACTTCCTTAAATTTCTGAAAAACGAACCAGACTGGGATTTATCCCACATCAGAGTCATCGCAAACGGTGCAGAACCGATATTGCCGGAGCTCTGTGACGAATTTTTGACCAGATGCGCAGCATTTAATATGAAAAGATCCGCCATTTTGAATGTTTACGGTTTAGCGGAAGCTTCGGTTGGCGCAGCGTCCTCTAAACCAGAGGAAGAATTCGTTCCCGTTTATCTGCATCGCGACTATTTAAACCTCGGTGAAAGAGCTGTAAACGTCAGCAAAGAGGATCAAAATTGCGCCTCATTCGTCGAAGTGGGACAACCCATAGACTATTGCCAGATTCGAATCTCCGACGGAGCAAATGAAAGAGTAGCAGACGGAATCATCGGTCATATCGAGATCAAAGGAAACAATGTGACGCAAGGGTATTATAACAACCCCGAAAGTACGGACAAAGCACTAACTTCTGACGGCTGGATAAAAACAGGAGACCTCGGATTCATTAGTGAGAATGGTAACTTAGTCGTAACTGGAAGAGAAAAGGACATTATATTTGTGAACGGAAAAAATGTCTACCCGCACGATATTGAACGGGTCGCGATTGAAATGGAAGAGGTTGACTTAGGAAGGGTTGCCGCCTGCGGTGTATATGATCAAAAGACGCGAAGCAGAGACATCGTGCTCTTTGTTGTTTTCAAAAAATCACCAGAAAAATTTGCGCCGCTAGTCAAAGAGATTAAAAAACATTTGTACAAGCGGGGCGGCTGGAGCATAAAAGAAGTCCTTCCGATACGAAAACTCCCTAAAACAACCAGTGGAAAGGTTAAGCGCTATGAACTTGCCAGACAGTATGAGGCAGGGGATTTTTCAATAGAGTCTGCCGCCATTAATGAATTTCTGGAGAGCAGCCCGGAGAAATCCGGACAGACTCCCATTCATGAGATAGAAACGGAATTGCTATCTATCTTTTCCCACGTGCTCGATGGAAAAAAGGTTCACCTCACTGATAGTTATTTTGATATGGGCGCAAATTCATTGCAGTTATCGCAGATTGCCGAGCGTGTAGAACAGAAATTTGGACGCGAGCTTGCCGTTTCAGATCTCTTCACGTATCCTTCTATCACTGATTTAGCGGCATATCTGTCTGAAAGCCGGGCTGAAATCAAGCATGACGTGACAGCGAAACCAAGCCATGTGACGCCGAAAGATATCGCCATTATCGGGATGTCGCTCAATGTCCCGGGAGCATCGACTAAAAGTGATTTTTGGGATCTGCTTGAAAAGGGAGAGAACGGCATTCGAGAATACCCTGCATCCCGGCTGAAAGATGCGGCGGATTATTTAAAGTCCATCCAAAGCGAATTCAATGGAAATCAGTTTGTGAAGGGCGGCTATTTAGATGACATCGACCGCTTTGATTATTCGTTCTTTGGTTTAGCTCCTAAAACGGCTCAGTTTATGGATCCCAATCAAAGACTGTTTTTGCAGTCTGCATGGCATGCGATTGAAGATGCGGGCTATGCCGGCGACAGTATGAACGGGAGTCGGGTCGGGGTATATGCAGGGTACTCGAAGGTGGGCTACGATTATGAGCGCCTCCTTTCTGCGAATTATCCGAAGGAACTTCATCAATACATTGTAGGCAACCTTCCTTCCGTGTTAGCCAGCCGAATCGCTTATTTCTTAAATTTAAAAGGGCCGGCGGTCACAGTGGATACAGCTTGTTCTTCATCGCTTGCTGCCGTTCATATGGCATGCAAATCTTTAATTTCTGGCGAGTGTGAAATGGCTCTTGCCGGAGGTATCCGGACATCGCTCTTGCCGTTGCGTATCGGGCTTGATATGGAATCTTCGGATGGGTACACCAAAACGTTCAGCAAAGATTCAGACGGCACGGGCTCAGGCGAAGGCGCGGCGGCAGTCCTGTTAAAACCTTTGCAGGATGCGGTTCGCGACGGAGATCATATTTACGGCGTGATCAAAGGAAGCGCGATGAATCAAGACGGAACAACCGCCGGGATTACCGCACCGAACCCGGCAGCTCAGACTGAGGTTATTGAGACGGCCTGGAAAGACGCGGGCATCGATCCTGAAACGCTGTCTTTCATCGAAGCGCATGGCACCGGAACCAAGCTTGGCGATCCTGTTGAATTTAACGGGCTTTGTAAAGCGTTTGAAAAGTATACGGCAAAAAAACAATTTTGCGCGATTGGTTCTGTTAAGTCGAACATTGGCCATTTGTTCGAAGCGGCAGGCATCGTTGGGCTGATCAAATCTGTCCTCATGCTGAATCACAAAAAAAACCCGCCGTTAGCGCACTTTAAGGAGCCTAATCCGCTCATTCATTTTCACTCTTCACCGTTTTATATAAATCAGGAAGTTGCGGAGTTCACACCTGGTGACGAGCCGCTGCGAGGCGGAATCAGCTCGTTCGGTTTCAGCGGAACAAATGCTCATGTGGTATTGGAAGAATACACCACTCAAAGTGAGTATGCACCCGAGAATGAAAACGAGCCGCACCTATTTGTTTTATCCGCCCATACTAAACATTCACTCTATGAACTCGCACAGCAGTATCGGCAATATGCATCGGATGACAGCCAAGCTTCATTGAAGTCCATTTGCTATACAGCCAGTACGGGAAGAGCTCATTTGGATCATGCTATTGCATTGATTGTATCCAATAAGCAAGAATTACGTGACAAGCTGGCCTCCGTGGTTCAGGGAGACGGTCATCTTCCCGGAGTACACATGGGGTATAAGAACTTGAAGGAAATGCAGCCTGCCCATAAAGAAGAGCTGAATAAACAAGCCGCTGATCTGATTGAGCAGCGAATCCGTACGCATGATGAACGAATCACATGGCTGAATCGCGCCGCTGAATTATTTGTGCAAGGAGCCGTTATAGACTGGCGCGCGCTTTATGCCGGTGAAACTGTACAAAAAACGCCATTGCCCCTGTATCCGTTTGAACGGAACCGCTGCTGGGCTGAAGCGGACCATTTGCGCTTAAACAAGAGCGAAGAGAGAGGAGAAGCGGCATTGAATATGAATCAAACGAAGGCGCATATTGAATCCTTCCTGAAAACTGTAATCGGCAATGCTTCGGGAATCAGAGCGGATGAGCTTGATCTGAATGCTCATTTTATCGGGCTCGGAATGGATTCCATCATGCTGTCACAGGTCAAAAAAGCCATTGCTGACGAATTTGGTGTAGACATCCCGATGGATCGTTTTTTTGATACGATGAACAACCTTCAAAGTGTCATAGACTACTTGACTGAGACCGCACCATCATCCTCTGCATCCGCCCCGCCTCAAGAGAATGTTCCGGCGCAGGAAAAACTGGCTATTTCAGAAACACAGCCTGAATCTAGTCACAGAGAAGATCATCAAGGGCATATGCTTGAAAAAATAATCGCTTCTCAGAATCAATTAATTCAGGATACTTTGCAAGCTCAATTAAATAGCTTTAATTTGCTGAGAAACAGCGGACATTCCAATGTGAAAGAATACGCTAAAGCGCAGGAAAAATCAATTCCTTCTGTCAAGCAGGGGAATCCGACCGTCACTGCAGAAAAGAAATTGGCTCAAGATGCGAAGCCCTATGTTCCTTTTCAGCCTCAGAACTTGCATGAACAGGGACACTATACCGCACAGCAAAGACAATACTTAGCAGATTTCATCGGGAAATACGCAGACAAAACGAAAGGTTCCAAACAATATACGGACAAAACCCGATTTGCTCATGCAAATAACCGCAACTTGTCCAGTTTCCGTTCATATTGGAAGGAAATCGTGTACCCGATTATTGCCGAACGTTCTGACGGTTCCAAGATGTGGGATATTGACGGAAACGAATATATCGATATCACCATGGGATTCGGCGTTAACCTTTTCGGCCATCATCCGTCCTTTATTACACAAGTTATCGATGATTCAATCCGTTCATCATTGCCTCCGCTCGGCCCAATGTCGGATGTCGCCGGTGAAGTTGCCGATCGAATCCGCACATGTACCGGAGTAGAAAGGGTCGCTTTCTATAATTCAGGAACAGAAACCGTCATGGTTGCCCTTCGTTTGGCAAGAGCGGCAACAGGAAGAAAGAAAGTTGTGGCGTTCTCAGGCTCTTATCACGGCACGTTTGACGGCGTATTAGGATTGGCCAGTACAAAAGGCGGGGCTGCGTCTGCGAATCCGCTTGCTCCGGGCATACTGCAGAGCTTTATGGATGATTTGATTATTTTGCATTACAACAATCCCGATTCGCTCGATGTAATTCGCAGTCTTGGAGATGAATTGGCAGCCGTATTGGTGGAACCTGTACAAAGCCGCAGACCGGATTTGCAGCCGGAAGCATTTTTGAAAGAACTGCGGGCGATCACGCAGCAATCCGGTACAGCCCTGATTATGGATGAAATCATTACCGGATTTCGGATCGGTCTCGGAGGCGCCCAGGAATGGTTCGGCATTCAAGCGGATTTAGTGACCTACGGGAAAATCATCGGCGGCGGGCAGCCGTTAGGAATAGTTGCCGGAAAAGCTGAGTTCATGAATACGATCGACGGGGGAACCTGGCAGTATGGGGACGACTCCTTTCCACAAGACGAGGCGAAACGCACATTTGTGGCCGGCACCTTCAATACTCACCCGCTTACCATGAGAATGTCGTTAGCCGTGCTTCGCCATTTACAAACCGAGGGAGAACACCTGTATGAGCAGCTGAATCAAAAAACAGCCTCCCTGGTCGATCAGTTAAATCGCTACTTTGAACAATCACAAGTGCCTATCCGCATGGTTCAATTCGGTTCCTTGTTCCGGTTTGTCTCATCGCTTGATAACGACTTGTTCTTTTACCATCTCAATTATAAAGGAGTCTATGTATGGGAAGGCCGAAACTGCTTCTTGTCTACGGCACATAGCGCGGATGATATTGAACATATCATTCAAGCTGTTAAAGACACGCTGAAGGATCTTCGCCGAGGCGGATTTATCCCGGAAGGCCCGGATTCCCCTGACGACGGCGGCCATAAAGAATCCGGGACATACGAGCTTTCGCCTGAACAAAAACAATTGGTTATGGCATCCCATTATGGGAACGAGGCTTCTGCAGCTTTAAACCAGTCCATTATGCTAAAAGTGAAGGGTGAACTGCAGCATACGCCCTTAACACAAGCCGTGCAGCATATCGTCGACCGCCACGAGGCTTTACGTACGGTGATTCATGTCGATGACGAGGTACAGCAAGTACAGGAACGGATGAATATAAAAATTCCTGTCATTGACTTTACCGATCACCCAGATGAGCAACGGGAATCGGAAATTCAGAAATGGCTTACAGAAGATGCCAAGCGGCCATTTCATTTTCATGAACAAAAGCCCTTGTTTAGAATCCATGTACTTACATCGGCTCAAGATGAACATCTGATTGTGCTCACGTTCCATCATATCATTGCCGATGGATGGTCAATCGCCGTTTTTGTTCAAGAGCTGGAGAGCAACTATACGGCAATTGTACAAGGGCAATCGTTCCCGCCAAAAGAGGCGGCTGCTTCGTTTCGACAGTATTTAGACTGGCAGCAGGCGCAGATTGATAGCGGACATTATGAAGAAGGAGTCCGTTATTGGCGGGATCATTTCTCTGAACCGATACAGCAGGCAGTCCTGCCGAGCGCCGCTTCTGCCCGTTATCCGAACGGGTATGAGGGAGACCGATGTACCGTCAGGCTTGGACGGCCTTTAAGCGAGGCTTTAAAGTCATTAAGCATTAAGATGAAAAATAGCGTATTTGTGACGATGCTGGGCGCGTTTCATCTTTTTCTGCACCAGCTTACCAAACAGACAGGCCTTGTGATCGGGATCCCTGCAGCAGGTCAATCGCATATGAAACAGCATGATCTGATTGGAAATTGCGTCAATATGATTCCCGTGAAAAACACGTCTTCTTCAGAAAGAACTTTATCCGGTTATCTTGGCAGTATGAAAGAAAGCGTGGATCACGCAATGCGCCATCAAGCCGTTCCGATGACACTGGTAGCCAGACAGCTTCCGCACGATCAAGTGCCGGATATGCGTATTATCTTTAATTTGGACAGGCCTTTTCGAAAGCTGCATTTTGGAAAGGCGGAGGCGGAGCCCATTGCATACCCGGTGAAATGCATGCTGTACGATTTATTTCTTAACATAACAGACGCAAATCAAGAATATGTTCTTGATTTTGACTTTAATACGAATGTTATCAGTCCGGAAATCATGAAAAAGTGGGGAGCGGGCTTTACGAAATTGCTGCAAAAAATAGTTGAGGAAGGTTCAGTTCCTCTTGACGCCTTGATGATGTTTTCCAATGAAGAAGAGCATGTTTTACAAGAAGTGTATGCCGATCACCAGCAGCGGGTCTCTTCAATCGTAAGCAAGACGGCTAACTTTTCTGACGCCTACGAGGCGCCGGCAAATGAAACAGAGCGGCAGCTGGCTCAGATTTGGGAGGAACTTTTCGGCCTTGAGCGGGTTGGCAGATCAGACCGCTTTCTGGATCTGGGCGGAAACTCACTCCAAGCGACGCTTATGCTTTCCAAAGTTCAGAAGACATTTCACCAAAAAATTTCTATCGGACAATTTTTCAATCACCAGACTGTTAAGGAATTAGCGCGTTTCATTGAGAATGAAAAGAAAGTCATGCACCTCCCGATGAAGGCTGCTGAGAAAAAAGCGTATTACCCGACATCATCGGCGCAGCAAAGGGTATATTTCCTGCACCAAATGGAGCCGGATCAACTGGCTCAAAATATGTTTGGGCAAATATCAATTATAGGGCAGTACGATGAGCAAGCCCTGATTTCTTCTCTTCAGCAAGTCATGCAGCGGCATGAAGCGTTTCGCACGTATTTTGACATTATAGATGGCGAAATCGTCCAGAAACTTGAAAACGAAGTTGATTTTAACGTTCATGTCCGAACGATGAGCCGGGACGAATTTGACACCTATGCAGACCGGTTTGTAAAACCGTTTCGCTTGGAACAAGCTCCTTTGGTTCGCGCGGAGCTGATCAAGATTGATAACGAACAGGCTGAGCTGCTCATCGATATGCATCATATCATTTCGGACGGTTACTCCATCAACATACTTACAAATGAATTGCTGGCTTTATATCATCGGAAACCATTACCGGACATTGAATTTGAATATAAAGATTTCACAGAATGGCAAAACCAATGGCTGAATGAGGATGCCATGAAGCAGCAGGAGACATATTGGCTGGAACAATTTGAAGACGAAATTCCGGTCCTTCAACTGCCGACAGACGGTTCAAAAGCGGCGGAACGGTCTTCCGAGGGACAGCGCGTGACGTGCTCCCTACAGCCGGATGTAATCTTTTCGCTGCAAGATCTGGCGAAAAAGACGGAAACCACTCTTTATACGGTGCTGCTGGCCGCCTACAAAGTGCTGCTTCACAAATATACAGGACAAGAAGACATGGTCGTAGGCACGCCTGCTTCAGGAAGAAATCATCCGGATATTGAAAATATCATCGGTATTTTCATTCAAACGACCGGAATCCGAACGAAGCCGCACGCCAATAGAACGTTTACGGATTATTTGGAAGAAGTAAAGCGGCAAACGCTTGATGCTTTCGAAAACCAAGATTATCCATTCGACAAGCTTGTGGAGAAATTAAAAGTGCAGCGGGAAACAACAGGAAAATCACTGTTTAACACGATGTTTGTGTTTCAAAATATTGAATTTCATGAAATCCGGCACAATGAATGTACGTTTAAGGTAAGAGAGCGAAACCCCGGAGTCTCTTTATATGATTTGATGCTGACGGTCGAAGATGCCGGACAACAGATAGAGTTGCATTTTGATTTTAAGCCGGGACAGTTTGAAAAAGACACCATTGAACAGATCACGAGACACTATACCAGCATTTTGAACAGCCTTGCAAAACAGCCGGAGATGACGTTGTCCTCCATTCCCATGCTGTCTGAAACCGAACTTCAGCAATTGCTCACGGAGTTTAATGACACAAAGACGCCGTATCCGCATAACGAAACGGTTTCCCGATGGTTTGAAATGCAGGCGGAACAGCGGCCTGATCATGATGCCGTTATTTTTGGCAATGAGCGGTATACGTACAGACAGCTCAATGAACGGGCGAACCAATTGGCGCGAACGTTACGGACAAAAGGCGTACAAGCGGACCAATTCGTTGCCATTATCTCTCCGCACTGCATCGAGCTGATTGTTGGTATTTTGGCTGTTCTGAAATCCGGCGGCGCATACGTGCCCATTGACCCTCAATATCCGGAGGATCGGATCCTATATATGCTGAGTGATTCAAGAGCGGAGATTGTGTTGACACAGCGCTGCCTGCTGGATCAATTACCATATGATGGTGACGTTGTGCTTTTGGATGCGGAAAACTCTTATCATGAGGACCGCTCAAATCTTGACTTGTTCAGCAATACGCATGATTTGGCCTACATGATCTATACGTCGGGTTCCACGGGCAATCCGAAAGGTGTGCTCATTGAGCATCAGGGACTGGCCAATTATATTTGGTGGGCGAAAGAGGTTTATGTGAAGGGCGAGAAAACCAACTTCCCATTATACTCTTCCATCTCTTTCGATCTAACGGTGACTTCGATATTTACACCGCTGGTTACGGGAAATACCATCATTATCTACGATGGAGAAGACAAAAGTGCAGTGCTTTCTGCGATTATGCGGGACTCAAGAATAGATATGATCAAATTAACACCGGCACATTTGCATGTACTGAAGGAAATGAATGTAGCCGATGGCACCGCCATACGAAAAATGATTGTGGGCGGAGAAAATTTAAGCACCCGGTTGGCCAAAAGTATCAGCGAACAGTTTAAAGGACGGCTGGACATTTTCAATGAATACGGACCGACGGAAACTGTCGTCGGCTGTATGATTTACCGTTACGACGCAAAACGGGACAAGCGGGAATTTGTGCCGATCGGCACTCCGGCTGCCAACACGGACATTTATGTGGCGGATGCAAGCAAAAATCTGGTTCCGATCGGGGTAATCGGCGAAATGTATATCAGCGGACCCGGTGTTGCCAGAGGGTATTGGAACCGCCCGGATTTAACGGCAGAGAAGTTCGTTGAAAATCCGTTTATCCCGGGAGCGAAGATGTACAAGTCAGGAGACTTGGCTAAGCGATTGAAAGATGGAAATCTCGTATATGTGGGCCGCATCGATGAACAAGTCAAAATCAGGGGACACCGAATCGAACTGGGTGAAATCGAAGCAGCGATGCATAACGTGGAAACGGTGCAAAAAGCCGCCGTTACAGTCAGAGAAGAAGAAGAAGACGGCTTAAAACAATTGTGCGCGTATTACGTAAGCGAAAAACCTATACCTGCTGCCCAGCTTAGGGAACAATTGTCATTGAAGCTTCCGGAATACATGGTTCCGTCCTATTTTGTCCGTCTGGAGCATATGCCCTTAACATCCAACGGGAAAATAAACCGTAAAGTATTGCCCGCGCCCGAAGCGAGTCTGCAGCAGACAGCTGAATATGTTCCGCCGGGCAATCAGGTGGAGTCCAAACTGACAGATTTATGGAAGGAAGTACTCGGAATAAGCCATGCGGGGATCAAACATAATTTCTTTGATCTTGGAGGAAACTCCATTCGCGCGGCAGCCTTAGCCGCCAGAATTCACAAAGAGCTGAATGTGAATCTGTCTCTCAAAGACATATTCAAGTTTCCTACCATTGAACAATTGGCTGACAAGGCGTTACACATGGAAAAAAATCGATATGCACCGATCCCGACCGCAAAAGAAATGCCCTATTATCCGGTTTCTTCTGCTCAGAGGCGGATGTATTTGTTAAGTCACGCAGAAGGCGGCGAGCTGACTTACAATATGACGGGTGCCATGAGCGTGGAAGGGACGGTCGATCCCGCCCGGTTAAACGCCGCTTTCCAAAAATTAATCGAGCGCCATGAAGCTTTGCGGACCAGCTTTGAATTATATGAAGGCGAACCGGCACTGCGTATTCATCAGAGCGTTGAATTTACAATAGAACAAATTCAAGCAAGCGAAGAAGAAGCGGAAGCTCATGTGCTTGATTTCATCCAAGCGTTTGATTTAGCCAAGCCGCCGCTGATGCGGGCCGGACTGATTGAACTAGAGCCTTCGCGGCATGTGCTTGTGGTTGATATGCACCATATCATTTCTGACGGCGTGTCCGTCAATATTCTGATGAAAGATTTAAGCCGGCTCTACGAGGGATACGAACCCGATCCGCTTCCTGTTCAATATAAAGACTATGCAGTTTGGCAGCAATCGGACATTCAGAAACGGAATATCAAGAGCCAGGAGGCGTACTGGCTCAATCAGTTTCGTGATGACATTCCTGTACTGGATATGCCTGCGGATTACGAACGGCCTGCCATACGCGATTACGAAGGCGAATCCTTTGAATTTGTTATACCGGAACACTTGAAACAGCGCTTAAGACAAATGGAAGAAAACACAGGAGCAACACTGTATATGATTTTATTGGCCGCCTATACGGTTCTTTTGTCCAAATACAGCGGACAAGAGGATATTGTCGTCGGAACGCCATCTGCCGGGCGGACTCATTTGGATGTGGAGTCGGTCGTGGGAATGTTCGTCAATACGTTAGTCATCCGCAATCACCCGGTGAGCCGTAAAACATTTGATGCCTACTTAAACGAAGTAAAGGAAAACATGCTGAATGCCTATAAAAATCAAGACTATCCGTTGGAAGAATTGATTCAGCATTTACAGCTTTCGAAAGATCCAAGCCGCAATCCTTTGTTCGATACGATGTTTGTGCTGCAAAATCTCGATCACGCTGAATTGACATTCGATTCTCTTGAACTCAAGCCGTATCAGTTTCATCATCCGGTTGCCAAATTCGATTTAACCTTGTCGATTCAGGCAGACCAAGAAAACTATCACGGCCTGTTTGAATATTCGAAAAAACTGTTTAAAAAAAGCAGAATTGAGGCTTTATCAAACGACTACTTACACATTCTATCCGTGATTCTGGAACAACCAAGCATTCTAATCGAACAAATCGAATTGAGCGGGAGCAATGAGGAAGAAGAGAACATGCTGGATTCTATTCAATTGAATTTTTAGAGAAAAGTATTTATTTCTTTAAATTATACAAAATGAGGTGCTCCAATGTCGGTTTTTAAAACTCAAGAAATGTACTGGGATAACCTATTTGATGAAGATGACGGCCTAAGCGCATTCCCTTACTTTAAAGCGGCGGACAACACGTCATTGTCCCGTACCGGCTATCAGGAAAAATGCATCTGCCGTTCCTTATCTCCGGAAGTATCTCAAAGAATAATGACAATGGCTAATCATTCTGACATGGCTGCCTATTTGATTTTATTGGCAGGTATTGAATGCTTGTTGTATAAATATACGGATCGAACGAGCCTGATTCTTGGCATTCCAACGATATCGAAGCAAAAAAGCAGCCAGTCAGCTGTTAACACCATTGTCCTCTTGAAAAACAGGCTTACAAGCCAGAGCACGTTTAAAACCGTATTCGAGCAAATAAAAGAAGCCGTTCATGATTCGCTGAAAAATCAAAACCTGCCGTTCCGAAAAATGGTTCAGCATCTAAACGTGCAATACAATGATAAGCGTCTGCCGTTGATTCATACCGTCGTTTCGCTTAACCAAATTCATTCCTTGCAATTTAAAGAAGATGTTGCGACCGATATGCTGTTTCACTTTGATTTGGAGAACGACGGAATTCAATTAAAGCTTTTTTATAACGGCAATCTGTACGACGAGGGCTATATAGATCAAATTGCAGCCCATTTAGATCAGCTGCTTTCTATAATCTTGTTTCAGCCTCAAGCTGCGATCCATACGGCAGAGGTCGTACCCGAAACAGAAAAACAGAAACTATTGTTTGATTTTAATGACACCGGCGCAGATTACTCCGGGAGCAGAACCGTCTATCAATTATTTGAAGAACAAGCACAAAGAACGCCTGAGCATGAAGCCGTCAAGTTCAAAAACAGCCATCTGACCTACAGAGAATTGAATGAAAAGGCCAGCCGTTTGGCAAGAACATTGCGTAACTGCGGCGTTCAAGCCGATACGTTGGTCGCCATTCTGGCTGATCGTTCATTAGAAATGATCGTGTCTATTCTAGCCATTTGGAAGGCGGGGGGCGCTTATGTGCCCCTGGACCCTGAATACCCAAAAGAGCGGCTTCAATATCTGCTTCATGATGCGAATGCAGACGTTCTCCTTGTTCAGCGTCATTTCAAAAACAGCCTGACCTTTGACGGACCAACGATCGATCTGAATGATGAATCATCTTACCATACGGACTGCTCATTATTATCACCCGTAGCGGAACACAACCATTTAGCCTATGTCATTTATACCTCAGGCACAACAGGATTGCCGAAAGGGGTCATGGTTGAACACGGCGGCATTGTGAACTCGCTTCAGTGGAAGAAGGCGTTTTTCAAGCATTCTGCCAAGGATCGCGTGCTTGTCTTGTATCCCTATGTTTTTGATGCATTCATTTTAAATTTCTTCAGCCCCCTTATATCAGGGGCAACCTTGCACCTTTTGCCAAATGAAGAGAATAAAGACCTTTTCGCCATTCAAAACACCATGAAACAAGAGAGAATTACACATTTTTCAACTTCTCCCCGTCTTCTGAAAACGATGATCGAACAAATGAACGCAGAGGACTTTATTCATGTCCAGCATGTTGTTGTAGGCGGCGAGCAGCTGGAAATAGATACAGTTGAGAAGCTATATTCTCTGCAGCCTCACATTCAAATCAATAATGAATACGGACCGACCGAAAATAGTGTGGTATCTACATTTCACCCTGTTCAGTCCGCAGATGAACAGATCACAATCGGCAAACCGGTGGCCAACCACCAAGCCTATATTTTAGGAGCGCACCTTCAAATCCAGCCGATCGGCGTACCGGGAGAGCTGTATGTCGGAGGAGCGGGAGTGGCCCGCGGCTACCTCAATCAGCCTGTATTGACGGAAGAAAAGTTTGTTCAGCATGTGCATCTTCCTGGTCAAAAGATGTATAAAACGGGTGACCTCGCCAGGTGGTTGCCAGATGGAAGAATCGAATATTTAGGGCGAATCGATCATCAAGTGAAAATTCGCGGCTACCGTATCGAGATCGGCGAGGTAGAGGCCGCCATATTCAATCTTGAAAAAGTTCGTGAAGCTGCTGTCGTTGCGTGGGAAGACGAAGACGGAGCCAAGCAATTGTATGCCTATTATGTCGGTGAGCCTTCTTTGACCGCTGCGCAGTTCAGAGACGATTTGTCCCGTAAACTGCCGGATTATATGATTCCCTCCTATTTTATCCATTTGGAACACATACCGCTCACTTCCAATGGAAAAATTGATTTGAAAGCTTTGCCTGCTGCCGAAGAAAAAACGCGGATGGATAACGAATACATAGCCCCGCGAAACCCAACAGAAGAACTGCTGGCGTCTATCTGGCAAGAAGTATTAGGGGCTGAGCGTATAGGGATTCTCGATAATTTCTTTGATTTTGGAGGAGATTCGATTAAATCAATTCAGGTGTCTTCGAGATTATATCAAGCCGGATACAAGGTTGATATGAAGCATTTGTTTAAATACCCTGCGATTGCTGATCTAAGTCAATTTGTAGCGCCGGTTGGCAGGAAGGCTGATCAAAAAGAAGTAAACGGCCGGACAAATCTGACCCCGATTCAGCATTGGTTTTTTGAACAAAAAATGCTGAATGCACACCATTACAATCAGGCCGTCATGTTATATTCGGCGGAAGGCTTTAAAGAGGAGCCGCTTCGCCGGACGATGGAACGTGTCGCATCTCATCACGATGCCTTGAGAATGATTTTTGAAAAAACGCCGAATGGATACGCTCCGCGAATTACAGGGACAGATGAAAGTGAATTATACCATCTGGACGTGATGAATTATAAAGGGGAAACCGATCCGGCTCAAGCGATTGCCGATAAAGCGAATGAGATTCAAAGCAGCATGGTATTAGACCAGGGTCCTTTGATGAAGCTTGGTTTGTTCCAATGTCCCGACGGAGATCATTTGCTGATTGCGATTCATCACTTGGTGATTGACGGAGTATCCTGGCGCATTTTACTTGAGGATTTTGCAAGCGGTTATGAGCAGGCAGAGCACGGGCAAACGATCCAGCTCCCGCAAAAAACAGATTCATTTCCATTCTGGGCGGATCAATTGTCCAAGTATGCAGCGGAAACCGACATAGAACAGGAGATCGCTTATTGGGCTGACCTTACAAGCATAAAGCCGCAGTCATTGCCGAAGGACAACATAAGCGAAGGTTCGTTATTAAGAGACAGCGAAGAAGTAAAGATTCAATGGACAAATGAGGAAACAGAGCAATTATTAAAACATGCGAATCGCGCCTACAACACGGAAATCAATGATCTGCTGCTGACTTCATTAGGACTCGCCGTTCACAGGTGGACTGGCATAGAAGACATTGTCGTGAATGTGGAAGGCCACGGGAGAGAGCCAATTATTCCGGATGCGGATATCTCCCGCACGATTGGATGGTTTACAAGCCAATACCCTGTCGTACTGAAGATGGAAGCCGGCAAAGACCTGTCGCAGCGGATTAAGAGCGTGAAAGAAGGGCTGCGCCGTATCCCTGATAAAGGGATGAATTACAGCATCGTCAAATATGTATCCGGGCGCCCGGAAGCCGGAAGCCTGCAGCTGAATCCGGAAATATCGTTTAATTACTTGGGACAATTTGACCAAGATTTGAAGCATCAAGCTTTCCGCATATCACCTTTTTCCACAGGGTTATCGATGAATGAAAACCAAGAGAGAACAGTCGTGCTTGATTTGAATGGGATGATTGCAGAAGGGAAATTATCGCTGACGCTGAGCTACAGCAACAAACAATACGAAAGATCGACTATGGCGAAATTTGCACGGAATTTGAAAGAAAGTCTGCAGGAAGTCATTGCGCATTGCGTAAGCCGGCAGCAGACTACCCTAACGCCAAGTGACATCCTGTTAAAGGATATCACAATAGACGAACTGGAACAGCTTTTGGAGCAGACGAGTGAATTGGGCGAAACGGAAAACATTTATCCATTAACACCGATGCAGAAAGGTATGCTGTTTCACAGCTTGTTTGACCCGAGTTCTGGTGCTTATTTTCAGCAAACGATGTTTGATCTGCATGGAGACCTGAATATTGCTTCATTTTCGAAAAGCTTGGATGGCTTATCGAAAAAATATGACATTTTCCGCACGAATTTTTACAGAGGCTGGAAGGATCAGCCTCTGCAAATCATATTCAAAACGAAAAAAATCGGTTTTGAATTCATTGACTTACGCGAAATGAAGGAATCACATAAAGAAGAGATGATTCAGGAATATGTCAGAAAAGACAAGATGAGGGGTTTCGACTTAGAGAAAGACGCGTTAATGCGGCTACTCATTCTTCGCACGGATGAAAAGGCATACCGTTTTATATGGAGTTTTCACCACATTTTGATGGACGGCTGGTGCCTGCCGCTGATTACAAAAGAAATATTCGAGCATTACTTTGCCTTACTTCAGCAAAAGCAGCCTGAGCAATCGGCAATTACTCCCTACAGTCAATACATTGAATGGCTCGGCCGTCAGGATACGAAAGAGGCGATGGGTTATTGGGATCAGTACTTGGCGGGGTATGAGGAGCAAACCATCCTGCCTAAGGATCACCATGCGGCGGAAGAACGATATATTCCGGATAAAGTAACATGTGACATAAGCTCTGATCTCACTTTGAAAATGAAACAGACGGCCGGCAGACGCCATGTCACGCTGAACACGCTGCTGCAGACGGCATGGGCGGTTCTGCTGCAGAAATATAACCGAAGCCGGGACGTTGTTTTTGGAAGTGTTGTTTCCGGAAGACCCGCTGGAATTCCAAACGTGGAAACCATGATCGGCTTGTTCATTAACACCATTCCCGTCCGGTTCCGATGTGAAGCCGGGACAACGTTTGCCGAGCTTATGAAAGAGGCGCAGGAAAGAGCTGTAGCGTCTCAACAATTTGAGACGCACCCGTTGTACGATATTCAAGCACGCACAACGCAAAAGCAAAATTTAATTACACATTTAATGATATTCGAAAATTATCCGGTTGATCAGTATATGGAAAGCATAGGCCGGCAAAACGGATCATCCATCACGATTTCCAACGTACAGATGGAAGAACAGACCAACTACGATTTCAATTTGACCGTTATACCGGGCGACAAGATGAACATCTCTTTTGAATACAATGCAACTGTGTATGATCGGGCAAGCATAGAGCGGGTTCGGGAACATTTCATGCAAATCCTGCAGCAAGTCGTGACAGATGCGGATATCCAGGTGGACCAAGTGGAATTGTTAACGGAAGGCGAAAAAAGAACCCTTCTTCATA
This sequence comes from Bacillus sp. RHFS10, assembly GCF_016757475.1. Classification (NCBI taxonomy): domain Bacteria; kingdom Bacillati; phylum Bacillota; class Bacilli; order Caryophanales; family Bacillaceae; genus Bacillus; species Bacillus sp. RHFS10. Next base: position 962,114 of record NZ_JAESPO010000001.1, read on the forward strand.
CTCTTAACGACACGGCTGCGCCATTTCCGCAGACGCCGGTTTATCAATTATTTGAAAAACAATCGCAGCGTACGCCCGATCAAGCGGCCGTCATCGATAGAGACAGGCAGCTCACGTACGGAGAGCTCAATAAGCGGGCAAACCAACTGGCGCGAACGTTACGAGCGAAGGGCGTGCAGGCGGACCATCCTGTGGCTGTCATCAGCAGAAACAGTATCGAATCGGTTGTCGGGATTCTTGCCGTTTTAAAATCAGGCGGAGCCTACGTCCCTATAGATCCGGAATATCCGCAAGACCGTATTCGGTATATGCTGGATGACTCTCAAGCCGGCATCGTTTTGATGCAGCGAGATGTGAGGGAGCAGCTTGCCTATGAAGGCGACACGATTTTACTGGATGATGAAAGCTCGTATCACCAAGATGATTCTGACCTTGCACCGATAAGTGATGCCAGCCATTTGGCATATGTCATTTATACGTCAGGTTCCACAGGCCGGCCAAAAGGCGTATTAATCGAGCACCGAGGCTTGACCAATTATATTTGGTGGGCAAAAGAAGTTTATGTAAAAGGCGAGAAAACCAACTTCCCGTTGTACTCGTCAATCTCTTTTGATCTGACGGTGACTTCTATTTTCACACCGCTTGTCACAGGCAATACGATCATCGTCTATGACGGAGAGGACAAAACAGCACTGCTCGCATCGATTGTACAGGACCCGAGGGTGGATATTATTAAATTGACCCCGGCCCATTTGCAGGTTTTGAAAGAAATGAACATCGCCGATAAGACGGCTGTCCGAAGACTGATTGTGGGCGGGGAGAATCTAAGCACCCGGTTAGCCAAAAGTATTCATGAACAGTTCGAAGGCAAAATTGAAATATGCAATGAGTACGGACCGACGGAAACCGTTGTCGGCTGCATGATTTACCGTTACGATGCCGTGAAGGACAGGCGGGAATCGGTACCGATCGGAACGGCTGCAGCAAACATGAGCATTTATGTGCTGGATGAGAATATGAAACCTGCGCCGATCGGTGTCCCAGGAGAAATCTATATCAGCGGCGCCGGTGTGGCAAGAGGATATTTGAACCGTCCGGAATTGACGGCAGAGAAATTTGTCGATGACCCGTTTGCATCCGAAGCCAAGATGTATAAGACCGGAGATTTGGCAAAGTGGCTGGCTGACGGAAACATTGAATATGCGGGCAGAATAGATGAACAAGTGAAAATCAGAGGCTATCGTATCGAATTAGGCGAGATCGAGGCGGCGCTGCTTCAAGAAGAAGCGATTAAAAAAGCGGTCGTTACAGCCAGAGAAGATGTCCACGGGTTTAAACAATTGTGTGCGTATTACGTGAGCGGCGGGCAAATAACGGGATCCCGGCTCCGGAAACAATTGTCTCATTGCTTGGCGAGTTATATGATTCCGGCTTATTTTATTGAGCTGGATGAAATGCCTTTAACTTCCAATGGGAAAATAAACAAAAAAGCGCTGCCTGCTCCGGATTTCGAGCTGCAGGACAGAGCAGAGTATAAGGCTCCCCGAACAAACGTGGAAGAAATATTAGTTTCCGCCTGGGAAGCTGTATTAGGCGCAGAGAACGTAAGTATTTTGGATAATTTCTTTGATCTTGGCGGAGATTCGATTAAATCAATCCAAGTGTCATCAAGATTAAATCAAAACGGATACAAAATGGAAATCAAAGACTTGTTCCAATATGCAACGATTGCCGAATTGACTCCGCACATCAAGCAGAATTTGCGTATAGCCGATCAGGGTGAAGTCAAAGGAAAAGTCAGCCTGACTCCTATTCAGCATTGGTTTTTCGAACAAATAACGACAGATCAGCATTATTATAATCAAGCCGTCATGCTGTATGCCCCGGAAGGTTTTCAGGAAATGCCGCTGCGCCAAACCTTGCAAAAGCTTGCAGAACACCATGATGCGCTCCGCATGACGTTCCAGCAGACAGAGAATGGTTACGAGGCACAGAATGCAGAGATCGCGCCAAGCGGGCTTTACCACCTAGAAGTTCTGAATCTAAAAGCAGAATCCGATCCGGGGCAGACAATTGAAGCCAAGGCAAATGAGATACAAGGCAGTATTCGTTTAAGTGACGGACCGTTAATGAAAATCGGATTGTTTCAATGTGCAGATGGAGATCACTTGCTGATTGCCATCCATCATTTGATTGTAGACGGGGTTTCATGGCGGATTTTATTGGAGGATATCGTTAGTGGTTACAGGCAAGCTGAAAACGGGCAAGTGATTCAACTGACGCAAAAAACGGACTCTTTCCAATTATGGGCCAAGAGGCTTTCTGAATATACGCAAAGTGAAACCATAAAACAAGAACAGGAATATTGGACAAAGATCGAACAAACCGATGTGAAACCGCTGCCTAAGGATTTTCATGAAACACATACGACTTCAAAAGACAGTGAAACGGAAACCGTGGAATGGACTAAAGAAGAAACCGAGCTGTTATTAAAACAAGCGAATCGCGCTTATAACACTGAAATAAACGATTTGCTTTTAACCTCCCTTGGTCTTTCCATATCACACTTGTCAGGACTTGAACAGATTCCGATTCATTTAGAGGGACACGGAAGAGAACAGATGAGTCTAGATATGGATGTCTCCCGTACGGTTGGATGGTTCACAAGTCTGTATCCAGTTGTTCTACACGCGCAATCAGGCAAAGAAATCTCTTATTATATCAAGTTGACCAAAGAAGGACTGCGCCACATTCCGCATAAAGGGATCGGATATGGAATAGCAAGGTACTTAAGCGACGCAATGCCATCAAAATTAAATCCGGAGATTTGTTTTAACTACCTGGGGCAGTTTGACCAAGATTTGCAGCAGCATGCGATTCAATTATCTTCTTACTCCTGCGGTTCAGACTCGAGCGGGAATCAAGAAAGACCATATGTCTTGAATATAAACGGAATGATAACCGAGGGACAGCTGAGGTTTACGATCAGCTACAGCAGCAAACAGTACACAAAAGAAACGATCAAGCGGTTATCGGAAACGATTCAAAGCCGCCTGCGGACAATCATTACGCATTGCGTTCATAAAGAACAATCGGAACTGACGCCAAGCGATATTTTGTTAAAAGGCATGTCCATTGACGAATTGGATCAGCTCCTCATTCAACTGCCGCATGCAGGTGAGATTGAAAACGTGTATCCGCTCACTCCGATGCAGAAAGGAATGCTCTTCCACAGCTTGCTGGATGAGGACTCACATTCTTATTTCGAACAAGCATCGTTCGATTTGCAGGGAGAGTTAAAGATTGATTGCTTTAAAGCGAGCTTGGAACGATTATTTGAAACATACGCCGTGTTCAGAACCCGTTTTTACAGCGGCTGGAACGATACTCCTTTACAAATTGTCTATAAAACGCAAAAACCGCAAATTCATTTTGCAGATTTGCGTGACATAGAGGAGCATCTGCGTGAGGATGCAATCGCAGCCTATCAAAGAGAAGACAAGGCAAAAGGATTTGACTTAGCTCGGGATCCGCTGATGCGCATAGCGATTTTCCGTATGGAAGACAGCAAATATCATTTGATTTGGAGCTTTCATCATATTGTTATGGACGGCTGGTGCCTGTCTCTTATCACGAAGGAAGTGTTTGAGTATTATAACGCCTTGCAAGAAGGCAGAGAAACAGAACTGCCTTCTGCAGCTCATTACAGCGACTATATCGAGTGGCTTCATCTCCAAGATCAGGGAGCGGCCAAACGGTACTGGAGCGAGTATCTTGACGGTTATAAAGGTGAAACCAGGCTTCTTCATAAACGACCGAAGCATGAACAAAAAGCATATGCCTATGCTAATGTGACCTGCGAACTAGACCAAGAACAGACAAAGCAATTGCAGCAGATCGCAAACCAGCATCAAGTGACATTAAATTCGTTGATCCAAACGTTGTGGGGAATTTTATTACAGAAATACAGCGGGTCGCAAGACGTTGTATTTGGCAACGTCGTGTCCGGAAGGCCGGCGGAAATCCCTGGGGTGGAACAGATGATCGGCCTGTTCATCAATACCATTCCGGTTCGCATCCGCTGTGATGAGGACAGTTCTTTTGCTGATACGATGCAAATGGTTCAACAAAACGCACTGGCTTCCCAAGCATACGATACCTTTCCTTTATACGAAATTCAGGCCCAGACGGAACAGAAACAAAACCTGATTGACCATATCATGATCTTTGAAAACTATCCGATAGGGCAGCAGGTTGAAGAGGCAAGCCGTTATGATACGGAACTGAACGTCATGAATTTTCATATGCAGGAACACTCCCATTATGATTTGAATGTGGTTGTCATTCCTGGCAAACAGCTGGCCGTTCATTTCGGTTTTAATGAAAATGAATATGAAAAATCAGAAGTGGAGCAGATCTGCGGACATTTTGAACAGCTCATGCAGCAAGTATTGAAGCAGCCATCTGTCAAAATAGAAGAATTGGAGCTTTTGACTCAACGAGAAAAAGAAGACCTGCTCAGCCATTTTCAGTCTGTCGGCAAGAAATATCAGCACGAACAAACGATTCATGAGTGGTTCGAGGAACAAGCGCATCGTACGCCGGACCATACGGCGGTTGTATTCGAGGGTAACCAATTAAGCTCCGGGGAACTGAATCGGCGGGCCAATCAGCTTGCGCGAACCTTGCAGGCAAAGGGAGTACAGTCCGATCAGCTTGTCGGCATTATGACTGAACGATCGCTGGAGATGATTGTAGGCATCTTGGGAGTTTTAAAAGCGGGCGGCGCATATTTGCCGATAGATCCTGATTCTCCGCCTGAACGCATTCGTTATATTTTTAGTGATTCAGGCATCAGTGTATTGCTTTATCGCGGGAAGCTGCAGGATAATATCTGCTTCTCAGGAACATGTATCGATCTCATGGAGGAAAGTGCCTATCACGAAAAAGACAGCGGCCTTGCGCTCTCTTATCAGTCGAGTCAACTGGCCTATGCCATTTATACTTCCGGCACGACAGGCAAGCCTAAAGGCACGCTAATTGAACATCGCCAGGTCATTCACTTGATTGAAGGACTGAGCCGCCAAGTTTACTCTGCCTATGATGCGGAGCTGAATGTTGCCATGCTTGCCCCATATTATTTTGATGCTTCTGTTCAGCAGATGTATGCTTCCTTGCTGTTAGGTCATACCTTGTTTATTGTTCCCAAGGATGTCGTGTCAGACGGTGCAGCATTATGCCGTTACTATCGGCAGCATTGCATTGATATAACTGACGGAACACCTGCCCACTTAAAACTTTTGATAGCTGCAGGTGATTTGCAGGGAGTCCCGCTTCAGCATCTGTTAATCGGAGGAGAGGCGCTTTCCAAAACGACGGTAAATAAGCTCATGCAAGCATTCGGCGAGCATGGTGCTGCGCCTGCGATCACCAATGTATATGGCCCTACAGAAACTTGCGTAGACGCGTCCTTCTTCAACATTGAATGTGCTTCCGATGCTTGGACACGCAGCCAAAACTATGTCCCTATAGGCAAGCCGTTAGGCAGCAACCGCATGTACATTTTGGATTCAAAAAAACGGCTACAGCCGGCTGGCGTTCAAGGCGAGCTGTATATTGCAGGGGACGGTGTCGGACGGGGTTACTTGAACCTGCCGGAACTAACGGATGAAAAATTTTCTACCGATCCGTTTGTCCCGACGGACCGAATGTATAGAACCGGTGATCTGGCCCGCCTTATGCCAGATGGAAATATTGAATTTATCGGCCGGATTGATCATCAGGTGAAAATTCACGGTTTTCGGATCGAACTCGGTGAAATCGAATCGGTAATGCTGAACATCCCCGATATTCAAGAAGCCGCCGCAATTGCCCTTAAAGATGCGGATGGAGATTATTTCCTATGCGGATACTATACTGCGGATAATCCAATACAGATCAGTGAACTTCGCGAAAGTATGGCACGGCATTTATCGGGATATATGATACCGGCTCATTTTGTGCAGCTGGATAAGATGCCGCTGACGCCAAACGGGAAGTTGAACCGTCAGTTATTACCGGCTCCGGTCAAAAATCGGGATAAAGGCATAGAATACGTGCTGCCGCAGACTCCGGCAGAAATCCAGCTGACGGCAATTTGGCAGGATGTTCTCGGGTTAGAGCAGGTCGGGATTCGAGATCACTTTTTTGATATCGGCGGCCACTCCCTGCGGGCAACCGCGCTTATTGCAAAAATACAAAAACAAATGCATGTCCAAATTCCTTTGCGGGACGTATTCCGTTTCCCAACCATTGAACAGCTTGCGCGGGAAATCACGACGATGGAGCAAACCGGGTATGCCGGGATTCCTGCAATTGAGAAAAGACCATATTATCCGGTATCTTCGGCGCAAAAACGATTGTACATTCTCAATCATCTGGAAGGCGGAGAACTCAGTTACAACATGCTGGGTCTGATGGCTGTCGAGGGCAAGCTTGATCGTGATAAGCTGCAGCAAGCCTTCCTCACACTGATTCAACGTCATGAATCTTTGCGCACCGGTTTTAAAATGGCCGGCGGAGAACCTGTTCAGTATGTCTTGGATCACGCAGAGTTTGAAGCAGAGTGGTATCAGGCAGAAGAAAATGATGCAGACCTTTATATCCGCCAATTTATTCGTCCGTTTGATCTGGAGAAGCCGCCGCTGCTTCGTGTGGGGCTGATTGAACTTCAACCTGACCGCGGAATTCTGCTGTTTGATATGCATCACATTATTTCTGACGGAACATCTATGAGCGTATTGATTAAAGAATTTATTCGGATTTATGAAGGAGAGACATTGCCGCCCCTGCGCATCCAGTACAAGGACTACGCAGTATGGCAGACCGGACAAGCGCGTTTAAAACAGATCCAAAACCAAGAAGCCTATTGGTTAGAGCTGTACAGCGGCGACGTTCCTGTCCTTCATATGCCTACCGATTATAAACGGCCGTCGGCACGGGATTTTGCGGGAGCCACGATGCATTTCACGCTTGATAAGCAAAAAAGCGAAGGGTTAAAGCAGCTCGTATCTCAAACAGAATCCACTTTATATATGGTGCTCCTTGCGTCTTATACCTTATTGCTTTCAAAATACAGCGGCCAGGAAGACATTATTGTCGGCAGCCCAATAGCGGGGAGACCGCATGCGGATTTGGAACCCATTATCGGAATGTTTGTAAATACACTGGCGATGAGAAATCACCCTGAAAAATGGAAGAATTTCACTCAGTATCTGGCCGAGGTGAAGGAGAATGCTTTGAAAGCTTACGAGCATCAAGATTACCCTTTTGAAGCGCTGGTTGATCAACTGGATATTGCTAGAGATTTGAGCCGTAATCCGCTGTTTGACACCATGTTTGTGCTTCAAAACACGGAGCAGGAACAGTTAGAGATAAATGACGTAACTTTCAAACCATTCCCAAGTGAACATACGATGGCTAAATTTGATTTAACCTTAACGGCTGTGGAAGAGGAGTCGGGTATTCATTTCACGATGGAATACTTGACGGCTCTGTTTAAACCGGAAACGATCGAACGTATGATGGGACATTTTGTGCAGCTGATTGATTCGGTTATCAAACAGCCTGAGGCCGAGCTGGCTAGTTTGGATATGATGACCCAAGAAGAGAACAGTGAAATCCAGAAACTCTTTAACGATACTGCAACTGCAGAAAAACGTAATCCGGCAGCGGTTCATCAACTTTTTGAGCAGCAGGCTGCGCTTAACCCAGATCATGAAGCCGTCATATTTGGAAATCAAACTCTGACTTATCGTCAGCTGAATGAACGTTCCAATCAGTTGGCGCTCATCCTCCAAGATAAGGGTGTTGGCACAGATCAGGTGGTTGCCGTTCTCACGGATCGCTCAGCAAATATGATCATCGGCATTTTAGCCATATTAAAGGCGGGCGGAGCATTTCTTCCTATCGATCCGGAACTTCCTGATGAACGGCGGGTTTTTTTGATAAAAGACAGCGGCGCCAGTGTGCTTTTGACTAGTGCAGGTCATGTCATTCCGCCGCTCTTTAAAGGGGAAGTGCTTCTGCTTGATGATCCGTTACTATATCAAGGCGGGACAGACAATCTTAATCTTTCCTATTCGGAAAATGATTTAATGTACATCATTTACACGTCAGGCACAACAGGGAAACCAAAAGGAGTTCAGCTAGAGCATAAAACGATGACGAATCTGCTCGCTTATGAGCAGGGGCATACGCAGCTGCGCTTTGACAGAGTGCTGCAATTTGCCGCAATGAGCTTTGATGTCTGCTATCAAGAAATGTTTTCGGCGCTTTCAAGCGGAGGAACACTCTGTATCATCAGCAATGAGGCGAAACGGGAAATACGTCAGCTCAATGAATTTGTCAAAATGCATAGGGTACAAACAGCATTTCTTCCGACCGCTTTCCTTAAGCTCCTTGCCTCGGAGAAACACCATTTCGAACCGTTTGCCGAGTGCGTGGATCACATCATCGCTGCGGGAGAACAGCTCATCGTAACAAGTATGCTGCGTGACATGCTGGCACGCCACCATGTCACATTGCATAATCATTACGGCCCGTCGGAGACACATGTCGTGACCATGTATACCGTTGATCCGGATACAGAACAGGAACTTCAGCCAATCGGCAAACCGATTTCAAATACGGAGATTTTCATTTTGAATGAAGCAGGAACGCTTCAGCCTGTCGGAATTGTCGGCGAACTTTGTATTTCAGGGGTCAGCTTAGCACGTGGTTATCATAACAGAGAGCTTTTGACGCTCGAAACATTTGTTCCGCATCCATATGATCCGAATCAACGGATGTATAAAACAGGTGATCTGGCCCGTTACCTTCCTGACGGGAACATTGAATATGCTGGTAGGATGGACCATCAAGTCAAAATTCGCGGTTACCGGATTGAACTCGGTGAGCCGGAAGCCGCTCTTCTAGAGCATGTCCAAGAAGCAGTTGTTCTGGCCAGAGAAAATGAAGACGGGCAAAGCGATTTGTATGCCTACTTTACAGCGAAGCAATCACTCTCGATCAGTCAGCTAAAAGAAAACCTTGCTGAACAAATACCGGGATACATGATCCCTTCATACTTCATCCAACTGGAGAAACTGCCGTTAACCTCCAATGGAAAAGTAAATCGAAGAGCGTTACCGATGCCTGAAGCAGGTTTGCAAACCGGGATCGACTACGTTGCTCCGCGGACGAGTATGGAAAAGCAGCTGATAGGCATCTGGCGTGACATTTTGAAGATAAAAGAAATAGGAGTGAAAGATAACTTTTTCGATTTGGGCGGCCACTCGTTACGGGGGATGACTCTCATCGCCAAAATTCATCAGCAATTCAGCAAAAACATTTCATTAAGAGAAGTATTCCAATGTCCGACAGTTGAAGAAATGGCACAGTTTATCGCAGAAGCGAAAGACATCAGGCCGGATTACATTCCGGCTGCCAAAGAAAAAGATGTCTATGCTGTATCCTCCGTGCAGAAAATGGTTTACCTGTCGACACAAATTGAAGGAGGCGAACTCAGCTATAATATGCCGGGAATCCTCACATTAGAGGGAAAAATCGACATAGATCGCTTACAAACCGCATTTCAAAAACTGATTTATCGTCATGAATCACTGCGTACCGGTTTTGAAATGATCCGCGGAGAACCAGTGCAGGTGATCAAACCGCAAGTGGAGTTTTCTATGGAAAGGTACAAGGCGGCACCTGACGAAATTGAAGAACTTTTCCGCGCCTTCGTGCGGCCATTCGATCTCAGTCAGGCTCCATTACTTCGGGCCGGACTCATTGAGTTAGAACAAGACAGGAATGTTTTCATGTTTGACATGCACCACATCATTACGGACGGCGCGTCCATGAATATTTTTGTCGAAGAACTGATTCAATTGTATGGCGGCAAAGATTTAGCTCCGCTCCGTATTCAGTACAAAGACTTTACTGAATGGAAACATCAAAAAGAACAGAGAGAACGAATCAAGAGGCAGGAAGAGTATTGGCTGGGTGTATTTCATGAAGAGCTGTCGTCATTCGAGCTGCCGAAAGATTTTGCGAGACCGCCGGTTAGAAGTTTCGATGGGAAGCGGCATAATTTTGTGCTCGATAAGACTGTCATCCAAGGTGTAAAACAGCTGGAAGACTTGACCGGCTCGACCGCTTATATGATTTTGTTCTCGGCCTATTCCATACTGCTGGCTAAATACAGCGGACAGGATGATATCGTCATCGGCACACCTATTGCGGGAAGAATGCATGAAGATTTGCAACATCTCATCGGCATGTTTGTCAATACATTAGCTATCCGTACCGCTCCGATGGCGGAAAAGACATTTATGGATTATATAACGGAAACAAAAGAAACAATGCTGAAGGCTTATGAAAATCAAGAGTATCCTTTTGAAGAACTAGTAGAAAAACTGGGTGTGAAACGGGACTTAAGCCGAAATCCATTGTTCGATACGATGTTTGTCCTGCAAAATACGGAACACACGGATATTGAAGTGGACTCTCTCGCGGTCAAGTCTTATGAACAAACGAATACAACAGCTAAATTTGATTTACAGCTGAACTTTGTAATGGACCAAGATGAGATACAAGGCAGCTTTGACTACTGCACGAAGCTATTTAAAAAGAAAACCATTGCTGTAATGGCCAAGGATTACGTCATGATCCTCTCGGCGATTTTACGAAACCCATCCATTCCTTTAAAAGAAATTCAATTAAGCGAAAAAGTAAACAAAAGGAAACACCTCGCAAGCACAATCGAATTGGATTTCTAATCATGGCCGGCAGCGGCTGTCCCGGCACAAATGCCGCGGGTGCCGCCAGCCGCCTTCAAAACAGGAATGAAACCAACTGGAGGGATATGAATGTCAGAATTCAAACAACAGGAGTTGTTCTGGGGCCGCATGTTTCACACGGAAGACCGTCCCAGTGCATTCCCTTCGTTTCAAATGTCCGACTCAACATTAAAGCGTGATGTATCGAGTACATCTGACTGTATTCACAGTTCATTGAGTTCAGATGTATCCCGGCGCATCCTGACCATGACGAATCAAACGCCGATGGCCGTTTATCTGGTTCTCCTGATCGGAGTTGAATCCCTGTTGTACAAATACACGGGGGAAGAGAGCGTGATTACAGGCGTTCCAACCTTTGAAGACGAAACTGATGAAGATCTTGGTTTAGATCAGCTCATGTTAATCAAGCAGAATATCAATGCCGACAGTACGTTTAAATCGATATTCCATGAACTGAAACATACGCTGGACGAAGCGATCTTATATCAAGACGTTCCTTTTGATAAAATGGCCGGACAGCTACGGCTGAACTATAATACAAATCATTTGCCGATCATCCATACAGTTGTTTCTTTAGAGCAAATCCATTCTGATCGTTTCATAGAAACGGCTGCTTCAGATGCTTTATTTCAGTTTGTTATGGGGGAAGACACGATTGAGGTAAAGTTATTTTTTAATGAACAAGCTTATGACCGCGAGTATATGATACAGGTGATCGGACATTTAAATCGTCTGTTTACTAACATGTTATTTCAGCCCGACCTCACCCTCGGACAAGTGAATATGTTGTCTGAAAAGGAGACAAATACATTTCTCGTTGACTATCATTATACGAAAACTGAATATCCGCGAGACAAGACGATTTATCAATTATTCGAAGAACAAATGAAACGAACACCGGATCAAGCTGCCATTATTTGCGGAGAAAAGCAATTCACGTATCGCCAGCTCAATGAACGCGCCAATCAATTAGCCCGAACGTTAAGGGCCAAGGGTGTAAGGGCGGACCGGCTCACTGCCATCATCAGTGAACACAGCATCGAACTGGTTGTGGGAATACTGGCCATATTCAAAGCGGGCGGGGCCTATGTGCCAATTGATCCGGATTATCCGAAGCATCGCATACAGTATATAGTAGATGACTCCCAAGCTGATATCATCTTGACAGAGAGCCATCTCCGAAAACAATTGGATCTGGCCGGCACAAAGGTTTTCATCGATGAAGAAAGCTCTTACCAGGAAGACGGCTCTGATCTTGAACCGATCAGCAGTACGAAGGATATGGCCTATGTCATCTATACGTCAGGTTCCACAGGCAAGCCAAAAGGTGTGGCAATTGAGCATCAGGGCTTAACCAATTATATTTGGTGGGCCCGCAGGGTATATGTCAAAGGAGAAAAAACCAACTTTCCGCTATATTCATCCATCGCTTTTGATCTGACAGTAACGTCTATTTTTACTCCGCTTATTACCGGCAATGCCATTATTGTCTACAGAGGAGAAAATAAGGTGGCCTTGCTTGATTCCATTGTGCACGATTCGAGGGTGGATATTATCAAGCTGACCCCGGCTCATTTGCAGTTATTAAAAGAAATGAACATTCCTCCTGAATGCACCATTCGGAAATTCATTGTTGGCGGCGACAATTTAAGCACGCGGCTCGCCCGAAACATCAGCGGGCAATTCGGCGGCATAATCGAAATCTTTAATGAATACGGGCCGACAGAGACAGTTGTCGGTTGTATGATTCACTCCTTTGATCAGCAAAACGACAGACGGGAATCAGTTCCGATCGGAGCCGCCGCGGACAACATGAACATTTATGTGCTGGATAAGAGCATGAATCAGGTTCCAATCGGCGTCCCGGGAGAAATCTATATCAGCGGGGACGGCATCGCCAGAGAATATTTGAACCGGCCAGATTTAACCGCGGAAAGATTTTTGCGGAATCCATTTGTACAAGAGGCGAAAATGTACCGGACGGGAGACTTGGCCAGACGGCTGCCGGACGGTAACATTGAATACCTCGGAAGGATCGACCACCAGGTGAAAATCCGCGGTTACCGCATTGAAATCGGCGAAGTCGAAGCCGCATTATTTCAAATATCACCGATTCAAGAAGCTCTCGTTATCGCACAAGAAACCAACGGGGAAACGACTTTGTGCGCCTATTTTACCGCACTGCATTCTTTAACCGCAGGCGAGATCCGGGAACATCTGTCCCGTCAGCTTCCTGCCTATATGATACCTGCTTATTTCGTACAGCTGACAGCGATGCCGCTTACGTCCAACGGAAAAATAGATCGCCAGGCGCTGCCTGCTCCAACTGGAAATCTCACAGGCAATACCTATACAGCTCCGCGGACAGAACTGGAAAAAATACTGGTCGGAGTGTGGGAGTCGGTATTAGGCGCAGAACGTGTCGGAATCAACGATCATTTCTTTGAGCTTGGGGGAGATTCGATTAAATCGATTCAAGTGACTTCAAGCTTATATCAATCCGGTTATAAACTTGACATCAAACACTTGTTCAAGCACCCGACGATTGCCGGGCTAGTTCCTTTTATAGAGCCGGTCACCCAAATCGCAGAACAAGGTGAAATTAAAGGTCCGACACTTCTGACACCGATTCAGCATTGGTTTTTTGCCCAGCAATACCCTGATCCGCACCACTATAATCAATCCGTTATGCTTTATTTTAAAGAGGGTTTGGATGAATCAAAGCTTCGGGGAGTCATGAAGAAGATCGCTGAGCATCATGATGCTTTGCGCATGGTTTATGTTCCGACAGACCATGGATACGAAGCCCGAAACCGGGGGATTGATGAAGGAGATTTATTCAGCCTTGAAGTATTCTCATTACTCGAAGAAATCAATCCCGCCCAAACGATTGAAACGATATCCAATGACATTCAGCAGCAATCCATCCATTTAGCCGAAGGCCCGCTCATGAAACTGGGATTGTTTCAATGTCAGGATGGAGACCATTTGCTGATTGCGATTCATCATCTGGTCGTAGATGGCGTATCGTGGAGGATTTTACTTGAGGATATAACGTCAGCTTATGAACAGCTGCAAAACGGCGAAGCGATCACACTTCCTAAGAAGACGGATTCCTACCTGTTATGGGCTGAACGATTGAAACGTTATGCAGAAAGCGCAGATTTTGAAGCGGAAAATCAATACTGGTTCGGGCAGCTGCATATCCCGCAGCATAAATTGCCAAAGGACAATGAACAGGAGAGCGGTATAGCCGAAGACCGAGAAATCATCATCGTCCAATGGACAGAGAAAGAAACCGAATGTTTATTAAAAAAATCGAACCGTGCCTATACGACTGACATTAACGATTTATTGCTGACCGGACTCTGTACGGCGGTTCATCGCTGGACTGGACATGAAGAGATTCTTGTTCATCTGGAAGGACACGGCAGGGAATCAATCTTTCAAGACCTTGATATTTCACGTACGGTGGGCTGGTTCACAAGCCAATACCCTGTTTCTCTTCAAATTCAGGCAGACCAGGACATCTCACAGCGGATTAGGACAGTGAAAGAACAGCTGCGTCAGATTCCCCAAAAAGGAATAGGATATGGTCTGATTAAATATTTGTCCGATCATCCGAAGGCCTCTGGCTTGACCGGTCATCCGGAAATCAGCTTCAATTACCTCGGTCAATTTGATCAAGATTTCGAAAATGGAGGAATCGAAGTATCTCCATTCTCCGGTGGGAAAATTGCGAGCGACAGGCATCCTATTGCCTATACGCTTGACATCAACGGCATGATCTCTGGCGGCCGATTGTCATTGGCCATCAGTTACAGCAATAAACAATATCGAAGAGAAACAATGGAAACATGCGCCGCTTTCCTAAAGAACAGCCTAAAAGAAGTCATCGAACATTGTACAGCTCAAAAGCAAATTCAGCTGACGCCAAGCGATATTTCGCTGAAAGACATAACAATCGCGGAATTAGATCAATTTGCTCATCAAACACAGCATATTGGCGACATTGAAAATATATATCCCTTAACCCCCATGCAGAAGGGCATGCTGTTTCACAGCTTAATCGATTCGGCTTCCAGAGCTTACTTTGAACAAGCCTCTTTTAATCTTAAAGGCGATTTGGATATCGAAGCATTTACGATGAGTTTGTTGCAGCTGGCAGACAGACATGAGATTCTTCGGACTCATTTTTACACCGAATGGAAAGATCAGCCTCTGCAGTTTGTCTTTCGAGAAAAACCGATCGAAATAACCGTTGAAGATATTCGAAACATGGAAGATGAACAACGCGGCAAATTTATTGCCGACTTTGTACAAAAAGATAAGGAAAGAGGATTCGATCTTACCCGAGATGCGTTAATGCGCGTATCAATCCTTCGTACAGAGAATGATCAAGCCCGATTGATATGGAGCTTTCATCATATTTTAATGGATGGCTGGTGTCTGCCTCTTGTTACGAAAGAAGTGTTCGAAACCTATTATGAGCTCCTTGATAGAAGAAAACCCGAGCGGGAAGCCGTCACCCCGTACAGCCGATATATCGAATGGCTGGAAGACCAGGATCATAACAACGCTTCAGCCTATTGGCAAAAATATTTGGACGGTTATGAAGGACAAACCGTTTTACTGAAAGAACCTGTCTCAAACCAAGCCGAGGGATATCAAAAACAAAGTCTTGCATGCCGGCTCGGAAAGCAGCTATCAGAAGAAATCAGGCAGACTGCAAGCAAGCATCACGTCACCGTGAATACGTTTATTCAAAGCGCGTGGGGCCTATTGCTGCAAAGATACAACAACAGTCAAGATGTCGTTTTCGGGTCGGTCGTATCCGGCCGCCCGGCAGAAATTCCGGGTATTGAATCCATGGTCGGCTTATTTATCAACACCATGCCCGTACGTATTACCGCTCAGCCTGGAATGACTGTGGAACAAGTGTTGAAAATGAGCCAGGAGCAGGCATTGGCTTCTCAGGCGT
This sequence comes from Bacillus sp. RHFS10, assembly GCF_016757475.1. Lineage (NCBI taxonomy): Bacteria > Bacillati > Bacillota > Bacilli > Caryophanales > Bacillaceae > Bacillus > Bacillus sp. RHFS10. The sequence goes on from NZ_JAESPO010000001.1 coordinate 977,918, forward strand.
ATGATACATTTCCGTTGTATGAAATTCAGGCTCAGACCGAACAAAAGCAGCAGCTGATCAGTCATATCATGGTATTTGAAAATTATCCGGTAGAGAAACAAATGGAGCATATGAAACCGAAACGTGACACACTGGACATTATTAACTTCCATATGGAAGAGCACACCCATTACGATTTCAATTTTATTGTCATGCCGGCGGGGAATATCGAAATTCATTTTGTGTACAATGGCAACGTCTATGAACATACAAGCGTCAAGCGGATGGAAGAGCATTTTATGCAAATCATTAAGCAAATGGTGAACAGTCAGGCGATTCGCGTCCAGGACCTGGATATACTTACGGCGGATGAACGTTCGCTTCTTATAGAGGCATTTAATGATACGGCCGCGAATTATCCAAAGGAAAAGACGCTTTATCAATTGTTTGAGGAACAAGCTGAGCGAACGCCGGCGCAGGTGGCGATTGTTTTTGGAGATGAGAAACTAACGTATCGGCAGCTCAATGAACGGGCTAATCAATTGGCTCGAACGTTAAGGGCCAAGGGTGTAAGGGCAGACCGGCTCACAGCCATCATCAGCGAACATAGCATCGATCTGGTTGTGGGAATACTGGCTGTATTAAAAGCCGGCGGCGCCTACGTACCTATTGATCCGGATTATCCGAAGCACCGCATACAGTATATATTAGAAGATTCCAAAGCCGAGATCGTCTTGACACAGTACCATCTTCGGCAGCGATTTACACATGCGGGCACGATCGTTCTATTGGATGAGGAAAGCTCTTATCACGAAGAGCACTCCAATCTTGAACGGATCAGCGATGCGAAGGATTTAGCATATGTGATCTATACATCGGGATCCACAGGCATGCCCAAAGGCGTATTAATCGAGCATCGCGGCTTAACCAATTATATTTGGTGGGCTGACAGCGTATATGTCAAGGGGGAAAAAACCAACTTCCCACTGTACTCCTCCATCGCTTTCGACTTAACGATAACGTCTATTTTTACACCGCTCGTAAGCGGCAATGCCATCATAGTCTTCGGAGGAGAAGACAGAGCTGCCTTGCTTTCATCTATTGTACAGGATTCCAGAGTAGATATTATTAAGCTGACTCCGGCTCATTTGCAGTTATTAAATGAAATGGACATTCCACATGAATGCAGGATCCGGAAACTGATTGTAGGCGGCGACAATTTAAGCGTGAGTTTGGCACGGAGCATCAGCGAGCGATTTCAAGATCAAATTGAAATCTTTAACGAATACGGGCCAACGGAAACGGTCGTCGGATGTATGATTTATTCCTTTGATCCGCAGAAAGACAGACGAGAATCGGTGCCAATCGGTACGGCCGCGGCCAATATGAATATTTATGTGCTGGATGCGGGGATGAAGCCAGTGCCGATCGGCGTTCCCGGAGAAATATACATTAGCGGGGCCGGCATAGCCAGAGGATATTTGAACCGCCCGGAATTAACGGCCGAGAAATTTGTTGAACACCCGTTTGCCGCAGGCGAAAAAATGTACAAAACGGGAGATGTCGCCCGATGGCTTCCCGACGGCAATATCGAGTATGTGGGAAGAATGGATCATCAGGTGAAAATCCGGGGCTACCGGATTGAAATTGGCGAGGTCGAAGCGGTTTTATTGCAACTGGAATCTGTCAAAGAAGCGGTCGTCATCGCGATTGAAGAAGAGGGATCCAAGCAGCTGTGCGCCTACTTAACCGGGGATGAATCATTACATACAGCGCAGCTGAAGCGGCATTTGCTGAACAAACTGCCCGCGTATATGATCCCAGCCTATTTTGTACAAGTAGAGAAGATGCCGATAACCGCTAATGGAAAAATTGATCGAAAAGCGTTGCCGGCTCCTGAGAGAAATAGGCTCACCGGAAACGAATACGCAGCACCCGAAACGTTAATTGAAAAGCAGCTGGCCGAGATTTGGAAGAACATTTTAGGTCTCACTGACCCGGGTATTAAAGATAATTTCTTTGACGCGGGCGGCCATTCACTTAAAGTATTGCAGCTGATTCATCAAATTAACGCCGATATGGGGCTCAACATGCATTATCAAGCCGTATACGATTTTCCTACCATCGAAACAATGGCACGCGCCATTCAAGCCACGGTCTTCGAGTCCAAGACGGATAACGTATTCGTCAAGCTGAACCAGGAAGATTCAATCCCTGTGTTCTGTTTCCCACCTTTAATTGGGTATGGACTAGTTTATAATGAAATGGCAAAAAGACTTGATGGCAGCTGCACAGTCTATGCGGCTGATTTCTTAGAAGAGCCGTCTTATGAGAAAGAGATCGTTGACCTGTATGCAGAAAGCATGATAGGCATTCAGGAACAAGGGCCTTTTGTTCTGCTTGGTTATTCTTCGGGATCGAATTTGGCTTTTGAGGTTGCCAAAGCCTTAGAGAAGCGAGAGCGCGTCGTATCAGATGTGATCATGCTTGATTCTAAAATCACTGTTTCGGTTACGCATTCATCAGAAACGGAAATTGAAGAGATCGTCCATCTGAATATGGATATTATTCCGGACTACTACCGTGACATATTAACCATTCCTTCGATTAAGGATAAAATCAGAAGCTACCTTGCGTATCACAATGAACTGATCAATTCCGGCGCCGTTAACAGCAACATACATCATTTGTTGTGTGGCGATTTGACTGATAGAGGATGGACGCAATCAACTGTACAGCATTACCTTGAGTACAAATTAAAAGGAGACCACGTGACGATCTTTGAACCTCATAATATCGAAGAAAATGTGGATGCAATTCGATCTATTATCAAAAGGATTGAAGAACGGCATCATCAAGGACTGGTTCTTGATGAACAACTGTCAATGGGATCGTTTGCGGGAGATGCAAAGTTTGACAAAATGTAAATGATCAAGTGTAAAACGCCGCTGGCCTGGCAGTCAGCGGCGTTTTTTATTAAAAAGGCGAGAGCAATACTCCTGTGTTTGTAAGGCTTACTCTAGAAATCGTCCAATTTATGCGTTCTTCATGACCAGTTGTCATCAAATGGTAAAAAATAACCTCCATTTTAAGGAAAAAGAAGGATGTCAAGTTATTAGAAAAAAGTGTAGCCTATGTTTATGGGTTCTAGCTTTATTATTGAGTTGCTTATCTGCGGAGTCTGCTTTTGCTGCCGGTCTACAATTTGTCCTCAAATGTTAAAAGACCCCCATTTTAAAGAAAAAGGAGGAGTGTTAAGTTATGAGTAAAAAGTGTAGCGTATGTTTATGGGTCCTTGCTTTATTATTAAGTTGCTTATCTGCGGAGTCTGCGTATGCTGCCAGTACTACAATTGCAAAACATACAGGGAATTCAAACCCGCTTATAGACCATCATTTGGGAGCAGATCCGTTTGCGCTGACCTATAACGGAAGAGTCTACATCTATATGTCAAGCGATGACTATGAATATAATAGCGACGGAACGATTAAGGATAATTCATTTGCCAATTTGAATAAAATATTCGTCATATCTTCAGCGGATATGGTGAACTGGACAGATCACGGAGCGATTCCCGTAGCGGGTGCCAATGGGGCGAATGGCGGCCGGGGGATTGCCAAATGGGCAGGAGCATCATGGGCCCCGTCAGCCGCGGTGAAAAAGATCAATGGTAAGGATAAATTTTTCCTTTATTTCGCAAACGGTGGCGGAGGTATCGGGGTTCTCACCGCAGACAGCCCGACCGGCCCATGGACAGATCCGATCGGAAAAGCGCTGGTAACGCCAAATACGCCAGGAATGTCCGGTGTTGTATGGCTTTTTGATCCGGCAGTATTCGTAGATGATGATGGTGCCGGTTACCTATATGCCGGCGGAGGCGTTCCGGGCGGTTCAAATCCCACGCAGGGGCAATGGGCCAATCCTAAAACAGCAAGAGTCATGAAATTAGGGCCTGATATGACCAGTGTTGTTGGAAGTGCATCTACGATTGATGCGCCTTTTATGTTTGAAGATTCGGGAATGCATAAGCATAACGGAAAATATTATTATTCCTATTGCATCAATTTCGGGGGCACGCATCCGGCCGATAAACCCCCAGGTGAGATCGGCTATATGACCAGCTCAAGTCCCATGGGTCCCTTTACGTATAGAGGGCACTTCCTGAAAAACCCGGGTGCATTTTTCGGAGGCGGCGGAAACAACCATCATGCTGTTTTCAATTTAAAAAACGAGTGGTATGTGGTGTACCATGCTCAAACTGTCAGTTCCGCTCTGTTCGGGGCCGGCAAAGGATACCGTTCTCCCCATATTAATAAGCTGGTGCATAATGCAGATGGATCCCTTCAAGAGGTTGCGGCAAATTATGCAGGCGTAACACAGCTTTCCAACTTGAATCCATATAACCGGGTAGAAGCGGAAACGTTTGCCTGGAACGGACGGATTTTGACAGAGGCATCCTCAGCACCCGGCGGGCCAGTCAATAATCAACATGTCACAAACATTCATAACGGAGACTGGATTGCTGTAGGAAATGCAGACTTCGGGTCAGGCGGTGCCAGGACGTTTAAAGCAAATGTAGCATCTGCTGGAGGCGGAAAAATAGAAGTGCGTCTCGATAGCGCAAACGGCAAGCTTGCAGGAACCCTGAATGTACCTCCCACAGGCGGAACGCAATCCTGGAGAGAAATAGAAACTGCGGTAACCGGCGCATCCGGTATTCACAACGTATTCTTTGTATTTACCGGAACTGGTACAGGAAACTTGTTTAATGTTGATTACTGGCAGTTTACGCAAAGATAACACCAGTTATGGCACCGCTTGCTTGCGATATAAAAGCAGACAGAACACATTTTTCTAATACGGTAAAAGACATTGAAGGAGAGGAAAAAATGATGTCGAGCGTCAAAAAAACAATTTGTCTACTATTGGTATGTTTCACTATGCTGTCAGTAATGTTAATGGGCCCAGGCGCTGCTGAGGTCTTTGCGGCAAATGATGTAACAGTTAATATTTCTGCAGAAAAACAAGTGATTCGCGGTTTTGGAGGAATGAACCACCCGGCTTGGGTTGGAGATTTAACTGCTGCTCAAAGAGAAACTGCTTTTGGCAATGGACAGAATCAGTTAGGCTTTTCAATCTTAAGAATTCATGTAGATGAAAATAGAAATAATTGGTACAAAGAAGTAGAGACTGCAAAGAGCGCGATCAAACACGGGGCAATCGTTTTCGCTTCTCCTTGGAATCCTCCAAGCAATATGGTTGAGACCTTCAATCATAATGGTGACACATCAGCTAAACGCCTAAGATACGATAAGTACGCCGCATACGCGCAGCACCTTAACGATTTCGTTACCTTCATGAAGAGTAATGGAGTGAATCTGTATGCGATTTCCATCCAAAACGAGCCTGATTACGCTCACGAGTGGACGTGGTGGACGCCGCAAGAAATACTTCGCTTTATGAGAGAAAACGCAGGCTCGATAAATGCCCGTGTCATTGCACCTGAGTCATTTCAATACTTGAAGAATTTGTCTGACCCAATCTTGAACGATCCTCAGGCTCTTGCCAATATGGATATTCTCGGAACCCACCTGTATGGGACTCAGGTCAGTCAATTCCCTTATCCTCTTTTTAAACAAAAAGGAGCGGGGAAGGACCTTTGGATGACGGAAGTATACTATCCGAACAGTGATAACAACTCGGCGGATCGATGGCCCGAGGCCTTGGATGTTTCACAACATATTCACAATTCGATGGTTGAAGGGGATTTTCAAGCTTATGTTTGGTGGTACATCCGAAGATCATATGGTCCTATGAAAGAAGATGGCACGATCAGCAAACGTGGCTACAATATGGCTCATTTCTCAAAGTTTGTGCGCCCTGGATATGTAAGGATTGATGCAACGAAAAATCCTAATCCGAACGTTTACGTGTCAGCCTATAAAGGTGACAACAAGGTCGTTATTGTTGCCATTAACAAAAGCAACACAGGAGTTAACCAAAACTTTGTTTTGCAGAATGGATCTGCTTCTCAGGTATCTAGATGGATCACCAGCAGCAACAGCAATCTTCAACCTGGGACGAATCTTAAAGTAACGGACAATCATTTTTGGGCCCATCTTCCAGCTCAAAGCGTGACAACATTTGTCGTAAATCGTTAAAGGCACCTAAGGCAAGCGTACCACGTTGAAATTGAGCGATTTTCCGATCGGAAAATCGCTTTTTTCGTGTCTTGCGTCTGAAGCATACAGCATTAAAGCCTTACATGCGGGAGACATCAGTTTTTCATTGTTATATTTTAGCTGTATTATACGCCAACTTTGATAAAGCATTAATAGATCCTAATTTGGAGGTGTGGTTAAATAGCTAGAAGCAGATTTTATGAAAAACCAGACATTGATCCAAAGAGTTTAGATACTTCTCGATGGCAAAAAATGTTAACTGAAACATTTTTATACATTCCTGAGAACATTTCGCTTAAAATATATCTGAATGTGCTAAAGGGCGAGTCATCCCCTTAATCAAGGAATTTTACGCCGATTGAGGGTTGATGGATATCTCCGACCTGATATTGACGACGACTTGATATCTTTTATGTTTGAGTCAATGCAGTTTCATTTAGTCATGTTTTTTAGGGAATTCGATATTAAGGACTCTAAGCTGCAACATAAGATTAAGTAAGTACTTTGCTGACTTTATGGGTCATGGGCTGCTTGAAGATCATAAATATTCTGAAATTGTTAGCGATCACAAGAAAGTCAGGGAGTAGATATGATTCACTGAAGATAGGATGTAATAGTTTCACAGTTTTGAAAAGCGCTTATAGAGCAATGTTTGTATTTCACATTCGCCACTTTTATTAATTAAGGGGGAAAACGAGAATGAAAACTTATGACGCATTTCCAGAACCAATTGGCGGCTATACTGTCGGCCGAACCCAGATGGATTTTGAGTACACGGCATCAGATCACTCAAAAAGAGAATTGACCGCGTTTATGTACTATCCATCTGATAGCAGCGAAGGGAAGACTCCATCAACGTACATGTTTCCTGAAGTCTACGAAATGGTTCATGACCAGCCACTTGTCACTGAGTATCTGAAGGAAAAGGATTTTTTCTCTATCGATATCAAAACTCATTGTTACGACGACCTTGCTCTCTCCTGGAAGGAAAAACGCTATCCGGTGTTATTCTATGTTTGCGGCGGGGGCGGTTCTCCAGAATGGGGTACAGTGATATGTACAGACTTGGCAAGCATGGGATATGTTGTGGTAAGCATCGGGCATCAGAATAGCACGATGTATAAGCGTAAAGATGGGCGCCTGTTTAATGTATCAAAGGATTTTTCGGATGTCATTATGGCGTTTTCTGAAGATCAGGAGATGCGGGCGTTGGCTGGTAAGATGGAAATGCGGCCTGACGATGAAACTGCCATTGAGATGTGCCGTAACGTGCTTCAACTGCCGATACTTGACAAGTTAACAGAGTATAGTGAATTACAGGCAGAAGATGTAAGGTATGTAGCCGATTATCTTTACAAACTGGACTCTGGAGAGCTGAATTCCATCTTTAAACGCAGATTGTTGCTTGATATCGGCATGGGCATAGTCGGACATTCTTACGGAGGGCCTACAACGGCGATTGTTTGCCGGGACGACGACCGGTTCGCCTGCGGGATTGGCTTGGATAGCGGTGCGTTCGGCCTTCTCGACAGCGACCTTAAGAAACCCTTTTTGCTGCTTTTTTGTGAACCTAACTATAACATGAATGCGATAATTGGCGCTAACAATAGCATGGAAACCTATTATTTCTCTGTTGATCGTGTTGCGCATTTAGATTACTGCGACATTGTGTTTACCAGTGCTTATGAGGAGCTCAGCAGAGGCGAACGGGATGCTATGGAGATGCGAAATCTTGTTACAGACTATACGAAGAACTTTTTTGATCATTACATACTGCAGAAGGCTGCAAGTGTTGAAAATCTGGCATATGATGGCGTGGACTTGATCAAGAAGACCAGCAACAAGGTGACATAACCGAGAGATTGCTGATAAACGCATGTCAAAGAACTAGCCGTAAAATACAGATTAGTAAATTTCCTTAGAATGATGAAGATTTCAACTATATGGAAGTGTAATTATTGAAGGCTTTATTGATTGGATAGAAAATGAATGAGACGAACAACTCCTAACTGAAAAACCTTTATGACCGATTTAATTTATTGAGGACGTAAAGGTTTTTTGATATTACAAACAAATGGGTGAAACTGTAGATAAATTAGAATGGACCCTTGTTTATGTCCCTGTACCTGTACATAAAAGGGAGCTAAAAATCAAAATGATGTCATTCGAATTTTCGTTAGTTTACATAATATATATTCTAGGAAGTAAACAAAATAAATTATTTTCTGTCTCAGAATAAAAGTATACTTGAGTTAGTGAGATAGAAAATGAAATTTTACGCTTCTTAAAACTCAATCATAAAATGGTGTTGTTAATTCATAATAAACGGCTTCTAAATCTTCCAGCGTCATATCGCCATATGCACATTTAATAGCTGAATCAGCAAATTCATCGTAGTCATAATCCGTAGAAAAACGTTGCTGCAGCTGTGTCTCGTAAGGTTCGATCTGTTCTTTTTGATTTTGAATATCTTTTTCCTTACCCGGATAGTCCGGGCCATTTATCACATCATTCATATGTTTGAACAGCACCATATACTGTTTCAATATGTCATCCACAACGTAATCCTCCTTATTTTGCTGTATAAGGTGCTAAAAACGGACATCATTGCTGATGCCCGCCAAAAGCTGAACTATTTGGGCTCTGTTCCCCAAATCAGTTTTCCGTGATTATATAATGTGATTTTTTTCGTTGTTTTAAACGTATTTGATTGAAAAAAGGAATAATCCCCGCTTTGTGCATAATTGCTCCAGTCATCATTGTGAAGACGAAGCTGAATATCCCCTGTGCTTGCTCCCGATGAAAGCGCTCCGGTTTTAAATCCTAGTTCAAGATAGGTATCTGCGCCTTTCTTAGGTTTATGCAACGTCACAAACTTGTGGGTCACATTGCCGCATCCGATCTGCGCGTAGTCACAGTCAAAGTTTTGGCCTTTGTTTTTCGCGTTATACCAGTAACGGACAGTGACATCTTTTAAATCAACCGTGGAGTTGCCGTTATTTTTGATGTGAAGCTGCGGGCGGATCTGGTTTCCGTTCACACTTCCATCCCCTGCTCTGGATTGCACAGAGATGCTCTTTTCCTGTGTAGGTTGATCTTGAACCGGCGTTTCAGGGCTGTCCTTCGTCGAATCTTTGGTACCGAGAATGCTTTCTCTTACAAATATTCCTGAAGACGATAAACCTGACAACGGCCAGCCGCCTGTTTTAGATGCTCCCGGCTTTAAAGCTGAAGACGATTCCTGCTTATCAGAAAGATTCCAGTTGACCCAGCTGATGTTCTTGCTGTCGAGATAATTCAGCCATTCCCGTGACTGGTCCAGGAATACTCCGCCATTTCCGGAAGCATCGCTTGTCCCCCACTCCGTCACAAAAATAGGCGCTCCTTTGCTGAGGGCATAGTTTGCCTTATCCCGTAAAAACTGGCCATGTGTGCCGGCATAAAAATGAAGCGCGTACATGATATTGTTATCCGCAAGCTGATCATCTGCAGCATCATTCACATCCTGGCTCCATGTACCGGTACCGACAATGATGATGTTGTCGGGATCGTTTTTACGGATAACGGAACTTACTTCTTCCGCATACGGTTTAATATCACGCTTCCAGTTCACATCGCCGTTTGGTTCATTCGCAATTTCATAGATAACGTTTGGCGTGTTTCCGTAAAGGCTTGACATTTCCTTGAAGAATTCTTTTGCCTTCTCTTTATTTTGATTTGGGTTGCCGTCATTTAAGATATGCCAGTCGATGATGACATATATCCCAAGCTCTTTTGCCGCTTCAACCGCTTCTTTTACTTTGTTTTTCACAGACGGATTATCAATATAACCGCCGTCTGCCGTATACATCGCCGCTCGGAAAACCGTAATGCCCCAATCGTCTCTCAGCCATTTTAAGGTGTCTTTATTGACAAAATCGCCAAACCATTGCAATCCGTGTGAACTGATCCCCTTCAGCTGCACCGTTTTGCCATCTTGATTGACTAGCTGTGTGCCTTTTATGCTAAGCTGGCCATTTATGGATACCGGCGTCTTTGTCCCTGCTGCAGATGCTTCTGGAGCCGCCAAGCCGCCGGTCGCTAGTAATGCAATGAATAAACATACGGTTAAGATAGAGACTGAACGTTTCATATATGATATTCCTCCTTCAAATCAATATGTAAAAAATATGCCTAGTAACTCACCGCTCTCCTCCCTTTCGCTTTTTTACCACGAACTCATTGTAAAAAGCTTTCTTATATTTGTCTATCAACCTAATTTCTTGTTTTTAGCCGGCTTAAAAGCCTGTCTAATTTCTCTTTTTGTGTTGTTTCAGATACAAGCTGATACATGTGGATCAAAGATAAAAGTGTATAATCAGGACTTTACACATCATTATTTTATCAAATCAAAATATTCCGCTTCTTTTCGGCAAATAAAAAGCTGCATTCATTGAAGTGAATGCAGCCGTGTTTTTATGCTTCTTGTTTCTCATCTTCCCAAGTTTCAGTGTTTTTAAGACCCGGGATGTTTTTCGATTTAAATACAGGGTCAAGTCCTTGTTTACGCTGATTCGCGTAATCTTTATACACTTTGTAAGCTACGTTTGACAAGAGCGTTATCACAATTAAGTTAATCAACGCCATAATCCCCATAAAGAGGTCCGCCATATCCCAAACAATCTGGAACCCTGCTACACACCCAAAGACAACCATAGCAATAACCGCGATACGGTAAATGTTCAGCCATGTTTTGCTTGTTTTAATAAATTCAATGTTTGTCTCGCCATAATAGTAGTTTCCGACAACTGAACTAAAGGCGAACAAGAACATTGCGATAGCTATGAAACTAGGAGCCCAGCCTCCAATATGGTGGCTCAGAGCAGCCTGTGTAACCTGGATGCCGTCACCTTTTGGTGTTACACTGTACAGTAAAATGATAAACGCTGTAGACGTACATACGATAAATGTATCGAAAAACACGCCTAATGTCTGAATAAAGCCCTGCTTTGCCGGATGTGAAACATGAGCAGTAGCAGCAGCGTTTGGCGCGCTACCCATTCCTGCTTCGTTAGAGAAAAGTCCGCGCTGTGCACCAATGACGATGATCGCTCCCAGTCCTCCGCCGACAACTTGTTCAATTCCTAAAGCGTTTTTAACAATGATCGCAATAACGCTTGGGAATGCAGAAATATTTGTGAATACAACATAAAGAGCAATGAGAATATAAAGCCCAGCCATGACTGGAACAATCAATTGTGTCACAGCGACAACACGTTTTAAACCGCCGAAGATAATAAAGGCCGTTAAAACAGCAAGAACAATGGCCACAACTATTTTATTCACATGAAAAGCGCCTTCTAACGCTCCTGCAATTGTATTGGATTGAACAGCGTTAAAAATTAAACCGAATGATACGGTAATTAAGACAGCGAATACGATGCCGAGCCATCTGACACCAAGGCCTTTTTGAATATAGTAGGCCGGTCCGCCGCGGAAATCGTCTCCGTCCTTCACTTTATAAAGCTGGGCTAACGTGCTCTCAACAAAGCTTGAAGCCATACCTACAGCAGCTACAACCCACATCCAAAAGACAGCGCCCGGTCCGCCTGTCGCAATTGCTAAGGCAACACCCGTCAAATTCCCTGTACCGACTCGGGATGCGGCTGAAATAAAGAATGCCTGCATAGATGAAACGCCTTTATTTCCGTCAGGCTTCTCTCCCACTATTCTGAACATTTCAATAAAATAACGGAATTGGATAAAACCAAAACGAAGTGTAAAAAATAACCCAAGTCCTACTAAAATATAAAATAAATATTTCCAGATAAAAGCACTTGGAATATTGATTAAGCTGTTGAAAAAAGACTCCATATTGACCTCCCGTATTCATCAATTCATAGTAATTTCAAATTTGATGTTAGATTTTTTAACATGATAAGTCTTATTATATCACAATATGTCGAATTAGGAAGTTTTTTCGTGAAGATTATTGTCCTAGATTGATACTCCCTCCTTCGGTCCCCCTCTCTATTATTTTCCTATGAATAAAAAATTACTTCTTATAAGCTTCATTAAAAATCGTATTTCTTTTGAAAAGTAAGAATTTCTCTGATAAATAGAGGCATAAATCCTAAACAACAAACATATCATTTAAAATATGTTTTTATTCACGTCTCAGACCGGGTATACATACACTAATAAATGAAGTTGCTCTTTCAAAAATAAGCAAAAAGATATATACTTAACAAAGTAAACTTTATTTTTAAATTTAATAAATCAGGTTTACTTTCAGGATGGGTTAGGGTATTATTATAAAAATATTCAGTAATATTAAAGGGGGGGAGATCATTTGAAAAAAGTAACGATACTGAAAGCGTCCATCTTATTCTTGGCGATTGCCAGTTTTCATTTGTTCTCACTTCCCCACGCCTTTGATATCGGCCATCATTATAAAGCCGTAGCCGACCAGCAGGAATTGCATGAGATGAAAGCCGGCCAAAATGCTGATGATGAGAAGAAATCCATCACAGGAGCATTTGCGCTGACTGCTTTATGGGCAATGGCTGTTCGGCTTCTGACCGCTGAAAGCAAAGATACGGGATACTCCCGCAGGCGCCAGCGAAAAAAAAGCTTTATACTGGCCAAATTTTATCAATCGTCTTATTTTGGCAAACTTCATGTTCAACATCACCCGATTATATAACGAAAATATGAGGAGGCTGTTAAACATGTTGTTTATCTTAAGAATGGTGATTATAGGCTTATTTTCTTTCACAGCGCTGAATTTATTTGTATGGCAAGGAATCGAATTTGTTCATGCCTTTACAGATCTTTTCACCAGCCAAGAAAGCTAATTGAAAAACAAACGAAACCCGCTCACATAATGTGAGCGGGTTTTATATTATTGCTCTGTTTGAAGGCGCCAAACAGCTGTGACTTTGCCTGATTCCTCTTCATCAATAAAGAAAGAGCCATTGCTGTATCTGTCGTTTGTCCGCAAGTCTTTTGCCTGCAGTTCTTTTCTGTCGCCTTTTTCTGTTTCCGCCATAAGTCGTTGATCAAGACGACAAGCGAACACCGATACGACACGGTGAGGATTTTTCTTCAGTTCCCTTAGCATCACGACACCTCGTTTTGCACGGGACGTTTTTTCAAACTCGGCGAGACTCATGCGTTTTACCGCTCCCCGCTGTGTGAACAATACAATTGAATCAGATTCTTGAAGGATCTCTCCGGAGACCACAAAGTCATCTTCTTTTAAGTTAATCCCTTTGACACCTGCCGCACGCGCACCAACTACATTTACTTCGTCCTCTCCAAACCATAGGCCGTATCCAAGGTGAGTGGCCATAAAGATCTGGCTTTCCCCATTTGTCACATGTACATCGATCAGTTCATCTTCACCCTTCAAATTTAATGCCACGAGCGCTTTAGAATAACGCTGTGCTTTATAATGGGTGAGCTCTGTCTTTTTCACCATTCCGTTTTTCGTAAAGAACAATAGATACGCTGCTGGATCAAATTCTTTTATCGGTATGGCCTTTACAATCGTTTCATCACCATCAATGCTAATCACATTTGAAAAATGCTGGCCCATGTCCTTCCATCTGATATCAGGCAGCTGGTGAACCGGGCAATAGATATAGCTTCCTTTGTTCGTAAAGAGCAGCAGCACATCTGTCGTATTCATTTCAAACTGATGCAGTATCCTATCCGTATCTTTCATTCCGAAATCCTGACCGTTGGAAGCGGCATATGAGCGCTGGCTCGTCCGTTTTAAGTAACCATCCTTCGTAACGGTCACATATACATCTTCAGAGGCAACCATGACTTCAAGGTTAATCTTAATTTCCTCAATTTTTTCTTCAATCACAGAGCGTCTTGTGTCTGCATATTTCTTTTTCAGTGCTTTTAAGCTGTTTGTGATCACTTTTAACAGCTTTTTATCATTGCTCAGAATGGATTCGAGCTCTTCAATTTTTTCATCTAGCTCTTCAGCCTCTTCCTTCAGCGCTGTGATATCTGTATTGGTTAAACGGTATAGCTGCAATGACACGATCGCTTCAGCCTGAGGCTCTGTAAATTCATATTTCGCTATCAAATTGTTTTTAGCGTCACGTTTGTCGCTTGAAGAACGGATTGTTGCAATGACTTCATCCAAAATGGACAAAGCTTTCATGAGACCTTCTACGATGTGATGCCTGTCTTTTGCTTTTTGAAGCTCGTAAACGGAACGGTTTGTGACGACTTCTTTTTGGTGGCCGATATATGCATCTAAAATAGCCGGCAGACTCATCAGCATCGGACGGCGGTTATGAATGGCCACCATATTAAAGTTATATGTGATCTGCAAATCGGTATTTTTATATAAGAAATTCAAAATGCCTTTGGCATCCGCTTCTTTTTTCAGTTCAATAACCACTCTCAGCCCTGTACGGTCCGTTTCATCGCGAACCTCTGAGATGCCCTCAACCTTTTTATCAATGCGGAACTCGTCCATTTTTTTCACAAGGTTGGCTTTGTTTACTTCATAAGGAATTTCAGTAATGACGATTTGTTCACGTCCGCCTCTGATTCCTTCTATTTCAGCTTTTCCGCGGATAATGATTTTTCCTTTTCCGGTTTCGTAAGCTTTTCTTATGCCGTCAACACCTTGAATAACACCGCCTGTCGGAAAATCAGGCCCTTTTATGACTTCCATGAGTTCATCAACAGAACAAGATGGCATTTGGATGCGTTTAATAACAGCATCAATGACTTCTCCGAGATGATGAGGGGGAATGTCAGTCGCATATCCCGCTGATATCCCGGTAGATCCGTTGACCAATAGGTTAGGGAACATCGCCGGGAGTACGACAGGCTCCTTGCTTGTATCATCGAAGTTCGGCACAAATTCAACCGTATTTTTGTCAATATCCCGCAGAAGCTCAGATGCGATCGGAGATAATCGCGCCTCTGTATAACGCATGGCTGCCGGAGGATCTCCGTCGATGCTTCCGTTGTTCCCATGCATTTCTATTAACACATTTCGCACTTTCCAATCCTGGCTCATCCGCACCATTGCTTCATAAACCGAGCTGTCACCGTGCGGATGATAGTTACCGATAACGTTACCGACCGTTTTGGCCGCTTTTCTGAAGTTTTTATCAAACGTATTTCCATCTGTATGCATCGCATACAGAATTCTGCGCTGTACCGGCTTTAAGCCGTCTCTTGCATCAGGAAGCGCCCTGTCTTGAATAATATATTTACTATAGCGCCCAAAACGGTCCCCGATCACCTCTTCTAATGGTAAATCATGAAATAATTCTGGCTGTGACAATCATTAAACCTCCTCAGCGACCGATAAGTTTTCATTTTCTAAAATATTGCTTTCTTCATCTAAGCCGAAAGCGACGTTTTTCTCAATCCACTTTCTGCGCGGCTCCACTTTGTCTCCCATTAACGTCGTGACACGTCTCTCTACGCGTGCCGCATCGTCGATTTTGACCCTTACAAGCGTACGGGACTCCGGATTCATCGTCGTCTCCCACAGCTGGTCTGCGTTCATCTCTCCAAGTCCCTTATATCGCTGAATGGTATAGCCTTTGCCGACTTTTTTCAGGACATCATCCATCTCTTCATCAGACCATGCATATTCAATGATTTCCTTTTTCCCGCTTCCTTTGCTGACCTTATATAAAGGAGGCAGTGCAATGAACACCTTGCCATGCTCAATGAGCGGTTTCATATAGCGATAGAAAAAAGTGAGAAGCAGCACTTGAATATGAGCGCCGTCAGTATCGGCATCGGTCATAATGATGATTTTGTCGTAGTTGATATCATCGACTGAGAAATCCGCTCCGACTCCGCCGCCGATCGCATGAATGATCGTATTGATCTCTTCATTTTTAAAGATATCAGCAAGTTTCGCTTTTTCCGTATTAATGACTTTACCGCGTAAAGGCAGAACCGCTTGGAATCTGCGGTCTCTTCCCTGCTTGGCTGATCCGCCTGCAGAATCGCCCTCAACGAGATACAATTCATTTTTTGCCGGGTTTCTTGAACCGGCGGGCGTCAGCTTTCCGCTTAATGTCGCTTCAGATTTTTTGCGTTTTTTGCCGCTTCTTGCTTCTTCACGGGCTTTGCGTGCCGCTTCGCGTGCCTGACTCGCTTTGATTGCTTTTTTGACAAGGAGCGTTGCGGTATCCCGGTTTTCCTCTAAAAAATAAGCAAGCTGCTCTGAAACAATCGCATCAACTGCTGATCTCGCTTCGCTTGTACCGAGCTTTCCTTTTGTTTGTCCTTCAAACTGAAGAAGCTCTTCGGGAATGCGAACAGAGATAATGGCTGAAAGCCCTTCCCTTATATCAGTGCCTTCAAGGTTCTTATCCTTTTCTTTCAGCAAAGCCACTTTTCTCGCATATTCATTAAAAGCGCGTGTCATCGCTGTTTTTGCACCTGACTCATGAGTACCGCCGTCTTTTGTTCTGACGTTATTAACAAATGACAGAATGTTTTCAGAATAGCCGTCATTAAACTGGAACGCAAAGTCCACTTCTATTGAATGATGCTCGCCCTCAAACGAGACCACTTCAGACAAGACGTCTTTTTCCTCATTTAAGTAAGCGACAAACGCTTCTATGCCGTTCTCGTAATAAAAGACCTCCTGCTGGTCATTCCGCTCATCAATCAGCTCAATTTTTAATCCTTTTAACAAAAACGCAGATTCTCTTAATCGTTCAGAAAGCGTTTCAAAATTATAAGTTGTTGCACTGAACATCGTTGGATCTGGCTTAAAGTGCGTAAGCGTTCCTGTCTTTTTTGTTTTGCCGATCTTCTCGAGGGATGTAACCGGTTTTCCTCCATTTTCAAACCGCTGCTGATAAATGAAACCGTCCCGCTCAATGGTAACCGTCAGCCATTCAGATAAAGCATTTACGACTGATGCACCAACCCCGTGCAGCCCTCCGCTTGTCTTATAACCGCCTTGGCCGAACTTTCCTCCGGCATGAAGCACCGTTAAAATCACTTCAGGGGTTGGTTTGCCGAGCTTATGCATTCCGGTCGGCATGCCGCGGCCTCTATCCTGTACAGAAATACTGTTGTCTTTATGTATTTTGACGATAATGTGATCTCCATGGCCGGCAAGCACCTCGTCGACAGAGTTATCTACAATTTCATAAACCAAGTGGTGTAAGCCCCGCGCGTCAGTAGAACCAATATACATACCCGGCCTTTTCCTGACGGCCTCAAGGCCTTCGAGCACCTGAATGGCATCTTCGTTGTAATCAAATTGCTGTTTTCTAGCCAAACGTACAAACCCCTTTCAAAAACTAACATTGTCTTTCTCTTTTTTCAGTAATGCGCATCAATTGTAAAAAGTATTTTTTATAAACCTCGCCTTAAGCCGGTACTGCCTTGGACTCCCCATTATAACCAATATGTTTGTGATCGCAACATAAAGCTAACGAATCAGTTCACAAAACATCGGGCAAAGTGCTGTTTTTACGAAACGAGAACGTATGTTTGTTTATTATATATAAAGCAGCAGACCTTCGCAAATCGAACGGCCGAAACCCAGCTGGACAAGGTGTTCAAAAAAAGCTGTTCAAGCTTTATTGTATCTGTTTCACCGTAATACGCAAACAATATCTTAAAATTAAAAAGCAAAAATCCTTGAATTCACAAGGATTTTTGCGGTTCTGCATCTATTTTGTTACTGCGTGCGCCACTTTTATACACAGATCCATGATAACCGTTCTGTCTTTTTCCTTTAGCATCTTGTAAGCTTCTTCGTTGACCAGCCCTTGCTGTGCCCAAAATACCGGAGCATCTGTCTCCAAAAACTCTTCCGCAACGCCTGGCAGCTGTTCAGAGCGCCGGAATACATTGACAATGTCAACTGGGCCGTCAATCTCTTTTAAAGATGAAACGGCTTTGACACCCAGAGCTTCATCAATTGTAGGATTGACGGGAATGATATCATAGCCCGCATCCTGCATCGCTTTTGAAACCATATGTGACGTTCTATCCGGCCGGTCCGAAAGCCCCACTACCGCTATTCGCTTGCTTCTATCAAGAATCTCTTTCAATTCCGCTTTGGAAGGGTTTTGCATTCTGTACCACTCCTTTTTCATCTATTTTACACGATCAAAATGAAAGAAATCAAAATATGGTGCACATTTGTGTGGATGTGTAAGCAAACTTTACAAAAAACTTGTCATCAGATCATGACATCTCATGTTAAAATAGAAAGAAGGGACTTTGAAAAAGGAGAAATGTAGATGTTTATTGCTTTATTGATTATTTTGGCCTACCTGATAGGCAGCATTCCATCTGGCTTAATTGTGGGCAAGCTTGCCAAGGGAATTGATATTCGGGAACACGGAAGCGGCAACCTAGGCGCAACCAACGCGTTCCGTACGCTGGGCGTAAAAGCTGGTTCCGTCGTCATAGCCGGAGATATTTTGAAAGGGACGCTGGCAACTGCATTGCCTTATCTCATGCATGTTGATATTCATCCGCTTCTTATTGGAGTCTTTGCAGTTTTAGGCCATGTGTTTCCTATATTCGCCAAATTTAAAGGCGGTAAAGCCGTGGCAACGTCTGGAGGCGTTTTGCTATTTTACGCACCTCTGTTATTTATCACGATGATCGCGGTATTTTTCATCTTTTTATACTTGACTAAATTTGTTTCCCTGTCATCAATGTTAACAGGGATCTATACTGTTATATATAGTCTCTTTGTCCATGATAGGTATTTATTGATTGTTGTTGCCCTGCTCACTATTTTTGTGATATACAGACACCGGGCAAACATTAAACGAATTATCAATAAAACAGAACCTAAAGTGAAATGGTTATAAACGTAAAAACCTTCTCTTTTGACACAGAATAGCCTAATACGTTTATAATAGAGAAAATTCAAATGAAGTACAAAGGGGTGTTCTGTTATGAATATGACAATTAACGAAGACGCACTGAACTGGTATAAAGAAGAGCTGGATTTAGAAAGCGGAGATCAGGTTCGCTTTTTCGTCCGCTACGGCGGCTGCAGCAACGTTCAAAAGGGATTTTCCCTCGGTGTTGCGAAAGATGCCCCGCAAGAGGCTGGAGCCACTGCAGAAGCCGGCGGCATTACCTTCTTTATTGAAGAAAGTGATCTATGGTACTTCGATAACCATGACCTTCTAGTCAGCTATTCAGAGGATGCTGATGAACCTGTTTTTGAATATCAATAAAAAAGGAACGCACGTTATGTGCGTTCCTTTTTTTACAAATGAAATCTTTTAAGATGATCGGTCAGGTTCTCTTGTTCCAAAATATATTTTTGTGTCTTACCCAGGAGATCAAAGTGAGGAAATTCACTTTTCTTATGTATCCATTCTTTTTTTAAACCGTACGCCGCTCCCCATTGAATCAGTTTATCAATATCTGCACAGCCGGCTTTTGTCACGGTCTTTGCTTCTGGAAACCGGTCATCCAGCCAGTAATGGGTTAAAAATGCAATGTCTCCTCTTTTCACTGCTTGTTTCCACCGGTTGAGTTCTTCCCGTTTCACTCCAAACGCCATATCTCGTTCACTTCCCTATTTTTTGGCCTTTTCATACGCTGCGTGCCAATCAGGGAAAGCTTTGCGGAACTGAATAGGCTTAAAGCTTTCTTTATCAACACAAATATGAGATGAGGTGGCTTCGATGGAAAGCTCGCCGGCCGGATTATAAATATGATAACCATAGACGGTTTTAAAGCCGTTGTAGTCCTCTATCCATGTATGCACAACCGCGGTTTCTCCATAATGAAGCGGCTTTTTATAGGATATATTGATATCAACGACTGGTGAGAGGACGCCTCTCTTTTCCATATCACTGTATAAAAAGCCTAAATCCTTTATGAGGGCCGTTCTGCCGACCTCCATCCACACAAGATAATTTGCGTGATAGACAATCCCCATTTGATCTGTCTCTGCATAACGCACTTCTATTTCTTTTTTTGATACCTGCAAAATTATTCTGCTCCCTTAACGTCAATTTAGCCCCATTTTACCATAATCAAATCAGAAAGAAAAAAACCAGGTTTCCCTGGTTTTTAAGAGCGGTATCCGTTTTGTCTCGCTTCGGATTCGTCTTGAATTTCATTGCGAAACGCTTCGATACTCTGTTCGCGTCTAGCATTTTTTTCTTTGATGTGCTGCTTATCTTCTCCTGAAGCAAACTCCATTGATGCTTCTGCTTCTTCCATGTTTTCAATTGTATTTTGAACCATATCCTGCAGCTTTTCTACGTTATCAGAACGATCATCAGGATTAGGGTGCTGGTATTGTTTATGGTTATTTGTCATTTGGATGGACCTCCTAGAAATATACTCAATTTTGCGCTACTCACCTTTTGTCTGCATGATGATCGGCTGCTGTCCGGACTTATCCTGCATTTTTTCCCCTTTATTGGCTCTATATTTTACAGGCTTCGTACCCAAGTGGCTTGGAGCAAATTGAGGCTGACCGTTTTTCTTGTTGTTTCCCATGTCTATCCCTCCTCAATAGATAGGATTCTCAAAAGGAGGGGTAAACATGAATACAAATTAAAGGTTATTTTTGCTTAAATCGCTGTTCAAGCTTTTCCTCAAGCTGATTTAAATACTCTGTATTGGTCATCAGCTCTTTTTTATTTTCCATGACGAGCTCATGAAAAGAACGTTTTCTCATCTTCTTCACTCTTCTCACCTCCGCATATTCATTTATTTTTTCCAATTCTGAAAATTTGTAAGCATTCAGAACATAAAAAAACTGAATCTAATCAAGATCCAGTTTTTGTTCCATTTCTTTTTTTGTCATGGTGCCGATATGTATATCTTGAATAACGCCTTTTTCATCTAAGATATACGTCGTTGGATATGACATCACGTTATAGTCAGCATTGATCCCTTTTTTATCAATCAGGATAGGAAACGTTAATTCATACGTATCAGCAAACGCCTGAACCTGTTTCACACTTTTCTCAGCTGAAGTGAAATTAACAGCAACAACTGCAAGTTCGTCTGCGTATTCTTTTTGCAGCTGTTCCATCGCTGGCATTTCCTGCCGGCACGGTTTACACCAAGTTGCCCAAAAATTGAGGAGGACTTTTTTGCCTTTTGTGTCTTGTAAGGAACTTTTCTCTCCCGATAGCGTTTTCAAAGTGAATTCTGGAGCTTGCTGTCCCTCTTCTATTCCCACTTCTTTTTTGGTGTATGTTTGATACAAATTCCATCCCATATAGCTGGCAAGCATAATAAGCAGGATCCTTGCGAGCCATTTTTTCATCATATGCCACCTCCGCAGCACACTTTGTCATAAAAAGAAGAGAAAGCGAAATGCCTTCTCTTCCTATTGATTCATCAGGACTGCTTCATTTTATCGCGAAGCACCATTTGCAGGATGCCGCCATGGCGATAGTAATCAATTTCAACTTCACTATCGAAGCGGACAAGTGCTTCAAATGTTTTTACATTTCCGTCTTCATCAATTGCTCTTACTGTAACGATATCACGAGGGCGTACGCTTTCATCAACATCTACCTCGATCACTTCTTTACCGGTTAAGCCGAGTGTTTCCGCATTTTCACCTTGTTTAAATTGAAGCGGCAGAACACCCATAAATACAAGGTTGCTTCTGTGAATTCTCTCAAAGCTCTCAGCAATGACCGTTCTGATGCCGAGAAGGTTTGTTCCTTTTGCAGCCCAGTCACGTGAAGATCCCATACCGTAGTCTTTTCCAGCTAATACAACAAGGCCGGTTTTATCTTCTTTATATTTCATGCACGCATCATAGATTGATGTTACTTCACCAGTCGGCCAGTACGTTGTAAATCCGCCTTCTGTACCCGGCGCGATTTGGTTTTTGATGCGGATGTTGGCAAATGTTCCTCTCATCATGACTTCATGGTTTCCGCGGCGGGAGCCGTAGGAGTTAAAGTCACGAGGAGAAACCCCTTTCTCTTGCAAGTACTTACCGGCAGGCGTGTCTTTTCCGATTGCTCCTGCAGGAGAAATATGGTCCGTTGTGACTGAATCGCCGAATTTACCGACAACACGCAAACCTTTGAGTGGTTCAACCTTGCCTGGTTCAACAGACATTTCTTCGAAGAATGGCGGATTCTGAATGTAGGTTGACTCATTATCCCATTTATATAACGCTTCATCTGTCGTTTCAATCTCGTTCCAGCGCTTGTTGTCGTCAAATACCGTTTCATACTCTTTGCGGAAGAGCTCAGGCGTAACAGTTTGCTTAACAAGTGAATTAATTTCATCCATTGACGGCCAAATATCGTTAAAGTAAACGTTTTGACCATCTTTGCCTACACCGATCGGATCGGTTTTCAGGTTAATGTTCACCGTTCCAGCCAGCGCGTATGCCACAACAAGCGGCGGTGAAGCAAGATAGTTGCCTTTAACAAGCGGGTGAATACGTCCTTCAAAGTTACGGTTTCCGGAAAGGACAGATGTAATCAGCAGATCATTTTTCGCAACCGCTTCTTCGATTTCTGGTGAAAGCGGCCCTGAGTTTCCGATACATGTTGTACATCCGTACCCAACGAGGTTAAAACCAAGCTCTTTCATGTATGGAAGAAGGCCTGAATTCACAAGATATCCTGTAACGACTTTAGAACCCGGTGCAAGTGACGTTTTCACGTAATTAGGCACCTCAAGTCCTAATTCAACCGCTTTTTTCGCTACGAGTCCGGCACCGATCAGAACGTACGGGTTCGATGTATTCGTACAGCTTGTAATCGCAGCAATGGCTATCGCACCCGTTTTCATCACTGTTTCTTCGCCATTAAGGAGTTTAAAATTAATTTCTTTATCTTCTTCTTCAGCATTTAAACCGAATCCTTGGTTACCCGCAGGGCTGACTAAATGTTTTTTGAACGTTTCCTGCATAGCAGAAAGCGGGATTAAATCCTGAGGGCGTTTTGGACCTGATAAGTTTGCTTCAATTTGGGTCAAGTCAATTTCAACCACATCAGTAAATTGAGGGTCTTCAACATCAGGAGTGTAGAACAAGCCATTGCTTCTGCAGTATGCTTCGACAACATCAATATGTTCAGGATCACGGCCTGTCAGACGCATGTAGTTGAGCGCTTCTTCATCTACTGGGAAGAATCCGCATGTAGCGCCGTACTCCGGAGCCATGTTCGCAATTGTTGCACGGTCCGCAAGCGGCAATTCAGCAATTCCCGGTCCGAAGAATTCAACAAACTTGCCCACAACGCCTTTTTCACGCAGCACCTGAGTCACTTTTAACGCCAAGTCAGTAGCGGTTGTTCCGTTCGGAAGCTTGCCGACAAGTTTCGCGCCGATTACCTCAGGAACAGGGAAATAAGAAGGCTGTCCAAGCATTCCTGCTTCAGCTTCAATTCCGCCGACACCCCATCCGAGAACACCGATTCCGTTAATCATTGTTGTATGTGAATCTGTTCCGACAAGCGTATCAGGATACGTGACAAGCTCGCCGTCTTCTTCAATGGCATGGACGACACTTGCCAGGAACTCAAGGTTTACTTGGTGCACGATACCTGTTGCAGGCGGCACTGCCTGATAGTTATTAAACGCTTTCTTTGCCCAGCTCAAAAATTTATAGCGCTCGGCATTTCTTTCGAATTCCAAGTCCATATTAATAGCTAACGCATCTTCTGTGCCTGCTTTATCAACCTGAACAGAGTGGTCGATAACGAGATCAACAGGAATTTCAGGATTAATTTTATCAGGATCTCCGCCGACAGCTGCCATAGCTTTACGCAGTGAAGCAAGGTCTACTACTGCCGGAACCCCTGTGAAGTCTTGTAAAATAACACGAGATGGTTTGAACGGAACATCGATTTCCTTTAATTCGGCAGTTCCCCATTTTGCCAAATTTTCCACATGCTCTTGTTTGATCACGAATCCGTCAACTTGACGCAATACTGATTCTAAAAGAACTTTGATGGAATAAGGAAGCTTCGAAACCTTCCCGACCCCTGCATCTTCCAATGCTTTTAAAGAGTAGTAATGATAAGTTTTCCCATTTGTAGTAAACGTTTTTCTCGCTTGGAAAACGTCTTTTGCTGCAGTTTTTTGCTCGTTTGCCATTCTCCAAAATCCCCCTTCAGATCAGATCATTCTCAGATGAACATAAATCCCATCACAATTTTCTCACAATTTCATATTAAAGCAAAATCATACATAAGTAAATATCAATGTTTTTATTAAATACAATAAGTTCGGCTTATCAGACAAACGTACCGGTAATTATTGCTGTTTATGATCTCTCATAGAACGAAACAAAAGAAGCCATATTATGATGGAGGTGATAATGATGGTCAAACGAAAAGCGAATCACGTCATTAACGGCATGAATGACGCAAAAAGCCAAGGCAAAGGCGCAGGCTATATCGAAAACGACCAGCTTGTACTGACTGAAGCGGAACGCCAAAATAATAAAAAAAGAAAAACCAATCAATAACATCGAACTCTTTTAAGGAGGTTCTCATTTTATGACCAATAAAAATACTAGTAAAGATATGCATAAAAACGCCCCTAAAGGACACAATCCGGGCCAGCCGGAGCCTCTCAGCGGAAGCAAAAAAGTGAAAAACCGGAACCACACAAGACAAAAGCACAATTCAAGCCACGATATGTAAGAAAAGCAGACCTCAGTGTCTGTTTTTTTATGCGTTCACCCATTTCTGATTCGCCGCATATGATGTCAAGCAAGGTTGATATGTGGAGGAATGCTTCCATGACCCATTCTAAACGGAATGACGCTAATGATTTCGATGGTATGGATGAATGGCTTCGGCAATTATTTGAAGATCCCTTCGCCTGGTACGACGAAACATTGCCTATTGATTTATATGAAACAAGTCAGCAGTATATTATTGAAGCGGATCTGACTTTTTTACAGCCGACACAAGTAACGGTTACCCTGTCTGGATGCGAGTTCATCTTAACGGTCAAATCGTCAGGACAGACTTTTGAAAAACAAATGATGCTTCCTTTTTATTTAAATGACAAAATCATTCAAACCGAATGCGAAAACCAACTACTCACAGTTGCCGTCAATAAAGAAACAGAAAATGATTCTTCTTTTTCTATTCAATTTCCTCTTAGCTAAAATGAAAAGTCACTTTCATCCCCTATTATGAAAGTGACTTTTTTCCGTCCATTTATCGTCAAATGCCCTCTAGTGATTCTCCCATGGCCAAATAGAAGATTCACTATACAATAGATTATGATCTACTATCTCTTTTGACTAGACGTCTATCACTTTTTTTCTATTCTTTTTTTACTGTGTTCTTCTAATCTCTCTTCGTATACAATATGGTTAGAATAAGGGGGAATGATTGATGCTGGAAGGCTGGTTTTTGTGGTTTATTCTGTTTTGGGTGATCACGATGATTGTCTTATTATCAATCGGCGGTTTTTTTATGTTTCGAAAGTTTTTAAAGCGTTTACCAAAAGAAGACGGCAGGTCAGAGCTGGATTGGCAGGATTACTATATCGAAAAGAGCAGGCATTTGTGGAGCAATGAAAACAAACAATTCCTTAATGAATTGGTATCTCCGGTTCCGGAGCTGTTCAGAGATGCAGCAAAAGCCAAAATCGCAGGTAAAATCGGTGAGCTAGCATTAAAAGAAAAGGTATCAAAGATTGATCAGAAGCTTATGATCAGAGGCTATATTCTCGCAACTCCTAAAAGAGACCATACCTTCTTAAAAAGACATCTCAGAGACAAAAAAATCGATCTCGAACCATATCAAACCCTTCTTAAATAAAAAACCTTTCCTGACAGGAGGAAAGGTTTTTTAATTCATTTGAATATTAGCAGACTGCAGCTCATTATGAAGTTTTCGGTATGACAAGTACATGGCGATTCTCCACGGCATAATCATACCGAACGCCAGAATCCAAAACATTCCGCTCAGTGCGCCGTAATCAATTGATGTACTCAAGATCGATTTCATCACGATTCTGATCACCAAAAGGCCGACTAATATAAATACAAATGCTTTAGAGCGTTTCATGTAAATTTCATTATTTTTAATTTCGAATTTAGACGTTTTGATTAGAAAAATAGAGAAAATCACGCCTAAAGTGAATGCTTCTAAAAACTCTGCACCAGTTACCCAAAATACCGGAAATAAAAACATTAACGCTCCCGTACTCATAAAAATCGGCGGAAGAATGATTTTTTTCGGTGAAACGGGCTTATCAGAAGATTTTATTCTGACCACCATCACAGCTACAGCCATTAACACAGCAATAATCGATGAAACTATAATCATCATATTTATCATTCCTTTGTTTCTAGGAGTGTTGATACTATATACTATACTCCAAAACAATAAAAAAACCAATGACTTTAATGTCCCATCACGCGGCTGACAGCTTCTAGCACTTTTGTTTCCTCGAACGGTTTGACAATAAAGTCCTTTGCCCCCAGTTCAATCGCTTCTGTTACAATTCTTTGGTGCCGCATTGCGGTACACATGATGACCTTCGCTTTAGGATCGAAGGTTAAGATATCACGAAGCGCCTTTATGCCGTTTTTCACTGGCATTGTAATATCCATTGTTACGATGTCCGGCCGCAGTGTTTTATACAGGTCCGCTGCTTGCTCGCCGTCCGCCGCTTCGCCTGCGATTATGTAATTTGCCTCTTCCAAGATCTCTCTGAGTTTCACTCTCATGAACTTGGCGTCGTCTACAACTAAAACTCTTGTCATATTCCCCTCCAAAATCGATTTCCACAGATAATAGTCTTATTGTACCAAAAACAAAAGGATTAGTAGTAGTACGAAAGTAATTTGCCGTTAAAAACCAGTAAATCCTCCAAAAAGATCCGACAGTAAAATAATAATCAGGCTCATCCAATTAAAGAATAACAGCACACCAATCACAATCATCAAGATGCCGCCTGCTTTCATGATCAAAAGCTGGTTCTTTCTTATCCACTTTAGCTTTGTGATAAAAAAAGACAATAAAAGAAACGGAACAGCAAAACCGAGTACATATAACATCATGTACGGCACCGCTGAGCCTGGATTTGTGCTTGCGAGTGAGATCACAGCTGCTAATATCGGACCGGTACATGGCGTCCACCCCGCCGCAAATGCCATTCCGATTAAGATGGAACCTAAAAACCCGCTTGGTTTATGCTTAAAATGGATTCTCCGCTCTTTCATCATAGCCTCAGGCCGGAACACGCCAAGTGTAATAAAACCGAACAAAATAATAAGCAACGCGCCAATTTGCCGAATCGCATCGTGATAATCCCTAAAGAGGCTGCCAATAAAAGATGTTCCATAACCTAAAGCGATAAAAATGACTGAAAAGCCAAGCAAAAAACACAAAGTATGAAACAAACTTCTTTTCTGCAGCAGCAGCTTTTCTGTTTTCACATCATCCATGCTGACCCCTGTAATATATGACAAGAAAGCTGGGTAAAGCGGCAGGCAGCAAGGCGAAATAAAGGATAGAAATCCCGCTCCGAAAGTCAAAAAATAATTCACGTCTCCCATGTCATCATCCCTTCACGATTTGACATTCCTTCAAATGACAAAATCATTTCATTTTTTTAACACTTTCACTTGAAGGATTTCTATTTTCAGAAAAAACTTATATAATTTAATTTGACATTGAGTTATTGTACTCCTTCTCATTTGAAAATTAGTATAAATATGGATATAATATAAACAAACATTTACTTTGAAGATCTAATGTATGAAAGGATACATCCCTGTGATTAGAGAGCATCTATTAAATGAAATCGAAAAAAAAAGAGCAGAGCTGCTGCAAATTGTCATGGCGAACGGAATGACATCTCATAGTACGATAGAGCTCAGTCAGGAGCTTGACCATCTTCTCATACAATATCAAAAGCAGCGCCTTCGAGCAGTAGCGGGTGACGAATGATTGCAAAATAAAAAACCCGTATAAGGGTTTTTTATTTTATAACCATGTTTCTCTATATCATAATCTTTACGTATTATTTCGTTTGATTATTCATGGCTTTCATCATTTGATTGATTTTCTTTTGAGAAGGTTTCATTCCCATTTGCATCATCATCATGCGTAACATTTGTTCATTAATAGGCGGATTCTTTTTAAGATAGCTCATCATATATTTACGAGCAATAAAAAACCCGAGTGCAACACCTATGAGCAATGCAACAACGCCCACTAGGATGCCAACCCATAAAGTCATTTTATTTCCTCCTTCATGTTGTCTAGTTTAAAGTGTACTAAACCAAAAGCTATTATACAACATTTACATCTCTTTTTCTTCGGTTTTAGACAAAATTTCTTTCTTTCACCGGATTTAGCCAGCCGTAACGCTTCGAATTGAAATCCATAGCCAGAAAGCAAGGGCTTACTTTTCTCAACACTTCAAAGAATATCGTTTCTGCCTCGTAATTCCCCGAAGCCACAATTTCTATCATGTTCTCTTTCATCATAAACGTCGCGTGGCCTTTTGCTTTCGGTAAAGCTAATCTATAAATATAATCCACCTGCCTGTAATCCGTGTTGTGTAAATTCATTTTTAATCGCTGATGCATATGTAAAATCGGGATTGGCTGTGTAATATATTGAATCTGTTTCTCTGTCATTTCATACCGCTGCTTTGTCAGGCTTGTCCAATGATAGTCTTGAAACAGCTCAAACATAACCGATTCCCGCCCGAAATAGTGATTGGCAAATTCCTCTTTTATCAGGTACGTATAGTAGTGACGTTCCATCTTTTCATCCCCTTTTTCAGCAGCATTTCATTTGCACTCTATTATACAAAAGAAGAAAAGAAAGAATTGTCTATTACTGTTAAACAGCCAATACTATTTTTGTCGGATAAACAAGAAAAAGAGGATGATTTGACTCATCCTCTTTGAAAGACTTACTTATTGAGTAATGCTTTGACTCGGTTCACTACGTTTGGAACTGAGAAGCCGTATTCATTGATGACGGTTTCACCAGGAGCGGATGCACCGAATCGGTCTATGCCGAGCACGTCTCCTTCAAGCCCTGTGTATTTGCCCCATCCAAATGATGAGCCCATTTCAATCGCAAGACGTTTTTTCACATCTGCAGGAAGGACGGCGTTCTTGTATTCATTTGATTGTTTGTCAAAACGGTCCATTGAAGGCATGCTGACAACAGACACATCGATATTATCTTTTGCCAATTCAGCCTGCGCTTCAATCGCAAGACCCACCTCGGAGCCTGAAGCGATGAGAAGAGCGTCAGGTGTTTCGTTTTTAGATTTAGAAACGACATATGCACCTTTTTCTACTCCTGCCAATGCTTCTTCAGCTGTTTGGTCGATCGTAGGAAGGTTTTGGCGTGTCAATACAAGCGCTGTTGGCTGTTCATTGCTTTGTACTGCAAGTTTCCATGCTGCCGCTGTCTCATTGCCGTCTGCAGGACGGATCAAGGAAAGATTAGGCATCGCACGGAGTGAAGCAAGCTGTTCAACTGGCTCGTGCGTCGGACCGTCTTCACCTACTGCAATACTGTCATGTGTGAAGACATATGTGACAGGAAGACCCATTAATGCTGCAAGGCGTATTGCCGGACGCAGGTAGTCAGAGAAGACAAAGAAAGTCCCCCCGAATACACGAAGTCCGCCATGAAGCGCCATACCATTTAAGGCTGCGCCCATCGCAAATTCACGAACACCGAACCAGAAGTTTTTGCCTGAGTAATCAGCCGCTGTAAAATCACCGGCATTTTTAATTGTCGTTTTGTTTGATCCCGCCAGGTCAGCAGATCCTCCCACAAAGAAAGGAATTTTTTCCGCAAGGCCGTTGAGAACTTCACCGGAAGATGCACGGGATGCCAGGCTGCTTCCTTTTTCATAAACAGGAACCTCTTGATCCCAGTCCTTTGGAAGCTCTCCTTTGATTCCCAGCTCAAGCTGTTCAGCGAGTTCAGGATAAACTTCTTTATATTTAGCGAATTGGGCATTCCATTCCTTTTCCTTTTTCTCGCCTGATTCTTTAACCGCTTTAGCGAAATGCTCATAAACTTCTGAAGGAACGTAAAAATCTTCTTCATATGTCCACGCGTAAGCTTCTTTTGTTAATTTGCTTTCCTCTTTACCAAGCGGCGCACCGTGAACACCCGATGTACCGGCACGGTTAGGAGAACCAAATCCAATTGTTGTTTTCACTTCAATTAATGTAGGTTTCTTTTCATTTTGGCGTGCTTTTTCGATAGCCGCTGTTAATTCTTCGATGTTGTTTCCATCTTCAACATAAAGAACTTCCCAATTCATTGCTTCAAAACGCTGTTTTGCGTTTTCAGAGAACGAACGGTCGAGATCTCCATCGAGAGAGATGTCATTAGAATCGTATAATACGATCAGACGGCCAAGCTGAAGATGGCCTGCTAGTGAAGCGGCTTCAGAAGAGATGCCTTCCATTAAATCACCATCACCGCAAATACTGTATGTATAATGATCGACCACGTTAAATGAGTCGCGGTTGTAAGTTTCCGCTAAATGGCGTTCAGCGATAGCCATTCCGACAGCCATGGCAATTCCTTGGCCAAGCGGTCCTGTTGTCGCATCAACACCGGCAGTATGTCCGAATTCCGGATGTCCAGGTGTTTTGCTGCCCCACTGGCGGAATCCCTTAAGATCTTCGATGCTAAGATCAAACCCGCTTAAATGAAGCATGCTGTATAAAAGTGCTGATCCGTGTCCAGCAGATAAAACAAAACGGTCACGGTTAAACCAGCCAGGGTTTGCCGGACTTACGTTCATAAATTTTGTCCACAGCGTGTATGCCATTGGAGCTGCCCCCATTGGCATCCCTGGGTGACCAGAATTTGCTTTTTCAATAGCGTCTATGGACAGTGTGCGAATGGTAGCAACTGATTTCTTTTCAATTGTATCCATAAAAATCCCCTTCCTTATGTGTTGTACCCTTACATCATAAATGTCTGACGACTTTTTCTCAACTGTTTCAGCTTAAATTTGAGAGAAACTTGTTGAAATTTGTCCCATGAAAGTGTTGCTATAGTATATGCAAAAGAGGAATACGTTATTGCCGTATTCCTCTTCTATTAGTGAAGTTTATTATTTCTTTTTTCTTTTTTTAGTTTTTCTGGTGTAACATCATTGCCTTCCGGATCAATGATTTTCACACTTTTTAATGTGTTTTTCATAGAAGAGCGAAAACCTTTCAAATACTCTTGACGGAGCTTTTGCTGTTCAGCTTTTTCTTCTTCTGTCATAACGCCAGCTTTGGCTTTGGCAGCAAGTTCATTAATTCTGGCAATTTTTTCGTTTGAAATCATGTTAAACTCCTTTATGGCATTTTGTCTATATAGTACTAGATCAAAAAGAGTTTTACAACTGATTCAATCGGCTGTCTCGTCATTCTCTATGTATTCCTGAAACCGCCGGTGGACGGTCGCTTTAGATACATCATACCCAAATCCTCTCAGCGTAGCCGCAATTTCTGCGAACGTCAGTTTATTCGCTCTTAGGCGGACGATCTCTGAGATGGGCACCTCTATTCTTTCTTTTCCGCTGTTTTCATGTTGGTTTTTCAGGTTTTTTTGCGGTTTGAAACCGTTTTTTACTGCACGTTTCATTCCCCGCTTGATTTTCATGTTGTGAATTTTCCGCTGGTACTCTTCAACAATGCTGACGATCTCCAGCACCATCGAGTCAGCCTCCGATAACTCCAGTTCACCTCTGTGAGCCGTTGTATAGACTTTCACACCTTCTCTATAGATGCAATGAAGCAGTGCGATTTTTGCATTTCCACGTCCGAGCCTAGTTTCATCCTGAACCAAAATGACATCAATTCCAGAATTCTTGATCTCATCAAGCAGCCCAAATACACCATCCCGATCCATTTCATATCCGCTAGCTTTCTCAGAAATCACTTTGACGACTTCCATGCCGTTCTCGGCCGCAATTGCCGTAAGCTCCTCCTCCTGCCGCTTTAATGACGTCTCCTGCTGTTCTTTATTTGTGCTTACGCGGGCATAAATGAGTGCTTTCATTTTTTCTATCTTTCCTCTCTATCTTACAGTTGCCAATTCATATGCATCCTGATGTTTCTTTTTCAATGGAATCACCAATTCATCTCCCGGCTGGATATCAGACGTCTGAAGATGATTTTTATCAGCCACCCATTCAATAAATTCACTTTTGTTTATTTTCTTTTTATCTGCTACCTGGCCGGCTATAGACCAAAGTGTATCGCCTTGCTGGACTTCTATTTTAACATACTGATTAAGCTCCTGGCCGCTGCTTGTATATGACAGCAAAAGGATTACCGCGCTCAAAATCACTGTGAACAGACCGACAAAAATAATAGATTCTTTACCCATGATCATAACCTCCAACAGGAATGTTTGTTCGCTTTTTATAATTTCAGTATATACGAACAAACGTTTCTGTCAATTGTTTTTTCGAACCTATGTTTGTACTGTAAGGAAAATCATGCTATAATCTTCTTAAAATCGACGTTTTGAGGTGCGAAAAATGACGAAGCTATCAAAAAGGCAACTTGATATCCTCCGTTTTATTAAAGCAGAGGTTAAATCAAAAGGATATCCGCCTTCCGTAAGAGAGATCGGAGAGGCTGTCGGGCTTGCGTCCAGTTCAACTGTCCACGGCCACTTGGCCCGCTTGGAAACAAAAGGGCTGATCAGACGAGATCCGACAAAACCAAGAGCGATAGAAATTCTTGATGAAGAAGTAGACATTCCGCAAAGCCAGGTCGTTAATGTACCGGTCATCGGGAAAGTCACGGCGGGATCTCCTATTACAGCAATAGAAAATATTGAAGAATATTTTCCGCTTCCTGACCGTATGGTTCCCCCGGACGAGCATGTGTTTATGCTTGAAATTATGGGAGACAGTATGATTGACGCTGGTATTTTCGATAAAGATTATGTCATCGTTAAACAGCAAAACATAGCAAACAACGGGGAAATTGTCGTTGCGATGACAGAAGATGATGAAGCTACGGTAAAACGTTTCTATAAAGAGGATACTCACATTCGCTTACAGCCTGAAAACCCAACGATGGAACCTATCATCTTACAGAATGTCAGCATTCTAGGGAAAGTAATTGGCGTGTTCAGAACCGTCCATTAATCTATTGAACTATCAGATGATGAAATAACCCCCTCTTCCTTTATGGAGAGGGGGTTTATTGTATCAAAAAAAGCAGGCTCGCCCTGAATTTTAGGTGCGAGCCTGAATAGGAGGAAAAGAACATCATGTTTACACCATAATTATCCACCAAACAATTGTTGAAGTCAAGAAATTTTCTTTCCTTTAGGAAACTTTTTATCGAAATGTTGTCCGTTTAAAACATTAGACGTGATCTGCTTAAAAACGTTTCATTACTAGGTCGTGGAATGATACGGAATTAGATTTATGCAGAGAGCGCGGCAATTAATTTATGTGAAAATTTAGTACATAGTTTAGTTAGTTCTATTTTATGTAAAAAAACAGCTCACCTTTATCATCGTGAGCTTCAATCAAAATGAAAATATTGAATACCATAACTCCCTTTTACTCGAACACTTGTGCAGTTTTCCGAATGTTCTTCTGCAAAGATACGGTATCGATGAAATGGATCAATTGAAACTTTATCCTGAGCACTAAAATCAAACCAACTGCCTCTGAATTGTTTCGTGCTCAGCGTGGTATATTGCCCCGTAAGCCCCATCCGTTGAAGTTTAAGCTCAACTGAACAACTATTGGCTCCCAAGATCGTAAACTGATAGCCTAAAAAATATTCGATTGCCGGAACATCACTGATATTTTCCAGAACAAACGACTTTGTGCTGTCATTTAAAATAAAGTCTGTTTTGTGATCAAAATCTAATGCTGACGCATGGGTACTGCCAATGCCAAAAAAACACGTCAAAACTGCCGTTAAGGCCAGTATCTTCATTTTCAACCAACCCCCATTTACCATATTTTAACCTTTATTCACATTTATGTATATGTTCTTTGCGATATCTCGAGGCCGTTTCAATCATAAAATTTCATATACGTTTTTTCTTGTTTATAATAACGAAGCCTGTCTTGAAGGGTTCCGGTATGAAATTCAAATTTATGGCCGTCTGGGTCGGTAAAATAAATAGACTTTCGATCGCGTTCATTTCGTTCTCTTCCAGGCAGTATATGGACATGAAGCCTTTTTAATTTTGCTGACATTTCCTCAAACTCACGATCTTCAATAGTAAAAGCAATATGAGTATATGATGCCTTAATGTCATTTCTCGGAATGTCAGGCTCTTCATTAAGTGCAAGCCAGATGCCATTCAAATCAAAATATGCTGTTGTTCTTCCTTTTACCAGCAGCTTGGCATCAAACACTTTGTGATAAAAATCGATTGATGTGTCCAAATGGGAAACAGAAAATAACAAATGATTGATTCCTTTTATCTCCACAATAAATTCCCCCTCTAAAGCTGATCAACCATATGTACGTTTTTGCACCAAGAAGGTTTCATGCAACAAGAAAAAAATACCAGTGTAAACAAAATCGAATTGTTTAAAATAATGACTGTAACAAAGATAACGATTAAGAAAAGGATTTTCCTTAAAAATAACAACTTAGGTGATCAAATGAAACATCTCATTGCACTTTCTTCAAAGATTGCTTTCACTCTCGCCCTTTTATATGTAATATTGGACAGGGTCTACTATGCATCCTTTCTAAGTGTGATGTTTATTGCACTTTTCTTAGGTTTTGTCTCATACCTTTCCGGTGACATGCTCGTCCTTCCGAGAACAAACAATATTATAGCTTCATTGGCTGACTTTGGACTTTCATTCGTTATGATTTGGGTCTTTGCTTTAACCCAAACAAGAAATGATTTCTCACCGTTTGCAGCCGCTCTTCTTTCCGCTGTCTGTCTTACTGTTTTTGAATACTTTTTTCATCGGTATTTGCTGAAGAATGTGCTGGATGAAACCTTCCGAAATGAACTGACAGCCAGGGATAACACCCTTCAATATCAAACAGAAGCCGCAGACGAATTGCTTCCTGACGTTACCAATGAGAAGCATGAGGAATAGGAGGCCGGCTTATGGCCTCCTATTTTTCAGTAGTTACTTTTCAGAAAACGGGACATCACTTCGGTAAAATCATAAAACCTCTCATTTTGAGTAACAGATCTGCTTTTTAAAGAAAATACGCCAAACAAAGATTTTCTAAAACCTGTGCTCATTTCGATCTGGATACTCAAACCTGTTTTTGATTTAT
The DNA here is from genome assembly GCF_016757475.1 of Bacillus sp. RHFS10. Classification (NCBI taxonomy): domain Bacteria; kingdom Bacillati; phylum Bacillota; class Bacilli; order Caryophanales; family Bacillaceae; genus Bacillus; species Bacillus sp. RHFS10. Next base: position 1,013,300 of record NZ_JAESPO010000001.1, read on the forward strand.
TTGCAATGTTATTCGGACTAACGCCTGCATGCGGATGGTCTGTACTGAGCAAGACAGCAGGAAAACCGGCATTTTGCAGTTCTTCAACTAAATCTGCCGCTCTTACGCGATCTGTACCGCCGACTTCGATCTGCTGATCTTCTTCTGCATACCCGTGCAATGAAATGACATATTCATGACTTCCCGTCATCCTCAAGGCCCGGGGCTCATCAAAATGCGTACTCGTAATATGCATCACAGAGTTTCCTGACGATTTTAAGCCTTCAAATAAATACATCGAAGACTCTTTGTTGAGCTCTCTCGCTACTTCACTTGTCCCGCCTTCAATACCTCCTCCGTGAATGGCTAAAATAAGGACAGGACTGCCGGTTTCTTTCGTAACAATACGGTAATCTGAAGGCTTTTCATTGTTTTTTAATTCCTCAAAATTCTGATAGACATCTTCCGCGTAAATTGAAGAAATCGGAATGAACATCACAAAAACAATCAATAATTTTACAATTTTAAGAGTTGATGGGAAACGTTTGGCTATGTTACAATCAACATGCTTCAAGGAATGGAGCAAACGGCGGAGCAGGGATACTTTGGCCGGTTTCATCTACTCCGCCTCTAAGTCCAAATCAACAGGATGTCGGTTTCTTTGAGGCTTTAGCACGAATTCTCTCGTCCTCCTTGTTAAATTTTTGTTAAATTCACAATATTATATACCATTAGCCCGGGCGCTGTTCTTCTCATTTTTGAATTTATGAAAAGGTATTGGCACCGCCTGTATCCCAATTCCCATAGCAAACCAAAATAAAAACGCACCTGCTCTTTGGCCTGTGCATTTTTATTTTCTATTGATTCTTCGTTTTTTTTGCTTCATTCAGTTTCATGATATTTTTTTCGATTTTTCTTATTTTTCGCCTTTGCGGGATTGTTTTCACTTCATGATAAACAGCGATAAACCCGCTTAATGTTACTGCTGCGATGTAAAGAACACGATGTTTGATAAACCGGTCAGCACGCTTGTGATCCCCCTTCTCTTTTTCCAGCCTTTCGATCACATCTTTACCAAACAGCTGATCGACATACACTTGTTTCATTCCCACTGCAAATCCAGCAGCCAGCCAAAGAATCAGAAATAAACTGATATAAAACATCACTAGTCACTTCCTTTCCCGTTAAGATGCGGCGCAGAATTGGAATGCAGCTGATCGAATCGTCAAACAGCTTGTCAGACGAAGCCATTTCTTTGTGTTAGGTTCTTTCATTTGGACGACAATATGTAATAATGTAATGTACAGTTAGAAATTTTAATCCAAACAGCCACATATGATGAACAGCGGTTAATCTGTTGTCATGCGAAGCTTCTATCAGAAAGGTCTCAGATAAAGGAAGCGGACAAGTTCCCGCTCTGGTTTGCAGATAAATTCCCTCATCTCCAGCTCCGTTTTTTCTCCGCCTGCTTGTCAAAACCAGTTTCTCATGATGATGATAAGGCTTTAAAATGCCTGTCATGCTGCTGAATGGAAGCGGGAGAGAGATGTTCATATACCCCTCTTCATTTGAACGATACACTGAATATAGAGCCGTAAAAATGGTTTCGTTTTTTTCATTTGTTCTGATCCAGGCACGCACTCTTTTTCTTCCGTCTTTTTTCGAATGAACACCCTTTATCGTGCTGTACATTTTATACCAATCAGGGTTCGTCGACAGATGTATTTGGCCGGTTTTTCTGCTGAACCATTCGTAAACAAATGCAAGCGGCCGAAACCACGTGCTCCACGTCACTTTTGCTTTCACATCATACTCAACGGTTTGTTCATAAAACGATAAAATAAATGGCGCCAGTTTTTCGGGTGAAAAATCTTTTGAACGAAGGCTTCTCATATCATCCACAAGCCCTCTGTATTGAGCGTTATTTTCAGCTTGAATCTCAGCTAAAAAGACTTTTCCAATCCTTCTTTTTCCATAGATCCGGCTGAATATCTTTACACTGTCTGCATCAAAAGGCTTTGGATCTTCTATTCTCCATCCGATGAGAGCGGGCAGTATCACAGCAAACGCGTTGATAAAACCGTGAATCCAAATCATCTGATTGATGCTCAGTGTAACTTCCTGCCGAAATACACCAAATGAATAAATCATCGAAAAAGTGATCGTTAACATTAAAACGGCAGAAGAAAGCCGAATAAGAATTTTTCCCGTCTTGCTGCGAAAAGCTGTGGTAAACACCAAATATGCATGAAGATAAAGCGCCGCCATATAGATGCCAACCGCAATGACATCAAGTGTTTTTGAATATGTGATGCCAAGCGCGATAAGAATGGGCGAAAACAAAATCACCCATGTTATCCAACTGTACAACATCCGATTATTTCTGGCGATTCTTCCGAGCAAGCCGTTAAAGATCGGGATCAGAAAAGCTGAATAGTGAAAGTGGACTGCAGTCAGCAAAATGATAAGCGGGCCAAATTGCATGATCTGCAAATGTGCAGCATAAGCAAAAAACCAAAACCCTCCACCCGCCAAATAGATAAGCCCGAACAAAACTGAGGTCTCTTCGATTCTATGTATCTTTGTATCCCGCAAGCGAAGGAGCGCGTACAATGCCATAAAGACAGTGTAGATCCACCAGATCAGAGCGAACCACCCGATGTCTGTCACAAGAGCCAGCACCGCAAAGAAAGCTGCTGCCGGATAGCACTGTATGAAACCAGATTCCAGAAATTGAGCAGCCCGAAGCGGCGATTGATGAAAGACAAAAGGAAAAATCTCCGGAACGAAAAAGAGGATGGATAACAAAACAAGCGCCTCTGCCACTGATAGATGGGGTGTTTCCGCTGCAAGAAACCCTATAAAATAAAGCGTACTGATCATGCCATTTCGTTTTAACATGATTCTCTCTCTTCTTCCTGAAACGTTCCTTTATAATAGAAAAGAGTGCCGAGAATTGTATTTTGCACATGCACTTGAATGGTGAAGCAATTCTTGCTTTCATCAAACGTTTCGCAAACAACGGACGTACCGGTCAGCCATTTTGGCAGCGGTATTCGTTTTCCGCATATCAACAGCCATTGCTTTCCCGATGTAATTGTAAGAGAACCGTCAAGAGATGCCTCTAACACTAAAACAGAGAGCAGAAGATGAGGTCTGCCGAAGAAATCGAGTATTTTGTCTTCTTTTTCGTCGTATACCATGATCGCGTCAAAAAAACGTTCTTTGCCTTTAAAGAAAAATGTACGATTCCATTCTATCCCGATATGTTCCCGATTCATAAGACAAGTTCTATTTTGTATCGTAAAAGGGATGTCTTTGCCTCTTTCTGAAAAGAAGCACCTGAAAAAAACACCCAGCTTTAACAGCATTCTGACCAGAAAAGAGCCTCCGCTTATTTCTGACATCGTTCCTGTCCCGCTGAATGTATGAGATTCGTCTAATTGATATCGTTTTTGCAGTTTGGGATGCAGCAAATAATAGTTCTTGATTGTTTTTTCATAAATCGTATTCACAATGTCACTTCTTTCTCTTTCGTTTAGTGTGCCGGGCACTAGGGAGCTGAAGATTAAGAACGCCGCTTGCCGCAGAAAACACACTCAACAGAATTGATAATAATATCTCGGAACCTAAAAAAACGAATCCAGCATAGATAAAAGCCTGGACTGCATGAATGATCCATTTTTTCTTTAATGGAATGAGCCACAGAATACCCCATCCTATCTTCGCTGTTCCTGCAAAGATACTTGTTTCAAAACCTGTAAAGCCTTGATAAAACCAAAACAGACTAAAAAAATAAGCATATGAACACATAGACGATAGCCGATCGAATGGAGTGTTTCGGATGTTTGTTTTGCTCAATCCAAAGCCTTAGTACATCAAAGCTCCATGCAGTCGCCCAGCCAAGCAGCGGCCGAAAAAATAAACGATCGATCCATCTTCCCGGCAGTCCGTAGACTGTTTTGTATTGGTACTGTGTTAAAAACGTTATGTTCCCGTTGTCTCGCTGTATATACTTCCAGTAGCCATTACCCCGCCTAATCAGGGATAACGGATGATCAGATCCAAAAGCCAGTGAAGAAACTCTTTCCGATGAATATTTGTCGAAAACACCGACTGTTTCTCCTATACCCGATACCTTTAGCCCAAAGCCTATTCTTGTTTCGTAAAGAAACTTCTGCTTTTCGTATTGCTGCTTAGGCAAATATGTGATATTTGAAAACCGGAGATCCCATTCTTTATGCAGCGCTGGGGTTTGCGTATATTCCCAGAGCGTATCCAGGTCAGATCTCATTTCGATTTCTACATAAATCGGTTTCTGTCTCACAGCCCCTCCTCCCTTCTATTTTAAGCAATTTCATATTATCATATTGATTGTTTTAAAAAATGCATTTACCCCAAAAAAAGTATCTTCATCCTGAAAAATGCATAAGAAAAAGAAGAGATGTTTCTTTCTCTTCTTTTTAAAAATCTATTTGATCCATTACTGAGTCTTAACCGTTCCATAATGAGTAATTGTGGTGTTTACACTGTACGTGATGTCGGCCTTACTGAAGGTGTCATCCCAGTTCTTTTTCACCTTTTTCCATAAGTCCGGATGTTCAAGTCTTAATGATTCATCAAAACCCGCAACATCAGCTTTATAATCTTGCTGGATTTTTTTTAATACATGACCGACTATTTTTTTCACTTCGTTTTCAATATTCTTTTCAATACGTTCTATAAACTGTGTGTCCAACGTCTCATTTGTGTTCCAGTTTTCAACCAAATCCCCTTCCGATTCAATATCGACATGGAATGATATATCCGTTCCTTTTATTATAGGCTTGATTTTACTTTTTATATAATTGATATCGTACGCGATAATCTGCTGGCTCTTTTTATCATAGGACTTTACAACTCCGCCTTTTCCTCCTCCGGCAATCCAAGCAATTCCCTCCGTTTCATATTCATCTAAAAAGCCGATCATTTTTTTAGACTTCCCGTTAATTACCGCTGATCCGGAATACTTGACCGCTCCATTTGCCGAGACTGCATTTTGCAGTAAAAAACTGCTGCCGGAATGCAGTTTACCGATTAGTTTCGCGAGTGTTACAGGGCGAAGTATTCTGGAAACTTTATGTTCATTCTCAACTAATCCAGTCAGCCGAAATGCCGGAATTTCACCACTCTCTTTCAGTTGGAGGGCATCTCTCGCCTTCCCTTTTGCAGATAAAACAAGACAGCTCAGCCTGATTTCATTATCACGAAAAAATTGATCCAGCATTTTGTCGATAGGATATGTACGCAATACATCTTCACTCATGACAACCACTTTTAAATGCGGGCTAAACACTTCACGATCCCTTCTTAACGCAACCTCGCTCCCAATCTGTTGTAACGAATCACCTGTTTCACTTATATTTTGATACGCTTTTTGCGTTCCTTGTCCGCCACCCCCTCCGTTTTGTCCCGCACCTACCACTTTTTCATTAACAAATTGATAGGTCAGTGTAAGGTTGTCTTGTTTCGGATAGCTCCCTCCCTCTTCTTTTAACTCTTTTTCAGTATTTGTTTCTTTTCCTTTATCAATTGCGATAGCAAATGTGAGACCAAGCTCTTCTATTTCCTTGCTGCTCCAGCACCCTGTTACACAAATCATAAACAAACATACGATGACAATAGCGGACACTGGATGTTTGATTTTACGTTTCACCTCTTTTCCTCCATTTCGATATGACTAAAAGCAAAATCGGCAGAGCGCCAAATATATACAAAGCCATATGACTGACCATATCGCCCAAAATAAACACATCATTTTCATTTTTGGGCATGCAAGAGAGAATAAAAACAACAGGAAGCAGCCAAAACATACATGAAACGGGTTTCTTTTTGAAAACTTGCGAGACTCCTAAAGAAGCTGCATAAAAAGTGATAATGAACGTGGCAAAAAGCTGCATAATCCAAATGACTAGCAGGAATGATTCAAATCGTTCAAATATTAAACCAGATATCTCAAAGCTTCTCATCAGGTCAAGTGCCGGCCATGTTCTCGTTACAACACCGTCAACGGATATTGCACCGATAACCATAATCAGCGTAAAAATATAAAAACATGTCACAACACTTGTCCCGATTACAACCGCTTTCAACGCCTTTTTCGGCTTCTTCATAAACGCTACTAGAATAAGCATAATTTCAGAACATGTAAACGAAAGGGCCGTTGTTTTCACTCCTTTGAGAACCGGCATGATTCCATCTCCTAATACAGGGCGTAAATTGTTGACCTCAAATATACCTATACTCATGACCGCTACGGTTAAAAAGATGATGACCGTAACCGGAAAGATCATTTCAAAAAGCCGGGCAATGGGATCGAGCCCTTGTGTAATTGAATAAAGCCCGATCCAAAGAACAGTCATGACTATCGCCCACGATGGCGTCCCTTCAAGGAGAAAAAACACAACAATTTCTGACATGACTCTCACTTCGAAGGCACCGAGAGCTAAAAAATAAGTAATGAAAATGAGACTGATTAAAGCGCCGAGCCATTTGCCTACAATATGACCAGCATATTCATAAAACGTCTCCTCAGGATACTGCTGGCTTAATTTCACGATGACTATTCCGGCAATGATCGCGATAACCCCGCCTAATAAAATGGAAATCCATCCATCAGGTGATTTTGTTTGTTCTGTTACTGTCCGAGGGAGCGTGAGAACTCCTGCAGCGAGCATATAATTAATAATGATCACCGTTGCTTGTGCGGTTGTAATTTTACTCTTTGGGCTGGACATGAGATTATCACCATCCTGTCGAAGTCGTCATTTCACCCGTTTTGCATTATCTGTATTCATGATTTTTGGTCTGCGTTTCATGACTAAGAGAGGCATTCTGATGATAAAATCTTTCCAATCTTTCACATAATAAGGGACCGCTGGGCTTGCGTATGGAAGACCAAAGCTTTTCAACTTTACGACATGGCTGCTTAACAGCAGATAATACATAATAACTCCAAATAACCCAAACACCGCCGCGCAAAACATCGCGCCAAACCGAAGCATCCGAAGTGCGATGCCTGTACTGTAATGCGGGATGGCAAATGAAGAGATTGCTGTGAGCGCAACAACAATGACCATAATAGGACTGACAATGCCCGCTTGCACAGCTGCTTCCCCGATAATTAACCCGCCAACGATGCCTATCGCAGGTCCGATGGGTTTTGGCAGACGAAGCCCCGCTTCTCGTAAAATTTCGATCGCAATTTCCATAAATAAAGCTTCAATGATTGATGGGAATGGAACACCCTGACGCGTCCCGGAAATTGAAATTGCCAGTTTGGTTGGAATTAATCCTGGATGAAAAGAAATAAATGATATATATAAAGCCGGTGCAAATAACGTGATGATTGCTGCAATGAACCTCAGTAATCTGATAAATGAACTTGGGAACCACCGTTCATAATAATCTTCAGGCGATTGAAGCACCATGCTGAAAGTGACCGGAACAAGCAAAGCAAACGGGGTGCCGTCAAGCAGAATGGCTACTCTGCCTTCCATTAATCCGCTGATGACGCGATCAGGCCGTTCTGTACTTTGTACTTGCGGAAAGGGACTGAGATAATTATCCTCGATCAGCTGTTCAACATATCCAGATTCCGGCAGATGATCGATCTCAATTCCTTTCACTCTTTTTTTTACTTCCTCGACCACTTCTGGATCTGCTATGTCATACATATAAGCGATGATTAAATCCTTTTTTAGCCTTGTCCCTACTTCAAATCTCTGAAATGTTAATTGATCATTTTTTCCTTGCTGCCTTAAAAGAGCTGTATTCGTACTCAACTCTTCTGTAAAGCCCGTACGCGGCCCTCTGACAAGCGCTTCAGATAGCGGCTCCTCAATGCTTCGATTTTGTTTCTTTATGGTTCCAAGAAGAAAGACCTGCGGCATTCCATCGATAAGAAGCGCTGTTGAACCCATGAAAACATCCAGCACGACATCACTTATTTTTTCTGCTTCTACGACATTACAGATTGATCCGATTTGATTCTTTATATCCTGCGAATTTAAAATGCCTTTTCCAGATTGAGAAATGTCCTCTCTTACCTGATTAGGCTGATTCATGACCAGCAACGCTGATACTCCTTTATTAATCGAATCTTGATCAGACAGTCCATCAACAAAGATCAATGCTGCTTTCACATGTAAATGAGTGATCTCAAATTCCCGGATATGAACGTCTCCGTTATGCCCGATTTTTCTTTTGAATAGCTCAATGTCGCACCCAAAGTTACCGGTTAACACTTCTTGATCCGGCTTTTCAGCTTTAGATTGATCTGAGCCTTGATGCTGCTTCTGTGTTTTGTGCTGATTGTTCCGCCACCTCATGATTGCACCTTCTTATTTTTCAATCCAAGTAAATACTTTATTGATTGCATATGGAATGAGGAATACAACGAATGCTTGAAACCATACTGTCCAGTCAGTAAGTGTTGATATCATATTATCCATCTGTAAATTCCTTTCTCTCTAATAGGATTATTTTTCCCATACATCTATTTTTTATGTTCCTCTTTTTTGACAATAAAAAAAGCATGATGAATATCTTCATCACGCTTTAGAGAAATCAAGATTAAAGAAGGTTCAGAAGAAAGCCGCCAATCACACCAGTGAACACAACAACCCACGGAGGCAGTTTCCAATAAGCAAGCATACTGAACAATACGGCCGCAAACGCAAAATCAATTGGATTCAAAATCGCACTTGTCCAAATCGGAAAATAAAAAGCTGAAATTAATATTCCGACTACCGCTGCATTTACGCCTGCAAGAGCTCCCTTTAGGTTAGGGTACCTCCGCAAAACATCCCAATAGGGCAACGTACCTAAAATCAGCAAAAACGCCGGCAGGAAAATGGCAATGGCAGCTAACATTCCGCCTTGCCAGCCGCCCATGACTGCACCTAGATAAGCGGCAAATGTAAATAACGGTCCCGGCACAGCTTGTGCTGCACCATATCCTGCTAAAAATGCTTCTTTGCTGATCATTCCAGCTGGTACAAATTCCTGTTCCAATAAGGGCAATACAACATGTCCCCCGCCAAAAACCAAGGAACCCGCCCTGTAAAAGCTGTCAAACATAGAAAGCCAACGCAAATCCGCAGTTTCTCGAAGGACGGGCAGAAGAACCAGCAATCCGAAAAATAATGAAAGACACACGGTTCCGAATGTCTTAGAGATAGGAAAATGAAAAGCTGATTCTTTTTTGTCGATAGACTCTTTAAACACCAGAAAACCAATCGCTGCGGAGATGACGATAATGCCAGCTTGGGTATACGCGGTTTGCCATAAAAGTGAAACAATCAATGCAAACAATGCGATCGTTTTTCGTTTGACATCGGGCGTCAGTTTTTGAGCCATTCCCGCTATAGCGTGGGCAACAACTGCCACCGCTACGATCTTTAAACCATGAATCCATCCGGCTTGCTCTATATTGGTGTGTTTTAATAAAAGAGCAAATATGATCAGTGCCAAAACAGAGGGCAGCGTAAAGCCGAGAAATGAAACGATCCCGCCAAGTAACCCGCCACGCATAACACCAATCCCAATCCCAACTTGACTGCTCGCCGGACCAGGCAAGAATTGGCACAAAGCAACCAAATCGGCATAGCTTTTTTCATCAAGCCATTTTCTTTTGCGAATATATTCTTCATAGAAATAGCCCAGATGAGCAATGGGACCTCCGAATGATGTAAACCCAAGTCTTGTTGAAACAATTAAAATTTCTATCAGCGTTTTAAAGCTGTTGCTCTTATGTTCGCGCATCGCTTCCTCCCATGTTCTCAGCATTTTAAAAAAGCAGAAATACTCCACTTAAGTATAAAAAACTGAACCGTGTTTGCAAGCGCTTGGTTGAAATGATAACGAATCTTAACTATATGATAAAAAAAGGCTCATTTTGAGCCTTTTTTCAGTTCGGAATCAATTAATATTCCAGTTTGAAGCTTTCTGCCTGATCTGACACTTCCACAGGTGTTCCCATTATCGTTTTCGGTTTAGAAACGTAAACAAAACGCATCTCTTTCTCCAGTTGCTGAAACGTTTTTTCACTGACTACAATCCTAGCCGGCTTTCCCGGACTGTTATCAATGGCTGCTTTGATTTTTCCAAGCATAAAAAACCTCCTGTTTTAGATTCTAACTCAAAGAAATGACCATCATGAAATTGAGTACAGCAAAAACTCCTGAAAAAAAGGCGATCCCCTTGCTCCGCCTCCAGAAATACAGTACGTTGGCTAATAAAACAAAACTGATGAACCCATCAAATCCTCGCAAAACAATTTGGTTGAACCGGATTTTTTCTCCACCAATAACAATTGCAGCTGCACAAACAATCATAAACAAAAAGACGAAAATATACACTTTCCACTCTCTCGCTGTATTTTCTTTCTCATACATGCAGAACTCCCCCTTTGACAGAAATGTTCATGAACTGACTGCAAATAAATAATGAAAGCGATGGCGATGGCCATGACCTTATTAGTTATTATATGATTTAATTGAAAAAACATCATCTGTCAAGAGGTAAACGAAATGGATAAAAATCATGAAAATCCATTACGAGATATTACGGAAAACATTACTCTGGGGGCGCCTATTCAGAAAGTCTGGGAGGCAGGCTCCTCTTCATAAGGCCTCGTTTTCATTTCGCCCTTCGTGCAGAATAAACCTTATCAGAATCGACCAGCAGACTGACTCAGAATGTAAGAAAAAGAGTGATTCAGAAACATAGAAGATAAACTAATATAAGATAAATGATGCGGTCGATGAAAAATCGGATTTTTCTGAGTGATTTTGGACAGCCCTTTTTTCCTTCTATGATTGTAACTGTCCAAGCCGCACAATCAATTCGCCATATGATAAAGCGTATGAACAATAAAGGAGGAGTATATATGGGTTATTACAAAAAATATAAAGAAGAGTATTATACGGTCAAAAAAACGTATTATAAGAAATATTATGAATATGATAAAAAATACTACGATCACCGTGATAAAAAAGATTACGACTGTGATTATGACAAAAAATATTATGACCACGACAAAAAAGACTATGATTATGTTGTAGAGTATAAAAAGCATAAGAAACATTACTAAATTCCATTAACATCTCCTCATTTTCACTTTTTCCCCGGTTGAATGCCGGGTTTTTTTGTTTGGCTTGCTGTGGTTTAATTTGAATTTTTCCTTAATGACGATGTCTAAATTTATATTAAATATTTAGTACATAGTTTAATTAGTTTATATAAGTGTGTATTTGTTCCTGCTACCAAGTATTGCAGGTGCAAAGAAACTTTTGTAAACTCTTTGAGGACCATACATAAAAGGAGAGGTTCTTTGTCTAAAAACATAGTATTTTATCTCATTTTACTTTGTCTATTTATATCTTTTGCAATGAAAAGCTTTGAGGTGATAAGAACGATTGCCAATGTTAGCTGCTTTGTTTTCGTATTGCTGTATGTTAAAGACGAAATGAAAACATACTCACGTAAAGCGTTAACAACTCTAAGTATTTGTTTTCTTTTTTTAGTCGGTATCTGTGTTTTTATCATTTTGCAAGGACAGACATTTATGAAACATCACCTCTTTTTCAAAGGCTGGGAAACGATAGCTGGCATTCTTTTGATTATCGTTTCTTTAAGCATTTGTACTTTTATTTTGAGGAAGATTTCAAATCGTTTAAAACGATTGTGAACTGGTCCTTTCATTATCATAATGTTAAAGGTGTCAGATTGGAGGAGCAGTTTCTCTCCTTAAACAATCCCAATATGAAATATTTTGTCGATTTATATCCACGAATCCAGTTCCAAAATAAGGTATAATAAATGACGAAACCATTATCAAAAGGGGGAATTGTGTTGAAAAAAGTATTAATTGCAGGTGCAATAGGAACAGCAGTTCTTTTCGGAACACTATCATCGGGTATTCCTGGCTTACCCGCGGCAGACACTCAGGTCGCAAAAGCAGCTACCCAGCTGCCTAAAGGAATCGGCGGCCGCGCCTACCTGAACAGTACTGGCGCCGTTTTCACAGCTAAAATCAAGCTTCCTGACACCGTGAAAAATGATGACTCGGTCTCTACTCCGTATATTTATTCAGGATTTAGCGCAAAAAGCGGAACTGAGGCAGATCTCGGGCTTCAGTACAGCAAACAATACAACGTCTGGAAGCCTCTCATGAAGGTAGGATCCAAAAATGATGAAACGTACATCGAAGGAAAAGACAAATTCACATATACCAAAGGTTTTCGTCCTGGAAGCACAGTCCAAATGACAATCTATAAAAATTTGAACGGCAATACACGCATGACCCTTTGGGGAACGAACAATGACGGGTATACAGGCCGGATTATCACAGAAATCCAAGGAACCAATATCGGCACAATCTCAAAATGGAAAACTCTTGCTACCGCGGCTGTTTCGTATGAAAGTCAGCGTTCTGCCATCAAAGCAACCTTTTCGACAGCCTTTAACAACATTACAATCGACAATAAAGCCGTCACTCCTGTGGTAGATACGCAGGATTTCGCAACTGTTTCTGTTTCAGGAAATAACGTTTCAATTTCTGTTAATAAATAAACGAAACAGCAAAAGGCCGCCGGCATTGCCAGGCGGTTTTATTAGGACAATTACACAAAAAACGGCATGCAGTGCATAGCTCGGATTATATTAGAAATCATCACAGACTCTACAGCTCTTGTATTTGCTTATCATTTAAATATAGGGTGGAAAATTAGTATGAAATATGGAAAAACAGGTCCTTTTGGAATGCTTTTGGTTATAATAGCTCTTCTAATATCAATATTTTATGTTTAATACAAAAGCGTTGATACCTGCTGGATATGACCTGGATATTCATGGAATTGTGATATCAAGAACTTTAATGATCGCTTTTACTTTGTATTTAGTTTCAAAATTAGGATATTTTCTTTCTTCTAAATAAAAAAGATTAACTTTACTTTTTCATATGAGTCTATAGCATATATATCTTTTAGCTCAATTTAATTCATCTTCAAGATGTCTTAATAAAATTAAGATTGCCTATTAATCAATAAAGAGGCAGCATTAAACCGCTACCTCAAATGAAAGCTTGTCCCCATGTTTATAGTTGATTAACTTGAAATCATCTATGGTAAAGTCATAAAAATCTTTAACTTCAGGATTCATCCATAATTCAGGTGCTTCAAACTGTTCTCTTTTCATTTGAATTTTCAAATTGTCTATATGACGTGTGTACACATGGCAATCGCCAATATTAAAGATATATTCACCAAGCTCATAACCAGTCACTTGAGCAATCATGCGCTGCAAAACATTATACTGAAATACATTGAAGGGATTCCCCAAGGCCATGTCATTGCTCCTCGCTCTTACCTCTAGGTGGAGCTTCCCTTGTTTAACGTACCACTGTGTCTCGTATACACATGGTGTTAAGGCCATTGAGTCTAGTTCATCCGGATTCCATAGCATTGTAATGTGTCTCCGTGAAGATGGGTTGTTCTTCAATTGCTGAAGAAGATAATCGACCTGATCCACTTTTTCTCCATTTAGATTTCTGTTTTTCTTCCCCAGTTGAAATCCATAAGCATTTCCGATGGTGCCGTCTTCTTGTTTCCACTGATCCCAAATAGGTACGCCCATTTTGTTTAATTCAGTAACATCGTTAGATTTAAGCTGCCAAATCCAGAGCAGCTCTTTAATGGCCGTTTTCCAGGCCAGCTTTTTGGTCGTTAAAATAGGTATTTCTGAGTTGTCGAATCTCATCTGCTTACTGATTACACTAAGTGTGTGAGCCGGTGTTCCATCAGAGTCCCATTTGGTTCTTACATTAAATTCTTCGTCTGAGATTCCATTATTCATAATATCGTTAATAATTGAATTGTATTGTTTATCGAATTGAGTCATGACTATTCATATCCTTCTTTCATTTTCAGTTACTTGGCATAATTTATTACGAAAACAATATTAACGCAAATACTAAGCACGTGCAGATAAAATGAGTTCTTATTCCAATCACTGTGTATTTAAAGAGGAGTCAGCCCCTCTTTTACACTGTATTTCTCCATAACATAGTCTGTCACGCAGCTTATAGTTACCGCCAGTTTGATACATACACCGTTTAATTTGGTTTAAATCAGTGTCATTACTATTTTTTCCTTTATACTTTAATATCTTTCATAAAAGTATTCTTTTATAGAGATGCTTATCTTCATCGACATCTCTAGCCTAAATATGGTAAAATCGATAGCGATGTTAAAACTGTAAGAAAGGGAGCATTGATATGTATATGAGTACTATAATTTTAGCATCCATGCTTTTATGGGGTGCAGTTATTCAAGAACTAAGTAAACCTTCAAAAAAGCAAAGCATTCGAAAAATTGTTTCTTTGACATCTTTAGGTTCTTTATCAACTTTAGTTATTACGATTTCACTTTTTCAAAACTTCTCGTTTTAAAATTTGTTTATAATTAAATCCTTCATATTAAATTATTGATTTTTGAATACGATAAGATATACCTTGGCTAACCTCCATGATTATCCTCCTTCAAAAAATCAGCCAAGGTTATTGTTTTACTTCGTTCCAGTTGAACCATGCCCGCCTCTATCTTCATTCCCCAAATGCTCTACCTCAACCAATTCAACTGCCGGCATTTTCTTCATTATTCTAAACTGGCAGATCCGATCTCCTTTTTTAATCTCTGTATCACGCAATGCATAAGCAGGAAAGAACCAAAAATCGCTGTCACCCTTGTACGATTCATCGATAACACCCATTGAATTTGTTTGAATAACACTAAAGTTCTTATATGTACTTGAACGGGGAACGACATGTGCTTCGTAACCCTCAGGCAATTCCATAGCTACACCTAACGGGATAAGTTTAAATTCATCTTTTTTAATTGCTACATCTTCAGCAGCTCGAAGATCAATCCAATCTCCCTGCTCAATTTTACTGATTCTTGTTTGTGTTTCATCTAGATATTTGATTTTAATTTGCATTGTCATATGTATTAGCTCCTTTAAAAATATTAACTATCATACTGTAAGTCCTGTTCTTGTGTCGTTTTCATCAGTTATAAATTGAACGTCTTCAAAATTATTCTTTAATGCATTGAAGTAAAGTTTTTCAATGGCATTTTTGTTTTTACAGTAAATCGAGACATAGCTATTATCTGCTATCAAAAGGACAAGTTCGCAATCACTGCCAACAAACTCTTCGTATGTCTGGACTTGATTAACCGTTTTTCCAAGTGGGAATGCTTGCAGTTCAACGAAAATGGTATAGTACTGATTGGTTTTTAATCGATTCGCTAAGTTAGTCCCTTCAACAATCGCGTAATCATTAAAGAGCTCCTCATCATCGAGCTCTCCATCTACAACAAAATAGGATTCCCCACTCGTTTGCCACATATAATTATCTATTTCTAACGGCTGCAGTATTCTCCATAAATAATCCCCATATTCATTCGGTATTTGAAAATGAACTCCCCTTTTCATGTTTATCCCTCACTTAAACGATTTTCTGAATATGAATTTTATTATATACTCTGATGTTAGGTTAATGGAACAAGGAATTGACTGCCGTTTGACACCAATCTTCTTTTGCAAATTATCAGATCTTCTCATTTAAAGTCGCATCCAATGTTCAGTAACAATACGCGTCCTCCAAGATAAGTTAGCCCGGATAAGTACCTTCATATAAGTGTCCTGCTTGTTTTTCCAGAGTACGTCTATCTGGGGATATTTCCGTTTTATGGAATTTTTTTCGGAAACCAGAATTGTTTCACATTTGGGTTATAAAACATTGAAAGAAAATATTCATGTACAGCTTCGATGATCAACTTCTCGTATACCATGGATTTACTGTTGAATGATTTCAAATGAAGTTGAATAAAATAAGATTGAACGCATCCAACAATTAACATTTATTTTTGCGGCTAAATGCGGTTTTTACTATTCCATAAGAAGGAAGGAAGCGATGATGACAAAGCTTTGCCGAGAAGTTTGGATCGAAGTCGATCTTGATGCCATAAAAAAAAATTTGCGAGCGATTCGCCGTCATATTCCAAATAAGAGCAAAATTATGGCTGTCGTGAAAGCGAACGGTTATGGTCATGGGTCTGTAGAAGTGGCGCGCCATGCCCTGGAACACGGGGCGAGTGAGCTCGCTGTTGCCAGCGTAGAGGAAGGAATCGTTTTACGAAAAGCGGGCATTACAGCACCTATCCTTGTGCTTGGTTTTACATCCCTTAGTTGTGTGAAAAAATCAGCGGCTTGGAATATTGAGTTAACAGCATTTCAGGTTGATTGGATTCAAAAAGCGAACAAGATATTGGAAAACGAAGAGAGTACTGACCGATTGGGTATTCATATTAATGTGGATACCGGTATGGGTCGATTAGGGTTACGCACAAAAGAAGAACTTTTAGCAGTAGTGAAAGCATTAACAGCAAGTAAATTCCTAAGATGGGCAGGTATCTATACCCATTTTTCAACAGCTGATGAACCAGACACTACACTAACCAAGCTACAGCACGATAAATTTATCAGTTTTCTCAGCTTTTTAAAAAATCAAGGCATTGAATTGCCCACCGTGCATATGAACAATACGGCTGCGGCGATCGCTTTTCCTGAATATAGCGCTGATATGATTCGTTTAGGCATCGGCATGTACGGCTTATATCCTTCAGACTATATTAAACAACTAGGCCTCGTTTTACTTGAACCTGCATTAAGTTTAAAGGCGCGCATCGCTTATGTGAAAACCATGCGGACAGAACCCCGAACCGTTAGCTATGGGGCTACATACATCGCAGAACCCGATGAAGTCATCGCTACACTCCCGGTCGGATATGCTGACGGTTATTCTCGTGAACTTTCCAATCGCGGAATTGTTCTTCATCGCGGAAGACGAGTGCGAGTGGCGGGGAGAGTGACAATGGATATGATCATGGTTAGTTTAGGTGAGGACGGTGAAGGTAAACAAGGAGAGGAAGTCGTGATTTACGGTCAGCAAAAAGGAGCTGAGATCACCGTTGATGAAGTTGCTGACATGCTTAATACGATTAACTACGAAGTGGTGTCAACATTAAGCCGCCGCATCCCTCGTTTTTATATAAGAGATGGCGAGATTATCAAGGTATCAACTCCAGTAATGTACGTGTAGGATTTTACGTGCGTTTTTTGCAAATACTTTATGCTGACCAAGATTCCTCTACCGGGGGATTTTACTTTTCCGAAACCAACCTCCTATAAACTGAGAGATGTAAAGCGCCAAATTAATGATTGATTATACCTTAAGAACTGATTTTTCATGGTATTTTTATCGTGTCGAGAAAGAAAATGCTCTTTGCGGTCTTTACATGTACGCCCCTTTGTTTCCAGCATGAATTTGTACACAAAACCGATCACAAAGTTTAATATCCAAAGGAAAAAACACTTAACCCAGAACTAAGTTCTCTTCATCATGAGGGAATGTTTCCGCCAAGTAAACCGCTCTCCTTGTCTGATCTCTTGCCTAGTTGTGTGTTTTTTCTGCTTCTGCACGCTTATCTTCTTGAATTTATTTAAGACATACAGCGTCTCATGATCAAAAGGGATTAGTAGATGTTTTATAAAATTCTATTTTTTTATCTGTTCTAGTAACTCCTTATAGATAGAGTCAATTGTGCTTTTTAAGCTTGTTGGATGATATAGAAACAGCGAAAACACCCCTTGCGTTAACGTGAGGGGTGTTGTGTGTAAACATAATACACTATTTACGTCCCGCACTTTTCATTCGGCTTTTCGAAAGCTCTTCAAAGCCGAATTAAGATCCTTTGTGTGAGTGTAAATGTTCTTATACAAATCAAATAGTGTTTTATACTTTTGAACATTTTGTTCCTTTGGATAAAATACAGCAGCCTCACGAATGAACTGCTCTGCACCTTCTTCAAGGGATTCAAACCACCTACTCCCAAAGGCAGCTAGCATAGCGGCCCCCATGGCTGGGCCTTGTTCATTTTCTAATTGAATCACCCTCGCATTGAAAATATCTGCCTGCATTTGAAGCCACGTTTCATTTTTAGCTCCCCCACCGATAGAAACAACAGTATGAACTGATTTACCCGATTCGCGAAATAGCTCAATTGATTCATGTAAAGAGAAGGTGATGCCTTCCATTACTGCCCTCAAAAAATGCTCTCTTTTGTGAGCTCCATCCATTCCGATCAAGCTTCCCCGAATAGAAGAATCCGCATGCGGCGTTCTTTCGCCAACCAAATAAGGAGTGTATAACAGTCCATTTGCCCCTATCGGAATAGATTCCACCCCCTGCAGTAATTGCTCAAACGATACGTTTGGTGCAAACGTTCTTTTAAACCAGTCCAAACTGTATCCTGCAGCAAGCGTGACCCCCATCGTATAAAAAGAATCCTTTTTTCCATGATTAAAAAAATGCACTTTCCCTTTAAAATCTCTTTCATTGCCTTCTTCGCAAGAAAGTATGACCCCTGATGTCCCAATACTGCATAGTGTTTTTTCTGAAGAGAGAATACCGGCTCCGATAGCACCACAAGCGTTATCTGCTCCCCCAGCGTACACTTTTGTTTTTTCCAATAGCCCTGTCTCCGCCGCAACATTGGGAAGCAGCGATCCTACACATTCATGAGATTCAACAAGCGGAGGACAAATAGCTGCAGAAATACCAAATTGATTGCAAATATCATCACTCCACTCCTTGTGAGTAATATGTAAAAGTAAAGTTCCTGCTGCATCGGAGTATTCGGTGTGAATCGCACCAGTCATACGGAATCTCACATAGTCCTTCGGAAGCAAAAAAACAGCAGTTTTTTTAAAAAGTTCAGGTTCATGTTCCTTCACCCATAATATTTTTGGTAATGTAAACCCTTCTAGAACACGGTTTTTTGTGATGTCAAGAAGATGATCGCCAAATTCCTCGGTCATCCTGTTACATTGAGGCGTCGTTCTGGTATCATTCCAAAGAATGGCACGACGTAACACCTGTTTGTCTTGGTCAAGCAGTACTAACCCATGCATTTGTCCTGAATAGCTTATTCCGTCAATATCCTTGGCTTGAACGTTAGATATAGAAACCAATTCAGCCAATGCATCAATTGTTTGCTGCACCCAGTCTTCAGGATTTTGCTCACTATACCCTGCCTTCTCTTGGATGAGCGGATATTCTTTGGATGTTTCTGCACAAATCTTGCCGTTTTGATTAACTAAAATGGTTTTAACAGCACTCGTTCCAAGATCTATTCCAATGACATACTTCATGTTTTCACTCCTTAACCCTTTAAAAACCATTCGCTCTACATAAATCCGAATTTTAGAAATTACCCGTCATATCCATAATCAAGAGGTAAGGAATCATGACGGGTAGTTCAGGTAACTTGGCTATCCTGCTATATCTTTTACGGCAGTATGGAGCTTCTCTTTCATCTGTTATACTTCTAAAATGTATTGGTTCAATATTGCTTTTAATTGTTCCTGTCTTCCAGATTCATTTTTAATTGATTTATTATTTAGCGCATATTGCTCAAGTGTATTAAAGTTAGCTCTTCCTTCTGTAATTTCAAGGCCAATCCCTTCAGTAAAACTGCGATAACGATGTTGAATCACATCTTCAAACACACGTTCTTTGATCAATTTGTGAGCTACTTTCAATCCTCTTGCAAATGCATCCATCCCCGCAATATGGGCATATACTAAATCATCAGGCTCAAAAGAAGATCTACTGACCTTTGCGTCAAAGTTTAATCCGCCGCTTCCAAGGCCGCCATTTTGCAGGATCTCGTACATTGCTAATGTCGTGGAATATAAATCTGTCGGAAATTCATCCGTGTCCCAGCCTAAAAGAGGATGACCTTGGTTCGCGTCAACAGAGCCAAGCAGACCGTGTACTCTTGCCATGCGTAATTCATGTTCGAATGTATGTCCGGCTAATGTGGCATGATTGGCTTCGAGATTTAATTTAAAATGATTGTCTAAGCCATATTGCTTCAAAAAGGCAATGGTTGTTGCTGCATCTGTATCATATTGATGAGTGGTCGGCTCCTTTGGTTTTGGTTCAATCAAAAACTGCCCTGTATACCCGATTTCCTTCGCATAATCCACTGCCATATGCATAAATCTGGCCAAATTATCAAGTTCAAATTTTAAATCGGTATTTAACAATGTTTCGTATCCTTCACGGCCGCCCCAAAACACATAATTCTCGGCGCCAAGTTCTTTTGCTGTTTCTAGCCCTTTTTTTACTTGTGCTGCAGCATACGCAAACACATCTGCATTGCAGGAAGTCGCGGCACCATGGACGAAACGTGGATTCGTGAACATGTTTGCAGTATTCCATAATAGCTTAACGTTGCTGGTTTTCATGTACTCTTTCATCATGCTCACGATACGATCTAAATTTTGATTCGTCTCTTTTAATGTACTTCCTTCGGGTGCAATATCTCGGTCATGAAAAGCAAAAAATGGTGCATCCAGTTTTTCAAACAACTCAAATGCCGCTTCTACTCTCGCCTTGGCCAGATCCATTCCTTTATACTGATCCCACGGCCTTTGCATCGTAGCCGCTCCAAAAACGTCTGTGCCATCAGCGGTAAATGTATGCCAATAAGCAATAGAAAAACGCAAATGCTCTTTCATCGTTTTTCCGCCGATTACTTCTTGAGCATTATAATATTTAAATGCTAAAGGATTAGTGGAATCTGTCCCTTCGTAAACCACTTTGTTTACGCTTTCAAAATAGTTAACTGAACTAGAATGAGATTGAGCCATGTGATTTCCCCCTTAAAAATAAATTCAGGCGCATTTTATGCCATATTGTAAGTAGATTGTTTATTAGTTTGTTGTTCAAACAAACTAACTTATTTTCATCTTATATAACCTCATCCGCATTTTCAATATTTTTTTCGTTTTTTATGAACACATTAGATATAATAAGGGTAAGATTCGCTATGTACCATGTTTCATACTGAACACATAAAAATTTCAACTTAATTTATAGGTTATACAAATGGAGTGGATGAAGTGGATATCGCAGATCAAACCTTTGTCAAAAAAGTAAATCAAAAATTATTATTAAAAGAAATACTTAAGAACTCACCTATTTCAAGAGCTAAATTATCTGAAAGAACTGGTTTAAATAAATCAACTGTTTCATCACAGGTAAACACATTAATGAAAGAAAATCTTGTATTTGAAATCGGCCAGGGACAATCAAGCGGCGGCAGAAGACCTGTCATGCTTGTTTTTAATCAAAAGGCTGGATACTCCGTAGGAATAGACGTTGGTGTAGATTATATTAATGGCATTTTAACAGACCTTGAAGGGACGATCGTTCTGGACCAACACCACCATTTGGAATGCAATTCTCCAGAAATAACGAAAGACATTCTAGTTAATATGATTCATCACTTTATGACACATATGCCACAATCTCCGTACGGGCTTATTGGTATAGGCATATGCGTGCCTGGGCTCATTGATGAAAATCAAAAAATTGTTTTCACTCCGAACTCCAACTGGAGAAATATTGACTTAAAACCTTTCATCCAAGAGAAGTTCAATGTTCCTGTTTTTATTGAAAATGAGGCAAATGCCGGTGCATATGGTGAAAAAGTATTCGGTGCTGCAAAAAATCACGATAACATTATTTATGCAAGCATCAGTACAGGAATAGGGATCGGTGTCATTATCAATAATCATTTATATAGAGGTGTCAGCGGATTCTCCGGAGAAATGGGACATATGACAATAGACTTTAATGGACCTAAATGCAGTTGCGGAAACCGAGGATGCTGGGAATTGTATGCATCCGAGAAGGCTTTATTAACATCTCTTCAGACTAAAGAGAAAAAAGTGTTCACTCAAGATATCATAGACCTCGCCCATCTGAATGATATTGGAACTTTAAATGCGCTACAAAATTTTGGATTCTATTTAGGCATAGGCCTTACCAATATTTTAAATACTTTCAACCCACAAGCCGTCATTTTAAGAAACAGCATAATCGAATCGCATCCAATGGTTTTAAATTCAATTAGAAGTGAAGTGTCATCCAGGGTTTATTCCCAATTGGCCAATAGCTATGAGTTATTGCCATCTTCCTTAGGAAAGAATGCACCGGCATTAGGAATGTCTTCGATTGTTATTGAACATTTTCTAGATATCGTTACATGATTAAATTGTACAAAACTCTATGTTCTACGCTCATCTTCAAAGATGAGTTTTTGTTTTGTTGGTGTAATGTTGAATAAGACCATTTTATTAAGGATACCTTCTCCTATGAAAAAGGAGTTCTTCAATAGAAGTCTCCTTTTTCACGTGTACATTATTTTTCTTTATAACGAAAATATCTAAAGTCGGCCGGAATATGATTACCGCTGGTATCTTGACATTGCATTCCTACAAAGGCACCTGTGAAGAACCCTCCTCCACGGATGTAATCATCTGATAATTTTTTCGATTCCAATGCAATGTCAATTTTTCTCCAATCTTCTTTGTTAAAAGAATAGAAATAATAATACTGTTCCTTTTCAATGTTTACTCTTAGATATATATACTTTAACTCACGAGGAATCACAATTTTATTTTTTAATGGCTGTGAAAAAGAGAAGTTATCACATATTGTTAATTCAAGAATACGGCCAAGTTCTTCATCATGCGTGGCTTGAAGAGCCGTCCAGTTCTCAGTATTGTAATAGTTCACCAATCCGGCGGCTTGTTGAAAATTCTCCGGATAAAACTCAACTGCAGTTTCAGCTTCAAAATGGAGACTTTGCCAACGTCTGGCTACAAATGCCTGAGTAAATGTCGAGGTTAATGATTCATGACCGTATAATCGCAAATGATTTGGCACTTGAGTCAATGAACCTAATTCATTTGTAAACGGGATCCTTAACGTTTGAAAATGAATATTTAATGTTGGATCCTTGAATTCATCAACTTCCGGATAGGTTGCTGGAAATATCTTTTCTGATACAGCAGGGGCTTTTACCTCCAAGCTTCCTTCTTTTCCACCTACTACATAAGGCCATTCCTCTTTCCAACAGAGTTTTTGAATAGCTGTTTCTCTGCCCAATGGACAATATCCTCTCTGCTGAAAAATGGAATCATCGTCAGGATGAATAGGACGTCCCGTTAAATGAGCTAAATACCACTCACCTGTATGTGTTTGAACAATGGAGGCATGTCCACATTTTTGCAGTGGATTTCCTGGATCATGCCACGATGTTAAGAGTGGATTATCAGGATGAACTTCATATGGGCCTTCAATGCTTGAAGAACGGGCAATTGTAGCAGCGTGTTCGAACCGAGTTCCTCCTTCTGCAGTTAATAAATAATAATAGTTCCCGATATGATAAAGGTGCGGAGCTTCAGTCAGCTTTCTATCCGTTCCTTTAAATATAACTTTCGGTTTACCAATTAATTTTTGCTCCTTACCAGAATACTCCTGTATGACAATTCCTCCGAATGAGTGCCGATCAATACGCTGATCCCATAACATATTTAATAAATATTTTTTTCCATCCGTATCATGGAACATAGAAGCATCAAACCCCGAGCTATTTAATGTAATCGGTTCTCCCCAGTCACCATTAATCGTTTCACAAGTCACTAAATAATTGTGACAATCTTTCCAAGCGCCATCTACGACCTTAACATCCGTATAGATCAGCCAAAACCTTCCGTCGCTATAACTTAAACATGGCGCCCAAACCCCACCCGAATTAGGGTTTCCTTTCATGTCTAATTGTGAAACTCTCTGTAATGGATGTGCAACTAAGTGCCAATTCACTAAATCTTTTGAGTGGTGTATCTGTACTCCTGGAAACCACTCAAATGTAGATACAGCGATATAATAATCCTCTCCTACCCTACAAATACTTGGATCGGGATTGAATCCTTTAAGTACTGGATTGATAATCTTCATTTGGGACTCCTCCTCAGCTATTTTCTTTTCACTCATCAATGTTTAAGCTTTGAATTCATCAATGTTATCCAAATAAACTTTATCTCTATTCTCTAATTCTCGTACCATGTTTTTATATTTTTTCTCATCTAAATTATAGAAATGAATATCAATCATGGCTAAAACCAGTAAGAACACGGGAATAATGGTAGTTGTAATTAAAATTCCCGTTAATGCCTCCGGCGTTTGTGCCTGATTTGCCACATATCCAAACTTATCTAGAACCAATCCCGGTACAACCCCTCCCAAGGCCATGCCAAATTTAAAGAAAAATCCGATGATAGCGTATATGAGCCCGCCCATTCTTTTCCCAGTCCTATATTCTCCATATTCTATTGTTTCAGGAATGAGCGCCCACATATATCCCCCGGCAGTGAGACTTCCAGCAGCAGCGATTAATCGAAAGAAGAGTATGAGGTATATATTACTTGACGGAACAAACAGTAAAGCTAGGAGGCCGATTATATTCAGTAATAATGCATAGTTTAGTAATTTCTTCTTCCCCAATCGTTGATGAAGCTTTGGAATAAACGGTAAAATGACCAATGCAGGCAAGCTCCCTATCAAACCGTACCACTTCACTAAATCCTCTCTTCCTAAGTTATACGTCACGTAATAGATGCCAACTGAATTACTTATTGAATTCACTCCGAAAATGATAATAAAGAAAATACTTAATACAACAAGCGGACGATTTACATGAAATTGCTCAAAAATATCAGAGAATTTAATTTTCGCTTCAGATTTTCGAAGAGTGACACGCTCTTTTGTGCTTTTAAAACAAAAGATTAAAAGGAACCCGCCTATCATACCCAAAATACCCATGGTTAGTTGCCAGCCAAGAGATTCGTTACCGGAAATATCGCTTAAATAGGCAGCCAGTAAGGGAACAAAAAAAGCAACGACAAGTCCTCCAAGATTTGCAAATAGCATGCGAACTGATGTTATGCTAACAACTTCTTGATTATTTCTAGTCATTGCAGAAGTTAACGCGCCATATGGAACGTTTATCATTGTATATGTAAGCGACAAGCCAACATAGGTGATATAGGCATATATTAATTTTCCCATATCCGAAAAATCTGGAGTTGTAAAACAGAGTATGGCCAGTATGACAAATGGGAGAGCCCCGAATAATAGATACGGTCTAAAGCGTCCAAATCTGCTGTTCGTTCTGTCTACCATTGTTCCAATAAAAGGATCAGCGAGAGCGTCAATGATTCTAACCACTAAAAACATCGTGCCGGCTGTTGCCGCCGATAAACCAAATACATCTGTATAGAAGAACAAAAGGTAAGTAGACACCGTTGCATAAATTAAATTACATGCGAAATCCCCAGACGCATATCCAACTTTTTCAACCATCCTAATCTTCTTTACATTTTCACTGAGCATGATTACTCCCCTTTTCGATCCTTTAATATGGAACAGTAAGAAATGGAAAAATATCTCCAGACTTATGCCCAGCGTTTTATAAAAGCGCTTTCAAAAGAGTGCAAACAATTTAGTGGTTTACTTTACTGAGCATTATCCTCATCTAAATAGTGATCAGCAAGCAGTAAATTCATCTGTTTTTTGTCGAGCCTCTTCCCCCCTTTCATCCATATTGAAAAAGAACTTATCGTATGGACAACTATAAGTTCACCACATTAGTTTGTTGACCAAACAAACTAACTTGATTTAATATTATAAAATCCTTTCAGCTTTTTCAACGTTTTTTTCAGGTGAAATTTAAATTGGCTTGAGAAAAATATTGATTTCACCTTCTTTTTCAGGCGCAGCAAAGATTAAATAACAGATAAAGAGAATAACACTTATAAAGCGGTTCCTCATAAAAACGGCTTGTTTTCCGCTATGGGGACTGTTCTTTTATGTTTTTCGGGTATAGGCGGTTGAAAGCTTAACAATTTTTTCTTTCAAAAATTTAATTTAAACTTTTGGCAAATAAAACACGAATAATGTTTACGTCATGACAACCACTATAGATGGATCAGGTTACAGAAAAACATAAAGGGATTTAATTATGTATTCTTCATCCAATATCGTTTTAAAATTAAAACAAAGTTTCAGTCTTTATTTCCTGAATACTCATCAAAGCTTGAAACTTAAAGTGATCATTCCACCTTCTCATCATGCACATAATAAGGTACATGCAATATCCAAGCTCTCTTAGGGGCTTTTCTATTCGCTAAAAACATAACCAGTTAACGGAAAGCCCTTTGTGGCTCTCTTCTTATTTCTCGGATTGTTTGTCATTGAGTAAAAAAATTAGTACCTTTTCAATTTCCTTTTCTAAGTCATTATTTAAATCGAATAATGTTCCACAACCGCTTCCTATAAATCCACCGTAGTAATACCATAAATCAATTGTAAATGCGTCTATATCTTCATCTTCATTGGCTGTTAAAATTCCATAATTAATTGTGATTTGGGAACGGTATTCTTTTTCCAAGCACCTCTCAGCTGTTAAATCACTTATCCCATCTCCATCTATATCTCTATAAATTTTGATGCTAAGGTTACGTTTGCCCTGACTTTCAAAAACATCTGTATATTTACGTTGCAGTTTTTCTGCTACTACTTCCCCTAAGCCTTCCAACACATATATTTTTTGTTTTAATTCTAGATTTATATCCTTCTCTAGAATATGCAAATAGCCATCAGCGTCTGGACTTTGATTTTTCTGTATCTTAAATAAACGTCTTAAAGCTTTCCGCACAGCGTTGTCCTCCTTATAGGGAACTCTCGGCTATTGTGGCTGATATACCAACTATGGTATATACAGGATACTTTATATTTGAGACATATTCAAAACTGCTTAGATAGCGAGCTTTCAGGAGTGCAATACATAAAATCATTTTATGAAGATTAGGCTGGCATTGCTGACCAATCAATTGATCTTGATTAAAATTGCTTCTTTAACGAGTGTATTCTTGGTAGCTTGGAGGAGGCCGACTTATCTACATAGAAGAATCTTAGACCATGGCTAATGTTATTTCAATATCAAATTCCATTATGTCTTAACAGAATAAGAGATTTCTAAATGTATACTCGACGTCACGACCTTAGATATCAAAAGAAGATTTTAAAGATGAGTTACCTTCTGCTAAGAATAAGCGCAAACTGCAGGCGAGATGATGAAAATTCAGCGTCAGAATACGGTCTAAAATTAGCAAACGAACAAATGATTTAAACTGATTATCAAACACTCATGAAGGCAAGAGCAAAAGACAAAAGAACCCGCACCTATATTTTTTGCATGCTGAATATAATTCTCAACTAAGATAGATATAGTTAGTGCTTAATCGTACTAAAATTTCACTTTACAAATAAGTTTTTTAAAACTCTTATTTTATTTAATGAGAGATTGGTATTCCACTTTAAACTTTTATTGGTAATGAAAGTGCTAGAAATTGTACTTTTGATCAAATGCTTCTTCATTGCGGCATTGTTGCAAACATAAGTTTGTTATTAAAAACAGAAATTAATTCTGTATCAGTTTATTCAATATGTTAATTTTACTTTGGTCTTTATTATTCTTCTTTGTTCTTCTATAGCCATCTAACAAAGAATTATTATAAATCTTGAGGTAATCATCAATAGTTATCAAATGATATCTCGCTCCGTAATCTTCAAAAACCTCTAGGTTATTATAGTCTACATCTGCAAATGGTTTTAAATCCTCTATGTACGCAATGCCTATATTAGTATTAGTTTTCTTAAATTCATGCTCATGTAAATCAACCATTTTATAACCTTGCAGTTCCATAATTTTTTTTAGTTTTTCCCACTTTTCCTCTAAAAAAAGTAAAGGAATAAGGATATCAATATCTTCTGGGGAAAAATCCAACCCAGTTACCTTTTCAAGACCTAAAGAGCCATATAATAATGGAATGATATCTAATTCTTTATTAAGAGTTTTAGCTATATTTATAAATTCATTATACTATTTCATTTTTTATATCCCCAATATGTAGTGATTCATTATTTAAGCATTAATTGCCCCTTGAAGTTTCAAGTCCTCAAATTCTTCCATATGGTGAATATCCCCAAACTCATTTAACCCCTTTTTTTCTAATCAGAAAGATTGAAGCATTAGTACTTAGAATTGGTTTGGCTGCACTGGGCTATTTTTTAAAAAATAGCCTGCATTTTTACAATTAACGATTCTTTTATCTAAAAAGCTTTGAATACTGAATTAAAGAATATCAGCAATATAATGATGGCTAGTACAACAACAATCTCAAAAGTATGTGAACTGCCATCTTTTTTTTCTTGTTCTGTCTTCTCTCTCATTTGTTCCCTATATTTTCTTTGTATTTCATCCTTTTTTCTATTCACCTTACTCGACCCCTTTCAAAATAAAGAAAAGCCATTCTGAATTATTCTTCATGAGGTCAAATCCAATTTTTTATATGGCACCGTTATTCCTTAAATGTATCATGAGTTTGTGGATTGTGATAACTTAGATTGCTGTCTTTGCCTTGTTTTGCAGAAAAACTGAGTCCCAGACCCAAAAGATAAAAGCAAATGAAATGCCAAATAAGTGAATTTCGTATGATAATAGAATCCCTAAGGTGTTCATTGGATCAGTGATTAAAGCGAAGAATAACCATACTAAGAAGGAAAAGAATAAGTATATGAATAAATATTTCAGGCTAAATCTTTTTGGCTTACGATTTATTAAGTATTGAACAGGTGTTGCAAAGATTAAATAAAAGATATAGAGAATAGCACTTATTAGAATGTATGGATAGTAACCATCATAATCAATGCCAAAAACATAAACAGCAGCAGCTGATAACGCAGACAAGACATGAACAATAAAGATCCTTAAAACTTGCATGTTTATAACCCCTTTCATGATGAATGCTTCTACAACATTATCTAGATCCTTCCTTAAAATCCCTTACAATATATGTTTTAACTTAAACAATTTGAAATATCACAAACATTGTATCTTCTGCCGATTGTTTTATGTACAATAGCCGGTTCTTCTCCATTAAAGAAACGCACAATGGCCTCATCAAATTCAATTGGTTGATTTACCACGTATCCTTCTTTTAAAGCCCTAATAAACAAATACGGATCATCTTTATATAACTGATAAAGAATGTTAGCATATTGTTCGTTCTTGTCTCTAAGTATAGGTCTTTGTCTGATAAATTTAATTTGTTTCTAAAGTATTAAATTGCTTCATCTTGCTCTTTAGAAATAATGTTTGGCATTTTTCTATTCTCCTTTTTATATAATGTTTTAATACACACTAAATTGGGTAAAAATTTGTAGAGGTGATTTCTTTGAATAATGATCATAAAGTTACTCATTACTCATCATTTATTTTTTCAACAATCATGGTTTTACTGGTCGCCATCTTTCCACAATACACTTCTTGGTTTGTAACAGTTTTCTTCCTAGGTTTTGCACTTATTTATACATTCCAAAGACATAAAACAAGTTCTTCAAAAGCAATTTCTTATATTTCGTATTTATTATTCATCGTTTCATTGACTTACACTTTAGTCAATATGTAGTATTAATCCTCCCTTTCTGGAAGGTTTTTTTGTTTAAACTTATTTATCAGCAGCTTTTGGGCCACCTCTTTTCTTGCGATCTTTGTCTTCATAAATTGTAACATTGTGGCGTGTCATTAGTGTCGCCCCGGCCATTTTAAACTCTTTACGATCTTTAAAATAAACAACAGGATATTCTCCTAAAATAACCATATTTGCTAAACCCGCTAAGTAAGATGACCCATCCCCCAGAAGTAATAAGAAGACAAATGAATTCTTATCTGTAGAACGACAAGGAAATAAAGATACTATAATAACTTACTTCAAGCCAAAACATCCAAATAAAAAAGCTGGTTATAATTATTATAAAAATAAATAGGAACTTAAAGAGGGATTGCTATGGCAAAATTATATACATGTTTAATTTGCGGATATAAAGGATTAATTCACAACCCCTTAAACAATGATGGTGAGTATCAAAAAACATTTGATATCTGCCCTTGTTGCGATTTTGAATACGGCTACAGTGAAGATCATGACGTAAGCTTAGGTTTTATAGTAACTCCAGATCACTTAGTTGAAGCTGCAATTCAGTTATACCGAAAACAGTGGATTGAGAATGGAATGAAAATTGCAAATCCTGAAGATATTCCAGAAGAATTAAGAAACGGTGACTGCTTAAAATTTGAAGTGTTGTTAAAGCAATTGAATAGCCTAAATCTCGATACAGAAAAATTTGAAATTAAGGGATTTAATGGTTATTAACGCAGATTCAAGCCCCAATTTTGGGGGCTTTCTTATTATAGTACAGTCTACCAGAAAACTGTTGAATGTATAAATATCAGTGAACTTTTTCTTTCTTCATATTCCCCTAATCAACACTTCAACTTCTTTAACCTCAACCGTTTGCTGCATCACATTCCTCCTTTTTGATTTTCGTGTATCAAGCCTGTACAATATTCAAAAACCCTAAAGGATGATGAACATGTGTGGCAGGTTCACTTTATTCTCTGAGTTTGATGACATCATCGAACAGTTCAACATAGATCAATTTTTGTCTGAAGATGAATATTACCCAAGCTATAATGTCGCTCCATCACAAAACATCCTGACAATCATCAATGACGGATCTAACAACCGGCTGGACAAACTTAGATGGGGTCTTATCCCTCCTTGGGCTAAAGACGAAAAGATCGGCTATAAAATGATTAATGCTCGTGCTGAAACATTGTCCGAGAAACCCAGCTTTCGAAAGCCGCTCGTAAGCAAACGTTGTATCATACCGGCTGACAGTTTTTATGAATGGAAACGCCTTGATCCAAAGACTAAGATTCCTATGCGGATTAAGCTTAAATCATCCAATCTCTTTGCTTTTGCCGGATTATATGAGAAGTGGAAAACTCCAGAAGGTAATCCTTTATATACTTGCACAATCATTACTACAAAGCCTAATGAGCTTATGGAAGGCATACATGATCGAATGCCCGTTATCCTAACTCATGACAACGAAAAGGAATGGCTCAATCCTAAAAATACTGATCCTGACTATCTACCAAGTTTACTGCAGCCTTATGATGCTGATGACATGGAAGCATACCAAGTTTCATCTTTAGTGAATTCACCTAAAAACAATTCACCTGAGCTCATTGAATCCCATTAAGTACCACTGCCATATCGCTTTATATATCACCTTCGCTTAGCTAATATGTTCTAAGTAGGAGGTGATATTTTGTTTGTATCGCCAATGCTATTGCATTCAATAAAGGAACCATTTGACGACGGTAGCTATATCACTGAGCATAAAGTATCTCAATAAATGGTAATGTACAATATTAAAAAATATATCCACGTACTTATATAACATGCGTTTTTACCTAATTCATTACGTGTACATAATTATTTCACTGTACATAAATAACCGATGTTAACGAATATATTTGTACAGAAATTTCTCAATGATAATAAATGATTAGGGGGTAGTGGTTTCATGCCGCCCGGGACCAACGCCGCTAAACTTCGAAAGTTTAAATACTGCATTTAGGTAATCTATGTTAATTTAAAAATGTAGCTTTGAAATAAGGTTTGAGCAAAAATACCTTACAAATCCTTATTTTACGATAAATAAATAGAAGCCATTTTGAAAAAAGATTGATCAAAATGGCTTCTTCTTCATTAGATTTTAGTTTGGTTTTTATAATAAAGATTAATCATTTTCTACCTATGTTGTTCAACAATCGCGCCCGTTTGTTGAAGACCATTAACAGAGTTTTTCTATTGCGTTTCCTTTTACTCGGGTTCTAATAATTTTGCTTTCTTGTATAAAAGTTTCGGATTTAATAATACTAGGTCGCCCCATAGCGACTCCTTGAATAATCTTATAGCTGTTCCAACCATCTTTTAACGGGTAGAACACCTTATTTTCGGTTAAATATGCCCCTAATGCAGATGCGGCTACACCAGTTGCCGGATCTTCGTTGTATCCAGCTCTCTTAGGAAATTGACGTGCCTGGACATATTGCTTGCTTTCCTGCTCAATGGCAAAAGGATAAAACCCAGTAGTGTTAAACTCATCACATAATTTCCAAAGGTATTCAAAATTAGGTTTAAGATTGTTAAGAGTTCTCACCCTTTTTAAAGGAATAATTAGTTTATAACGAGACGTAGAGACAGATTGAATAGGAAAATTATTTATGTCATCTATTCCAATACATAATGCTTTACATATTTCTTCTACTGTAGGATTTACATTCAAAAATTTGGGGGAGAATTGTTCAACATTAACATCTAAATTCGATCCTTTTACTTCCCATTCAACTTTAACAGGCCCTAACATTGTCTCCACTATAGTCGGTGAATGTTTTATCATACCTCGGTTAACGAGAACTGTAATGCTTCCTATAGTCGCATGGATGCACATTTCCATCTCATGTAATGGAACAAAGAAACGAATCTTTACATCACAATCAGAACGAGTTGATTTTAAAACGAAGGCTGATTCATGAGCAAAATCCTTTGTCATCTTTTGCATTTTATCTGTTGTTAAACTATCTGCATTCAAAACAACAGGACACGGGTTACCTCCACCGTTT
Organism: Bacillus sp. RHFS10; assembly: GCF_016757475.1. Taxonomy (NCBI): domain Bacteria; kingdom Bacillati; phylum Bacillota; class Bacilli; order Caryophanales; family Bacillaceae; genus Bacillus; species Bacillus sp. RHFS10. The sequence goes on from NZ_JAESPO010000001.1 coordinate 1,045,897, forward strand.
TCCAGAGAAAACACTGTTGTATTTACAACTTCATAACACAATTTTCTAACCCCCCTTTGCTTTAAGCTTCATTTTAACATCATTTTCCTTCCTAGTTAATCTTCAACAATATGGCCCTTTAACGGAACAACTCTATTGTCACTCAACAGTTTTTTAATCCACTTTCAACTTCAGATGTTCTTTTTCTTTCAATATAAAAACACCCCTTTAGATAACCAATCCAAAGGGGTGAAACGGTACAACTTTATTTTTTATGAAATCTGGCAAGGTACAAAAGACAGTTGGTTACAGGAAGAATTGCCAAATCCTTATCGAAAAAAATATGAAGAAGTTGTTGGTGATCTGCTTGAGGATAGAATAATAAGTTGGTTAACCCCAAACGGAGAATGGGGAAGTAATTTAACGAATGTCAGTCGCTGATTTAAACTTGGCCAGTTATCTTTAGGCAGATTTAATAGGAAGAATAACTGTTTATAGTCACTGTTTTTTAAGGTGTTTTCAACTTGAAGGACGTTTTCTAATACGTCTTTCATTGATTCTATCATCATCTTCAATTCATCTTCAATTACCAAGCTAATCAACTGATAACTCCATGGCAATACCTCTGTTGGAATACCCTCTTGTCTATAAGCACTATATGAAGATCGCAACTTTGTTAAGCAAAAGGGCGCGATTGCGGAGTGAAAAAAGCCCAATTTTTCAAATTCAATACTTAGAAATTGGGCTTTTAAATATTAGCATTTTCCTGACCTTACGCTACCCCTTATTAAGTTTGCATTTCTAATTTTCTTAATATTGCTCAATTTCAATAATATCTCCTAATTTTAAAATATGTTTTTTAGTCGAGTAATCAACAATTCGCAATTCTCTTTTTAGCTGGTCGATATAATGAATATTACCGACAAGTTTCTTCATTTCCCCTTTTTGATAGAAGGTGAATTGTAGAATAATGTTCCCTTCCATAGCCCCGCAGATAATTTCATTAAATTCTTCAGATTTTTTGTTCATCCAAAACCGTTTTTTTGACTTTATCTAAACTTTCATTATATTCCCTTAGTAATTTTACATATTTAGGTAACACCATGGAAACCCACTTAATACGACCTCTGTCACGAATCACCTTAAAACGCCTACTTTTCCATTACATTTTGTGTGACATTATATAAAAAGACTTCCCGAAACTGGGTTTTAAATTAAGTTCTTGACATTGAATATAAATTTGATTGTTCCTCGATCTCTAAGCATATCGCTCACTCCTTTATTGATCTAATATTAACAGAACAAATGTTCTCTATTCACCACAAACAAGAACAAAGGTTCGATGTAAATGTTGGTAATAAATAAAACTCCCTTATAAAAGGGGGTGGTTAATTAGGAGCAAATCAAGTTGCCATATTACTTAGGGTTTCATTGAAAGAAATGTACGACAAAAATGCTGTCAAAGTTATCGCAACGCTTCGCTTCTGCTATCATCCTCTAATTAAAATTGCAATGGATTTAGTTAGAATTCCAGATATAAAACATACAACTGTCATGATAGTCACCCAGATCAAAAAAGTCGGCTCTAACCCTATTTCAATTAGCATAAAAACTAAAGAGAGTACAAATATAATCAAGGTTGTTATCCATATTTTGAAGATAAAGTATCCTATTATCCCTAAGATAAATGATACAGCCGGCAGTACAAGTAGTATTAAAAATGCAGGACCACCCAAATGAGATATCCTCCTAATCTTATTCATTATGCAATAATTCAAAACGTGCAATTTCCCATTCTTTTTTTGCTTTTAATGGTGTTGTATTAACCTTTTTCCCTGATTTTAAGTCATAGGAGGTTATTTCCCCTAAGACATTCTCTTTTTGCATGTCAAACCCTTTGATAAGGACGTACATGTTACTATCATCAAATTTAATATCATTCAATAACATTTCACTATTGCCCGCATAGAATTTGAAAGATGTTTTCTTATTTAGATTTTCATCAAAAAAGCTAACTTTTCCATTGTATGAGACAGCAATGATAATATGAATATACCAAAACATGATCGGCAGAAACTAACTCAAAACGAATGTCTTAGTCTTCTGTATAGTTTTTTCATTCATTCCTTCTTTTCTTAGTATTTTAACATATTACCATTCTTGTCAAGATGATATTAAGAATAAACAAGAGAGGAAATTAAAGTTTGTTTTACATGAAGTCTTTAAGTTGATCCAATATCATCTCAGTATCTTCGTTTTTGGACTTTCCTACCTCCTGAGCAGCTTCTCAAACTATAGTTCTTAAATTGTTCGACTTTATTTAGTGTGTGTACGAAGAAACAATTGACATCAATACATCAGCCAATTCAAAACCCATATCACCTTTTGCTCCTATGGCATTTTCAGTAAGAATGTGCAGTATCCACTCTAGGTCTTCGACTTCTTCTTTCTGTATAGCATCAGGATCATTTAGATCAATAGTATGAATTTCATCAAAATCTAAGTTATCGTATTCATGAATTTCATCTTCGCATTCATATGTGTATAGCTTAGATAAAAATTCATTAAATAAGTCTGCAATCCTAAAGTCTGTATTTAATTCAAGGTCAAAATACTGTACAGGTGTATTCTCATTAGTTTGGCGATAATCTAATACAACCCATTTGTGTCCATCTCCCTGTATGAACAACAGTTTTTGTGGTAGCCCCTCAACTTCAATATGGTCGTCTGACCAAGATGTTTCCTGATTTCTTGGGAACGCATTAAAATTAAATCAATCCACCATTTTGTTATGATCAATTTTTTATATTCTTAAGGCAAAGTTAAATTCATCTTCACTGATGTCCATTAACCTTAAAAGGATCATATTCAATGTTCTCCCAAATGACTCTCATTTATTACCTCCTATAGGTTGTGTAATAAATACACCAATGCTTCTAAATTTGTAATGTTTTATGTCCTCAATCGTAGAGTTAGATTTCTAATTTCAAATATTTTTGGTCATAATTTGGTCATTGACCAAAAATGCTAATTTCTCATTCTATTAATCAAAATCAAAAAATCCCCTGACACCAATAGTGCCAAGGGATTGAAAGATTAATACTGAGACATATACTGTTCGCGTTCCCAAGGATGAACTTGTGTGCGGAACATATCCCATTCGATTTCTTTTGACTCGATGAAATGTTCGAATAGGTGCTCGCCTAGCGCTTTGACCATGACTTCGTTTGATTTGAATTCTTCTAGCGCTTCCGCAAGTGTTGCTGGAAGGTCGACGATTCCGTTTTCCATGCGCTCTTCTTTGTTCATCACGTAGATGTTGCGGTCGATTGGAGCTGGCGCTTCCAGTTTGTTTTTGATTCCGTCTAAGCCTGCAGCAAGCAATACGCTGAGTGCAAGGTACGGGTTAGCAGCTGGGTCTACGCTGCGTACTTCAACACGTGTGCTGATGCCGCGGGAAGCCGGGATACGGATAAGCGGGCTTCTGTTTTGCGCGCTCCATGCTACGTAGCAAGGTGCTTCATAGCCAGGGACAAGACGTTTGTAAGAGTTCACAGTCGGGTTTGTTACTGCTGTAAAGCTTGTTGCGTGCTTCACGATACCTGCAATGAAGTGTTTCGCTGTTTCACTTAACTGAAGATCAGCGTTTTCGTCATAGAATGAGTTAACGCCATCTTTGAAGAGTGATAGATTGCAGTGCATACCGGAACCGTTCACACCGAACAACGGTTTTGGCATAAATGTCGCATGCAGACCGTGTTTGCGGGCAATTGTTTTGACAACTAGTTTAAACGTTTGGATGTCGTCACAAGAGCGGACAGCACCAGCATATTTAAAGTCGATTTCGTGCTGGCCAGGCGCAACTTCATGGTGAGACGCTTCGATTTCAAAGCCCATCTCTTCAAGCTCAAGTACGATATCACGGCGGCAGTTTTCTCCCAAGTCAGTTGGAGCCAAGTCGAAATATCCGCCTTTGTCGTTTAGTTCAAGCGTCGGCTCGCCTTTTTCGTCTAATTTGAATAAGAAGAATTCAGGCTCAGGTCCGAGGTTGAAATCACTGAAGCCGAGGTCTTCCATTTCTTTCAGAATCCGTTTTAAATTGTTTCGCGGGTCACCTTCGAAAGGTGTACCATCCGGATTGTAGATATCACAGATGAAACGTGCTACTTTACCTTTTTCAGCTGTCCATGGGAAGATAACAAATGTATTCAGATCTGGATACAGGTACATGTCTGACTCTTCGATGCGAACGAATCCTTCAATAGAAGAACCGTCAAACATGACTTTATTATCAAGCGCTTTTTCAAGCTGGCTTACAGGAATTTCAACGTTCTTGATTGTTCCAAGAATGTCAGTAAACTGAAGACGGATATACTTCACGTTTTCTTCTTTGACTAATTTTACGATATCTTCTCTAGTGTACTTTGCCATTTCGTAAAACTCCTCCTCTTAAAAGGTAAATGTATATAGCAAAACAGTTGCTAACGGATTAATGAAAGAAGCGGGACATGTCGCCTTGGCGGAATGTATTCCCTCGTTGAAAACGGCCGGCTTGCATGAGCTCGTTTTTCAGGAGCTGTCTCAGTTCGTCATCGGACAGATCATGTTTCATTGGTTTTTTCGTCTTCTCGTTTTGTTTTTGCTCTGGTTCGGCTTCTGCTTTCGCCAGAATTTGTTTAATCCCTGCCATGTTTACACCTTGTTCTATCAGGTGCTTGATTTCTAACAGTTTATCTACATCATGGAACGAAAATAATCGTCTATTCCCTTCGCTTCTCGCTGGAAATATCAGTCCATTTTCCTCATAATATCGAATTTGTCTTGCTGATAACTCAGTTAACTGCATGACAATTCCTATTGGAAATAAAGGCATTGAGCGGCGAATATTATCACTCATCTCAATTTCCTCCTTTTCTTAACTTAGTTTCATTATAGGTGATGTTATATTTTGTGTCAATAAGATGTAAGGATTCTTAACATCAAATTCAGTGAAATTTTTAAAAAATTTAAATTAATTTCTTTTCCATGAGTGAATCCACTGCACTGCAGATGGCATTCTTCACATGAGAATAGGTTAATCCTCCCTGAACATACGCTACATACGGCGGGCGGATAGGGCCATCTGCTGATAATTCGATGCTTGCTCCTTGGATAAATGTGCCTGCTGCCATAATGACATCATCTTCATATCCCGGCATGTAGGCCGGATAAGGCGTAACGTGCGCATTGATCGGTGAGGCATATTGAATCGCCTGGCAAAAGGCAATCATTTTTTCTCTGTCAGAAAACTCAACAGATTGAATCAAATCCGTTCTTTTCGCATCCCATTTCGGGTTTGAAGTAAAGCTTAGTTTTTCTAGGAACCTTGCTGTAAACACAGCTCCCTTTAAACTTTGGGACACAACGTGAGGCGCCAAAAAGAAGCCTTGATACATTTCTTGGAGCGAATAAAGAGATGCCCCTGCTTCCCTGCCGATGCCCGGTGACGTCATACGGTATGAGCAAGCTTCAATCCATTTCGCTTTTCCGACGAGATAGCCTCCTGTTTTCGCAAGGCCTCCGCCGGGATTTTTAATGAGAGATCCCGCCATCAGATCGGCTCCGACATGGCAAGGCTCAAGCTCTTCTACAAATTCACCGTAACAATTGTCCACAAATACGACCAGGTTTTCATTGATTTCTTTTACGAAACGGATCATTTCTTTTATTTCACTGATTAAGAAAGAAGGACGATTCGCATATCCCTTTGAGCGCTGAATGCCGATTACTTTCGTCTTCGGATTGATCGCAGCGGCGACTGCATCATAGTCTATTTTACCGTCTTCCGTCAGATCAACCGCATTGTAGCCGATTTGAAAATCCTTTAATGATCCAGCGTTTTCTCCGCCTCTGACGCCCACAATTTCTTCTAGCGTATCATATGGCTTGCCCGTTATATAAAGGAGCTCGTCCCCCGGTCTGAGAACACCGAAAAGAGCAATCGAAATGGCGTGTGTGCCTGAGATAATTTGCGGTCTTACCAATCCCGCTTCTCCGCCAAACACATCCGCATAAATGCTTTCAAGCGTATCTCTTCCGATATCATCATAGCCGTATCCAGTAGACGGCGTGAAATGAGTGTCGCTTACTTTGTGTTTTCTATAGCTTTGAAGCACTCTCCATTCATTGCGCTCACTGATTTCTTCTATTTGTTTATGAACGCCGGCAATGTCCGCTTCCACTTCCATTGCCGTTTTTTTCAATAATTCTCCGTGTGTTAATGTGTCAAACATGTTTTTGTATTTCCTTCCTACATATACTTCTTTAATTCACCGATGATGCTTTGCTCTTCTTGTACATAGCCTGATATGTCGTACCGTTCATTTTCTTCATCAAAGCAGAACCGGTCAACCATCGTTTCCGATTTGATTCTAGAAAGAAGCTTCCCTTCACTTGCCGGCACACGTGCTTCAAAAGATGTTAACAGTTCTTGGCGCAAATAGCGCTGAATCGCTTCTTTAAACGTATAGGCGTCTTCCTCAAATTTCGCACTGACCATAATGTGATCTCTCCCGGCCGTCGGAATAAAATCAGGCAGCTTTTGATCACGCTTATTGTAAGCCGTCAGCATAGGGATGTCATCGGCTTCAAGTTCCTCAAGCAACCGAAGCACCGTTTTTTCGTGTCCCGGGTAATCCTCATTTGAGGAATCAATCAAATGCAGGATCAAATCCGCTTCTTTGACTTCCTCAAGCGTTGACCGAAATGCAGCAATCAGTGTCGTCGGAAGATCCTGAATAAATCCTACTGTATCTGACAGAAGTACGCTGTAGCCGCTTGGCAGGACCATTTTTCTGGTCATCGGGTCCAGTGTGGCAAACAGAAGGTCTTCTTCATAACTGTCTGCACTTGTCAAGCGGTTGAACCATGTAGATTTCCCCGCGTTTGTGTATCCGACAAGCGCAATTTGAAGCACGCCATTTTTCTTTCTTCTTTCACGGTATCGGCTTCTATGGCGAGTGACAGTCGAGAGCTGTGTGTTGATTTCATGAATACGATTTCTGATATGGCGGCGGTCGGTTTCCAGTTTTGTTTCCCCGGGACCTCTCGCCCCGATTCCTCCGCCTTGCCGGGAAAGATTAATTCCTTGCCCCGTCAGACGCGGAAGTGCATATTGCAGCTGAGCCAGTTCAATCTGGAGTTTGCCTTCTCTCGTTCTCGCCCGCTTTGCGAAAATATCTAATATCAATTGCGTGCGGTCAATCATTTTCACTTCAATTGCAGTTGCCAATGACTTCAATTGACTTGGCGATAGCTCATCATTAAAAATAAGGAGATCAGCTTCAAGCTCTTCCACCAATGCCTTCAGCTCTTCTACCTTTCCTTTTCCTATATATGTAGCGGCGTCAGCCCTGTTCCTTTTTTGAGTGACGCTGGTCAATACGGTTCCGTCTGCTGTTTTTGTCAGAGATGCAAGCTCTTCCATAGAGTTTTCAAAATGCTCATCCGTGATATGCGGCAGCTGACATCCGACTAAAATGGCTTTTTCCTGTCTTGTTTCCTGTTCGTTCAAATGGATGTTCCTTTCTTTTGCATATTGGGCAGTAGTATTATCATACCAAACCCTTCATGTGTATACCACAAATCGACTGCTTTGAAAAGTTAGAAATACAGCAAAAAACAGACCTCTCGAAAACTGAGAGGTCTATACAGAGCCAGACGCTTCTTCTTTAATGGAAAGATCTTGGCTTTTAATGGTCATCAAGTCGCTCTTTAAGTATTGATCGCCCATTAAAAGCCTCATGGCTTGCGCTCTGATCGATTTTTCGATCACATTTCTGACAAAACGGCCATTGCTGAATTTAATGGGACTTGTCGTGCTTTTCACTGTCATTAAGTAATCTTTCAATTTCCATTCCGCTTCTTGACTGAGCTGGTATTCTCTTTCTGCGATCATTCGTTTCGCTATCTCCATGAGCTGGGTGACAGAATAATCCGGAAAATCAATGGAGATGGGAAATCTTGATTGGAGACCGGGATTTAATGAGAGAAAATGATCCATTTCCCGAGAATATCCGGCGAGGATCAAAATAAACTCATGCTGTTTATCTTCCATATGCTTGACGAGCGTGTCGATCGCTTCTTTCCCAAAGTCCTTTTCACCGCCTCTTGCCAGCGAGTAAGCTTCGTCTATAAACAAAATGCCTCCTAATGATTTTTTGATTAAATCTCTCGTCTTTTGGGCGGTGTGGCCGATATATTCCCCGACCAGATCAGCCCGCTCTGCTTCTATCAAGTGGCCTTTTGACAAGACATTCATTTCAAAGAACAGCCTGCCGATCAGCCGAGCAACCGTCGTTTTTCCTGTTCCCGGATTTCCTTTAAACATCATGTGCAGCGCTTGCTTCCCCACCTTCAAGCCTTGCTCCGCGCGTTTTTGGTTTACAAAAATCCAAGCGTATATTTCCTTGATGTTACGCTTCATTTCCTCCATCCCAACCAACGTGCTCATCTCTTTTTCCATTTCCTTTAAAATACCGTGCTTCGCTTCGTTTTTTTGCAATGCAGCTTGATATTCCGCCTCTGCCTCAGCATTCGTCAGCACCTGCTTTTGTCCGTTAAGAATAATGTTGATCTGTCCGTTGTTTTTATATGTCACAGCGCGCTCCAACATTTTCACCTCTCTGTTCTCTCTATATGATATTCAAGCGGATGCCCTTTGTGACAAACGCCTATCATGTGTCGAAACAATTGCTTTTATCGGGAATGATAAGGAATCTTGCGCTTTCCCGAGAAATACTTTATTTCTTATTGTATTCAAGGACATGGGGTGGACAAACCAAGAGATTTTGTTTTTAACAATTTTGTAAGGAACACCGGAGATATGCCTTTGACAGATAAACCTCATTATCACTATTTACTCAATATCAGGTTTCTATCATCCCTTGAGGGACATTTCCTATATCGCTTTTAACAGCTCAAACAAATTTGTCAGCGGAAGAGCCCACCAGAGCTCCTTCGCGCACCCTGTTTAGAATAGCGCTTTCGGTTTTGAACAGGAACCAAGCCAAAACTCGGTTAATTTGACGCCCTCATTCGGCCTAAGATACCCGAGATATTTCTTTTTCTTCTATTAATAAAGAGATGTCTTCAGCGACACGTTTTCCTTCCCTTTTTCTTCTCAGCATATAGGAGCTCTGCGCATTCATTTACGTTTCAAATACCTGATGCAAAGCCGAAGACCAGATGGAATCAGCGGAAATCAAGCCGCCCCCATCATACTAATACTCACAAACAAATGATTTTTTCACATTTTTCATTCAGAGAGAATCTGCTGTCGCTTCATGTTGAATTGTGCGCTTTCCCGAGAAATAATTTCCGCATGTGAAAGGGTTATTTCCTTATTTTTCAGACGAATGATAATCGTACAAGCAGAAGTCGTGTTTTTTCATATCCTGTAATGAGGTGATAGAGAATGGTTAAAATTTTTATTGACGCTGGCCATGGCGGCTCTGATCCAGGCGCAACAGGAAATGGCCTTCAAGAAAAAACGTTAACCCTGCAAATCGCTTTAGCTTTGCGTACGATATTGACAAATGAGTATGAAGGCGTTTCTTTGCTGCTGAGCCGGACAAGCGACCAATATGTCAGCTTAAGCGATCGGACCAATGCTGCAAATAACTGGGGTGCAGATTTCTTTTTGTCCATTCACATTAATGCCGGGGGAGGCACAGGTTTTGAAAGCTATATTTACCCGGGTGTGGGGGCCCCGACGACGATTTACCAATCTGCGATTCACTCTGAAGTGATACAAGCTGTCAACTTTGCAGACCGCGGCAAAAAAACAGCAAACTTCCACGTCCTAAGGGAGTCGGCAATGCCTGCCCTATTGACTGAGAACGGGTTCATTGATACCGTAGCGGATGCGAATAAGCTGAAAACAAGCAGCTTTATTCAAAGCTTAGCGAGAGGCCATGCAAACGGATTGGAGCAAGCCTTTAAGCTTAAAAAGACCTCCAGTTCAGGCTTATATAAGGTTCAGGCCGGCGCATTTAAAGTAAAAGCGAATGCGGACTCACTCGCAAGCAGTGTCGAAGCTAAAGGCTTTGACACGATTGTCCTTTTAAAGGACGGATTATACAAAGTACAGATTGGCGCATTTTTATCCAAAGCCAATGCAGACGCCCTTGCCACTAGAGCGAAAAATGCCGGCTTTGACGCGATTGTCATTCTAGAATCATAATCGAGAGGCGGACGAGCGTCTCATAAAAAACCCCGGCTCCTCATCACGAGAAACCGGGTTCTATTATTCAAGAATATCAACAACAAATTGAGACCATGTTTCCAGACGGTTATAGATGTCGTCCCGTTTTAATTCAGAGACTTTCATCCATTTTCCCGCAATTTGCTCTTTCTCTTTGACTTCCACTTGTGAACCAGACTTTAATTGAAGCGCAGACAGAATACCGATATGCACTTTGCCGACACTGTTCTCATCATCATTGATGAGCCCCAGAGTGACAATCGCCTGTTTATCCTCTTCGTTGATTTGCAGTTCTTCGTCAAGCTCACGGTCTGTGTTCAGCTTTAAGACTTCTGTAAATGAAGCCGCTCCTTCAATGGAGTTCATATGACCTCCAAAGCCGAGAGAAAGTTTATTGTGCAGACGTGATTCTCCGCCGCCAGCCAGCCGCTCGTAAAGGAAAACTTCATCTTCCCGCTTAATGACGACATAAGGAATCGGCTGCTTATAATGAGGATCTTCTTCTGCATCTCCCCTTCTCATTTCACGATAGCCCGCTTCGATCTGAGCCATGATTTCTGCTACTCTGCTATCTTCACTGTTCACACCCTGGAAGGTTATGCTTTCTTTCTTAAACACGGCATCGCGCGGGGCGACCAATATTATTTCGTCCATTTTTCCCATGATTACTGCGTCCTCCTCATTTGTACCTTCAAGCCGAAAAGAGCAGATATTAGATCTGCTCTTTTTCATCTCCAAAATAAAAGTCATCGTCTTTGAGCGGCTCAACTGTCGCTTTTTTATAACCGTTACCCTTCATAGAGAAGAAGTCATGTGATTTTGTTTTTGTATTTAATCCATTTAAAACGATCGGGTTAATGTCTTCCTCTTCAAAGTATGGATCGAATCCAAGGTTCATCAGCGCTTTATTGGCATTATAGCGGATGAATTTCTTTACATCGTGTGAGAGTCCAACTTGATCGTACAAGTCCTCTGTATACTCAAGCTCATTTTCATATAACTCATCCAGAAGGTTGATCGCAAACTCGCGAAGCTCTGCTTTTTTCTCTTCTGTCTGCTTATTATAAATTTCCTGAGCAAGCAGACCCACATACACGCCGTGAATCGCTTCATCACGAAGAATCAGGTTAATGATTTCACCGCTCTGCATCAGTTTTCCTTGTCCGTAGAAATATAACGGATAATAGAAACCGCTGTAGAAAAGGAAACTTTCCAAATAGACGGAAGCAACCATCGCTTTGAATAGTGAAATCTCATCATCTTTTTGAATGGCTTTGTAAAGTCCGACGATGACTTGCGCTTTTTTCTGCAAATATTTATTTTGCTTAACCCATTCGAATACTTCATTAATCGTTTCAGTCGGTGCCAGGGTCATGAAAATATTAGAGTACGACTTCGCATGGACAGCGTTCTCCATCATCGCCATAAAGTTCAGCACCGCTTTCCGCTGGTGGCCGTCTACGTGTTCAGCCACGATCGGCATTCCCGTATTCCCCTGCTCTGTATCAAGAAGAGTCAGTCCGGCCAGTACCTTCATATAAGTGTCCTGCTCGTTTTTCCCGAGGTACTTCCATGTGAGGAGATCGCCGTTTAAAGCAATCTCTTCCGGAAGCCAGAACTGTTTCACGTTTTGGTTATAGAACATTTGGGTAAAATCGTCTTCATGCTTTGACCAGTTTGCTGCGTCATAAATTTTCGTCACTATAAACTCTCCTTTAATCAAACAACACAAGAAAGGCAGCTGTCTTGCCCAGTATCTTTCGTTCTTGCATAGTAAATGGTTTTAATTCCTCTGTGATGTGCATACAGATCGATTCGGTTTAAATCACGAGTCGTCATTGTATCTTTTAAGAACAACGTGAAGCTGATTCCCTGATCAATGTGCTGCTGGATAGTCCCGATCATATCCACAACCTTAAACATGTCCATATCATAGGCTTCTTTATAGAAGAACCAGTTATTAGATGCAAGCCCAGGCATTGGGTAGTACGTTTTTGAGTTCCCGTATGTTCTTTCTTCAATCCGTTCCATAATCGGCATGACAGACGCCGTGCTTGATTGAACGTATGAGATAGAGCCTGTTGGCGCAATGCATAATCTGTAGCTGTGGTACATGCCGTGTTCAGCCACAAATGCTTTTAGCTTTTCCCAGTCCTCTGCTGTCGGGATATGCATACCTTCAAATAGAGTAGCGATTTTTTCGTATTTCGGTGAGAAATCTGTTGAAACGTATTTTTCGAAATATTCACCTGTCGCATAGGTTGATCCTTCATATTGATCAAACGTTTCGCCCTTCTCTTTTGCGATTTCCGCTGAGCGCTGGATGGAGTAGAAGTTCACCATCATAAAAAACGTGTTTGCAAAGTCACGCGCTTCCGGACTTTCATACGCAATGCCGTTTTGCGCAAGATAGCCGTGAAGGTTCATAGCGCCGAGACCGATTGATTTCATCGCTTTATTTGCCCGTCTTACAGCAGGCGCGTTGCGGATATCAGTCGTTTCAGACACGTGTGTTAAAGAGTCTGTCGCAAGCTTAACTGTCTTTTCGATTGATTTGTGCTCCATGACATTGAGAATGTTAAGTGAACCCAGGTTGCAAGAAATATCCAAACCAATTTCATCTTCTACGTCATAGTCTGTGTATGAAGAAACCTGTGATGCCTGAAGCACTTCAGAGCAAAGGTTAGAAAATTTCACCTTGGAAATATGGTTATTCGCATGCACTTTATTCACGTTATCTTGGAACATGATGTATGGATAGCCTGATTCAGAACGAAGCATCGCCAGTTTTTCAAGCAATTTCCGCGGGTTGATTTTTTCCTTTTTCACCCGGGGATTGTCGACAAATTTGTCGTACATTTCGTTCATGTCCAGCTCATCCATATGCTGGCCGTACTCTTTATAAATCGTGTGCGGATAAAATACGTAAGCCGCTTTGTCCTCACGCGCAAGCTCAACGAATTTATCCGGAATGACAACACCGATAGAAAGCGTTTTGACACGTACATCTTCATCCGCTGAAATCTTTTTCGTATCAAGAAAATCATTGATATCGCGGTGGAATATGTTTAAGTACGCCGCTCCAGATCCTTGTCTTTGTCCCATTTGGTCAGCGTAGCGGAACGCATTATCAAGGAGCTTCATCACGCCTACAACACCTTTTGTGGCATTTTCAACATCTTTAATGGCTTCACCTTTGGCGCGGAGCTTGGACAGGTTAAGAGAAACCCCGCCGCCCAGCTTAGAAAGCTGCATGGAGATATCGATCGCTCTTGAAATGTCGTTTAAAGAATCATTAACTTCGAGCAAGAAGCAGCTCACCAGTTCACCGCGGCGTTTTCTGCCGGCGTTCAAAAATGTCGGTGTGCTCGGCTGATATTCCTGATTGATCATCAAGTTCACATATTCTTTTGCTTTCTCAGTGTCGCCGTTTGCGAAGAACAGCGCAACAATTGAGATTCGGTCCTCATAACGCTCGAGGATTTTTTTCTTGTCATTCGTCTTCAAAGCATAGTCATTATAGAATTTAAACGCACTCATGAAGGAAGGAAAACGAAACTTCTTAGCGTAAGCTGTCTTAAACACGTCTTTAATGTCTTCAAAAGAATAAAGGCTTAAGAATTCCTCTTCGTAGTATTGGTTTTCAATCAAATAATCCAGCTTCTCTTTTAAGTCGTGAAAGAAAACTGTGTTTTGGTTGATATAATCTACAAAATAGCTATGTACAGCCTCTTTATCCTTATCAAACTGGAATTTTCCATCTTTTTGGATCATGATTTCGTTATTTAACTGGATCCATTTTGGCACTTGATTTTGTGACAACTCTTTCTACCTCCTGAGTAAACAATTCAACGTCTTTAGATGTGCCGCTGAGTTCAAATTTGTGCAAGATCGGCACCTGATATTGTCTTGAAATGGTATCGGCGCTTTTTGCAAAGTTATCGCCCCATACTTTATTGCCGCTCGCAGCGACTCCTAATAAAAGATGGGCGTATTTTTCGAGAAATGATTGTGTTGATGCCGGTACCTGACCGAAGTTCGTCGTGTAGGTGACCAAAACAAACGGAGTGTCCATGTGGTCAATGTCGTCCACCTTGCGTATCTGCTGAAAGTCTATTTTATTCACAAACCGCTGAACATTCCCTGTTTTCGAATCAAATATGATTTGTACCACGTTTTATCACGACCTATCAAAAAATATGAATCTCTCATCACTAACACTATATATAGTATACTATCCTCTAACAAAAACACAATATATAGATTTGTTTTCGTGAAAAATTCATATTTTGATCAAATCAGGCAAATGGGCAGGCTCATCAGGGCCCAAAAAAGAGAGCAGAACGAGAATGATCTCTCGTCCTACTCGGGGTGTCGTTTTTAAGCCGATGTATATCATAACATGAAAAAAAACTGCTTAGTAGTCTAGATTTTTTTTTCTTAAGCTATCACAGCATTTTTCGCTCTCTACTGTTTCTTCTATTTCAACATCCGCACCGATCTCTTCTAAAACCGCCTTCAAGGCGCTGATAATTGACGCTTCTCTGATTAATTCTTTTCCGTTCACAATGATGCTTGTTCCGTACTCATAGCAAGAATCATCTTCGCAAATTTCTTCCCAATGATTCACGATCACTTTATGCTTCATGTTTTCACCCTCTGTTTGATCTGTGTCTGTATTTAGTTTAGCGGGTAGCATCCGCTTTGTAAATTCGGATGCTTGTGAATTTTATTCAAGCTCATCATCATCCGAATATTCTTTTTTCAGCTTTACCTCATTGCGGGACTCATTATACTCATAAATTTTGATATAGCCGTCCTCCACAACGCCAAAATGATTATGTTCAAGAGGAAACGAGGTTGGCTGAGGCGTTTCATAGCCTGAATTGCCGCTGTCTGTTTCAATGATGGTGTCTTGATTCCCGCACGCCCCGAACAGCAAAAATACGGCTATCCACACAAGCGCAATCCTGATTCGTCTAAGTTCTGCTTCACTTTCAAACAAGGTCGCGTCACTCCCGGATCATTTTTATACATCATATACCATTTTATCTCACATATGTTGATCTCATAAAAAAAGACCGTGCCTTGGCATGGTCAGCTTACAAAAAAGCTTGGAACGAAAGTGGATCAATTTTAAAAAATGGCTGCCGGAATTCCCCCGACAGCCTCCCCATGCCTTAACATGGTATTCTTGATCTATTCGAGTTCAAGCTGGACGTTTTTTTGAGGCGCAAACGTTGAGATCGCATGTTTATATATAAGCTGCTGCTTCCCTTCCGATTCCAGCAATACGGTAAAGTTATCAAAGCCTTTCACCTGGCCCCGCAACTGAAAGCCATTCAGCAAAAAAACAGTGACATACGTATTTTCTTTCCGGATTTGATTCAAAAACTGATCCTGAATATTAATCGGTTTCATGTTTCGTCCTCCTTGATTCTCTATATCATACAGTTTCGATTAAAGTTCGAGTTTTCCTGCTATATGTGTGAAAATTTCCTTTTTTTTCAGCTCCATATCAACGGGTGGTGTCATATCGAACCAGGTCACCTGCATTTTGTTGCGAAACCATGTCAGCTGGCGTTTCGCATACCGCCTTGAGTTCTGCTTCAATTGATCGACGGCATCAGAAAGCGTCACAAAATCGTCAAAATGTGCAAATAGCTCCTTATAGCCTATCGCTTGAATCGATTGACAGTCCCTCACATTCCTGTCGTAGAGGCGTTTCACTTCCGAAAGAAGACCTGCCTCCATCATCATATCGACACGCTGATTAATTCTAGCGTAAAGCGTGTCTCTATCCATTGTCAGCCCGATTAACACTGCATTGTACAGGAGTTCTCGTTTTTGCTCCTTCAAATGCTGAGACATCGTTTTTCCAGACGTTTGTAAAATTTCCAGCGCGCGAATGACTCTTCTTGTGTTATTCGGATGAATCGCAGCAGCTGCCTCTGGATCTGCCGCAGCGAGTTTTGCATGAAGAAAGTCAGCGCCTTCCCGCTCAGCAGCCATTTGCAGGCTCTGCCGAAACGCAGGATCGTTCGCCTCTTCCGTAAATGTATAATCGTAAAGCACAGATTGTATGTAAAGCCCTGTACCGCCGACAATCATCGGAAGCTTTCCTCTTTTGGCAATCTCGCTGATTTTGTTTCTCACTAAGTTTTGATAATCTGCGGTGGAGAAGGAATCTCGGGGATCTAAAATGTCAATCAGATGATGGGACACTCCCTCCATCTCCTGTTCGGTGATTTTAGCTGTTCCAATATCCATCCCTTTATAAACCTGCATCGAATCTCCGCTGATAATTTCCGCGTTCAAGGATTTAGCCAGCTGAATACTTAAATTTGTTTTCCCCACTGCCGTCGGTCCTACTAAAATGACAACGGGCTGCTTCGTATTATTCAATATGTATCACTCTCTTTTATAAATCTCCCCCCATTATAGCATTCATCATGTACAACCACCTATCCATTTTGCCCTTTTTTTGCATCGGTAAACATCCTTCTACCAGCCGAGCGGCTCATTGCCGACGATTTCTCTCGTCTTCCCTTTCAGGGCATGCCGATGCGTTTTTCTTCCGTCATCATTCGGGTCATACACAACGCCTCCGTACCTGATCTCAATCGGCTCATTATAGGCCAGATACGTCGTTTCTTCGATTTCGTGGTAATGGGTGCCGTCTGTCCGGGGAATCGCAGGGCCCGAGATTCCGTAATACCGGTGAAAATGTCCGTTTTCAAAAGACGTAATCCCTGAAAAGTAGTGTGTATGCTGATCCGTATTCGATCCGTTTGCCGGCTGAGTAAACCCTTCAATGAGATGATAATGTCCCTGTTCTATGGTCGTCTTGGCAAGATAAGCATGTACGTGAGGCGGCGCTTTTGACCAGTCAGATGGATACAGGCCCAATGAGTTCACACCCCTTCTTTTTCATCAAACGCCCAATCAAATCCGGGTAGGCTGAATACACTGCATCATCTACACTTTATGACAGGAGGAAAGAAAACATGAATGAGGTAGATCATTATTTCACTGCTGCAGATACAAGGATCATTGGAAGGCCTTACGGATTCGGAAGACCATTTGGGTTTGGAAGACCTGGATTTGGCTATGGATTTGGTTTTGGCCGGCCATTTGGTTTTTTTGGAGGGCCG
Organism: Bacillus sp. RHFS10; assembly: GCF_016757475.1. NCBI lineage: Bacteria > Bacillati > Bacillota > Bacilli > Caryophanales > Bacillaceae > Bacillus > Bacillus sp. RHFS10. Next base: position 1,063,273 of record NZ_JAESPO010000001.1, read on the forward strand.
TTTATCGGAGGCCTTGCAGGCGGGCTTATAGGAAGTGCTTTATTTAATCCTTATTTGTATGGCGGATATCCCTACTATCCTCCATATCCTTATTACTATTAAGCACAACAGACCTCTTAAAAAGGGGTCTTTTTTATGGGACCGGAAACGAATCTCTTGACTCATTGTTAGGCATACACTACTATTTTTCTAGCTGACGATTTTATGATCTCAAGACACATTTGAAGTGAGGAGCATTTACGATGTTAATAGGATACATATTCCTCACGATTGCCATATGCTCGGAATCAATTGGAGCGGCCATGCTGAAAGTGTCTGACGGCTTCAAAAAGTGGAAGCCCAGCGCCTTGGTCGTGATTGGCTATTTCATCGCCCTTTACATGCTGTCACTCACCTTAAACCATATCCCCCTCAGCCTCTCGTATGCAACTTGGAGCGGTGTGGGCACGGTGCTGACGGCAGTGATCGGAGTGAAATGGTTCCAGGAAGAACTGAACGTGAAAGGACTTATCGGAATCCTTTTATTAATTTCAGGAGTTGTGTTGCTTAACTGGCAGTAAGGGAGTGTTGATGATGATGAAAGGATTTCTTTATTTGGCTCTTGCCATTGTATCTGAGGTTTTCGGGAGCACGATGCTGAAGCTTTCAGAAGGATTTACACAATCGTGGCCCATTATCGGAGTCATTGGCGGATTTCTTTCTGCTTTTGCCTTTCTAAGCTTTTCTTTAAAAACATTAGACTTATCAAGCGCGTATGCGACATGGTCGGGTGTTGGAACGGCGCTTACAGCCATTGTCGGATTTTTGCTTTTTGGCGAAACCATCAGTTTAAAGGGAGTATTCGGGCTCACGCTTGTCATTGCAGGCGTCGTCGTTTTAAATCAATCGAAAGCCCCTGCTGAAGAAAAAAAACAGACGGTCTGTGAGTGACCGTCTGTTTTTTATTCACCACCCGGTTTTACAGAGGCTTCAAGCTGCACCTCGACATTTCCTTGAATGGCGCGTGAAATCATGCAAGACGACTCCGCCTTTTCACAAAGCTTGTGCGCCAATGCGACATCCTCTTGTGAAGCATCCTGTTTGAGCACGACGGAGGGGCGGTGAATGATCTTTTTGTATGTAAAGACTCCTTTGGTGACGTCGACAATACCTTCTGACTCCATCTGCAGGTCTTCTTTTTCCAGCCCGCTTCTTTCCATCATCGCAGCAAGTGTAATAATGTAACAGGTTGCTGCCGCCCCGAGAAGCATTTCATCCGGGTTGGTCCCCTCTCCCGGTCCATCCATTTCTTTAGGAATGGAAATAGATGTGATGAGGTTTCCGCTTTCGATCGTACCAACGTCGTTGCGTTTACCCGGCCAGTTCGCTTTTAAATAAAAATGATGATCTGCCATCGTCTGTTTTGCCTCCTTTAATGATCCTATTTCAGTCTACTGATCTTCTCTTATTTTGTCTTCTTGTCTGCTTGTTATGAATACTCTTGTTCAAGGACACTGTTGATTGCACGGACATAATCATAAAATTCACTGTTCTTTGTGTATTTCCTATTTTTATAATAAAAATCATCGAAAAATGCTTCTCTCTGCTCGCGGCTGATTTCCAGCTGGATACTCAGCCCCGTTTCCCCTTTGTTGTTAATGTTTTCGGCATTCAATCCAGCAAGGCCGCTTTTAGATGACGCTAACTCAGCTGAAAACCCCCTTCTCTCAAGGGCCCTTACGATCATTTTCGCACGCTTTCGGTCTGTGCCTCCAACAAGTGTATTCTTACTTTCCCCTTTATATCCGTGAAAAGCCACAACATATTGATGCTCCTTGATTTTCTTTCCAGCCAATGGCTCATCAAAGTTGGTGCTTGTAATATGCAATGTTTGATTATCGTGTGACTTTAAGCCTTCAAACAGGTATGTAGAGTATTCATTATTGAAATACCGCACAAGCTCGCTTACTCCGCCTTCAATTCTTCCGCCATGCGGAGACATAATTAAGACTTTGCTTCCTTTTTTTTCATTATAAGAAATATCATAATCGGCCGGGCTCTCATTTTCTGCCAAGCTGCTGAAATTTGAATATGTATCTGGCTGATTAGATGGTTCAGGTTCTAATGAGTAATGAACATATCTCAGAAATAAGACAATGGCTAAGACTAATATGACATTTAGTAAAAATCTTCTCATGTTTAACTCCTTTCATAAGAATGGCGCGGTTCATTATATGAGGTTTAGCCAATAGGTTTTATCTTACCATTGTATACACTATATCAGCAGTGAAAAAGTTCCCGGTTTCAAAAAATCAATTGATTGTCACGGTTAATAGTGGTTCGTTTCAAATATGAGTGAAAAAAGATTGAGAGGAAAGACAAAAAAGGTAGGAACAACCTCACTTGGCAAATACATGTATAGAGGTGTAAGGAGATTTTTTAGCAGCTGTCCGGCATGCTGAGACGGACAGCCTGTTATCGGCCTGAAAAATGGAAGTTTTGCTTATTTGTTCTCACAAAGTCACAAGAGAGAATAGAGTCTAACAAAAACGTTCTGATCTGTTGTTTCGAAAAACAAAAAGCTTTGATTTGCGTTTTGCTTTTCTGCCTTACAATAATTGTTCTTTTACTAATCGTTCCGTCTTTCTTCATATATATAATGCTGATTGGCATTTGGCTTTCCAAAGACCGATGTAAGAAGAAATTCATACGTTGTTCTCTCCTTGCCAGTTTGATGACAACATTATAATACGAACAAATGTTCTTTTTCAATCCCCAATGATTGCCTCCTCTCCTGAATCTTTCGTATTTGATTCAAAAGATTCATTAAAACCAACTCTTGTCCGCTTACTATGAAGGACAAACAAACTTACCAAACCTATCATCCGTTCATAGAGTATACAGAATACCTTATAATAGGAGGAAAATACATGTTTGGGTACTCTATGGTACAAATGGTGAGAGCAAATGCTCATAAGCTAGATTGGCCGTTACGGGAAAGCGTCTTGCAGCTTTACAAGCCCTTCAAATGGACTCCTTGCTTCTTGCATCAGTTTTTCGAAACCAAATTGAAAAACCGAAAAAAATTGTCGGTCATTATTGAATTTGAGGAAGGCTGTCACGAGACCGGCTTTCAAATGGCTGGAGAGGTGCTGCAAAAAGAAAAACGCAGCAAGCTAAAAAGACGCTTCAACACAATCAATTGCTGCAGCGCGGAGGTGACCCCACAAGCGCTAGATTTACTTCTTTCTGAATGCAGTGATATCCGCAAAGTGTATTTAAACCGTGAAGTCAAAGCGCTTCTAGACACGGCAACCGAAGCAAGCCACGCGAAGGAAGTTGTCAGAAACGGGCAAACCCTGACAGGAAAAGGTGTTACTGTCGCTGTTGTCGACACAGGAATCTACCCGCACCCTGATTTAGAAGGCAGGATTATCGGATTCGCCGACATGGTCAATCAAAAAACTGAGCCGTATGATGATAATGGCCATGGCACACACTGTGCAGGTGATGTCGCCAGCAGCGGCGCATCCTCTTCCGGCCAATACCGTGGACCTGCGCCTGAAGCCAATCTAATCGGCGTAAAGGTATTGAACAAGCAAGGTTCAGGAACATTAGCGGACATTATTGAAGGTGTAGAGTGGTGTATTCAATATAATGAGGATAATCCGGATGAACCGATCGATATTATCAGTATGTCGCTCGGGGGCGATGCGCTTAGATATGATAATGAACAGGAAGACCCGTTAGTCAGAGCGGTTGACGAAGCGTGGAACGCTGGGATTGTCGTCTGTGTCGCTGCCGGAAACTCTGGGCCTGATCCACAAACCATTGCAAGCCCGGGCGTGAGCGAAAAGGTGATGACAGTAGGTGCCCTTGACGATAACGATACCGCAAGCAGCGATGATGATACGGTCGCTTCCTTCTCAAGCCGCGGGCCGACAGTATACGGGAAAGTAAAGCCCGATATTTTAGCGCCGGGTGTTGATATCATTTCCCTTCGCTCTCCAAATTCTTATATCGATAAGCTTCAAAAGTCAAGCCGTGTAGGATCTCAGTACTTTACAATGTCAGGAACATCGATGGCAACACCAATATGTGCAGGAATCGCAGCTTTAATCCTGCAGCAAAACCCGGATCTTACACCTGATGAAGTGAAAGAGCTTTTGAAAAATGGCACGGACAAATGGAAAGATGAAGATCCGAATGTTTACGGCGCGGGCGCTGTCAACGCAAAAAATTCCGTTCCCGGCCAATAGACAGCTTCATAGAGCCGGCAAATCTCTCAGTAGACTTGCCGGCTTTATATTTTCAAATTTCATAATAATGGGATAAAATATAGAAAATAAATGAAGGGAGTGAAAGAAATGCCATATTATATCTGCGAGACATGCGGTGTACAACATGCGCAAACAGTAAATCCGCCGGACTCATGTCTAATTTGCGATGACGAACGGCAGTATATTCATCCGGAGGGACAAGCTTGGACAACCCTTGCAGACATGCATGAAAAAGGAAACCTTCAAAACATCCTCAAAAAAGAAGAAGAACATCTTTATAGCATCAAAACCGAACCAGAGTTTGCGATCGGACAAACAGCACATTTGATCCAGCATAAGGGCTTTAACGTGCTGTGGGACTGCATTTCATATCTTGACGAAAAGACAATTAAGCAAATCAACGAATTAGGCGGAATTCAAGCCATCGCTTTGTCTCATCCGCATTATTACTCTGCTCAGGTGGAGTGGGCTGAAGCGTTTCAGGCCCCGATCTATATTCATGAGGATGACAAAGAATGGGTGGCAAGGCCAAGCAATCACATTCAGTTCTGGTCAGGGGAAACGCTCAACATGAAGCCGGGACTGGACCTTTACCGCTTGGGCGGACACTTTAAAGGCGGTGCTGTTCTCCATTGGCGCAACGGCAATGAAGGGAAAGGCTGTCTATTGACCGGGGATATCATTGCAGTTGCGGCGGATCGAAACTGGGTCAGCTTTATGTACAGCTATCCAAATCTCATTCCTCTCCCAGCCTCCAAAGTTGAAGAAATAGCAGCCAAAGTGAAACCGCTTCAATTTAACCGGATTTATAATGCTTTTTCAAAAGTTGTCAAAGAAAATGCCGACGAAGCGGTCCAGCGTTCTGCCGTACGTTATATCAAGGCACTGAACAACAAGTTGTTTCATACATAAAGGGTGAGGCGGCTCTTTTCCGTGTAAAAGATGCAGCAATTGGGAATAGTATCGTGTAGATCAAAAGGAGGAATATTGATGGCACACCCGAATACACAGCTTTCTCAATGGCTGGAATCAAAAGTCGGCCAAACACTTGATATTAGAAAAGGTGAATTGACCCATGATGAAGAGATTTCTGACTTGGATCAGATTGTTCTTCACCTTGAAAAAGTGGGGATACGCAGCACCAATCATCCTGATGACTATGTTGCAAATGAAGAACTCGTTTTAGAAGGCGAAGGAACAACATTCACAGAAGAAGGCGACATACCGCTTCCGCAGAACGCCTATGAGATTCCTTTATTAGGTGATATTCATATTCACCAAGAAAACGAAGGATTGAAGGTCGTAACAGATCGTGCAGTCTATACATTTGATGTCCAGCACAGCTGACGGTCACTTTCATCAAAATCATACAGCTTAGCGCCTTTGAGCTATCATTCAAAGGCGCTGCTTTACATGGAGCCACTTTTTCATTTTTTCGTTCTTCACCCTATTGAATGACGCCTAAAATAGATATATAGTTTTAGAGACAGGATTAAGTTTCAAATAATTCTGTATTTCACAAGCTGGTTCTGCAAAAACATCTATTTACCCTATTAGGCGAGGAGAATGCAAATGGAAAAATTGATGTTTCATCCGCACGGAAAAGAATTTCATCACAATCCTTTTTCAGTTTTGGGCCGATTTAGAGAGGAAGATCCCCTTCACCGATTTGAATTAAAACGGTTCGGAGGCACATATCCGGCTTGGTTAATTACCCGATACGATGATTGTATGGCCTTTTTAAAAGACAATCGGATTACAAGAGACGTTAAAAACGTGATGAGCCAAGAACAAATCAAAATGCTCAACGTCAGCGAGGATATCGATTTCGTATCCGATCATATGCTGGCAAAAGACACACCTGATCACACCCGCTTGAGATCACTTGTTCATCAAGCATTTACTCCCCGAACGATTGAAAATCTGCGCGGCAGCATCGAACACATTTCTGAACAGCTTTTAGATGAAATGGAAAAAGAAAAGAAAGCGGATATCATGAAATCCTTCGCATCCCCTTTGCCTTTTATTGTTATATCTGAATTGATGGGAATTCCTAAAAAGGATCGGGCACAGTTTCAAATCTGGACCAATGCGATGGTTGATACCTCTGAAAGTAACAGAGAGCTGACAAATCAAGCCCTTCATGAATTTAAAGACTATATCGCCAAGCTGATCCACGACAGAAGAATACAGCCAAAAGACGATTTAATCAGCAAACTTGTGCATGCTGAAGAAAACGGCAGCAAGTTAAGCGAAAAAGAGCTTTATTCGATGCTGTTTTTACTGGTTGTAGCGGGTCTTGAAACAACTGTTAACTTGCTTGGATCAGGCACTCTCGCATTGCTTCAGCACAAGGAGGAATGCGAGAAGCTCAAGCAGCATCCTGAAATGATCGCTACAGCTGTTGAAGAATTGCTGCGATACACCTCGCCTGTTGTGATGATGGCAAATCGGTGGGCCATCGAGGACTTTACATACAAGGGGGTTTCGATCAAAAGAGGAGACATGATCTTTATAGGCATCGGATCTGCCAATCGCGATCCAAGCTTTTTTGAGAACCCGGAAATACTAAATATAAATCGGTCGCCTAACAGACATATTTCTTTCGGCTTTGGCATTCATTTCTGTTTAGGAGCGCCGCTAGCCAGACTGGAAGGCCACATTGCATTTAACGCGCTTCTGAAGAGATTCCCGGATATTGAACTCGCGGCAGCGCCTGATGACATCCAATGGAGAAAAAATGTCTTTTTAAGAGGGTTAGAAAGTCTCCCTGTGTTACTTTCAAAATAACATATTCAAAACGCCCCCTTCAAAAGGGGGCGTTTGTGTTTCTCAGCGCTTCACCAATTCATCTTCTTTCGCTTCATGTTTTTTCCGGAAAGCCTTAAGGAAATTCGCGTTAACGACTCCCCTGTTTGAATAGAGTTTTTCGCAAAATTCTAACATGGCTTTGGAGGCTTTAGGTTCTGTTAATATCATGAAGTGGTTGTTTGATTCGACATCCACCAGATGGAAATGTGGCATTTGCCGCTCCCATTCCTCCCAGTAGGCAGATTGATCAAACGGTGCTTTTTCATTTGAGAAAGTGAAATAAATGTCTAAATCTCCAAAGAAAGACCCGCTTTTATTGCGGAAGTAATAACATTTTACCGCCTCAGGATCAGGCAGAGGATTAACAGTGTACGAATCAACATCATAGGCACGCTGGGTTTTCATCATTTGCTGAGTCTGCGCACGTATTTGCTTCTCCGGTTTGTTCAATCCCCGTTTTCTTGCCAAATCAATCAGCTCAGACAGGAATTCTTCATCCTCTGAGTTTGTGTCTACCTCTTCACGGCTGATGAGAACGTCAGTAAGCTTATCCGGCTTCGCAATCGATGCTAGCATCGTATTGATCGTTTGCAGCATTGATGTTTTCATAGAAGCTTCATTCTCTTTCGTCTCAAAACTGTATGGAGAGTCAATCATCACCATGCTTTTGACAGAAAGGCCTTGGCTTTGCAGCTGGCGTGTGACTTCATATGCAATCATTCCGCCTAAGGAATATCCGCCTACATCATAAGGGCCTTCCGGCTGAATGGCTCGGATGATCTCTATATAATAGGAAGCCATTTGTTCAATTCCGTGCAAAGGAGCATGTTGAGTCATAAATCCCCTTGCTTGAATACCGTAAAAAGGGCGCTGGCTTTTTTCTGCAAATGACTGATAGATTTCAACGCCCCCTACCCCGCCATGGAACCAAAATACAGGGCGCCCCCGCTTGCCGTCATTTAACGGTATCAATTCCGGGAACGTACGAGTGTGCTCGTTTTGTAAGGAGGCATCCACCTGTTTCTTTGCGATCAAGTCCGTCATATCCTGCACAGTTTGGCATGCTTGCAGCTCCGCCAAGGTAATGAAAGGATCAACCTTTGCTTGCAGTTGCTGCAATAACTGTATGCAAGAAATCGAATCAAACCCGTAATGCTGCAATGGCTTATGAGGATGCAGTTCTTCTGGATCCATCCCTAATACATCAGCTAACATGTGATGATCGCTGCTGTTGATATGCATCTCATGTGAAACAGAAGGCGTATTCTCTATTGCTTGAAAGCCATTCCAGCAGCTTCTCTTTTCAAACGGATAGGTTGGCAACGGTATTCTGCTGGCGCCTTTTCCTTGATAAAACTGCTCCCACGGGATTCGCACCCCTTTTGTCCAGCAAAATGCGATCTTTTCAAGGTTGTTCTCAGACAACAGGGTCTCTATCACCATTTCTCTTAATGGCCCATCAAGCAAGGTTTCGATATCTGACGAGCCCTCTTCTGCATTCCCGCAAAAAACAGGCACAGAACTTTTTGGCTTTCCGCCTTTTTCCGCAGCTGTTATGCAGTCTTGCAAGCCGATAACCAGTTCTTCTTTACTTCGGACGACCAGCGCCAGCCGGTCCTCCATCTCCTCTCGTCCGGTTTGAAGTGTATAAGCATAATGTGGCAACGACAGTTCTTGTTGTTCGTTCACATAATCAAGCTGCTGTTGAATAACTGCTTTTAGCCTGTCTTGATTTTTTGCTGAAAGAACCACAATATGAGCTTCATTCTCGTTCATATTAACCGGTGCTTTTGATGAAGGAATATATTCTTCTAAAATGACGTGCGCATTTACGCCTCCAAAGCTATAGCTGTTGATACCCGCTCTGCGCGGGATGATTCTGCCTGAATCGTCCTTTACATCCTCCCATTGCTGGTTCTCCGGAATCATTCGGAAACGGGTGCCCTTTATTGACACCTGATCATTCAATGAAGAAAATCCGGAAATGCCTGGTATGGTTTGATGCTTCATCGCCATGCTGACCTTCATGAGAGCAGCCATACCGGAGACCAGTTCACCGTGTCCAATGCTCGGCTTTAAGCTGCTGATATAACACGGCGCTTCCTCCTGTACTTCCTGTGGAAGTTCCGACTCTAGCTGGCTTAAGCCTGAAGTTAACGCACCTATTTCTATCGCGTCTGCCAATGGAGAGGCGATCCCATGCGCTTCGATATAGGCCACCGTTTTGGGATCAATATGCGCTCCTTCATAAGCCTTCAGCATTGCATCCTTCATACCGGCCGGATTTGGCGCGTGCAGTGACATTCCCCGGCCGCCATGCGATACACCTGTACCTTTAATGACCGAATAAATATGATCGGAATCTTCAATGGCTTTTTGCAAAGGTTTAATGATGAGAACCCCTGCGCCTTCACTTCTGACAAAGCCATTCGCATCTGCTTGAAAGGATTTGGCCTGTCCATCCGCACTCAAATATCCCATTGAGTCGAAGCCAATGAATCCTTTTGGTGAAAGCAGCAAATTCACAGCCCCGACAATGGCTTGTTCACATTCGCCGTTTCGGATGGATTGTATAGCTCTGTGCAAAGCCACAAGAGCGGAGGAACAGGCAGCTTCGTAATATTCGCTTGGCCCTTTTACATTCAGCGCATACGATATACGGTTTGGAATTAAGGAAGGAATCACAGCTGCATCCGTATTGCCAGCTGCGACGAATACGCCTGTCGGACGGCTGGATAAGGCCTGTCCTGTTAAGCCTGCGTCTTCCATCGCCTTCCATGCATGTGTTAAGAGCAGAAACTCCTGCGGATCCATATGTGCCGCTTCTTTAGGTGATATGCCAAAAAACAGCGGGTCAAACTCACCTATTCCTTCTATAAATCCGCCCCATTGAAGGCTTGATGATCCTTCTTTATCAACTGAGGCACATTCACGCCAGTCCCAGCGTTCTTTCGGCACTTCAGAGACACAGTTTTTTCCGTGAATGATGTTGTCCCAAAATTCCGTTACGCTGTTTGCTTTTGGAAACTGTCCCGACATGCCGATAATGGCTATGCCGTCGGCTGCATGTTTGATTGCTTTATCCGTCTTCATCTCATCAGCCGGAATCTGTTTCATTTGGTTTTCGATTTGAGCTGAACGTTCCTGCTGCTGATCAACTCCACCAAACAGCTGAACAAAAGATGCTTCATGTTTGTCCGCAAAAAATTCAATAAGCTCTTGTACAGTCGGATATTCAAAAAACAACGTCGGGTTTAAGTCGATTTTTGTTTCTGATTCGATCTCCCTTGTCAGCCCAACCAATTGAGAGGAATCAATACCCAATTCCATAATATGAGCTTTTGAGAGAGCCAGTTTTGACGGATCGGCCATGTTTACTGCCAGTTTATTTGTTACATAGCTTTTGATACGGTCTTTTAGACCGCGGGCTTTGATGTTCTGATTTTCATTCCTTATTTGATTTGTAACTCGCAGTTGTTTTAACGAGTAACCCGAATAACGCAGCACCGTTTCTGACGATTCATTGACCACATCTACATCGAACAGCAGCATGTCACCTGTATTCTTAACCAATGTAATCAGAAGCCAGCAATCCTCTTGTATCGTATGTTTAGTAAATTGGATATCATTGATTCCAAATGGCAGGAAACTTCCTTCAATGTCAAATTGCTCTAAGAAACTAAGGATAGCCAAGTAGGCGCTGTTTGTCATCAATGGGCTTACAGTGTAATGATGCCCGTTTGCCAGATCGCTTTGAGGCAGGCGAATTTTTGCCAGTACGGACTTATGATCTCTGTAAAGATGTGTAATCGTCTTAAATAACGATCCCCACTCAGGGCCATTTCCGGCTTTATACATCTGATCGATGTGATGAAGCTCGGTTAACGATTGCTTTAAGCTTTCGATATTGACTTCTTTTGTTTCAAACAAACTTTTTTGGCATTGCCCGATTGCGGCAGGCTTCCATGTATCAGAGGCCAGCTCACGGTACATGATTTGTAATTCTATGACTTGGTTTTTTTGAAGAGGCTTTGCCTGCAGTTCAATGGTCTCGCCTTGTTTGATGACAATTGGATTGATATAGCTTAATTTGCTGATACGGCCGCTGTTTCCCTCAGGAAACATGTTGAAAAATGCGTCAATGGCCAGACTGCTGTATGTCGCGCCGACAAGCACCCGTTCATTGTTGAAGACGTGGCCTTGCACGTAAGGCTCGTCATATGTGAATTGATCTTGTATGACCGGATGATTGTTATTGCTTTCGACAGCTGATGGTTTCCCCTGACCCGCCGGAACATCGAAATGAAATGATGTATGATGATCAAATGCATAGTGCGGCAGGCGAACCCAGCCGGATCCGTTCCCTTGAGCTGCTTCTTTAAAATCAACGGATGCCCCTGCTGCCCATTGCTCTGCTGCGCTTGTTTCTCGTTCCTTTTGGGCTGATCCCGCGCACGGCTGTAAATCGAATGATGTATAAATACCTTGCTGGCGTGAGCTTTCTTTGGATGTACGGAACATCTTTAGTTTTTCGATCAGTTCCTGAGTCGATGTTACTGTAAATGCAGCCCTATGCTCTAAATCGTGGTTTATTCTGTGTAAAGCCTGTACAATTGGTTCAATATCCAGAGCAGCTTCCTTCTCTAAAAACAATTGCATGTTTTCAAGGTAGCTGAGCAGGCTCCATTTTGTTTTTGCTGAAAAAACGGCTGTACATTCCGGCTGGTGGGAAGTGATCCGTCTCTCAGGAGCCATCTCTATAAATTCTTCTATAATGAGATTGGCATAGGCTCCCCCCGCTCCGAAGGAATTGATCATGCTTCTGCGAGGCAATTGCTTTCCTGTTTCAGGATCATTCAAGCGATGCCACGGCTCCGTTTTTTCTTGAAGATAAAAAGCTGTGTTTTCCAGTTTAATATTTGGATTGATAGGTGTTGCGTTGATTGTCGGCACCAGCGTGCCCTTCTTCATCTGCAGCAGAACTTTTGTCAGCTGAGAAATGCCGGAAGCTGCCTCCAAATGTCCCAGATTGGATTTGACAGAACCTATCGCGCAAAACTGTTTCTTATTCGTGTATTGTTCAAATGCGTTTGTTAATGCAATCATTTCAATAGGATCGCCCAGCGCTGAACCATTTGCAGCCGATTCAATATAGCTGATAGTCTCCGGATCAATGCCCGACTGCTCAATCGACCTGACGATTAATTTTGCTTGCTGTTTCGGATCTGGTGCTGTATACATCTGTCTTCCGCCGCTATGATTGGCAAAACTGCTTTTGATCACAGCGTAAATATGATCCTGATCTTCCATTGCCTTCGAAAGCGGTTTTAACAAGACTGCTCCGACACCTTCCCCGGGAATAAGTCCGGTTCCTGTGCCAAAACTTTTGCTTTGGTTTCCGCCTTCCAGCAGATTGGCCCGCTCCAGAGAATCATACTTTGAGAGATCGAGTGTTAAATTGACTCCTCCCGCAATCGCCATAGAGCTGCTGTTCAATTTCAGGCTTTCACAGGCAAGATGAATGGCGTTTAATGAACTGGAGCATGCTGAGCTGACAGCGATACTCGGTCCAGTCAGGTTGAAAAAGTGGGAAATGCGGTTTGCGATATGCCAGTCTCCCCCATTTGAGCTGAGGACTGCCTGCTCTACTGATGGGATATTCCAAAAATATTGGTTATACATATTCCCAATAAAGACACCCACTCCGGCATCATCATCCCGCAGTTTATTCAGCCGGGTTCGGGTATAGCCGCCATCCTCAAATGTTTCCCAGACGGTTTCTAAACATAAGCGCAGTTCCGGTGTCATTTCCATCACCCGGCTTTGCTCCACCTCAAAAAGCTGATGGTCAAATGCTTCAATGTCTTGTAAAAATCCGCCATACCGCTTCTTATCTGCCAACTGTATTGAATCTTTTGATAATGTTTTCAATAAAGATGTGCGCCATCTGGATTCCGGCGCCTCTGTAATACAATTGTCTCCAGCGATTAAATGCGCCCAAAGCTCTTCTAAGCCAGCAGACATCGGATAGCGTCCGCTGATCCCGATTATTGCGATATCTTCTGTACCATGATCATTCGTCTGTGCCACTTGGAAATGGCTTGTCTTTTCTTTTTTCAACTCACTATTTGATGCTTGCTGAGTTTCTTTGATCTGCTGCTCTCCGGCAAAGCGGCGTGCGGTAAAAGCTAGCGGCTTACTAGCAGCTGCACGCTCCCTTTGAACAGGTGCTTCGTGTTTTGCAGGCTGCTGTGTTTCTTTTAACAGTGCTGTCCGGAGCTTACTTTCGTACTCCTTGACTAAATAGTCGACGAGTTCTTTTGTGTTGTTATGTTCGAATAAAATGGTTTTTGGAAGATCCCCCGTTACTTTTTCTAATTCACGAATGAAATTGACCTGCAAAATCGAATCGATTCCATACTTCTCGAAAGTCGTATCTTCGTGAATACGCTCTGGTGATAGTTTGATCGATTTTGCCAGCGTATGTTTCACAAATTGAATCGTTTGTTCAATGAGAGAATCGTTATCCTGTGAATGAACTTTTTCCGCATCGATTTGTAAATGTGCTGTATCTTCTATCTCAGTTTTCTTTTTTTGACGGACGACTCCGTTACTTTCAGCAGCAATGATCTGCTGGCCGAGCTGATGTGATTGTTCAGCCATAAAGGAAACATGGCGATATCCCTCACTCTCAAGCACCATTTCCCAAGTGTCCGGATACAGACCCGGGCAGCCCGGTATACGGAGAGCAGGATCCTCATACAGCCACCAGCCCTCTAAAAGGCCGAACGTCAAATGCGAATATATATTATGATCACTTATTTCATTTAAGAGGAGCAGTCCGTTCTTTTTCAAAACTGCTTTTGCGTTTCGCAATGTCTGCCGGATATTTTTCGTGGCATGCAGCACATTCGCTGCAATCACCACGTCATAGCTCCCCGCATCAATATGCTGTTCAGATGCCGGCTCCTCCACATTAAATCGTTTATATGTCAAATACGGATTGTCCGGGCCGTACTTATTTTCTGCGTGCATTAAAAATGCTTTAGACAGATCTGTATAGCAGTATTCTTTTATATGTGTCTGCCAGGCTTTCAACTTTTGAAAAACAGCCGCGCTTGTACCGCCGGTTCCGGCTCCGATTTCTAATATGCGAATCTTTGCCTCAGGCTCTTGCTTCAGACGTTCTTGCAGATAGGCCGTTAGTGTGTTCGCCAGCACATCATTAAAATAGTCTGCGACTTGGTTGTTTTTATAGACGCCTTCTACTAGATCCATTGATGAATTCGGAAACAGGATATCGGTGGCAGACACCTTGCCGGTCAGAATATCCGGCAAGGCTTTAAGTGCTGTCTCCACCAATGTCACCATGGCTTTCATATTATTGTCTTGAAGCAGGTCCGATTTTTGTTCATTCCATTCCATCCACAGTTCACTCACGGTTCCTATTGAGCGTGTTGGAACATGTCCATTCGCCGTCCGCTTGAGAAATTGATGGCGTTCTAAAAACGAGTGGCTTTCTTCTAACCATCTGCCATAGAAATTCTCCAATACTGGCTGGGATTTACTTTCTGTGAAAAAACCTATGGACTGCAATTGTGCGAAAAGCATTTTACAGAGAATGTCTTCTGTGTTCAGCATTGGCGCTCCCCCTCCTATAACAGTTGTTGAATCTTTGTGCTGTCACCCGGGTGATAGCTTCGCAGCTTTTGAATGGCTGAGCTGTGAGTTTCCGGGTAAACTTCAATTGTTTCTTCCATCTGTTCCGCTTCATCATTCATATCGTTTGCCATTTTCATCATCACCAGCTGCTGTAGCGGTCCTCCGAGCAGCAATTCCAATGCCTCCATAGCTTCAGGGGCTTCAATAGAGCCAATGCCTGCCTGAGCCATTCTCTTCTGATAATCCGGTGAGGAAACCACACCGACGCTTCCCCAATAACTCCAATTCATCACGGCTGCTGCACAAGGCCATACTTGAGAAAGCCGCTGTGCAAAAGCATCCTTAAAACTGCAGCCGGCAGCGTAATTGCTTTGTCCCGAAGCTCTCGCAAACGATTGCACGGAAGAGAAAAACAAAACAAAGTCCAGTGGTTCATGCCGGAAAACTTGAGCCATTCGCACACTGACATCTACTTTTGCAGAAAGAACGTTTCTGAAGCATTCCTCGTTCATGTTCATCAGGCTTTGGTCTTGCAAGACAATAGCAGAATGAATGATGCCGTTGATTTCTCGATACATTTGTTTCATTGTTTCATAAGCGCGCTCCAATTCCTCTCGGTTAGCCGCATCAGCATGAATGTAAAGCGGGGCAGGCCCCAGGTGCGAAAGTCTGTCGAGTTTACTTTGAATAGCTGGATCCATTTTTCTTCTGCCAATCCATACGATCTGCGCCTGGTATGTTCTGATCATATATTCGCTCCAGACTTCGCCAATTCCGCCTGCGCCGCCTATAATGACATAAACGCCTCCGCGCTTATACTTATTTTGCACCGGTTGATTGTTGTGCACTGGAATCAAACGCAATTTATGCCAGCTCTTATTCCGGTAGGCCCAAGTATTCCCTTCTTCATCAGCAGGCAAGGAAAAGATTTCAGGCACAGGCAAGTTCTCATGTTTCGTGACATCAATCAGCTTTGTCTGCCAATTTGGATATTCTTTTGCCATCGAACCGATCAGGCCGTGCACACCAGCATCGACCGGATCGACAATATCATGCTGATCAACATATTGCGTGTTCGCCGTCACGACCGTCCAGCGTATCTCCCTCTCTCCATAGCCTAAAGACTGGATCGCCTTAATGATTCTGTATATTTGAATCACGCCTTGACCTTGGGCTTCAATCATTTCGTCACCGACTTCACATTCTGTCACACGAGAAGGAGACAGCCACACAATATGGTCAAACGATCCGAGTGCTTCAAGCTGGTCAGCAATCTCATGAATCGATGTGTTCGGCTCAATGTGCACCCCTTTGGCAAACGGATACTGCCTTTGAACAGCTTTTCTGCTGTTGTCTTCCCCTCCGAGGATGACAACACGCTCATCAGCAGGCGGCATGACGCTCTTCACCAATTGAACTTGATCCCATACCGGCGCCATAAGAAGCGCTCCATCAAGAGATGTCTTGACATCCGGTGACTTCGGCTCATCTTGCGGTTGTATGTCTTCTTCCAGCACCCTTGAGGAAATACCCTTGATTCGCACACACACTCGGCCTTGTTCATCACAGAGATCAATATCCAGTCTCTGTATTCTGTCCTCATTTGGACGAGATGTCACAGAAACCCACATTTTATCTGTACACGGGCTGAATATTTCGAGCTCTTGCAGCGCAAAAGGCAGGGAAAGCTGCTCGTCACCGGAATTCAGTTTCAGCCCGATTGATGCTTGTAAAGCAGAGTCTGCCATACTTGGATGAAGAACAAATTTGTCCAGCGTGTGAGACACACCAAGAGGCAGGGAAAGCTCTGCCAAGGCTTGATTACGGCCAATATAAAGCCGATCTATTCCTTGAAAACCAGGTCCGTAGTCAATGCCGATTGCCTTAAATAATTCATAACATTGCTCGTGGGAAAGGGTGCTTAGACTGCATTGATCTTGAAGCATGCTGATATCCTGAACTGGAATACCTCCTGCTCGGCTGATTGCAGCACTGCCTTGACAGTGTATTTTCCGCCCATTGTGCCCATCCGCAGTATAGATGTTAAAGGCCATCTCACCGTCCTGCTGGGGATCTAGACTGATATCGGCTTGAATAGGCTTCCCGCCCGCCACAATCGGCTGCACCCACACAACATTTTTGATATGGATAACAGCTTGCTCATCTTTGAGTTCTCTCACTGCTCTCGAAACGGCGGCATGAACCATCTCAAGATATGCTACACCCGGCATGACTGGGCTTCCCTTCACCTTATGATCGGTGAAAAAGAACTCAGCACCTGTAAAGGTCGAGCTGAAACGCTGCTCTGACAAATCGGATGTGTTGGACTGTACTAGCGGGTGCAATGCTGCTGTTTCGAAACTATTTGGTTCATGATGCGTGACTGCTTCTTCTTTCATATCCGTTATCCAGTAGCGTTCTTTTGCAAATGGATAGGTTGGGAGGCTGATGCGTTTCGGCTGTTTGCCGCCATACAGTTTACTCCAATCTATTTCCATGCCTTTTATCCATAATTCAAGCAGCCTTTCATATGTTCCGGGCTCCCAGCTGCTTTTGAGCGTTTTCTGTATTTCATCATCTGATCTCAATGTCTGTACAATCCCTTTGTCCGCTCTGCCTGACATGTACTTCGTACTCGCATGTCCGGCTATAAAGAGGTTCAGTTTTTCCAGCAAGTCCTCCGCCGAGACAGCGATGATCCCTAATCTTTCCTCCATTGGATCACGCCCTTCTTGGAGTGTATAAGCAATATCAGTGAGATCACGAGATGTGACAGGTTGGCCGCTGATAAAGTCTGCTAATTGCTGGGCTTGGTCTTTCAGACGATTTTCATCCTTTGCTGACAAGATAAAGATGCCCGGGTGTTGTGCTGTCACAGCTGGCGCTTGTGCAGATCGAGTGGTTTCTTTTGGAATATATTCCTCAATGACCACGTGGGCATTGACGCCGCCTATGCCAAATGAACTAATGCCGGCGCGCCGTGGCAGCTCTCGGCCAGCTTCATCCTGCAGCACTTCCCACTCTTTGGATTCCTGCACAATATAAAACGGGCTGCCTTCCAGTCTGATATACGGATTGATGGTTTCACTGTACAGGCTTTTTACAAGCGTCTTATGTTTTAGCTGCAATAACACTTTAATGACACCCGCCACACCGGCCGCCAGTGATAAATGACCGATGTTAGTTTTCGCTGACCCAAGTCCGCAATGGCTGCCTTGAACAGCCGGGTCACCCGTTTTTTCATACAGCTCTTGAAATGCCGCTTTCAGGCCGTTGATTTCTACTGGATCACCAAGTTCTGTTCCGGTTCCATGCGCTTCAATGTAAGTAACAGTTCTTGGATCGATTCCCGCTTTTTCATATGCTGTTTTTACGACATCCGCCTGAGCCTTCGGATTAGGAGTCGTCAGAGAGTTTGCGCGGCCTCCGTGGTTTACCGCACTTCCTTTGATGACACCGTAAATATGATCACCGTCTCGTTCAGCCGCTGTCAGTTTTTTCAGGAAGAGAATGCCGGCGCCTTCACTGACTGCGAACCCATCGGCTCTATCAGAAAATGTTTTGCACCTTCCTTCTTTACTCAGCGCCCCGGCCTTATCATAAGCGATATGGCCTTGCGGCGTTACGACTGTGTTGACACCTCCTGCAATCGCCATTTCACAGTTTCCGTTTTCAATTGCGCATACCGCATGATGAATGGCGACCAAAGAGCTTGAGCATGCAGTATCTATCGGTTCGCTCGGTCCATGAATGTTCAGGAAATAACTGACCCTATTCGGTCCGGCAGAAGGACTCATATTCGCAGCTGCTGAGCCTTCTATGTCTAGATTTGACAGCAGTGAACTATACCCCGTGTTTCCAGTCCCAATGAAGATGCCCGTTTTGGTTCCTGACAGGCTTCTCGCTGAGTACCCCGCTTCTTCTATCGCCTGCCACGCATAGGTCATTAACAGGCGTTGCTGAGGCTCCATCTGCTCAGCCTCAAGCGGCGATATGCCGAAGAACAATGGATCAAAGTCAGCGACTTCATCAATAAAACCGCCCCATTTGACGTTTGTTTTATTCGATTCTTTTAGAGGGTCTCCGTAATACTCCTGCCAATCCCAGCGGTCTTTTGGAACCTCTGTAATACAATCCGCGCCCGCTTTCAGGTTCTTCCAGTATTCCTCGATGTCCTTTGCCTTCGGGAAAACACCGCTCATCCCGACAATCGCGATAGGCTCAGGCCTATGATCAGCTGTCTTTTCTACTGGCGTTACCGAAGGGTTTACAAAGCGGTTTTCAGTCGAAAACGTCATATTTTTTATATTTTGTTTGACAGGCTGTATCGGCATTTCAGATTCGTTAGACAATTGGGCTGCTGTAAAAGCATTCGGATATTCTTCTGACAGATACGCTGCAAATGCATGAACAGTTGCGTGCTCAAAGAAGATCGTAGGCGTGAGATCCAGCTTGTACTGCTCATTCAGTGTATTTGCGAATTCAGTTAACGTAATCGAATCAAAACCATATTGATTAAACTCCATATCCGTGTCAATCTCTTCAGGTTTGATTTTGAGCAATTGAGAGATTGTTTGCTTCAAAGCTTCTTGAATGTGGTCAAACAAATGGTCTTGACCCATCCTGGCTTCAGGTGTCACCGGTACTTGCGCTGTTTGCATTGGCACATCATCAGAAGACGGCTTTTGAGTCAGCTTTTCCCTCATCATGTCTCTGATCCCTTCCATGACGATGACGTGATCTTTGCCGAATGCCAAACCTTTATACAGCGCCTGAATGCCGGTCTCAGTTCGCATTGGAGTCACACCTGTGTTTTTCAAAGTCATGTTTTCAATTTCTTTATTCGCGCGCATGCCGCCTTCTTTCCAGAGCGGCCAATTGATCGACAGCGTTTGCCCGTGCCTGTACATGGCGGTCACGAGCCCATTTCGATAAGCTGCATAACTGTCCATAAACGCATTAGCCAGCGCATAATCCGCCTGCCCCGCGCTGCCGGCGACACCGGATATTGAAGAAAAGAGGATAAAGAAATCTAACGCGAGATGCTCGGTTGCCTCATCCACATTCACAAGCCCTTTTACCTTAGGAGCAAAAACTTGTGTCAGTTCTTCGTTGGTTTTGTTCATGAGATAGTTATCTTTAATCAGGCCTGCGCTGTGAATGACACCATTCAAGTCTCCGTAATCAGACGTAATGCTTGTGATGAGCCCGGAGGCTTCTTCCGCTTGCGTCACATCAACCCGCCTATATTCTGCTCGGGCCCCTAATCGCTGAAGTTCGTTTAGCTGCGTCTCTTGATCCGCATTCAATGCAGATCTGCCTGTCAGAATGAGCACAGGCTGTTCAGCTTGACGAGCAACCTCTTTTGCAAAAATAAACCCAAGTCCTCCTGCGCCGCCTGTGATGAGGTATACTCCCTTATCTCTCCACGGCAGGCTTATTTCCCGATCAGCCATTTGCATTTCACGCAAATCATTGATGTACCGTTTGCCCTTTTCGTATTTGATGCGCTGATCTCCTGCGTGTCTTTTATTCTCTCTCAGTTTTTCTGCTATACTTTCAATGTTTTCGTTTGAATCGATTTCAATCGTCTGGCCTATCCATTTTTTATTCTCCAGGCTGGCGGTTTTAAGGAGCGCCGATAGCCCTGAAAATGAGTACTGCTTTCTTTCTGCAGAAGTAAGCAGCTGAATCAGGACATTGCCTTGCGGCTTGCTTTTGAGAAGATCCTGTACCGTCTTAAGCGCTTGTTCGGCATAATCTTGGAATCTCTCTGCCAGTCCTTCGCGGAAAGTATCCAAAACGATGCATTCCGCTCCTTTAACTCTTGATTCAATGCTGTCTTTTGTGAGTCCATTCATGTCACAAAGCATGACAATGTGCCGTTCGTAATGAGGCTCAGAATGTTCTTTTTCACAATCCTTAGGCACCCACTTTTCTTCAAACATCAAGGTTTCCAGCATTTGATCAGGTTCCGTCGATCCATTTCCGCCTTCCGCTGCTCTGAAAGATAATCCTTTCAGCCGTACGCAAACTTTGCCGTTCTCATCTAACATATCAATATCCCGCTTTTGTACCTTGTCAGTTGCCTTGCTGCCTTGACTGTATCTTGCGTATACCCACATTTCTGACGAGCATGCTCCAAAGACTTCAATCTCCTGAACCGCAAAAGGCAGTGTCAGTTGGTTATCTCCGGCGCCTGTCAAAATGCTTGACGCCTGCAAAGCAGAGTCCATCAGCCCCGGATGCATGTTGTATTGGCTGAGCGTATTTAAAGCAGACGGATGCAATGACAATCTTGCTAAAACAAAATGTTCGGCTGTATAGATTTTTTCCATGCAGCGATAAGCAGGACCATATTCAAAACCGATCATTTGATAGGTGTCATATACTTCGTCAACGCTGAAATGGCTTTGCTGACACTGCTCCCGCAAGGACTGCAAATCAACCGCCGGCTGATTTTCAGCAGGACTCAATACAGCGCTGCCTTGACTGTAGACGATTGACTGTTCGCCCGCAATGTCTGGATTACCGTAGATTTCATAGGAAATCTCACCATTTTCCTCCGGTAAAAGCTTAATGTGTACGTGCTGAGGCTGGCCCTCTACAACAATGGGGCGCACCCACACCGCGTTCTTTAGCTTCATGGTGCACGGAACACCTTGTACCTCTGCCGCCTGCTCAACGGCAGCCCGCGCCAATTCAAGATGCGCCACTCCCGGCAAGATCCGTTGGCCTTTGACTACATGATCGGCAAGGAAAAACTCTTCTCCCGTATAGATTGAGCTAAACCTTTGTTCCGAGAGGTTCGATGTGTTTTGATGCATTAATGGATGCAGCACGGCTGCGCCAAGGCGGGAAGTGTCTTTGTTTGCTACAGGGCTGCCGCTTTTTTCTATATGATCAGAGATCCAATAACGGTCTTTTGCGAAAGGATATGTCGGCAAGCTGACACGCTTAGGCACATTCTCGCCATACAGTTTCGTCCAGTCTGCATCAAACCCTTTTACCCATAATTCAAGCAGTTTTGCGTACTTTCCCCGTTCCATCCATTTTTCGACGGCTTCTTGAATCTCTTCGTCCTCTGTCAGCATTTGCAGTGTGCCTTTATCAATCCTGCCTCTAAATAAATCTTCCACATCGCTTTTGCCTGCTGCAAAGTCTTTTAACTTTTGCTGCAAATCCTCAACGGAACCGGAAATAATCCCAAGACGTTCTTCCATCGCGTCCCGTCCTGCTTGCAGGGTATAAGCGATGCGGGTAAGATTTGCGTCTCTATATGTTTCCTTATCAAGCGCATCAGCCAGCTGCTGTGCCTGTTCTTTTAGCCGCGCTTCATTTTTAGCCGATAAAACGAAGATACCCGGATGTTCAGGTGTGATGGACGGTATCATCTCATCGGCTGCTTCTGGAATATATTCCTCAATGATCACGTGGGCGTTTACGCCGCCGATCCCAAATGAACTGACACCTGCTCGGCGAGGCAGTTCTTCCCCCTGTTCATTTTTCAGCGCTTTCCATTCTTCCGTTTCCCGTACGATATAGAACGGACTGTTTTTCAGCTGAATGTACGGATTCACGGTTTCGCAATGAAGACTTTTCGCTAAGGTTTTATGCTTAAGCTGCAATAATATTTTAATAACCCCTGCTGCACCTGCTGCCAGCGATAAGTGGCCGATGTTTGTCTTCACAGACCCCAGTCCGCAATAAGGATTGGCTGATGAATCGCCTTCATTCACACCCAATGCTTGAAAAGCTGATTTCAATCCGTTAATTTCAACCGGGTCTCCAAGCTCCGTTCCGGTTCCGTGCGCTTCAATGTAGGTCACGGTTTTCGGATCGATACCCGCTTTTTGATATGCCGACTGAATGACATCCGCCTGCGCCTTCGGATTAGGCGTCGTTAAAGACGCTGCACGGCCGCCGTGATTAATTGCGCTGCCTTTTATGACTCCGTAAATGTGGTCTCCCGCTTCTTCAGCCGCTTTTAGCTTTTTCAGAAATACGATGCCGGCCCCTTCCCCATGGGCAAAACCATCGGCTTGATTTGAAAATGTCTTGCATTTTCCTTCTTTACTGAGTGCGCCCGCTTTATCAAAGCTGATATACACCTCAGGAAGGATAATCGTATTCACGCCGCCGGCTAATGCCATGTCACAAGTGCCTTCCTCAATTGAAGAGATGGCGTGGTGGATAGCCACCAATGAGCTGGAGCAAGCTGTATCAATCGGTTCGCTCGGCCCATGAAGATTCAGGAAATAACTGACCCGGTTCGGCCCGACTGAAGGGCTCGTATTGGCTGCCGCTGAGCCTTCTATTGCCGAGTTGGCTTTTGACAAAAGGGAGCTGTACCCTGTATTTCCGGTTCCAATGAAGACGCCTGTTTTTGTGCCTGACAGACGTTTCGCCGAATATCCTGCATCTTCGATCGCTTTCCAGGCGTAAGTCAACAGTAAGCGCTGCTGAGGTTCCATTTGTTCAGCTTCACGCGGGGAGATGCCGAAGAATAATGGATCAAAATCGGCAATTCCGTCGATAAAACCGCCCCATTTTACATTCGTTTTATTGCCTTCCTTCGCCGGATCCCCTTCATATTCCCGCCAATCCCAGCGGTCTTTCGGAATTTCCGTCATGCAGTCTTGGCCCTCTTTTAAAGCCTCCCAGAACGCATCAACATCTTTCGCCATAGGGAAAATCCCGCTTATGCCTACAATCGCAATTGGCTCATGGCCAGCATCACTTTGTGCGGCGTTTGGCAGTATGACTTGCTGCTTTCGGCGTCTTTTAGCTTTGACATGCAAGGCTTGCTCCTGTTTGGCAGCAGGCTGAACCTGAGCCGATACAGCGCGCACAGCAAATGTGTTCGCAAATACCGCTTGATATTCTTCGGCCAAATGCTTGCCAAACGCATGAATCGTCGGGTAGTCAAAAAAGACGGTTGGCGTCAGCTCTAACTTATAGGCGCGGTTCATATGGTTTGTGAATTCCGTCATTGAGATAGAATCAAATCCATACACCGTCATCTCGGCATGATCATCAATCGTTTCAAGCTTGACCTTTAACAGCTTGGCGACCTCCCGTTTTAACATCGCCTTTACTTTATCCAGCAAACTGTCTGTATCAATGCTTTTTACTTGTTCAGTCAAGTTCTCTGTTTCCTTCTTTTCCATAGGTGCTGAGACGGTTTTTGCGAACATGTTTTGTTTTATCTTATGCCCATCGCCTTCAATCACCATGACTTGGTTTGCTTCGGAATGAAACGCTTGATATAATGCCTGAATTCCTTTTTCTGCTCTCATCGGAACAATCCCGGCCAGTTGCACAAGCCTTTTCTCTGTTTCTTGGTCGACCTTCATGCCGCCCTCTCTCCATAACGGCCAGTTTATGGAAAGTGTCTTTCCGTGCCGCTGGCTGATTTCGGCAAGCCCATTTCGATAGCCTGCATACATATCCATAAATACATTGGCTGCCGCATAGTCAGATTGACCAATGCTTCCTAAACTTCCTGAAAGAGAGGAAAAGAGAATAAAGAAGTCCAATGGCAAGTCCTTGCTCGCTTCGTCTAGGTAAACAAGCCCTTTTACTTTAGGCGCCAGCACGTCGTGCAGGTCTTCTGCCGGTTTATTGACCATGTAGCTGTCTTTGATGATTCCCGCGCTATGAAGAATGCCGTCTAGACGGCCGTACGTTTTCTGAATTTCGTCGATGAGCTGGCAGACTCCAATCTTATCGGACACATCTGTTTGCCGATAGGTGACCTCAGCCCCCTTGTCGCGAAGCTCTTTAAGCTTTTTCCTTTTGCTTTCGCTAAGAGGTGAGCGGCCTGTCAAAATGACTGTCGCATTCTTCGTTTGTTCAGCGATTTCGTTTGCAAAAATAAGGCCTAATCCTCCGGCACCTCCTGTAATGAGATAAACGCCATCGTCTTTCCACGGCTTGCTGATGTCACGGCTGGCCGTTTTGATGTCACGCCAATCAGCAATGTACCGAGTGCCGTTTTGATATTTGATATATGAATCGCTGCTCATTTGATTTTCTTTCAGTTTGCCAGCAATGCTTTCTCCGCTTTCTTCACTGCTGACTTCAATCATTTGGCCGGTTAGTTTGGCATTTTCCTGTCCGGCTGTTTTCAGCAGTCCTGTCAGCCCTGAAAACACCTGCTGTTCTCCTTCGGCAGAGGTTACGACCTGAATAAGCGTGTCGCCTTTCGATTTCGTGCGAATGAGCTCTTGTACCTTTTTAAACACTTGTTCCGTATATGAATGGAAACGCGCCTCCATTGAAGAAGGCCTTGCTTCCAGGCTGAAAACATGGACACCCTTGAGTACTGCTTCAATCTGTTTTCTCGTCTCTTGATCATATTCACATAGGAACACGAGGTGCTCTGCATATTTTTTTGGACCTGCTCCGTCAGCTGCCTTTTGTTCTTGCCAAACGGGCTGAAGCAATAAAGTTTCAGCGTTCATTTTTGATGGTTCGGTTTGTATATCAGCCTCCATTACTCTCGTCGAAAAACCTTTCATCCGCACGTAAATCGTGCCATGCTCATCGCATAGATCGATATCGACTTTCTGTATCAGATCCCCCGGTTTGTTTTTCGAATTGAATTGAACATAAACCCACATGTCAGAAACGCATTGCTGAAAGATCTCAAGTTCCTCCAAGGCAAATGGGAGTGCCGCCTTAAAGTCTTCACTGCGTGAAAGCTCCGCCCTAACGACGTTTTGCAAATATTCAGCCGCCTGTAACGCCCCATCCATTACACTTGGATGAAGAACATAATCGTCTGACGTATGCATGACAGATTCCGGCAGTGATAATTTGGCAAGCAGCTGGCCATCGCCTTTATATACGGCTTCTACACTCTTGTAGCCAGGACCGTAATCGGCACCGATCATTCCTTCATAAAACAGGGCAGCGTCCAACCTGTTTTGATCACATCGGTTTTTGATCTCAGCAAGATCCAGCGCTTTTTCTTGCTTTATCTGAATCAATTCCGCTATCCCCTGGTTATATACAACCGGTTCTGCATCAGCACATTCCGGCTCACCATACATCCGATAAAGAATATGTCCGCCGTCTTCATCATAAAGTCCGATGTTTACTTGAACTGGCTCATTTCCTGCTACAACTGGACGCATCCAAACAACATTTTTCAGGCGGATTCCGGTTTCTTGACCTTCTAAACCGCCAATTCCTTGTTCTATCGCGGCTCTTGCCATTTCAAGCGTGACCGCTGCCGGCAAAATTGCCATGCCTTTAATGATATGCTCGGCAATAAAATACTCTTGTCCTGTAAAGATGGAGCTGAACCGCTGCTCTGACAGAACCGATGTATTATGGTGCACCAAAGGATGCAAACACGATGGTTCAATTGTTGTTACATTGCTGGTGCTGCTTTCAGGCCAGTACCGTTCTTCAGCAAAAGGGTACGTCGGCAAACTGATACGGCGCGGCTTCGTATTTGGATAAAGTCTGCGCCATTCAACATGAAAGCCTTTTGCCCACATCTCAGCAAGCTTTTTCAATTCTTCTTTTGATATTCGTGATGAAGCCAGTTCTTCTGCTTCAGCGTTTCCAAGCAGCTGTTCAGCGGATGTCATTCTCGTTTTTTCTCCTTGGATACTGCCTTCTGCTAGGGTCTTTCCATTCACAAAAGCTTCCAGCTGTTGTTTCCATTCTTCCAGATCGTTCACCATAAAAATGATCCTGCTGTCCATTGCTTCCCGTCCGACCTGGAAGGTGTATGCAATATTTCTTAGAGACATATGCGCTTGCTCGTTTTGACTGATATAGATCAGCAGTTCCTTCACGTATGCTAGGAGCCGCTCGCTATTTTTTGCCGATACAGGAATGAGATAGGGCGGATTGCCTTCGTTCTCCGCTCTCATATCAGAGATGTTTTCATATTGCTCAAAAATAGCATGGGCGTTAGTGCCGCCAAGACCGAATGAGCTCAGAGCCGCCCGATGGACACCTTCTCGTTTCTCTAATGGCTTTCGTTCACGGACTACATAAAAAGGCGAGCTTTCAAACTTTATATTCGGATTCGGCTCAGTGCAGTTGATGGTCGGTGCAAGTTCATTATGGTATAAGCTCATCGCAACTTTAATGCATCCGGCTAGCCCGGCAGCTGTATCCAAATGGCCGATATTCGTTTTCACTGAACCAATTCCGCAAAATTGTTTTTTGTCCGTGTATTGCTTGTACACTTTATTTAATGCGGACATTTCAATAGGATCGCCTAATTTCGTTCCCGTTCCGTGCGCTTCAATATAGCTGACCGTTTCGGGATGAATGTTGGTTTGCTCCAATACATGCTGTATCACTTCTGTTTGGCCTTTTACACTTGGCGCATAGAAGCCGGCCTTATCTGCCCCATCATTATTGATGCCTATTCCGCGCATAATGGCATAAATATGGTCTCCGTCTTTTACGGCATCCACAGCTTTCTTCAGCAGGATAACCGCTACGCCTTCGCCCCCGGCCATTCCGTCTGCTGAAGCATCGAAGGCCTTAACATGTCCGTCGCTTGAAAAATTCAACCCTTTTTGGTGCACGTAGCCGATCGCTGATTGTGCGTGCAATGTTGCGCCTCCGACAAGCGCATATTGAGATTCACCTGATGTCAGGCTTTTGTATGCCTGATACAAGCCGACTAGTGATGAAGAGCAGTTAGAATGAACAAAGTAGCTTGGCCCTTTTAATCCGAGCTTATGTGAGATCATCGTCGGGATGGTTCCGCTTTGGGCTAAAACCCATGAGACATAGCCATCAGGTGATTCATGCCCTTCTATTGCCTCCTTCGGCAATAACGTTCTGTATGAATTGCTGCTTGCAGACATATATACACTTGTAGCCGGAATCTCATTTGCCACATATCCTGCATCCTCAATCGCTTTCCAGGAATGCAGCAATAAAAGGCGGAGCTGAGGGTCCATATACTCAGCATCTCTCGGAGAAATTTGAAAGAAACCAGGGTCGAATAAATCTTTCCCCTCGATCGCAGATTGCACAGGCACATAGTCAGGATGTTGAATCAATTCTTCCGGAACTCCGTTTTCGCGAAGCTCTTCTTCAGAGAAGAACTGAATGCTTTCTTTGCCTTCTTTGATACGATTCCAAAAGTCATGATGATGCTTCGCCTCAGGAAACTGGCAGGATATCCCCACAATCGCAACACTATCGTCAAAATAGGAAGGAATCGTCTGCTGCGAGTATTTTCCATCTTCTTTGAGATCATGATTGTCTTCAATTTGAGTTATGGCTTGATCTGCGTTTTTCATTTCCAAAATGTATTGGCTTATGGCACGGATCGTGGAATGCTCGAATAGCTCAGTGACACTAAACTCACAATCCAATTCTTTTTTGATTCGTTCAGCCACGGCTACAGCCAGAAGCGAATCGCCGCCCGCATCGAAAAATCCGTCTTCCAGCCCAAAGCCGCTGACCTTGAGCGTTTCCTCCCAAATATGAAGCACCTGATCCTCTATTTCCGTTAACTGCAATTGATTTGATTTCTTTCTTTTGAAAACGATCTCGCGTTTTTCCAGTTCTTTACGGTCCACTTTCCCGCTAGGCGATAACGGCATCTTATCTAAGCGGATAAAGTGTGAAGGTATCATATATTCCGGCAGACTGGATTTTAGATGCCGGCGCAATTTTTTTGGATCTGCAGGGGAATGTCCGCTTTTCTCTGTATAATAAGCAGCGAGCTGTTGATGGCCTTCCAGCTGCTTCACCACAACCGCCTGATCTAAAATGCCCGGAAATTCACCCAGCTTTGTTTCTATTGCGCCAAGCTCGACGCGAAAACCGCGTATTTTGACTTGGCTGTCAATCCGTCCTAAATACTCTATGTTGCCGTCAGGAAGCCATCTTGCTGAATCACCTGATTTATAAAGCTTGGTCCCCGGTTCAAACGGATTATCAATAAATTTTTCAGCCGTAAGGCCAGGCTTATGATAGTAGCCTCTTGCCAAACCGGCTCCCGCAATACAAAGCTCACCTGGTTTTCCGATCGGGACAGGCTTCAAATGCCGGTCCACAATATGAATTTTCACATTGGAGACAGGCTTTCCAATCGGTGTATGGTGACTTGCGATGTCTCCTTTTCCGCATCCGAAATACGCAGCGTAAATGGCGGCTTCCGTAGGTCCGTAAATATTTTCAACACGGCAGTTTTTAAAGATCGATACCGCCTTTTTCACTAATTCTTTAGGGAAAGCTTCGCCTGCAACCATCATATACTTGAGCGGTCCATCCTCTGTGAGCTGCTTGTTGTCTTTCGCGGTTTCTAAAAAGACATGCAGCATAGCCGGCACAAAATTAATGTGGCTCACTCGGTATTTTTCTATATAATCCATACACAGCTGCGGTGATTTTTCTCCATTAGGCGGAAGAATCACAAGGTGGCCGTTTCCGATAAACCATCCGAATAATTCCGAAATCGATACATCGAACACATAGTTCGTTTTCAGTAAATATGCATCCTCAGCAGTCACGGGATAGTGAGATTCTAGAAAATTCAGGGTATTCATAATGCTTCGATGCTCTACCATTACCCCTTTAGGCTGTCCTGTGCTTCCCGATGTGTAAATGATATAGGCGAGATGCTCCGGTTTTACTTCCCGCTTTAAATCGCTGCTTTGCTGATCTGTATAACCGTTTCGGCAAGCCAACTCGATATCGATTGCTTTTACATCGCTGCCAGTTAATCGGCTGATCGAATGACGAACGTTAGGTTGGGTCAGGACAATGGATGCCTGACTGTCTTCGAGCATGTACTTTAACCGTTCTTGCGGGAAGCTTGGATCTAACGGCACATACGTTCCGCCGGCTTTCAGTATTCCTAAAATCCCGATAATCATATCAAACGAACGCTCTGTACAAATTCCAACAGGGTGTTCAGGTCCAACCCCCTGATGTTGAAGATAGACTGCCACAGATGTGCTTTTTTCATCTAGTTCTTTATATGTAAGAGACCTGTCTTCGAAAATCACAGCAACCGCATCCGGGTTTTGTTTCGCTTTTTCCTCGAATACTTCATGTATACACTTGTCATTTGGCGTGTTTGTCCCTGTCGCATTCCATTGTTCCAGCAAACTATTTTGTTCTTGATTTAACTGAAAAGAGTAAGTTTCAAGCGGCAAAGACGGATCCTCCATCATGTGCTGCGCGAGCTTCATATAGTTCTCCATCATACCTTCAATGGAGGACAATTCATATAGATCAGGATTGTACAAAAGATGAAGCACTGTATCATTTTCTTGCTCATATATTTCGAGTGCCAGCTCAAATTCTCCCTCTTGCCGAATATCCTCCATATATTCAATGCCAAGCGTTTGATATGATTCGAGCACTTTTTGTAAGCCTGTTGTCTGAAAGAAGTTTTGGTACAGAAAGGCTGTTTGAAAAACCGGCGAATCCGCTGCCGAGCGGTCTACATTCAGCTCTCTTACCAATGCAGGGAACGGATACGCCGCATGGTCCAGACCGTCAGCCATTGTCAGCTGCAGCTCCCGAATGAATGCTGTAAATGGCTGAGATCCGAGATTCCTGCTCCGAACAGCCATCATGTTGATAAAGTATCCGATAGTAGATTCAAAACCATCTTCTGGCCGCCCCATTGTTGGGACGCCGACAATGATATCCTTTTGTTTTGTATAATGATGCAGCAATACTTTGTAAATGGACAGCAACACAACCGATTCATTCACTTGATACGTGCGGGCAAACGATTTGATTTGTTTTCTCAGGTAATGGGGGAGCAAGCTTTTATAAGCTTGCCCCTTGAATTTTCGCGCGGAAGACCGCGGACGGTCAGCCGGAAGATCAAGAACTGGCAGATTCCCAGACAACTGTTCTTTCCAGTAAGCGAGATGCTCTTCCCCTTCTCTGCCATTCAGCATCCGGGTTTCCCATTTGACAAAATCATAATAATCAGCCGTTAGCGTCTGCTGCACCGGTTCAACCCCATTCAGCAAATGTTGATACGCCTCGAAAAGCGACGATATCAAAGTCAGCATCGACACACCGTCAAATATGATATGGTGAATCGTGATGAGCAAAATGCATTCTTCGTTTGACCGCTGAAAAAGATGTGTGCGCCATAACGGACCAGCTTCCAAACGAAAAGGTACTTTTGCTTTTTCTTTTAGAAAAGGCAGTATCTCTGCTGATTTCATATTCGATATATCCTCTTCCTCAAAAGAAAGAGCCTCTGAAGACTGAACCGTTTGAAATGGTATGCCATTCTCCTCTTGAATCACACTGGTTAAAACAGGATATTGTCTCTGTACAAACAGAAGGGCTTTCTTGAACGTCTCTGCATGTATTGGTTTAGTGATGCGAAAGCATAAAGGAATATGATAAGCACTCATTTCAGGAGACATTTTTTGAAGCATCCACAGCCCTTTTTGCCCTTCTGAAAGCGGGCTTTTGAACTGCCGCTTCATGCCTTGAAGATGTTGTTCCACCTCAGAAATGGTTAATTCTCCTGATCTGAAGGCATCGAGAATTTCTTTATGATTCATACGATTTACTCCCTTCTATGATGTTTTGCACACTCTTAAAATCCAGTTTTCCTTGCGCCACCTCTTGCATCAATCCGATGATTTGCTCG
This sequence comes from Bacillus sp. RHFS10, assembly GCF_016757475.1. Taxonomy (NCBI): domain Bacteria; kingdom Bacillati; phylum Bacillota; class Bacilli; order Caryophanales; family Bacillaceae; genus Bacillus; species Bacillus sp. RHFS10. The sequence continues at coordinate 1,094,629 of NZ_JAESPO010000001.1, forward strand.
TCTGTATACGTTTTTGTTTGATGTGCTGCCGCGCTTTGATTGCGTTTTTCAGCTTTTAACGCCAAATGAGCGGATAAATCTTGGACTGTCTGATATTCAAGGATTTCCCGGCCAGTCACCTTCATCTGCGTGATTTTTTCGATATGACGCATCAATTTTCGGCCAAGAATTGAATCCATTCCATAATCCAAAAAGTTTCTTTTGAAGCTTATTCGCTCCTCAGATATGCCCAACTCTCGTGCTAAAAATTGAACAATGATCTTTTGAATGTGTGTTTCGCCATTAGGCTCGTCAATCTCTGTTTTCATGTCTTGTATATGCGGTTTAGCGGCCTTTGTTTGATGATTCCCTGACGAAACCCAATACCGCTCCCTTGCAAACGGATAGCCAGGTAAAGGAACCATCCGAACGTCATCGCCTTCATGAAGGAGTTCCCACGGGATCTGATATCCTTTCACCCAACATTCCGCAATGTTTTCCAAATTTCTTTCTTTTGCGAGTGCTTGCAGGAATGCTTCATCCTGTTCTACTAACACCCCTTCCGTATGTCCTATATAAAGGGATGCCTGTTGGCCTGATACCTCACCATTCTTCATTGCTTCCGCATATTCCTTCAATTTTCGCACCAATTGCTCCTGATTGTTTACAACAATCGCGAGCCTCGCTTCCATGGCTTTTCTTCCAGCCTGAAGTGTATATGCAACATCAGGTAAAGATAGGTTCTGATTCTGCTCAAGATACACTATCATGCGGCTGACAGCATCCTGAAGCCGATCGTCATTTTGGGCCGATAGCACGATAACCTGCGGGCATTCAGCTGACTCTTTATGCCGCTGTGTGAACGGCTGCTCATCCGGGATGTATTCTTCAATGACTGCATGGGCATTGGTGCCGCTGATACCTGTCGTGCTGATGGTTCCCATCCTCGGATTCTGATTTTTCCTGATCCATGGAAGGTTCTCTTTGCAAAGCACAAACGGGCTTTCTTTAAACTGAATATACGGATTGTCCGCTTTACAATGATGAGTAGCCGGAATCGTCTGGTTTTTTATTGCCATCAGCATACTGATTAAAGCAACCACCCCTGACGCTGCAAATGTGTGTCCGATTAAAGGTTTAATCGAGCTCATCATGCAGAATTGCTTCTGCTTCGTATATTTGCTGAACACGCTCGTTAACGCTTGGACCTCAAGCGGATCACCAAGATTCGAGCCGGTACTGTGCGCCATCACATATTGAATGTTGAGCGGGTTGATTTCATTTTTTTCATAAATGTTCTCGATCAATTCTGTCTGGCTAAAAGGATTTGGTGCCGTAATGCCATTGGTTTTGCCATCGTAATTCACACCGCTGGCCTTTATGCAGCCATAAATGTGATCATTATCTTCAATGGCCTTTGATAATGGTTTCAGGAGAACAGCAGCCACCGCTTCACCTGGCACCAGACCATTGGCATCTTGGTCAAATACTTTACATTGTCCGTTCGGAGACAGCATTTCGGCTCTTGTCAGCGCCTCAAATGACATTTGAGAAATATTCAGGCTGACGCCGCCGGCTAAAGCCATTTCACAATCTCCCTGACGGAGGGCTGAACATGCCTGATGAATCGCCACAAGTCCAGATGAACATGCTGCTGTCAATGCCATATTAGGTCCTTTTAGATCTAATGCGTATGCGATTCGCGCAGATAATGTGGCGTTTTGTGTTCCGTTAATGTAATCTGTATCTCCGGTTAAATGCGCATATTCTCCTTCTTCCACACCTACGTAAACACCGCAGGATTTTCCTTTTATTCGATGTCCCATATAGCCAGCATCTTCAAATGTGTGCCAAGCTTCCTCTAGAAAGATGCGCTGGCGCGGGTCCATGCTTTCAGCTTCTTTAGGCGATATTTGAAAAAACAGCGGATCAAATCGGTCTATGTCCTTCAAAAATGCGCCCCATCTCGGCACTGCTTTTTCTGGACCTCCGTTAGCTCCACCCCAGTCCAAGCGTTCTTTCGGGATGGCAGTGATACAATCTTTCCCGTTTTTCAGATTGTCCCACAGCTCCATGACCGAATCAGCTTGAGGAAATCTGCCGCTCATTCCAATAATGGCGATAGGCTCAGCGTGAACCTGCCGGACGCTTTTTTTGCTGGTATCCAGTTCTGCAGGAACCGGAGCATCATCTTCAGGATTCTTTTGTGCCTCAGGTGCATCATCCCGGTAAAATGCTTCGATCAGCTCTTTGTGATCCGTTAAGAAGAAACGGATTAATTCCTGTAAAGTCGAGTACCCAAAAAATAAAGCCGGTGTCACTTCGATGTTGAAATGCTTTGATAATACAGTCGAGAATTTAGCCAAATAGATCGAATCAAATCCGAAGTCGGCCCAATTTTTGTTCAAATCCAGCTTGTCCTTTGAGATTTTAAGCAATGTGTGAATACGCTCTTTCAGATCGTGTTCTAAACGTTTTTCAACGCTTAGCGTTTTTACCTCGTCTCTTTTTTCTAGTACAGCTGGGGCTTGAATGGCGGGTTCCGGAATAGCTGATTCGGTCATTCCTAAAAAGCGGCTGACCCGGCTGGCCTGACCGGCTATCACAAGATGCTGAGCATCCTGCTGAGACAGGATGTGTTCGAATAGGCGAATGCCTTCATCGGCTTCTAAGAAGCGCTGGCCGCTTGATTTCAGGTACAATTCGGTTGTTTCTTCATCACCGATCTTCATTCCGCCATCTTTCCATACAGGCCAGTTGATGACATACGTTTTGCCGCTATGAAGCCCATTTCTGTACTGTGCATAGGCCATTTGGAACCGATTCCCGATCGCATAATCACAACAGCCAAAATCTCCTAAAACCGCAGAAGACGAAGAAAAATAACAAACAAAATCAAGGATTTCATTTTTAAGCCATTCATCAAGCGCTATCGTACCGCTGATTTTCGGTTCAATGATGCGCTGGAAGCTATCGATCTCTTTATCAAAAATAGCAGAATCGCTCTCGATACCAGCTGCATGAATAACGCCGTTGATGGCGCCAAATCGGTCTTTCCCTCGTTTCACGCAGTCTCCCATCGCGATAGGATCAGAAACATCTGCCTCTGCATACATGGCTTCGCCGCCTAGATCCTTTAATTCTTTTATTTGCTTTTGCTTCTCGTCATTGAAAGGCGACCGCCCTGTCAAAATAAGGTTTGCGGCATAGTTTTTAGCCAAATGCTTGGCGAATAAATAACCGAGCCCTCCTAAACCGCCTGTCATCAGGTAAGTGCCGCCAGACTTCAATTTGCTGTCGTTCGGTTGTATGGTGGTCTGTTTAATGTGACATACACATCGTTTCCCATTTTGATACAAAACGGTTTGTTCAGTTAAGGCCTGTAATTCCGTCCATATTTTACGTGCCCAATCATCCATCGATTCTTGATCTGCCGGCTGAAAGATTCCAGTCACTTTTGTATGTGGAAAAACAAGCCCGAGTGAGCGTTCGAAGCCAATCCATGATTCCAGATAGCTCCGGTCAAGACCATTTTCAAAACGTCCCGCCAGCAGCAGCCGTGAAGGATGGAGCTTTGCTGCGGACATCCCTTGTAATAAATAGACAATGCATGAATGGTCCTTTATATAGCTCTCATCTTCCGCGGGCCACATATAGAGAATTGCATCTGGCTCTCCATGTTCCTCCTGAATGCTCTGGAAGGCTTTTTCAAAAGTGACAGGTTCTTGCCTCACAATCTGATAGCTGTATTGAGACTGTTTGCTGTACACCTCACCCTGCGAAATAAAAATGACCTTGGTGTCTTGATCAACGTTATTTACAGATGAAGCGAAGGCGTTTTGCTTTTCTCTATCCGTCAGAAAACAGATGAGCGTTTTGAAGCGTTTCGATGTGATAGTTGCCGGTTCTTCTTTCCACACCTCTTGAAAAGTCATAACCTCAAAATGCTCTTCTGTTTGCTGTTCTTTAGACGCTGGGGCCTTTGCCTGATCTGGTGCCCAATAACGTTCTCTTGCAAATGGATATGCGGGAAGACTGATCCGGACAGGCGTATTTGTTCCATACAGCTTATCCCAGTCAAAATACAAGCCTTTCACCCAAAGATCCAGCAGTTTCGTGTATTTCCCTTTGCTCATCCATGCCTCTATGATTTTTTCTGTATCTTCATCTGCCGATAAGACCGCTAATGCTTTTTTGTTCTCATCGATGCGATCCAGGTACAGGCTGTCTGCTTTATTTTCGATAAAATCGCTCAGCTTTCTCTCAAGATCCTCTAATGATTCCGCTATAAAGCCCAGCCGTTCCTCCATTGCTTCACGACCCGTTTGCAAGGTATAGGCGATCCTGATCAGATCTGTTTTACAGTACCTTTTTTCTTGAATGGCTGTGAGCAGCTGTTCCGCTCTCTCTTGCAGCCTTTCCCTGTTTTTCGCTGACAGCACAATCAGCGCAGGAGGAAAAGCTTCAGGCGTTTGCGCTTCTGTTTGCGAAATATACTCTTCAAGGATCATATGAGCATTGGACCCTCCAGCGCCAAAACTGCTCAATCCGGCGCGTCTCGGCACCTCCTGTCCGTCAATCACCGGGCGCTTCCATTCACCAAGATGCTGCTGAACGACAAATGGAGTATGGCTGAATTCAATATTTGGATTCAATCGCTGAGAATGCAATGACGGCGCAATTTGACCGTATTTAAACTGAAAAAGTATTTTTGTCAGTCCTGCAATTCCAGCTGCACTTTCACAATGACCGATATTTGATTTACTGGAGCCGATCGCGCAAAACTGTTTCTCCAGCGTATCTTCCTCAAATGCTTTTGTTAATCCCGCTATCTCAATCGGATCACCTAATGCGGTGCCTGTTCCATGCGCCTCCAGATAACTGATAGTTCGGGCAGGAATATTGGCGCGCTCAATCGCTTCTTTAATCAGCTGTGCCTGTGCATGAGGATTTGGAACCGTATATCCATTTGTTTTTCCTCCGCTGTTAATCGCACTTGCCTTTATCACACCGTAAATATGGTCTCCGTCTGCTATTGCATGTTGCAACGGCTTTAACACAATGGCGCCTACGCCTTCACCGTCGACAAATCCATCTGCGTCATCCCCGAAAGATTTACATGTATCACTTGCAGAGAGCATATTCATGACAGATAGGTTCTGATAATGAACCGGGTCAACAACTAGATTGACACCGCCGGCAATGGCGCAATCACTCGATCCGCTATAAATGCTTTCCAGCGCTAGATGAATCGCTGTCAGAGAGGATGAGCAGGCTGTATCGACTGCAAGGCTTGGCCCTTGGAAATTCAGCAAATACGATATTCTGTTTGCGATAGACCAATAGCCGTAGCCGGTCGGATAATTTTTGTTCATGACTCCGGCAAAGACGCCGATTTTTCTGCTTGTAGAGAGCGTGTCAGGCGTGTATCCCGCATCTTCTATACTTGCATAAGCGGTTTGCAGAAATAATCGCTCCTGAGGGTCCATTCTTTCTGCTTCAAGCGGAGAAATCTGAAAAAATAATGGATCAAATTTGTCCATATCTTTGATAAAGCCGCCCCATTTCGTATAAATCGACCCTTCTTTTCCTTTTTCTTTATCGTAATAGGCTTTCCAATCCCAGCGTTCTTTCGGAATTTCCTCAATACAATTTCTACCTTCTTTTAGGTTATTCCAAAAGTCTTCAGCTGTCTCCGCCTGAGGAAAACGGCCGGAAATGCCGATAATGGCAACGTCACGGCTGGCAGGAGCGTGTGTTGGCGTTTCTTTCTCCCTGCTGAAGCCAAGCTTGCGATAGCGCCGCATTCCTTTAGCGGCCTGCCCAGATTTTTTTGAAGACTTATTCATGCTTGCGGCCGGTGTCTGTGGGTGAACTTGACGGTCAAGACCTGTCAGTTTCATCAGCGCTTCTGTTTTTGTTTGGATGAAATGCTCAACTAACGCGTCAATCGTTTGGTACTCGAAAAATAAAGTGCTGCTTACATGGTCAAATTCTTTACGCAAGGTATTCGTCAGCTGGACAACGACGATAGAATCAATCCCGTACTTTTCAAGCGGTTCAGATGACTCAATCTTGCTAGCAGGAATTTTCAATGTTTCCCCGATTAGTTTTTTCATATATTCTGTGCTTTTTTCTCTGAGGTGAGCATGATTTGATTGTCCTGTTTTCTCCGAATCTATGTTTTGTGTATTAGCTGGCTCCTTATTAGACGCTAATGAAACATCCTTCTCTGGCGAGATCACAGTTTCCATCAAACGGCGTACCAGCCCGTTGCTTGAGCCAGCGACGATCTGGTGACTGAGATCATGGGCCGCTTCGGCCGGGAAGAAGACAGATTCAAAGCCTTCGCTTTCAAGTGCCGCTTTCCAGCTGCTAGGATATAAGCCTGGGCAGCCGGGAATCCGTACTGCAGGATCTTCATACAGCCACCAGCCTTCCAAGAGACCAAAGGTGATGTGAGGGAACAGGCTGTTTCCCGCCATTTCATTCAGCAGCAGCATTCCGTTGTTTTTCATCACTGCTTTTGTATGCCGCAGCGTTTGACGGATATTCTTTGTCGCGTGAAGGACATTGGCTGCAATGACGACATCATAGCCGCCAGCCTCGATTTCCTGCTGGTCAATCGGTTTTTCTACATCAAAAAGCTGATACGTCAGGTACGGATTTTCCGCCCCATATTCCTTTTCAGCATGCAACAAAAATGCTTTGGACAGGTCTGTATAACAGTATTCTTTGATATGGTTTTGATAGGCTTTCAGTTTTTGAAAGATTCCGGCGCTCGTGCCGCCTGTGCCTGCCCCTATTTCTATAATGCGGATGGATGCCTGCGGATCGTGCTTCAGCCGTTCATCCAGATAAGCTATTAACGTATCGGCAAGCAATTTATTAAAATAGTCTGCCACTTTGTTATGCTTATAGATGCCTTCTACTAATTCCATTGAGGACTGAGGAAACATCATATCTGTGGCAGGCACTTTCCCTGTCAAAATATCCGGTAATCCTTTCAGCATGGTTTCTGCTAAAACAACCATTGCTTTTGTATTGCTGTCTTTGAGCCATTTTTCTTTTTTCGCATTCCATTCTTGCCAAATCAGCGCGATATCCTCTGCTGGATCCTTCCTTACCAATGAATCTCCATCTTTCTTAAGATAACCATGCTGCAGAAGGAATTCACTGCTTTGCCGAAGCCACTTTTCATAAAATTCACGAGTCTTGTATTGTTGAAGGCGTTCAATCGATAATCTATGACCATCAAACAGCCCAGCCGTTTGCAGCTGGCCTAACAAAAGTCTGTAAAGAAGATCGTCCAGCTCTTCGTGTGTCACTCTTTGAAATCGTCCTGTTTTCGGCAGGCGCCCCTTCAGGCTTTCAACGTCTGCCGAAGGGTGCTCAGGATAAAGGGTGATGAATTCTTTCTGATTCACGCCTTCGACTGCTACAGGTTTTGTCGTATGAATAAATGCCGTTTGGCTGACTGGTCCAGAAAGCAGTGCTTCTAAAGCCTTCATACCTTCCGCAGGCTCAATTAAGCCTAAGCCAATTTGATTCATAAGCTGTACATACTGTTCATCCTCGGCCGCTTCACTGTTCCCCCAATATCCCCAGTTCATGACTTTTACAGGGCAAGCCCATGTATGAGAAAGTTGGTGAGCAAAAGCATCTGCAAATGCGCAGCCAGAGGCATAATGGCTTTGCTTTACGTTTTTGATATGTGCCACAAGCGAAGAGAAAAACAGAACAAAATCTAAATGCTCCTGTTGGAACACTTGGGCAGTACGAACACTGGCATCCACCTTCGCCGCCAGTCCGGCAGTAAATTCTTCCATCGTCATATTATCCAGACTTTGTTCAGATAAAACCATTGCAGAGTGAACGATCCCGTGAATTTCAGGATGACGCTTTTTCACTTGATCATAAGCCTGCTGCAATGAATGCATATCCGCAGCATCGGCTGCAATATAGTAAGGCTCAGGGCCAAGCGCTGAGAGACGGTCTATTTTCGCCTGGATGGCATCATTGATTTGACTGCGTCCAATCCAAACGATTTGCGCCTGATAGCGGCGGATCATGAACTCACTCCATGCCTCCCCGATGTACCCAGCGCCTCCGATGACCACATATACTCCGCCTATTCGGTAAAGCGTGTCATTTGACGGTGAGTACCGATATTGGATCAATTGCTGCTGATGCCATTGCTGATTCCGATAGGCCCAAGTGTGTCCGAGACGGTCAGCAGGAAGCGTAAACATTTGATGTACCGGCCATGTGCAGCCTTCTTCAAGATCAAGAAGACGGATTTTCCAATGCGGATATTCCTTAGCGATAGTGCCCGCGAGTCCATGAATGCTTGCATGAGCGGGGTGAACTTTCTCAGATGGAGTAACTGACTGCGCTTGGACGGTCACAAAAGACCACTCCAGCTTCTTCTCACCATAGCCTAATTGAAGACATGCCTTCACAAGCTTAAATGCCTTAAGAACGGCCTCTTCTTGCCCTTCACTAACGATATTGTCCGGGTGTGACGGGGCCATCCACAATACATGGTCAATGCCTCCGCATGCTTGCAGCTTGTCCGCTATTGCAGAAATGTCATCTGCTGACGGGATATCGATAAAGGAAACCTGCGGATGATGCTGCTTTATTAACATCCGTTCATCTTCAGTACCACCGCATAAAACAGCACGCGTAGCAACAAACAAAGCATTGTCCTCACCATTTGGAGAAACCGGTTCCCAGACAGGGATCATCATCTTATGCCCTGTCAGCGGAGAATCGGCTGCTTGAGGCATGGTCTGCTGTTCTCCATCAAGTGCCCGCATCGAGGCACCCTTCATTCGTACACAAACGTTCCCGTTCTTATCGCATAAATCAATATCATACTTTCTGACTTTGTCGCCCGCTTTACTGTCTGAACTATTACGAATATAAGACCATATCTCCTCAGGACACGGGCTGAAAACATCCATCCCCTGCAAAGCAAACGGGAGAGACAGCTGGCGGGCCTGTGCGTCAGCATTGACTGAGCTGACGATAAAACCGACTGTGGCATGGAAGGCGGAATCCATCAAACTCGGGTGGAGCGTAAAATGCTGCTTGCCGTCTTTTAGAAAAGCGGGTAACGAGATTTTTGCAAGCAATTGATCATGTCCGACAAGTACTTTTTCAATCCCTTGATAGCCCTCGCCGTAGTCAAGCCCAATCTTTCGAAACGCCGTATAGCATTGTTCTGACGTCACTGTATCCAGACTGCATTCTGTCTGTATGGATGCAAGATCTAAAACAGGAGTGTCCGCTTCAGCTGAAATGACTGCACGGCCTTGACTGTGTATCATCGGGGTTTCTTCTTTCATTTCAGAGCTGCTGTAAATGTCAAAGGAAATGTCCCCGTTATCCTCAGGATAAAGGCCAATATGTATTTCTTTTGGTTCACTTCCTATCGTGATCGGGCGGATCCAGACGATGTCTTTAAGCGACACAACTCTTTGTTCACCTTCCAGGTCGCCCGCAGCTTTTTCCGCCGCTTCCCTTGCCATTTCTAGGCAGGCAACGCCCGGCAGGATTTTCTGTCCCTGCACAACATGATCAGATAGGAAAAATTCTTGACCTGTAAAAACAGAGCTGAAGCGCTGCTCAGTAAAGTCTGACGTATTGCGGTGCACCAGCGGATGTAAGGTATGATCTACTATGCTGGTTTTTGTTTCAGGAGCTGGTATCCAGTAGCGCTCCTTTGCAAACGGATAGGTCGGAACACTGATTTTAAGCGGTTTGCGATCGCCATATAGCTCGTTCCAGATCACCCGTTTTCCTTGAACCCATGATTCAGCTATTTTCTTCAATTCGCTGTTTGTTGATGTTGGTCCGGCGGCCTCCTGATCCTCCTTGGTTTGCCCAGACCAGCAGCCGTCGATCTCTATTTCACCATTTGCAAACGCCTGAAGTTTAGCAGATAAATCCTTTATGTCCTTCACGATAAAGGCTGCCCGCTCCTCCATTTCCACCCGGCCTGTCTGTAATGTATAAGCTAACGCTACAAGATTGACGTCTTCGCTCAGAAAATCAAGGAGTTTAAGAGCGTAAGCGTGCAGACGGTCTTTGTTTCTCGCGGACAGAGGAATAATCATTTCTTCATTTTTCGTTAAAATCGGCTCTGAACGGCTCTCTGTCGGAATATATTCCTCCAAAATAAGATGAGCATTTGATCCTGAAGCGCCAAACGAACTTAAACCGGCGCGGCGGGGATATGTGACGTCCAATCCGTTTTCTGTAAAAGAAGGCTGCTGCCATTCCTTTGTATCATGCTGGACAAAAAACGGGGTTTCATCCAGCTGCAAATAAGGATTCAGCTCTTCTGAGTGTAGTGACGGCACCAGTGTTTTATGGTGAAGCTGCAGGACAGTCTTCGTTAAACCGCTGATGCCGGCTGCAGACTCAGCATGGCCAATATTTGATTTCACAGAACCAATTGAACAGAATTGCTTCTCCTGCGTATTTCGGCGGAAAGCCTTCACCAATCCTTGTATTTCAATCGGATCTCCTAATGAGGTGCCAGTGCCATGGGCTTCAATATAGCTAATGGTGCGCGGATCAATTCCTGTTTTCTCTAAGCACGCTTCGATAACATCAGCCTGAGCTACCGGGCTCGGTACTGTAATTCCGCTTACTTTTCCCACATGATTAATGGTACTGCCTTTGATGACAGCATAGATCCGGTCACCGTCCTGTTCAGCTTTTTGGAGCGGCTTTAACAATACTGTTCCGACACCTTCTCCCGATACGTAGCCGTCCCCGCCTTTTCCGAATGTATGGCAATAGCCGTCACTTGAGTGCATCCCGACACTGCCGTAGCTGATATATTTAGCCGGATGCAGTGACAAATTGACGCCTCCGGCAAGCGCGGCCTCACATTCTCCATTCCGGATGCTCTCAATTGCCAGATGAACAGCAGTTAATGAAGAAGAGCAGACCGTATCGACCGCCATGCTTGGACCGTGGAAATTACAATAGTAAGAGACCCTATTGGCAATTTGCGCATAATTCAACGATAAAGGAAATGGATGATGTTCTGATAGAGCCTCCGCTCCTATAAGGGAGTAGTCCTTATGCATAACACCTGCAAACACGCCGACATGCTGTCTTTTATTTTCTCCCTGAGGTGAAGCAATGGTTTCTGGTGTATACCCCGCATCTTCAATGGCTTCCCAGCACGTCTCTAAAAATAAGCGTTCCTGAGGGTCCATCGTTTCCGCTTCACGGGGTGAAATCCTGAAAAATTGAGGATCAAAACAATCAGCATCCTCGATAAACCCGCCCCATTTTGACAATGGCTTACCCGAAGGTGAATCCAGACCATTGTTATCCTTCCATTCCCAGCGCGAGTTTGGGATCTCCGTGATGCAGTCGGTACCCGCCTTAAGATTTTCCCAAAATTCCTGTATGTTTTTTGCCTTAGGGTAACGGCCTGCCATTCCGATAATGGCAATATCCCCGCCGATCTCTGGTAAAGAGGGAGCGGCGTCTGAAGAATCCTGCATTGGTTTAGGAGACTGGCGAACTGTATCGTCCGCCTCTCCCATTGAATAATGATCAGCAAGATACACAGCTAGTTCTGCAATCGTCGTATATTCAAACAGCAGCGTTGGCGAAAGATCCGCTCCGATCTCATCCCCTATCTCCTGAACCACTTTTAGCAAGGATGGTGAATCCAGCCCAAGCTCATAGTATCCGGCGTGGATATCCATTTGTTCTGCCGGCCTTTCAAGCTGTTGAGCAAGCAATTGACGCAAATACGTTTCAATTGCCGTATAGTCCCGATCAGGATTCTGAGAGACAGCATGAATTTCTTTTCCAGAATGAAGGACTGCCGCATCACGTACAGACTTGCCTGCAAACTGTTTCAGCTCGGCCACTTTTTGTCCGGAGGAATTAAAATATTCAATCGTCATATAAGTGAGTTCGTTCTTCTGGCGCACAGACGAAGAGAGGATCCGTGCTGTACACCCTTTTTGCAATCGTTCTGAAGCTGAAAAAGATTCATAACACAGTGGCAGATACATCGTTTGATCTGAGAGAAGGCAGCTTGAACCTATACCGCTGCCATCAATGAGAGTCGGATGAAACAGAAAAGCTTCAGAATGGCCCAGCGCTTCCTGTCCGACAGACAGATCAATCAAAGCACCCTCTTTGGTTTTATAAATCTTCCCTTCCGCCTTCATCATGCCGGTATGCACTAATTCTTGAGAGCGGCATTGTTCATACAGTTCATCTAAATTCAAAATCCTTTCAGCTGTACGTTTCCACTGATTATGGTCTATTGAATCTTCAAAAGAAGTCCGCTCTTTACGATGCATGTCAGCCGTCACATATTGTCTTTTGTCCGAAAGCGACTCACCACGCTGTTTTTGTCCGTCGATGATGATGGACCATGTCCCTTTCTTGCTTTCAGACACGTGAATTGTGAGAGCAATGTCATACAATTCGTCTGCGATCAAAGGGTAAAAAATAGTCAGGTTTTTTAATTCAAGCTCTTGATATGCGTAACCATGTTCTTGGAATACTTGGTAGATCAAATCTATATAAGCAAGGCCGGGTAATAATGCTTGTCCGTATACCTTGTGGTTGGACATGATAGGATTATTTAATGAAATGTGCAGTTGTTCAGTTATCATTTTCCCACTCCTCTCTTATTTGAAAGTTTTCCAAAACATTTCTTTCGGAGCCCCTGTGTCTGAAAGCACTTTTTTCTGCGCGGTTTGAGCTGATGGTTCTGTTAAAACGGGCTGCCGGCTTAATTCCGGCAGAGGCAAAGGTTTTCTTCTGATTAAACGCTCACCCGATTCTTTCCAGGCTTCCACAATCAAATGGGCATTCGTGCCGCCATCGGCAAAACAATTGATTGCCGCAGCCGGTGTTGTCTCCTTCCACTCGGCTTGCGATTTACAAAAATACAAATCGGTCTCTTTTATATCAAAATGCGCCATGCTTTCGTCACCTGACAGGAAGGGAACCAATTGTCTATGGTTCAGCATTAAAGCCACTTTAATCAGGCTCGCTATTCCTTCTGCACATAAAGGGTGGCCGATGTTAGGTTTCACTGATCCCAGCCCTAATGGCGCCTTTGAACCGGAACGGTAAATGGCTTGAATGGCCTTCAGTTCAAGTAAATCTGTCACCGCTGATCCCGAGCCATTCGCTTCGAGATAACTGATCTCTTCAGGCTTTTTGCCGCTTTTTCCAAGCGCTGTCTGCATGACATCCTTTTGCGCCTCGAGATTCGGTGAAGATGGGCCTGCTGTTCTTCCGTCATTGTTAATAGCTGCGGCTTTAATGACTGCATATATGGAATCTCCGTCTTCGAGTGCTTGGCTGACGGTTTTAACGAGAACCATACCCACGCCTTCTCCTAAAATGACACCGTCTGCCCGCTTATCAAAAATATGGAATGACGGTTTGTCAGATAAAAGTCCGCGTTCCTGAAACATATGATGCGCATCAGCATCAAGCAAACTGACGCCGCCTACAACCGCTGCCTCAATATCTCCGCTCCGCAGAGCTTGAAGGGCCATATTCAGTCCGACCAGTGCAGAGGAACAAGCAGTATCCAGCACAATACTCGGTCCCCTTAAGTCAAAAAATTGCGAGATGTTAGCTGCTAAATAGTTTTGTCCGCCAGCCACAATCGGATTTCTTGCTTTTGAAAGACTGGACGGATCAGGCTTGTGCTGGCTGCGGCCTCCTATATAAACACCAGCCTTCATGCCTTTCACTTCTTTTTCCGTATAGCCGGCGTGATACCACAGCTTCAGGCTTTCCTCCAATACGGCCAAAGCTTGAGGGTCCATCGCTCTGACATCGTTCTCGGACATCATGAAGAAATCATGATCGAATTGGTTCATATTATCAATGAGGCCCGCGTAATTCGAGCTGGAGTGCCCGAATCGTTCAGGCGGTACAGGTTTAATCGCAGCCCGTCCATCCCGAATTAAATCCCAGTATGCCTCAAGTGTTTCCGCTTCAGGGAATCTGCAAGTAAGTCCGATGATGGCGATATCTTCTGCAAGACCCGCCGTTTTCTCATGACTGGTCTGTTGCGGCTGCTGTTCTGGCATGGGTGCCTGTTTCATTGACGATCGCGCCTTGACAGGTGTCTGTTTCTCAGAAACGTTTCGGTGTAAAACAGCTGATACGTCATGTTTTGATATGAGCCAGTTTGCAAAGGATTCTATTGTCGGATATTCAAACAAAATCGATGGATCAATATCTCCATTTAATGTTTGATTCATCTGCTGTACTAGTTGAGCCAATATAATCGAGTCGATTCCGTATTCTTGGAAAGGCTCATCCGTTTCAAAGTCTTCAGCTGCTATCTTCAGTTCATCTGAAAAAAGAGTTACGAGCCATTCGACTGTTTCACCGAACAGGTTGTGAGTGCTGTCTTGCTCTTTTGTCTCAGGGAGTGAGAGAGCTTCAACAGGCATTGACGGCTGTATAAGTTTGTCCGGCTGCCATACGTTTGTATCCGGGATCGCCGGCAGTACGACAGCATGCCGTGTATCTGATAGAATCTGATCCAGCAGCTGTAATCCCTCACCGTTTGTCAAGCTCACCAATCCAGTCTGTTCTAAAGCTTTGCTTCGAACCTCACCTAAACCGGTCTCCTTCCAGTTAGGCCACTGAATGCTGAAAATTGGACATTTATCTTTATGGGCCTCTGCAAAATAATCCATAAAAGCATTCGCCATCGCGTAATCTGCTTGTCCAGCTGCAAGAATAGGGATGGCCGCTGAAACAGATGAAAACAAGGCAAAAAACGCCAATGATTCGTCTTTCAGCAGATCAAACAACGTTTGCAGGCCTTCGACTTTCGGTTCAAGCACCTGTTCGATTTCTTCTAGTGATTTTCTGATAAATGCCGGATTATGATTGTTCACCTTCCCGGCACAATGGATAACGCCGCCAACCGGTCCCATTGTTTCGTGTATGGTCTTCAGGCTCTGTTCAACGGCAAACGAATCGGTCAGGTCCAGAGACAGCACTTGGACTTCCGCACCCATGGCTTCTAGCTCTTGAATGGCGTTTATTTTCTCCGCGAGCGAGACATTTTTTACTGAATTCCACTGATCACGCGGAGGCAGCTCTTCTCGGCCGATGAGGACCAGGCGCTTAACGCCGTATATTTTCACAAAATGCCGGGCACACAACGAACCGAGACCTCTTGTCCCGCCTGTAATAAGCAGGACTTTGTCTGCTGAAAACGATACTTGTTTATGATAAAGACCTGCTGTATCTGCTGATTGCTCTGCCAAATATGCGCGGTACCGCTGGCCGTTTCGATAACAGACTTCAGATTCTGTGCTATTAGCATAAAACTCGTCTGCAACCAGTCTGGCCAACTCCCCATGGGAAGTTGCAGACTCCATATCTGCATGTCTTGATGTAAGATGGCTGTACTCGCTTTGAAGCATGCGGTATAAACCGGCTCGTGAAGCACCGGATAAACGAACAGCTTTATTTTCGAAAGACTCCAGCCCCTTCGTTACACCCAAGATCGTCAAATGATGCTTGCTTGTGCGTCCTTGTTCGATTAGCTTTTGAAGCCAGTTTATCCAGCTTAAAGATTGCTCATGTCTCGTTCCGCAACCGATCAGATCGACTGCTCCAGAGATATGTTCAAAGTCAGCAGAAGATACATGATCGAGCTCTTGACTGTCAAATATACGGTAATTCGAGAAATACTTCGAAAGCTCTTCCGCTAATGCCATTGTCTCCTCGTTTGCTAATATGGCAACGGTTTGATTTGTACGTTCTGCCGGTTCGATCGGACAATGCTGCCACTGTTTGTGCAAAAAGCAGCGCTTCATAATCGGTTCGGAATAAGGCAGGTACGAGCCACTGTTTTCGGGTTTGTCTTCTTGATTCGGCAGCCAGTAATATTCTTCTGCGAACGGATAAGCTGGCAGACTGATTCGGCGAGGCCAGTGATCTCCGTAAAGTCCGTTCCAATCGATCTGTAACCCTTTCACCCATAATTCCGCCACTTTCTCCAGCCTTTTCTTCTCTATCCATGTTTGCAGCAATGCTTTGGCATCATGATCTGTTTCAAACAGCTTGATTTCGCTTTTCTTCGTTTTCACGTGAGCGGAAAATATGCTGCTGTTTGGCACATCCGCTACATAATCACCTAAAGCTTTGATAACCGCTTCTTTGGAATCCGCCAAAAACGCCAGCCGATAATCCATCGCTTCCCGGCCCGTCTGAAGTGTATATGCCATATCCTCCAGATTGATTTCTTCATTTGAATTCGCGAAATCTTTCATTTCTTTTGCATAGGCCTTCAATTGCTGCTCTTTTTTCGCTGAGAGTACAAATAATGTTGAATGATGCTGCTTTGTCAGTCGATCATTCCTCTTTTCAGCCTGGTATTCTTCTAACACGATGTGGGCATTCGTCCCGCTATATCCGAAAGAGCTGACACAGGCTCTTCTCGGTTTTCCATCGGCCGATTCCCAAGGCTTCAGCTCTGTATTTACATATAAAGGCGAATGTTCAAATTGAAAATGCTCATTCGGTGTCGTGAAGTTCAATGTCGGCACCAGCGTTTTCTGGTTCATACACAACAACACCTTTTGAACACCGGCTACTCCTGCCGCCGCAGATGTATGTCCAATATTGCTTTTGACGGAACCGATTGCGCAAAACTGCTTTTTGTCTGTTTTTTCTTTAAATACGGTGGACAGAGCCTCTAATTCAATTGGATCACCTTGTTTTGTTCCGGTGCCGTGCATTTCTACATAACTGATACTCTCAGGATGTATGCCGTATGTTTCATATATGTCTCTTTCCAGATCCATTTGGCTTTTCGCACTCGGTGCCGTGATTCCGTTTGTTTTCCCGTCTTGATTAATACCTGAGCCAATGATGATGCCATAAATATGGTCACGGTCCGCTTCCGCATCTTTCAGCCTTTTCAGTACCAACGCACCCGCACCCTCGCCGGGCACAAAACCATTCGCGCCATTGTCAAATGCTTTACATTGTCCATCAGGTGAAAGCATGCCGGCCTCACACATACTGATGTAAGATTCCGGCGTCAGGTATAAGCTGACACCGCCAACCAGCGCCATATCAATTTCTTTGTTTATGAGTGCCTGTCGTGCTAAATGTGTGCCGACCAATGAAGATGAGCATGCGGTGTCAATAGGAATAGCAGGCCCTTTTAAATTAAGAAAATACGGAATACGCGCCGCAGCAATCGCAAAGCTGTTCCCGGTGGCGTTTGCTCTTGCCTGCCGATTCAGCATAACTCCATATTCATTGCTCATAATCCCGAGATAAACGCCGCATTTTTTCTCATTTAATGTTCGGGCGTTATATCCAGCGTCCTCAAAGGCTTTATAGCCTTCCTGCAAAAATATTCGATGCTGTGGGTCCATCAGTTCAGCTTCTGATGGCGGAATATTAAAAAACAACGGATCAAAATGTTCAATATCATCAAGCATCCCCATTGATTTACAATAGACTCTCCCTTTTTTGTTCAGGGCAGGATCATAGAATTTGTCAATATCCCACCGTGATGTTGGAATATCCCGAATCGCATTTCTCGCATGAACCAGGTTATCCCAATACTCTCTTACATTCCTGGCGCCCGGGTACCTTCCCGACATCCCGACAATCGCTATTGCATCCTCCCGGTGATCTTGATGAATAGGAGCCGGTTTCTTCTCAGGTTCTTTCTTTATTGGGTATTGAACGGACTGAAGCGGACGCTCTGCCGGCTGTTTAACAGCTTCAGAGACCTTATGTTGATCTTTCATTTCTTGTTTTCTATTAAGATGCGTTCCAAGCTCAGACTTTAGCATCTCGGCAAAATCACGTATCGTTGGATAATCATACACTTTAGTGACTGAAAAAGACGTGCCATATTGCTTATTCACCGCTTTTATCCATTCGAGCCCGGTAATCGAGTCCATTCCGATATCAATGAATGCTTCATCAATATCCACCTCGTGCGGCTCCATAAATAACACGTCTGCGATGCTTTCTCTAAATTCTTCATGCAGCGTTTCAATTGCCCCATTATATTGGCTTGATGCGGATATTTCAGCTGCTGCATATCGAATGGTTGCTGCAGGTTCCTCCTGCAACGGCTGATGGTGCTCTAACCGCTGCAGGGTGATATTATCCGGTTTAGCAGCAGGTGCTGCTGTTTTCTGTTTCATCGGCACATACGTCTCCGGTTGCTTCGGAGCATCGCTTTCTGCTGTTTTCTTTCCAGCTTGTGTGCTTAACTCATGCGTTAAGTAAACAGCGAAATCACGTGTTGTCGGATAATCATAAACCTTGGTGACATTTAGTGATGTGCCATACTGTTTATTTATGGCTTTTATCCATTCGAGCCCGGTAATCGAATCCATTCCGATATCTATGAATGCTTCGTCTGGATCAACCTCGCTTTGATCCATGTACAGCACTTCCGCTAAGCTCGCCGTCAGTTCATTGCACAATTCTTCCGCCGAGATCGTCTCTGTTTCTGTATCTAATGGAAGCGGAGATGCTGCTCGCTGCAAACGATCCTGATTGGCTGTTAAAGGCTGTAACGTGATATTGGCAGGCTTGCCGCTGGCTTCCCTGTCTATAGACGGCTTTTGAATGACGGACTGTACCGGAACGGGTGGTTCCACCGTTCTTTTTTCCTCAGCCTTTGTTGCATTAACTTCTACCCAATAGCGATCTCTTGCAAAAGGATAGGCGGGTAAACTGATGCGCCGAGGTTTTTGATCCTGGTAGAGCGTGTTCCAGTCGATACGTAAGCCTCTTACCCAAAGGTCTAACACCTTCGTGTACTTTCCTTTTTGCATCCATGCCTCAATTGTTTTTGACATATCTTCATCAGCGGCAAAAGCGGCAATGGTTTCTTTGTTGCGTTTCACTTGTCCTCGAAAGATATATTCACGAGCTTCTGTACCAGAAATACATTCAGTCAGCTTTTCTTCAAGCTCCTGCATCGTTTCAGCAACGAACGCCAGGCGATCATTCATCGCTTCACGTCCGACTTGCAGGGTATAGGCGATTCGGTGCAAATCTGCTTCAGCATATCTTTGTTCACGAATAGCATGCAGCAATCGTTCCGCCCGTTTCTGAAGTTTTTCTTCATTTTTTGCGGAGAGCACAATGACAGCCGGCTGTTTCTCCGCTGGCGAACGTTCCTGCTCAGACTTCGGAACATACTCTTCTATTAAAATATGGGCGTTTACTCCCCCGGCGCCAAATGAAGAGATGCCTGCGATTCTCGGATATTCAATGTCTTTTCCATTGACAGAAACGATCGGCCTCTTCCATTCTTCTAGCTCTTGCTGTACTTTAAACGGTGAGTTAAGGAAATCAATATTCGGATTCAGCACGTTTGAATGCAGGGAAGGCGCAAGCTGCCTGTATTTCATTTGGAGTAATACCTTGGTTAAGCCTGCGATACCTGCCGCACTCTCGCAGTGCCCCATATTTGATTTGGCTGAGCCTATTGCACAATATTGTTTGTCATTCGTTCGTTGCGTAAACACTTTGGACAGCCCTGTCATTTCAATCGGATCTCCGAGTGAGGTTCCCGTGCCGTGCGCTTCGATATAACTGACAGTCCGCGGGTCAACCTTCGCTTCCACAAACGCCTTGTTGATCACATCTGCTTGGGCATTCGGGTTTGGAACTGAGTAACCGTTTGTTTTTCCTCCGTGGTTAATGGCAGTCCCCTTAATGATTCCATATATGTGATCGCCATCTTCAACGGCTTTAGACAATGGCTTAAGAAGCACTGCTCCTACGCCTTCTCCCGGCACATAGCCGTCTCCGCCCTCACCGAAGCTTTCACATCGGCCTTTACTGGACATAAATTTGTTCTGCCCGAGCATCAAATATTTATTTGGGTGGATTGAAACATTCACGCCGCCCGCGAATGCCGCCTCACACTCTCCGCGCTGCAAGCTTTGGCAGGCCAAATGAATAGCGGTTAAAGAAGAAGAACACATGGTGTCCAAAGCAATACTCGGCCCATGAAAATCAAAATAATACGATACCCGATTCGCGATGGATGATGGATTTCCTGTTAAAGCCAGAGACCTGCCCCGCGCCTGCTCTTGCGCCCCATACAGCTGGTATTCTTCGTACATGGCTCCGACATATACCCCGACACTTCCGCCAAGCTCCGAATCACGCTTACGGCCGAGATGCTCTCTTGTATATCCTGCGTCTTCCATCGTTTCATACACGCACTGCAAAAATAGCCGCTCCTGAGGGTCCATTAATTTTGCCTCACGCGGTGAAATATGGAAAAACTGCGGATCAAACTTGTCTACATCCTTCATAAAGCCGCCCCACTTGCTGTAGGTTTTTCCAGGCTTATCCTTATCTTCATCATAATAGAGACTATGATCCCAGCGGTCTTCAGGAATTTCCGTAATACAGTCTCGCCCGTCCCTCAGGTTTTCCCACAATTCATTGATGTTGTCTGCCTGAGGATAGCGCCCAGAGATACCAATGATTGCAATTTCCTCTGTTTCCTTTTCTTTTGACTGCTTCTGCCCTTTTTCTTGCAAAGGAAAGAATCCGGACTTTCTTGGGGCAACTGAAATTTCTCTCTTTTCAGGCTCTGAAACTGTTTTTCTATTTTCCGCAGCGAAAGGTTTGTCTGTTTCAATTTCCAAGATGTCCAGAAGCTTTTCTCGGTGGGAATCAATAAAATACCGGGTTAATGACCGAATATCCTGATATTCAAAGAACAATGTCTTGGACAAAGACCCAAATACTTTTTCTAATTGACCTGTTACATGCATGATCATAATAGAATCGATCCCATAATCCTCGAGAGGAGCTTCAGCATCAATCTGGCCGGCCGGCAGCTTGATAACCGAAGAAAGCACTTGTTTCACATAATTCTCCGCTTTTTCTCTCAATGTCTCTTCATCGACTCCTAGGACAATGTCTGCTCTTCCCGTATCCTGACTGCCATTTCTTTTTTTCGTATTTTGGGATTCACCTTGACCATGTCCCGTTTCATACAAAAATGCACGAATCCGATTAGCAACACCGGAAGCCACTAATACTTGCGGCTTTCCTGACGCCCAGCCATGGTATAATGCCTGAATCCCATGCCCTGTTTCCATGGCCACCATGCCTGTTTCTTTTGCCAGCATCCTCGCAGTTTCAGCATCAATATGCATGCCCCCGTCTTTCCACAGCGGCCAGCACACCGAAAGAGTTTTTCCATAACGTTTGTGCAGCGCTGCTTGGCCATTTCGATATTCGCTGAATGCATTCATAAATGCATTCGCCATTGCGTAATCAGCCTGCCCCGCGCTTCCCACTGCTCCGGCACCTGAGGAAAAAAAGATAAAGAAGTCGAGCGGAATATCTTTCGTTGCTTCATCAAGATGAATCAGACCGGCTACCTTTGGAGCGAGCACGGTTTGAACTTCTTCTTTCTTTTTCTTAATAATAAAATTATCTTTTATCATACCGGCGCTATGAATGATACCGTTCAAGCCTCCGTAAACGTTTTGGATCTCTTCTAATAAGTCATTAACAGCTCGTTTCTCTGTCAGATCCGCTTGTCTGTAAACCGCTTGAACACCAACTTTCTGTAAGGCTTGAAGCTGCGCCTGCTTCCTTTCATTGAGCGGAGAGCGTCCTGTCAGGATCACAACAGCATCATTCGTTTGGTTTGCGATTTCATTTGCAAAGATGAAGCCAAGGCCGCCTGCACCGCCTGTAATCAGATAAACACCTTTATCTTTCCATGGCATGTCACTTAAGTGCTCGCCAGTAGCCTCTTTCCATTTACTTACAAACCGTTTCCCTCGCCAATAGCGAATATGCGTGTCACGCGGACAGCGTCTGTTTTCCTCCAATATTTCGAATAGGTCACTACTAGACATCTCGGTATCTAATTCAATCAGCTGTCCAGTCAGTTTGGGGTTTTCCAGTTCAGCCGTTTTGAGCAGTCCGGTTAAGCCGCTTAATAGCTGCGGCTCGTTCAACACAGGCACCGCCACTTGAATGAATGTATGTCCCCCGGTTTTCGAGTGCAGCAGCTGCTTGATTTCTTCAAATAACTGTACGGCATACACTTCAAACCGTTCATCAATTGCCTCTGTATAATGCTGCAATACTGTACAGTCAAGATCATTTCGGATGCTTTCCAGTTGTTCTCCAAAATCACAGATAACGACTTTATGTGTCTCGGATACTATAAACCCCTGCTCCTCGGCAGAAGCATTTTCTTCCCAAACGTGTTCAAACAGCAGCGTGTCAATTGTCTCAGAAGGATCTTCTGCATCTGCTTCTAACACTCTTGCAGAATAGCCCTTCATTCGCACGCAAACCTGCCCCTCTTCATTGCACAAATCGATATCAAGCTTCTGCATGCGATCCCCAGCTGCACTGCCCTCGCTGTATGTAATCCGCGCCCACATAGATATCTCGCAGCCTTTGAAGATTTGGACATCCTGTATGGCAAAAGGCAGCATCGCCTTTCTGTCTGCTAAACTCGTAACGTGTCCCAGCCTCAAACCGATAGATGCTTGAAATGCCGAATCTATCATGCTCGGATGCAGGACATAATGGTCTTGCGTACCGGAGATCGCAAGCGGCATCGTCAATTTCGCAAGAACTTCGTTTTTGCCGGCATATATGCTATCGATCGCTCTGTGGCTGTCACCATAATGAATGCCCATTTCTGCATAAGCCTCGTAGCAATCAGAAGGTGACAGAATCTGCTCATTATCGTTTGCCTTCAGTTCTTCAATGTTTATAACAGGAGGTTCATCAGCCTCACAAAGCACTGCATTCCCTTGTCCGTATACAACCGGCGCCTTCTCTGCGCTTTCAGGCTCCTGGCAGATTTCGAATGCAACCTCACCATTTTTCTCAGGATATAAACGTATGTGTATGTCCTTCTGCTGTTCTGTGAAGGCAAACGGCCGAACCCAGACAATATTCCGAAGCCGAAATCCTGTCGGGAACTGATCTCCAGCTGCCTTTTCGACAGCCGCCCGAACCATTTCCAATAAAGCTGCACCGGGTAAAACCCGCTCGCCCTTAATGACATGATCCTTAAAGAAAAATTCACGTCCTGTGAACGTTGAACGGAAGCGTACTCCCGACATGTCAGACACATTTTGATGCAGAAGAGGATGAAGGACATGCCCTTCCCCTTTTGATAGACGAGTCACTGTCTCTGCTTTAGGCACCCAATAACGCACCTTCTCAAAAGGGTATGTCGGCAAGCTGATCCGCTTTGGTTTCTTTCCTTCGTAAAGAAGGGTCCAGTCAATCGCAGCTCCGTTTGCCCACTGCTCCGCAATCAGATCGAGATTTCTTTGTTCCAGCGATTTATGTACCGTTTCGGCGGAAAGCGATAAATCACTTCCTCTTGACATTCGCCCCATCCAGCAATGCTGAATCGTTTCGCGCCCTTCTGTAAAAGCCTTCAATTGTCCGGTCAATTCTTGAATGCCGGCTGCTGCAAAAGCAACCCGCTCTTCCATCGGTTCACGTCCCACCTGCAATGTATAAGCCAAATCTCTAATCTGAATCCCATCATGAAGAAAATCCAAGAGACGTTTTGCATATACACGAAGACGTTCTTGATTACGGGCAGAAAGCGGGATAACAGCGGGCATGCCAGAAACTGACGGCAATGAAACGTCCTGCTCCGCTGTTTGAGGAATATATTCCTCAAGGATAATATGTGCGTTTGAACCGGTCGCCCCAAAGGAACTGATACCCGCCCGCCGCGGATAAGGGGTGTTTTTCTCATTTTCCCTAATAACAGGTAGCTTCCACTTTGCTGTTTCATGCTGTACATAAAATGGAGACTTTTCAAAATCTACGTACGGATTTAGTTCTTCTGAATGCAAAGAAGGCACGAGAGTCTGATGGTGAAGCTGAAGGGCAACCTTGCTTAAACCGCTGATCCCCGCGGCGGATTCAGCATGCCCGATGTTTGACTTAACAGAACCAATCGAACAGAACTGCCGATCCTCTGTATATTGACGGAATGCTTTCACCAACCCCTGAACTTCGATCGGATCTCCTAAGGACGTACCAGTTCCATGCGCTTCCACATAACTAATCGTCCTCGGATCAATTCCCGTTTTCTCCAAGCATGCCTCAATAAGGTCAGCTTGAGAAACTGGACTCGGCACTGAAATGCCGCTTACAGTGCCCACATGATTCACTGCACTTCCTTTAATGACGGCATAAATGCGATCTCCGTCTTCCTCCGCCTGGTGCAAAGGCTTTAATAAAACTGCACCGATTCCTTCAGCCGGTACATAACCGTCTCCATCTTTGCCAAATGTACGGCAGTGCCCGTCAGTGGAAAACATATCCCAGACCCCGTATGTCATATATTTATTAGGATGCAGGGACAGGTTCACTCCGCCTGCTAACGCGACATCGCATTCACCGTGACGAATGCTTTCCAGCGCCAGATGTACAGCGGTCAGAGATGAGGAGCATACCGTATCAACCGCCATACTCGGACCGTGGAAATTACAAAAGTAAGACACTCTGTTGGCAATTTGCGCATAGTTAAGCGAGAGAGGAAACACATTTTCCGCTGATGCTTCTTCAGCACCGACTAATGTATAATCCTTGTGCATGACGCCCGCAAAAACACCTACATGCTGCCTTTTGTTTCGTCCTCTAGGTTTGGCCAAAGTCTTGGACGTGTAGCCTGCATCCTCAATCGTTTCCCAGCAGGTTTCTAAAAACAGCCGCTCCTGAGGGTCCATTGTCTCTGCCTCTCTCGGCGTGATTCTGAAAAATTGAGGATCGAAGCAGTCTGGGTCGTCAATAAATCCGCCCCATTTGGAAATGTCCTTACCTGAAGGAGATGTGATTCCTTCAAATCGCCGCCAATCCCAGCGCGACTCTGGAATTTCGCTAATGCAATCCTTACCCTCTTTCAGATTGTTCCAAAATTCATGAATATTGTTTGCCTTCGGATACCTGCCCGCCATGCCGATAATCGCAATGTCGCCCGATTGCTCAAAAGATGCAACACGAGAAGAGTCTGTTCGTCCGCTTGTCCTCCGTCCTTCGGCAGTTGTATCGCCGATTATGCTATTGGAGACGTGTTCTCTTTCAATTTGATCAAGGGAACCAGCGGCACTAAAATGCTCACCATAATCCTCGGTAAGAAACGCTGACAACTCCGCAATGGTGGTATGCTCAAACAGGAGAGTCGGCGAAAGGCTCTCACCGATCTTGTCACTGATCGTTTCTACCACTTCAAGCAAGCCTGATGAATTCAATCCCATTTGGTAATAGCCGACATGCTTTTCAATTTGTTCGATCGGTTTATTTATTTTGTCTGCGATTAATTGGCTTACAAACTGTTCAGCCCCGCCATAGGAATCCATACTGCCGGATGAAGATACCGTATCTGCAGCTTGAGTATGCTCGGCTGCGTCCTTTCCTCTCTCTTGTTTCTCCTGTACATCCTGATGCTTTCCGCTAATCAGCTCTGCTTCACGCACTAGTTTGCTTGTGAAGTTTTTCAGTTCAGCTACTTTTTCACCGGAAGCATTGAAAAATTCAAGTGTTACATAAATCAGCTCTTTTTCCTGACGGACAGAGGAACGCTTAATTCTGGTCATGCAATGTGTCTGCAAAAGTGCTGAAGCGGAAAAGGATTCATAGAACAGAGGCAAATACAGCCTCTGTTCCCCTTTAAGCAAAGATGTGAGAAGATTGTTGGCACCCACCCCGCTCCCGTCTATGAGAGTCGGATGAAACATAAAGCCTTCTGCATGCTGCATGGCTTCCGAGCCGAGAGAAAGATCGAGAAGGACGCCGTCTTCCTCTTCATGGATGCAGCCTTTCGCTTTCATATACTCGCTGTGCACCAATTCCTGACGTCTGCATTGTTCATATACATCATTAAGCTGAACAACGTTCTGCGCAGCTGCTTTGATCTGGTTGAAATCCAGAGTTTCTTCAAAAACAGCAGGAGAGTGGGTATGCATATCAGCCTTCATATAGAGCTTTTCTTCTGAAGCTTCATTCCCTTCACTTTTTTCAATGCCTTTGGCTGTGATTTGCCACTTTCCTTCTTTTGTCTCCGCACATTGGATATCGAGAGCGATTACCGCACCCTGTCCCACCGTCAGCGGCTGATAGATGGATAAATTCCGCAGCTGAAGCTCTGAGCAGGTGTAGCCGTGTTCTCTGAATATCTGGTAGATCATATCGATATAGGCCAATCCCGGAAGGACATGTTGTCCGTAAACCACATGGTGATATATAAACGGATTTTTTAACGATAATGTGAGTTGTTTCGTTATTTTTTTCACGTTAGACCTCCACCTCATAAGTATCCCATATGTTTGCCGTATCCATTTTTAAGGTCTCCGCTTCCGGCTTTGACTCGCCATGCGAAAACGCCCGTTTCTTTAATTGGGGAGGCGATATCGGACTGCGCTTGATGGCGCGTTTTTCATCTCTTTCCCACGCCTCTACGATGACATGAGCATTCGTCCCCCCATCGGCAAAGCAGTTAATGGCTGCAGCAGGCCGCAAATCTGTCCAGTTTTCCAACGTTCGGGTGAACGTGATATTCGCTTTTTGTTGATCGAAATGCGCCATCTCTTTTTCACCTGATAAAAATGGGACGAAGCGTCGCTCTTTCAGCATCAGTACAACCTTAATAAAGCTGGCGATCCCTTCTGCACATAGCGGATGCCCGATGTTCGGCTTTATTGAGCCAAGAGAAAGAGGCAATGAGTGATCGGAACGGTATACCGATTGGATCGCTTTCAGTTCAAGCAGGTCGGTTACCATTGAACCTGACCCGTTTGCTTCAAGATAGCTGATGTCCTCTGGGTTTTTCCCGCTTTTGGCAAGCGCGTCTTTCATGACTTCCTTTTGCGCCTCCAGATTAGGTGTTGCCGGCCCTGCCGTTCTTCCATCATTATTGACCGAGGCCGCTTTCACGACAGCATATATGGTATCTCCGTCTTCCAGCGCCTGTTTTACTGTTTTTAACATGACCATTCCGACGCCTTCACCTAACACAACTCCGTCAGCACGCTCATCAAACACATGGAAGGATGATTGCTTGCTTAAAATGCCGCGCCGGTCAAACAGTCTGTGAGAGGCATCTGAGCTTAACAAGCTGACACCGCCGACTAAAGCAGATTGAATATCACCGCTGCGCAGAGCTTGAATGGACATATTCATGCCGACCAAAGCTGACGAACAGGCTGTATCTACTACAACGCTCGGGCCGCGGACATCGAAAAATTGTGAAATATTAGCCGCTAAATAATTTTGGCCGACTGTCACGATCGGATTCTTCGCATGGTGAAGACTCTCTTCATCAGGTTTGTGCTGGCTTCTTCCTCCAATATAAACGCCGACTGGCTTCCCCTTTATTTCCTCAGGAGTATACCCGGCGTGATACAAGAGCTTCAGACACTCTTCCAATACGAGTAATGCTTGCGGGTCCATCGCCCTTACGTCTTCTTCATGAAGCAGAAAGAAATCAGGGTCAAAATGGCTGACGCCATCAATCACGCCAGCATAATATGGCGTTTTACAGCCCCAGCGTTCTGCCGGAACCGGGACGATTGACGAACGCCCCTCAGATAATAATGACCAATAGGTTTCCAGCGTATCTGCAGACGGAAAGCGACAAGACAGCCCGACAACGGCAATATCTTCAGCATGAGAGTCCGGTGAAAGAGTCGCCGGCGCCTGTATCTGGGCGGCAGGAGCACGCTCCTTCGCAGTGGCAGATACGCCTGCCTCCGTTTTGTTCTCCAAAGGTGCTGATGTATCCGATATCCCGCCTCCGAATAGAGCGGACAGCATTTCGGAATAAGAGCCAATCAGCCAATCTGCGAACCTTTGAATTGTCGGGTATTCATATAGAATAGATGGATCGAGCGCTGCTTCTAGTTTGCGGTTTATACGCTGAAGCACCTGTGCCAAAATGATTGAGTCCACCCCATAATCTTGAAATAAGACATCAATCTCGAAATCTTCACGTTCAATTCTCAGCTCTTCGGTAAACAAATCAACCAGCCAGGACTGTGTTTCAGATAATAGTCCATCATTTTTGAAAATTTCATCGGTCCCATCGATGTCTTTGACCAGCGGGCTCTGTAAAGTCAATTCGCGTAAACCGTCCTCATGCTGTTTTCTCCGCTTCATCAGCAGCTCCGGCTCCCAATTGATTTGATTCGCCACCGCAGGAAGAACAACCGGTTTGAGCGTTTTAGATAAGATTTGATCCAAAAAACGCAATCCTTCTGAATTCGTAATGCTCAACAAACCGCTTTCTCGATATGCATGATTTGTTACTTCACCCATACCGGTTTCTCTCCAATTCGGCCACTGAACACTGATGATAGGCGTATTTTTCTGATGTGCTTCTGCAAAATAATCCATATAGCTATTTGCCATAGCATAGTCTGCTTGTCCCGCCGAAAGCTGCGGAATAATGGCTGAAACAGAAGAAAATAGTACAAAAAACTGTAATGGCTCGTTACACACGTGGCGATATAGTGTTGTCAGCCCAGCCACTTTAGGCTCCAGCACCCGCTGAATATCATCGGCCGTTTTACGGATGAAGGCCAAAGTATCCATATCTGTCAGACCTGCGCAATGAATAACACCGCCAATCGGCCCTAAGGTTTTCCTGATATGTTGCAGCGTTTGCTCAACAAGAGCCTCATCAGATAAAGAAAGCGACAGCATTTGCACTTGCACACCCTGTGCTTCCAGTTCCCGGACTGCATTGATTTTTTGTGCCGAGGATGTGTTTTCTGTCTCCAAACGAGCCCACTCCTCTCGCGGAGGAAGCTGCTCTCGTCCAGTCAGCACCAGCTTTTTCACTCCATAGTGCTTCACAAAATGCCGTGCGCATAATAGCCCGATGCCTCGCGTCCCGCCTGTAATGAAAAGTACATGCTCTTTCGGGAAGGCCATGCTTTGATCGGCTCCCTTACCTGTTTCAGGATGCGCTTTTAGAAAGGCCTGGTACCGCAAACCTTCTCTGTAGCAAACCTCCGCATCATGGCAGTCCGTATAAAACTCATCTGCGATCTGCTTCGCGAGGCGATGATGGTCAATAACCCCCTCTGCATCCATATGTCTTGATGTAAGGTGGCTGTACTCGCTTTGAAGCATCCGATACAAACCAGCCCGCGAGGCGCCTGCCATCCGGACGGATGTGTTTTGGAACGATTCCAGTCCCTTCGTCACACAAAGCAGCCTGAGCCCCTCTTTATGCCCGAATTCAATCAGCCTTTGCACCCATTCAATCCAATCCAGCCGGCCTTCATCTTCTTCACCGCAGCCGATGACATCTACTAGGCCGCCAAACTGTTTCCAATCGATGTCTGACTGATTACCGTCTAACCGGCTCACATCTAATAAGAGGTGATTCGGAAAATACGCAGACACTTCAGCAGCCAAATCTGCTGTCTCTGGATTGCTCAGGATGGCAACCGTCCGAGTCCCCGGTACCTTTGAGCCAACCGGGCTCAACCTCCATTGTTTTGTCAAAAAACATGCAATGCGCTTTTCACTAGCATTAACTAGTTCTTTCTTGTCCGGTTCTGAATGTTCCTTTGCCGGTACCCAATAGTGATCCTTCGCAAATGGATATGAAGGAAGACTGATCAGGCGCGGTTTGGTCTCGCCATATAATGTATTCCACTGGATCGCCACGCCTTTGACCCATAGATCCGCAAGTTTGGCGTATTTTCTTTTTCTGATCCAAGCATCAAGTGCCATTGCCATATCCTCATCTGCTGTAAAAATGGTCTGGGTTTCTTTATTGCGATTAGACTGCCCCCGGAAGAATTCACCAGTTTCTTCCTTACCGTCAACAAACGCTTGCAGTTTTTCTTCAAGTTCCTGCATCGTCCCCGCAATACATGCCAGACGCTCATCCATTTCTTCTCGCCCGACTTGCAGGGTATAAGCGATGCCGTGCAAATCTTGATCTGTATATTTTTTCTTGCGAATCGCCTCCAGCAATTGCGAAGCACGATCCATTAGCCTATTTTTATTTTTAGCCGACAGCACAATGATGTTTGGCTGTTCTGATGCCATTTGTTTTGAATTGGCTTCTGGAATATATTCTTCAATCACAATATGTGCGTTTACTCCGCCAATCCCAAATGAACTGATTCCGGCACGGCGCGGAAGCTCGTTTCCGTCACGATCTGTGACAGCCTTCCATTCCTGTTTTTCCTGAACAATGTAAAACGGACTGTCAGCCAGCTGAAGATAAGGATTAAGCGTCTCGCAATGCAGGCTTTTCACTAACGTTTTGTGCTTCATTTGCAGCAGCACTTTGATCAGACCTGAAATACCTGCGGCAAGCTCTAAATGTCCGATATTGCTTTTAACTGAGCCGATGCCGCAACGGTGATCCGGAATGTCCGGCTGGCTGCCGCCTCTCTTATTGGATAATTCCTTAAACGCGGCTTTAAGCCCGTTTATTTCAATCGGATCCCCCAATTCAGTCCCCGTTCCATGGGCTTCGATATATGTGACCGTGCTTGGATCTATGCCTGCTTGGCGATACGCACGCACTAACAGATCAGTTTGCGCTTTCGGATTGGGTGATGTCAGGGTATTGGCTCTTCCGCCGTGATTTTCCGCCGTCCCCCGAATAACGCCGTAAATGTGATTCCCCTCGCGCTCCGCGTCTGCAAGCTTTTTCAGCATGATCATTCCGACACCTTCGCCTCTGACATAACCATTGGCATCGGCGGAGAAGGTTTTACACCTGCCGTCTTTGCTGAGCATGCCAGCCTTGCTGTAGCTAATGTGCGCCTCCTCGGTTAGGATCGTGTTCACGCCTCCTGCGATCGCCATCTCACAATCGCCGATTTGCATCGCCGTCACAGCACGGTGAATGGCTACAAGAGAACTGGAACAAGCGGTTTCAATAGGTTCACTCGGACCATGGATATTTAGAAAATAACTCATTCTATTCGGGCCAACCGAAGGAATCATATGACCTGTAGCCGCATGGCCTTCAATTGGAAGATTCGCTCTATGGAATAGGTCTTTGTAACCTGTGTTTCCAGTACCGATAAAGAGACCGGTTCCTGTACCCGAAAGGCTTTGCGGCGAGCACCCCGCATCTTCCAGCGTTTTCCACAAATACGTCATTAACAGACGTTGCTGAGGGTCTACATAATTGGCTTCCCGCGGCGAAATACCAAAAAACAACGGATCAAACTCTGCGACACCATCAATAAACCCGCCCCATTTGATGTCAGTTTTATTGGCTTCAGTGTCAGGGTTTCCATAATGCTCCCGCCAGTCCCATCGATCTTTTGGCACTTCTGTGATGCTGTTTTTGCCTTCCTCAAGGTTTCTCCAAAATTCATCTATATCCATAGCGCCAGGAAATCGGCCGCTGATGCCGACAATTGCAATCGGCTCAAAATCGGCAGTCTGCTTTTTGCTTGTTTCTTCTTTTGCAATAACGGGCTGTTTGAAGCGGTGCTTTCTGCGCGTTGTACTTTTCGGAACTTCAGAAGATATTGTCTGTAACTCTTCTTGCCCCTCTGATTCTGCGCTCTCCTGAACAAAAGTCTCCTCAAATTCATCTATCAAATATTCAGCCAGGCTTTGGATGCTTCCATATTCAAAGAAAATGGTCGGCGTTAGTTCCAATTGGTATGCTTCGTTGATCTGATTTGTAAAGACCGTAAATGTAACCGAATCGAATCCGTACTCACTCAGCTCTGTATTGACATCGATATCTTCACTATCTACTTTTAAGATCGCACTGACCATGTTGGTTAATGATGCTCTCAGGCTGTTTAAACGGTAAAATGAGCTTGACGTTTCATCTGTATCATTAACAGCAGCATCTTGATTCAATTCTCCCGGATACGCCGCAATTACATATTCAGTCAGACTTTGGATGCTTCCATATTCAAAGAAAATGGTCGGCGTTAGTTCCAATTGGTATGCTTCGTTGATCTGATTTGTAAAGACCGTAAATGTAACCGAATCGAATCCGTACTCACTCAGCTCTGTATTGACATCGATATCGTCGTTGTTTACTTTTAAAATCGCTCCAACCATTTGAATCAAAGACGCTTCTAATTTTTGAATTTGACCGTGAGCCTGATCTGCGTTTTTCTGCTCTTTCCGTTTGGCTGTCGTTCCTGTAGAAAGCAGTTTTCGCTTCATTTTCTGAAGCTGTCCTTCCATCACAAAAACTTGCGGCTTATTAGATGCTATTCCTTGATAAAATGCTTCCAAGGCGCTATCTGTTGGCATTGGGACCATTCCCATGGTTTTCAGCATTCTCTGTTCAACTTCAGCGCCGACTTGCATACCGCCTTCTTCCCATAACGGCCAGTTAAAGGAAATGGTAGAGCCGAATCGCTTCTTGGATACCGCAAGAGAACGGCGGTATGCAGCAAATGCATCCATAAACGTATTGGCTGCCGCATAATCAGCTTGTCCAGCGTTTCCTAAACTTCCGGAAACAGATGAGAATAAAATGAAAAAGTCCAATGGAAAGTCCTTGCTGCATTCGTCTACATGTAACAATCCGCTTACTTTTGGCTGCAACACTTCTTGAAACTCTTCATTCGATTTATGAAGGATGAAGTGATCTTTAATGCTGCCTGCACCGTGAATGATTCCGTTGAGTGTGCCATACTTTTCTTTGATTTCCTTCATGAGACGCCGAACCGCTCTCTGATCACTGACATCAGTCTCTCGATAGACAACCTCCGACCCCATGCTTCGCAGAGTCTCCAGTTCATTTTTCTTACACTCACTTAAAACAGAGCGTCCCGTCAGCACAATGGTGCATCGAACGGCTCGATCGGCAATTTCCTTTGCAAACAGAAGGCCTAAGCTTCCTGCTCCGCCTGTGATGAGATAAACGCCCTCGTCTCTCCACGGCATTTGATGCTCATCAGCGGAAGGCAGAGCCATTTCCCGCCAGCCTTTCACAAAACGGTTTCCAGCCTCATATCGAATCTGTTTATCAGCAGGCCTCCGGCAGTCGTCTTTCAGCTTGAAATGAAGATCATTCACCTCTTCAGGCTTCTCGATCTCGATGACCTGAGCTGTAAGTTTGCTGAATTCTAATTCAGCTGTTTTAAGCAGACCGGAAACACCAGCAAACAATTGTTTCTCTTTATTCAGCGGAACGATGGCTTGAATGATAACACGGCCTGCAGAATGCTCACGGATCTTTCTTTGCACGAGCTCAAACACGTTCTGCGCGTATAACTGATAACGTTCTGCAATATGCCCTTCAGCTTCATCCAGAGTTATGACACGGGCATCCTTCATGTTTGATGCAAGGCTGTCTATGACACTTCGTTCAGTTTCAAAGAGAACAACGATATGCTCTGTGAATGAAAGGTCCTCGTCCACAAATCCGCCATTCTGTTCTCTCCATACCGGCTCGAGCATTAAGCGTTCATGCCGCGGTGAAGACTTTGATGAGTGAACCTCCCCTTCCAATACTCTCGTGGAGAACCCTTTGATCCTGACACATACGTCTCCGCTTTCGTCAATGACATCGATATCCGCTTTCTGAACAATATCCCCGGAGTGATGGCTGTCACTTAAACGAGCATAAGCCCACATAGAAGACGAACATCCATTGATCACCTCAAGCTCTTCAAGCGCAAATGGCAAAATCAGCTTCTGATCCGTCAATTCCTGCATGATGCATATTGTTGCCGTCTGCAAGGCGGAGTCCATGATACTTGGATGCAACACAAACTGTTCCTTCGTTCCAGAAACGATTTCTGGAAGCTGCAGCTGCGCCAAAACCTCTTTGTTTCCTATATTCACATTCTTAATCCCTTGGAAGGCCGGACCATGGAACATCCCCCTGCTTCTGCCTTCTGCGTAAAATTGATCAGCTGACATCTTTCCTTTGCCGCAGCGGCGTGATATTTCAGTGAGATCTGCGACCGGCGTTTTGGCGGCAGATACCAGCTCCGCACTGCCTTGACTATGAATAACCGGGTCGGCCCCGTCTTCCTGTGTACTGTAAATGTCAAAAGTGATTTTTCCATCTTCTTCAGGAAAGAGACCGATATCCACTTGAGCCGAATGTTTGTCAACCACAACAGGCTGAACCCAGACTGTATGATTCAATCTGATTCTGACCCCTTGGCCATTATCGCTTCCTGCCGCCTGCTTGATAGCCGCGCGGGCCATTTCTAGGTACGCAACACCAGGGAGCACCGGCTTTCCTCTTACCACATGGTCTCTCAGAAAGAATTCCTCACCAGTGAAAACCGAACTGAATTTCTGTTCAGAAAAATCAGATGTATTCTGATGGAGCATCGGATGAATGGAACCGGTCTCTGTCTGATTTCCGGATATATGACTCGGCGGCTTGCAGTCAGCCTGAGACGGCCAGTATCGTTCCTTTGCAAATGGATATGTCGGCAGACTCATTCTGTATGGACGCTCATCTTTGTAAAGCTGCATCCAATCTATATATGCTCCCTTGCTCCAAATTTCCGCAAGCTTGTTCACTTTTCCTTTGGCCATCCACTTACGGATCAGTTCGGCGCTGTCCTCGTCCTCCGTCAGCCATGAAACTTCCCTAGAATTCTGCTGACTTCCTTGAAAACAGCCTTCAATCACTGTTTTTCCACTGATAAAATCTGTGAGCTTCTGTTTTAACTCATTCACATGATCGGCAGTAAAGGCAACGCGATACTCCATCGCTTCCCGCCCGACCTGAAGGGTATACGCAAAATCAGGCAGCTGTTCGTTCTCAAGCCCTTTTCTATCCAAATAGGCCATAATATCTCGTACATACTCCTGCAGTCTCTCGTTATTTTTTGCCGAGATCGGTATGATACAGGTCCCGTCTATCTTTCTCTTATCAGAATCCTTTTTGTATTGTTCAAAAATGGCGTGAGTGTTTGTCCCGCCTAGCCCGAACGAGCTAAGTGCAGCCCTGTGCGTTTTGATATCACGGCTTAACGTTTTCTTTTGATCGACGACGTAAAAAGGAGAGTTGGCTAGATCTATATTTGGATTCGGCTCCCTATAATTGATACTCGGTGCCAGCTCCTGATGATAAAGACTCATCACGACCTTAATGCAGCCCGCCAGACCGGCAGCTGTATCTAAATGTCCGATATTGGTTTTGACCGACCCAATGCCGCAAAATTGCGTTTTATTTGTATATTGCTTGTAAACGTTCGTTAAAGCCGCCAGCTCGATTGGATCTCCAAGCTTCGTTCCGGTTCCGTGCGCTTCCACATAGCGGATGGTTTCAGGCTGTATCTTCGTTTGATTCATGACCTTTTGCACCACATCAGCCTGGCCTTTGACGCTTGGAGCATAAAAACCGACTTTGTCAGCGCCGTCGTTATTTACACCTATGCCTCTTAGCAAAGCATAGATATGATCTCCGTCTTTTACAGCATCAGCCGCTTTTTTCAGCAATACTACGGCAACACCCTCACCGCCTATCATTCCGTCAGCTGATGCGTCAAAAGCTTTAATATGTCCGTCGCTCGAAAAGTTCAGTCCCGGCTGATGCATATATCCGATATTTGACTCGGTATGGAGCGTAGCACCGCCAACTAAAGCATAAGCAGATTCACCCGACAGCAGGCTTTTATAGGCAGAATGCAATCCAATCAGGGACGATGAGCAGTTAGCATGGACAAAATAGCTTGGCCCTTTCAGCCCGAGCTTATGAGAAATCATTGTCGGAATCGTCCCGCTC
This sequence comes from Bacillus sp. RHFS10, assembly GCF_016757475.1. Lineage (NCBI taxonomy): Bacteria > Bacillati > Bacillota > Bacilli > Caryophanales > Bacillaceae > Bacillus > Bacillus sp. RHFS10. Next base: position 1,130,369 of record NZ_JAESPO010000001.1, read on the forward strand.
TGCGCAAGCACCCACGAGACATAACCATCCGGCGTTTCCAGACTCTCTGTTGTATCTGACGGCAGCAGCGCGCGATAAGAATTGTTGCTTGCCGACATAAAAACACTGGTTTGCGGAATCTGTTTCGCAGCATAACCGGCATCTTCTATTGCTTTCCATGAGTGAGTCAGCAGCATTCGAAACTGTGGATCCATAAATTCAGCGTCTTTAGGAGAGATTTGAAAGAAGCTTGGGTCAAACTTGTCTTTGCCATCAATAGAAGATTTAGCTGGGACATAGTCGGCATTTTCCGCCATCTCCACTGAAATGCCAAAGCGCTGAAGCTCTTCTTTACTGAAAAACGTAATGCTTTCCTTGCCGTCTCTGAGGTTCTCCCAAAACTCATCATGATTTTTCGCCCCTGGAAATTCACACGATATGCCAATAACCGCTACACTATCCTCATAATAATCTGGCAGATCGTTCCCCTCGAAGGACTGATCTATATAAGCTGCCGGTTCTGTCGGCACAGAGATACTTGTATCCGCCATTCGCTGTTCAGTGATGTATTGGCTGATATTTTTGATCGTTGAGTACTCAAACAAGTCTGTGACAGAAAGTTCACAGGATAATTCATGTTTGATGCGGTCAGCCACAGTAACCGCGAGAAGCGAATCACCGCCCACATCGAAAAATCCGTCTTCCCGTTCAATGTCAGTCATTTTCAATACATCCTGCCAAATGGCCAATACAGCATCCTGAATGTTCTTAGGAGAGATCTCTCTTTCTTTTGAATGCTTCGCAGTTAGTCCCCTATTCTTAAGTCTATTTCTGTCTATCTTTCCGTTCGGTGTTAACGGCATATGGTCAAGCTGAATAAAATAAGAAGGCACCATATAGGCAGGCAAAGCGTCTTTCACATAATGACGCAGCTCTCTTCCTGCAAGAGAAGTATTTGCATGTTTAGCTGTATAATAGGCAGCAAGCTTATCCATTCCATTCTCTTCAGCCGCGACCACGACGCATTCCTGAATGCCGGGATGCTCACTGAGCCTGCTTTCAATATCGCCAAGTTCAATACGGAATCCGCGTATTTTCACCTGATTATCAATACGGCCTATATATTCAATTTGTCCTCCCGGAAGCCAGCGCGCCATGTCTCCCGTTCTATAAAGCTTCGATCCAGACTCAAAAGGGCTGTCAATGAATCTCGTATTCGTTAATTCTGGCTTTTTGTAATAGCCTTTCGCCACGCCATCCCCCGCAATGCAAAGCTCTCCGGGAACGCCAGCCGGTACTGGTGCAAGCTGAGAATCCGTAATATAGATTTGTGTATTGGCGATTGGACTTCCTATCGTGGCATGAGAGCATTCTTCATTAATACGCTGAACCGCTGACCAGATGGTTGTTTCGGTTGGCCCGAACATATTCCAAGCTTCGCTGCCCGTATGTAAGAAATATCGTTTTAATGTCTCAGGCAAAGCTTCGCCTCCGCATAGAATTTTCACCCTCTCTTCATTTTCCCAGCCTGAATAAAAGAGCATCTTCCATGTAGCCGGCGTTGCCTGCATCACTGTCGGTTTGATTGTTTGGATGTCCTGTTTCAGTTTTTCAACGTCTTTCGTATGCTCCGTTTGGCAAATATGGCAGTGTGCGCCCTTTATCAAAGGCAAATATAACTCCAGAGCCGCGATATCAAAACAGTAGGTTGTGACAGCGAGCATGTTATCCTCTGGTGAAAGACCTGGTGTTTCTCCCATCGAAACGAGAAAATTGGTTAAAGCTTTATGCGGTATCATGACACCTTTTGGCTTTCCTGTGCTGCCGGATGTATAAATAACATATGCCAAGTTTTCGGGCGTGACAGTGCGTGTAAGCACTTTTCGATCAGAGGCTGTTTGAGCGATCTCATCCCAGTCTTGATCTAACAGAGCAGTCTTGACACCGCTCCAACTCAACGTGTTTACTAATTCTGATGTCGTCAGCGTGATGGAGACTTCACTGTCCTCCAGCATGTACTCCAGTCGCTCAGCCGGATAGGAAGGGTCAAGCGGCACATATGCTCCTCCAGCCTTGAGAATCGCCAATAATCCCACCAACATGTCCAGCGACCGATCCACATAGATTCCTGTCAAGCGGTCCGGACCCACTCCATGCGCCTGCAAATAAATGGCCAGCTGTGTGCTTCTTTCATCAAGCTCTCGATACGTCAATGTTTGATCTTCATAGCTGACAGCCGCTCGATCAGGCGTCTTTTTCGCCTGCTGCTCAAATAATTCATGAAAACATGTATATGGATACGTTTTGCCAGTGTCGTTCCATGTTTTAAGAATTATCTGCTCCTCTGCTTCAGGCAATAAAGAATACTCTTTTAAAGGCTGAGAAGGATTCAACACTGCCTGTTCTGTTACATAAACAAATTGATCGAACATCGCGGATACAGATGCCGCATCAAATAGCCCGGTATTGTATTTAATGTTCAGCTCCATTATTTCTTCAGTTTCCCAAAGTTCAAATACTAATTCGTATTCACCCTCTTGATGAATACGCTCAACGAAATCGACAGAAAAGAAGTCAGCATAGCGGCTCAACAAGTTTTGATAGCTGCCGGATTGAAGAAAATTCTGATAGAAAAAAGCAGTTTGAAACACCGGTGAGCCCGCTTCGCTGCGAGGAATTTTCAAATCCCTCACCATTTTCGGAAACGGATAAGCTGCATGATCAAGCCCATCCAACATGGTAAATTGCAATTTAGCCACAAATTCAGAAAAAATATCTGCCTGGTTCAGCTCACTGCGAATCGGGAGCATATTAAGAAAATGCCCAATGGAAGCATCAAATCTTTCTTCCGGTCTCACCATCGCCGGCATGCCGACAATCTGTTCCTTTTGTCCGGTATAGCGGCCCAACAGCATCATATAGCAGCTTAAGAATACCGTCGAAACATTCACAGAATGCTCTTTCGCAAACGTCCTGACCCGATTCATGAAACCGCTGGACAGCTGCCGGGTATATGTATCCTCTTCAAACTCAGAATCGGCTGAACTTGTGCTGACCTTAGGCAGCTGAAGGCTCGGCAAAGTTCCCGATAGCTGTTTCTGCCAGTATGAACGATGCTTCGCGCCGTCTTTTCCGGCAAGCATGTTCTGCTCCCAGGCCGCAAAATCGTGATAAATGGCAGGAGAAACAGTTATTTCCGGCTGCTGTCCTTCTAAAAGAAGCTTATAGCTGTCAAACAGACTGCGTATAAATGTTACAGACGAAACCCCGTCAAAAATCAAATGGTGAATGACAACTAGTAAAAACTGCTCTTGTTCAGATCTGGAAAAACTCATGACACGCACTAACGGGCTGTTTTCCTTTACATATGGTTCCTTTCCTTTTTTTCTAAGAAAAGAAGGAATGTCAGACTCTTTCATTCCTGAGATGTCTTCTGTCTTGATTTCAAGTGAAAGCGCTGGATCATGTGTAAGAAATGGCACTCCGTCTTTCTCTCGGATGACATGCTTTAAGATCGGATGCTGTTGGAATACAAAGCCGAAAGCCTCTTGTAATGTTTCAAGGTGAAGCCCTGACGAAAATCGAAAACAGAGAGGTACATGATAGGCACTTTTTTCAGGTGACATTTTTTGCAATGTCCACAATCCTTTTTGCACCTCAGACAGAGGCTGAAAAGCTGCCTGACTCTTTTCCGGTTCCGTTTTCGATGTGTCAGTACCCGCTGTGTCATCAGAGATGCTGCTGATATCTTCTTGTTTAGATAGATAGCCAGCCAAGCGTTCAATCGTAGGATACTGATGTATCTCTCTGGCTGTGAGTTTGATACGGTATTTTTTCTCGACCGACCGAATGAGCTTCATCATCTTGATAGAATTCACTCCAAGGCTCTGGATATTAGCATTTGGCTCCGCCCAATCGCGGGAAACGTGCAGCTCCTCAGTCAAACAGCTGAGCAGATGCTCCTGTATCTCTTCCCTTATTCTTCTCACATGATCTGCTTGCTGCATGTCCTCGTCTTGGACCGCCCCGTTCATCCGGTTGGGGTTATGAAGCAAGTAATCGAAATCTCCATTTTCAAATGACGTTTTCAGCTGGGTGCGCTGGATCTTTCCGATAGCCGTTTTCGGAATCTCTTCTTTTTGTACCGGCAGCAAATATTCCGGGGTGACGCCGATCGCCTGTGAGACATGGGATTGTATGTTTCTAAGAAGCTGAGACATCTGCTCATCACTCATTTTTGCGGAAGTAACAAAGAAGATAGCCAGCTGATCCGTTGAATTCTGATTCACGCGGACTGCGCAGGCAGCAGTATAAGAAGTTTCGATTTCCGCTAATTCTTCAACAGCAGACTCAATCGCATGACTGTAATAATTAATACCATTAATGATAATTGCATCTTTCGTGCGCCCTGTAATAGTTAAGCGCCCGTTTCGCAAATAGCCTAGGTCTCCGGTTTCAAACCATCCATCTTCCGTAAACACACTCTCATTTAAATCCGGGCGCCGGTAATAACCGCTTGTAACGGAAAGACCCGAAACTTGAAAACGGCCAATCTCGCCTTCCTCAACCAAATCATTATGGTCATTCACTATTCTCATAGAGAATCCAGGGATTGGAGAACCGATTTCGACAAAATGATCATCGTCACTTGTTGCAGCCCGGGTAAATTCATGAGAGAAAATAACGCCGGATGACGTTTCGGACATTCCCCATGCAGGCCGGATCGCATCAGCAGGCAGTCCATGAGGTTCTAAAAGCTCAAGCATTCTGCGCCCTACCTTGGCGACCATTGCTTCACCGCCATTGAGCATGTAACGCATTGAGGACAGATCCCATTTCCTGTTTTTCATTTCTTCTGCAAAATCAGTGACAAGACCGAACGCAAAATTCGGTGCCCACGTAACTGAAGCACGGTAGTGATCAATCCAATCCAGCCATTTCAGCGGCTCCATTAAGATCGTTTCACTTGAGACGTTAATTTCTTGGCAGCCTAGATAGACATCCCGCAAATGCAGCATTCCGATGCCTCCGACATGATCAAACGGCATCCAGTTAAACGTGACATCTTCTCTGGTGAAGCCTTGCATTTGAATAATCCCTTTTACCATGCTCATAATATTTCGATGATTAAGCATAACCGCTTTTGGCGTTCCCGTACTGCCTGAAGTCAGCAATAAAAGCGCTAAGTCTTCAGGACTGGATTGATGCCAGTCCGTCTCTGCCTCGGCACTGAGCAGATCTTCCGCAGCAATTGCACGGAATCCTTCAAGGCCTTGTTCACTTGCCCAATCGATCATTTCCTGGTGCATGTCCCGGTCTGTAATCACCGCCGGCTTGTCAAGAAGCGTCCATGCGTCTTTCAGCTTTTGAGTCCCGCTGCTCGATTCAGCGTACGTTGGCGGAACGGCTAACGGAGCCGGAACAATTCCTGCTAAAACACACCCCCAGAACGCAGGGAGAAGCTGAGAATTGTCGCCAAGCTGCAAAATCACGTTTTGTTTTGCTTTCAGGCCTGATTGCCGGAGCCCCTTTACGATACGCAGTGCATCATTCCACAATCGTCCATATGATTGATACACTTCTTTTCCATCCGGCTGCAAATAAATGATTCCCTTTGTATCCCCGAGCTCAGCAGCAGTTCTGTATAAAACTTCAGGTATTGTTGCCGGCTGCTCTTCAGATAGATGTAAAGGCTCACCGTAGCTGACAGAAGGATTAGCTAAAATGCGTGTATTATCATTATTTCTCATCGCGCTGCCTCCATTTAATCTGCAAATTTTCATGTGGATTTCTGGTTAATTTCCATACAAACCTTTGATTCTCATTTTGACTTCCTCATGATGAAATGTTTTCTCGTGCATCATCAATTCCTGTTCTATGACGTGAGGCAGCTGCTGACGAAGCGGGGCAACCAAATGGTCTTTTAATGTAATCAATGAGTTTCTCGGCTTTTCCGCGAATTCATGCGCCAGTTCCACCGCATAATCTAATACTTCCGCACGAGGCAGGACTTTAAAGGGAACCCCTCTTTTTTCGAGATCAGCTCCGCGGTAGCTGCCCGCATTCATTAGTATTTCCTGAGCCAGGCTGAACCCCAGTTTTTTAGGAACGATAAAGGTAGCGCCCATTCCAGGCGTAAATCCGTATTTCATAAAATTAGCCGTATACACACTCTCTCTGGCCAGAATGACAATGTCAGCAAAAAGCCCCATGACAAAGCCGCCTCCAATTCCGTGTCCCTGCATTGCCGCGATGACTGGAATCTCGCAATCCAGCGCCAGCGAATAAAGATTGTCATCCGTGAACTTGGTCAATCCCTGCTGAATTCGAAGCAGCCCTTCTTGCGTTCCTCCTGAAGCAAAATAGTTATCATACCCTGTCAAAATGACTGCTTTATAATTGGGTTTCTTCCGAATGAATTCAAACGCTTGAATTAAACCGTCTGTAAGTTCTTGTGAAAATGCGTTTTTATGAGTGCGGTCATGCATTTTTACCTGAATAATAGCAGGCTCAACTTCGATGAGCTCTACAACAGAATGCGTCATGATGTCCTCCTAACGGTTCTGATTGTCATCTTTTCAAATGATTACTGTTCCTCCCATGGGAATTGCCCTGTTTCAACATACCTGATGATTCCCATCTGGTTTTGAAGATCAGAAAACATGTCTTGATTTGCAGTTAAAGCGATGGATTTCGAACGGCTGACTTGATGATCAAGTGAGCTGATAAACTGTTTATAACGGGTGATCCCCTTTTTATTCAGCCTCCGCAAACGCAATAAGTGCTTTCTCAGCAGCACCTCACTTTGAACATCAAAGGCATCTATTAACCCCCATTCACTGGCTTTCTGTACGGAAATCGGCTTTGTCATTAGCGTCATATAATGTGCTTTCTGCCAGCCGATCCGGCGGATCAGAAACGGTAAAACACAAGCCGGGTACAGACCGAATAACAGCTCAGAGAGACTGAATGACGCCGTTTCATCAGCTATGGCAATATCTGTGGCAGATACGAAACCAAGGCCGCCGGCATTCACTTTTCCCCTGACATGCGAAATCGTGACATAAGGGCCTGTCTGCAATTTCAGCCACAAATCATAGAGAGGCTCTTGGGAGCTTGCCTGTTTCCTGCCGCTTTTCATTTCCTGATACATTTCTTGAAAATCCGCCCCGAAGCAAAATACTTCGGGAAGCCCTTCTAACACAACAACCGTAACCGATGATGTTTCACATTGGTGTAACACTTGCAAACATTCTTCTATGAGTGTGTCATTAATCGTATTATTCGCTTCAGGACGGTGAAAGGTGATATAGCAAACCGACTCTTGAATGCGGACCTTTATCGTTTGATAGGTCACGAGATCCACCTGTACTTCCGATGAAACTCAGAAATTTCTTCTAAAAATAAGCGCGGCTTCTCTTGAGTAAACTGCATGATGCCCGGTATCATCTCAACATCCAGCTTTACATTGCGCGTTCCGAACCGCACCATCCCGTTCCCCTTAAACAGCAGCTCATACTCTTCCATTGAGAGCTGATATCGGCGATCTAAATGCTTCTCAATGCCAAATGAGCGCTGGCGTTCCTGGCCTTGCGGAGTTGTAATACCGCTGTAAAATTCAGAACAGCAGCCTGATCCGTAGGAAAAACAGCCGATTCGTTTAGGCGAATCAAACCGCCCTTGGTCTATCGTGCTGGCCAACGCCAGAAACAAGGCAGCTCCCATAATATTTCCAACCCGTTGGCAATAGTTTAAACCTGGCTTAACCCGATTTAAAAAATCCGGTTCAATCTCAGCTGTTTTCGCCTTCGCGACCTTACGCATCATTGTTCGGTGCGCACCTTTCACCATCCCGCCAAAGGGTGTATGGTAAGCAAGGTATTGAAACGTGTCCTGATAACTTGCACCGGGCACACGTTTTTGGTATTCCAGAAATGTTTGTTCGCAGCAATCCAGATATGACATTAAAGACAGGTCAGAATCTCCCGCTTCACTATCGGGAATAGGACGGCACGTATCCATCACTTCATAGCCGTAATAGCCATTTGCTCCGGGATCTATTTGAAACACCTCGGGATTTTCGCCTACTAAAATGGCCACCGCTCCCGCTCCGGCGCTCGGTTCAGCATAAGACCAGTCTTCACTTAAAGCGTCTCCGCCCTCGGCGATTAAGAAACGTGAAATATCACTGGCGATAACTAGTGCTTTGGCACCCGGAGACGTCTGGGATAATATAAAATTGACCGCCATCTGAAATCCTGCAGTTCCTGAATAACATGCCTGTTTAATCTCAAACAAACGGCAATTGCGGTTCAGGCCTAAATATTCATGGATATATGTACTTAACGATTTCCCAAAGTCGATCCCGGATTCAGAACAAGTGATCAGCAATTCAATCCGGTCCTTCTCGGCTTCGGATAAAGCATCAATAATCGGCTTAGCTGCATTGACTCCAAAGGTCACAGGATCTTCATAAGGCAGCGCTACCGCTTTTTCTTTCATTAATAAGTTTTCAAATCTGGCAGTATCTAAGTGTCTATATTTGGCAAGTTCCATGACATCAAGGTATGCCGTCCCGCCAAAGACATTCATCGCTTCTATTCCGGCTGAAACCATTTATGATTCGCCTCCACATTTCTCAATGTTTTGTATACAAACCGCGGTGTTCATTCCGCCAAACCCCATGCTTAAGCTCAGCGCATTTTTGATGCGGTATGAAATCGATTTCTCATTTACCCAATGAAAAGAATCATCAATTGGATGATCCAAATTCCGGCTCGGATGCAGGGCAGATTTTCTCATTTGCAGCAAAACAGAAATCACCTCTACAATGCCTGCGGCGCTGAGGCCGTGCCCGATTATCGATTTTGTTGCGTTAATATAAGCGTGGGAAAGCCCGCACGCATGCAACGCCTTTAATTCAATTTCATCTCCAATAAAAGAACCTGTGCCATGGGGATTAATATAATCAATGTCTTCTGGTGAAAGGCCGGCACGCTCCAGCGCCTCCTGGATGACATGAATCTCCCCTTCTAAAGAAGGATCGGGATTCCGGTTCCCGTCTAGTTTGATTGACCATCCAGACAACGCTGCATAAGGCTTGACACCTCGGCGGACAGCGGTCTCCTTTCGTTCTATCACCAATGCGCCGCACGATTCTCCATAAATAAACCCGTCTCTGTTCTGATCGAAGGGCCGGCACGCTTTTTCAGGCGCCTCCGCAAATTTGTCCGTTCCCATAGCGCCTAAAGCCCTAAGCGCCTCGCATTCCATATAAGAAAGGTCCATTAATGCACCAAGCGCTATGCAAATATCTACCTCGCCTGACAAGACTTGCTGAATCGCATGAATCACTGCTAACTGGCCGCTGGCCGAGGCTCCTCCCGCGGTATAAGCTAAGCCTGTAATGCCAAACTGATCTGTGCATAATCCGCAAAGGTCGCTATCCATGAAAGACAAGCCATACGCAGGCGAAATAAAACCAGAGCGATCTTGATAACTTTCATAAAGCTGTAAGGTTTCTCTCTGCTGAAAATTTGATCCACCGACTACCAGTCCGATACGTGCGGAATCGACTTCGTTTAATGCAGCTTCCTCCCAAGCCTCTGAGAGAGTCACCAATGCAGCACGGCTGGAAAATGACGCTTTTCTTAATAATTTTTTAGAAAGCCGGTCGGGATAAGACAATGTCGCAATTTCAGCTCCAATAAACCGGCTGTCTTTTTGTCTGCCCGAACGCTTCATAACATCAAAGGCATGCCTGCCGGACAGCAGCGAAGAAGCAAAGGCCTCTTTCCCTTGACCGATAGCAGCCGTTACGCCTACACCGGTCACCACCACCTCAGACAGTTTGCACTTTGTCATAAAGCACCTCAGCCAACTCGCCGATGTTTTTCACCCCAGACAGCTCAATGCGGGGAATTTTTAATGATAAATCCTCTAGCACCATTGTGATAATTTCAGCTCTGTCTACAGAATCAGCTCCTAACTCAACTAACTGATCTTCAGGCTCGAATCTGTGTCCGTCTAATTCAGGAAGCACCTCGCAAATATTGGTGACTAACACTTCAAAGATTCTCTGTTTATCCATAACGCGCTCTCTCCTTCAAGGGTTCATTTGAGTACTTTTTATAGGTGTATTTTCGTAATATTCAAACTATCAATCTTATTCTGTCTTTTAAAACGAAGGTTGATACATTGATTGCATCCTTTCATGAAGCAATGCTGCCGTTTCTGTCATTAATGTTTTTCCGATCTCATCCACATGGCGATTGCGCCAGTTTTCTAATTCAGAACCTTTGGTCCATTGATTAAAGGCTCCCAGCGCCGGACCGCAGTGAATTTGATAATCGACCTTCGAATGTTCGCTTCCGCTGATTGCCAAGTTGGAGCTGTATCTGAAGTACCATCGGAAAATCAAAGCCATTTTATGCTTCGGATTTTGTTCAGCCTTCTCAATTTCTACCTCGGGATAATGCAATGTCATATCTTTATAGATGTCTTCTATACTGCGTTTGAAGTATTTCTCCTCCAGCTGAGTCAACGTCTTTGCATCCAGCTCACGTATTGACCCATATCGCTGGTACAGTTCATATAACTTGCTTGCCCGCGCCGGAAAGAACACGCCTTTTTTCAGCACTTGCACTTTGCTGCCCGATTCAAACATATCACCCGCAGGCGCGTAAGCTGTATCTTGTACATTCATCTGTTGAAGCAAATCCTTTACTTTATCACTTGTCGCCGCCTCAACCGTACATTGATTGATTGAGCCTGTTACAATAAAATCAGCACCAAGCATAAAAGCTGCCACCGCTGCATCAGGCGTTCCAATTCCTCCAGCTGCACCAACTCTAATTTTTTTCGGATATTGATATTTTTTCATCATTTCATCTCTTAATGACGTCATCGCCGGCATCAGGCTGTATGCCACACCTCCATCTGTATGGCCGCCTGAATCAGCTTCCACACAAATATCATCAGCCATCGGAATGTTACGCAACAACTCAGCTTCATTCACTGTGATTTTATTTTCTTCTAAAAGCTTTTGCAGCATATTCTCAGGCGCAGGACTCAGAAATGATTCGGCAACTTCCGGCCGCGATATTTTCGCAATGAGACGATTTGAGCAAATGACGTCGCCATTAGAGTTTCGTTTTACTCCTTTTGCGCGATACCTTACTAATGCGGGAGTGACACTTAAAAATGCTGAAGCTTCCACATTTCTCACTTGATGCTTCAATAAAAGGTGAATCATTTTTTCTTCTGATTCAGTATGCTTCATATTATGGACGAGATTGATGCCGTAGGCTTGTCCTTCCCCTAATTCTTCTTGAATAGTGAGGATCGCCTCTTCAACCTCATTCAGACTCAGGCCGCCTGTACCAAAGAACCCCATCATTCCTGCTTTTGACAGCTTTACTACCATTTCTTTCGAAGCAATGCCGCGGTACATTCCTCCTGCAAGATAAGCATATGTAAGTTGATAATCCTGTTTAAACTCAGCACTTCCTAAAGATTCTGCCGTAATTCCAGCTTGAACTTGAGGTCGATGTCCAGCCGCTTCTGCTTGTTCCTTTGAATGCGCACTGAACGTATGACGGGAAGCAAGGTTCTTTTCGGGTGCATGTGTTAACGGTTCTGCTTCATTTTTAATCCGCTGGATGAGGCCGGTTAAAACAGTTCCAGGCCCGATCTCTTCAAACTCCATTTCTCCTCTTCCCATCAGAAAACGTATGCTGTCCGTCCATTTCACTGTGCTGACCATTTGTTCAGATAATGTCTCTTTTATCCTGTCCTGTTGATAGGGCTCTGCATAGACATTGGAGATAACAGGGACAGATAAAGGCGCAAAAAGGAATGAGTCAATAAATTGCTTAAATTCCTGTTTTGCTTCATTCATATATCTGGAATGAAAAGCTCCGCTTACGTTTAAAGGGTGAAATAGCTTTACATCCTTGGTGTTTTCAAAAACCGTTCCGGCTTTTTCAATCTCTTTTTTTTGGCCGGAGATCACAATCTGCCGAGGCGTATTTTCATTTGCCACATCAATGTCATAGAGACGGTGCTCTTCTAAAACGGCTGTAACTTGTTCCTTATTCAGCCCGATCACAGCAGCCATTCCGCCTCCTGTAATTCGTCCCATCAGTTCGCCTCTTTTTTTGACAAGTCTTAATCCGGTTCCAAAATCAAAGGCCCCCGCTGCAAACAACGCATTGTATTCTCCTAAGCTATGTCCTGTCGCAAAATCAGGTTTTCTGCCGGTTTCCTCCAGTCTCTTCAAATAACTGAGTGCATTGACGACGTACAAAGCCGGCTGCGTGTATTCAGTATGGTTTACATCCAAATAGGATTTTTCGGTACAGAGCTTTTCTATTGAATAGCCCAAAATTTCATCTGCTTGATCAGTCAAATGCCGATATTGTTCAAATAGTCCTTGTCCCATTCCCTTTTGCTGGGATCCTTGTCCTGGAAAAACATATGTAATCATCTTGTAAACTTCCTTTCTGGTGTACGGAAACACTCAACCGTATTCAGATTTTTCAGCTCCTGATGAAATGGTGTGATGATCGAGTAGCAGCGGTCAGCTGAATCACCCGGAATCAGCTGTTTCACAAAAGCAGCTAAGGTGCCGGATGGCCCTAAATCGATAAACCGGCATGTATGCTGGCTTTCTAAATATCCAATCGCTTCGCGAAATCTCATTGGCTTTCTAACCGCATCCCAAAAGAAATGCTTGTCTATTTCGCGAAGACAGCCCCCCGTTAGACTCGACACCATTGGTATTGACGGGTTTTTAAAAGAGATTGAACTTAAAAATTCTGCATAGACACTTTCTGCCGGATCAATAAGCGAAGAATGAAAGGCATAGGACACAGGCAGCTGCTGGCAAAGAATTTGCTTCTCTTTTAAAACCTCCATGATCTGCTTTATGTTTTCTTCTTCACCAGAAATGACGAAATGCGAATCATAATTAATAGAGATGAGTTCACTATCTCTAAACAGCTGCGGATGGTCTTTCAGTAATTGCGGATGATCAAGAATGGCCAGCATTTTTCCTTTATCGCAGGATTTCTGGATTAAAATGGCCTGTTCAAGTATGCAATTCAGTATATTCTCTGCGTCTGACACACCAGAAACAGCTGCTGCTGCGAATTCTCCCAGACTTGATCCCAATACGTAATCAGGATAGATTCCCCTATCTGCCAAAACCTTGTATAAGGAGTATTCAATTATAAAGATTGCGGGGTGGGACAAAAGAATGCTGTCAAACGGATCTGACACACGTTTAGCGGGATGATAGATTTCTTCAACAATGGATGTGCCGATTCGCCGTGCTGCAATGGCATCCATTTCAAGCATCGACTGGCGAAACACGGTATTTTCCTTAAATAATTCCTTCCCCATATGATAGTACTGGGAACCTTGTCCGGAAAACATAAAAACGAGCGGTTCATTCATATGCATAACCTACTTTTTTTATATTTATGACGGCTATTTTGATTTCTCATCTCCATGTATGCTGTAAAAGATACACAGCAGCGAGTGAAATCCGATTATTTAATGAAAAGACATAATGGAACTTTAGGAAGATTGTTTTGGTGCTCTGGATGCGGATCTATTATGTAGTGGTCGTAGATGTATGTTGATATCTCTAATTTGGCATAACATGCTAACAGGATCAGCAAAAAACATCGGCTCTATGAATGATTGGGTGCGGTGAAAAAGAGACCATCAGATGTGAGAGCGATGGTTTGGCATCCATGCCGGCTGACTGACATAGTTCAAATGTCTAATATGGTGCGGACATGTTTTATCAGCCTCATTATGTAACAGTATATAAAGTTATTCATTTAGAAACAGTGTCGAACGAACGATTGCACCTCTAAAACTTTATACCTTGACTAAAAGGAAATCTATCTCTAGCCTGCCTTTAGCGGTGCATGATCTTAGGGATCATCATTTTCAGCGGGACATTGCTTCCGCATCTTTCTTTATACGGTGAATTAACCCTGTTAAAATATTTCCAGGCCCTATTTCCTCAAACTCTAGTTGGCCTTTTTTCATTAAGTAGTTTATGCTCTCCGTCCATTTCACTGAATGGTTGATTTGATCGGCCAGCGTCTGCTTCATTAATTCATATGTATACGGTTTGGCATACACATTAGAAATAACCGGGATAGACGGAGGCGAAAAATGAAAGGTATGAAGAAATTGCTCGAATTCTTCTTTCGCTTTATTCATGTATTTGGAATGAAACGCGCCGCTTACGTTTAAGGGGAGTACCATTGTAACTTCAGTCATCGTTTCAAAAAGAGATGCGGCTTTTTCAATATCATCTTTTCTGCCTGAAATCACAATTTGATATGGGGCGTTCACATTAGCGATATCAACATTGTGTAAATCATATTGATTCAGAGCACTTGCAACCTGCTCTTCATTTAATCCCATAACAGCTGCCATGCCGCCGTTGCTCACCATGCTCATCAGCTCGCCTCTTTTTCTGACAAGCTTTAAACCTGTCTCAAAATCAAAGGCTTCCGCTGCAAATAACGCATTGTACTCACCCAAGCTGTGCCCGGCGACAAAGTCGGGCTTAGCTTCCGCTTCACGGATTTTTTTCAGGTAGCTTAATGCGTTTACCACATATAAAGCCGGCTGTGTAAATTGCGTTTTGTTTAAATTAGAATAAGGATTTTCTATGCAAAGACGTTTAATTGAATATCCTAGGATCTCATCTGCCTGAGCCATCAGTTCTTTAAATTCATCGAATAGTTCGCTGCCCATTCCCTGTTTCTGCGAACCCTGACCCGGAAAAACATATGTGATCATTCTCTCAAAGCCACCCTTCCGATTAGTAAATATGATGCACTTCTGTATGATTTTATAAAAAATAGTGATGACCGGATAAATAGTAGCATGTTCATGTTGATGGTAACCTCTGTAAATATTAACGTCAAGTTAATTTTTCCTACAGTTCACTCGATTGTTTTCCTATTTTTTTCAATTGGGGCATAAAGGATCAGAGGCTATAGCAGAACATAAGAAAAATGACCCGTATCACTTATAGGGCATGGATATGAGGAGAATGCGCTTCATCTTTTCTCCAGAGCCTTATTCAAAACAAATCAAATCCTTCTATATAATCATTTTAAACATTACTGATCATTTAGATATTCGAAGGAAAATAGGACAATAGATTCAAAAGCCTTATTTAAAATCAAAAATACCTTTTTGGTTTTTACGGGTGCGAAATTTCACAAAATGTTCTTTATTATCAATTTGAAAGTAAATATTATACTGGTAAAGATCCTCTATCGTATGGCCGGGCGTTTTGCCAAATGAGTGGCCAGGAAACACTCGTACATAGGTCGAAACCTCCGACTTAATCCTTTGAATGCTTCTGAACATCTCTTCCGCAGAACTGCCATCACCCTCGCATATGCCGCACCCTTCTGTAAATACCGTATCTCCGGTAAAAATACTCTCGGAAAACAAATAACACATTCCTCCGGCTGTGTGCCCCGGAGTGAGAAGGCATTGCACTCTCATGTTTCCTATGCTGATCGTCTGTTGATCATGCAAGCCAATTAAATTGCTGCACCGGAATTGATAATAATCAATTTCTTTTTTTGACATATAAACTTGAGCGTTAAACATCTTCGTCAGCGGCTCGACCAGGTTTACATGATCATAATGAGAATGTGTCAATATGATTGCTGTTAATTCAGTCTCAAGCTCGGAAAGTTTAGTTGTTATTTTACTCAGTTCCCATGAGGGGTCAACAACAATTGCAGATCTGCTTACAATATCTTCAATGATATAGCAATAATTCGTCCAGCCTTGATATCTTGTTTTAATCGGATGTACTTTATAAGTAAGATTCATTTACATCATTCCCTATCAAGTAAAGTTCTTAAATGAAAGATCGGTAAACTGTTCAGCCCGAGTCCGTCTTTCATTCCACTTTACCAAACGGCATGCTTATTTTCCATTTTTTTCAGAGATTCTTGTTCTTTCCGCATATAAAAAAGCTATTCTTTTGAAAATAGCTTTTTCGCACGCGTCTTAGGGATTTCTTTCTTCTGTCTCATAAGTTTCTTCCACGCAAATTGATTCGATATGCTGCATAATGACACGTTCGATCCGATCTTTATTTACTCGCACATGGTCAAGCATCGCATGTAAAGCCAAGCCGTCAATCAGCGCGTAAAGTCTCTCAGCTTCAATGTCTTTATCAGCATCCTGCTTCAGTAAATCGAATTCAGCTAAATAGGCAATCACATTCCGCATTCCCCTGTAAATCCCGTCATGATTCGCATCAAACCTATCCTTTTTATGTCTGGCGTAAACCGTAAAAGCAAACCACACCTCCATCTCTCTAATCGTTTCTTCATTCGTTGGGACAATTTCAAGCAAAATATGTAACACTTTTTCCTTAGGGGGCACATCCTTCATTGCAATGTGCTCAATACGGTCCATCACCTTTTCTTGAACAAGTTTCATTGCGAAAACAAGCAGTTCATCCTGTGTAGAGAAATAATGGCGCAGCGCACCTAATGACAATCCTGCTTCCTTTGCAATGTTTCTGGCTGAGGCTCCCTCCATCCCCCGTTCTAAAATGACCCGCCACGTCGCTTCTGCAATTTGTTTTCTTCTTTTCTCATGGTCAATTTGTTTTGGCATAGCTTTATTGTAACAAGAAAAAAAGAAGAGAGCAATTTTTATAATACAGTTGTATTATAAAAATAAAGATGATAACATATGATTTAAATAATACAACTGTATTGAAAAGAGGGGAATGAATTGAACGGTATCGCATGGATGATTGTCTTCTGTGAAATTGCGTTTTGGGTTGTGATTGTTTTAGGGCTTGCTGTACGTTACCTATTCAAACAACATAGATTAGGACTGCTATTCTTTGCTTTAACCCCAATTATTGATTTGATTTTATTAGCGGCAACTGCTGTAGACCTTTACAGAGGAGCCTCAGCGACTGCAGCCCATGGGATTGCGGCTGTTTATATCGGTATATCGATCGCTTTTGGAAAACAAATGATTCAATGGGCGGATGAAAGATTTCAATATTATGTGGCAAAACAAGGATCCAAGCCGCTGAAACGCTATGGAATGGATCACGCCAAACACTATGCTAAAGGCTGGATAAGACACGTGCTGGCGTATCTTATTGGGGCGGGATTACTAGCGGGGATGATCTATTTCATCAATGATACTGCCCGAACCGAGGCATTAAGCGGCATACTTAAAATATGGACAGTCGTCATAGGCATTGATTTTCTCTTTACCGCCAGCTATTTTATCTGGCCGAAAAAAGAGAAAGCTTCGGCGAATCTCAGGAGTTAACATGATGAAAAAGAAGGTCCTTTCCGCTGGAAAAGGGCTTTTTTAGTTCATGTAAAAATATGTTATACTGTTTTCCGAATGATCTATCTGTGGATCCTTGAATGTTTGTTGTTTTCATTAAGAACAGATTTGAAGATTCGTATTCTTGCCAATTTTAAGGGTAACCGTTTGTATGAGTAAGCAGGTGAAAGGAGTGTCATGCTTGAGCCAAAAAGCACAGAACGAGCCGTTTAAAGATTTAAACCTAAGCTCAAAATTAATCGTGATTGTATCTATCATTCTTACCGTTACCATCGCATTTGCAGTGATCTTCGGCGGCTTTTTCTTTGGGATAAAAGGATTATTCTCCATACTGGGCGTCACATATGATTCCAATCAAACATTAGCTTTATTTATTTTAGTCTGTTTTGCTGTGGGCTTGATCATAGACCCACTCACAAAGATTGTCTCTATGATCCTGGCAATATCACTTTCATTGAAAAAGACTGCACTTTTTGCCTTTACCCTGTACTTTACGAGCAATTTCATAACGATCTGTTTTGCAGATTACTTTATGCAGTCTATATCTATTCCGGATGCCTTGGTTCTTGTGATATCAGCATTGATGGCTTTCATTGAACTTGCATTTGGTAACCAGGCAAATGGGAAAGCTGCTTAAAAATCGTTTGAAATGATCCAAGCGGCTTTTGCCTTTATATCAGTCCCATCGTCTAATTTTCGTGAGATAATAGACAAGAAAATGTAAAATGATGAGTAGATTCATAGAATCAACGGTGATATATAAAGCGGAAAACAAAGCCCCAACCAGTGAAGTTCCGATCACTCCCTGCCACAGCCCCTGATATGTATGAGCTCATCCAAAAAAGGAGTGATGAAAGGAGGATGACGATCCCGATTGAAAATATGAGGGAACAAAAACACGAGAACAAACATTAAAAACCCTCTTAGCGGGAATCCATAATCCGATCATTGTACGAACATTATACTTCACTCTTTCATTTCCATTTTCACCAGTCTTGATATTTCTTTTAAACCTTTGAAAATAAAAGTATCCAAATATCGGTTCGTAAATCAATAAAAAAGAATGAACGGCCAGATACACATTTCCATCACGAAACACCCTCCTTCAATTTTGAAATTACTCATTTATAAAATTGGGCGGGCGACAGCCTCAAGTTCTCTTCAACGCAAAACAAAACTCCCTGCTCATAAGAAACAGGAAGCAAAACAATGATGATTGAATTTAGATTCTGCATTCAAAAACAAGGATTCCTTCATTCTCAATAGCCAGTTCATCCAAGATGATAACTACATTTGGACCAGACGTCATGTTCTCACCTCCACTACCTAAAATATACATTTATTTAAATTGTTTGTAAATATAAGTTTGTTATCATCTGCTTTTCCAAACGTATACAAAAAAGCATTGATCCATTCGAAGAATGTCTCAATGCCTAAATCCCCCTTGCTGCCCCGCTACATCACGCGTTTGAACATCTTTTCCATTTCATAAGTGGAATGGTGAATGATGATCGGACGGCCGTGCGGGCATGTAAATGGGTCTGATGTGCTTCGGAGGTCGTCCAGAAGCACTTTGATTTCGTCATTTCTGAGGTGGCGGTTTGCTTTGATGGAGCCCTTGCAGCTCATCATAATCGCCGCTTCCTCCCTCAGTTTTTTAATATCAATCTGTTTGGAATCAAGCACCTGCTGAATGATTTCTTCTATCAGCTCGGCTTCTTCACCTTTTGGAAACCAGGCCGGGTGACAGCGGACGATGTAGCTGTTTGACCCGAATGACTCTAAAAAGACACCGACGCTTTCGAGCTCTTGTTTGTGCTGTTCAATAATCAGCGCCTCGTTCGTGGCATAGTGGAACGTCAAGGGCACGATCATATCCTGCACCTCAGGCTCAACCTCCCCCACCTTTTCACGGAAATATTCGTACTTAATACGCTCTTGGGCGGCGTGCTGGTCGATAATATACAGGCCGTTCTCGTTTTGTGCCAATATATATGTCCCATGCATCTGACCGATCGGGTACATAATCGGAACCCGCTCAGATGCTGGCTGCGGCTGCTCTTCATGATGATGTTCGTGCTCAAATGCTTCAGGCTGCCCTTCTGAAACATTAGGCGCCTCAATGCTTTGTTCCTGTTCAATCATAGGAGGAGCATCAAATTGAACAGAAGGCAATTCTTCCTCCGCATCAACCGGATCTTTCACGACTGAGCTGAGCTTCATTGGTGAATAAGACGGCGCAGGCGCTTTTTCCGGAACTTTTCTTTCCGCAGGCTTTTCATCAAATGTGATGAACTGCTGCTCATTTTTGATAACAGGTGCCGATTTTTTCGGGAGCTGGGCACTCGGAATCAGCTGCTGCTGTTTAAATACGTCTTTAATTCCGTCACGAATTAAGTCATGAAGCTCTGTTTCCTTGCTGAGACGAACCTCAAGCTTCGATGGATGCACGTTGACATCGACTAAAATCGGGTCCATCGTAATTTCTATAAAGGTAATTGGATGACGCCCGATTGGCAGAAGCGTATGATATCCTTCATGCACCGCTTTGACGAGCGGGAAATTTTTAATATAACGGCCATTGATGACAGACGACATATAGTTTCTCGACGCCCGTGTAATCTCTGGGAGGGCGATATATCCCTTGACTTCAAAATCCAATGAGCTCACGTGCAGCGGAAGCATTTTTTTGGCGACAGCCGTACCGTAAATCGCTGCCAGGACATGGCGCACATCTCCGTTTCCGTTCGTTTGAAGCAGGTTTTTCCCATGATGGCGCAGGCGGATCGATACCTCTGGGTGTGCAAGCGCTATACGGTTGACCACATCTGTAATGTTCCCAAGCTCTGTATGAACAGTTTTCATATATTTCAAGCGGGCCGGTGTGTTAAAAAACAGATTGGATACGACAATTTCAGTTCCCTTCCTGCTTGAGGAACGCGATTCGGAAATCATATTTCCTCCTTGAAGTACGAGCTTCGTCCCTGCTCCTTCACCGGTGCTTGTCGTCATCTCCAGATGAGAGACTGACGCGATACTCGGCAGTGCTTCTCCTCTAAAACCAAGCGTTCTAACCCTGAATAAATCATTTTCATCTTTTATTTTGCTCGTTGCGTGGCGGCTGAAAGCACGCTTGCAATCTTCATTTTCCATTCCTTCGCCGTTATCCAATACCCGAATGGATGCAAGACCTGCTTCCTCAATATCGATTTCAATGACTGTGCTGTCAGCGTCGATCGCATTTTCCACCAATTCTTTGACGACTGAGGCGGGCCTCTCCACAACCTCGCCCGCCGCTATTTTATTTGAAAGCTCATCTGACAGCTGGATGACTTTAGCC
The DNA here is from genome assembly GCF_016757475.1 of Bacillus sp. RHFS10. NCBI lineage: Bacteria > Bacillati > Bacillota > Bacilli > Caryophanales > Bacillaceae > Bacillus > Bacillus sp. RHFS10. The sequence continues at coordinate 1,151,070 of NZ_JAESPO010000001.1, forward strand.
ACATTCATCACCCCGTTTTAATGTAATTTCTTTTGCAACTTGTACATTTCATTCATCGCTTCAAGAGGTGTCATATCCAGTATATTAAGTGATTTGAAGGCATCGAGCACTTGCTTTTCTTTTTTTGAAAGCTTCGGTGCTTCAGCCGGCTTTTTCGCTTCGTCAAAAAAGGACAACTGTGCCGGCTCTTCTTTCACCACAGATTTCTGCACCGGCACTTCCGGTTTGTTCCCTGAATGCTCAAGATCCTTTAAAATATCTTGAGCGCGCGCAATGAGATCTTCCGGCAGCTCGGCAAGCTGGGCTACATGGATACCGTAGCTTTTGTCGGCTGCTCCTTCTTTTATTTGATGAAGAAAGACAACCGTTCCGTTATATTCTTCAGCGCGAACATGAACGTTTTTCAGCTGCGGCAGCTTGTCCTCAAGAACGGTCAGCTCGTGATAGTGCGTACTGAATAGCGTCTTGGCGCCGATATGATCGTGAACATATTCGATAATCGCTTGTGCCAGCGCCATCCCGTCATAAGTGGACGTTCCCCGCCCGATTTCGTCAAACAGAATAAGGCTGTTTTTCGTCGCATTGACAATCGCATTTTTAGCTTCTAGCATTTCCACCATAAAAGTACTTTGTCCGGAAATCAAATCATCTGCAGCGCCGATTCGCGTGAAAATCTGATCAAAAATCGGAAGCACCGCTTTCTTCGCGGGGACAAAGCAGCCGATTTGCGCCATGATGGAAATGAGCGCGATTTGTCTCATATACGTGCTCTTCCCTGACATGTTCGGACCGGTAATGAGAAGCATTTGTCTGTTATCGCCCATCATACAATTGTTCGGGACATATTCCTGGCTGTCCATGACTTTTTCCACAACCGGGTGTCTGCCTTCTACCACTTCGACTTCATCTTCAGAGAATTCCGGTTTCGTATAGTGACGATTTTCACTGATTGTCGCAAAGCATTGCAGTGCGTCAAGCTCGCTCATCTGCTTGGCAAGCTGCTGCAGCCGCGGAATATACAGTTTCACTTTTTCACGCAGCTCGGTGAACAGCTCGTACTCCAGCTCACAGATGTTATTTTCCGCTTCTAAAATGAGCGCTTCTTTTTCTTTTAATTCAGGTGTAATGTAGCGTTCTGCATTCGTTAACGTCTGCTTCCGCTCATAGCGCCCTTCCTCAAGCAAGTGCAAATTCGCTCTTGTCACTTCAATGTAATAACCGAAAACTTTATTGAAGCCGACCTTTAAAGAGCGAATGCCCGTGTATTCCCGCTCCTGCTGTTCCAGGCGGGCAATCCAGTCTTTCCCGTTTCTGCTTGCATCACGGTATTCATCAAGCTTTTGATTGTATCCGTCTTTAATCAGGTTCCCTTCTTTTAACGATAAAGGAGGGTTTGCGTACAGCGCTTCTTCCAGCAATTCAAGTACATCCCCGCAAGGATCAATCCGCTCCGCGCGTTTCTTGGCTTTGTCATGAGCCAGTGAAGCAACCAGCTGTTTGATGCCAGGCACTTGCTTTAACGATTCCTTCAGCTGAATTAAATCCCGGGCATTGACATTTCCGAAGGCGACGCGGCCTGCAAGGCGCTCTAAGTCATATACTTCTTTTAAACGTTCACGCAGGTCTTCCCGTTCGAAGAAATGGGACATCAATGTTTCCACCATTTCCTGGCGCTCTTCAATTTGATTGACTCTGATAAGCGGCCGGTCAATCCACTGTTTCAGCAGCCTGCCTCCCATTGCCGTTTTTGTTTCATCCAGCAGCCACAAAAGAGAGCCTTTTTTATTTTTTGAACGGATCGTTTCAGTCAGCTCCAGATTGCGCTTTGAATACAAATCAATTTTCATTGCTTCCTCTAACTCATACACCTGTACGGACTGAAGATGATCGAGGCTGCGCTTTTGGGTTCTTTTCAGATACGTGTATAAACGCAAAAATGTTTTTGTGACATCTTCATTATTTAAGTGCTCAATGATCGTTACGTGTTCGTCTGTTTCTCCATCTTCAATTGAGATCGTTGCACCGCACCGCTCTTTCAGCTGTGCGACTGTATCGGCATCCATGCTTCCTGAAACGACGATTTCCCGTGCGCCGACTGAATAAATTTCTGATATGACATCTTCTATCCGCTCAATCAAGACAGCCAAATTTTCTCCCGTTGTTAAATCAGACAGTGCCACCCCGTATCCGTTCGAGCAGTCAGAAACAGATGCGATAAAGTTGTTTTCTGATTCATGGATGCCTTTGCCGTCCATTACAGTTCCGGGCGTAATCAGCTGTACCACTTCTCTTCTTACAACACCCTTTGCGGCTTTCGGGTCTTCCGTCTGTTCACAGATAGCCACTTTGTACCCTTTTTTAATCAGCTGCTCGATATACGCAGAAGCGGAATGATACGGCACACCGCACATCGGTATTTTTTCAGCCGCACCGCCGTCTCTGCTCGTTAATGTAATTTCCAGCTCTTGTGACGCTTTTTTGGCGTCCTCAAAAAACATTTCATAAAAATCACCAAGGCGAAAAAATAAAAAGGCATCCTGATGCTCTGCCTTTATTTTTAAATATTGCTGTATCATAGGCGTATAACCGGCCATCGTTTAATCCCTCACTATGTATCAACGTTTCTATTTTCCAGACTTCATTATAACATAAACAAAAAGTGATAAAAGAATGATATATCAATATAAAAAAGAGACTTGGGGTACCGTCTCCCCTAGTCTCTTTTTTATTCTTCAGGATCTCCCACTAAAAATTCAGGATTGATGTCTTCGAGCTCTTCATCAAGCTCATCTTCCCAATCTTCTTCGTCATCTTCTTCCCAGTCAGGATTAACCTCAATAACAACCTTTGTTTCCCCTACCACTTCCGCTAAGAATTCCCTTTCTGCCTGCACAACAATTTTATTTCCATTCGGTGAAATGGTCACTTCAAGGCAATTTGGCTGCTGAAGGACTTTGGCAATCACTTCATGCTCATCATCTAAGTAATTGTTGTCTCTGTATCTGAGTTTAATGACATCTACGTATTTTACCCGTTCTGTGACAACCTCTGTTTTTGTGTTGTCCGCGTAAGAGTACCATACGTTTATATCATAATACCCTTCAATTTCTACTGTTTTCCCGATTTTTTCAGCGTCATACTTGTGGTTAATGATCCAACCGCCCAAAATGCTGCTCGGTTTTTTCTCAGGGGAGATGGTATTGGTGCATTGGGTGAATTTTCTGCCTTTCGCTACTACCGCCTTCGTAATAATTTCCCTGTATTCAGACATTCCGGCATGCCTCCTTGTTCTTCTTCGTGTTATCTTATGCTGGGCATTTGTCTAGTGTGCATTTTTATAAATAAAATATAAAAATACAAAGTTTCTGTTCCATTGTATGCAGGCGTGCCTAGAAACTTTACTTTTAAGTGCGATAAAGTTCATCGCGGCTGAGCACAGAAAAACAAAATGAACATTTGGCACATAGATTATTTAGTTCATTTTTTCGCTTGAATATAAAAAAACACGGGCCTGTAAAGGCACCGTGTTTAGAAAGAACAGCTGTTATTTGAATGTTTCACCTTCGAACCGGTTTCCCCTTTCAGCAGGTTGCCTCCGGTTGACGTGATGATTTCATTTGTGACTTGATTGGAAATGGTGTGTGCAACGAGCTGCAGAAGGTCATTTACCTCCGTCTGCGAGTCCCTGAATTCCTGGATGACAGGGATCTGTTCAAGCTCTTCTTGCAGCGCGTCAATTTTTGCTTCTGCTTGTTTGAGCGCTTCATGCTTTTCATAATGCTTCAGATTGACAGCCTGCTTTTGGAGGGTTTTAATCTGATTAACGATTGCAGATACTTTGTCATTCTCATTAATTTGCGCTTCAGCCCGTTTGAAAAAATCAACCTCTTCAGTTTCAGAGATCATTTTTGCAAGGTTTCGTGCCTGTTGCACGATGTCTTTTTTTGAGTAGAGCGTCATCTTATTTCACCTCGATTGCTTCTCCTACCATTTCTCCGTCAAGCGACCATGTTTTCGCTTGCTGGATTTTCACGCGGACAATTTTGCCGATGGCTTCCTTCGGCCCTTTGAAATTGACAAGCTTGCTTTTTTCAGTGTAGCCGGCAAGAATATCAGGGTTATTTTTGCTTTCACCCTCAACTAATACTTCGACAACCTTGCCTTCATATTCCTTCATTTTTTTAGCAGAAATTTCATTCACCAGTGCGTTCAGGCGCTGCAGACGTTCTTTTTTCACGCGCATCGGTACATTGTCTTTCATTTTAGCAGCCGGAGTGCCCTCACGCGGAGAGTAAATAAACGTATAGGCGCTGTCAAATTCCACTTCGCGGTATAGAGAAAGCGTTTCTTCAAACTGTTCGTCCGTTTCGTTCGGGAATCCGACGATAATGTCCGTTGTTAAAGAAGCGTTTGGCATTGCCTCTTTGATTTTTCTAACAAGCTCCATGTATCGCTCTCTGTCATATTTTCGGGCCATCAGCTTCAGAACCTCTGAGCTTCCTGATTGAACCGGAAGATGAATGTGGTCGAGCAGGTTGCCGCCTTTTGCCAACACGTCAATGAGACGGTCGTCAAAGTCACGCGGATGACTCGTTGTAAAACGGATTCTCGGGATATCGATTTTTCTCAATTCGTCCATCAAATCACCGAGGCCGTACGTGATATCTTCAAAGTCTTTTCCATACGCGTTTACGTTTTGGCCTAATAATGTAATTTCTTTGTAGCCTTCGCTTGCGAGCCTTCTCACTTCCTGAACAATCTCTTCAGGGCGGCGGCTTCTTTCTTTTCCGCGTGTGTAAGGCACAATGCAATACGTACAGAATTTGTCACAGCCGTACATGATATTGACCCAGCCCTTAATTTTTCCGTTCCGGACTTTCGGAAGGTTTTCAATAACGTCCCCTTCCTTGGACCAAACTTCTACGACCATTTCTTTTGAAAGGTATGCTTCTGACAAAAGCTCCGGCAGGCGATGGATGTTATGCGTTCCGAAAATCATATCGACAAACGGATGTTTTTTTAATATCCGGTTCACGACTGATTCCTCTTGAGACATACAGCCGCAGACACCTAAAATAAGGTCAGGATTGTTCTTTTTCAGCGCTTTTAAGTGCCCCAGTTCACCAAACACCTTATTCTCGGCATTTTCACGGATGGCGCATGTGTTTAACAAAATGACATTGGCATCGTCAACAGAGTTTGTCGCTTCGTAACCGAGCGCCATAAAGATCCCTGCCATAACCTCTGTATCATGTTCATTCATTTGGCAGCCGTACGTACGGATATAGAACTTTCTTCCGTCTCCTAATCCTTTAAATTGTTCAGAAATTTTAAAGTCATTATGATAGGTAACGGCTTCCTTGCCTCGTTTTTTCGCATCTTTTAAGGAAGGCGGAATATAAACAGCTTCAAAGTACTTGCTGTAATCCTTCTCGGATTTTTTGTCCGATGGATGAACTTGTCCGCTCTCTAATTTTTGTTTTTCATTCATGTCATGATTTCTCCTTTCAAACCAAACTTCCACCCTTCAGTATAAAGGTTATTGAAGCTCTGCACAACTGGCAACCTATCATTGTACACTTATTGAGAATAATAATCAATAAGGAATCAAAAGAGGAAGAGTATACTCTTCCCCTTACAATAGCCGGAGCTCCTTAGCCGTCTTTTCGATGACGTCAAGCGCCTGATCCAGTTCTTCTTTGGTGTGCTCAGCGGTAATCATTGTGCGGATTCTGGCTTTCCCCTTTGCAACAGTCGGGAAAACGATGCTTTGGGCAAAAACGCCGCGAGAAAGGAGCTGATCAGAAAATTGCTTTGCCACACCTTCATCACCTATTAAAATAGGCAGAATCGGCGTTTCACTCTGTGTGAGAGTTAGACCCATCTTTACAAGCATAGATTTAAAATAGGCCGTATTCTCCCATAAGCGCTCCATATGCTCCGGCTCTTCCAGCAAGACATCAATCGCTTCCATACAAGCTGCAGTGACAGCCGGCGGATGGGACGTGCTGAATAAAAACGGACGGCCTTTATGGCGCAAATAATCGATCAGCACCTTTGAACCGGCAGCGTAGCCGCCGAGCACTCCGATTGCCTTGCTTAGCGTTCCGACTTGAATATGGACTCTGCCATCCAGACCGAAGTGATTCACCGTTCCCCTGCCGTTTTCGCCAAGCACTCCTGATGCATGGGCGTCATCCACCATCACAAATGCGTCATATTTCTCAGCTAGCTCTACAATATCAGGCAAAGGGGCTATATTGCCGTCCATAGAAAATACACCGTCAGTCACAATCAGACGCATCCGATAATTCATTGACTTTCTCAGCACCCTCTCTAAGTCACTCATACCAACGTGCTGATACACCTTTTTATCCGCCTTTGTCAGTCTGATACCGTCAATAATAGAGGCATGGTTTAATTCATCTGAGATGACAATATCATCTTTTGAAAGAATACTTGAAAGTACGCCTTGGTTTGTTGTGAAGCCTGATTGGAATACAAGTGCCGCCTCCGTTTTTTTAAAGGCTGCCAGCTTTTTCTCGAGCTCTTGATGCATTGTAAATGTACCGGCAATCGTTCTCACTGATCCGGTGCCGGCTCCAAATTGCTGGACGGCCTCCTGTGCGGCTTTGATGAGTCTTGGGTGTGAAGTGAATCCGAGGTAATTATTGGAAGAAAGCTGAATAACATTTTTATGATTTACTGTGACAGAAGGGCCCTGCATTGATTCAAGCTGTTTTATCTCTTGCCACGTATGATTTTCTTTCATTCTATCAAGCTCTGCTTTTAAAAACTCAAATTCCTTCGTCATGTTTATCCCCCTTTTATGGAATTAAAATCACTTTTCCGCACTGGCCGCTTCTCATCAGTTCGAATCCTTTCTCAAACTCCTCTAACGGAAACTGATGGGTAATAACAGGTGAAAGATCGAGTACATTTGATTTGAGCAATTGAGACACCTGCCGCCAAGTCGAAAACATTTTTCTTCCGGTGATTCCTTGGATTGTTAGTCCTTTAAATACCACTTTATTCGTCAAATCAATTGTCACTGGGTGTTCCGGCAAGCTGAGAATATGAAATCTTCCCCCATTTGCGGCCATCGCCAGACCCTGCGCTATAGCTGCGGGATGGCCGGACATCTCACAAACGAGATCCGCTCCTTCCCCACTTGTTAAAGCGCTTACAATTTTGAGCGGGTCTTCTTTTTCAATAGAAACAGTACATGCAGCTCCCATTTGTTTGGCAAGCGTCAACCGATACTCATTTTTATCAATCGCTATTACTTGAGAAGCACCTGCTGCTTTTGCAACCGCAACAGCCATAAGGCCAATCGGTCCACATCCAATGACTGCAGTTGTTCCTCCTGCTGGCTGGCTCTCAAGCACTGTATGAACCGCATTTCCTAAAGGCTCTTGAATGGAAGCAATCGCCGGATCCATATCGGCGGGGTTTTTCCAAACGTTATCAGCAGGAACTTTTACATATTCCGCAAAACAGCCTGCCGTGTCCACCCCGATAATAGCAGTATTGGTACAAACATGAGATTTTCCGGTTACGCAAGGGACACATTCTCCGCAGACAATGTGCGTTTCCGCAGACACATACTCCCCCACTTTTATACTGCCGGCATTCTCTCCTACAGCTTCAACAATACCGCTGAACTCATGGCCGAAAACATAGGGTGTTTTGATTCTCTGACGTGCCCATTGATCCCAATTATAAATGTGCACATCCGTGCCGCATATTGAAGCAGCTTTCACTTTTATGAGGACTTCATGTTTATCGATCTCAGGAATGGGAACTTCAGTCAGCACAGCACCGAACATCCCGTCCTTTTTCATTAGAGCTTTCATCTTTCCACTCTGCATGTACAATCCTCCTTGAAAAATTCTTGTTACATTTGGATTGTACCATGATATGGAATAAGCGTAAACAGCACTGTCTTCTTGAGAAAGACAAAAGTATCCGTCTTGAAAAATGGGCGGATTTTTTTTCTGAAACGTTCTAGGTCATTGCTGACTTTTGTATATCACTCATTTATATGACGAAAATACTATTGGAAGAAAACATCACAATAAATGAAAAACAACCTGTTTGCATCATGCAAACAGGTTGAGAATGCTTTATTTGTTTTTAGCGAGGCTCCACGATTAATTTAATTGCCGTTCTTTCTTCCCCGTCGATCTGAATATCGGTAAAAGCCGGAATACAAATCAAATCAACGCCGCTAGGCGCCACAAATCCCCTGGCAATCGCCACAGCTTTTACAGCCTGGTTTAATGCACCCGCTCCAATCGCTTGAATCTCGGCGGCTCCTCGCTCTCTTAACACACCCGCAAGCGCACCTGCCACTGAATTTGGACTCGATTTTGCTGAAACTTTTAAGATTTCCATTTCTGCTCCCCCTTAGTTTTACAATGGATAAGTGAGTGTTCATTAGAACAATCATTATTAGATGTTGCTATCCAAAAAGCCATCCCCACAATGCTTTTCAAAAATAGCGGGCTACCTTCCATTTTTACTATATTCACTAAGGAGTTGCTATATTCCTGCTTTTCTTTTTAATATTTTTATAAAATAACCATATGTTCAATTATTCAAAGAACATGTGATCATCATTGATCAAGATCCGGTCAATTTTGACAGCTTTTTTCGTTTGGTCGTCGATGTCAATGACAACTCCGCTCAGCGTTGTTTTTCCTTCAGCGACAGTAAAACGGACTGGAAGGTTCGTTTTGAATCGCTTAATAATCGTCTCTCTGTCCATCCCCAGTATACCGTCATATGGGCCAGTCATTCCTACATCAGTAATATATGCCGTACCCTTTGGAAAAATGCGGTTATCCGCTGTTTGCACATGTGTATGAGTTCCGACGACAGCTGATGCCCGGCCGTCTGTATACCAGCCAAGTGCGAGCTTTTCACTTGTCGCTTCGGCATGGAAGTCGATAAAAATGTACGGTGTTCTTTTCGCAGCTTCGGCAATCAACTCATCCGCTTTTAAAAACGGATCATCAAGCGGCGGTAAAAACGTGCGTCCTTGTAAATTAATGACGGCAAGCTCTTTGCCGTTTGCTTTCACATATGTGATCCCTTTTCCCGGTGTTCCTTCTGGAAAGTTTGCAGGGCGAACCAAATTCGGAACGTCATCTATAAAATCGAAAATTTCTTTTTTATCCCATGTGTGGTTCCCCATAGTGATTGCATCGGCGCCAGCCTGGATTAAGCTGTGATAATTTTTTTCCGTCAGGCCTTTGCCATGTGCGGCATTTTCACCATTAATAATAGTAAAGTGAGGCTTATATTTTGATTTTAGCTTTGGTACATATTCTTTGACCATGTCACGGCCCGGTGAACCGACAACATCTCCGATAAATAAAATTCTCATTTTGTAAAAATCCTTCCTATTCTTCAAATTCTTTGGCCGTCAAAAAAATAAAGTGATGCTTAGCGCATCACTTTATTTTGCATACTCAACGGCTCGGGTTTCTCTGATTACTGTCACTTTAATATGACCTGGATAATCGAGCTCGTCCTCAATTCGCTTACGGATATCTCGCGCCAGTCGATGAGCTTCAAGATCATTAATTGAATCCGGCTTCACCATAATACGCACTTCGCGTCCAGCCTGAATGGCAAATGATTTTTCAACACCTTCGTAGGACTCAGAAATTTCTTCGAGCTTTTCAAGTCTTCGAATATAATTCTCGAGCGTCTCACTTCTTGCGCCAGGTCTTGCAGCGGAAAGCGCATCTGCTGCCGCTACCAGCACAGCGATAATGGAAGTCGGCTCTTCATCCCCGTGGTGTGATGCAATACTGTTAATCACGACTGGGTGCTCTTTATATTTAGTCGCAAGCTCAACTCCGATTTCAACGTGGCTTCCTTCTACTTCATGATCAATTGCTTTTCCGATGTCGTGAAGTAGGCCTGCACGTTTAGCAAGCTTTGCGTCTTCTCCAAGCTCCGATGCCATTAGGCCGGCCAAGAATGCGACTTCCATGGAATGCTTAAGCACATTTTGACCATAGCTTGTACGGAACTTTAAGCGGCCGAGAATCTTGATGAGATCTGGGTGGAGGCCATGAACGCCAACCTCAAATGTCGTTTGCTCACCCATCTCACGAATATAGTCATCGACCTCGCGGCGAGATTTTTCTACCATTTCTTCAATCCGTGCCGGATGAATACGGCCATCCTGAACGAGTTTATCAAGAGCAATCCTTGCTGTCTCACGTCTGATCGGATCAAATCCGGAAAGAATGACAGCTTCAGGTGTATCATCAATAATCAGGTCAATTCCTGTCAGCGTTTCAAGCGTACGAATGTTACGCCCTTCCCGTCCGATGATACGTCCTTTCATCTCATCATTTGGAAGATTAACAACTGATACCGTTGTTTCAGCAACGTGGTCCGCTGCGCAGCGCTGTAAGGCGAGTGAAAGAATGTTTTTCGCTTTCTTATCCGCCTCTTCTTTCGCGCGGTTTTCAGTTTCTTTTGTCATGATGGCGATGTCATGTGAAAGCTCGTTTTCAACCCGTTCAAGGATGATTTGTTTTGCCTCATCACGAGTCAGACTCGAAATTCGTTCCAACTCTGACTGCTGCATACGAATCATCTCATCCACTTTGCTTTCCATCTCTTCAATATGTTGTTGTCGTTCATTCAGAGAATGATCTTTCTTCTCCAACATCGCTTCCCGTTTATCAATTCCCTCATGTTTGCGATCAAGGTTTTCCTCCTTTTGGAGTAAACGGTTTTCTTGTTTTTGAAGCTCATTTCGTCTTTCACGAACTTCCTGTTCAGCATCTATTCGAAGTTTGTGGATTTCATCCTTTGCTTCAAGCAGAGCTTCTTTTTTCAGTGCTTCAGCATCACGCTTTGCATCTTCAAGAATTTGCTCGGCTGCACCGCGTGCGCCCGCAATTTTCGCTTCGGCAATGGTTTTACGAACAAAGTAGCCAACAACTAAACCGAGTAGAATCAGCAAAATGGAGATGAGAACCATCATAATTGGGGTCATACTTTCACCTCCTCTTGCTATGAACTTGGTTGTTGCTTAAATAAGTGTCGGCATGTACATTGTCTAGTTTTCTCAACATACAGAACCTTCACAGGGAATGAGTATTTTCATCGCCCTTGTCAAGTTTAAATGGTTTAACAATCATGTTAAAAAAACAAATGTTACAACTTCATTGTAAATGTGTCGGAAATACTTGTCAAGCTTGCCATCTTAACGTTTGCAGACCAGTTGCCTTTTTGGTGCTGCGTGCAATCCTTCCCAAAAAAAGATCATGAATCACTCTTGATTCAGAAGCTGGTATATTTTATTGTTCACTTGGCCTAGTTTAGCGTTATTTTGAATGTTCGACAACAAAATAACAATGGTTTGCCCAGATTTGCTAAAACTGTTCAAGATGTTGAAGCCCGGCATGACACCATGGTTTGAATAGCTCCCGGGAGCAATATAAAATCCCATACCGTATGTGGAGCTGCTCCCCGGTGTAAACATCTTTTCATAGCTTTTTTGCGAATACAGTTTGCCGTCTATTAGCGCTTGGTCAAATTTGTACATATCTCCAGCGCTCATATAGATATCACCGGCTCCATACAGCTGGGATAAATCGGGCATATACGGTGTAATTGATCTGCTGGCCTTCAGCTTATAACCGACAGCCGGATAAGGTTCTTTATGATATGTTTTGTAAAAGCCCGCATGCGTCATCCCCGCCGATTTAAAAATATGATTCGTTATGTATTGTTCATAGGACTCACCGCTTGCTTCAGCAACAATATAAGCGAGAACAGAATAGTTGGAATCCTGATAGTCCCATACGCCCGGCTGACGTTTGATTCCCTGACGTTCTATGTCTTTTATTAAATCGTCCGGAGTGATTGCCCCGTTACCCTCAATATGTCCGTTTATTCCAGATGTATGTGTGAGCAGATTCTTCAAAGTAATCGTTTGTCCGTTAGGGAATTGAGGTAAATACGTGCTTACCGGATCACTTGTCTGAAGTTTTCCCTTTTCCTCAAGCTGCAAAATAGCGGTTGCAATCAGCGCTTTTTGTGACGAACCGACATAAAAAGATGTCAAAGGATTATTGTGAATGTGATGTTTACGGTCTGCATAACCAAAACCTTTATGAGTTACGATTTCTCCATTTCTGACAATCATGGCTGTTCCGCTGAAACCGATCTCATTTAAATAATTGCTGATTTTTTGATTACGGTCCACTGTTTTGATTTGTTCCTCTGTTTTTTTGGCGGTTTTCTCTTTAGCCTCTTTTTTCTGACCGGTATCTGAAACTGCTGCAGTTTCTTGAGATGGCTCGTTCTCTTCACTATCTCGATGAAGCGCATTCCAAATCGAAAAGCAAATCATCGCCGCTAAAAAACCAAGCAAAAGTTTGCCTCTTTTATTTAGTTTTTTCCGTCTGCGTTTCGCAGTTCTTCTGCTGGTTGGGCTTGTCATTTATTTTTTCCTCCCAAAATAAATAAATCCATTTTGCACACGTTTTGTTAGACGAATGAGGCACTGAAAAAGTTGTCAAAAAAAGCAATATTTTTATCATTTTTTGCAAAAATAAAAAGGCTGAGTTTTTCACCCAGCCTTTAGTATCATTTCAAACTGATTTTATTTTTATTCTTTAAATTCTAATTCTTCTTGTGCCTCTTCAGCTTGCTGCACTGCTCCGTGATTATCCAAGCCGTAATGTTCGCGAATTTGCTCCTGGATCATTAGCATGATATCTTTATTTTCTTTCAAGAATTGTTTTGCATTTTCACGGCCTTGTCCAAGACGCTCTTCTTCATAAGAGTACCATGAACCGCTTTTTTGCACGATATCAAGTTCAGTTCCAAGATCAATGATTTCGCCTTCTTTTGAAATGCCTTCTCCGTACATAATATCAACTTCGGCTGTACGGAACGGCGGTGCCACCTTGTTTTTCACGACTTTGATTTTCGTTTTGTTCCCCATTACGTCGTTGCCTTGTTTCAGCTGTTCAGCACGGCGCACTTCTAGACGTACGGAAGAGTAGAATTTCAGCGCACGGCCGCCAGGAGTTGTTTCCGGGTTCCCGAACATAACACCGACTTTTTCACGAATTTGGTTAATGAAAATCGCGATTGTCTTCGATTTGTTAATGGCTCCTGAAAGCTTACGAAGCGCTTGAGACATTAAGCGTGCTTGTAAACCAACATGCGAATCTCCCATGTCGCCTTCAATTTCCGCTTTCGGAACGAGAGCCGCCACAGAGTCGACAACAACAATGTCAACTGCACCGCTTCGAACCAACGCTTCCGCAATTTCAAGCGCCTGCTCGCCTGTGTCAGGCTGAGACAGTAAAAGCTCTTCGATGTTGACACCGAGCTTTTGCGCGTATACCGGGTCTAACGCATGCTCTGCATCGATAAACGCGGCTTGTCCGCCCTGCTGCTGAACCTCAGCAATCGCATGAAGCGCCACAGTTGTTTTACCCGAGCTTTCAGGACCGTATACTTCAATAATCCGTCCGCGCGGATATCCGCCAATTCCTAGTGCCGTATCAAGAGTGAGGGAGCCGCTTGGGACAGTAGAAATTCTTGTATCTGTCTTTTCTCCCAGTTTCATAATGGAACCTTTGCCGAACTGTTTTTCTATTTGTTTAAGAGCCATATCTAAGGCTGCCTGACGATCACTCATTCTATTTTTTCCTCCTTTATGTTACCACTACATATACTATACCCTGTTTGAAGGGATTTGCCAAGAAAAAAGCGAACGCATATTCGGATTTTTTCTTGGCGTGATTTCTATCAAAATACCATAATGGATCAGAGAAATCATGTTTTCTTAGGAGGATAATGTGCTGAAAATATTATTTTTGTTCTAAAAGCTTCAAGATTAAATGGCAGCCGTATTTGGCGCCGCGTTTTCTGATTCCCGTTCTGGAACCCGCAAAGTGAAACTCGTGAACCTCTTCTTTTCCATTTGCTGAAATGCCGATAAACACATGTCCAGGCTCATGCCCTGCTTGCGTATCAGGACCTGCTACACCGGTAAAGCTGATGCCGATATCGCTGCCAGTGAGCTTTTGAACACCCTTTGCCAGCTCTGATGCGCACTCCTTGCTGACCGCCCCAAAACGGTCTAAAGTATCCTTCTTGACGCCAAGCACATGCTGCTTCACGTCGTTTGAATAGCAAACAACGCCGCCGGTAAATAGTGTTGAAGCACCGCTAAGATCCGTCAGCCATTCAGAAAACAGCCCGCCGGTAAAGCTTTCTGCGGCGGCAATCGTAATGCCTTTTTCCTTACATGCTTTAGAAAGCTCTTTTACAAGGGAAGTATCATCGTAGCCATAGAAAAATTCCCCGACACGTTCTAAGATAACAGCCTCTGTTTCTTTTAACAGACGCCCCGTTTCCTTTTCGTCAGCATGTTTGGCTGTCAGACGCAGCGTTACCTCTCCGTCAGCCGCCAAAGGAGCGATTGTCGGGTTCGTTTGCGCATCAATAATATCTTCCAAGTCGGCTTCAAGCTGAGATTCGCCGATACCGAAAAAGCGAAGAACGGTTGACACAATTTTTTCATTTGAGCCCATCTTTTTCAGCAGAAGAGGCTTTGCCTCGTTTTCAAACATGGGACGCAATTCGCTTGGCGGCCCAGGAAGAAGCATATAAAAGCGCGAATCGTGCTCTGTGAGCATTCCCGGCGCCATTCCGAAGTGATTCGCCAGTACGTCAGATCCTTCGATCACAAGCGCCTGTTTTCGGTTATTAGGTGACATCGTTCGTTTTGTCCGTTTGAAATAATCCTCAATGGATTGGAACGCTTCATCATTTAATACGAGCGGACGGCCCAGCACATTTGCAATCGTTTCTTTCGTCAGATCATCTTTTGTCGGTCCGAGACCTCCTGAAAAAACAATGAAGTCAGATCGTTCTTCAGCAGTACGGATGACCTGCTTCAGCCGCTCCGGATTATCTCCGACTGCTGTATGATAAAATACGTTCACTCCGATTTCAGCGAGCTGTTTGCTGATAAATTGAGCATTTGTATTGGCGATTTGGCCAAGCAGCAGCTCAGAACCGACTGCAATAATTTCTGCTTTTTTTGGAAATTCCATGACGTAAGTCCTTCTTTCTTAATTAGATGTTTTCAGCGCTTCCCAATTTTTGGAGAAGTATTCCCAACCTGAAACGACAGTAAAGAAGACGGCTACCCACAGCGCCAAGTCAGCAAACGGGAATGACACAAGTTCAAACGGAAGATTATGAAGAAGCAATGCGGAAACCGCAATGATTTGTGCCCAGGTTTTAATTTTACCAAGCATATTAGCTGCTACGACTTCTCCAGTTCCGGCTAAGACAAGCCTTAAACCTGTCACGGCAAACTCCCGGCTGATAATCACAATGACCATCCAAGCTGGAGCAAGATCAAATTGAACAAGGATAATTAACGCTGCGGATACAAGCAGTTTGTCCGCAAGCGGATCAAGAAATTTCCCGAAGTTTGTCACGAGATTCAGCTTTCGGGCATAATACCCGTCCACCCAGTCTGTTGTGGCTGCAACAATAAATAGAATAGCGCCCGCCAAGTGTGCGACTGGGATCGATTCGTCTCCAAATTCGAGCCTGCCCCAGTCAAACGGCGCCAGCATGATCACCATGAAGATTGGGATTAATGCGATTCTAGCTAGTGTGATTTTATTTGGTAAGTTAAACATAAAGCCCCTCCAATTTCATACTCGGACGTGAAGAAAAGTCACCTGGTAATTAAGATGACTTTTCTTCCTTTTTATTTACAATCTTTATGGTTTGTGCCATCACATCTTTCGGATCAAGTTCATAGGAAAGAACCTTACCGTTAATTTTTATTTTCAGATTAGGTGCATATCCGGTGCGGATTTCAACTTGTTTCTGATCGGTTATGTCTTTTTTATAGGTTTCGTCTTTTTTCAGCGTTCCCTCTTTTAAAGAGCTGCTGTTTTCATCGCGCACTCGAATCCAAGAGCTGTCTGATGCCTTCAATTCAAGCTCGATTTTATCAGCGCCGGACACTTCATAAGTTGTTAACGATCCTTCAGTGCCAGTTGCTTTAATCTCCAGTTTATCACTGTCACTTTCTTCTTTTTTATCTTCATTTTCTTTTGTTTCTTTTTTAGTGTCAGCCTCTTTTTCAGAGCTGTTATTTTGATTCTCTTTTAGCGTTGAATCTTTAGGGATTTCGTACTTGCTTTCACTTTGCGTAATTGTCTTTTCCGAAGCTGAATGATTATCATCGCTGCTTTTATGATTCGTAAATTGTATAATCGCGTACACAATCGCAATCACAACAATTACACCTAGAATCACAAGTATCGTTGGCAGCAGTTCCAGCGCCTTAGATGCCGACTTTGGCATCTCCTTTTGAAGCTTCATGCCCGAGATCTTTTCAGACACATCGTCATGATACGTATTCGGGATATCTTTTTTATGCTCCTCAAACAGCTGATCGGCATCAAGCCCGACGGCCTCGGCATATTGCTTGATGAATGCCCGAACATAAAACTTCCCCGGAATAATGTCATAGTTTCCTTCCTCCAAGGCGGTTAAATACCTTTTTTGAATCTTTGTTGCCGCTTGGAGATCATCCAATGACATTGCTTTTTCCTCTCTGGCCTCTTTCAGCCGGATTCCTAGTTCAGTCACAACAAACACCTTCCAATTTTAGAAATCAAAGCTTGAAAACCCGGATTGATCAAACAGTTGGGGTTCCTCAGCATGTTCATATGTAATAACCTCATCGGGGCCATTTCTCAGTTCAATAATATAATCAAAGTCATCTAGTGTATACTCTGTGTTTTGAACGAATATGTCAGGATGCTCCACCACTTTTGTTGCAGGCAGCCTCATGATTTCTCTGACCAGCTGGAGATGGCGTTCTGACCCTCTTCGTGTTGATACAATTCCATCAACGATAAAAACATTTTCAGTGCTGTATTCATCGGCAATCAGCTGGCTTCTTATTGTCTGCTTCAGCAAGGTTGATGACACAAACAGCCACCTTTTGCTTGCGCACACGCTGGAGGCCACGATTGATTCCGTTTTTCCGACACGCGGCATACCTCGGATTCCGATTAATTTATGGCCTTCTTTTTTGAACAGTTCGGCCATAAAATCGACTAATAAGCCTAGCTCGTCTCGTTCAAAGCGGAACGTTTTCTTGTCATCGGCATCCCTTTGAATGTAACGGCCGTGACGTACGGCAAGACGGTCGCGAAGCCTCGGTTCTCTCAGCTTCGTTACTTTAATTGTTTCCATCGTTTTTAAGATTGATTCTAATCGTTTAATTTGATCTATATGGCGGCACCTGAGGAGCATTCCCCTTCTGGAAAGATCGACGCCGTTTATCGTTACGATGTTAATAGAAAGCATCCCAAGAAGAGATGAAATATCCCCGAGCAGTCCGGGGCGGTTCACTTGAATTTCATATTCAAAATACCATTCGAGCTTTGCCAAATGATATACCCCCTTCATTGTGGCAAAATTTTACCTTCCTTTATCATAAAGCATTTTTCTCTAATTAGAAAGAAGAATGTTGCTGTGATGAGGAAAACATAAAAAAGAGAGGAAAAATCTCCTCTCTTCCTAGTGAGTGCTGTTATTTTCAACAAGCTTAACCATCATATTGGCAATAGCGTGCTGTTCATCTTTTGATGCTACGCTCCAAAGATCTGCCAGCACTTTTTCCTGCTCGTTTTTAGATTCCACTTCATTAGCCAAGTAACCGCCGATTTCTGTCGCAAGTTCTGTAATGGTATCCTGGCTCATGCCTTTATCTTGCGCATAGTTCAAACGGTCGCCAAGAAAGTTTTTCCAGTTATCCCAGTTTTCTAATACTGACATGCTCGTTTCCTCCATTTCATGTGAAGTTACAAGATTATTGTGTCCTTCGCAAAAGAAACTATACACCGAATATTTTCGGATCAGCAGTGCCAGCCGCCATTCACCGACAGAATTTGGCCGGTGATATATGACGCTTTTTCAGACAGGAGAAAAACTGTTGCATCCGCAATTTCTTGCGGCCGGGCCAGCCGCCCGATCGGGATCTCATCAGCGATCTCTTCTTTTTCAGACGGGGTAAATTGATTCATCATATTTGTATCAACCGCGCCCGGCGCTACAGCGTTTACTCTGATTCCGCTTGGCGCCAGCTCCTTAGCCAGTCCTTTTACAAACGAGTGTTGAGCTCCCTTTGCCATACTGTACAGCACTTCACAAGATGCTCCAGTCTCTCCCCAAATAGAACTGACAGCCACAATCGCTCCTGTTCTATTCCGGATCATGCCTGAAAGAAGGTTTCTCGTCAACATATACGGACTTGCCACATGGAGCTGAACCATTTCCTGGACCGTTGCATTATCTACATCCGTAATCAACCCAAAATGGCTTCTGCCGCTATTTAAAATAATGGCATCAACCGGCTGAACAATTGATCTTGTCAGCTTATCTGCTCCTTCTGGTACGGACAGATCGGCTTGCAAAATCTCAGCATGAATGCCAAACGCCTCTCTTAGTTTTTCAGCAAGCTCCGATGCTGCGTTTTGATTTGTATTGTAATGCAGCAGCAGATTGTATCCCTCTGCCGCAAGCGTTTCGCTTATGCTTTTACCGATGCCGCCGCTTGCTCCGGTGATCAATGCTGTTTTTTTCATCCTCTTTCCTTCTTTCCGCAGAAAAACACCCCTCACAGGAGGGATGTTTTGTTATGATTTGGGAACAACCTTACAGACAGTCAATCTGTCTGCAGAAATTTCCTCTTGTATGACTTGCCGGACATCTTCGAGGGTAATTTGCTCGAGAACCGATACGACGTCAAACAGGCTCATATCCAAGAAAGCATAACGGGTAAATTGATTGGCGATGTATTCAGGTGAATTCAGCGCTTTTAGAAATGTACCGATCTTTTTCTTTCTGGCAAGTTCAATCTTTTCAGCAGTAATCAATTCACCGGCGCGCAGAAGCATGCTTGAAATGTCTTCAGCCAATTGATCAGGTTCCGGCGTATCACCGCCGATCGCGGCAAAACCGAACCCATATTCAGCAGTAAAATCAAAGCTGAACGTTTCGTCAATATACCCTTTTTCATAAAGTGATTCGTACTGGGCAGAGCTTTTGCCGAAAAGAGATTCAAGCAATAAGTTCATTGAAAGTTCATGCTTTAACAGCTCTTTACCTAATTTAAACGGGTTCTTTGATTTTAGCCCGACAAGGCATTTCGGTCCCTGCACGTTCATTTTGATTTCTTTTTCTTTCCGGAACACCGCTTCTTGCTCCTGTACTTCCTCCCGTTTGATTTCCGGCTGATCAGTATACGGCTTTCTCTCCTGATTTTGTCTCACCTGAGAAATGAGCGCTTCAGGATCTACAGGGCCGACAATGAAGAGGAGCATATTACTCGGGTGATAGAACGTTTCATAGCATTCATAAAGAAGGTCTTTGGTAATATGCGAAATGCTTTCCACTGTTCCGGCTATGTCAATTCTGACAGGATGCTCTTTGTACATGTTTTCAATGACCCCGAAGTAAAGCCTCCAATCAGGGTTGTCGTCATACATGTTAATCTCCTGCCCGATAATCCCTTTTTCCTTTTCAACCGTTTTTTCAGTAAAATACGGATCCTGCACAAAATCAATCAGCGTCTCTAAATTGCGTTCAACATTCGATGTGCTTGAGAAAAGATAAGCCGTTCTTGTAAATGACGTAAACGCATTAGCAGAAGCGCCCTGTTTGCTGAAATCTTGAAAAACGTCTCCATCCGCTTTTTCAAACAGCTTGTGCTCAAGAAAATGAGCGATGCCGTCCGGCACGTGAACCATTTCATTTTTACCTAAAGGGACGAATCGGTTATCTATAGAACCATACTTTGTAGTGAAAACCGCATACGTCTTGTTGAAGCCTTTTTTCGGCAAAACGTAAACGTCAAGGCCGTTTGGCATTTTTTCATGGTACAGCGTCTCCTGAAGCTGTTCATATTTGATTGGTTTGATCAAGATGCACCCTCCGTCCCTTTTAAGAAATAAGTCGTATCAAGCTGAATCTTTTCGCCGGCTTTCATGATATCCTCTTTTGTGACCTGATCAATATTGGCGAGAAAGTCTTCTATTGGAACATCGACTTGGGCAGCAGCCTGCTGATATAAAAATTCAGATAGACCGTACGCAGTATCAATGGTTTCCAGCACTTGATTTCGAATGACAGCCTTTGTCTGAGCGATATCCTGCTCACTGTATTCGCCGTTTTTCATTGCCTGAAATTGCTCAGTAATAATAGAAACAGCCTGTTCATAATTTTTCACTTCAATGCCCGACATCACCATTAACAAGCCTTTAAAACTTTCTATACGCGAAGCGGCGTAGTATGCAAGACTGGCTTTTTCCCGAACATTGATGAAAAGCTTGGAGTGAGAGAATCCGCCAAACAGCCCGTTAAACACTTGCAAGGCAGGATAATCCTGATCCGTATAAGTGATACTGGTGCGGTAGCCAATATTCAACTTCCCTTGTTTGACATCTTCATCATCAATTACTTCTTTAGGCTGTGCGTTTTGTTCAGAGTGATTGTTTTTAATCATGCCAAGGGTGCGCTCTTCTGTTTGAAAATACTTGTCAATTGACGCTTGCACTTGGTTACTGTCCACATCGCCAACGACATAAAGATCAAGCTGGTCTTTTTGGATAGCGCTTTGGTATGTTTCATATAATTGATCAGCTGTAATGGCATCGACATCTTCCATTTCCCCATTGACATGGAGCGCGTAAGGCTCATTTTTGCACATTACCTGTATCAGCCTTAAATTCGAGTAGCGCATTTTATCATCATAGACCGCTTGAATTCTCTGCTTGAGCGTACGTTTTTCCTGAGCCACATATTGTGATTGAAAAGCGCCCTCCTCCAGAGCAGGTGAAAAGACGATTTCTGCGAGAAGCTGCAGTCCTTTTTCAAGAAGCGGCGTTTGATTTTTTAAATATTTTTCATTCGGGATTTCAAGCCTGAACGTAATGACGTGCCGCTCTCCTTTTTTCGAAAGATCAGCTGAAACGGACGTGCCGTACAGTTCATCTAAATAAGAACGTAATTCTGCGGTTTTCGGATGGCTTTTTGTTCCGCGAAGGAGCACATGCGGGAGCAGCGCCCTTTTGGTGACTTGCTCCTTTGTCAGCGGCGCAAGCATTTTAAAAATAAGCGAGACGGTTTTGAATTTTTCTGTTTCTACAATGTGCGCGGTTAAACCGCCATGCTTTGTTTTGATTTCATTTACATATGACATATGGAACCTCCTTCGTTCATTTCTTATTAGTATGTATTATGACCCATTTTCAGCATACGCAGAATCACTCTTTCATGTAATTATAGCAACTGTAGGATTTATAAGGAAATAATAACCTCCGCCAGACAAGACGGGGGCTGTATCGATTCATCCTTTTTGATTTGAAAGGCCGCCGCCGAATAGCCGCACCATGACAGGCACAAACAGCGGCAGAACGATAAATGCGCTCAAAGAGAAGCCCTGTCAGAACGACAGCGGGGCTCTTCCGATTATAAATTACAGCATAATGATCCGAGAGAAGAGTGTCAATATTCGCTATTTTCACAGCGAAAAAAAGACGGTTGGCTAGACCGTCCCCAAGTTTTTTTCTTCCTCCTCACTTTTTTTAGTATCCACAGTGAAGATGACTAAGAATAAAGCAACGATGCTGCAAAACGCCGATAAAATGAAAATCAGCCAGTCTGCATTAGACATTAATGCCGCAAACACAGGGGGGCCGAGAGCTACTCCTATAAAGCGCATGCTATTGTAAAAGGAGGAAATGGTTCCGCATTCCTCGCTTTCAATTCCTTCGGTTATCAGTGCATCTAAAGCAGGAAGAGCCATTCCAATTCCAATCCCGCCAAAACTTAAAAAGACAAATAAAAAATAAAAACTGTGATTCCACCACAAAGCTATATACGACAGGCTTAACATAATCATTCCTGTAACAACACAAAACTTCATTCGGCCTTTATCTTTGCCAATCTTTTTGCCAGCTATATAGGAACTGGTTGACAAAAATAAAAGTGGGATTGCCAGTAATCCGCCTTTAGCCACTCCGTCAATGGCATACTTCTTCTCCAGCGTATCTGATAAATAAAATAGTACGCCGAATAACAGAAACATAATGACACACCCGATAATAAAGACCGTATAAAGCCAACGTCCGTCCTGCTTAAAGATTTTCCGCACATTCTTAATAAACTCAGAAACCGCAGGCGCATCCTCATCTTCTTCAGGTTGGGCCACCAGAAACAACACGAGCAAAAAGCTGATCAAACAGAAAAACGGAATAAACCAAAATGGTACAAACCAGTACCATGTAGCCAGTAAGGCGCCAAGTATGGGACTCAGTACCTTCCCTGATGTATTGGCGGTTTCAATATCGCCAAGACCGGCGCTGACCTTTTCATCGTCTCCTTCAAACAAATCGCCGATAAACGGCATGACGATAGGAGCTGCACCTGCTGAACCGATGCCTTGAAGAACCCTCCCCGCCAAAATCATAGCGTAGGGATTTTTCATATAGGTTGAAGCAAAAGCAGCCACCGCCCCTCCCAATCCTGCAATGAGGAGACATGGAAGCAATATTTTTTTCCTCCCGAATCGATCTGACAGATACCCCGCAATCGGTATGCAAATAATTGCCACCACCGAATATACAGTAATGATTAAAGACACTTGAAATGAAGTCACCGACAGCTTTTTTTCCATCATCGGCAGAACGGGAATCAGCATGGAATTTCCAAGTGTCATCACAAGCGGTACGGAAGACAATGCAATAATATGTTTCATTCCATCTTTCTTTCTCAACATTTTCACCCATTCACTTTCTTGTCATCCCTTATATCTTGCGTTAACGGGCGTGAAAGTATGTACAAAGAAACATGAATCAGTGCAAATAAAAAAACAGACACATCACAGGCGTCCGTTTTAGAATCGTTTACGCAAAACATGAAATCTGAATTTATCCGCTCTAAAGTAATTTAAAGAGTAAAGCACCGGTTTATCGTGCTGATCGTAATGGGTTTGTTTTAACAGCAAAAGAGCTGTTTCCGGATCGCATTCAAGCACCGGAGAAATGGTATCATGATAGCCGATCGGCTCAATATCAGTCACGGCATAGCTGATCACGGAGCCTGAATTTTTCTCAAGTAAATCAAACATAGATTCTTGCTGGTGAGAAAAAGAATTCGGCAAAATATCCATCGGAATTTTGTCTATACAATACACAATCGGCTGTCCGTTAGCTGTCCTGACTCGTTCGAGGTAAAAAAGTTCCTGCCCCTCTTCCAAGTGAAATCTCATCATATCATCCTCAGACGGCATAAGCACTTGTGATGATAGAAAAATCGTGCCAGGCGTCATATTTGCCTGTTCAATCATCTTGGTTACACTGTTCAGCTGTTCAATGCCCGAAAGAAATAACGGCTTAGAATGGACAAAAGTGCCTACACCATGCCTTCTGATAATCACATGCTCTTCTTCAAGGATCCGCAAGGCTTCTCTTAGCGTCGCTCTGCTGACACCAAGCTTTTTGGAAAGCTCAAATTCAGAAGGCAGCTTTTCCTTCTCAGTGTAGATTCCATTTTTAATATCCTCTTTAATTCGTTCAATTACTTTTAAATACAAGTGCCGATTATCAGCTTTTGTAGACATGTTTTCCCTCCGTAAACACTTTCGATAAAAATTATTGAACAATTGGGACAACTATATCATGTTTTGTCGAAAAAATAAATAGAAAGGTTGCAGTTTACATAATGTTATTATCGATAACTAAAGAAAGCTGAACTCCCTTCATTAAGAAGAGAGCTCATCATATTTCTCTTTGGATAATAAAACTTCTCTCGGTTTGCTGCCTTCATATGGCCCGACAACGCCTCGTTCCTCCATTGCGTCAATGAGGCGCGCCGCCCTCGTATAACCGATTCTGAATCTTCTTTGCAGCATTGAAACAGATGCCGTCTGCATGCCGACGATTAATTCAACAGCTTCATCATAAAGTTCATCGGTCACCTCGGAATGCGTTTCCGTAGTCTCCTCAGGAATCATTTCTTCCTGATATTGCGCTTTCTGCTGCGTAATCACATGGTCGACGACCTTCTCCACTTCGTCATCCGACAAAAATGCTCCCTGCACGCGGACAGGTTTGTTAGCCCCGACAGGCAAAAACAACATATCGCCGCGGCCGAGCAGCTTCTCAGCGCCACCCATGTCAAGAATCGTCCTTGAATCCGTCTGTGAAGAAACGCTGAAAGCGATTCTTGACGGAATATTCGCTTTGATCACCCCTGTGATAACGTCAACCGACGGCCTCTGTGTCGCAATGATGAGATGGATGCCGGCAGCCCGCGCCATTTGGGACAATCTCGTAATCGAATCTTCCACATCAGATGAAGCGACCATCATGAGATCGGCAAGCTCGTCCACAATGACAACGATATAGGGCAGCTCCGGCTGTTTCGCTTCTTCTTCATTGTTAGAGCGTTTAATATAATCATTGTATCCTTCAATATTTCTTGTACCCGTATGAGAAAATAATTCGTACCGCCTCTCCATTTCATTGACAACCTTTTTCAAAGCCTGTGACGCTTTTTTCGGATCGGTTACAACTGGAGCAAGCAAATGCGGAATGCCGTTGTAGACATTCAGCTCTACCATTTTAGGATCGATCATCATCATTTTCACTTCATGCGGTTTCGCGCGCATCAAGATACTCGTAATAATGCCGTTGACACAAACGCTCTTCCCGCTTCCGGTTGCGCCTGCGACTAAAAGGTGAGGCATCTTGTTTAACTCAGCCAGCACAGCTTCACCTGAAATATTGCGGCCAAGTCCAATTAGCAGCTTCGCATCCGGTCTGTCGTTTAATTTAGACTCCAGCACTTCCTTCAGCGATACCATCGCCACTTCTGCATTCGGAACCTCAATTCCAATTGCTGATTTCCCTGGTATTGGTGCCTCTATCCTGATATCCTTCGCAGCAAGTGCTAGCGCTAAATCATCGCTTAAATTGACAATTTTGCTAACCTTCACTCCGACATCAGGATACACTTCATATTTTGTTACGGCCGGGCCGAGATGAACCTGTGTGACTTTCGCCTTTACGCCAAAGCTTTGGAAGGTGTGTTCGAGCTTTCTCGCATTTTCATAAATATTCTTTTTATCTGCCTGCTGGCCGGTATGCTTCGGGTCGGCCAGTAAATCCAGTGACGGCATCTCGTAATCCTTGTTTTCAAGCTCCGTAAAGGTCATAGGGGGAGCAGAAACAGTTTCCTGATCACCTGTCTCAGTCTGGATCTCCTGAAGCGGCTCTGATACAGGTTCAGCTCGCTTTTCTATGGCTGGAGACTCTTCATTTTCATTCCGATCTGAAAAGCTTGAGATAATCGGCTCTGAATGAATGAGGGGCGATGCCGTTTCCGTTTCCAGGTCCCCCTCTTCATCAGAAGGCTCTTGTTCCAATTGCTGTTTTTTGCGGGCCGGCTTTTGCTTTTTACTAGGCGCTTTCGTTTTTTTTGATGACTTCATATTTGTTTTGACGGATTTCATATCATCAATAAATGCAAACCATTGTTCTTTTATAAAGCGGCCAATCGGACTCATCCACTTTTTGAGCGTTTCTTGAAGAGAGCGCCCTGTGACTAAAATCATTCCGATCAAAATCATGACAATCGCCATAATCTGAGAACCGGTTGACGCAAATAAAAAGTGTGAAGCCGCAAACAGCAAAGCTCCGATTATCCCTCCGCCTAAATCAGGTGATGCGGAGCTTCCATTCATGTCCATCAAAAACAATTCCCATGTGTTGCGCACCACGCTTGCGGACTCAATCGACCCATTATGCGTCAAATTTTTAAACAGCTGCACGTGAGAAAGCAGCAATATGCTTGCGATAATACAGTACAGTCCGGCCTTTCGCCTCGTTAATAGGCTCGGCGTTTTCTTCTTCCAAAACAGCGAGACTCCTAACACCAATAAACCTAACAAGCATAAAATAAACCACTCTCCAGCAAAAAAGCGGAACAAATAGATAAAGGTTTGCCCGACTACCCCCAGCTGCAGAATCGCGATAATTGAAATGGCTATACACAGCAATCCGTTAAGTTCGTATTTTATATTGAGCTGTTTCGCCTGTTTTTTTCTTGATTTTCGTTTTTTCTTTGCCACACTCATCACCTTACTGCGTTAAAAAATGTAAGTTCATACATAATGAAGAAAGCAGCCGTTTACAGGCTGCGTTTTTTCTGTAGGATTCCCCTATTATAGCATATTTTGCACTTGAAAAAGGGTTGGAATCTTATACGTTTAATTTCAGCTTTTGTCCCGGAGAAATGTCCGGGTGCAGAAAATGCATTGGATTTGTGCTCATGATTTGAATGACTTCCGCTTCATTGCCTTTCATCTCGACAAGAAGCGGTACACCTTTATACTCAATCTGCTCATGAACGCTTGTCTCTTGGTTCTGTTCTGCAAACACAATTTCCTGCGGCATCACGGTATACAGAATCATTGAATCATCCGTCCTTCTTCTTCCCTTGCTTCCTCAATGAGCTCATTCAGTTTATTGATCGCCTGTCCGACACCGCCTGCGTGATCGATCAGTCCGTATTCAACTGCATCCTTACCCACTACATTTGTTCCGATGTCGCGTGTTAAATTTCCTTTTGAAAACATCAGTTCTTTAAACTTCTCTTCGGTTACATTGGAATGGCTAGTTACAAATTTAACAACTCTTTCTTGCATTTTATCCAGGTATTCAAACGTTTGCGGCACGCCGATTACCAATCCGGTCAGCCGAACCGGATGAATGGTCATTGTTGCTGTTTCAGCGATATAACTGTAATCACAGGATACCGCAATCGGAACGCCGATAGAATGCCCTCCGCCAAGCACAATGGAAACGGTCGGTTTTGATAAAGATGCGAGCATTTCCGCTATTGCGAGACCCGCTTCAACATCTCCTCCGACCGTATTTAATATAATCAGCAGACCTTCAATTTTGGGATTCTGTTCAATTGCGACAATCTGCGGGATAACATGCTCATATTTTGTTGTTTTGTTTTGCGGAGGAAGCTGAACATGGCCTTCTATTTGGCCGATAATGGTCAGACAATGAATATTTGTATCCTGGGGCAGCTGCGGGAGCGCCGTTTCACCAAGCTGCTGTATTTTATTCATAATGCTGTCTTTCGCATCATTTTTTTCAGGACGCTCTTCTTCTGTGTTTTCCATACGATGATCCATCTCGCTTTCACCCTTTCCGAGTTTCTCTTTGTATTATGAACAAAGTTACTCAATTCAATCCCCGGCTTAAAAGGCAAAAAATAAAGACCGGAGCAGCTCCGGCCTTAGTCAGTCATCACACTTCCATAATAATTGGAATGATCATCGGTTTACGTTTCGTTTTTTCATATAGGAATTGGTTCAAAGCATCCCGCATAGCCTGCTTCAGCGTTGACCATTCAACATTTGATGTTTCAGTCGCTTCTGTCACGATGGAACGGACAAGCTCAGTAGCCTCTACGATAAGGCCTTCAGACTCTCTTACATAAACAAAACCGCGAGTGATAATTTCTGGTCCTGATACAAGATGTTTCTTTTGTTTATCAAGTGTAATGACAACGATTAAAATTCCGTCCTGTGAAAGTAAGCGGCGGTCTCGCAGCACGATATTGCCGATATCGCCGACGCCTAAACCATCAATTAAAATATTGCCATACGGAACTTTATCCCCAATTTTTACGTTCTGGCCGCGAAATTCAACGACGTCTCCTTTTTCAATTAAGAAGATGTCACTGCGCTTCATGCCGATTTCTTCAGCGATTTTCGAATGAGCTTTTTGCATTCTGTATTCGCCGTTTACAGGAATTAAATATTTTGGTTTAAGCAGATTGATCATCAGCTTTAACTCTTCCTGTGAACCGTGGCCAGATACATGGACACGCTTTTGGGCAAAGGTGACTTGCGCGCCGGCTCTCGCGAGAATATCTACTGTTTTAGAATAAATGAGTTCCTGTCCAGGGATTGGGGTGGACGCAATGACAACTGTATCCCCTTCTTCAATGTTCAGCTGTTTGTGAGCTTTGTTTGCCATTCTTGTCAGGGCAGCTAACGGTTCACCTTGGCTGCCGGCTGTAATAATGGCCACTTCGCGTTTTGGATACTTCTTGACATCCTGCACAGAAATAAACAGTTCATCATCAGCTTCGATATATCCGAGCTTTCTTGCCAGCTGCAGGACAGATTGTAGATTTTTTCCGGCAACGGCAATCTTTCTTCCATTTTGAGAAGCTGCATGAATGACTTGCTGAATCCGGTTAATATTGGATGCGAAAACAGCAATAATTACCCGGTTCTCTGAATTATACAGCGCGTCCGAAATTTCTCCGCTGACAGCTGCTTCCGAAGGCGTATAACCCGGACGTTCCGCATTTGTACTGTCTGAAAGCAGGGCAAGCACGCCGCTATTGCCGATCTTGGCGATCTCGCCAATGTCGCACATTTGATTAAGTGCAGGTGTTTGGTCAAATTTGAAGTCTCCCGTGCATACTATAGATCCAAGTGATGTTTTAAAACTCACACCTACAGAATCAGGGATGCTGTGAATCGTTCTAAAGAACGATACTTTTGTTGATTCAAATGTAATGACAGATTTGGAGTGAATTTCTCTTAGATCAGTTTTTCGGTTATGTCCGTATTGTTTTAATTTTTCTCTTAATAGTGCAAGCGTCAGCTTTGTTCCGTACACTGGAACGGACAGCTTGTTTAACAAGTAAAAAACGCCGCCGATATTTTCATCATGCCCGTGTGTTAAAAAGATTGCCTTGACGCGGTCAGCCCGTTCAATCAAATATGATATGTCAGGAATCACTACATCAATACCGAGCATTTCGTTTTCTGGATGCATAAGGCCGGCATCAACGACAAATATGTCTGAGTCAATTTCGATGACATAAAGATTCTTCCCAATTTCTCCGACACCGCCAAGGGCGATAATTCTAACGTTTTCTGTATTTTTCTTTTTCAAAATCTATATCCTCCTAGTCTCATACCCGTCCATCATCACTTGTTCCTATTATAACTGAAAGTAAATTTAGAAAACAAGATAAAGCAGAAGGTTTAAGGAAAACCAATATGTATAAGAAACGGTCAAACTCAGCTGAATGTGAGAATGACCGCGTTTGTTTCACTGTATGAAATTTTTTCTTACAGTTCGCCGATCGTGCTGCTTAAGCTCAGCCGCTCATCTTCGCTAAGCGGGATAAGAGGAAGTCGCACCGATCCGACATCAAGGCCTTTCAGCTGAAGCGCTGTTTTGACAGGAGCCGGGTTAGGCGCTTTAAACAGTTCCTTCATAATCGGCAGCAGTTTCTGATGAATCAGTGCCGCATTAGCTGTTTGCCCATTCGTATAATTTTTGATCATTTGCTGCATATCAGAGCCTGCAATATGGCTCGCCACTGACACAACTCCTCTTCCTCCGACTGAGAGAATAGGAAGGGTCAGGGCGTCATCCCCTGAATAGACAGAGAAGTCTTCGGGCGTTTCCGCAACAATTTTCGTAATCGCTTCGAGGTCTCCGCTCGCTTCTTTAATCGCAACTACATTCGGGATGTCTGCCGCCAAACGAATCGTCGTTTCAGGAGCGAGAGAAGCTACTGTGCGGCCCGGCACATTATACAGCATGACCGGAAGAGACGTTTCTGCCGCAATTGCTTTAAAATGCTGGTACATTCCTTCTTGAGAAGGTTTATTGTAATACGGCGTAACGAGCATGACCGCGTCTACGCCCGCTTCCTCAGCTTTTTTTGTCAGCTTTATGGAATCTTTCGTGTTGTTGCTGCCAGTACCCGCGATAACCGGCACCCGACCGTTCACTTCTTTTACCGTATATTCAAACAGCGCAATTTTTTCTTCAGTTGAAAGGGTTGGCGACTCTCCAGTTGTTCCCGCCACTACTAAAGAATCCGTTCCGTTTTTCAACAAGTAATCAATCAGTGTAGACAGTTTTTGAAAGTCTACGTTCCCTTTATTGTCAAAGGGTGTAATCATCGCTGTAGACACATTTCCGAAATTCATTTTATTCACCTCATCATGATTCAATCACATTTACTTGGAAAGTTCAAACACTTCATGCAAAGCGTTTACAGCAGGAACCAAATCCGCTTCATGGACAAGCACCCATATCGTCGTATGGCTGTCAGCCGACTGAAGGATCGGAATTTCTTTATCGGAAAGAGCCGAAACAATTTTGGACGTGACGCCGGGAACACCCATAATGCCCGCTCCGACCGCCGATACCTTCGCGCAATTTCTCGTTACCATCGGATCATAGCCCATATCCATTAAAATACGCTGAGCTGTTTCTGTTTTATTACCGGCCACCGTATATACGATTTCACTAGGTGTAATGTTGAAGAAATCAACACTGATTCCCGCATTCGCCATCGCCTTAAACACTTCAGTCTGTACGTTATACTGACCGATTTTCGCAGGCACTTTAAACTGCGTGACATCTTTGACATGGGCAATTCCCGTAATCAGCCTTTCGAAAACATCGCTTCCGACTTTGGAAGAGTGATGCGATGTCACCAATGTGCCTTTATCTTTCGAATAAGTCGAACGGACGCGGATGGGAACCTTTGCCTGCATCGCAATCTCTACAGCCCGCGGATGAATGACCTTCGCCCCTTGATACGCCAGGTTGCAAATTTCAGTATACGTCACGACAGGAAGCGGTTTCGCATTTTCCACCACTCTCGGGTCAGCAGTCATCACACCTTCTACATCGGTGAAAATATCGATGTATTCCGCGTCAATCGCTGCGCCAAGTGCGGCTGCGGACGTATCGCTGCCCCCTCTGCCGATCGTTGTTGTATCACCCTTTTCAGTGGCACCCTGGAACCCTGCGACGACTACAGCGTCATGATTTGCGAGAACACTGAATAAACGCTCCGGTCTCATTTCAAGGATTTTCGCATTGGTATGCTGATCATTCGTTAAAAAGCCAGCCTGAGCCCCTGTCAGGGCAGCTGCTTTTACATCGTTATCAAGCAGCATGCTTGTAAAGACGACAGAAGAAATGGTCTCTCCGCAAGATAAAAGCAAATCCTGCTCTCTCGGGGAAATCGCTGACTGATCGCCGTAAAGCAGCCCCAGCAAAGAATCCGTTGCGTACGGGTCTCCTTTCCGGCCCATCGCTGAAACGACAACGACAACCTTATATCCCTCACTGATTGCTTCTTTCATATGCTCTAAAGCCAGTTTACGGCCTTTATCATCTTTTACAGATGTTCCGCCGAACTTTTGAACAATTATCTTCACTGTTTTCACTCCAAATTATTCGGACGTAACAGAAGAGAGCAGGCTGATAGCACCTTACTCTCTTCTATTCGTCTTTAGGAAATTCTCTCTTTTATACGAGGTTTAGTTTTTTCAGGCTTTCTGCAATCTGAACAGAGTTCCATGCCGCGCCTTTTAACAGGTTATCAGAAACAACCCATAAATGAAAACCGTTTGCTCTGTCCAAATCTTTGCGGATGCGGCCAACAAACACATCGTTTTTACCGACGGCATCAGCAGGCATCGGATAAAGCTGCTGGTTTGGGTCATCCTGAAGTGTCACGCCCGGAGCTTCTTTTAATAGTTTTTTAATATCCTCAACTGTAGCGTCATCACGGTCAACCTCAATGTAGACGGACTCTGAGTGCCCAGTTTGAATTGGCAGTCTCACACATGTAGCCGCTACTTGAAGGTCCGGCATGTGCATGATTTTTTTCGTTTCATTTATCATTTTCATTTCCTCAAACGTATAGCCGTTATCTTGGAATTTATCAATTTGCGGAATCGCGTTGAAGGCGATTTGATAGTGTTTTTTGTCGCCTTTTACAGGCATGATCGCGGGCTCAATTTCTTCTTGATTTAAAATCGCCTGTGTTTGGCTGTAAAGCTCTTTTACAGCTTCATTTCCCGCTCCTGAAACCGCCTGGTAAGTTGATACGATGACTTTGTTTAAGCCGTATGCTTTGCGGATCGGTTCAAGAGCCGCAACCATTTGGATTGTAGAGCAGTTCGGATTGGCAATAATGCCGTTGTGTTCATGCAAGTCTGCCTCATTCACTTCAGGCACAACAAGCGGTGTATTTTCGTCCATGCGGAACGCACTCGTATTATCTATAGCAATAGCGCCGCGTTTTACAGCTTCTGGTGCCAATGCCTGTGATACGCTTCCGCCGGCGCTGAACAAAGCAATATTTACCCCTTCAAAGCTCTCGGGAGAAGCTTCCTGAACAGTCAGCTCTTGGCCTTTAAACGTGACTTTTGTCCCCGCAGAGCGTTTGGAAGATAGCAATGTAAGTGTGTCCATTTCAAAGTTTCTGTCTTCAAGTGTTTTCAGCATTTGTTGTCCTACAGCCCCTGTCGCTCCGACAACTGCTACGTGTAAACCTCTTCCCATCTGTAAAACTCCTTCCGCCAATCAGCATCATTGAATTAATTTGACTATGATTTTACGTTTTATTTTACCATAGAATATGCGGGTGATGACCGAATTTTTTAGTTTGGGAAAGATTTTCTGTAAATTTAGTCATTTCCCTGATAATTCTCAACCAGAACCGGCTGAAGCTGCTGATGCATAACCGCCTTTTCAATGGTTTGCGGAAGCAGATCCATTTTGGCTACCATTGAATTCGGTTTTTTAAATGGATCGTCTTGCCCGAATGGAATAAAAAAGATATTTTTTGTTGACATGAGCCTCATTAAATTTGTTCCGTTTAAACCGAGAGCATCATTTGTCGAGATACCAAGAACGACTGGCCTATTGTTTCGGATTGTCGCTTTTGCCGCCATCAGCACCGGACTGTCTGTCATAGCATTTGCAAGCTTGCTCATTGAGTTGCCGGTTAAGGGCGCAATGACCATGCAGTCAAGGGGCAGCTTCGGCCCAAGGGGCTCTGCCTTCACAATCGAATCAATGGCCTCATATCCGGTCAGGTCTTCAATTTTTTTAACCCATTCCGCTCCTTCTCCAAATCGGGTATTTGTGGATTTTACGTTAAAAGTGACAACCGGACGGACTTCTGCCCCTCCGTTGACCAGGGCCTCAATTTGCGGGAAAACCGCTTCATATGTGCAGTGCGATCCAGTCAGCCCAAACCCGATTCTTTTTCCTTTTAATGACGACATGCTTACTTCCCCTCCTCAGCTTGTATTTCAGCCAATAGCTTGCTCAAGACGTTTGCGAGGATTTGCCCAGCTGTTTTAGGAGCGACAATTCCTGGTAGACCAGGGGCAAGAAGTGCTTTAATCCCCTGTTTTTCGGCATATTTGAAATCCGTTCCCCCGGGACGTGAGGCCAGATCCAATATTAAGGTTTTTGGTGTCATGCTAGAAAGTACCTTTTGATTTAAAATCATACTCGGTATTGTATTAATACAAATATCTATATCTTTTACATACTCTTTCAGCTCATCGGTATGAAAAGGAACGAGTCCCATTTCAGTAATACGTGCCAGATGCGCTGAACTTCTTGCCCCCACTTTTACATTCGCTCCAAGCGCGGCAAATGTGCGGGCAATCGTCATCCCGGTGCGCCCCAGACCGAGAACGGCCACCTGAGATCCGTGTATCGTATAATCCGTGTGCTGAATAGCCAGCATAATGGTTCCTTCTACTGTCGGAATAGAATTGTATATCGCAATGTCATCCCGTTCAAACAGCTTAACAAGTTTTCTGTTTGCTTGAGCTGCAATGTTTTCTAAATAGGCGTTAGAAATTCCTGAGAAAATGACACAGTGTGCAGGTGTTTTGTCGAGATGCTCCTGTTTTAACACAACCTCTTCATTCGAAAATACAGTCGATACGACACCTTCTCCTGTTGTTGCAGACACTGGGAGAATAACACTGTCTATTTGCTGAAAAGGAATTTCATCAATGTTGCATTTTACTGCTCCGGTAAAACCGTGATCCAATTGGTCAAAACCGACAAGATAGATGTCAGCCTGCTGTTCAGTGAGCTTTCTTATTATTTCGAGCTGTCTTGCGTCACCGCCGATAACTGCAATTTTCAATCCGGTTAACATTTTAAACGTTCACCTTCTTTGTATATACTGGATCTCTAGTTGTTAAGCTCCCCTTCATCTTATGATCAAAAGGAATTACCGGTGAATTAAAAAGCGCTTTTTTCATAGAAAAAAACACCGGCTGCCGAAGCCGATGTTTCATAAGTTTACTTTGGAGCCCGCACTATATTCTTTTGGGCTTTTTTCTTACTCTTGCCGAGGAGACATTTCCTCAGGCACGTCTAATATGATCATATCTGATCCGATTTTTTGAATATGATGCCAGGGGACACGAATGTCTTGACCGTGTTTTCTCAAACCAAACCACTTAACTGTCGGAATGAGGAGTGCCGTAATCTGTCCATCCTGTTCATTGATTTCTAAATCGGTCTGGCCGAGTACTCCCAGCCGTTCAGCTCTTTTGATGTCTACAATTTCCTTTCCTGATAATTCACTGAGCCGCATGTCTGTCACCCCCTTGTACTATGTATGATTAAAGGAATTAAAAAATGCCTGCTCCGTTATGGGGCAGGCTTTTTCTTTTTAATATGGCATATTGCCGGAGGGGCTGATGAGTGCCAGTGCATAATCTTCAGTAAACAGTTGTCTGGCAAGGCCGTTGACTCGCTCTAAGTTTACAGCGTTTAATTCCTTGATGATCTCATCTAAAGTTTTATGTTTGCCGAGCAGCAGTTCATTTTTTCCATTTCGGCTCATTTTGCTGTTTGTGCTTTCTAAGCTCAGCATCAAGCTTCCCTTCATTTGCTCTTTGCTGTTTTCCAACTCTTTAGAGGTAATACCTTCGCGTTTTAATGTAGCAAGGGTTTCTTGAATTGTTTCTGACAGCTGCTGAAGCTGATTTGCACCGGTCCCGCCGTAAATGGTAAGCATACCGCTGTCCTCATAAGAGCTGTGATAGCTGTAAACAGAATAAGCGAGCCCTTTATCTTCACGGACATCCTGGAACAGGCGGCTACTCATGCTGCCTCCGAGCACATTATTCAGGACGATTAAATCATAAATGCGTTCATGGCCAACCTCAAGGCCTTTAAAGCCAAGGCATAAATGAGCCTGCTCTGTTTCTTTTTTTCTCGTCAGTTTTTCCGTGTAGAACTCGGGCTTCGCGAGGCCTGTCGCTTTGCCTTTGGCCTCGTATGACCCGAACCATTTCTCTACATCTTTGATAAAACTGTCAGATATATTACCCGCTACCGAAATGACCACTCGGTCCGGTGTATAATAATCATGCATGTATTGTCTGAGAGAGTCGCCGTTGAAGGAAGCAAGCGTTTCTTCCGTACCAAGAATAGGATAGCCTAAAGAATGATTGCCGTAAGTGGCTTTGCTCAGTAAATCATGCACAATGTCGTCCGGCGCATCTTCGTACATTTTAATCTCTTCATATACTACATTTTTTTCTTTTTTCAGCTCGTTTTCATCAAACGTTGAATGAAAAAACATATCTGCTAATACGTCCAGTGCGTAATTTGCATGCTCGTCAAGGACCTTTGCATAGTAGCAGGTATATTCCTTTGAGGTAAACGCATTGACCTGACCGCCAATACGATCAAAAGATTCTGCTATCTCTCGTGCAGATCTTGTGCTCGTCCCTTTAAAGAACATGTGCTCTAAAAAGTGAGAAATCCCGTTTATCTCCGGCTTTTCGTGCCGCGAACCGGTGCCGATCCACACGCCGATCGCAACAGAACGGACTGTCGGGTTATTTTCCAGCACAACTCTTACACCATTTTGACACGTATATCGTTTAATCAAATTTTGTTCCTCCTATTCAAAGACAAGCTGCCTGCATCTGTTACTTCAACAGTCTTGTTTCATCCATTAGTTCGGTGACTGTTCCAAGCGCGTATCCTTTATCTTTTATCTTTGTAATCAGCGCTTCAAGACTTTCAGCCGTAGGGTCAGTCGGATGCATTAAAATCATGGCACCATTATGTATCTTGCTTAACACTCTCGTTTGAAGCACAGACGGAGACGGTTTTTGCCAATCGATCGTATCAACTGTCCACATGACTGTTCCCATCTGTTTCTCAGCTGCAATGTCGACGACCGCTTTTCTAAAACTTCCGCTCGGCGGAGCAAACCACTTCGGCTTAACACCGAGCGTTTTTTCTATTTGCTCATTTGTCTTGTCGAGCTGCTCGGAAATTCTTCCTGTAGTCAGTTTGCTCATATCCGGATGATTGTATGAATGATTTCCGATTTCATGTCCTTCTTCCGCAATCTTTTTAGCAAGCTGTTCATTTTTCCTCACCCAATTGCCTTCTAAAAAGAACGTAGCCTTGACCTGATGCTTTTGCAGAACAGGGAGCATTTTTTCTAAATATTCATTTCCCCATGCCACATTGACTAAAAAAGCCACCATCGGTTTGTCAGGATTTCCTTTATAAATAGGCTCAGGCTGAAGAGACTCAAGATGAATGTTTGGTTTTACTTGCCTGTACACCAAATCGTTTTCCCGAAACTCGCCGTGCTTTTTCATTTTTTTATATGATTTTTCAATATTGACCATCAACCCATTGTAACCGGGAATGCTTTTCCAGACCTTATCTACTCTGGCATCCTGGGGCCTAACTTCATATTCCGGCGCTTTTTGAAGCAATTCTTCATATAGCGGGTCTTTGGACGCCGTGACAGTCACCGTATCTTTTTTCATTGCCCCTATATAATCAAGTGTGTGCGGATTTTTCATCATCTCAAATGAGACAAAAAAAAGAAATAGAAAAACGGCAAACGGCACAAATTTTTTGTACATGTTCTGTCCCCCCTCACCTCACATTATGAAGGATAAGGACAAGGTAGAACCTGCCTGCATTTTAAAAGCTTCAAAATAAAGAAGCCGGGTCTCCCAGGCTCCTTTTATGTTTTCATTTAAGATTGTTGTTCTTCTTTTTCTTTCTCTTCACGGAGCACCGCTTTACGGGACAAATTGACTCGTCCTTGTTTATCAATTTCAGTGACCTTGACAAGAATCTCGTCCCCGATTTTCACAACATCTTCAACTTTTCCTACGCGTTCAAGCGCAAGCTCTGAAATGTGCACCAAACCGTCTTTTCCGCTGAAAATTTCAACGAAAGCTCCGAATTTTTCAATTCGTTTCACTTTACCTAGGTAAAGCTGGCCGACTTCAACCTCTCTGACAAGGTCTTCAATGATTTTTTTCGCTTCTTGGTTGCTGCTTTCAACTGTTGAAGAAATAAAGATGGTGCCGTCCTGTTCAATATCAATTTTAACACCGGTTTCTTCGATGATTTTATTGATTTGTTTTCCGCTTGGCCCGATGACATCGCGGATCTTATCAGGATTAATGGCCATTGTTAAAATCTTAGGTGCATATTGAGAAAGCTCTTTTCTTGATTCGCTTAATGTCGCAAGCATGCTATTGAGAATTTCCATTCTTCCTTTTTTCGCCTGCTGAAGCGCTTCTTCAAGAATCTCTCTGGAAAGTCCTTCGATTTTAATGTCCATTTGCAGCGCCGTGACGCCTTTTTCAGTTCCGGCTACTTTAAAGTCCATATCTCCAAGCGCGTCTTCCATGCCTTGGATGTCAGTCAGAACAGTGTAATGTTCGCCTGATTTGACAAGACCCATCGCAATACCCGCAACTGGGGCTTTAATTGGTACACCGGCATCCATCATTGCAAGTGTGCTTGCGCAAATACTTGCTTGAGACGTAGAACCATTTGATTCAAGCACTTCTGATACAAGACGGACAGTGTAAGGGAAGTCTTTTTCAGACGGAATAACTGGCTCAAGCGCACGCTCACCCAGTGCTCCATGTCCGATTTCACGGCGTCCCGGTCCGCGCATTGGCCCTGTTTCCCCAACGCTGAATTGCGGGAAGTTGTAGTGATGCATAAACCGTTTCGACTCTTCGACACCTAAGCCGTCAAGGATTTGCACATCTCCAAGAGCGCCTAGCGTACATACGCTGAGAGCCTGTGTTTGTCCCCTTGTAAACAGCCCTGATCCATGAGTTCTTGACAAGATGCCGACCTCAGAAGAAAGCGGGCGGATTTGATCGACACCGCGGCCGTCCGGTCTTACTTTCTCTTCAGTAATCAACCGGCGCACTTCATTTTTCACCAGCTTGGATAAAGTCTGCTTCACTTTCTTGATTGTGTCTTCATCATGCTCTTCATCCTCGAATTTCGCCACAACTGCTTTTTTCACTTCATTAATGGCATCTTCGCGGGCATGCTTTTCATGAACCTGGATGGCTTTCAGCAAATCTTCTTCTGCTAAAGCTTTTACTTTTTCACTAAGCTCTTCATCAATTTCATAGAGCGCAATTTCTGATTTTTCTTTGCCGACTGCTGCTACAATTTCTTCTTGGAATGCAATCAGGCGTTTAATTTCTTCATGGCCGAACATAATGGCTTCAAGCATGGTTTCCTCAGGAACTTCATCCGCTCCCGCTTCTACCATGTTAATGGCATCTTTCGTGCCGGCAACGACAAGATTGATATCGCTTTTCTCAAGCTGATCGACTGTCGGGTTAATGATAAATTCATCATTAATGCGTCCGACAGTAACCCCTGCAATCGGTCCTTCAAACGGAATATCCGATACAGAAAGAGCCAGAGATGAACCGAACATAGCGGCCATTTCAGAAGAGCAGTTTTGGTCAACACTCATGACAATGCTGATGACTTGAACTTCATTACGGAATCCATCAGCAAACAAAGGACGGATCGGACGGTCGATTAAACGGCTGGCAAGAACCGCTTTTTCACTTGGACGCCCTTCTCTTTTAATAAATCCGCCCGGAATTTTCCCTACCGCATATAATCTTTCCTCATAATTTACAGTAAGCGGGAAGAAATCAAGTGGTTTTGGTTCTTTTGAAGCGGTTGCTGTACTAAGCACTGCTGTATCACCGTAACGGATCATAACAGCACCGTTTGCCTGTTTGGCAAGCTGGCCGGTTTCAACGGTAAGCGTTCTTCCGGCCCAATCTATGGTAAAGACATGTTTTTCTTGTCCCATACGATTACGAACTCCTCTCTTCGTTGTGTGAAATAATCAATTACTCCTATTATGAACGAAATGAATTGAACATATCAATGTCAAAGTAGTATGTAAAAGGATTTCAATGATTTGTTATAAGAAATTTTCGCTTTAATACGATAAAAAAGCGGGAATCCTCCCGCTTTTTACGATTATCGACGTAAGCCTAGTTTGTTAATTAACTCACGATAACGAGTTACGTCTTTATTACGTAGATACGTAAGAAGATTACGACGCTTACCTACCATTTTAAGAAGACCGCGACGTGAATGGTGGTCTTTCTTATGAGTACGTAAATGCTCGTTCAAATTGTTAATTGAGTCAGTTAGGATAGCGATCTGAACTTCTGGAGATCCAGTATCAGATTCGTGTGTTTTGAACTCACTGATGAGTTGGTTTTTACGCTCTTGAGTAATTGCCATCCTGTTTCACCTCCAAATCATATTTAGCCCCAGTTACCTAGCAACCGTCGGTGACTTCGGATTGCCAAGCAATGGTTTTAAGACTACGCAAACTATCATACTAAAAATCGCGCCTATATGCAAATATTTTAAAATGAAATTTGTGTACATTGCATGTTATTTCCGCAAATTGCTGAAATAACGGATGGCTTCCTGCTTGTCTTTCTCAATTTGCTCTGTTAATTCTTTGATGCCATTGAATTTCCGCTCGCTCCGAATCCGTTTATACCACTCAATTTTTATAGCGGCTCCGTATACCTCTTGATCAAAATCAAACAGATGGACTTCGATTGAAGGCTGCTCCGGGCGTTTTTCATAAAATGTCGGCTTATAGCCGATATTGCAAACGCCGTTGTAGACTTCGCCGTTCACTTCCGCTTTTACGGCATATACACCCGTCGGCGGAACGATATAGCTGTTATTTAAACCGACATTTGCTGTCGGAAACCCGATGGTCCGCCCTCTTTTATCACCGTGAATGACAATTCCTTTTATAAAATAAGGCTGTCCAAGCAAGACATTCGCCAATTCAACGTCTCCGTTTTGAAGCGCGGTACGGATATACGAGGAACTGATTTTTTTATCTTGTTCCGTTAATTTTTCTACCATTGTGCACTCAGCTTCTCCATCTAAATCATGCGGCATGGTCTCCATTGTTCCCTTACCGTATTTGCCGTACGTAAAGTCAAAGCCCGCAACAGCGTGCTGTACATTAAGACCGACAATATACTGGCCTGCAAACTGCTTAGGAGAAAGAGAAGCAAATGCTTCATTAAATTTAACGACATACAGAATCTCTGTGCCTAATTGTTCAATTTGGTTTATTTTATCTTCCAGAGGCGTAATCAGATCCTTTGGCTCCTGATTCCTCCTCAATACATGGGAAGGATGAGGATGAAAGGTCATCACAGCTAACGCCAGGCCCTTTTCTTCAGCTATCTGCTTCGCTGTGCCGATTACCTTTTGATGCCCTAGATGAACGCCGTCAAAATACCCTAACGCCATCACAGACTTTGCCTGCTCCTCTTTGATTAAATGATGAGGATGTGTAATATGTATCGTCTTCACAGAACGGTCACCTTTTTTCTATTGTTCGCTTTTTTGCAGCAATACTTTTGCCGGCTTTAACAGCCCTTTTTTTGTAGGATGGGGAAAATAGATCGCCAAACAACTTCCAGATTCCGTAAAGACAGCAATGCGGTCTTCGCTTGTCATCTCAGAAAACTGCTCGGGCGTCTCAAGCAAAGCCCCATTTTCTACTTTCTTAGCTAATGTATCACTTATGATCCATTTCGGCAAATGATTGAGCGCGCCTTCAATAGGAACTGTATGCTCTCCCACGGTCCCGGACTGAGCCTGTGTTTCCAGTTCATCAAAGGTAAAGCATTCGTCGAGAGAGAAGTCTCCGGATGCCGTACGGATTAAATGAGACATATGAGCCGGATATCCGAGTTTTTCTCCGATCATGACCGCCAGCGTCCTTACATAGGTCCCTTTGGAGCATGTCACTGTAAACCGAAAGCTTGCCGTTTCTCCATTATGTTTAATCTCTGTCGTCAGGGCAATGTCTTCAATAGTAATCATACGTTTTGGACGTTCTACCTGAATACCTGCTCTTGCGTACTCGTATAATTTTTTGCCGTTTACTTTGACAGCGGAATACATGGGAGGAATTTGCTCTTGTTTACCCTTTAAGCTATTTAAAACTTTTACTGCATCTGCTTTATCAATGGCTTGATTGACAGGCTTAGTTTCAACCCTTTCGCCAGTCTGATCCTCTGTTGTCGTTGAAAAGCCAAGTGTTATTTCCGCATCATATGTTTTAGACTTTTCAGTCAAGTATTCGACTATTTTTGTCGCCCTTCCCACACAAATCGGAAGTACACCTGACACTTCTGGATCGAGTGTTCCCGTATGTCCTACTTTTTTTGTTTTTAACAGTTTTCGGATCTTCATGACACAGTCGTGCGATGTCATGCCAACCGGTTTATGTAAAAGGAGAACTCCGTTAACCATTGTCTTTCACTCCTTCTTTTGGTTTTTTCTCTTTAAAACGAAGAAAAGAGGACAGACGATATACGCCTATCCTCTCCATTTTTTATTCAGATGGTTTCTCTGAATGTAATTCGTGAATCAGCGTTTCGATTCGATTTCCGTAATCGATTGATTCATCGAACTCAAATTCAATTTCAGGCGTTTTTCGAAGTCTGATGCGGCTGCCGATTTCAGATCGGATAAATCCTTTCGCCTTTGCCAGCCCTTTCAGCGCTTCCTCCCGTTTTTTCTCGTCGCCGAGAACCGAGATATACACCTTTGCAATTTGCAAATCAC
This sequence comes from Bacillus sp. RHFS10, assembly GCF_016757475.1. Lineage (NCBI taxonomy): Bacteria > Bacillati > Bacillota > Bacilli > Caryophanales > Bacillaceae > Bacillus > Bacillus sp. RHFS10. Next base: position 1,193,012 of record NZ_JAESPO010000001.1, read on the forward strand.
CTGATACACGTACATCCGTTACTGTCAGAAAACCTATTCTCGGATCTTTCAGCTTGCGGCTGATAATATCACCGAGTTCTTTTTTCATTTGCTCGCCGACACGGTTTGCTCTCATACTCAATTCAATCACCTCTAAGTTAAAACCACTCTGTCCTAGTGATCGTCCGTTCAATTTCAGGAAAAGAATCGATAAACGCTAGGACGCGCTGCAGCTCTTTTTCTGTTTGAACGCGAGAGGAAGAAACAGCGGCGATTCCGAAGCTGGTCCTTTGCCATGTGTCCTGATAGTCAATCTCCGAAATCGAAACATTGAACTTGTTTTGAACCCTGGTTAAAACCCGCTTCAGAACGGCACGCTTTTCTTTTAGCGATCCTGCATCATAAATGATGCATTCACATTCCGCAAATCCGATCACTTTCTTTCAATTTCTTGCATGACATAAGCTTCCAGGATGTCACCTTCGCGAATGTCATTGTATTTCTTAATTGTAATACCACATTCATAGCCTTGTGAAACTTCTTTCACATCGTCTTTAAAACGTTTCAAAACGTCTACTTCGCCTTCGAAGATGACGACGCCGTCACGAATTAAACGGAGGCCGCTGTCGCGCGTAATGGTTCCTTCAGTAACATATCCGCCGGCAATTGTACCTATTTTAGATACTTTGAATGTTTGGCGTACTTCTACTTGGCCAATTACTTTTTCTTCATATTCAGGATCAAGCATACCTTTCATGGCAGCTTCAATCTCGTCGATTACTTTGTAAATGATACGGTGAAGACGAATATCTACATTTTCAGCTTCAGCCGTACTCTTAGCATTTCCGTCCGGTCTCACATTAAACCCGATAACTATTGCATTGGAAGCAGATGCCAAGATAATGTCAGATTCAGTAATTGCACCAACGCCTGTGTGGATGATTTTCACTTTAACGCCTTCTACTTCAATTTTTTGAAGTGCGGCCGTTAAGGCTTCAGCAGATCCTTGAACATCAGCTTTTACGATGAGGTTAATGTCTTTTACATCACCTTGTTTAATTTGCTCGAATAAATCATCAAGACTGAGTTTCGCTTTATCGCTGCGCTGCTCTTCAAGCTGTTTCGAAGCACGGGCTTCCCCGACAGAACGAGCTGTTTTTTCATCCTTAAAGACAAGGAATTGGTCTCCAGCTTGAGGGACATCGTTCAAACCGGTAATTTCAACCGGAGTTGACGGGCCGGCAGTTTTTACACGGCGTCCAATATCGTTGACCATGGCACGGACACGGCCAAATGTATTGCCAACTACGATAGGATCACCGACATTCAGTGTCCCAGTCTGTACGAGCAATGTCGCAACTGACCCTCTGCCTTTATCAAGTTCCGCTTCAATAACCGTTCCTTTTGCCTGGCGTTTCGGATTCGCTTTCAATTCCTCTACTTCACTGACAAGCAAAATCATTTCAACGAGTTCATCAATGCCTTTTCCGGTTAAAGCGGAAAGCGGAACAAAAATGGTTTCTCCGCCCCAAGCTTCAGGGACAAGTCCGTATTCCGTCAGTTCCTGCATCACACGGTCAGGATTTGCGGATTCTTTATCAACTTTATTCACAGCAACGATAATTGGAACCTCAGCTGCTTTTGCATGGTTAATCGCTTCTACAGTTTGCGGCATTACACCGTCATCTGCAGCCACAACGAGAATCGTAATATCAGTTACTTCTGCACCGCGTGCACGCATTGTCGTAAATGCGGCGTGGCCCGGAGTATCCAAGAACGTAATTTTCTTGCCGTTCTCTTCAATTTGGTAAGCACCGATATGCTGGGTGATTCCGCCTGCTTCTCCTTCAACAACCTTCGTTTTACGGATGCTGTCAAGAAGCGTCGTTTTCCCATGGTCAACGTGACCCATGATCGTCACGACAGGAGGACGAATTTCAAGATCCTCTTCTTTATCAGGCTCTTCATATTTTTCCAGTTCTGTTTCTTCAAGCACAATGACTTCTTCTGTTTCTACACCATATTCTGATGCAATGAGTTCGATTGTATCTTTATCAAGCTCTTGGTTAATGGTTGCCATTACGCCAAGAAGCATCAGCTTTTTAATGAGTTCTGAAGGCTCTTTGCCAAGCTCCTCAGCCAATGCGCCGACTGTTAAAGTGCCGGAGAATGTAATTTTCTCAGGAAGCTCTTTTTTCGGCTTTACAGGCTTTTGCTGATATTGATTCTTATTGTTGTTGTTGCGTTTATTTTTTTTGTTGTTGTTATTCTTCTTGTTTTTGTTAAATTGATTATTCTGCACGTCATTCTTCTTTCCGTCTCGAATTTTATTTGGTTGATTTCCAGCAGATTGCTGATTAACCCCTTGCGTCTGTTTGTTTTTGTTCGTTTCTGCAGGCTTTTGAGATTTAACGGCTGCGCCGCCTTTTTTATATTTGGCATCAAGCTGTTTAATAGCCTTTTCTTCAAGCATGGCCATGTGATTATTCACTTCTAAATTCATGTTTTTCAGTGCGGTCAAAATTTCCTTACTTGAAACATTTAATGCTTTTGCATATTCGTATACTCTCATTTTAGCCATTCGTTCACCCCCAAAAATATTAATCGAGCAAGCTGATCAGCTTATTCGCAAAACCTTGGTCAGTGACGGCGACAACGACACGGGCTTCTTTACCGATAGAGCGTCCAAGAACCGCGCGACTCTCGACTTTTTTATAAGGGACTTTATAATAGCTGCACTTGTCGGTTACTTTTTTCGCTGTGTTAGATGATGCATCCTCTGTAAGCAGGACAAGCTTTGCACGCGCATTCCTGATTTCTTTAATTACCAAGTCCTCGCCTGACACGACCTTACGAGCTCGATTGGCCAGACCCAGCAAGGGAAACCATTCCATTCCAGACATTTTATTTTTTCACCTTTTCCGCCAGCTCTAGCAATTCTTCGAAAATCTGGTCATCGATTTGTGATTGAAATTGATTTTGTAAAGTGTTTTTCTTTTTTGCTGCTAAAATGCACTCTTTATCCAGCGTTAAATAAGCACCCCGCCCGTTCTTCTTTCCGGTCGGGTCTACTGAGATTTCGCCTTCTTTCGAACGTACAACTCGGATCAATTCTTTTTTAGGCTTCATTTCACCAGTCACTACACATTTGCGTAACGGGATCTTCTTGTGTTTATTCACCTAAGGCCACCTCTTATTCATCCGTTTCAGCAGTTTCAGGCTCCGTAAAAAGCGGCTCATCGTCGTCTGCTTCAAGTTCTCTCGGATAGATTCCAAGTTCTCTTGCGTCCGTTTCGCTCTTAATATCAATCTTCCAGCCTGTCAGTTTAGCAGCTAAGCGTGCGTTTTGTCCTCTTTTGCCAATCGCCAGAGACAGCTGGTAATCAGGGACAATAACAGTTGTCGCTTTTTCTTCCTCATTAACGATGACTTCCAGCACTTTCGAAGGACTGAGTGCATTTGCGACAAATTCTACAGGATCACTGGACCAGTTGACAATGTCAATTTTTTCACCTTTTAATTCATTGACGATCGCCTGAACACGCTGGCCTTTAGGGCCTACGCATGAGCCGACAGGATCCACGTCAGGGTCGTCTGTGCGGACCGAAATTTTTGAACGGTCTCCGGCTTCTCTGGCTACAGATTTCAGCTCGACAGTTCCATCATAAATTTCAGGCACTTCGATTTCAAACAAACGCTTTAACAGGCCTGGGTGTGTTCTTGACACATAAATCTGCGGGCCCTTCGTCGTTTTTTCTACTTTTGTGATAAATACCTTAATGCGGTCATGAGGCTTGTAGCTTTCATTTGGCATTTGCTCATTAACCGGCAGCAAGGCTTCTATTTTGCCTAAAGACACGTAGATAAACTTATTGTCCAGACGCTGGACGATACCTGTCATGATGTCTTCTTCACGGTCGATAAATTCAGAATAAATCACACCGCGCTCAGCTTCGCGCACACGCTGTGTGACGACCTGCTTCGCTGTTTGAGCAGCTATGCGCCCAAAATCCTTAGGCGTTACTTCGATTTCGACAACATCGCCGACCATATATTCCGGATGGATGCCCTGCGCCTCTTCAATAGAGATCTCCAGTCTTTGGTCGTATACTTCGTCAACGACATCTTTTCTTGCAAATACACGGATGGAGCCTGTTTCACGGTTTAAATCCACTCGTACATTTTGCGCTTGATTAAAATTCCGCTTATAAGCAGAAATTAACGCAGCTTCGATTGCTTCAATGATAATTTCTTTACTGATGCCTTTTTCTTTTTCAAGAATCGTGAGAGCATCTAATAATTCACTGCTCATTTAACGGTCTCCCCCCTTAAAGCATTTGTATTCATTAGAACGTAACAGCTAATCGTGCATTAGCTATCTTTTCATACGGAATATTGATCCGTTTCTTTCTTGTTTTGATCGTGATCTCAACTGTCACTGTTTGTCCATCAAATTCAGCCAGTTCACCTTCAAACACTTTTACGCCATCAATAGGCTCATACGTCTTAATGTACACATTTTTCCCAAGTGATTTTTCAAAATCGGCTTTTTTCTTTAGCGGACGCTCAGCTCCTGGAGATGAGACTTCAAGAAAGTAATTTTGGCTGATTGGGTCTGCATCATCAAGCTTTTCGCTTAAAGCTTCGCTTACTTTGGCACATTCCTCAATATCCACACCGTCATCGGAATCAATAAACACGCGAAGGAACCAGCTTTGACCCTCTTTGACAAATTCAATGTCAACGAGTTCCAGCTGAAGGCTGTCTACGATTGGCTGAGCCATCTCTTGAACGGTGTCAGTCACTTTTTTGCTCATGTTCTTCCTCCTTGTGCTGTCGATCTCATGTTCGTCTCGTCACTCTGCATAAAAACCCTGCTTCAAAAGAGCAGGGGCTTAAAAGTAAACGATGAACATGTCGAGACAAAATTCTCCTGTTCAATACAAAAGAGCGGGTTTCCCCACTCTTTGCCTCGGTAATCGTTAGCATTTCCAATAAAACTATACCATAACCATATTTTTATTGCAAATGGATATACACTTAACTTCACCTAAGCAAATGACAGAGACTCTAATGTTACAATGTCACTTTTTGCGCTTATGTATGCATAGAAGCAGAATTTCCTGAGAAATTCTGCTTCTATATTAAAACAATGACAATTGGTTTTGATCAGGCAGTGATTCCAGGCAGCCATGGCGATCTAAATACTCTAAAATCGTTTTTGACACTTTCCCTCTCTTTTGCAAATCTTCTTTAGAGAGGAATTCGCCTTCTTCACGAGCCTTTACAATATTCAGAGCAGCGTTCGTTCCTAATCCAGGAATGGAGTTAAACGGCGGGATAAGGCTGTTGCCGTCTATAATAAACTCTGCAGCGCTGGAGCGATATAAATCGACTTTTTGGAATGTATAGCCTCTCTCACACATTTCAAGCGCTAATTCTAACACAGTGAGAAGGTTTTTTTCCTTCGGTGAAGCATCAAGCCCTTTAGCGTTAATATCCTCCATTACGGCTTTGATTGCTGTAGAACCCTTGATCATTGTATCGATATCAAAGTCGTCTGCACGAACGGTAAAATAAGCCGCATAATACAAAAGCGCGTGATGCACTTTAAAGTAAGCGATGCGGACCGCCATTAATACATAAGCCGCGGCGTGGGCTTTCGGGAACATGTATTTAATCTTTTTACAAGAATCAATATACCAGTCCGGGACATTGTTATTTTTCATTTCTTCTTCCCATTCAGGCGTTAATCCTTTTCCTTTACGTACAAATTCCATGATTTTAAAGGCAAGGGATGGCTCAAGGCCTTGATAGATTAAATAAACCATAATGTCATCACGGCAGCCGATAACCTCACTCAGCTCACAAATATTATTGTGGATGAGCTCTTGTGCATTGCCGAGCCATACATCAGTTCCGTGAGATAAGCCTGAAATCTGAACGAGCTCGGAAAAAGTTGTCGGCTTTGTATCTTCAAGCATCTGCCGCACAAATCGGGTTCCGAATTCAGGAATTCCCAGAGTACCCGTTTTACAGCCGATCTGTTCTTCTGTAACACCGAGTGATTCGGTTCCCTGGAAGATTTTCATCACTTCAGGATCATCTGTTGGAATGGTTTTCGGATCAATTCCGCTTAAGTCTTGAAGCATCCGAATAACGGTCGGGTCATCGTGTCCGAGAATATCGAGTTTTAACAGGTTGTCATGGATGGAGTGGAAATCAAAATGAGTGGTTTTCCACTCTGAACCTGTGGCGTCCGCCGGAAACTGAATTGGTGAAAAATCATAAATGTCCATATAATCCGGGACAACGATAATACCCCCAGGGTGCTGTCCGGTCGTACGTTTAACACCTGTACATCCCTGTACGAGCCGATCTATTTCGGCCCCGCGCATGTGGAGATTGTGGTCCCCGGCATAGCCTTTTACATATCCGTAAGCTGTTTTTTCTGCAACTGTTCCTATCGTTCCCGCACGATATACATTGTCTTCTCCGAACAATACTTTTGTGTAATTGTGTGCGTGCGGCTGATATTCCCCTGAAAAGTTCAAATCGATATCAGGTACTTTGTCCCCTTTAAATCCTAAGAATGTTTCAAACGGAATATCATGGCCGTCTTTTTTCAAAGGCGTTCCGCAATGAGGGCATATCTTGTCAGGCAGGTCAAAACCGGAACCGACAGACCCGTCATTAAAGAACTCAGAATGTTGGCACTCAGAGCATACATAATGCGGCGGCAGCGGGTTGACCTCAGTGATCTCAGTAAGCGTCGCAACTAATGAGGAGCCTACGGAACCACGGGAACCTACGAGATATCCGTCATCTAGTGAACGTTTTACAAGTTTGTGAGAGATCAAATAAATAACAGCGAAGCCATGGCCAATGATACTTTTTAATTCTTTTTCAATCCGCGCTTCCACAATTTCAGGCAACTCTTCGCCGTAAATGCTTCTTGCACGCTGATAGCTCATTTCTCTGATCTCTTCATCAGCGCCTTCGATTTTCGGTGTATACAAATCATCTTTAATTGGCTTGATGTCATCGATTAAAGAAGCAACCTTTTGGGTATTGGTGACAACGATTTCCTTCGCTTTTTCTTCGCCTAAGAAAGAAAATGCTTCAAGCATTTCGTCTGTCGTTCTGAAATGCACTTTCGGCAGTTCATGTCTGTTCAGCGGATTTGCCCCGCCTTGAGAGGATACTAAAATCTTTCTGTAGATTTTATCCTCGTCATTCAAGTAATGTACATTTCCCGTAGCAACAACCGGTTTATTTAGCTTTTCACCCAGTTTCGTGATATTCGCAATAATTTCTTTAAGCGATTTTTCATCGCGGACCAGTTCAAGTTCTAGCAAGTGACGGTACACTTCAGGCGGCTGAACTTCGAGATAATCATAGAATGACGCGACATCTTCCACCTCTTCAGGCGATTTTTGCATCATTCCTTCAAAAACCTCTCCCCTGTCACAGGCTGAACCGATCAGAAGCCCTTCCCTATATTTCTCAAGCTGAGATCTCGGGATACGAGGCACTCTGTAAAAATAATGGATATGAGAGAGTGACACAAGCTTAAATAAATTTTTAAGACCCGTGCTGTTCACAGCAAGTAATGTTGCGTGATAAGGTCTCGATCTTTGATAAGCGTTGGACTGACCCATATTTTCATTTAACTCATCATGGTACTGAATGCCTTTTTCAGCCGCGTCCTTCAGCATTTTCAGGAGCAAATAAGCCGTCGCCTCAGTATCGTAGATCGCACGGTGATGCTGTGTCAGTTCGATATCAAACTTTTTACAAAGTGTGTTCAAACGGTGGTTCTTAAATTCCGGATAGAGAAAACGGCCAAGCTCAAGCGTATCAATGACTGGGTTTTTAGCTTTTTCGACTTCAAGAAGCCTTTTATAAGCTACGTTTAAGAATCCCATATCAAAACTTGCATTGTGAGCGACAAGGATATCATCGCCGATCCATTCTCTGAAATCTCTTATTACATCTACGACATCAGGAGCGTCGCGAAGCATATCATCGGTGATGCCGGTCAGCTCTATGATTGTGGCTGAAAGCGGACGATGCGGGTTCGCAAACGCCTCAAATTTATCAATAATTTCTCCGCCTTTTACTTTTACTGCAGCCAGCTCAATAATGGTATCGTATACAGCAGACAGTCCTGTTGTCTCGACGTCAAAAACAACATATGTTTCTTCCTCAAGCAGCCGATGTGCAGCGTTATAAGCAATTGGCACGCCATCATCAACAAGATTCGCTTCCATCCCGTAAATCATTTTAATTCCATGCTTTTTTGCGGCAGAATACGCATCAGGGAAGGATTGAACGACAGCATGGTCAGTCAAAGCGATGGCCTCATGCCCCCATTTTTTTGCCTGTTCGACAAGCTTTCCGACACCCGTAACAGCATCCATTTGGCTCATTGGGGAATGCAAATGCAATTCCACTCTTTTTTCTCCTTCAGATGCAGAATCTTCACGGGTTTTTGCTTTCATTTCGTTTACGTCATTTGCGATCATGACGAGATCTCTGACAAAAGTGTCATTTTGAATGCTGCCGCGTGCTTTTACCCACATTCCTTTTTTCAGAGACTTCATCAGTGCCGCATCTTCTTTTTCACGTGCAAACATTTTGATTAAAATACTATTTGTGTAGTCTGTAATTTTGAAGATACACAGCGTACGCCCGCTTTTCAGCTCTCGTGTCTCCACATCAAACACGTAACCCTGGACCGTTATTCTCCGTTCTTCGTCCATGATGCTGTCAAGTGTCCGGATTTCTTCGTTATCTTTAATTTGATAACCGATGACAAGAGGCCCAGATGGTATTTGATCTTCATCACTTTCTTGATCTTTCTTCTCCATTTCAATCAGTGCCTGCATGGCCCGCTCTTGGTCTTCCGCAAGCTTTTGCTCCCGAAACTTTTGAACTTCTTGCTCGGATACAAAGATTTCGGCATCAAGCTGAAGATCCGGGAAACCAAATTGACGGTATCCGGCTTGAATCATAGAACTATATTTGTTCTTAAGAGCAGCCGCTTCCGTGTCCGTTTTTGTTTTGACAATCAGTTTATTGCCTTTCAATTTCGGTTTTTGCTGGTTTAAAAGACTGATAATCGGCGGTGAAATGCCTTGCAGTTCCTCAATACAGCGTGACCAGTAATCTTGTACTAGACTTTCGCTGACCTCGGCATCTTGCACTTCGATTGAAGATGTCACTTTTGCTATGTGGGCAAACGATTGCGTCAGCCTCGTTGTTAATGTGTCATATATTTGAAAAGGCAGCAAAGATTTAAATTGAAAATGAAAATGCCAAGACTTAGACGCTTTGTGTATCGCCAACTTTTTAATCTCACCATCTTCAAAGTATGTCATGAAGGTATCATCTGTCATATTAATCTGCTGCAGAAGAATTTGAAACTGCCTTCTGTTTACTGATAACTGTTCCATTAAGACAGTACCCCTCCCTAAAAACTTCATAAGTGAAGGTACCTCAGGCAAATGAGGTACCTTCTATTATTTCTATTTTAACATGTTTTTTAATAAATCGTTATGGTGATTACTGCTTGCTGATAAAAGCAGATAGTTCGTCTGCTGAAATTTCAGTTGATTCACCCGTTTTACGGATTTTCACTTCGACAATTCCTTCGTCCGCACGTTTTCCGACAGTAATGCGGATTGGAAGGCCGATGAGATCTGAATCAGCGAATTTTACACCGGCGCGCTCAGCACGATCATCATAGAGCACTCCATAGCCTTCCGCTTTTAAATCGGCATACAGCTTTTCAGCAAGCTCTCTTTGCCCATCGTTTTTCACGTTCAAAGCAAGAATATGAAGATCGTACGGCGCAACGCTTTTTGGCCATATCAATCCTTTATCGTCGTGGTGCTGTTCAGCAATAGCAGAAAGCGTTCTTGACACACCGATTCCGTAACAGCCCATCAGCATTGGCTGCGCGCGACCGTTTTCATCTAAGTATGTCGCATTCATCGCCTCTGAATAGCGTGTTCCAAGCTTAAAGACTTGTCCGACTTCGATTCCTTCTGCAAAACGGATTGTACCTTTGCCGTCTGGTGAAGGATCACCCTCTTTAATAAAACGAAGATCAGCAAATTCTTTAATTTGCGCGTCACGGTTTACGTTGACATTTTTATAGTGATGATCTCCTTCATTTGCACCGGCAACAGCATTGACCATTGCTTTCACAGCATGATCGGCATATACTTCAACATCTTGTTTGACACCGACAGGGCCGACAAAACCCGGTTCTGTTCCAAGCTGCTGAATAACCTCTTCTTGTGAGGCAAGCTCCACAACTTCTGCATGAAGCAAGTTTTTCACTTTAATCTCGTTAACTTCATGGTCCCCTCTTACAAGCACTAAGACGAAACGGTCATCTGCTTTAAACAGCACTGACTTCATGCAGGCTTCAGCGGAAACCTGTAAATACGCAGTCAGTTCTTCGATTGTTTTCACGTTAGGCGTGTGGACTTTCTCTAAAGCTTGAGGCTCTTCATCAGAAGGGACTTCTTGATAAAGAACTTCAGCCATTTCGATATTAGCCGCATACTGTGATTCATCAGAATATGCAATCGTATCCTCTCCGATTGCAGAAAGTGCCATAAACTCGTGCGTATCCTTTCCCCCCATTGCGCCTGAATCGGCGATGACAGGTCTTACATTAATGCCGCAACGGGCAAAAATATTAGAATAAGCCTCGTACATTTTTTGATACGTATTATCCAAGCTCTCTTCAGATGCATGGAAAGAATACGCATCCTTCATAATAAATTCGCGTCCTCTTAACAAACCGAAGCGGGGACGTTTTTCATCTCTGAACTTAGACTGAATTTGATACAGAGTCAGAGGGAGACGCTTATAAGATTTAACCTCATCGCGAACAAGTGAAGTGATAACTTCTTCATGCGTTGCCCCTAAAGCAAATTCACGGCCATGACGGTCTTTTAGTCTCATCAGTTCAGGACCATACGTATACCATCTGCCTGATTCCTGCCATGTCTCAGCCTGCTGCAATGCGGGCATAAGCATTTCCACGGCATCTATTTTCTCCATTTCTTCACGAACAATCTGCTGAATGTTTTGAATCACTTTATACGCAAGAGGCATATAGCTGTATACCCCGCTCGTATTCTGTCTGATAAACCCTGCTCTCAGAAGAAGCTGATGGCTTTTTGCTTCGGCATCAGCTGGAACTTCACGGAGCGTAGGAATAAGCGTCAAGCTTTGTCTCATTTCTTCGCACCTCTGATTGATTTACTTTTCGTTTACAAGAACAGCCGCTGGATATCGTTCCATGTGACAACCAGCATAAGAAGCATTAAGAAAGCTACTCCGATAAACACAACAAATGCTTCTTTTTCCCTGTTAATCGGTTTGCCCCGAATCGCTTCAATAAATAGAAATAACAACCTTCCTCCGTCAAGCGCCGGAATCGGAAGCAGGTTGACAATCCCAAGGTTAATGCTTAAAAACGCAGCAAACTGGAATAAGTTCACTAACCCTGTTTTCGCCACCTGGTCTGTCATGTCATATATGCCGACAGGACCTGACAACATATCAAGTTTAAATTGGCCTGTTACTAATTTGCTTAAGTTGGTTAAAATGGCTTTAGTGACATCAACTGTTGAAGTAGCGCCGTAAGCAACTGCTGAGAGAACGCCTTTTTCAGTCGGCGCATAGGAACCGAAACGCCCGATTGTTTTTTTGTTCTCATCTTTAACAGCTTCCGGAGTCACTGAAATATGAAGCGTTTTGTTATCTCTTTTTACTGCAACGTCCATTTCTTTTTCCGGATTTTCTTTTACAGCAGAGACAATGTCCGTCCAAGACCTCATTTTCTCTCCGTTAATGCTTTGAATATAGTCCCCTTCTTTTAGCCCCGCTTCGGCCGCCCGTCCATTGTCAGTCAGCTGCCCGAGCACAGGCTCATTTGACGGCACGCCTTGAATCAGCCCAAGCATCACTAAAATGACGTAAGCTAAAATAAAGTTCATAATCGGCCCTGCAGCAATCGCTTTAATTCGCTGCCACACAGGTTTGGAACCAAATTGGCGATTATACGGCGCAATCTGCACTTCTTCTCCGTCTACAATGAAAAAGGATGTTTCACTGACAGCAAAGCTGGAAAGTTCATCTTCTTTCCCCTGTTCATAGCCGGTGATCTTCATGTCATGCTCTAAATCCGCAGTTTCTACTTCAATGACTAAAGCATCCGGGTATTTTTCCTTTTGATTGATGATGACTTTCTCAACTTGATCGTCTTTATTAAACAGAAGCCCGACCGTGTAACCGGGTTTTACCTCAATCATTTCCGGATCTTCGCCGGCCATACGGACAAATCCGCCGACCGGAAGCAGCCTGATGGTATAAACTGTTTCATTTTTTTTGAAAGAAAAAATCTTCGGACCGAATCCGATCGCAAATTCACGGCAGAGAATTCCCGCTCTTTGGGCTAGCAATAAATGACCCAGTTCATGGAAGAAAACGAGCGTTCCGAAAATAATAATAAACGCTATAACTGTATTCACGAACATACCACCTTATGTGAGTATTGAATTGACGTATCCCCGGGTATCTTTGTCCACTTCTTGAATGTCCGCCAGGTTCGGTTTGTTCATTACCTGATGGCGGGATAGTGCCTTTTCGATACAGTCTTCAATAGCCAAAAACGGTATCTTACCGGCTAAAAAGGCAGCGACAGCTACTTCATTTGCTGCATTTAGCACTGTCGGCATTGTTCCTCCCATTTTACCTGATTCAAACGCAAATTGTAAGCATCGGAACCTGTCAAAATCAGCTTTCTCAAAATGAAGGCAGCCGATTTCCCATAATTCAAGCCTTTTGGCATCTGGTAATGGCAACCGGTCAGGATAGGTTAGGGCATATTGAATTGGAACCCTCATATCAGGAGTTCCAAGCTGTGCGATCACACTTTTGTCATGAAACTCAACCATTGAATGGATGATGCTCTCCTTATGTAAAACCACATCAATTTGTTCATATGGGATATCGAAAAGCCAATGTGCCTCGATCACCTCTAATCCCTTATTCATCATTGTAGCCGAATCGATCGTAATTTTTGCACCCATTGACCAATTCGGATGTTTTAATGCGTCCTCAACTGTTACTGATTCGAGCTCCTCCCGCGTCTTGTCCCGAAAGCTTCCGCCGGAGGCTGTAATGATGAGGCGTTCAATATTTTTTGCCTGTTCGCCTTGGAGTGCTTGAAATATTGCCGAATGCTCACTGTCAACAGGCAGCAGCGGAACATCGTATTTCTTAGCATGTTCTTTAACTATATGCCCGGCAGTGACAAGAGTTTCCTTATTTGCAAGCGCAATTGTTTTTTTCTGTTCAATTGCCTTTAACGTCGGGATAAGACCGACGCTTCCGAGCAAGGCATTGACAACAACATCGACTTCCTCCATAACTGCCGCTTCAATCAGGCCTTCTTCTCCAAGCCCGATTTGGCAATCAAATGAAAAAGAAACTTGTTTTAATTTATGATATGTATCCAGATCACCGACAGAGACAAACTTCGGCTGAAAAGCCTCTATCATCGGAACAGCCTTATCAATATTTCTGCCAAACGACATAGATACCAGCTGAAATTGATCTTGATGCGTACGCAATACGTCAAGCGTCTGTTCGCCGATCGATCCTGTTGCTCCTAAAAGACAAATATTTTTCAAAGTGCCACGACTCCTATTCTTTTTGCTGCATAATCATTCTCATATTCATATTAGACTTTTTTATGAAAAAAGAGCAAGCAGAAAGTACAAGAAAGGCATGACAAACAAGAAACTGTCAAAACGGTCCAAGATACCGCCATGACCCGGGAGAATATTCCCAGAATCCTTAACATCGTAATGTCTTTTCAAGGCGGATTCCACTAAATCTCCAAGTTGTCCGAAAATGGATAAAAACAGTGTGATCAACAGCAGATAGATATACGGGATCGGAAGATGTACAACAAGTTGAAAAATCGTCGCAAGTACAAGTGCGATGACAATTCCGCCTGCGAATCCTTCCACTGTTTTATTCGGACTGATTTCAGGCCACAGTTTTCGCTTACCGAGCGCTTTCCCGACAAAATATGCACCGGAATCAGTAGACCAAATCACAACACACGCGTAAAAAATGTATGTTAACCCAAATTGGTCAAGATTTCTGATTTCTATAAAATAATGAAAACACATTCCAATGTAAATTGCTGCAAGCGTAATAAACCCGACTTCATCAAAAGTAAAGGTGTTTTTCACCAACACTGTGTAAGTCAGCAAAAGCAGTACCGCGAACAAAGCGATTTCCACTTTTGAAATACCATCCGCCTCTAAAAACGAATACTGGCTTGGCAATAAGAACATCCACAATAATAAAAGACCGATCAAACCTGGCAGTGAAACCATTCTCAGCTTTTTCATCCGTAATAGTTCAAAAAGCGCTACACTGCCCATAGCATAAACTAATATGGTGAACGGCAATTTCCCGACAATAACCAAAAATAAAAATACAATTGCTGCCAGAACACCTGTCAAAATTCTTTGTTTCATGTCCACCATCCTCTAAATTCCGCCAAACCTCCGGCCCCTCCGCTGATACTCTCCTAACGCCTCTAAGAAGTGATCTTCTTTAAAGTCAGGCCACAGGACGTCAGTAAAGACAAATTCGCTGTAGGCAACCTGCCATAGCATAAAATTACTCAGTCTGATCTCACCGCTCGTTCGAATTAAAAGTTCAGGATCCTGCAAAGATTCAGTCATTAAATAATTAGAAAAAAGTGATTCATCAATGTCTTCAATATTCAAAGACCCTTCCTTCACTTTTTCCGCGAGTGATTTTGCAGCAGTGACAATTTCAGTACGGCCTCCATAATTGAGAGCAAAATTAAGGATCATTCCGTCGTTTTGCGCCGTATCCTGTACAGCCTTTTCAATTGCACGTAAGGTGTGCGCCGGCAGAGCCGTTTCATCTCCTATGATCCGAACCCGAACATTTTCCTCAATAAGCTCTGGAAGGTACGTATTTAAAAATTCTTCCGGAAGCTTCATTAAAAAATCGACTTCCATTTTCGGCCTCTTCCAGTTTTCTGTTGAAAATGCATACAATGTCAGTACTTTGACACCTAGTTCGTTCGCAAGCTTCGTTGTCCTTTTTACCACCTTCATCCCCTCATGGTGGCCTGCAATTCGGGGAAGAGAGCGTTTTTTAGCCCAACGGCCATTTCCATCCATAATAATGGCGATGTGTTCGGGAATTTCTCCCTTAAGTATGTCTTCTTTTGTATAACGTTCTAAGTTGGAAGCCGCAGTTTGCTGATTCTTCCAATTTTTGAGTATGTTGAGCATGAGATTCCTCCGTCACCCAAAAAGGTTGCATTCCCTGCTGATAATCAACAGTATTAACAAAAAAACCCCCTGTAAACATGAGAGGGTCTTTTCACTATTATCTATTGTACATAGTTTTTCATTAAACTTCCATGATTTCTTTTTCTTTGTCTTTTGTGACACCGTCAATTTTTGACACATATTCATCTGTCAGTTTTTGAACGTCTTCAGTGGAAGCACGCAGTTCATCCTCAGTAATGTCTCCGTTTTTCTCAAGCTTTTTGAGATCATCGTTCGCATCGCGGCGTACATTTCGGACAGCTACTTTCGCTTCTTCAGCATATTTTTTTACAACTTTGACTAATTCTTTCCGTCTTTCCTCTGTCAGCGCAGGAATTGCAATTCGGATCATATTCCCGTCACTTGTCGGCGTTACGCCTAAGTCAGCCTTTAAAATCGCTTTTTCGATATCACCAATAGCTGTTTTGTCATAAGGCGTTACCACAAGCATACGAGCTTCAGGCACGTTAATAGAAGACAGCTGATTTAAAGGTGTCTGTGCTCCGTAATATTCAACCGTTACTTTATCTAATAAAGATGGATTGGCACGGCCTGCACGCACAGTAGCCAATTCGCGCTGATAAGCAGCAATTGCTTTTTCCATTTTTTCTTTTGTTTGAGTTAATACTTCTTTTGACACGTTATTTCCCCCTCACGATCGTTCCGATTGATTCACCGATAACGGCACGTTTGATATTTCCTTCTTCCATAATAGAAAAGACGATAAGCGGAATGTCATTATCCATACATAAAGATGATGCTGTTGAATCCATGACTTCCAGGCCGTCTTTTAGAACGTCAAGATAAGAAAGTGATTCATACTTAACAGCTGTTTCATCTTTTCTAGGATCAGCATTATACACACCGTCAACATTATTTTTCGCCATTAAAATAACGTCTGCTTCAATTTCAGCAGCCCGCAGTGCAGCTGTCGTATCAGTTGAGAAATATGGGTTTCCTGTGCCCGCAGCGAAAATAACGACACGTTTTTTCTCTAAGTGGCGTATCGCTTTTCTTCTTATGTACGGTTCAGCAACTTGTCTCATTTCAATGGATGTTTGCACTCTGGACTGGATTCCGAGTGTTTCCAAGCTGTCTTGAAGAGCAAGCGAATTCATAACTGTCGCCAGCATTCCCATATAGTCAGCAGTCGCACGGTCCATGCCCAGGTCACTTCCTGTTTTTCCGCGCCATAAGTTACCTCCGCCTACTACAACAGCCACTTCGACTTCAAGCTCAGCGATTTCTTTCACTTGCTTTGCAATGGATTGAATGACAGTTGGGTTAATTCCGTTTCCCTGTTCTCCTGCCAATGCTTCTCCGCTAAGCTTTAATACGATACGTTTGTATTTTGGTTTTTCCATGATAACCTCCAAGTGTAAACATTGCCGTTTTCTATTATGCAAGAGAAAAAAAGGTTTGTAAATATAGTTTTAAAAATAGGGAACACAAAGTGTGTCCCCTATACTGCCTGAAAAGACGCGACTTCGCCGCGAAATCTTTTCGCCATTATTTTTTCACTTGGTTCATTACTTCTTCAGCAAAGTTTTCTTGACGTTTTTCGATGCCTTCTCCAACTTCATAGCGGACAAAAGTTTGAACAGTTGCGTTTTTCGCTGCAACAACTTGTTTCACTTTTTCATCTGGGTTTTTAACGAACGCTTGGTCTAAAAGACAAATTTCTTCGAAGAATTTGTTCAGACGGCCTTCAACCATTTTCGCTACGATGTTTTCAGGTTTGCCTTCTTGAAGGGCTTGCTGAGTTAAGATTTGACGCTCATGATTTTTTTCTTCTTCAGATACTTGATCACGAGAAATATAACGAGGGTTCACTGCAGCAACGTGCATTGCGATATCTTTCGCAGTTTCTTCGTCAGTAGTACCGTTGAGAACAGTTAATACGCCGATGCGGCCGCCCATGTGAAGGTAAGCACCGAATGCAGAGCTGTCGTCTTTTGTAAGAACTGTAAAGCGGCGAAGAGTGATTTTCTCACCGATTTTAGCAACTGCGCTTGTGATGTACTCTTCAACAGTAGCGCCATTTTCCATTTTTTGACCCATTGCTTCTTCAACATCTGCTGGAGCATTTGTAAGAAGGTGGTCAGCTAAAGTGTTAAGAAGCTCTTTGAAGCCTTCGTTTTTCGCAACGAAATCAGTTTCAGAGTTGACTTCAAGGATAACACCTTTGTTGCCGTCAGTTTTAATAATAGTAGAACCTTCAGCTGCGATACGGTCAGCTTTTTTCGCTGCTTTCGCAATTCCTTTTTCTCTTAAAAGGTCAATTGCTTTATCCATATCTCCGTCAGTTTCAGTTAACGCTTTTTTACAATCCATCATGCCCGCGCCAGTTTTTTCACGCAGTTCTTTTACTTGCTGTGCAGTAATTGCCATTTGTATTCCTCCTTATATGTTTAAACAAGAGTATGTATATCACACATTTTTCTTGAAAAAAGGTGATAAAAGGCAGTCCCTCTTATCACCTTTTAAATAGGTTACGCAGTTGTTGTTTCTGTTTCTGGTGCAGTTTCTTCAGCAACTTCCGCTTCTTCTTCGCCTTGCTTCGCTTCTAGGATTGCATCTGCCATTTTAGAAGTTAGAAGTTTAACAGCACGGATAGCGTCATCGTTCGCTGGGATTACAACATCGATTTCATCTGGATCACAGTTAGTATCTACGATACCGATGATAGGGATGTTTAATTTGCGAGCTTCCGCAACAGCGATGCGCTCTTTGCGAGGATCGATGATGAATAATGCATCAGGAAGACCCTTCATATCTTTAATTCCGCCTAGGAATTTTTCAAGACGCTCTAATTCTTTTTTCAATTGAACGACTTCTTTTTTAGGAAGTACTTCAAACGTACCGTTTTCTTGCATTTTTTCAATGTCTTTAAGACGTTTAATACGTTTTTGGATTGTTTCAAAGTTTGTTAATGTACCACCCAACCAGCGTTGGTTGACATAGTACATGCCAGAGCGCTGAGCTTCTTCTTTAACAGAATCTTGAGCTTGTTTTTTTGTTCCGACGAAAAGGATTTTCCCGCCTTCAGCAGCAAGATTTTTAGTGAAGTTGTAAGCTTCCTCTACTTTTTTGACTGTTTTTTGAAGGTCAATGATGTAGATTCCGTTACGCTCCGTGAAAATGTAACGCTTCATTTTTGGGTTCCAACGGCGTGTTTGGTGACCGAAGTGAACACCAGCTTCAAGCAATTGCTTCATAGAAATGACTGACATGTTATTTCCTCCTAATATAATGGTTTTTTTCCTCCGCTTAGGTCATTTTTGTGCAGAACTGCCGCCTGCAGCACCCTCTGCATAAATCGTTAAGCGTGTGTATTTAACACCAAGACATAATATAACACAGCTTTATCCGACAATCAAGAATCCTTTACACCTTTGGAGCGAAATTTTAAAAATAGCTCGATTTCTGTCTTTCCGCTCTTCAGTTTCTGAGCTATTTGACTGGCTGAATACCCCTGTTCATATAAATCTATGACCTGGTCTTCAAAAGATTGGACATCGCTGTTTACGCTCTCTTCCTGACGCTCAACCTCAGTAATCAGGCCTTCAATATGTTCAGGAAGATTCTCTTCTTCTTGAACTTCATCCCGCTCTGCATAATTTTCAGAGCGCTGAAGGTCTGACTTTTGGGTTTCTTTTTCGGCTTGGCTTGAAGGTGAATCGGTATTTTCTATCAGTTTCTCATTTTCTTCTTTTAATTCAAGAAGAAATGCCGCTAAAGTGTTTTCCGTCTCTTCAAGTATCTTTTTTTGCTGTTTTTCTGTTTCTTTCACAGCCGCGAGCCTCGTATACAGGATAATGACAGCGTACAGAAGAACGCCGTGGAGCGCAAAGCTTAAAAGCCATAATAGTGTTGACATGTTTTTCACTCGCTAACCATGAAATTCATTATTGAATCACTTTTTCAAGCAGATTCTTTAATTTAAATAGTGCCTTTGAATGGATCTGTGATATGCGGGACGTAGAAAGATTTAATACTTGCCCGATTTCTGTCAATGTCAACTCCTCTTTGTAGAACAAACTGACTACCAGCTGTTCTTTTTCAGAGAGTTCGTGAATTTTTTCGGCAAGCTGTGCAATCAGTTCATCCTTCATAATCTTTTCCTCAGGCGGAACATTTTTGTCATCTCTGATCATGACCTGAATGTTTTCACCATCATCTTGATCATGAAGCTTTTCATCAATTGACAGCAGATTGGCAAAAAAACCTTCATTCATTGTTGACACTACATCTTGTACCGTCATTCCGAGTTCCTCTGCAATTTCTGCGGGCGTTACGTTCCGAAGATAGCGCTGTTCAAGCTTTTCAATTGTCGCTTCAACCTTCTTTGTTTTTTCACGTGAGGTTCTGGGCAGCCAATCTTCTTTACGAAGCCCGTCTATGATTGCACCGCGAATTCTAAACGAGGCGTAGGTATCAAATTTTAAGTCCCGGCTGGGGTCAAATTTTTCAAGGGCATCATATAAACCAAGCATACCAAGGCTCATAAGATCGTCTTTATGCACTGATTTTGGCAGTCCGACAGAAATTCTGCCTACATGATATGTGACAAGCGGCATGTAACGGCGCATTAAATCGTCACCGGCTTTAGGATCTTTCCACTCTTTCCAGCGCGTCCAAAGCACCTGATCTTCATAATTCAAGGATTGCATTGTTATCCCCCTAATACCTTAATTAAATCGTTTTTTCACCTTGTTTAACAGTTCGAATATGCAGCATGCAGGACTTCGGTTCAAATTCTATCGTCCGGCCGCTTGAGCCGCCCGTATCTTCACTAATGATGGGAATTTTATATAAAGACAGCTGTTCCTTTATCGCTAATACATTTCTCGGTCCGATCTTCATCAAATCATTTGTCGATTTAAATTTAAACATTTCTGATCCGCCGGCTAACTTTGCTTTTAATGCAAATTTCCGGCACCCCGCTTCTACCAGCATATCAATTGTGGTTTTCACGGCGGTGTCAGCATACTTAGCCCGATTGAGTTCGGCAGTTTTCGATAATGTTGAATCCGGCAGCATAACATGGACAAGCCCCGCTGTTTGCTTTTCTTTATCGTAAAGCACCAGCCCTACACATGATCCTAAACCAGAGGTCCGGATAGTATCCGGAAAGCGGGCGATCTTTACGTCAGCAATTCCAACCTTTACAACAACAGCTTCAGTTGTACTCATATTGATGCACCCAAGGCGACAAAGAGCTTTTCAAATGAATCATAGTCCGGCAGCATAAACATATGCGCTTTCAGCTCCTGCTGATGGCCTTGGTCAAAAATTGACGTGTCGACAACAATAGCGTGTTCTCCAACCTGACTGAGCTCCATCAGCCCTTCGCTGATCACAGCGCCGAACATGTCCAATGAAACTTCAGGAACGCTTGGATAAAGCTGGAGTTTCGTCAAATCCGCCAAGGCTGTTAAATATGACCCTGCTAAAATATTGCCCAGTTCATGCAAAGCGGATGAGCTCATATGATCTTCACCTAAGTCCTCTATATCAAATTCGGGGTTTCCAATCAGCTCTCTGATAAACTGCTCCGCCTGATAAAAAGGCATTATAAAGAACATTGAACCCGTTAAGTCGCCTTCCATTCTTAAAAAGATGCTGGCAACCGGGATATCGGCGCCGCCGAAAAAATCGACAAGATCATCGAAAGACAGCAGCTTTGCAAACGGAACTTCCATATCTATCTTTCTATTTAACAGCAGGGCCATTGCAGAGGCGGAGTGGCCGGCGCCAATATTGCCGACTTCCCGCAAAATGTCCATCTGCTCTTCTTTGATTCCATTAAAAATACTCATGTCATAACCCCTTTAAGATTAAGCTTGATCGGGCACAGCGGACTGAGATGATTCTTTATCCAAAACCGCGTTCGCATCAATAATATTTAAAAGTCTGTTCTCTTGTTTCACAATCTGTTCGATCGATACATCTGTATCTTTCTGGACGCTTTCTGGAGCAGATTCTATTTCATTTTCGTGTACGGTAATCACATCATTCGCTTCATCCACAATCCAGCCGACTTCAATATCACGATAAGCAATAATGATAATTCGTGTTTCATCGGTAATTTCATACTCTGGCAAATTCAGGCGCTTTCTTAAATCAATAACCGGAGTCACCACCCCGCGCAAATTGATTACCCCGCAAATATATGGTTCGACGCCAGGCACTCTCGTCGGCTTTTGCCATTTTTCAATTGATTTCACCTGAGTGACGGAAATGGCATATTCTTTGCCATTTACCACAAAGACAATCATTTTTTCGCCTGTTTTAATTTCTGCAGTCATGTGAGACACCTCCTCGAATGGTTAAATAATCAGTGCATTACAATCAATAATGAGTGCTACGTCTCCGTCTCCTAAAATAGTAGCTCCGGAAATTGCAAAGACGTTTGTTAAATAATCTCCGAGTGATTTCAGCACAACTTCCTGCTGGCCAATAAAGGAGTCCACCACAAATGCAGTAGGTTTGTCGCCTTTTTTCACGACAATGATATGGAGCTGTTCCGCGTCTAATCTTGTATCTTCTATTTTAAACTCTTCTTTTAAATAAACGACAGGGACAATGTGCCCTCTGAAGTCAATCACTTCACGGTCATGCGTTTGTAAAATGTCTTTTCTGTTAATAACTGCTGTTTCAATGATTGAAGAAATCGGAATGGCAAATATCTCTTCTTCCAATTTGACCAGCAGAACTGAAATAATGGACAATGTAAGCGGAAGCTGGATGCTGAATAGAGAGCCTTGGCCTTCTGCAGATTTTACACTGACTGAACCGCCAAGAGACTCCAGTTTATTTTTCACAACATCAAGTCCGACGCCGCGGCCGGAAATATCAGAAATTTGATCAGCAGTTGAGAACCCTGGAGCAAAGATCAATTCGTAAATTTGATTGTCTTCTAAGGTTTCGGCTTCTTTTTCCGTAATGACGCTGCGCTCAAGCGCTTTTTCAAGAATTTTTTTACGATTAAGGCCTGCACCGTCATCCTCTACTTCGATAAAGACATGGTTGCCGCTGTGATAGGCTTTCAGCACAACATTTCCCGATTCCGTTTTTCCTTTTTGCAAGCGCGTTTCCGGAGACTCGATACCATGATCAATACTGTTTCTGATCAAGTGCACGAGAGGATCTCCAATTTCATCAATTACTGTTCGATCCAGTTCAGTTTCCGCACCGATGATCGACAGTTCTATTTTTTTATTCAGCTCTTTTTGAAGCTGGCGAATCATTCTCGGGAACCGGTTAAAAACAGTTTCAACCGGAACCATTCTCATATTTAGAATAATCGATTGCAAATCTCCGGAAATTCTGGTCATTCGTTCAACTGTTTCAGTCAGTTCATTGTGCTCAAGCTCTTTTGCAATCTGCTCTAGACGCCCGCGGTCAATGACAAGCTCTTCGAATAAGTTCATTAAAGAATCAAGTCTGTCAATGTTGACACGAATTGTTTTAGATCCGCCGGCTGTATGCTTCGCCTGGTCATCGTTTTTAGCAGGCTGTTTTTGTTTCTCCTGCTTAACAGGTACAGGGGCTGGTGAATCTGCCGACTTAGGTTCTTCCGGCTTTTCAGATGATGTTAAAGGAGCCCCTTGAATGACTTCGACATGCTCAATTTCTGAAACTCCATTGATTAATTGTTTAATTTCTTCCGCTGATTGGTGTGTTAAGAAGCAAACTTGAAAGCCAGTGCCGAAATCTTCTGTTTCGAGCACTTCCGCACTTGGGATTGTTTTGGCTACTTCTCCGACTTCATTAAGCTTTTCAAACACCATATATACACGAACTGCTTTTAACATACAGTTTTCGTTCAGAGAAATTTTGATTTCATATCGTTTAAAACCTTGCTCCTCAGCTTCTTGTATGACAGTCCGTTCAAATTCGTCATATTCCCAATCAGATGCTGAACTCTGTGCTTCTGCAGGTTCCTCAGAAGCAGCCGTTTCAGCATGCGCACCATTCACATCAAGCTTGGCGCTTACTTCTGAGATATCTCTTTTACCATCTCCGCCGTCAATAATAGACTGAACCATAGCTTCCAGGTGGTCCAGAGCTTCAAACAAAATATCAAGCCAGTCTGCGGTAACTGCCATGTCTCCGTTTCGGAATGCATCCAACACGTTTTCAAGCAGGTGGGTTAGATGTGCTAAATCCGTATAGCCCATCGTTGCGCTCATTCCTTTTAATGTATGGGCAGCCCTGAATATATCATGAACGAGCTGAAGGTCAGTCGGGTCTTTCTCTAAAAGGAGAAGCTTTTCATTACATGTTTGTAAGTGTTCTTTACTCTCATCAATAAAGACATCTAAATACTGATTCATATCCATTTGAATCACACCCTCTCTTTTTTCACACAGCTTGTGATGGATGCTGCGATATCTTTCACATGTTTAATCTCATGAATGAGGCCCGCTTTAACAGCAGCTTTTGGCATCCCATATACGACACAAGATTCTTCAGACTCCGCAATGGCTTTCACATTGCCGGCCGTAAGCATGTCTTTGAGGCCGGCAGTGCCGTCACTACCCATCCCGGTCATAATAACCGCTACTTTTTCATAGTCTGCCAGTTTACCGACAGAACGGAATAAATAATCGGCTGACGGTTTATGACGGCTCGGTGTATCGAGATTATCAAGAACGATCTGGAGTCCCCCGCTGTTTTTGATAACAGATATGTTTTTTCCGCCCGGTGCTATGTAAACACAACCGTTAAGAGCTGCTTCACCATCTTTAGCTTCTTTTACTTGAATGTCAGATAAATGATTCAGACGCTCAGCCAAAGAAGCAGTAAAACCTTCAGGCATGTGCTGAACAACAACCACTGGTGCGCTCAAATCCTTAGGAAGCTTCGGTATCACCTTTTGTAACGCCCTCGGACCGCCTGTTGATGTGCCGATACACACAATTTGTCTGCCTGTGCTTGTTTTCAGTTTGCTTAAATCAGGCTTTACAGCACGCACTATAGGCTCAGGCCGCACTGCCTGTGATACTGGATGTTTCCTCTGTACGGAAAGTCCAGCCGCGACAACACGCTCAACTAATTGTTCTTTAATTTTATACAAATCCAGAGATATAGAACCCGATGGCTTTGTAATAAAGTCAAAGGCACCGATCTCTAAACAATTAATTGTGCACGCTTTTCCTTTCTCAGTCTGGCTTGACACCATGATGACCGGCAAGTTATAAATCTCAATAATTTTGCGCAGTGTGTCTGTCCCATTCATGACCGGCATTTCAACATCAAGAGTAATAACATCCGGCTTTAGCAATTCGATCTTCTTAAGCGCTTCTTCTCCGTTTCTCGCAGTTCCGATTACTTCTATCTGCTTTTCCTCGGTTAGAAAATCACTTATCATTTTTCTCATGAAAGCTGAATCATCAACTACAAGCACACGAATCAAATTAAGCCCTCCTCATTAAAAAAGAAGATAATTTCTCAATAAATGTCTGTTTGTCTTCTTTGTGTCTTGTTTCTTCTCTTTCAAACAAGGCGTCCGCTAAAAGACGGACTGACCGGCTGGCTTTTGCCTGAGGACTTTTTATGAAAAAAGGAACCTGTTCGACAACTGCTTTGCTCACGATCGCATCGTCAGAAATGGAACCAGCAAACTGAACCTGAACATCTAAAAACATATGAATCGTGCGGGAAAGGCGGGTAAAAGCCTCCAGCCCTTCCTTTTGATCACGGCACCGATTGACAGCCACCTTCATTGAAAGCTTATTTTCTGTCAAAACTAAGTGCTTGACAGCGCTGTATGCGTCCATAATGGCCGTCGGTTCGGGAGTTGTTATGATCAAAATATCTTCCGCTGATAAAATAAAAGGCAGCTGATCTTTTGATAAGCCCGCTCCCATGTCAAACAGGACATAATCGAACTGGCTTAACGCATGAGAAAGCTCATTGGCAAAAAACGTCCATTTTCTCTGATCCAGCCGAAACATCACATCAAGACCGGTTCCCCCTGATATATACCGCAAACCCTTTGGCCCAGTGGATAATGACTGCATCAAAGGTTTACGATCGGTTAATATATCGATAATTGTGGCGGAAGATGAGTTTCCCATTAATATATCAATGTTCCCCATCCCGATATCAAGATCGATGAGCAGTACCTTCTTACCTTTATCCTGCAGCGCAAGGGCCATGTTTAAGGTAATATTGGATTTCCCGACACCGCCCTTGCCGCTGATGACAGCAAGTGTCTTTGCTTTTTGTGAATAAACCATTGGCAGAACACGCTGACGCTTTTCCATTTTCGCCCGTAAAGTTGCTGCTTGGTCAAATCTGTTCATCTGCACAGCATCCTTACAAAATCAAGAGGTGATACAGTCTGTATATCCTCCGGCACATTCTGGCCGTTTGTGATAAACCCGACACCCATTTTGGATTCTGAAAGTATATTAAATACAGAACCTAAGGAAGCAGTTTCATCTATTTTCGTAAAAATAAACTGATTGACAGGGACAGATGAAAACCGTTTGACAATATGCTTCATATCCTCATATTTTGCAGTCGCGGATAAAACGAGAAATGACTGAATACTGCTCTCAAAAGGGATTGTCTCTTTCAATTCATCAATGAACCGCTGTTCCTTGAAGTTTCTTCCAGCTGTATCGATAAACACATGGTCATACTCAGTGAATAACTCTTTCGCCTTCTCGAATTCTTCTTTTGTGTAACAAACTTCCAGAGGAGCCTGCAGCAGTTCGGCGTATGTTTTCAACTGTTCAACAGCTGCAATCCGATACGTATCTGTTGTAATAAAAGCGATTTTTTTCTGTTTTTCAAGCATAGATATGGCTGCGAGCTTAGCCAGTGTTGTTGTTTTACCTGCTCCGGTTGAACCAAACAGCACGATATACTTTGAATGAATAGGCTCCTGCCACTTGTCTGCTGAAGGCAGTGTATCACATAGTATATCTTCGAGTTTACCGATCACGTTTTCTTCCGTCAGACCGCCCGTTTCCACAGAGCATCGAAGCAATTTTTTCAGCGCGTTCGTCTTCGTTGACTCTTTAATCCCGCTTTCTTGCAAAAGCTTTTCTGTTTTTCGCAGCGGCTCAGGAAGTACAGATTGATAAACTGAAAAATCACCAGGCTCATGCGGCTGCGGAAATTGAGGGGGATATGTCCTCTCTTCTATTTTCGGACTGCTGACCGGAGTTTTTAAGGTTTGTTCCGGCTCAGCTTCCTTCTGAGGTGTTTTTTTCTTAGGAAAGTCCTGATCCAATACGGCAATTACTTCAACAGCAGGCTTGTTGATGAGTCCAAACCATTTCCGCTTTTTGATCTTTTTCGAATTTAAGATGACGGCATCATTACCTAACTCTTTTCTGATAAGAAGTGCCGCTTCTTGCATTGAAGCAGCAGTAAATTTTTTTATTTTCATTAAATATCCACCACTCCAATGCTTTGTACCTCAACATTCGCCTCAAGTTCGTTATATGAGAGTACCGGAAGATCAGGGAAGTATCGTTCCAGAAGCTGTTTCACATACATTCTGACAGGGGGCGAACATAGAAGAATCGCAGTTTCCTGACGTAATGAGAGCTGTTCGGCTTCTTTAGCGACAGAGCGCACAATACTTTCTGAAATATCTGGTTCAAGCGACAAATAATTTCCGTGTTCCGTTTGCTGTACACCGTCAGCTATCGCCTTTTCTACACGGCCCGAACAAGTAACAACCTTCAACACTTCGTTTTCTTTGGAAAACTGGGCAGTTATTTGTTTAGCCAGCGCCTGTCTTGTATACTCTGTCAAAAGATCAGAATCTGTTGTTAATTTTCCATAATCAGCAAGCGTTTCAAAAATCGTTACTAAGTTTCGGATTGAAACTTTTTCTTTTAAAAGCTTAGCCAGCACCTTCTGAATATCACCGACAGACAACGGATTAGGCGTAACCTCTTCAACAAGCACCGGATACGTTTCTTTCAAGTGATCGATCAGCTGTTTCGTCTCCTGTCTCCCGATCAATTCGTGGGCATACTGCTTAATCTTCTCTGTAATATGGGTTGAAACGACTGAAGCAGGATCAACAACTGTATAACCAAGCATGTCAGCTTCATCTTTTATCGATTCGCCAATCCATTTTGCCGGCAGTCCGAATGACGGTTCCACAGTTTCAATCCCTTCAATGAGATCATCTTCCGGCGTAGGCGACATTGCTAAATAATGATCAAGCAACAGCTCGCCTTTTGCTATTTCGTTCCCTTTAATTTTTAATCGGTATTCATTAGGCTGCAATGCTATATTGTCTCTGATGCGCACCACAGGAATGACAAGGCCGAGTTCCAGGGCCAATTGACGGCGAATCATCACAATTCGGTCTAATAAATCACCGCCTTGATTGGCATCAGCAAGCGGTATCAAACCATATCCAAACTCAAATTCTATCGGATCTATGTGCAGAAGCTGAACAACGCTTTCAGGGCTTTTAAGGTCGTCAACCTCAGCCTCTTCCTCGAGAATCTCGTCCACTTCTTCTTTTTCCTTACCTGATTTAGATAGCATATAAGCGCCGAAAGCAAGCAGTCCCGCAAGCGGTCCCGTCAGAAAAATGCCAATCGGAGTGAAAATACCAAGAAGCAGAATTGTAGATGCTGCGACGTATAAAAGCTTTGGATAAGCAAACAGCTGACCTGTAATGTCATGCCCTAAGTTTCCTTCAGAGGCAGCTCTTGTCACGACAATACCCGTAGCTGTAGAAATTAACAGCGCCGGAATTTGCGAAACAATCCCATCTCCTACAGTCAGCATCGTAAATTTTGAAGCGGCCTCTTGAATGGACATGTCCTGCTGAAGCATTCCGATAACGATACCGAAAATAATATTGATCATGACAATGATGATTCCGGCAATCGCGTCACCTTTTACAAATTTACTGGCACCGTCCATCGCTCCATAAAAGTCAGCCTCTCTTGCCACTTTTTCGCGGCGGTGCTTCGCTTCCTGTTCGGTAATCATCCCTGCGTTTAAATCAGCATCAATACTCATCTGCTTCCCCGGCATTGCGTCCAGCGTAAATCTTGCTGCAACCTCGGAAACACGTTCAGCACCTTTCGTAATGACGATAAACTGAATAATAATCAGGATGATAAATACAACAAGTCCAACTAATACATTTCCGCCGACAACGAAATTTCCGAACGTCTCGACGACTTTTCCGCCTTCACCATGTGAAAGAATTGAACGTGTCGTTGATACGTTCAAGCCTAAACGAAATAGGGTTAAAAGCAGCAACAGTGACGGGAATATCGAAAACTGCAGCGCTTCCTGCATATTCATTGTGGTAAGAAGCACGATCAATGCAAGAGAAATATTAATAATGATCAAAATACTTAACAGCCATGGAGGAAATGGAATCACCAGCATCGCCACAATGAGGACAACACTTATTAAAACGGATAAATCTCTTGTTGACATGCTGCTTTTTCTCTCCTTTTAAATCGAAAAATTCAATTATACTTTTTGTTTTGTTTTATATACGTAAGCCAGAATTTCAGCCAAGACTTTAAAAAATTCTTCCGGCACAGCCTGGTCAATTTCTACCTGATCATATAACGCACGGGCAAGCGGTCTGTTTTCGACCATCATGACATCATGCTCTTTCGCAATTTTCCTGATATTTAACGCGAGGTGGTCAACACCTTTTGCAACGATATAAGGAGCGTCCATTTTTTCTTCGTTATATTTCAGGGCAATCGCATAGTGAGTCGGGTTTGTGATAATGACATCTGCTTTAGGAACTTCCTGCATCATCCGCCTCATTGCCATTTCCCGCTGTCTTTGTTTAATTTTAGACTTGATAATCGGGTCTCCTTCAGACTTTTTGTACTCATCTTTTATATCCTGTTTTGACATTTTGATGTTTTTCTCATGGTCAAACTTTTGATATAAATAATCGAGACCAGCAAGAATCAACAAAGCCCCTGCACCGCTCAGCCCCATCCACAGGGTGAGTTTTGAAACAAAAGAAAGTGCCTCTTCGGGTGTCAGAAGCGGGAGCCGGAGAATTTCTCCATAATGCAGCCAAAGCACAGCGAAAGCAGAAAAACCGACTACAGTGATTTTCAAAATGGATTTAAGCAGTTCTACTATTGCCCGCATGCTGTAAATCCGTTTAAAGCCTTTAATCGGATCAAGTTTTTCAAGCTTAGGCTTTATGACCTCTGTAGAAAATAAGAAGCCCACCTGCATATAGTTGCTGACGACCCCTGCGACAAGAGCGACAAGCATAATCGGCGCAAGCACAAAAGCCGTATCCTTTAATAAGCTGATAAACAGCATATGCACATTTGATTCTGAAAGCTTCATTAAGAGCGACTTGGTATAAAATGTTTCTATAAATGACAGCAGTCTGTCCCTCATAAACGGCCCAATCGCAATGAGTGAAAGGAATATCACTAATAAAGAAACGGCAGTATTGACATCAGCACTTTTGGCAACCTGTCCTTTTTTTCGCGTATCCTGCCGTTTTTTTGGAGTGGCTTTTTCTGTTTTCTCTCCGGCAAAAAACTGCAGGTCAACTCTAAGCTTCATTAAGAAACACCGACCAATGCTAAAAGATTCCGCATCGTTTCAATCGTTAAACTGAAGACATTCCGCACAACGACGAAGATAACAGACATACACACAATGAGCATGATGAAACTGACAGCGATCTTTAAGGGCAGACCGACCACAAATACATTTAATTGCGGAACAGTTCGAGCCACAATGCCTAATGCTAAGTCAACCAGAAACAAACTGGCCACAACAGGTGCTGACATTTGAAAAGCAATAATAAACATCGCATTAAAGCTTTTGGCGATAAAATAAGCAAACTTCTCATCGCCGAAATTCGGAAATGCCTGATCAACTGAAATATACTGAAAGCTGTAATAAATACCGTCGAGCAGCAAATGATGGGCGTTGACACTGAGCATAAACAAAAGTGCCATCGTATAGATAAACTGGCCGATCAGCGGACTTTGTGCTCCGGTTTGCGGATCAATAACGTTCGCAATTGAAAAACCCATTTGAAAATCAATAAACGAGCCGGCAATTTGAACTGCGGCGATCATCATATAAGCGATTAATCCCAGACAGAGACCAACCAAAGCTTCTTTAAACGCCAGAAGCATATATTGCCCATCTATCTCCAAAGAGGGAGGTTTATCAATGGTGCTGAAACAAATGACCGCGAGAAAAAAAGCAAATCCAATTCGATGAACAGCTGGTACATTTCGGTGTCCGAATAGCGGAATCGTTACAAAAAAAGCAGAAATTCTAATAAAAACCAATAAAAAAGCAGGAAATAAATCAATAATCGAATTCATCTCTACATTACCCTGCAAAACGATTTAAATTAGAAAACAGCTCTGTTGTAAATGAAAGAATGGTAGACAGCATCCATGGGCCAAAAAAAATCAGGGCCAGAAGAACTGCCACGATTTTCGGAATAAACGCCAAAGTCTGTTCCTGTATTTGAGTTGTCGCCTGAAATATGCTGACGATTAAACCGACCAGTAAAGCAATAGCCAATAATGGCCCGCTGATCATCAGCGTTACGTATACGGCTTTTTCCGCCATAGAAATTACAAATTCTGAACTCACGTTTAGCACCTACCCTAAAAGCTCTGAAGCAAAGATTTCACAATTAAATACCAGCCGTCTACTAAAACAAAAAGTAATATTTTAAAGGGCAGAGAAATCATAACTGGAGGGAGCATCATCATTCCCATTGACATTAAGACGCTCGCTACGACCATATCTATAATTAAAAATGGGATAAAAATCATAAAACCTATTTGAAACGCTGTTTTGAGCTCCGATATGGCAAAAGCGGGAACCATTGTTGTTAGCGGGATATCCTTTAATGATTCGGGTTTATCCATTTTCGCGTAATTCATAAACAGCGCCAGATCCTTCTGCCTTGTGTGTTTACTCATAAATTCTTTAATTGGTTCCTCAGCTTTCGTATACGCTTCGTCCAAGCTGATTTTGTTGTCCATCAATGGCGTCAGCGCCTCTTTATTAATCTCTGAAAAAGTAGGAGCCATAATAAAAAACGTTAAAAACAGCGCCAGCCCGATCAGAACCTGGTTTGGCGGCATAGATTGTGTCGCCAGTGAAGTCCTGACAAATGATAGAACAATGACGATGCGAGTAAAACAAGTCATAAGAATCAATATTCCAGGCGCCACTGAAAATACAGTTAACAATAATAGTAATTTAACAGATGAACTTACGTTTTGCGGATCGCTTGAACTGAAAATATTTATAAACTCATTCATGATGACGTGGGCCTTTCTTTTTTCCTTCAGAACGGTTTTGTTTTAACTCTTCAAGCTGCTCTTTTAACGCTTTTGAAAATGAAGGCAGTTTTTGCTGCGATTGATGTTCAGAACCCTTAAGCGGCTTGACAATCTTTTGCCACTCTATTTTGCTTGACATTGCCTCTTCATGCTGGCTGAGAATAACCTCAATCTCTTTTTCATCCTCAATTTCTTTCAGCAGCTGGATCGTTTCTCCTACACCAACGACGAGCACATTTTTTCCGACTTTGATCAATTGGATGGATCTGTTTTGTCCGACCGATGTGCCGCCAATATTTTCAACATATTGAAAAGGCTTAAGGAGCCGATTTCTTTTGTTCATGAGCTTAACCAGCCCGTAAATCAGCATGACAACAAATAGTAAAGCGAAAATCATCTTCACGAAATCAAAAGCTGAGACAGAAGGAGCAGCAGCCCCCTCCGTCTCATCAGCAGTTTGTGTTGTTTTTTCTTCCTTTTGCTCTGACTTATCTGCAGTTTTTTCATCTTTCTTTTGAAACCATTCGTTTACAGTTGAATTATCAGAGTCTGCCGCGGCAGCTGCAATCGGATGTACACTGTATAGAACGAAAAAACAAATAAAAGCGATGAAATATTGACTCTTTTTCAACAGCCGTACACCCTTTAACTTAATGTTTTGTTGATTGCTTCAAGCACACGGTCTGCCTGGAAAGGTTTTACGATAAAATCCTTGGCGCCGGCCTGAATGGCATCAATAACCATTGATTGTTGTCCCATAGCAGAACACATAATGATTCTTGCCTGTGCATCAATTTGTTTAATTTCTTTTAATGCTGTTATACCATCCATTTCCGGCATCGTGATATCCATAGTAACAAGATCAGGAGAATGCTCTTTATATTTTTCTACTGCTTGTGCTCCATTTTCAGCTTCCGCTACTACTTCAAAACCGTTTTTCACCAAAATATCTTTAATCATCATTCGCATAAATGCTGCGTCATCTACAATTAAAATTCTGTGTGCCATAATCTATTTCTCTCCTTGTGTTTCGTTATTTTAAATTATTAATGCGCTCTGCTTGGCTTAAAATGTCAGTGACTCTTACTCCGAAGTTTTCTTCAATGACAACGACTTCGCCTTTGGCAACGATTCGCCGATTCACTAAAATATCTACCGGCTCACCGGCTAACTTATCAAGCTCAATAATACTTCCGGCAGAAAGCTCCAAAATCTCTTTTACGCTTCTCTTCGTTCTGCCAAGCTCAACAGTGATCGAAAGCGGAATATCCAAAAGCATATCCAAGTTGTTTATAGGGGCTTGAGAAGCCTCATTGGGATCAAACGCGGAAAATTCCACTGGCGAAACCTGAACTGGTGCTGCTTTTTTTGGTGTTCCCTGCCTTTTTGGCGGCTGTTGCTGTTGCTGCTGTTGCTGCTGTTGCTGCTGCGGTTCCATATGCGGCTCTGGCGTCACAGGCGCTTTCGGCTGCTCATATGTAACATCAGGCTGCGGCGCTGTTTCTTCCTCTGCACTTTCTGTGTTCATCAGATTTGCAATTAAATCTTTTGCAAATGACAGCGGGTACAGCTGCATAATACTGGAATCTATTAAATCTCCCACCTTTAAGTTGAAAGACACTTTCACCAGCATTTCATCATCAGGTATGCGGTCTGTTCCCTTTTCTTCAGTAACATCGAGCAATTCAACCCGAGGCGGTGAAATATCAATTTTTTTGCTGAATACAGTAGACATTGACGTGGCTGCCGATCCCATCATTTGGTTCATCGCTTCTTGAACCGCACTTAAATGAATTTCACCCAGTGAAGGGTCCGCGCCTTTTCCGTCTCCCCCCATCATTAAGTCAGCGATAATCGCCGCGTCATTTTGTTCCACGACCAGCAGGTTGCTGCCGCTAAAGCCCTCCGTATAATTCACTTCAATCGCTACGTACGGTTCAGGAAACGCATCGCTGATTTTACTTTTAGGAATGACAGCTACACTCGGAGTCGTAATATCGACCTTTTGATTTAAAAGCGTTGACAGGGCTGTCGCAGAACTGCCGAATGAAATATTTCCGATTTCACCGATCGCATCACGCTCCATGTCCGATAAGTCATGTACTTCCGGAACCTCTGGCTCATCCGGCGTACCGCCAGTGCCGTTAAGAAGCGCGTCAATCTCATCTTGAGATAATCTATTATTCTCCATCTTGTTCACCTCTTATGTCGTGATCTAAAATTTGCACTGCCTGTTTTCGATTCACCCGGCCGGCTTGTCCTAAAAATTTCGGCTTATCTCCGACCAATACAGTAAGAGGATCCGTGACTGATTTGTCCAAAGTTATGCAGTCTCCGACTTCTAAACTTAAAAACTCTTCTATTGTCAGTTCAGATGTGCCAAGCTCGGCCACGACAGGTATTTGTGCTGTCATGATACGTTTTTCAAGCGACTTTGTTTCCTCAGGCTTCGGCTCATTTCTATCTGATTGCATCCAATAGTGGACCGAAAGCTTCGGTATGAGCGGCTCGAGGACAATATGCGGGATACAAAGATTAATAACACCGCTGATTTCACCGATTTGGGTATTGAGCGAGATGACCACGACCGTTTCATTAGGAGATACCATTTGAACGAATTGCGGATTCACTTCAAACTCAGTCATTTCCGGTTCAATATCAGCAATTGACTGCCAAGCTTCTTTATAATTTCCCAGTGCATTTTCAAATAAATTAGAAATGATTTTTGTTTCAATTTCTGTCAAGCTGTCAACCTTATTATGACTGATTCCAATACCGCCCATTACCCGATCCATCATCGTATAAGCAATTGTCGGATTAACCTCCATCATAATTCTGCCTTCCATCGGATGGACATCAAACAGATTAAGAATCGTCATGTTCGGTATTGACCTGATAAATTCCTCATACGGGACCTGGTCAACTGAGCTGACAGATATGTGAATATAGGTTCTGAGCTGAGCAGAAAAGTGAGTCGTTAGAAGTCTTGCAAAATTGTCATGAATTCTCGTTAAACTGCGGATCTGATCCTTAGAAAACCGCAGCGCACGTTTGAAATCATAAACCTTCACTTTCTTCTCTTTTTCTTCTTTTTTCAGCTCTTCAGCGTCCATTTCACCAGTTGATATTGCAGAAAGCAGTGCATCTATTTCATTTTGGGAGAGAACTTCTCCTGACATTTTCCTCACCTCCGTATTCTGTCAAATGATTGTTTATTGCAGATTAAAGGAGGTAATATACACTTTTTCTACTTTTCCTTCTTGGAGGTAGCTATTTATTTTATCTTTTAGTTCCTTCTTAAAGGCTTCTTTTCCCTTGTCTCCCTCAATCGCATTAGCATTCGTATCGGCCAGCAGTGATATTACAGCATCCTTCACTTGAAAATCACGTTTTTCAAGTTCTTCTTTTGATTTATCAGAGTCGGTCTCAAGTTTAATAGCAAGCCGGATAATGTTATCAGACTTTAAATTTGTTGTGATCTCTTCTACATCAACAGAAGATGCAACGATTTCATCAATGCTTTTTTCCGTTTCACTTTTTTCGGACTCACCGCCTAGTACAAAATAAGCCGCCGCCCCAAGAGCACCTATTACGATAAGAATAATTAGTAAAATGATCATTAAATTTTTCTTCATTCCGGTTCCTCTATTCCTTGATCCATTGAAAATATTTGTATTTTTCGGTAGAAAGTTGCGATCTTTTCCAGAACAGCTTCTTCATCTTCTTTTACTACAAACTTCTTACCATTTGAAAGAGTAATTGTAGTATCCGGAAAGCATTCAATCTGTTCAATAAACAGCGCATTCAGTGTAAAGGGCTGCCCATTCAAACGGGTTACTTTAATCATAAAACAGCGGAGAAGCGATTATCGCCTCCCCTCCCTCCTTAACGTTTAAGGTTAACCAGTTCTTGAAGGATTTCATCTGATGTTGTAATAATTTTTGAGTTTGATTGGAATCCGCGCTGGGCAACAATCATTTCAGTAAATTCGTCAGTTAAATCAACGTTAGACATTTCGAGAAACCCTGATTTAAGGGAACCTGTACCGCCGTCACCAGGCTGGTTGGCTGCACTTGCCGCTCCAGAGTTTAAAGATTCACGGTATAAGTTGTTGCCGATTTTATCTAAACCGTCGCTGTTTGCAAAAGTAACAACCCCGATTTGTCCGCCGTCTTGTGTTTGGCCGCCTGCATCAACGATTGATACGTTACCATCAGAGCCAATACTGAAGCTTTGTGCATCAAGAGGGATCTGAATCGTTCCCCCAGTCATATTTAACACATGGTAGCCATCACCGGTAACAAGTGTTCCAGTATTATCTAAATAGAAGTTTCCTGCACGTGTATAAACTGTTCCATCACCTGAATCAATTTGAAAGTACCCGTCACCGTCAATCGCTAAATCAAGTGTTCTTCCTGTGCTTTGTGTTGCGCTTGTTGAATGAATTGTATCAATTGTGCCAGATGATGAACCTAAACCGATCTGCTTAGAGTTCGTACCTCCAATTGCTCCTCCAGCCGCAGAACCGCCGGCAATCGTTTGGCTTACCATATCTTTAAAGGTAACACGGCTCTTTTTGAATCCTACTGTATTCACGTTGGCAATGTTGTTGCCGATAACGTCAAGCTTTGTTTGAAAATTTTTCATACCGCTGATTCCAGAATAAAGTGAACGTAACATAATGTATTCCCCCAGATTTTTTTATTTAGAAGACTGTGCGACATTCAACACATTAGACGGGCTGACTTCAGTACCATCATTAAGAACGAGATAATATTTTCCTTTTGACTGTTTTACTGAGTTTACTGTGCCTGTTTTTTCTGTTGCACCTCCGTCAGCAGTCCAAGAAACTTCTTTGCCCATCCAATCAAGGTACGTTGTAAACGGATCTTGTTTTTCGACGAATTGAGCCATTGTGGTATTTAAATTCACCATTTGCTCCAAGCTTGAAAAAGTCGCCATTTGGCTGATAAATTCTTTGTCATCAACCGGGTTGAGCGGATCTTGGTTCTGGACTTGGGCCATTAATATTTTTAAGAACTCATCTTTCCCCAAGCTGCTATTGTTAGTTGACACGGTGCTTGTTTTTTCAGGCAGTTTATATTCTGAACTGATAGATGTCATTCTTCTTCCTCCATTTCAACCATCGACAGTTCATCGAGCAGATCGCCGAAATCATTTGATGCCTTTTTCTGTCTTTGCTGTTTCTGCCCCTCTTGCTGCTGTCTCTGTTCATCAGCAAGCTGGCCGTATATCGGCTGATCCCCGCTTTGAACCGGGAGAGTAAAACGGTCAATTTGGACGGCCATATTCGGCAGTGATTGCTTCAGCTGAGGAAGATGCTGTTCTAGCAGTTCTTTTGCTGATTGACTCGATGCAATAATTTTACTCTGAAACATCCCATTTTCATTTGTCAGCTTGATTGTGACAAATCCTAAATGTTCAGGATTCAGCCGAATGGTGAAACTTCCCGTTGATCTGCCGAATGGTGTATATTTCATCTGCTTCCACGCATTGATAACTTGATCAGCCGCCGTTTTTGTCTCGACAGTCGGTAAATCAGATGAGAGCTGCTGCAGATCGAGTGGTTGAACTGCCCCAGTGTTCCTGTACCCTGAAAAAAGCATTTGGAGTCCTGATTTACTATCTACGGGCTGAATACTTCCAGAAGCATCCGACGCGCTTTTGCTGAATGAATTCTGTGAAAGCGGTGTGAGGACACGCTTTCCAAAGTCTTGCGATGATTCGGATGATTTCGATAACAAGAAAGCTTTCAGCTGGCTTTCAGCTAAATTCCATTCTTTAGTCCCTTTTTGAGGAAGCATAGACATTTGCTCCATTAAACTTTGAAAACTTTTCAGCTCTGACGCTGTCATCGAATAAAGTTTTGAACCCGACTCATCTTTAGTGAATATTTGCTGTTTAAGATCCTGAATGAGCTGTTGAGATACGCCCTTTTTTTCTAACGCAGAAAGAAATTGTTCTCCATTCTGGTAAATGACATGAGCTTCATTGCCATTCCCGCGTTCAGTCAGCTTATTCCCTTCTAGCAGTTGGCTAATGAACATTTGAATAAGGGCAAGTTCTTTATCATCCTCAGATACTTCATTATCCTGATTCGATTGCTCTGTATCAACATTCATTTCTCCATTACTGTCAGCAGCAGGATCATTGTCAGCCAGAGCCGTTTTACCTTCTGAGGTCATTTTGTCTAATTCTGCGAGCAATTGATCCGTCCCGCTGGACGTTTTTGATTCAACTGCTTGCAACAGATTCTGCAACAATTGCTGAGACGTTTCATCCAGCTGTTTCCCTGTTAGTTTGCTTAATGTTTGCAGAAGTTCCGCTTTATGTTTGTCTTGATCTTCAGGACTTGCTTTTAGCCAATCACTGATCTTTTTAAGGGCATCTGCTAGCTGGTCTCCGGAATTAGGAGCATCCTTCCCTTGTTCTGAGATTTCATTCAAGCCCGCCTCAGACATAAGCCAGTTTTGAAAAACTCCCTGGCTACTTTTCACGGTTTTAGCCGCAGTACCCGCTGTAGTTTGCAGCAAAGGTCCCGCCAATTCAAGCAGCTTCACCTTTAATTCCCCCTATTCTTGACTGGCAGCAATTTTTTCTGTATAGGTTGCCGCTTGCTCAGGAGTCATTTTCGCCAATATGTCGGCAAGCTGCTTTTTGCTTAGGCCATTCAATATTTTCAGCGCTTCCTGCTCATTTAATTGGGCAATAATTTTAGCAGCCTTTCCGCTGTCCATGCTCTTATATACACTGATCACTTTGTCATCCTCAGAAGAAGAATTCGAACCTGATGTTTCTTTAGTATGATCTTCTGATGACTTCTTTTGATCCTCCGCCGTCTTTTC
The DNA here is from genome assembly GCF_016757475.1 of Bacillus sp. RHFS10. Lineage (NCBI taxonomy): Bacteria > Bacillati > Bacillota > Bacilli > Caryophanales > Bacillaceae > Bacillus > Bacillus sp. RHFS10. The sequence goes on from NZ_JAESPO010000001.1 coordinate 1,231,592, forward strand.
AAGAGAACGAATCTTTTGGTTGAGCCTGTCGATTTCAGATTTACTCGTTTCTAAATCTTTATTCAATATACTGATTTCACTTTTTTGATCCTTAATGGTCTTTTCCAGAGCTGCCGTATTACTGCTATCCTTACTTGATGCTGTGTCTTTTTTATTTTCGGTTTCAGGAACCCATTCTTTAAGAATCGGCGTTTTTGCCGCAGCTTCCTGTATCGGCTTTAGGACATTGACACCAGCCGCCCAAAGAACAATCCCCCCTGCGATTAGAAGAAACATCAGCGGAAGGATAATGATAAGCAAAACCGAACGGAACTTACCTGATTCTTTCTTTTTGCCTGACATTACATTCGCCCCTAATGGCCTTGAATCATAAACTGCTTGATCGAAATGTCGTCCATTTCTTTCATCTCTGCAGCTTTGTCTTCAAGAGCAAACATTTTAAACTGTTTTTCACGCATTTTTTCAAACTTTTTCACTTCAATATTTTTCTCTGTCAAAATTTCTTGTTTTTGATTCATTTGATTTCGTTTCATAATGACAAGCTTTTGATAATGATAAATTGTGTTGTCAAGATTTGACACAAATTGCTGGTAATGCCTCATTTCTTGTACACTCATACCGCTTTTCAATTTCTCTTCCTTATTTTGTTCAAGCAATTCCTTTTTGCTCATATTCTCATATAATTTTTCAGCAACATTTTCAAATTCAGAAACTGATTGCTGATACTCAGATAAGGATTGATCTTTCTCATTTTCTTTTAGTTCCAGCAGCTTTTGGAATCTAAATTGATAGGCCACGTTTATTCCTCATTTCCTGTCAAACTAGTTAATGCAGCAATGCTCTCTTCCAATAATGCCGATTCGTCTGTTCCCTGTTTTAAAAATTGAATAAGCTGCGGATAAAATTGTATTGCTTCATCGATTTCTCTAGAGGATCCTCTTTTGTAAGCTCCGATATTAATGAGATCTTCCGAATTTTGATAAGTCGATAAAAGCTCACGGAATTTATTAGCTGCACTCAGGTGTTGCCTAGTCGATATGTTAGACATCACCCTGCTGATGCTTTTTAGTACATTAACTGCAGGAAACTGGCCTTTATTGGCAAGCGCCCTGTCCAACACGATATGTCCGTCTAAAATCCCGCGAACAGTGTCAGCAATCGGCTCATTCATGTCATCACCATCTACCAATACTGTGTAAAACGCCGTAATGGTTCCGTGCTCATTTGCACCGGTTCGTTCTAATAAACGTGGTAAAATAGCGAACACAGAAGGTGTATAACCCTTTGTTGTCGGCGGCTCGCCGGCAGCCAGTCCAATCTCACGCTGGGCCATTGCCACCCTTGTGACTGAATCCATCATAAACATGACATTTTGGCCTTTATCACGGAAATACTCGGCAATTGCCGTTGCTGTATATGCCGCTTTTAATCTCATTAATGCCGGCTGATCTGAGGTGGCAACGACTACAATCGATCGTTTCAGCCCCTCTTTCCCAAGATCTTTTTCAATAAATTCCCGAACCTCTCGCCCGCGTTCCCCGACAAGTGCAATGACATTTAAGTCAGCCTCTGTCTGCTTGGCGATCATCCCCATTAATGTGCTTTTTCCGACACCGCTCCCTGCAAAAATACCAATTCGCTGGCCTTTACCGACTGTCAGCAAGCTGTCAATCGACCTGACTCCGACACCCATCTTTTCTCGAATAGGCGGCCGTTTCATCGGATTGGGCGGTGATTGCTCTGTCGATACAGGCGAAAGCCCTTTCGGCAGAAGTTTTCCATCAAGCGGCTCGCCAAAAGCATCGATGACTTGTCCGATCAGTCCGGCTCCGACTTTAACCCGAAGAGATTCACCAGTGGCTTCTACAATACTGCCGGGCGCAATGCTTGCAGCCTCTAAATAAGGCATAAGCAAAATATTCTCTTCCTGGAAGCCGACAACCTCAGCTTTAATGACTGTACCTGATTGCCCTTTTGCGTAAATCAGGCACACGTCTCCAATTGAGCTTGCAGGCCCTTTTGATTCAATCATCAGGCCGATCACCCGTTTGACTTTTCCATACCGTTTATACGAGTCCGTCATTTCAATACAATCTATCAGACTCTGTGTCTTCATTCAGCTGCACCCGCTTCCAGCGCTGTCAGAAGTTTATCTTTCAATTGCATTAATTGAGTGTCAACACTCGCATCTACTCTGCCAAAAGGAGTTTCTATATAACATGATCCTTTTTGAGCTTTTTCATCAGCATATATGCCAAGCCGGCATTCTTTATAAAGAAGCTGCATGATTTCATCTTTTTGCTGAAAAACAGTCTCATAGTAATACGGATCCACATATATTGATATATCGTCATATTCCCTTACTTCGTTTACGACCTGTTTCACAAGCAGGAGAAATGCCTCTTTATCATCAGATTTTTGCCGCCACACTTTTCCAGCTAGTGCAACGGCAAGCTCGACGATTTCTTCTGAAGCGTCTTCAATCTTATCCTCAACAGCTTTTCTGGACATTTCAGTTATGCTGTTCGCTTGGCCGATCAGCTCGGCATACTGTTCAAGCGCTTCAGTTCTGCCCAATGCCATACCTTGTTCAAAGCCCTCGGCTTTTGCTTCCTCGATCAGCTTCTGTTTTTCAGCCGCCCAATCATTTTTTTCCTGTTCAATTTGACGGCGAATATTTTCTATATGGCTGTTGGCCTGCTTAGAAATCCGGTCAGCTTCCTCTTTCACCCGCGCCATAAGCGCTTCTGGGTTCTCTTCAGCCTGCAAAAGGTGAGAATGATCAATGTGCACCTCTTGTATAGAGAGTTTTCTTTTATCCTTTTGTGGAGAAAAAGATGATTCTTGTTTAATGATATTAGACAATAATATCGTCCCCTCCGCCTCTTGCTATCACAATTTCACCGGCTTCTTCAAGCTTTCTGACGATGCTTACAATTCTAGACTGAGCTTCTTCTACATCTTTCAAGCGTACAGGTCCCATAAATTCCATTTCTTCTTTGAAGGTTTCAACCATGCGCTGTGACATATTGTTGAATACAATTTCTTTGACTTCTTCGCTTGCAACCTTTAATGAAAGGAGCAGATCGTCGTTTTCAACATCGCGGATGACCCTCTGAATTGCGCGGTTATCAAGTGTAACAATATCTTCGAAGACAAACATCCGCTTTTTAATTTCTTCAGCAAGATCGGGATCCTGAATTTCCAATGAATCCAAGATCGTCTTCTCTGTTCCTCTGTCTACCCCGTTTAACACTTCCACAACGGCTTCAATTCCGCCTGTTTGTGTATAATCCTGAGTAAATGCAGAAGATAATTTTTGTTCCAGAATCCGTTCTACCTCATTAATAATTTCAGGTGACGTTCTGTCCATAACTGCGATTCTTCTGGCGACCTCAGCCTGTACTTCGGGATTCAGCTCGGATAAAATTTGCCCGGATTGAACAGGGTCTAAATAAGACAAAATTAAAGCCATCGTCTGAGGATGCTCTTGTTGTATAAAATTTAAAATTTGTTCAGGCTCCGCTTTTCTGGCAAAATCAAATGGTTTAACCTGCAAAGAAGAAGTCAGCCTGTTTAGAATGTTTTCCGCCTTATTCTCTCCAAGCGCCTTCTCAAGAACTTGTCTCGCATAGCTTAGGCCGCCTTGAGAAATATAATCTTGCGCAATGGCTATATTATGAAATTCTTCTATAATTTCATCCTTTTTTTGATGATCGACACTTCGAACCCCTGATATCTCCAGGGTAAGCCTTTCAATTTCTTCATCGGTTAAGTGCTTATATACAGAAGCTGACACATCTAACCCCAAGGAAATCATGAGAATGGCTGCTTTTTGTTTTCCTGTAAGCTTATCTTGATCACGTCTCGCCATTTCTAATTCCTCCTAATCCTCGGCCAGCCAGCTTCTCAGCAGTTTTGCAAAATCTTCTGGCTTGTCTTTCGCCATCTTTTCAAGCTGTTTTCGTCTGACTGTTTCCGCTGTTTCATTTTCCTCTTCGTTGATATCAGGCAGATTGATCGGTTCTTGAGGAACCTCATACTCATATTCCTCAAATTCATCCTCTTGCGTCCGTTTCTTTCTAACCAGCATAATAATGAGAACGATGATGGCAGCAATCAAAATACCTCCTGCAATATAAACCCAAATCGGCACCCCTGAGGCTTCTTCTGTATCAGCGTCCATATTTACTTTGCCATCAAAAGGCTGGACGGATAAGACAATTTTATTATTGATGTCCTCGTCGGTAAGCTCCTGGTCTTGTGCATCCTTATCAATAGAAGTTCTGACTACAGTTGAAAGTATTTTTTGAATATCTTCTTGTCTTTCAGCTGAAAGCGACTCGATATTTTTTGCGTCCGGCGGCTCCACCATCACTTGGATTCCCAAATCTCTAACTTTATAAGGGCTCTCTGCGATTTCTTTATGGATCCGGTTAACCTCATAGTTGATTTTTTCGCTGCTTTTTTCATAACCTCCGCCTTCGGTATTTTCCCCGTCAGCTTCGTAATTTGTTACATCATCGTCGCCTGTTCCGGCGATTCCGCCATTGGCTGCACCGTCACCCTGATATGTTTCAGATACCTTTTCCGCGCTGACTGCAATGCCTGCCATGTTTTCTTTATCTACAGGTTCGACAATGTCTTCTGTGCGATTTTCTTTTGTGAAATCAATGTCTGCTGTAACGGAAACAACGACTTTATCTTGTCCCATCATCGTACCGAGCAGTGACTGAACATGCTTTTGAATGTCTTTTTCGACTTGAGATTTAATTCCCTGCTGTGAAGAATAACTATCCGCGTAGGACCCTGCATCGCTGTTTGATTTGTCGTAGTATGTAGAATTTTGGTCCATGATGACAATGTTATCTTCTTTTAGGTTCGGCACACTTTTCGATACCAGATGATACAGTCCGTTGACCTGGCTTTGATCAAGTGTATAGCCCGGTTGTACCTGCAGGACGATTGATGCGGATGCTGCAGATTGCTCCTCACCGACAAACACAGCGTCTTTCGGGAGGTTAATCATTACTTTGGAATTTTTAATACCGTCCATTTCATTGATCAAATTCGACAGTTCTGTCTGTGTTGCTTTCACTTTGACCATATCAAACTCATTGTCTGTCAAACCAAAGCCGGCATTCTGCCCAAAAAATGAATAATCAATTGATCCTGTTTTAGGAAGTCCTTCTGCAGCCAGCTGCACTTTCAATGAATCAACCTGATCCTCCGGAACACTTATCACTGTTCCGCCGTTTGAAAGTTCGTTTGGCACTTTTTTCGCATCAAGTTCTTCTTTGATCTGCCCTGCTTCTTCAGCAGATAAATCTTTGTACAGCGGCGCCATTTTTGAACTGGAAGCAAAAACACTGATAATAATTCCAATAATAATAATTGCCGCTAAAGCACTAATCATTAAAATCTTTTGTAATTTAGATCTGTTTTTCCAAAACTCACTCGTTTTGTTTTTCATTTGCATTAGAGTACGATTCATGTTAACCCCCGGTCATTCCACTCTTTCTCTTAATCGTAAGACCCTCTACATTTGCATTCTCATAATCTCCTGATAGGCTTCCACAGCTTTATTGCGGAACTCTGTTGCAGCAGTTAGAGAGACGCTTGCTTTTTGAGCGGCGATCATGACCTCATCAAGATTTACATCTTTTCCTGCAGCCAAGGCATTAGTCATGTTGTCAGAAGCTACTTGGGACTCATTTAACGAACTAATAGAGTTTTTTAAAAGCTCCGAAAAGCTTGTTTGATTTGAAGAATCTGTTTTTTGGCTATTGTTTACTTGATTTGTTGCATTTTGAGTGTTTTGAGTATTTTGAACCTGAAAAGGAGAAATTGCATTAATCACATTCGTTCACCTTACCTTCCGATTTCTAACGCCTTCATCAGCATTCCCTTTGTGGCATTCATTGCTGTGACATTCGCCTCGTATGATCTTGTGCTGCTGACAAGGTCAACCATTTCTTTCAACGGGTCAACATTAGGCTTTTGTATATATCCTTCAGCGTTTGCATCTGGGTTTGCCGGATCATAGACAAGATTAAAATCTGAATCATCTTCCGCGATTTTAGAAACCTTTACACCGTTTCCGGCATTGCCGCTTCCGCCCATTTTAGAATTGAGAATTGAAGAGAACGATTCACCTTTTGACTGAAGAGAAACCATTTTTCTTCTGTAAGGCACCCACTCTCCGTCCACCTGCTTAGCTCTAGTCGTATCCATATTAGCCAAGTTAGACGATACAACGTCCATTCTGACACGCTGAGCTGTTAAAGCTGATGCTGAAACATTTAAGCTATGAAAAGCTGTCATTATTTCCCTCCTGTTAATACGGTTTTCAGCGAATTAAATTTACCGTTCATTCTTTCAACTAAAGCTTGATAGTTGATTTGATTTTGCGCCAATTCTGTCATCTCTTTGTCGACGTCAACATTGTTTCCGTTTTGCTGATACGATGTATTCGCACTTGTTACAATTGAATAATTCGAATCAGTATCAGAAAAATCAACATGACGATAGTCTGTTTTTGTCGCTTCGAGACGCGAGGATTCTTGATTTAATAAATTTTGGAAAGAGACTTTTTTCGCCTTATAGTTCGGTGTATCTATATTGGCGATATTATTAGTTATGACTTTTTGCTTAATATTCGCTCTGCCCAAGGCATTTTCAAGATTTTGTATCGTTCCAGAAAATAAGCTCAAATCCACTTACCTCCATTTCAGTTTTTTTCACCCTCAATATCCTTGTCGAGAATTGTAAAACTATATGCTTATTGTAAGAAATAACAGGCATAAAGTCTATGAAGTTCGTGTAAAAAAATGTCCTCACAATTATCTATTTTATAACTAGGTATATAGTCCTAGATTATTTGAACTATGTTTTCCACCTTGATATAAGCCTGAAAATAGCGGAATTTCTGTTTTTTCGACATTTTTTTCGTTATTTTTTAGTCTTTTTAATGAAAAATGTAAGATTTATTAAAAATATTACAAAGAAAGACTTTCAACCCAGGAAATAAAGCTTATCAATTTCCTTTATTTGAGCATAAAAAAGAACCCCTTAAAAAGGGGTTCTTTCGGTGATTAATGAGATTTGAGATTTTCTAATTCAATTAGGAATTTGTTGTTAAGCACTTTGATATAAGTACCTTTCATTCCTAATGATCTTGACTCGATGACACCAGCGCTTTCCAGCTTTCTGAGTGCGTTCACAATAACAGATCGGGTAATGCCGACGCGGTCTGCGATTTTACTTGCAACGAGAAGACCTTCGTTTCCGTCAAGCTCTTCAAAAATGTGCTCAATTGCTTCAAGCTCACTGTAAGAAAGCGAGCTGATAGCCATTTGTACGACAGCTTTACTTCTTGCTTCCTCTTCGATTTCTTCTGCTTTTTCTCGCAAGATTTCCATTCCGACAACTGTAGCACCGTATTCAGCGAGAATTAAATCATCGTCTTGAAATTGATCCTGTAAACGTGAAAGAATGAGTGTCCCTAATCTTTCTCCGCCTCCGATGATTGGTACTATTGTTGTTAAACCAGCTTGGAACAGGTCTCTGTTCTCAACAGGAAAAGCAGTATATTCACTGTTAATATCCAAGTTAGAAGATGTTTCAGGAACGTTAAACAGATTTTTCGTATATTCTTCAGGGAATTGACGATCCTCAAGCATTTTTTTCATGCGGTCATTTTCAATTTGCTGGTTAATAGAATATCCAAGGAGTTTGCCTCTGCGGCTTACAACGAAAATATTGGAATCAATTACGTCCCGCAGCGTCTCCGCCATTTCCTTGAAGTTCACCGGTTTCCCTGCCGCAGCTTGCAGCATGGAGTTAATAATTCTTGTTTTTTGTAATAAAGCCATGATAAATAATCCTCCTAAATATTCCTCATATTAAATTTTTCACAATATAAATTGACTTAAATCTTTATTTTTGGCTATTGTTCCTAGCTTTTCTTCGACATACTGTGGTGTAATCGTTATTTTCTCCATTGTGACATCAGGAGCTTCAAACGATAGATCTTCTAATAGACGTTCAAGTATTGTATGAAGGCGTCTCGCACCGATATTATCTGTGTCCTGGTTCACATGATAAGCAACTTCTGCAATCTTACGAATAGCTTCGTCAGAAAATTCAAGAGATATACCTTCCGTCTGCAATAATGCCTGATATTGTTTCAGCAGCGCATTATCCGGCTCAACCAAAATTCTCACGAAGTCGTCTACCGTGAGTTTGCTCAGTTCTACACGAATCGGGAAACGCCCCTGCAGTTCAGGAATCAAATCAGATGGTTTGGCCATATGAAACGCTCCTGCTGCAATAAATAACACATGGTCTGTTTTTACCGAACCATATTTAGTGACAACGGTTGAACCCTCAACGATTGGGAGGATATCCCGCTGAACGCCTTCTCTTGATACATCGGCAGAGGATGAGGCGCCGCCGTTTTTTGCAATTTTATCAATCTCGTCTATAAAGATAATTCCATTCTCTTCTGCTCTCTGAACAGCTTCCTGGCCGACTTCATCCATATCGATGAGTTTACTTGCTTCTTCATTCGTCAGAACTTTTCTGGCTTCTCTGACTGTCATTTTACGCCGTTTCTTTTTCTTTGGCATTAATCCACTCAGTGCGTCCTGCATATTCATGCCCATCTGCTCCATACCAGAGCCCTGCAGCATGTCGAACATAGAAGGCTGCTGCTCTTCGACTTCTACTGTTACATAGTGGTCTTCGAGCTCTCCTAAAGCCAGCTGATGCTCCATTCGTTTCCTTTTTTCTTCAATGTTTGCTTCTTCCTGGCTCTCCGCCTCATCTTCGCCACTCGGCTGGCTGCCGCCAAACAACATTTCAAAAGGATTTTTAACGCCTGATTGTTTTTTCTTCCCAGGAACTAACAGATGAACAATGCGTTTATTTGCATTTTCTTCAGCCTGCTCTTTTACTTCATTGATTTTCTCTTCTTTTATAAGCCGAACAGAAGTCTCCACAAGGTCTCTGACCATTGATTCAACATCTCTGCCTACGTAGCCGACTTCAGTAAATTTTGTTGCTTCAATTTTGATAAATGGCGCACCTGAGAGCTTGGCGATTCGTCTGGCAATTTCAGTTTTCCCAACGCCGGTAGGCCCCATCATTAAAATGTTTTTCGGAACGACCTCATCCTTCAGTTTTTCATCTAGAAGACTTCTTCTATAGCGGTTTCTTAATGCCACGGCGACAGCTTTTTTCGCGTTTTGCTGACCGACAATATATTGGTCTAACCGATCTACAATCTGTCTTGGTGTTAATGGTTTTTTTTCCATGCGCCTCAAGTCCTTTCTATTCAAGTTCTTCCAGTATGATTTGATCGTTCGTGTAAACACAAATTTCGCCCGCTGTTTCTAACGCGGCTCTAGCAATCTCACTTGCAGACATGCTTTCACCGGCATGTTTTTTCAAAGCTCTTCCGGCCGCCAAAGCGTAATTGCCTCCTGATCCAATCGCGAGAATGCCGTCATCTGGTTCGATTACCTCGCCTGTTCCCGATACGAGAAGCAAAGTATCCTGATTCATAACGATTAACATGGCTTCAAGCTTTCTAAGCACTTTATCGCTGCGCCATTCTTTAGCAAGCTCAACAGCGGCTCGTTTTAAGTTGCCGTTGTACTCTTCAAGCTTAGCTTCAAACTTTTCGAATAAAGTGAAAGCGTCTGCAACAGATCCCGCAAACCCAGCAAGAACCTTACCATTGAACAGTTTTCTCACTTTTCGTGCAGTGTGTTTCATGACAACAGCCTGACCAAATGTCACTTGGCCGTCTCCGGACATAGCACTTCGTCCCTTATGCTGCACGGCAAATATTGTGGTCGCATGAAAAGATGACATAAAGGGCCTCCTTTAATTTTTCTTAAAAGCTCTTGGATGGTGAGACATATATGTGTTTCTCAACATTTCCTTCGAAACGTGCGTATATATCTGTGTCGAAGACAGATTGGAATGTCCGAGCAATTCTTGAACACTTCTCAAATCTGCTCCTTCGTTTAACAGATGAGTGGCGAACGTATGTCGAAGCATATGCGGATGGATATGTAAAGTGCCGGACGCTTTTTGAACAAGCCCGCTTAAAATATGTCTGATGCCTCGGGCTGTAAGCGGTCCGCCTCTTTGATTCACGAATAATAGATCATGAGGTTCTTTTGCTTTCATCAGCAAGCACTGTCTTCCGCTATTCATATATACCTTCAACGCTTCGCGGGCGTAAGACCCAAAGGGGATATAGCGCTGCTTCTTGCCTTTGCCGTGAACAAGCACAGTGTCCATAAATAAATCAACATCGTTAACAGTTATGGAACAGCATTCACTGACCCTCATTCCGGTGGCATAGAGAAGCTCTAACAGCGCTTGATCCCTCATTCCGGCCGGCTGGCTTATATCTGAAACTTCAAACAGCTCCTCAAGCTCTTTTTGATATAGAAACTTCGGTATCCGTTTTTCTTGTTTCGGCAGATGAACAAGCTGAAACGGATTTTCTTCAACAAGCTTTTCCCGCATCAGAAACTTATAAAAGCTTCTTAATGCAGATATCTTTTTGCTTATCGTTCTTCTCGATAAACCTTTTTCATAGGCTTCCGTCAAAAAAATCCTAGTATCCTGATATGCAGCTTCTTCAAATCCATTTATACCTTGAACGCGCAGAAAAGTCTCGAATTCTTCAATTGAATCCACATAATTCACAATAGTATATTGTGAATAATTTTTTTCAATTTGTAAATATTCTACGAATAACTTTACGAAATTCTTAACATTATCCATACCTAAACCTCCCCAGAAAGGGCTTTTAAATGGTATCACAAATCGCGTTCAGGTTGCAATCAATACCTATATTGTTTTCAAAATTGTTTGAATTGTCTCAATCGCACGGTTCGCGTATTGTTCATTCCGCTCTTTTTTATTTTTAATTTTAACAGGCAATTCTTTTAAAAGCCCAAAGTTTGCATTCATCGGCTGGAAGTTCTTCTGGTTTGTTGTTGTAATATAGTGAGCCATACTGCCTATCGCTGTTTCCTGAGGGAAAGTGACAAGCTCTTCTCCTAGTACAAGTTTAGCCGCATTAATGCCTGCTATGAGTCCTGATGCAGCTGATTCCACGTATCCTTCTACTCCCGTCATTTGGCCTGCAAAGAACAAATCACTGCGGTTTTTAAATTGATAAGTCGGCTTTAACAGGCTTGGAGAGTTAATGAATGTGTTTCTGTGCATCACGCCGTATCTGACGATTTCTACATTTTCTAACCCCGGAATCAATTTGAGAACTTCTTTTTGGTCTCCCCATTTTAAATGAGTCTGGAATCCTACAATATTATAGAGTGTTCCCGCAGCATCATCCTGTCTGAGCTGGACGACAGCATAAGGACGTTTTCCTGTCTCAGGATGCTCTAATCCAACCGGCTTCATCGGTCCGAAAAGCATTGTTTTCTTTCCCCGTTTTGCCATGACTTCAATCGGCATGCAGCCTTCAAAGAAAATCTCTTTTTCAAACTCTTTTAAAGGGACTGTTTCTGCTGATGTTAATGCTTCATGAAAACGGTCAAACTCTTCTTCTGTCATCGGGCAGTTCAAATACGCCGCTTCACCTTTATCATAACGGGATTTCAAGTACACTTTATCCATATCAAGGCTGTCTTTTTCTACAATTGGCGCCGCTGCGTCATAAAAATATAAATAGTCTTCTCCAGTCAGCTCCTTCAGCTGGGCTGACAGCGATTCAGACGTTAACGGTCCCGTTGCGATAACGGTAGGACCTTCTGGAATTTCCGTCACTTCTTCATTCATAACGGTTACGTTTGGATGGTTTTTTACCCGATTTGTCACGCTTGCGGCAAATTCATGACGGTCTACCGCGAGAGCACCGCCGGCAGGCACCGAACATTCGTCAGCGGCCGCGATGATAGCTGAATCTAGTGCCCGCATTTCTTCCTTTAATACACCGACCGCATTAGCAAGTGTGTTGGAGCGCAGAGAGTTGCTGCACACAAGCTCGGCAAATTTATCTGTATGGTGCGCAGGCGTTTGTTTAACAGGACGCATTTCATATAATTTGACTTGAATTCCCCGTTTGGCAAGCTGCCATGCCGCTTCACTTCCTGCGAGTCCGGCTCCGATTACATTCACTGTTTGTTGGTTCATCTTTCACATCTCCTAGTTTATTATTCAAGGCCTTCTTTTAACACACAAAGAAGGTGAGCAAGACCCTGCTCACCGCTACTTCTGTGGTTCTTCCTTATAATCGCATTCCACGCATTGGACTTGTATGCCTTTTTTGAGTTTTTTCTCGACGAGCATTTTTTCGCATTTCGGGCATTTTCGTTCAATTGGTTTGTCCCAGGAAACGAATTCACAGTCCGGATAACGGTCACAGCCGTAAAAAACCCGTTTCTTTTTCGATTTTCGTTCAACAATATTTCCTTCACCGCAGCTCGGGCACTTCACGCCGATTTGTTTCACAATCGGCTTTGTGTTCCGGCAATCCGGAAAGTTGGAGCAAGCTAAGAATTTACCGTATCGGCCCATTTTATATACCATTGGAGAACTGCACAACTCACAATCTTCCCCTGCATATTCAGGCTCGATTTCAACTTCTTTCATTTCCGCTTCAGCTTTTTTCACGCGTTTTTCAAAATCCGCGTAGAAGTTATCAATAATCTTAACCCATTCGGTATCGCCTTCTTCAACATGATCAAGGTCTTTTTCCATTTTCGCTGTAAACTCAACGTTAATGATTTCAGGGAAAAATTCCATAATCAAGTCAAGAACGATCTGCCCTAGTTCAGTCGGAATAAAACGTTTATTATCCAAAGACACATAGCCGCGCCGCTGAATGGTATCAAGCGTCGGAGCATACGTGGAAGGACGGCCGATACCGAGTTCTTCAAGAGTTTTAACGAGTCGTGCCTCGGTATATCGCGGAGGCGGCTGGGTAAAATGCTGCTCCGGTTCTATATCTTTTGATAATACCGTGTCGCCTTCTTGTAAGTCAGGCAGCATCCGGTTATTTTCTTCCATTTGGTCGTCTTTTCCTTCAACATACACCTTCATAAACCCGGAAAACTTGACTTTACTTCCATTTGCACGAAATGTCAAACCATTGTTTGTCAGATCGACACTCATTGTATCGAGAATTGCAGGTGCCATTTGGCTGGCAACAAAGCGCTCCCAAATTAATTTATACAATCTCATCTGATCTCTGCCGAGTACTGCTTTTAATTCACTAGGTTTTCTGAGAACTGATGTCGGACGGATGGCTTCGTGGGCATCCTGGGCACTTTCATTCTTTTTCGCAGGCTTTCGTTTGCCGCCTAAGAACTCTTTGCCGTATGCCTGATCAATAAATGCAGCAGCTTCATCAACCGCCGTATTTGAAATACGGGTTGAATCCGTTCTCATATACGTGATCAGACCGACAGTTCCTTCTCTTCCAAGATCGATTCCTTCATATAATTGCTGTGCAATCATCATCGTTTTCTTCGCTCTGAAATTGAGTTTGCGAGCCGCTTCCTGCTGCAGGGTGGAAGTGGTAAAAGGCAAAGCCGGATTACGTTTACGTTCCTTTTTCGTTACTTTTTCAACTGTATATTTATTGCCTTTAAGCTGAGAAAGAATGTCTTTTACGTCGGCTTCACTATTTAAAGGAAGTTTTTTGCCGTTTTTTCCGAAAAAGCTCCCTTCGAACGTTTCCTGTCCTTTTAAGAACGTACCGTCAATGGTCCAATATTCCTCCGGCTTAAAGTCGTTAATTTCTTTTTCACGGTCAGTAATCAAACGGAGGGCAACGGATTGAACGCGGCCTGCGCTAAGCCCTTTCTTGACTTTTTTCCATAGGATAGGACTGATTTTGTATCCGACAAGCCTGTCTAAAATACGTCTCGCCTGCTGTGCATCCACTAAATCCATATTGATCATGCGGGGATGTTTAAACGATTCCTTAATGGCGTCTTTTGTAATTTCGTTAAACACCACACGGCAGTCTGAATTGAGATCTAAATCAAGGCTGTGTGCCAAGTGCCATGCAATCGCTTCCCCTTCTCTGTCGGGGTCGGCTGCGAGATACACTTTTTTAGCTTTTTTCGCAGCCGTTTTCAACTCTTTTAATACCGGGCCTTTACCTCGAATGGTAATATATTTTGGTTCGAAATTCTGTTCTATGTCAACTCCCATTTGACTTTTTGGAAGATCTCGGACATGTCCCATTGATGCTTTTACTTTATATTTTTTACCTAAGTAACGTTCAATCGTTTTCGCCTTAGCAGGCGATTCCACGATGACTAGATAATCAGACATTTTCATCCCCCTCAAGAGGTGTTCTCTCTCTTTTCAAGTATTTCAATTTTATTTTTGCTGCTGTCTTTATTTGGCTTTCAACATTTCATTCTTTATGATGAACGTCATTATTTAAATAGAAAACAATATGCAACTTTAAATCCTCACTATTATTAAATATTACAATGCCGTTTGTCAAACGATAATTCAAAAGGGTTCCGTATATTGAACGTTTCTTTCAGGAAGCTCCTCGAAAACATCCTCTGCTGACCATATGGCTTTAGCCCCCTGCTGAATCAGTTTTATAGGACCTCCGGCGTAAGGATCAAATAATGAACCGGGTACGGCAAAAACTTCTCTCCCTTGTTCCAGTGCTTGATATGCAGTAATCAGCGAACCGCTTTTTTCTTTGCCCTGCACAACAATAATGCCTTCACTTAATCCGCTGATGATACGGTTTCTCATAGGGAAATGCCATTTTTGGGGTTTAGTTTCAGGTGGATGCTCTGACAGAAGGATATGGTGTTTTGCCATGTGATTTGCTAACTGAAGGTTTTCCCGGGGATAAATGTGATGAAATCCCCCTGCAATGACGCCGATTGTCCGCCCCTTCGCCTTAATACTTGCCGCGTGGGACATTCCGTCTATCCCAGACGCAAGTCCGCTGACAATCACCCACTCTTTGCGGCAAAGCTCTTTAGTAAGGTGATTGACAACATGCATCCCATAAGCTGTTGGATTTCTTGTACCTACAATTCCAATTTTCCTCCCTTCGGAAAGAAGAGCCATATCACCCTTTGCAAACAGGACGGCGGGGGGATCATAAATGGTTTGCAGCCAGAAAGGATATTGCTTAGAAGAAATCGGGATGGGGATAATGCCTTGCTCATGGTAAGCAGCAAGTACACGCTGAAGCTTTGGATAATGTTTTTCTATTTTGTTTTTTAATGCAGCAGCTTCTCTTTTACCGCGAGTAACAGTTTCTAACAAGGGTGATGTCAGCGACATAGATGGATCGGCTTTCCACCATTTTAATAGAAGGGATGGGGATAATAATTGATTGATTCTGCAAATCATTAAACAGGCAGCGGGCTGATCCAATATATTGACCTCCTTTTGACAGAAAAAGATAGAACAGCCTTGACGGCTGTCCCTTCTTTATTAATGCGTTTTGCAAGTTTCGAACAAGTTCTTCTCTTTCAGCACCTTAATTAACGTTTCGCCCATTACAGAAGGTGTGTCTGCAACTTCGATTCCGCATGCATTAAGGGTTTTGATTTTTTCATCAGCTGTACCTTTTCCGCCGGAAATAATGGCGCCGGCATGTCCCATGCGCTTCCCTGGAGGTGCTGTTTTACCGCCGATAAAACCGACTACCGGTTTTGTCATGTTGGCTTTTACCCACTCTGCCGCTTCCTCTTCGGCAGTACCGCCGATTTCGCCAATCATAATGACAGCATGTGTGTCAGGATCTTCGTTAAACGCTTTTAAAACGTCAATAAAGTTTGTTCCATTTACAGGGTCGCCGCCGATTCCAACAGCTGTAGATTGTCCTACACCGGCTTCTGACAGCTGGTGCACCGCTTCGTATGTTAATGTTCCTGAGCGCGATACAACGCCTACATGACCCTTTTTATGGATATATCCAGGCATAATGCCGATTTTGCATTCTTCAGGCGTGATGACACCAGGACAGTTCGGCCCTATCAGTCTCGTTTTCTTGCCTTCCATAAAGCGTTTTACCTTTACCATATCCAAAACCGGAATATGTTCAGTGATGCAGATCACGAGATCAAGCTCCGCATCTACCGCTTCCATAATCGCATCAGCTGCAAACGGTGCCGGCACATATATAACAGACGCGTTAGCGCCGGTCGTTTGAACTGCGTCAGCCACTGTATTAAATACAGGAACCCCTTCCGCTTCAGTTCCGCCTTTTCCAGGTGTTACACCGCCTACGATATTTGTGCCGTATTCGAGCATCTGTTTCGTATGAAATAAAGCGGTAGAACCTGTAATCCCTTGCACAATAACTCTTGTATCTTTATTAATAAAAACACTCATTATCTGGTCCCCTGCCTTTCATTCTTTCTTAAACTAAGGATACGATTTTCTGCGCGCCGTCAGCCATTGATTCCGCAGATGTAATATTTAACCCTGATTCACTAAGGATTTTCTTCCCTAGATCCACGTTTGTGCCTTCTAGACGGACGACAAGCGGCAATGTCAAACCGACTTGTTTAGTCGCTTCAACAACCCCTTCTGCGATGACATCACATTTCATAATGCCGCCGAAAATGTTGACAAAAATCCCTTTAACGTTTTGATCAGAAAGAATGATTTTGAATGCTTCCCTGACTTTTTCTGCGGTTGCACCGCCGCCCACATCCAGGAAGTTGGCCGGTTCTCCTCCGTAATGCTTGATAATATCCATTGTGGACATTGCAAGTCCCGCGCCGTTTACCATACAGCCGATATTTCCATCAAGGGAAATGTAGCTTAAATCGTATTTGGACGCTTCGATTTCTTTCGGATCTTCTTCATCCAAGTCTCTGTATTCCATAATGTCTTTTTGTCTATACAACGCGTTGCTGTCGAAATTCAATTTCGCATCAAGCGCCATCACACTTCCGTCGCCGGTGACAACGAGCGGGTTGATTTCAGCGATAGAGCAGTCTTTCTCAACAAACGCCTTATATAATCCAAGCATAAATTTAGCAGCTTTCCCCACGAGCTCTTTTGGAATATTAATAGCGAATGCAATTTCTCTGGCTTGATAGCCTTGGAGGCCGACAGCCGGATCAATTACAGCTTTTTTGATTTTTTCCGGTGTTTTTTCCGCAACTTCTTCAATTTCTGTTCCGCCTTCTTCGGAAGCCATCAGAACGATTCTGGAAGTGGCGCGGTCAAGCACAAGACCCACGTAGTATTCTTTTTTGATATCGCAGCCTTCTTCAATAAGTAAGCGTTTTATTACTTGGCCGTCCGGACCTGTCTGATGTGTAACTAGGGTCTTCCCTAAGAGCTCTTCGGCATACGCTTTAACTTCGTCTAATGATTTTGCTATTTTTACCCCACCAGCTTTGCCTCGACCGCCAGCATGAATTTGAGCCTTTACGACATAAACCGAGCTGGATAAGTTCTTTGCTTTCTCAACTGCTTCATCTGCTGTAAAAGCCACTTTACCTTCAGGAACAGATACCCCATATTTTCTGAGGACTTCTTTTCCCTGGTACTCATGGATATTCATTTCCCATCCTCCTAACTTATGTAACAAAACTAAAATAGACTGCGCTTTCATTCTATAATAATACTGGAAGAATTGTCTAGAGTTCGATGCAAAATCTTTAAATCCTTCTTAACATTCAAACTTTTATTTTATTAAAAACATAAATTTCAAACAGAGGATGGGGAATATTATCGTTATTTTTTGTTTTTTACGCTTTCGTCCAATCTGTAAATGAACGAAAAAATCTCGGCTACCGTTTCATAAAGAGCTTCCGGGATTTGATCATCCACAGTCAAATGGCGCATTAATTCGACAAGGGTCCGATCTTCTTGAATCGGGACCCCTGCATTTTTCGCTTCTTTGATAATGTTGTCGGCTACATGGCCCTTTCCTGTCGCAACCACTCTCGGCGCCCTGTCTTTTCGTTCATCATAATGGAGAGCCATCGCTTTTCTGACCGGCGTCTGCTCTTTCATATTTTCACATCCACTTCCTGATCACTGATGCTAGTTACATATTGATCAATTGCAGCCTTCTCTTCGGTGTGAATCCTTTTTTTAGCGTTTACACCTGAAAGACTGTACCCCATTTCCATAAGACCCTGTTTAAGTGCAGGCACCATCGGATCGATTGTAGCCTGAAGATCGAAATCAGTCTCAATTGTAATAGTCATGACTTTTTGCTGTATCAAGCAATCAACGACTGTTTCTTTTAACGTATCCAACTGCAGCAAAAACAAAAGACGGCAATGGGAGGGATCCAGCTTCCCATCCGCTTCTTTCTTTCCTTTAAACAGAACGGTCATATCCTGAACCCCTGACTTCGAGAACAGCGGAAATGACATTACAATTTGGCTGTATGACGGATGGTCCTGCTGCATAAAAAGCTGGCCGTTTAATTTGTGAAAAAGCTGATCGGCTTCCCGTTTGACAGGTTCGGCTACCTCATGCGACCCTCTTGCGGCCTGAAGAGCCAGCTTGATGGATTGTATTTCATCAGGGGTGACCGCGCTTCCTTGTTCAAACGCTTTAATGAATGCAAGCTCGTCCCTTGCGCCGATTGCCATCTTCACTTTGGTTAAGAAAGAAAGAACATCTGCCTTATCAGCTAAACTAGGCGCTGTATGCTGAACAGCCTTTAAAAAGACTTCGGCTTCCTGATCTGTGACTTGTGCAGCCTGTAAAACAGCTGAAGCGGCAGGTGACTTACTGTCACCCGTTGAAGCAGCCGCTTTCATCCAATTTGCTGCTTCTTTCACAATTTGAAGACTGTTTTTTTCAGCAGATTCCGTCAGCTTTGTCAGTAACTGCCGGGCTTCTTTGATTGGAATGTCTGCTGCGGTTTTAGCTGGCTCTCCTTGTACGCCTCTCTGTTCTGCTGTGTGGTTTACAGGCGGCAAACTGGCCTTTTCGAGAGAGCCGGATGGTGCGCTAAGCTCCCTATTTCCGGCTGTATTGCCTGAAGAAGGCGCTTTGGTATTGTCCGTTATAGAGACAAGCTTATCGATCAGACGTTCTGCATGAACATCGATTTCGCTATTAAAAAGTGTTGTAATTGCTTCTTTGAGCTTTGTCATCATTTGGCTCTGCTGAGGGTTTTGGTTAATAGCCTGAAGCAGTTGAGATACGTGCTGATGCAGCGGAACAGGCGATTTTACAGCATGAACACCGCTCAAAACCTCGGGGTGAATGGGTAATTCACCCTTTAAAGCGAACAGAACCGTTTCAATCGCTTTTTTTGTGTCTGACGCAGGCAGCGCATCCATCCAGCGGACAGCTGTTTTGATATCATTTTCTGTTACGGGTGTTTTGCTCTTGAGCATTGCTCCTGTCATCATTAGAGCAGCGTTTGACGGCTTTACTGATATGGCATTCAGAAGCTTTCCGGCTGCTTCCTGAATGGTTTTGGGATTTTGGTTAAAGCTTTGAACGACCTGAAGGCGGCCTGTTTGTTCTGCCGTTTTTTTTTCGTAGGAAAACCAATAGTACGCCTGAGGACGAAGCTGGGTTTCAAGTTTTCCCTGGACAGTTTGATTGCCGACTTGGATCAGCGCATGCTGATCTCCTAATAAACGAAGCACTTTTCCTAAAAGAAGACGCTTCTCCCCGTTTTGCGCTTCGCTGACATTTGCTGATTCCTTCGGGATTACTGTATTTTTAAAAAGGTGCTGCAGCGCCTTTTGCACATCATTTCGTATATTCATTTACAAGAGGTGCCTCCTTGTCCATTGATTTAACTGATAGATTGAACAGGAGCGAAAGTTTTGCGGTGCAATTCAGTTGGGCCGTATGCAGCGAGAGCTTCAAGATGCTCTTTTGTCCCATAGCCTTTATTTTTTTCAAAGCCATACATGGGGTAGGTTTCGGCATAGGCGCTCATCATCCGGTCTCTTGTTACTTTCGCGATACACGCACCTGCCGCAATAGACACGCTTTTGGCATCACCTTTTATAATTGAGGACTGAGCCGTGTCGAGCGGCAGTGTCATTGCGTCAACAAGCAAATAATCAGGTGTATCTGACAAATCCTGTATCGCTTTCACCATTGCCATCTTTGAAGCCTCATATATATTGATTTCATCAATCACAGAGGCTTCTACAATTCCTATTCCGACCGCCAGTGCTTCTTTCATAATAAGTTCGTAATATTCATCACGCTTTTTTTCTGAAAGCTTTTTGGAGTCTGTCAGCCCAAGTATTTCACATTCCTCCGGAAGGATGACTGCGCTGGCGACAACAGGTCCCGCCAATGGCCCCCGGCCGACCTCGTCAACACCTGCGATCAAGCGAAATCCTTTGTTTCTTGCCAGCCTTTCATAGGAAGTCATATTCAGCCATTGTTCTTTCAGCGCTTTTTCTTTCGCCTGCTTTTTAAGCCATTGCTCTACAAGCGTTTGAACGCTCTTTCTCGGATCGTTTACGCATTGGGCAAGAAA
Organism: Bacillus sp. RHFS10; assembly: GCF_016757475.1. Classification (NCBI taxonomy): domain Bacteria; kingdom Bacillati; phylum Bacillota; class Bacilli; order Caryophanales; family Bacillaceae; genus Bacillus; species Bacillus sp. RHFS10. Next base: position 1,252,065 of record NZ_JAESPO010000001.1, read on the forward strand.
TGGGTCTTGTTCATCCTTCACTTCCTGCAAACGGTCTTTAATGTCCTTTACGGTTAATGTATTCACTTTCTCTTCTCCCTTACTGTATGTATCGGATCGGTCAGGAAAAAATAAAGACCCGCATTTCTGCGCGCCTTTACTTAGCGGGCTGTTCAAATGACAGCCTGCCGAACTTTTCAGTGCGGATATCGCGAATGATGACTTCAGTCGTTTTATCGTAGTTAATAAGCCCTCCGCTCATGAGACAGCCGCGCTTTTCACCTATTGCATCAAACAGCTCTGCAATGTCCTCTGGGATCTCATCAAGGCTGTAACGCTCTTTAAGCCGTTCAGGATAATGTTCTTCGAGAAAACGAAGACCAAACACGGCCACGTCCTGCAAATTGAGAATTGTGTCTTTAATAGCCCCGGTGATTGCCAGCCTCAAGCCGACAAGCTCGTCTTCAAATTTAGGCCATAAAATCCCCGGTGTATCTAAGAGCTCTAATTCTTTCCCGACTTTGACCCACTGCTGAGATGTCGTAATACCAGGTCTGTCTCCCGTTTTTGCTATGTTTTTCTTTGCCAGCCGGTTGATAAGTGTTGATTTTCCGACGTTTGGAATGCCGATAATCAAAGCGCGAATTGCTCTAGGCTTCACGCCTTTCGCCCTCATCCGGTCAAATTTTTCTTGGAGGATCTCTTTTGACGCAGGCACAATTTGATTTAAGCCTTGTCCGTTTACCGAATTAATGGACAGAGAGCGAATCCCCTGGTTCTCAAAGTGCTGTTTCCATTGCTGCGTAACTGCCGCATCTGCTTTGTCAGCCTTGTTTAACAGCATAATTCTCGGCTTATTTTTTAGAATGTCCTCAATCATTGGGTTTCTTGATGACATAGGAATTCTGGCATCTACCAATTCATATACAATATCGATTAATTTTAATTTTTCGGTTACTTCCCTTCTTGCCTTTGCCATATGGCCCGGGAACCATTGAATTGTCATGTGACACGAACACCGCCTTTATCTCTCAGTATGCATAATTCTTTGTTGTCCTTTATGTATTTTACGATGCCTGTCCGGCATTTTCAAATTGTGTATAAAAAAAGAGCTTGTTACAGGTAACAAGCTCTTTTCGTTCGTTATCATTATCGTCTGATCTCTTTAATACGAGCCGCTTTTCCGCGAAGTTCACGCAGGTAGTAAAGCTTAGCACGGCGTACTTTACCGTAACGTACAACTTCGATTTTCGCGATTTTTGGTGTGTGTACAGGGAAAGTACGTTCAACGCCAACACCGTAAGAAATCTTACGAACTGTGAACGTTTCGCTGATTCCACCACCACGACGCTTGATCACAACACCTTCAAAGATCTGAATACGCTCACGGTTACCCTCAACAACTTTAACGTGTACACGTAAAGTGTCACCAGGACGGAACGCAGGAAGATCAGTACGAAGTTGTTCTTTTGTGATATCTTCAATTAGTTTTTGCATCGTTTTCAACTCCTTCCAACAGATGCTCTTGGCCACAAAACCCGGCACAGCGGAACATCGTTTTCAAGCTTAAAGCGGATAAGCCCGCTTAAGCCACAAGTAGTATCTTATCACAATTTCATAGTCTATGCAATAAAATCTATTCTTTTTCCCATTCAGAAATCCATTTTCTTTGCTGCTCTGTAAGCGGATAGTCTTTCAGAAGATCCGGGCGTCTTACATAGGTTCTTCTGATCGATTCTTTATTCCGCCATTCGTTGATTTTCGCATGGTTTCCTGATAGAAGCGTTTCAGGCACTTTTAAACCTTTGTAATCCGCCGGTCTTGTATAATGCGGGTGCTCTAAGAGGCCGGTGCTGAATGAATCCTCAATATGGGAAGCCTCTTTGCCCAGCACACCCGGAAGCAGTCTAACCACACTGTCGGCAATCATCATTGCAGGGAGCTCACCGCCGGTCAGAACAAAATCGCCAATGGATATTTCATCCGTCACCAGATGCTCGCGAATGCGTTCATCGTAGCCTTCATAGTGGCCGCAAATGAACAGCAAATGGTCTTCCTTCGCTAATTGTTCAGCTTTTTTTTGGGTAAAGCGTTCACCTTGCGGGCAGACGAGAATAATACGCGGAGCAGCGGCTGCCTTTGATGTCAGGCCCTCGACCGCGTCAAAAACAGGCTGAGGCTTGAGAACCATGCCTGCCCCGCCGCCATAAGGATAATCATCAACAGTATTATGCTTGTTATCAGAATACTCCCGGAAATTTACGACTTGAAACTGCACCGCTTCTTTATCCTGCGCTTTTTGAAGAATCGATGAACCGAGCACGCCTTCAAACATTTCGGGAAACAGCGTCAAAAAGTCGATTTTCATTCGTCTATTAATCCTTCCATGAGTTCAACCTCAATCTTCTTTTCGCTGACATCGATATGTTTGACCACTGATTCAATGTAAGGAATCAGCGCGTCTTTTTTCCCTTTTCTCCCGATGACCCATACGTCATTAGCTCCAGGCGTCAAAATTTCTTTAACCTTTCCGATTAGTTGGCCGTCTTCGGTAAATACTTCACACCCAATGATTTCGTGGAAATAAAATTCTCCTGCATTCAACTCTCCTAAATCTTCTTCAGGAACTTTAATGATCGCGTTTTTCAGTTCTTCCACTTCATTCATGCTTTGTCTTTCTTTAAACTGCAGCAAATGAAATTGTTTATGCAGTCTGTGCGTGTTCACCGTTACTTCCACGGGCTCGTTACGTCCGTCTATAAACAGATACAGCGTGTTGCCCGGCTTGTACCGTTCTTCGGCAAAATCTGTTTTCGAAATCACCCGCACTTCGCCTTTAATTCCATGGGTATTTACGATCTTACCTACGTTAAACCATCGCTTTGTCATATCATCACCTCTGGCGAATTTCAATTACTTGTCCGTCTTTTATGACGATGGTGTTTGCCGCTGTTTTCTCATGCCAGTTATCCCCGGCTTCAATTGTCAGCAGCGCATCGACTTCCTTTTCTTTCATCTCACTGCCAAGCGGCAATGTATGTACTTGAGCAATTTGAAAATCGATTATTTTTATGTTATCTTTTCGCTTTTCTATTGCCTTTTTAAATTGTTCAATCATATCTGGATTTTGCTGTTCTTTCTCATGTTTTCTAAGCTGAAAATAGAGCTGGCTGCATTCTCGTTCAAGCATTTGTTTCTTTTCGGCAAAAGAAGCTAAAAGCTTTTCCTTGCTGCGCTCGGTTAAGACTTGCATAACGGCTACACGGTGAATAATTTGCATCGCACCAAGCTCCCCGCTTTTAAAACTTTTTGTCGCTCAGGTTTTCAATTTCACCTAAGCTTCTATCAGTTTACCCTTTTTTTGCGTGTAAAAAAAGGGGAGGTGCCGGCCCTCTCCCTTTTAGTCAAATATCTCAAATTGAACTTTCTTAGAAGACTGTGCGCCAGCTGCAAATACAGCTGTTCGAATCGCTTTTGCAGTCCGGCCTTGCTTTCCGATAACTTTACCGGTATCTGACTTATGGACAGATAAGCGCAGCGCAATCTTTTGATCGGTTTCTTCTCTTGTGATGCGAATGTCATCTGGATGATCAACAAGCGGCGTCACAATTTTGACAATCAAATCTTCCAAGTGTTGATCAGTCATTACTTGCCTTGTTTAGCGTTGTGGAATTTTTCCATGATTCCTTGGTTAGAGAACAAGTTACGAACTGTGTCAGAAGGTTTAGCTCCAGTTTGAAGCCATTTAAGAGCAAGCTCTTCATCAATTTTCACTTCTGCTGGTTTTACAACCGGGTTGTAAGTTCCGACTGTTTCGATGAAACGGCCGTCACGTGGTGAACGAGAATCTGCTACAACAATACGATAGAAAGGAGATCTTTTTGATCCCATACGTTTTAAACGAATTTTTACTGCCATTTTACTAGCACCTCCGAAAATATTTCAACAAGATAGTATATTAACAATGATAAAAGTGTTTGTAAAGTGTTTTTTCTTAACAACGGTTTTATCATGTATAACCGATTACATAAAAGGTAGCTTAAACCCTTTTTTCTTGCCTTTTGACATGTTTGTCATCTGCTTCATCATTTTTTTCATTTCGTCAAACTGCTTAAGCAGACGGTTGACTTCCTGCACGGATGTCCCGCTTCCTTTCGCAATCCGCTTCCGCCGGCTGGCATTGATGATATCCGGCTGTTCTTTTTCACGAACAGTCATTGATTTAATGATTGCTTCCACATGATTCAGCTGTTTTTCATCAACTTGGATGTTTTTCAGGCCTTTCATTTTACCTGCACCCGGCATCATTTGCAGAAGCTCATCAAGCGGCCCCATGTTTCTGACCTGCCCGAGCTGCTCCAGAAAATCGTCCAATGTGAAGCTCATTGTTCTCATTTTTTGTTCCAGCTCTTTGGCTTTATCTTCATCGACGCTGGCCTGTGCTTTTTCAATCAATGTCAGCACGTCGCCCATGCCGAGAATCCTTGATGCCATGCGTTCAGGATGGAACGATTCTAACGCATCAAGCTTTTCGCCTAAACCGGCGAACTTAATCGGCGTGTTTGTGACCGCGCGAATAGAAAGCGCAGCACCTCCGCGTGTGTCTCCATCAAGCTTAGTCAGCACAACACCGGTTAAACCGAGCTGTTCATTAAAGCTTTGGGCTACATTTACAGCGTCCTGACCGGTCATTGAATCGACAACCAGGAAGATTTCTTCCGGATTCGCGATTTCCTTCACACTGGTCAGTTCATCCATCAATTCATGGTCAATATGCAAGCGGCCTGCCGTATCCAAAATGACATAGTCATAATGTTCTTCCTTGGCTTTTTCAATAGCCTGTTTAGCTATTTCTACAGGACTGACCTGATCACCAAGTGAGAAAACAGGCATGTCAAGCTGTTTGCCAAGTGTTTCCAGCTGCTTAATGGCGGCTGGGCGGTAAATATCGGCAGCAACCAGCATCGGTTTGCGATTATGCTTTTTGCGCAGCAGATTCGCAAGCTTACCGCTTGTTGTCGTTTTACCGGCACCCTGGAGACCGACCATCATAATAACAGTCGGCGGCCTTTTCGCGGTGGCGATTTTGCTCTCTTCGCCGCCCATCAGCTCAGTCAGTTCCTCTTTAACAACTTTAATGACCTGCTGGCCGGGCGTCAGACTTTTCATGACGTCTTGGCCTACAGCGCGTTCACTTACTTTCTTGACAAAATCCTTGACTACTTTAAAGTTAACGTCAGCCTCAAGCAGCGCAAGACGAACCTCACGCATCATATCTTTTACATCTTGTTCACTGACTTTCCCTTTTCCGCGGATTTTGGAAATCGTCTGCTGCAGTCGGTCGGCTAATCCTTCAAATGCCATAGTTTGCCGCCTCCTAATCTAATTTCTCAAGCGCTTCAATCAGAGCTGTAATTTCTTCCTCTTCTTTTGAACCGGAAGCAAGCTCCTTCAGCTTATTAAACATCTCTTTACGCTCCTGAAACTTTTTCAAAAGGAGCAGCTTTTCTTCATATTGTTCAAGCATCGCTTCTGTTCGTTTGATGTTATCATAAACAGCTTGTCTTGAAACCTCATATTCTTCGGCTATTTCGCCTAGGGAGAAATCGTCCAAATAATAAAGCGACATATAGCTCTTCTGTTTTGACGTCAACAACGACTGATAAAAATCAAACAGATAATTCATTCTCGTTGTCTTTTCGATTGACATTTGAGCTCTCCCCTTTGTTAAGTCAAATCCCTTTACGATAACTTAGTTTACACGGTTTTATGGAGACTGTCAAGTTTTTATCTTGTCATAGCAATGATTATTTTTTCCAAAATACACTAAATATCACCCAATTTATTCCGATATTGTATATGAACCCTATTTAAAAGGAGGATTTTTCATGAAAAAAATCGGTTTATTGTTTATGCTGTGCTTGGCAGCTGTGTTTACAATCATTGTCCCAGCACAACAAGCAGACGCTGCTGAGGCGCCTTATAAGGCTACAATCACAAATATCAGCACAGATGGAGGGGTTTACGGTAAAATCAATTACGGTCAAGGTCAATTTTGGCGAGTGAAGTACAATATCACCATAAGCGGCAAATTGCTCGACCAAAACGGACAGCCGGTGCCAAACGCTCCAGTAAGATTTGAAGCAGATACGAAAGTCGGAAATACAACAAAAACAGCTTCAGGAACAACCGATGAAAACGGAACGTTTGAGGTTCCAATGTATTTGGGACCAGCTGCTGGGTACTATACGTATTACACATCTGTTTCCGTTCATTACTATGACATCATCCCTTTTAGAGCTTATTCAGGAGATTCGAGACTGGTATCCACTGATAACAGCCTTTATCATTTCGCCTATCAAGTAAGAAGATAATAAAAGAAAAAGGCCTTTTTAGGGGCCTTTTTCTTAATCCTCGGCTTTCTCAACTAAATCTGAAAACAGGCCGTATACATACGATTCAGCGTTAAATCCCTGGAGATCATCAATTTTTTCACCTAACCCGACTAGTTTAACCGGGATGTGAAGCTCGTTGCGGATCGCAAGGACAATACCGCCTTTTGCCGTACCGTCAAGCTTCGTTAAAGCAATGCCTGTAACGTTTGTTGCTTTAGAAAACTCTTTCGCCTGCGCCATCGCGTTTTGTCCGGTTGTGGCATCAAGAGCAAGCAGCACCTCATGCGGCGCTTCAGGCACTTCTCTTTCGATGACGCGCTTCACTTTTTCAAGCTCTTTCATCAGGTTTACTTTGTTTTGGAGACGCCCTGCTGTATCACAGATTAATATATCAGCGTTTCTTGCTTTCGCAGCATGGACAGCATCATAGATAACAGCCGCAGGATCGCTTCCGGCCGTCTGCTTAATGACAGGCACTCCCGTACGCTCTCCCCATACTTCCAGCTGTTCAATGGCGCCCGCTCTAAATGTGTCTCCGGCAGCAAGTACGACAGATTTCCCTTCTTGCTTCAATTTATGGGCAAGCTTTCCGATTGTTGTCGTTTTGCCGACTCCGTTTACACCTACCAGAAGGATGACATTTAAACGCCCATCCTGAATGTTCAACTCAGAAATTTGCTCATCTCCGCTGTTATAAATCTCGACCAGTTTCTCAGAAATAACAGACTGGACTTCCATCGGATCTTGAATATTTCTGCGTTTCACTTCTGTTTTCAGCTCATCTATTAATTCCATAACGGTTGTAAAGCCGACATCCGCGCTGATAAGAACCTCTTCAAGTTCTTCAAAGAAATCCTCATCCACTTTACGGTAACGGGATACAAGATCATTCACTTTGGTTTGAAAGGAGTTTCTTGTTTTTTCAAGGCCATCCTTAAACTTTTCAGATACGGAATCTGTCTGTTTTGTGATTTTCTCTTTTAATTTTTTAAAAAAGCTCATCTTTTACCCTCTTTCCTCGTTACTGTACGAATTCTTTTGTTTCTTCCAGCTTAACTGAAATTACCTTTGAAACACCGGATTCCTGCATGGTTACGCCGTATAGCACATCCGCTTCCTCCATCGTCCCTTTTCTGTGGGTAATCACGATAAACTGGGTATCGCTGCTGTATTTTTTTAAATACTGCGCAAATCGGAAGACATTCGCTTCGTCAAGCGCAGCCTCTACTTCGTCAAGGACGCAAAACGGCACAGGACGAACCTTTAAGATTGAGAATAAGAGCGCTATAGCAGTAAGCGCACGCTCTCCGCCTGACAGAAGGTTTAAGTTTTGCAATTTTTTCCCCGGCGGCTGTGCGATAATCTCGACTCCTGAGTGAAGCAGATCGTTCGGATCGGTGAGCCTTAGTTCAGCTCGTCCTCCTCCGAATAAGGAACGGAAGACTTGATCAAAATGTGAGCGGATTTGGACGAATGTGTCGTTAAAGCGTTTCGTCATTTCTTCATCCATTTCTTCAATCACTTGGAACAAGGTATTTTTCGCTTCTGTCAAATCTTCTTTTTGTTCTGACAGAAACTTATACCGTTCGTTGACCCTCTCAAACTCATCTATGCTTCCGAGGTTTACAGCACCCAGCTCTTCGATTGCGAGTTTAATCAGCTTCACGCGCTTTCTGGCTTCCTCTGGATCTGCTTCAAGCTGATATGTCTCTTTTGCCCCCTCAAAGGACAAGCTGTATTCCTCCCGCAAGTACTGAAGCAAATTATCAAGCTCAACTTCCATCCGGCCCAGTTTGACCTCTTCATCTTTTAAGAGCGTTGTTTTTTGTTTATACAGCCGTTTCATTTCTTTCAGCTCACGCTCATACGTATCAAGCCCATGCTGAAGCTTGATACGCTGGTCGCGTCTTAACGCAATCAGTTCGATCGTTTTCGTTTTGTCATTCAATTTATGTTTTGCAGCTTCTTCAAGCTTTTCTTCGCCGCTGGAGCTTGATGACATCTCTGACGTTAAGAAGCTCAAGTCTTCTTTCGCTTCTTTTAATGCAAACTCTGTTTCTGCGAGCTCTTTCTTTAGTCTGTCAAGGTTGTCCTCTTCACCCTGGCATGCCTGCTCTTTTTTGGCCGCTGTGATCTTCAGCTCGGTAAGCTCATTGGAGAGAGACTCTTTCGTTGTTGATTGCGTTTGTTTTTGTTTTGTCAGTCTGTCCATGTCCTCTTCAAGCTGCTTCATCTTTTCGGATACGGCAGAAAGCTCTTCTTCCAGCTTGCGTTTGCGCGTTTTCTTCTCTTCATCGCTTTCTAACAGAGCGGATTTTTCTTGATCATAGAGCTCTAAATGGGTGTTGATATTTTTTTCGGCAACTTGAAGTTCGTACAGCTGGCCTTTTACATCCTGCTGCTTTAATCTCAAGCTTTCCCCTGTTTCTCTTAAATCAGCCAGTTTATTCTCTATATCCTGAAGGGATTGCTTAAGTGTTTTGACTTCTTGTTCAAGCAGTGCTGTTTTCTCTTCCATTTCAATGAGCCGTTTGCTCACATCTTCAAGCTCACGGCTTCTTCCAAGCAGCGAGTTATTTTTCTTTTTAACCGCTCCGCCCGTCATTGAACCACCCGGATTCACGACATCTCCCTCAAGGGTTACGATGCGGTACCGGTGGCCGAGAAGCTTCGCAAGCTCATTTGCCCCCTTTAAATCCTCTGTGATCAGCACGGTTCCAAGAAGATTCTGGATGATGCGCCGATACGCAGGATCAAATGTGACAAGTTCACTGGCAACCCCGAGAAATGACGAATGCTGCGCTGCTGTTTCCGCGTCCCGGCTTTGAAGCTGGCGGTCTCTGATGACAGAAAGAGGCAGAAACGTCGCCCGGCCGAAGGAATTCTGTTTTAAATATTGAATCGCTTTGCGGGCAGACTGTTCATCGTCGGTCACGACATGCTGGGCAGAAGCGCCGAGCGCAATTTCAATGGCCGTTTCATACTTTCGGTCTGTTGACATCAGCTCAAGGACCGCTCCGCGAATCCCGCCAAGGCGCTCCTTCACTTTCAGCACTTCTTTAACACCTTGATAAAAGCCGGAGAAATCACCCTGCATCGTCTCAAGCATGTCCTTTTTCGATCTCGCTTGCTGAACGTATTGGTATGCCTGATACAAAGCGGATTCATTTTTTTCGTATTGGCGCTTTTTCTGCTCATATTTTGTCTGCATGTCACGATATGCGCCGACTTGGCTGTGCATCTCCTGCTCAATTCGGGCAAACTCCGTTTCACATGCGGCTTTTCGCGCAGAAATATCGCGCCGTTCCTGAAGATGCTTTTCATTGTTGTCTGCAAGCCTCTGTAATGTGACAGCGGATTGGGACATCTGGTCATCCAGCAGCTGGAGCTCGTTGCGTATCGAAGCCTGGCTGTTTAACAGCTCAAAGTAATCGCTTTTCAGCTGCTCGATCTTCTCTTCGACATTTTCATTGTGAAGACTGAGAGCCTGTTGCTTTTCTTTTACCTGAGCTCTTAACTGTTTCACCTCTGCCTGAAGCGTTTCGAAGACAGCTTCCTGCTTCGCAAGCTCTTCTTTCAGCACCGTTTCTTTTTGCTGAAACTGAACGATGGCTTCTTCCAGCTGTTCTTGGTTTTGCACAGCGTTTTTCTTGCGTTCTTTCAGGACTTCTTTACGGCCTTCAAGCTTTTCCAGCTCTTCACTCGTCACCAATAAGACCTGCTGGAGCTCATCTACTGATTCATCCAACGCTTGAATTTTGTCTCTCGCATCTTCAATTTTCGCTTCTTTCGCAGAAATTGCAGACGATTCAGCGAGCTCTTCTTCCTTTGCGAGCTGCACTTTCTCTTTAAGCGTTGACCATTTGCCATGCAGCTCTTCGATATCATAGGCAGTCAGCGCAATTTCAACATGCTCCAGCTCTTTCTTTTTCTCCAGATAGTCTTTCGCGATTGAAGCTTGAATTTTAAGGGGTTCAACCTGTCCTTCAAGCTCATGTAATATATCTTCTACCCGGTTTAAATTGTCCTGTGTCTCAAACAGTTTATTTTCTGCTTTTTTCTTTCTCGTTTTATATTTAAGCACCCCGGCGGCTTCTTCAAAGATACTGCGGCGATCCTCCGCTTTGCTGCTCAGGATCTCTTCCACTTTCCCTTGGCTGATAATAGAAAATGCTTCTTTACCTAGACCAGAGTCCATAAATAAATCAATAATATCTTTTAAGCGGCACTGCTGATTGTTAATCAGAAACTCACTCTCGCCTGATCTGTATACACGTCTTGTAACACTGACCTCATGGAAGTCAATCGGCAAGAAATGATCATCATTATCAAGAGTAAGTGTAACTTCAGCTAGGTTTAATCGCTTTCTCGAATCACTGCCGGCAAAAATGATATCTTCCATTTTTCCGCCGCGAAGAGACCGTGCCGATTGCTCTCCAAGAACCCAGCGAATGGCATCTGTAATATTGCTTTTTCCGCTCCCGTTTGGACCGACAACCGCTGTAACGCCTTTTACAAAATCTACGGAAATCCGTTCTGCAAACGATTTAAATCCTATAACGTCTAAGCGTTTGAGGAACATAGCGATCCTCCTTATGTAATAAGTATTTCAATTCTATCATAAAACATGGATGAAATAAGACGGCATACATACTGAAATCCCCCTGAATGATAAGGGGGATTTTATTGTCTCGTATGGTGTTTTTGCAATTTAGCTAAAGCTTCCTGAGCAGCGTGCTGTTCGGCTTCTTTCTTTGAACGGCCGTTTCCGACTCCGAGTGGTTCACCTTTTAGAGATACGATGGCTTCAAATTCACGGTTGTGCGCAGGCCCTTTTTCGTTGGAGATTTTATACTCCAGAGAGCCTTTGCCGTCCCGCTGCACGTATTCCTGCAGCTGGCTTTTGAAATCCATCACATGAGAAAAAGCACCATCGTTAATTTTAGGGAACACATAGACTTTTAAGAAACTTTCGACCGGCTCTAATCCCTGATCAAGATACAAGGCTCCGATAAATGCCTCAAAAACATCCGCCAATAGAGCGGGACGCTTTCTTCCGCCTGTCATTTCCTCACCTTTACCCAATAGGACAAGGTCGCCGAATGACAGTTCGTGAGCCAATGAAACGAGAGACGGTTCGCATACAATCGCGGCTCTCAATTTCGTCAAATCTCCTTCACTCATAGCCGGGTACTTGGCAAATAAGAATCTGGAGATGGTCAGTTCCAAAACAGCGTCACCTAAAAATTCAAGCCTTTCATTATCTTCATACGGCTTTTTCCGATGCTCATTCACATAAGATGAATGTGTAAATGCTTGATACAAAAGCTTTTCATTTTGAAAGTGAACCGAAATCCGTTCTTGAAACTCTTTAAATTGTTCTACTTTTTTATAGAACTTTTTTTTATCTTTATAATGTGAGTGTTTTGACATAGTAACCTCCATAGGCACATCAGGTTCACCGCGCTTCTCTGACTAAACCGGATACAGCGCGCGTAAAAGCGGCATGCTGTAATAACTGCACGAATAAAGGGCTAAAGCCCCGCGTTTCGGCGGGACTTTTAGCATCAGCTTATTGCTGGTTTTGTATGTAGTTCACAGCGTCGCCGACTGTTGCAATCTTTTCAGCATCTTCGTCAGAAATTTCCATATCAAACTCGTCTTCAAGTTCCATAACAAGCTCAACTACATCTAGGGAATCAGCACCTAAGTCTTCCTTGAAAGAAGCTTCAAGTTTGACGTCTGCTTCATCAACGCCAAGGCGATCTACGATGATTTTCGTTACACGCTCTAATGTATCTGCCATAGCAATTCACCTCCCCTCAAGTATTATAGTGGATTCGTTTTTAAAAAACTAGAGAAACTATGATGAAATTTTCGAGAAAAAAACTTACATCACCATTCCGCCGTCAATATGAAGCGTTTGGCCTGTCATATAACGAGCTCCCTCAGAAGCAAGGAACGTGACAACGCTGCTGACGTCGCCAGGTTCGCCAAATCGCGCGAGCGGAATTTGTTTCAGCATTTCGTCTTGAACATCTTTTGTTAGCTTATCTGTCATATCAGTTGAGATAAATCCAGGCGCAATCGCATTTACCGTAATATTGCGGCTTGCGAGCTCTTTGGCAGAAGATTTTGTTAAACCGATCACGCCGGCTTTTGCGGCCACGTAGTTTGCTTGTCCAGGATTTCCACTGACACCTACGATAGACGACACGTTAATAATACGGCCTGAACGCTGTTTCATCATTTGTCTTGTAACAGCTTTCGTGCAGTTGAAAACACCCTTTAAGTTAATGTTAATGACGTCATCCCATTCATCTTCTTTCATTCTCATGATGAGATTGTCTCTTGTAATTCCGGCGTTATTAACTAAAATGTCAATCGCAGAAAAAACAGACAGCGTTTCTTTTATCATGTTTTGTACATCTTCGGGATTTGATACATCCGCTTTGACAGCAATTGCTTTTCTGCCCAATGATTTGATTTCATCGACTACTTCATTAGCTTTCGCTTCATTGCCGGAGTAGTTCACGACAACGTTTGCGCCGCTTTTTGCCAAGTCAAGGGCGATTGAGCGGCCGATTCCGCGGGATGCGCCAGTGACAATAGCTGTTTTGTCATTAAGCATTTTCATTCTCCTCCTTAAGCGTTTGAATTGCCAGCTCGATCGTTTCCGGATCTGATACAGCAATTGTTTTTAAGCGTCTGTTTACTTTTTTCACAAGGCCTGAAAGCACTTTTCCGGGGCCGATTTCAATAAAAGTCGTAACACCCTCTGCAATCAGCTTGTTAATGCTTTCCTCAAAACGAACCGGAGAGTAGAGCTGCTCAATGAGCTTCTCTTTGATTTCTGCTTTATCAGTCATGACATTAGCAGAAACGTTTGAGATGACCGGAACGTCAGCGTCATTTATGTCACAGGAGTCCAATACTTCTTTCAGCTTTTCAGCTGCTGGCTTCATTAGTTCAGAATGGAACGGGCCGCTTACTTCAAGCGGAATCGCACGTTTTGCACCGTTCTCTTTTGCCCGTTCAGATGCAAGCTCTACCCCTTTAGCTGTTCCGGAAATGACGATTTGTCCGGGGCAGTTGAGATTCGCAAGCTGGACAAGGCGACCTTCCTCCGTCACTTTATCGGTTACTTGCTTTAATGTTTCAGCATCCATGCCGAGAATCGCAGCCATGGCTCCTTCGCCAGCCGGCACTGCTTCATTCATAAACTCTCCGCGTTTTCTGACGGTATAAACAGCATCTTTGAAAGACAGTGCGCCAGACGCAACCAGTGCGGAATATTCACCAAGGCTGTGTCCTGCTGTAAAATCAGGTGTAATGCCTGATTCTTTAAATTTTTCAAGAACAGCAATGCTTGTCGTCAGCAAAGCAGGCTGTGCATTATATGTAAGTGTTAATTCTTCAGTATCACCTTCAAAAATCAGCGAACTGAGTTTTGTTTCCAATGTTTCATCCGCTTCATCAAAGAGACGCTTTGCAGCAGGGACCTGCTCATAAAGCTCTTTCCCCATGCCGATAAATTGTGATCCCTGACCCGGGAATAAAAATGCAATCTTACTCATGATGTAAAAACCTCCAGACTACTCATCTGTTTTTTCTTCTTTTACTTCTTCCTGAATGAGCGCAGCCACATTTTGGCTGACCATCTCTCTTGCTTGACGAATCGCGTGAAATACAGCATTAGAATCTGAAGAGCCGTGCGCCTTGATCACAGGGGCTTTTAAGCCAAATAGACTTGCTCCGCCATAATTCGAATACTCCATTTTCATTTTCATGTCTTTCATCTTCGGCTTCAGCACAGCTGCCGCGAGCTTTGATGTTAAATTAGACGTCATGACTTCCTTCATCATTTTAAAAATAGACAACGCAGAACCTTCCAGCGTTTTGAGTGTAACATTCCCGGTAAAGCCGTCTGTTACTACAACATCCGCCACATCATCTAAAAGGTCTCGCGCTTCCACGTTTCCGATAAAATGTATATTAGCTGTTTCTTTTAATAATTGAAACGTCTGCTTCGTCAGTTCGTTTCCTTTTTTATCTTCTGTTCCGACATTTAAAAGCCCGACTCTCGGTGAAGTGACACCGCGTACTTGCTGAGAATAAACAGAACCCATGATGGCATATTGGGCGAGGTGCTCCGGCTTGGCATCGACATTGGCGCCGACATCAAGGAGAAGAAATCCATCTCCTGAAATGGTCGGAAGCGTCGGGGCAAGCGCCGGACGGTCAATCCCTTTAATTCTGCCGACAATAAACAGACCGGCTGTCATTAACGCGCCGGTATTTCCTGCTGATATGCAGGCGTCAGCTCTGTTTTCCGCAACTTCCTGCGCCATAAGGACCATAGATGAGTTCTTTTTTCTTCGCACAGCGCGGACCGGTTCATCCGTAGGCTCAATCACTTCATCTGCGTGCAGCACCGTGATGCGATCTGGTGTTGTTGTTAAATGTGATTCTATCGTTGTTTTGTCACCGACAAGTGTGATATGGAGATCATCAAATGCCTCTATACCCTTTAAAACTCCGTCAATAACAGCTTTGGGAGCGTGGTCTCCTCCCATTGCATCTACAGCTATTCTCATGCATGCTCCACCTTTATAATTGTTTTGAACGGTACATGTCAAAATGTCCAGAAAAAACAATTTCTTCGCCAACATAGCTGTTCACTTCGACAACTGTTCTTCCTTTTTCTTTTTCGACCGCCGTCACTTTCGCTTTCGCTACAACACGTTCTCCCTGCTTTACCTGTCTTGTAAAGCGGATGTCTGCGCTTGCAGTCAGTGCCAGCTCGTCATCAATAACGGCCACAGCCAAAGAATTCGCCTGTGCAAACAAATGGTGTCCTCTCGCAATTTGATTCCGGCTGAACACATGCTCCTGTTTGATTTCTAAAATGGATATCGCCTGATCATCCAGCTCAAGGTCAATAATTTCTCCGATAACTTCGTCCAGTGACAGGGATTTCACTTCATCTTCAAGCGTTTTCTCTGCAACGTTCTTAATTCTTTCTCTCAGCTCCGGTATCGATAGCTCTAAGCGGTCCAAACGAATTGTCTGGATGCTCACCCCGAATTTACCCGCTAATTCTTCATCTGTAATAAAGGGGGTTGCTTGTATCGTCTGCTGAAGTAATTCCTGGCGTTCTCTCTTATTTCTTCTCATGTCTAAACACCATCCGGACAATTAAGACTAGGTACTAATAGTAGTATATAATTTCATAGATTGGAATGCAACGATTGTTTCTTGCTGAACACCGAAAACTTCTGGTAACTAGCTTAATTTTTCCCCGTCCATTGCTCCGCTCGTCAGTAATCGCTCTCTCAGCACACCGTATTCCGGCTCGTTCCAGAACGCGTCAGAAGCCACAAGATTCGCAGCATCCTGCCTTGCCGTTTCAAGCGCTCTGTAATCATGAACCATGTCCGCCACCTTGAATTCAGGCATTCCGCTTTGTTTTTTACCGAAGAAATCTCCCGGGCCTCTCAGTTCCAGGTCCTTTTCAGACAACTCGAAGCCGTCATTGGTCTCGGACATAATTCTCATCCGCTCTTTCCCTGTTTCTGATTTAGGATCGGCCATCAGAATGCAAAACGATTGATGCTCTCCCCGTCCGACACGGCCGCGCAGCTGGTGAAGCTGTGACAGTCCGAAACGGTCGGCGTCATAAATCACCATAATGGTTGCATTTGGAACATTCACGCCAACCTCAACAACAGTGGTTGATACGAGGATTTGACAGTGATTCGCACTAAACTCTCTCATGACCTGATCTTTTTCATCGGAATGCAGCTTTCCGTGCATCAGGCCGACATTCCATTTCCCTTGGAAAATGTCAGAAAGCATATTGTACACATCAATAGCGTTTTGCACATCAAGTTTGTCTGATTCTTCAATCAGCGGGCAGATGATATAAGCCTGTCTGCCCTGTTTTAATTCTTTTTCGACGAATGCCAAAATACGATCCAGCATGTCATGTTTTACCCAATAGGTTTCGATCTGTTTTCGTCCCGCCGGCATTTCATCAATGACAGATACATCCATTTCACCGAACACTGTGATGGCTAACGTTCTTGGGATTGGAGTGGCTGTCATAAAAAGAACATCGGGATCCTGCCCTTTGTTCCGAAGTTTTTTACGTTGCTCAACTCCAAATCGGTGCTGTTCATCTGTAATGACGAGACTCAACGCCTTAAACTCCACCTCATCCTGAATTAAAGCGTGGGTTCCTACAAGAATATCAATCTCTCCCGCGGCAAGACGCTCAAGCAGTTCTCTTCGCCGCTTCCCTTTGACAGAGCTTGTCAAAAGGGCGACGCTGACATTCCACTTTTCAAATAGTGAAACGAGCGAATCAGCATGCTGCTCGGCCAGAATTTCTGTCGGCACCATGAGCGCCCCCTGGTATCCGGACAGGATCGCAGCATACAACCCAATGGCCGCGACTGCCGTTTTTCCTGATCCGACGTCTCCTTGAAGAAGACGGTTCATTCTGTATGGAGAAGACATGTCTGCTGTTATTTCGCGAAGCACGCGCGACTGGGCGTTAGTGAGAGGAAACGGAAGGCTATTGATAAATCTCATGAGTTCTTCGTTTGAAAAACGCTGCCGTATCCCTTGAGTCTGCTCTCTTTCCGCCTTTCGGAACGCCTGCATTTTCAACTGAAACAACAAAAATTCCTCATAAACAAACCGGCGTCTTGCAAGCGTTAACGCTTCTCTTGTTTCAGGCTGATGCATCATTTTTAACGCCTGCTGATAGTCCGGCAGCTTATAGCGTGTTTTTAGCTTTTCCGGAAGAGGATCCGGAAGCGAGTCTGCATACTGGGTCAGCGCCTGCTGAATAAAGCGTCTCATCATTTTGACGGTAACATTTTCTTTCACAGAATACACTGGTTCAATGCTTTTATCCTCTTGGTGCGGCCCGTTTTTCAACTCCTGAACAGAGATGGTTTGGCGGTGCTTGTCCCATTTACCGGAAATCGTCACGACAGAGCCCAGCGAAAGCTTTTTCTTCAAATAAGGCCGGTTAAAACATACGGCAGTGATTAAATAGCGGCCGACAAGAAGCCTGAATGTCAGCCTGTTTCGTTTTTTTCCGTAATAGGTAAGAGAAGGCTCTGAATGAACCTTCCCTTCGACTGTGACTCTCTCGTCATGCTTCACTTCTTCTAAATCCCTCAGCTCGTAGTCATCATAGCGATAAGGGAAATAATTCAGAAGATCAGAAGTGTCATAAATACCGAGTTCATGTAATGTTTTTTCTGTTTCCGGCCCAATGCCCTTAATGTTAGCTATACTAGTTTGCTGATGTTGTTTCACGTGAACCTAGCGCTCCTCCGAAAATTTTTTTCTCTAATTCTCTGCCAGTCGGTGTTGCTGCTAAACCGCCCTGACCTGTTTCTCTAAGCGCAGTGGGCATCGTTTGGCCAATTTTATACATGGCATCAATAACCTCATCACATGGAATGCGGCTTGTAATGCCCGCCAATGCCATATCAGCAGCAATCATCGCATTTGACGCGCCCATCGCATTCCGTTTCACACACGGCACTTCAACAAGCCCCGCTACAGGATCGCACACGAGCCCGAGCATATTTTTTAATGTAATGGCCATGGCCTCCGCGCTTTGTTCGGGTGTTCCTCCTGCCATTTCAACAATAGCCGCAGCCGCCATGCCTGAGGCTGATCCAACTTCTGCCTGACACCCTCCTGCGGCGCCGGAAATACTTGCGTTATTGGCCACGACAAATCCGAAAGCGCCGGACGTAAACAAAAAGCGGATCATTTGTTCTCTTGTTGGGTTCAGCTTTTCTTTTACAGCAAATAATGTGCCTGGCACCACACCAGCAGAACCAGCAGTCGGTGTCGCACAGATGGTACCCATGGCTGCATTTACTTCATTTGTTGCAACAGCTTTCGATACAGCATCTAAAATCAGCGGGCCAGACAGGCTTTTGCCTGACCGAATGTAGGCCTGCAATTTAACGGCATCCCCGCCTGTTAAGCCTGTTTGGCTCGTAACTCCCTCGAGTCCTTTCTGAACCGCTGCTTCCATAACAGACAGGTTGTGATCCATCTGCTGAAAAATCTCTTCTTTTGTTTTTTCTGTTACTTCCATCTCTTGAGCGATCATCACATCAGAGATGGATATTTGCTTTTCTTTTGTAATCTCTAATAATTCCTTTACATTACGAAACATAACTGGCTCCTCCTGACCTTTCGCTAGTCAGCAATCTTTGTCACTTGAATAATATTCGGCAGCTTCGACAGTTCGTCGAGAACATGCTCATCGATATTTTGATCAACCTCTATTGTCATCAGCGCAAGCTGGCCGATATCCTTTCGGGCTACTTCCATATGGCCTACGTTGATTGAAAATTTCGCCAGGACATTGGCAACACCGGCAATCGTGCCAAACTTGTCATTATGAACAACTAATATGGCCGGGTGATTTCCTGACAGCCGTAGTTCAAAACCGTTTAATTCTGTGATTTCAATCTTTCCTCCGCCAATCGAAATACCCGTCAGCTCAAGCTCTCCCTTTTCATCAGATATGGTGATTTTGGCTGTATTCGGATGGACGGGGACAGCGTCTTCAACCCGAAACTCTATATCAATTCCTTTATCTTCTGCAATTTGTATAGCGGTTTTAATTCGTTCGTCGAATGTGTCAAAATCCAGCAATCCGCCGATAATCGCGACATCTGTGCCGTGGCCTTTATACGTTTCCGCAAAAGAGCCGTAAAAGGATACGATGATGCGCTCAGGCTCTCTGCCAAATAAACTTCTGGCCACTCTCCCGATTCTCGCCGCTCCCGCCGTATGCGAGCTGGACGGACCAATCATAACGGGTCCGATAATATCAAAAACGCTTCTGTATTTCATGCTATTCCTCCTTATGAACCAGAGCTTATAAGCGCTTTGCTTCTAGACTAATTGATCATATATAAAATGGCAAGCGGGCGCGTCACAGCGCTGCCGCACTTAAAAGCAGACATAAGAATAGAAGGGCGAATCGCCCTTCTATTCTGCAGAAACTATATACGAATACAGCGGCTGTTTTCCGTTGTGGATCTCAACTTCAATCTCCTCGTACTTTTCACTTAGGAACGCTTCAAGCTCCTCAGCTTCTTCCTGAGACGCATCCTCACCATATAGGATGGTGACAATTTCGTCGTCTTCTCCGATCATTTCTGACAGCAGCATTTTCGCGGCTGACAGCTGATCTTCAGCAGTGCCGATAATCGTGCCATTCAGAATTCCCATAAAGTCGCCTTTTTTAATGTCTTTGCCGTCAATATGGGTATCTCTGACTGAGTACGTCACCTGCCCGCTTTTTACTTGCTGAATGGCGCTGAGCATATTGGCTTCGTTCGCTTCAGCTTCTTGATCCGGATTAAATGCCAGCAGGGCTGACATCCCTTGCGGAACCGTTTTGGCAGGAATGACAAAAACCTGTTCACCCATTACACTAGCCGCTTGATTAGCCGCCATGATGATGTTGGAGTTATTCGGTAAGATAAACACTGTTTCCGCATTTACAGATTTCACGGCATCGACAATATCCTCAGTGCTCGGGTTCATGGTCTGCCCGCCTTCAATCACAACAGAAGCGCCGATGCTTTTGAATAAATCGGAAATACCTTCTCCCATCGCCACAGTCACAATGCCATACGGCTGTTTTGCCGGCGGTTTTTCGTTGTCAGCAGGTTTGCTTTCCTGGCTGATGAGGGAGGTATGCTGCTCTCTCATATTTTCTATTTTAATTTTGATCAATTCACCGTAATGCTGGGCATAATTTAATACGTTTCCCGGTTCTTCCGCATGAATATGAACCTTCGCCAGCGATTCATCCGCAATGACTAACAGAGAATCACCGAACTGGCTGAGATCTTGTCTGAACGTGCCTTCGTCGAATTCTCGTTTTGCCTGATCGAGTCTAACCATCACTTCCGTACAAAAACCAAATTCAATATCTTCGGTATTCATCACGCTTTGCGCGCTCTTATGATGCTCTGCGCTGACCATGTCGTCAAGTGACGGAAGAACAGCTTTTTGAGGCACAGCCTCACCTTTTAATGAAGCAAGGAAACCTTCATACACACAAAGCAGGCCTTTGCCGCCGCTGTCGACGACTCCTACTTCCTTCAGGACAGGAAGCAATTCAGGGGTCCGGTTTAAAGACGCTTCTGCTTCTTCAGTCACTGCAGTCATCAGCGCTGTGATATCGGTTTCTTTTTCTGCCAGAGCCATCACTTTTTTCGCAGCGTCTTTTGCAACTGTTAAAATGGTGCCCTCTACAGGTTTCATGACAGCTTTATAAGCCATGTCAACACCCGCTTGCAGCGCAGCGGCAAACTCTTGTGCATTTATTTCTTTTTTTGATTCAATGCTTTTACTGAATCCACGGAACAATTGGGACAGGATCACTCCTGAATTTCCGCGTGCTCCCATGAGCAGTCCTTTAGATAACGCAGAGCCTACCTTACCGATATCATCCGTATCCATTTGCTCCACTTCTCTTGCTCCGGAAGTCATTGACAGGTTCATGTTTGTTCCCGTATCGCCGTCCGGCACCGGAAACACGTTCAGCGCATCAACTGCACTCGCGTTTTGAGACAGATTCTGCGCTCCCGCGAGAATCATCCCGGCAAAAGTTCTGCCGTCTAATGTTCTAATAGACAATCCTACTCCTCCTAACTACGGGTTCGTCACTCGGACGCCTTGGACATAAATATTAACAGAGTCCACTGCCAGTCCGATGGTTTGATTTACTGTGTACTTTACTTTTGTTTGGATATTATGTGCCACTTCAGAAATTTTCGTGCCATAGCTGACAATGATATACATATCAATATGTATCTGTTCTCCTTCTTGGCGAACTTGGACACCTCTGCTGAAATTCTCTTTCCGAAGGATTTCAGTCAGTCCGTCTTTAATCTGATTTTTAGAGGCCATACCGACAATGCCGTAACAGTCAATCGCCGCGCCACCTGCAACCATCGCAATGACTTCATTAGATATATCAATCTGCCCGTACTTCGTTCTTAATTCAATGGACACACTAGTTCCTCCTTCGAATGCATAGAGTTACAGCTATTCTACTATATGGTTTCCATTATGAAAAGAAAAGACCCGGCTGTCGCTGCCTGTCCCTCTACATATACTATAGCACCGCTGTTTCCGCAAGATGTCAAGTGAATTTTCTTGAAAGATGTTGAAACAATAGTTGCAAACGTTTTTTAGCTGTGGTAAATTATTTAAAGTATCCATATCGAAAGCATCTAAGATTATATGAAATGTTAAAAAGTAGATGTTTTGTGCAAGTGAGGAGGGAAACAAATGGCACGTAAATGCGTTATCACAGGTAAAAAAACAACAGCTGGGAATAACCGTTCTCACGCAATGAACGCTTCTAAGCGCACTTGGGGCGCGAATCTTCAAAAGGTTCGTATCCTTGTGAACGGAAAACCTAAAAAAGTATATGTATCTGCTCGAGCTTTAAAATCAGGTAAAGTTGAGCGTGTATAACAAAATGAACGCCTGCCCCGATATGTGGCAGGCGTTTTTATGTGGTGAAAGAGGGCTTTGAACCCCTGGGCTTTAATCTTTTCTGAATGAGCCCAGCATCGCCCGGACAATTCCTCCTAAAAACTTCGGCAATTTAATGGTGTAAAATTTCATTTTTTGTCCCCTCCTATAACGTACCGTAACCGCCTGTTCATTGATTTTAGCAAATGAATGAAAGCACATGCTAATCCGTGCTTCTTATCATTATTAATATGCCTTTTGCAAACGAAAAAGTACCTCGTGAATGAATGAGTTCGTTACTAATACATAGTGTTGAACCGAGCGTAATATGACATTTATTTAGCGGATATTTAAAACCGTTCAGTGTCAGCTCATGTATTTCTTCGGAAAACGGTATGAAGGAGATATATCGCTTGTTTTCATCCTTCTCCATATCATATTCACCAGGAGGGAACATTTGAATATGATTTTGTTTGTCTATCAGCCTAATTTTTATATTCGTTTTTACACCTCTGTACAGAAGCTGAATATTTCCTAAAAAATGATCAGCTCTGCCGCCTGTAATGCCGAAAATCTGAATCATATCAGGCTGCTTTTCCAGCGCCCAATCAAGGGCGAGGTCCAAATCTGTCTGATCTTTTTCTGATTGATACACATGGAGTGCGGGAGCCGCTTTTTCAATTCGGCGGCGTTCTTGCTCTGTTATGCTGTCAAAATCTCCAAAAGCTTCATCAGGAATGATACCGGCATCCAAAAGATTGACGGTGCCTTTGTCAACACCGATCCAAAGTACGTCCTCAGCCGTAGCCGTATAGCCAGTTAGATCGGGAATGAGATCTTTAGGGCCTCCCGCAACGATATTGATTGTCTTCATCTTTGATTCCTTTCTCTGATACAGGAAAAAGAGCTTAGGCGTTGTATGCCCAGCTCTTTTTTTGCTTTTTATTTACTTCCTCTGATTTCAGAAATCGCTTTTTTACGGTCAGGCTGGCCGTAAACAGCTGAACCGGCAACGAGTAAATTTGCGCCCGCTTCAATAACTAGCGGAGCGGTTTCTTTGTTGACGCCGCCGTCTACTTCAATCAACAGATCTTTTTTTCCTCTTTCATCCGCCATTCGCTTAACTTCTTTTATTTTAGAAAGGACGGAATGAATAAATTTCTGCCCGCCAAATCCCGGGTTCACCGTCATTAAAAGAACAAGATCGAGGTCGTCGAAAACATGCTCGATGACCTGTACAGGTGTATGCGGGTTCAGAACAACACCGGCCTTTGTGCCTTGCTCTTTAATAAGCTGGATGGTACGGTGCAGATGCGGACATGCCTCAACATGTACAGACAGGATATCTGCGCCCGCTTTAGCGAAAGCAGGGATGTAACGATCCGGCTCCTCTATCATTAAATGAACATCAAGCGGCAAATCTGTTACCGGCCGTACAGCTTCTACAATCAGCGGACCTATCGTGATATTGGGGACAAAATGCCCGTCCATGACATCAATGTGAATACAATCGGCTCCGCCCTTTTCTACATCTTTAATCTCATTGCCTAAAGCGGCAAAATCAGCGGAAAGAATAGATGGTGCAACCTTTATCATTATGCTAATACCTCGGCTTTCTGTCTTTAATCTCCGTCATAAATTCAACATAATGGTCGTAGCGGTACTGCTTTAATTCCCCGTCTTCAACAGCTTGTTTCACTGCACATTTCGGTTCTTTTAGATGTAAGCAGCCTCTAAATTTGCATGAAGAGCTTTTTTCTCTGATATCAGGGAAGGTATAGCCCAGCTCTTCTTCCTCAATGTCTGTAAATTCAAGCGAGCTGAATCCCGGCGTATCCGCAACCAAGCCTCCGGACGTATGAATCAGCTCTACGTGGCGGGTAGTGTGTTTCCCGCGGCCCAAATGTTCGGAAATCTCGTTTGTTCTTAAACCGAGCTCCGGACTGATTGCGTTGAGGAGCGAGGATTTTCCAACACCGGACTGACCCGCAAACACCGTTGTTTTGTCCTTAAAATGCGGGATGATATCCACCAAAGTGTCTTGGTCCTTAGAGGAGGTGAGATACACGTCATAACCAATATTCCGATAGTCTTCTGCATAGGCTTGTATCGTATCTTTTGTATCTTGATCTTCAATCAGATCCATTTTTGTAACGCATATAATTGGCTGAATATCATTAGCCTCAACGAGAACCAGGAAGCGGTCGAGCAATGCCGTGCTGAAAGAAGGCTGAACCGCTGAGAAAACAAGGACCGCTTGATCAACGTTGCAAATTGGCGGCCTGATCAGCTCATTGGTTCTTTCTTTAATTTCTAACAAATATCCCTCTTTGTCATTTTCAGCCTGATACACAACGTAATCGCCGACGAGAGGGGTAATTTTGTTCTTTCTGAAAATGCCTCTTCCTCTGCATTGTACCACTTTATCTGAATCCTCTGATTCATCCAGTACATAGTAAAAGCCGCTAAGCGCCTTAATAATTTTGCCCTCAGGCATATTTTCCCTCCTTGTTATTCATCTTTCGGATACTCAATGGTTTTGTAGCTGACGACTTTATTGTTTACCATCACTTGATAGTACCCTTTCTGGCCGGATTCAATCTTCAGTTCGATCGTTCGTTCAGTCGGCTCTTTTATCTTAAATTCTTCGTAAGTGTCAGAGATACTGTGATCCGCATCGTCAATAGCGATTTGTACTTCAAGCTCGTCCCCTTCATTTTCTGGCTCGTAGGGGATCTCGACCTTTTCTTTCACTGTTTTCGCAGGTTTTTTCTCAGGTCCGAGAGAGAATGTCACTTCCACTTCGTTTCCCGGCTTTACTGCCGTTCCTGCTGCTGGTTTTTGTTTGACAACCTGCCCTTCTGGAACGTCATCTGAGTATGCTTCTTTTTCTTTCAGCTTCAGTCCGTTGTCTTCCAGATATCCAGACGCTGCTTCTTTACTGTAAGTTTTCAAGTCTCTAAGCGTAATGTCTTCAGGCCCGATACTGACTGTGAGTTTGACTTGATCATCACTCGGCACAAGCTCAGTCCCTGCTGACGGATTCTGTTCAATGACAGTGCCCGCGTCTTTCTCATCATTCACTTCATTCACTGTGACATGTTTAAAACCTTGGTCTTTCAACGCTTTTTTTGCCTGATCGACCGTTTGGCCTGTAACATCACCGATCTCCGTTTTAGCTTTTCCGGTGCTTTTATAAAGCGTGACCGTTGCGCCTTCTTTGACTGTAGAATCCGCTTTAGGATCCGTTTTTACCATCAGGCCTTCTTCAATTTTCTCATCTGAGATTTCCAAAACCTCAGAATCAACCTGCAAACCGTCTTTTTCCAAGATGTCTGCCGCCTTTTCGTATTCCATTCCGGAGACATCAGGTATTTTGACATCTTCAGGCATAAAAAGCGACGGAAAAACAGTGACAGCAAGAATTCCCGCCGTGATGAATACGATGCAAACCGTGAGCAAAACCCACGGCCACTTTTTTCTTTTGCCGTTTTTCTTTGTTTTATTTTCGTTGCTGGGTGTCAATTCGGCTTCTTTTTCGCCAGCAGCTTTAGCGAGCTCTTCATCTTTAATGATAGGAATCGCTTTTGTCATTTCTTCATCTTCTTGAATCATAAATTTCTTTTCATTGAGTCTGTCGGCATCAAAAGCTGTTTTGATATCAGCTTCCATGTCTTCAGCCGTTTCATAGCGATGAAAAGGATCTTTGGCAGTTGCCTTTAGGATCATGTTTTCTACGCTTTGGGGTACTGACGGATTCCACCTTCTCGCCGAAGGAGTTTCCGCCTGAAGATGCTTTAAGGCGATGCTGACTGCCGATTCTCCATCAAACGGGATACGGCCGGTTAAAAGCTCGAAAAGAACGATTCCAAGCGCATAAATATCCGATTTTTTTGTTGCCAAACCGCCCCGCGCCTGTTCAGGTGATAAGTAATGCACTGAGCCCAGCACAGAATTGGTATGGGTGATTGTGGTCGAACTTAGTGCCGTCGCAATTCCGAAATCCGTCACTTTGATATTTCCCATGTGGTCAATCAAAATGTTATGCGGCTTAATGTCTCTGTGAACAATCTGATTTTGATGGGCATGAGCGATGGCTGAGACAATTTGCTCCATGATGTTCAGCGCTTCTTTAGGGTGAAGCGGCCCGTTTGCTGTTATGTATTCTTTAAGCGTCATGCCCTCAACGTACTCCATGACAATATAATAAATATCATCTTCTTCACCCAAATCGTAAATGCTGACGATATTCGGGTGATCGAGGCTTGATGCGGATTGGGCTTCTCTCCGGAAACGCCTGATAAACTCATTGTCATTCACATAGTCAAACCGCAGGATTTTGATTGCGACTTCACGGTCTAGAATCATATCCTCAGCTAAATACACGTTGGCCATTCCCCCGCCGCCTATGACGCGGAGAATTTGGTAACGTCCGCTGATCCGCTTGCCGATTAGCACTGATCTTCACCCTCTTCAACATGTAAAGCAAGCTCAAGCAAAACTGCTGTAATGTTGTCTTCCCCGCCATTCTGATTGGCTTTGTCCACAAGCAGGTTTACTTTTTCCTGAGGAGCTGAATCGCTTTGCAGGATGTCTTTTAATTCAGTGCCTTCCACTTTATTCGTCAGTCCGTCAGAACATAGAAGCAGTTTGTCCCCGGGTTCGATATCAAAAGAACGTGTGTCAATACTTACTGACAGGTCTGTTCCGAGTGCCTTCGTCAGCACATTTTTTCGCGGATGATGTTCAGCGTCTTCTCTTGAAATCTCTCCAGTGCGTACCAGCTCATTTACAAGCGAATGATCTTCTGTCACTTGAAAAAAATGGTCCTCCTGAAGCAAATAGCATCTGCTGTCACCTATATGAGCAACAGAAACCGTTTTCCCCGTAAAAAGCGCACATACAATCGTCGTCCCCATGCCTTGGCATTCTTCGTGGGCTTGGGCATGATCGTATATTTTGCTGTTTACCGCCAGAATCTGTTCAATGAGCCATTTTTCACATTCTGCGGGCGCAACTGGAATCGCCTCCGCTTCATTCCATTTCTCACCCATGGCTTTCACAGCCATCTTGCTCGCAACATCTCCAGCAAGATGGCCGCCCATGCCATCAGCGACAACCGCTAATACAAATTCGTCTTTCCCTTTGAATATCCCCGCATCATCTTCGTTATGCTGGCGGATTTTTCCTGTATCTGTTTTTAAGGCTGTTAACAACCCTCATCACCTCGTCTCGTCTTGACGCTCCTTCGCGCGAAGCTGACCGCAGGCTGCGTCAATGTCATGGCCTTGCTCTCTTCTGATTGTGACATTAACTCCGCGGGATTTCAGCGTTTTTTCAAAATCGAAAATCTGGTCACGCGGTGTACGCACATAGTCCCGTTCAGGCACGTAGTTTACCGGAATCAAGTTCACGTGGCATTTAATTCCTTCCAGCAAGTCGGCAAGTTCTTCAGCGTGCTCGACCTGGTCGTTTACGCCCCCGAACAGCCCGTATTCAAAGCTGATACGGCGTCCCGTTTTGTTAATATAATATTTAACAGCTTCCATTAATTCAGGCAGCTTATACGCTCTGTTAATCGGCATCAAACGGCTTCTGATTTCTGTATTCGGCGCATGCAGAGAAATCGCAAAGTTAATCTGCATTTTCTGATCAGCGAATTCGTAAATTTTCGGGATGATCCCGCTTGTAGAAACTGTAATGTGGCGCGCGCCAATATTGAGGCCCTTATCATGGTTAATGATTTTCAAGAAAGCGAGCATTTCATCAAAGTTATCAAAAGGTTCACCGATCCCCATGATCACGACAGAGCTCACTCGTTCATCCGTCTCATCAAGAGCTTTTTGGACTTTGACGACTTGAGCGACAATTTCACCCGCTTCAAGGTTTCGTTTCAAGCCTCCAAGCGTCGAAGCGCAGAATGTACAGCCAATGCGGCAGCCAACCTGTGTCGTTACACATACAGAATTACCATACTCATGTCTCATTAAAACGGTTTCGATTGTATAACCGTCATGAAGTTCGAATAAAAACTTCATTGTACCATCTTCAGAGGTTTGTTTAACGGCCGTTTTCAGCGTTGTTAACACAAAATGAGTGCTTAATTTCTCACGCAGATCCTTTGACAGGTTTGTCATTTCCTCAAAAGAAGATATCCGTTTTTCATATAGCCATTCAAAAATCTGTGCCGCGCGGAACGGTTTCTCTCCGTTGTCTGTCAGCCATTGTTTGATTTCATCTAATTCTAAAGAATAAATAGACGGACGCTCTGTCCGCAATTCTTTTCTATCTTTCGTTTTTTTCATTTCTGCCATTGTTATCCCTTCTTTCTCATGCTGCAAATAAAGAAACCATCTGTTCCGAAATAATGAGGAAGGATTTGCACCCTTCCTTCCCGAACAAAGGGTCTCGCCTTTTCGGGCAGCCGCTTTTCAAGAGACAAATCGGGTTCAAAATCAGGATGTTCTTGTATAAACGCATGTATGACTTCTTCATTTTCTGTCCGGTCCATTGTACACGTACTGTAGACAAGAGTGCCACCTTTTTTTACTAATGGTGCGATTTCCGCCAAGATCGACAGTTGGATTTCAGCAAGCCGTGCGCTGTCATCAGGCTTTTTCGTGTATTTCATGTCCGGCTTTCTTCGGATGACACCAAAACCTGAGCACGGGGCGTCTACCAATATCCGGTCAAACTGTTCGTTTTCAAACGTTTCTCCTGCTTTTCTCGCATCCATTGTTTCCGCATGAATGATCGTAAGGCCAAGCCGGTCTGCCGCTTCTTTGATCAGCTTCACTTTATGTTTGTGAAGATCAAGCGACGTAACGTTTCCCTTGTTCTCCATCAATTCTCCGATATGAGCCGACTTTCCGCCAGGCGCCGCACATGCGTCAAGCACCGTTTCACCGGGCTTAGGATCAAGGGCGCGGGCGACGAGCATGGAGCTCTCATCCTGGATGGACACTTCACCGTTTTGGAAGAAATGAGTTCCAACAATTGTTCCCTTTAGGAGCTTCACAGCGTCTTCAGCGAGGTCGCCTTTTTCAACGTCGATTCCCTCAGCTGCCATTTGATCAAGCAAATCCGTTCTGTCCGCTTTCATTTGGTTGACACGCAATGTCTGCTTCGGCGGAATGAGGTGGATGCGGCAAATCTTTTCAGCTGCTTCAAATCCATACGCACCGGCCCATTCTTTCACGAGCCATTCCGGATGGCTTGTCTCTGTCGCCAGCCGGCGGACAGGGTCTTCAATGGTGTCAAAGGCTGGAACACCTTCGCGCTGAATGGAACGAAGTACGCCGTTGACGAATGAAGCAATGCCTTTGTGTCCTCGGATTTTAGCAATTTCGACCGCTTCATGAATAGCAGCCCTGTCTGGTATCTTCTCCAAATACTCCATTTGATATAAGGATAGACGAAGAAGCTGAATCACCCACGGCTTTACTTTTTGAGGCTTATTAACAAACGGTTTGAGCATATAATCGAGCGCGATCTTGTTTTGCAATGTACCGTAGACAAGTTCAGTCAAAAGACCTCTGTCCTGATCGCTCAGTTCATTTGATTTAATGACCGACTTCAGGAGCAGATTACTGTAAGCCTGGTTTTGTTCTAGTTTGATCAGCGCCTCAAGGGCGATATCACGAACACTATTTTTTTTCATTGTTTACTCCTAACATATCGCCTGCTTCAACATGAGCGCCGCGCACAAAGTCCTCGCCTTTCATGCGTTTTTTGCCGGCCGGCTGAAGTTCGGTTAATAACAAGGCCGTGCCGTTACCTGTGGCTACTATAATCCCTTCCTTTTCAATCGCAACGACTGTGCCGGGCTCGGCTTTTGTTGGTGCGGGTGTTTTTTTCGACGTCCACACTTTCAAGTTTTGTCCATTAAGGGTCGTATAGGCCACAGGCCAAGGATTTAAGCCGCGGACTTGGTTGTAAAGCTCTTCACCTGTTCTAGACCAATTGATCAGCTCTTGCTCTCTTTTGATGTTAGGCGCGTATGTCGCTTTCTCTTCATCCTGCTTTTCAGGTGATATGCTGCCGGCAATGACGTTTGGAACGGTTTCAGACAATAGCTTCGCGCCAGCCGCGCTTAATTTATCATGCAGCGTTCCGACATTGTCGGTTTCTTCAATGTCCACTTCCACTTTTGAAATCATATCGCCCGCATCTAATTTTTCTACCATATACATAATGGTAACACCTGTTTTTTTCTTTCCCTGCAGAATGGAGTAATGGATCGGAGCTCCGCCGCGCAGTTCCGGCAAAAGAGACGCGTGAACGTTAATGCAGCCGTATTTTGGGCTGTCGAGAAGCTCCTTCGGCAAAATTTGTCCGAATGCTGCGGTTACAATAAGGTCAGGCTTAAATGCCAGCACTTTCTCGATTTCTTCTGTCAATCTGACTTTTTCAGGCTGAAGAACCGGGATGCCGTGACGCAATGCCTCTTCCTTGACCGGAGGAGGTGTCAGCACTTTTTTTCTGCCCTTCGGACGGTCCGGCTGTGTGACGACCCCCACTACTTCATATCCGTCCTCTATCATGTTTCTTAAAACAGGAACTGAAAAATCAGGCGTTCCCATAAATACGATTCTTGTCATCAAATCATCCTTCCATATCCGCTAGTTCATCTTCTGTATAGTATTTGCTTATTTTAGATGTAAACAGCACACCGTCTAAATGGTCCATTTCGTGCTGCACAGCCCTCGCTAAAAAGCCTCGCGCTTCCAGGATGAACGGTTTTCCCTGACGGTTAAATGCACGCACTTTGACGTAATCGGCACGTGTGACATCACCATAGACGCCGGGAAAGCTCAGGCATCCTTCAATTCCGGTTTGCCCACCGCTTTTTTCTAAAATCTCGGGATTAACGAGATCCATTCTGCCGCTGTCATCCCCGATGTCTACGACAGCCGCTCTTTTTAAAATGCCGATCTGCGGCGCTGCCAGTCCGACCCCATCCATTTCAAGCATGGTGTCGTACATATCATCAAGCAGTTTTTTTAGCTTTTTATCAAAAACAGTCACGGTTTCCGTCGGGGTTTCCAAAACCTCCGCAGGATGTGTGACGACCTTTTTCACAGCCAATTTGTTACCCTCCAAGACGTGAGATCTTACATCATCATATAAGGATTCATATCAATTGAAATCATTACATGCTTTTGTTCAATTTCGCGTTTATAATGTTCCAGTATCTTCTTCAATAAAGCGGATAACTGGGTTTCCTGTTTGTATTTTATCACGCATTGATAGCGATATCTATCTTTGATCCGGGCTATCGGCGACGCGCTAGGCCCGAGAATTTTCGTGTCAGCTCCGCAGTTTGCTTTCAAAAAGTGAGCGATTTTTTCAGCCGTAACAGCTGCTTTCGCCACTTCCTCATGAGAAACCGTCACAAGAGCCAAATAGTAATAAGGCGGATAGGATTGTTCTCTCCTGTGCGCCATTTCATGCTGATAGAATGTTTCATAATCGTGCGACTTCGTCAGCTGGATGCTGTAATGGGACGGTGTGTACGTTTGAATGATGACACGGCCGGGTTTCTCATGCCTTCCTGCCCGGCCGCTCACTTGCGTTAACAGCTGAAATGTTTTTTCGGCCGATCTGAAATCAGGAATATGGAGTGTTGTATCAGCACTTAACACTCCGACAAGTGTGACATTGGGAAAATCAAGCCCTTTCGCGATCATTTGCGTTCCGAGAAGAATATCCGCTTTTCCTTCTCCGAAAGCTGACAATAATTTTTCATGGGCGCCCTTCCTTGAAGTCGTATCAACATCCATCCGAATCACTCTCGCATTTGGCAGAACTTTTGTCAGTTCTTCCTCCACTCGCTGTGTCCCCGTCCCGAAAAAGCGGATATGCTCGCTTGCACATTCGGGACAAGTATGCGGGACAGGCTCTTCATGTCCGCAATAATGGCATTTCAGCCTTTGGCCGTAACGATGATACGTCATGGAAATGTCGCAGTGCGGGCATTGCGGGACATATCCGCAATCCCTGCACATCACAAAGGAAGAATAGCCTCTTTTATTTAAAAACAGCACCGCCTGCTCACCCTTGGCAATCGTTTCTTCAAGCTGTTCCATTAATTCAACTGAAAACATTGAGCGATTGCCGTTTCTTAGCTCCTCTCTCATATCGACAAGCGAAACCTCAGGCATCACCTGTTGGTTAACGCGATGCTTCAGCGAAAGAAGTTCATACACGCCCTTTTGGGCCCGTGCATATGACTCTAATGTCGGCGTAGCACTGCCTAACACAACGGGACAGCTGTGATGCTCAGCCCGCTTGATCGCAACCTCTTTCGCATGATAGCGCGGCATTTCTTCTTGTTTATAAGAGGACTCATGCTCTTCATCGATGATAATCATTCCGAGATTTTCAAACGGAGCAAAAATAGCCGATCTGGCGCCGACGACAAGCCGCACTTCCTTCCGGTGGATTTTGCGCCACTCGTCATATTTTTCTCCTGTGGATAATCCGCTGTGCATGACTGCCACCTGAGAGCCGAAACGGCCCTTAAAGCGATTGACCATCTGCGGAGTCAGCGATATTTCCGGTACGAGGACGATGGCTTCTTTTCCTTTCGCCAGTACTTTTTCAATCGATTGCAAATAAATTTCCGTTTTTCCGCTTCCTGTCACGCCGTGAAGGAGGAACACTTTATGTTCATCGTTTTCCAATGTCTGGCGTATTGGCTGAAAGGCAGCGCTCTGTTCGTCTGTCAGCGGGAGCGGCTCTGTTTTTTTGAACATTTTGTCCTGATAGGGATCTCTGTAAACCTCTTCATAGCTTTCCTTCAAAAGCCCCTTTTGGATAAGGGTTTTGATGGTCGCAGAGCTTGCACCCGTTTTTTTGCACAAATCCGCCGCAGGAATTTTTACACCTTCCGGCTCAGCGATGAAAAAGTGAAGAATCGCCTGCTGCTTGGCTGCTTGGCGGGATAATTCCTCTGCTTGCTTGGCAAGCTCTTCTAAATTCGCATTTGCCTGAATATGCCTGACCACTTTTTTATTCGTTTTTTGCGCGACTTTATATGTCACGTCAATGCTGCCTTTTTGAACATGCTTTTGAATCAGTTTCAGCGTATCGTGATCGGGTATATCTGAATACAGCAGAGTCTTTGTTTCAGAAAACAGCCGATCCACTTGCGGCGGAAGATCGGCGCCCTGTGTGATTTTTAGTTCTTTTTCATATTTTGCCTTTAATGCGGCAGGCAGCATCACTTGAAGCGCCGTTATTTTAAAAGACAGCGTTTTGTCGGACAGCCATGATGACAAATTCATCAGCTCCTCTGTCAAAACAGGTGTAAGATCTAATAAATCCTCTACTTCCTTGACAGATTTCCCCGAGAGATCAGATGCTTCTTTCACAGCTGTCACAAACCCTTGAATTTTACGGGGGCCAAATGGAACAATGACCCGCATGCCCGTTTTAATCATGCCTTTGAGATGGTCCGGGATTTTATAATCAAAAGGCCTGTCAATATTTTTAGTGCTGACATCAACGATGACCTCGGCAAAATTCATGATTGCTCTCCAGTTTGTTTTGAGAGGACTGCGATTTCCTGAAGGATTTCAAAAGAAACATCGAGCTTAGACATCATCGGAAGCTCGCGTTTGCGCCCGTCTTCGAAAAAGATTGTCACGATATTCGTATCAGCACCAAAACCGGCCCCATTTGCTTTCACATCATTTGCCACAATCATATCAAGATTTTTAGCGGCGAGCTTTTTGCGCGCATAGTGTTCAACGTCTTGTGTTTCAGCGGCGAAACCAACTAAAAGCTGGGACTGCTTTTTCTCGCCCAATTCTCTTAAAATATCAACCGTTCTTGTCAATTCAAAGGTCATATCGCCGTCTTGTTTTTTCATTTTATGGTCAAATACGGTTTTCGGCGTAAAATCGGCTACCGCAGCTGTTTTAATGACAATATCACTTGAGTCATACACAGAGAGCACCGCATCGCGCATATCCGCAGCAGATTGAACAGGAATGAACTGAGCCAGACCTTTAGGCTGATCAAGTGAAACAGGGCCAGAGATTAAGGTTACCTGTGCGCCGAGCTGAACAGCAGCCCCCGCTAATGCGTATCCCATTTTACCCGTTGATTTATTGGTGAAAAATCGAACAGGATCAATCGCTTCCCGTGTCGGGCCAGCTGTAATGACCACATGTTTGCCCTCCAAAGGAGCAATCTTTTCTTCAGCAAAATGCTTTTCGGCTAGCTCCACGATATTTTCTGGCTCTTCCAATCTGCCTTTCCCTACATAACCGCACGCTAAATAGCCCTCACTCGGCTCAATAAAACGATAACCATCCTTATACAGAACAGAGATATTTCGTTTGACTGCCGGATGGTCATACATGTGAACGTTCATCGCCGGCGCGATCCATACGGGAGCCGTTGCCGCTAACAACGTGGTCGTCAGCATATCATCAGCGATGCCGTTTGCCAATTTTCCAATCACATTAGCCGTAGCGGGTGCCACGATAATCAAGTCGGCCCAGTCTGCAGCATCAATATGAGATATGACACTTGGATTCTGTTCTTTAAATGTATCTGTATATACTTCATGGCGGCTCAATGCCTGAAATGTCAGCGGTGAGACGAATCGGCATGCTGATTCAGTCATAATCACTTTGACATTTGCTCCTGCCTGAACCAGCTTGCTCGTTAACGCACAGGCTTTATAAACAGCGATGCCTCCGCTCACGCAAAGTAACACATTCCGATTGTTAAGCAATGACTTCTCCCCCTCTGCACTTTACAAAAACCGCACGGAAAAAAATAACAACCTACATGATATAGGTTGCTACTTGTGCTACTATTCGCGGTCTTCCTTTTCAAACGAAAGCAGGCCTGCATCAATTTCTTCTAAAGCTTTGCCTACATATTTGTGTGAAATCGTATGTTCAATCAATTGATCTTTTTTGATTTGCATTTCACGCGCACGTCTCGCAGAAACAGTCACGAGCGTGTATTTGGAATCTAATTTATTCATTAATGAGTCAATCGACGGATCTAACATCTGTTATTCAACCTCCAGCATTTTCTTATATCTCGGTGCAACGCGCTCCCGCTTCAAATGTTCAGCGAGAACGATTGCTTTGATTTTGTCGCAAGCCTTTTCGACATTATCGTTTTCAACGACATAATCATAAGCATCCATCATTTCGATCTCAGCTTTTGCGGCTTTCATTCGATTTTCAATCAGAGCGTCTGTTTCCGTTCCCCGTGTCACGATTCTGTTCTTCAGTTCAGAAAGGCTTGGAGGCGCAAGGAAAATAAACAGGCCTTCCGGGAAAGCATTTCTCACTTGAAGAGCGCCTTGAACTTCGATTTCTAAAAAGACATCTTTTCCATCTTGAAGCGTCTGTTCAACATAATCGACAGGAGTGCCGTAATAATTGCCGACATACTCCGCCCATTCAAGCAGCTTGTTGTCTGCAATCATTTGTTCGAATTCTTCTCTCGTTTTGAAAAAATAATCGACTCCGTTCACTTCGCCCTCTCGCGGACTTCTTGTGGTTACCGAGATCGAATATTCAAATTTTGTGTCTTCCTGCGAAAAGATCGCTTGCCGAACCGTTCCTTTACCAACTCCTGAGGGACCTGAGAGAACGATTAATAACCCTCTTTCTTTCATGCGGCAACTATCCCTGCCCTTCATCCATAATTTCTTCTTTAACAGAAAGTCTGTGTGCAACTGTCTCAGGCTGGACGGCAGATAAGATAATGTGATCACTATCCATGACGACAACTGCACGGGTTCTTCGCCCGTATGTAGCGTCAATTAGCATTCCGCGGTCTCTTGCATCCTGGATCATCCGTTTGATTGGCGCAGACTCCGGGCTGACAATCGAAATCATCCGATTGGCGGAGATAATATTGCCAAATCCGATATTAATCAGTTTAATCGTCATCTTCTACGTTCCCCCTGTAAAGTAGACGTCTCTAGTTTAGCCTAGTAAGACCGTCTGTAAACAATACGCACAGTCACTATTCTATATTTTGCACTTGTTCTTTTATTTTTTCAATAGAACTTTTCATTTCGACGACAAGCTTTGTGATCTGATGATCATTTGCTTTTGAGCCGATTGTATTTGCTTCCCGGTTCAGCTCCTGAACGAGAAAATCGAGTTTGCGCCCGACAGCTCCTCCACCAGCTAATATATCACGAAATTGGGCGAAGTGGCTCTTCAGCCTGGTAATCTCTTCAGAGATATCAGAGCGGTCTGCAAAAATAGCGCATTCTGTTACAAGCCGGCTCTCGTCTAACACGTCTTCAGTCCATTCTTTTATTCTGGCGTACAGCCGTTCCCGGTAGCGAGATACGACATCGGCTGCCAGCAATTCAGTTTCATTCACCAGCTCTTCAAGCTGATCAATATGCATCAGGCAGTCTTTTGCTAAAAGCAATCCCTCTTTTTCACGCATTTCACAGAGCCCTTTTACCGCTTCCTCTGCAGCAGCGGTGATTAACGCCTCCAGCTTGTCATTTTGCATCTGTTCTTCATGAATCTGGACGACATGGTCAAGCTTAAAGAAATCCATTACTTCAGGCTCTGCAGCCAATTGATACCGCTTCTTCATATCTCCCGCGGCTGCGACATATTCATCGAGCAGCGGCCAATCAATTTCAAGCCTTTTCTCAACAAGCATATCGCTGTCAATGGACACAAAAAGTTCAATTCTTCCGCGCTGGATATGCTGCAGAATGGTCTGTTTCAGTTTATCTTCAAAATATAGCAAAGGCCTTGGCAAACGAGCGTTCACTTCTTTAAATCTATAGTTCACAGATTTAAGTTCAACGCTTACAGAGAGATCATCTTGTGTTTTGCTTGCACTGCCGAAGCCTGTCATACTTCGTATCATTTTAAAACACCCAATTCTTCCCTGTTCTATAATAAAAGGGCAATAGACATGCTATTACCCCTAAGATTATATCATATGAATTTATTTTTTTCTTGTCAAAAGTGACCCAGCTAGCAAAAAAGTAGGAATGGCGGACATGCCGATGACGAGCATCCAGTCTCCCGGTGTGATGGCTACCGTATGAAAAATCGGCTGAAGCGGCGGATAGTAGATGACGACAAGCATCAGCAACATAGATGACAATACTGCGCCTATTAAGTACAGGTTTTCAAACGGATTTCTGGAAAAAACAGAGGTCTCGCTGCGACAGTCAAAAACGTGAATCAGCTGAGCCAGCACCAATGTTGCAAACGCAATCGTCTGGGCGTAAGCCAAATTCTCCGGATTCCGGTGATATACAATGATAAACGCTAAAATAGTGGCAGCTCCGATTAAAAATCCTCTGGAGACGACCTTCCATCCAAGCTTGCGGGCAAATACCCCTTCTTTCGGATGACGAGGCTTCCGCTTCATCACGTCTCCTTCCGGCTGATCCATGCCGAGCGCCATTGCCGGCAATCCGTCCGTCACCAAGTTGACCCACAAAATCTGAATCGGCACGAGCGGCAAAGGAAGGGCAAGCAGCATCGCAAACAGCATGACAAGGATTTCTCCGACGTTAGAAGCCAACAGGTATCTGATGAACTTTCTGATATTCTCATAGATGTTTCTGCCCTCTTTTATCGCTGACTTGATCGTCGCAAAATTATCATCCGCGAGAACGAGGGATGACGCTTCTTTGGCCACATCTGTCCCGGTAATGCCCATAGCGACTCCGATGTCAGCTTGTTTAATGGCAGGGGCGTCATTGACGCCGTCTCCCGTCATCGCCACAATATGCCCGTTTTCCTGGTAAGCTTTCACGATTTTCAGTTTATGTTCAGGAGAAACGCGTGCAAATACATACACATCCTCCACCACATGAGAAAGCTCTTCTTGAGAAAGTTCATTCAGCATCTGGCCGTCCATGATTTTGCCGCTTTTCGGAAGGAGGCGCAAGTCTTTCGCTATCGCTTTAGCGGTCTCCAGATGATCGCCTGTAATCATGACAGTCTTGATTCCCGCTTCACGGCATTCTTTAATCGCCTGTCTGACTTCCGGCCGCGGCGGATCAATAATGCCTGAAAGGCCGAGCATCGTCAAATCTTTTTCCGCCTGCTCCATAGACGGTGTTTCACCTGCTTTAATCGGCTTGTAGGCAACTGCTATCGTTCTGAGCGCCTGGGATGCCAAATGTCTTAATACCGACTCTGTTTCTGCTTTTCTCTCATTAGAGAAAAGAGCCGCTGAGCCGTCATAATAAATACGGGAAGAACGCTGCATCAGCACATCCGGTGCACCTTTTGTAATGATATACCGTTTTCTGTCCTGATCCTCTACAATGACAGTCATCATTTTGCGTACAGAATCAAACGGAAACTCATCAATCACCCGATAATGAGATTCAACAAACTCCTTAGAAAAACCGCCTTTTCTCGCCGCGGTAAGCAGCGCCCCCTCTGTCGGATCTCCGTCAAGCACATATACGCCGTCTCTTTTCTCAATATTGGAGTTGTTACAAAGCGCTCCGAACAGCAGCATCTGCTGAAGCGGCATATGCTCATTGACACTGATCTCTTTTTCGTTCAGTGTGAAGCTTCCATTCGGTTCATAGCCGGCCCCTGTTACTCTCCATGTTTTTCCTCCGGACCAGACATGTGTCACCGTCATTTTGTTTTGCGTCATTGTCCCTGTTTTATCTGAACAAATGATAGATGCACATCCAAGCGTTTCAACCGCAGGGAGCTTTCTTACGATTGATTTTTGCTTAATCATCCGCTGTACGCCAAGTGACAGCGCCACTGTCACAATCGCCGGGAGCCCCTCCGGAATAGCAGCTACAGCCAGCGACACACCCGCTAAAAACATACTGTACAGATCATGGCCCTGAATGACACCGACAGCAACGACAAGTACCGTCAGCAGCAACGCAACAACAATTAAAATCTTCCCGAGCTGCTCCAGTCGTCTTTGCAGCGGTGTTGACAGTGTCCCCGCCGATTCAAGCATATCGGCAATTTTCCCCATTGCCGTATTCATTCCTGTTCCGACGACGACCCCGATACCGCTGCCGCGGGTCACAATCGTTCCCATAAATGCCATATTCGTAATATCACCGAGCGAAACATCCGGTTTTTTTAATTTGTCGGCATGCTTCACAACCGGGATTGATTCCCCGGTCAGCGCTGATTCTTCTATTTCAAGGCTTTTCGCTTCAACAATTCGAACGTCCGCGCCAATTCTGTCACCACTTGTAAATTTCACAATATCCCCCGGCACAAGTTCTTTAGAAGGAATCTTTATCCAGCTTCCTCCCCTGAGCGCCATGACATGTGGTGTTGAAAGCTCTTTTAAAGCCTGAAGAGATTGCTCAGCACGCCTTTCTTGAAAGAAACCGAGTATGCCATTCACAAACACAATCGCAATAATCGCAACCGCGTCTACGTATTCACCAAGAAATCCTGAGATTAACGTTGCCGCCAGAAGCACAAGCACCATAAAATCTTTGAACTGCGCGAAAAACAAGAGAAGCGCTGATGTTTTTTTCCCTTCTGCTAGCTCGTTTGGCCCATGCTTGTCGAGGCGTTTTTTCACCTCTTTTTCTGTTAATCCTTGTTTCATGGACGTATTGGTTGCCTCTAGTAAATCTGTTTGCCCCATTTCATGAAACTTCATTCCGCTCGTCCACTCCCCTGCTCTTATAGAGATATCACTCTATAAGCATGCTTATTCTGACTCGTCCCATTTCATGCTATAATTATCGAATGCAGGAAGAATGAGAGGGTGTATTGCATATGTCGTTTGATGGCATGTTTACATACGGAATGACACACGAACTTAACGAGAAAATCATGGGCGGGCGAATTACGAAAGTCCATCAGCCATATAAGCATGATGTGATTTTTCACATTCGCGCGAATGGAAAAAACCAAAAACTATTATTATCGGCACACCCGAGCTATTCACGGGTGCACATCACGACGCAAGCTTATGAAAACCCAAGCGAACCACCAATGTTTTGCATGCTGCTGAGAAAGCATATCGAAGGCGGATTTATCGAGAAAATTGAACAAGCGGGCTTAGACCGCATTATGATTTTTCATATTAAAAGCCGGAACGAAATAGGCGATGAAACAGTTCGGAAGCTTTATGTGGAAATTATGGGACGCCACAGCAATATCATTTTGACAGATGGAACTGAAAATCTGATCATCGACGGACTTAAGCATTTATCTCCGTCAATGAACAGCTACCGTACAGTACTGCCCGGCCACGATTATAAGCTTCCGCCGGCACAGGACAAAATCTCGCCGTTCGAGGCGACAGAAGATCACATTTTGCGTCATCTCAGTTTTCAAGAAGGTCGGCTTGATAAACAAATTGTCGACCACTTTTCAGGTGTGTCTCCGCTCTTTGCCAAAGAAACGGTCCACAGAGCGGCTCTGGCCAACAAAGTCACACTGCCAAAAGCGCTGCTGGAGCTGTTTGCGAAAGTAAAAGAACACCGATTCATTCCAAACATTACGACTGTAAATGGAAAGGAATATTTTTATCTGCTGGAGCTGACTCATTTAAAAGGTGAAGCGCGCCGGTTTGATTCATTAAGCGAGCTGCTCGACCGTTTTTATTTCGGAAAAGCTGAACGAGACCGCGTTAAACAGCAGGCACAGGACCTTGAACGGTTTGTAGTCAATGAACGGAAGAAAAATGCCAACAAAATCAAAAAATTAGAAAAAACACTGGAGTATTCGGAAAACGCGAAGGAATTTCAGCTATACGGGGAGCTTTTAACTGCTCATTTATATAGGCTGAAAAAAGGTGATAAACAGGCTGAGGTCATTAATTATTACGATGAAAAAAGCCCGACAATCACGATTCCTTTAAATCCTAACAAATCGCCTTCTGAAAACGCACAGGCCTACTTCACGAAGTATCAGAAAGCAAAAAATTCGGTCGCAGTTGTCGAGGAGCAAATCAGGCTGGCACAGGAAGAGATTGAATACTTTGATCAGCTGATTCAGCAGCTTTCATCCGCTTCTCCTCGAGATATTAGCGAAATCAGGGAGGAGCTTGTAGAAGGCAAATATTTACGCCCTAAGCAGCAAAAAGGACAGAAAAAACAAAAACCGCACAACCCGGTTTTGGAAACATATGAATCCTCTTCGGGCCTGACAATTTTAGTTGGTAAAAACAACCGCCAAAATGAGTATTTAACGACAAGAGTCGCAGCCAGAGACGATATTTGGCTTCACACGAAGGATATTCCAGGCTCCCACGTTGTGATCAGAAGCAGCGAGCCGGATGAGCAAACAATCATGGAAGCCGCGACGATTGCTGCTTATTTTTCAAAAGCTAAAGATTCAAGTTCAGTGCCTGTAGACTATACAAAAATCAGGCATGTTAAAAAACCGAACGGCGCGAAGCCCGGCTTCGTCACCTATGATAGCCAGCATACCGTCTTTGTTACACCTGATGCTGATACTGTCATCAAGCTGAAAAAAAGCTGAACCGCATGGATAAAGAAAAGCCAGAGCTTTGTATGCTCTGGCCAGCGTGTCGACAAACCCTCGCATTCGTTGTCAGGCCTGCGCGTCGGTGCTCACGAATTCCGACATTCGCTACGCTCCGATGCTCGTCCTTCCTAGACTTCAAGGGTTTTCAATCACGCTGAAAAAACGACAAAACCCTAAAACGAAAACCGTTTTAGGGTTTTGTCAACAATCTGAAGCCAGAGCATTTGTATGCTCTGGCTTATTTCTTTCTTCTCGTCTGATAAAGTCTGTCAACTTCAGCGACAAAACCGCCGTCAATCAGCTCACCCACTTTTTCAGCCAGCTCCTTTGTGTGCTTTGGGCTGGCTCCGTTTGTAGAAACAGATACCGTAACATGCCCTCTTTTTACGATTTTCGGTATGTACACATCGCCAAGCTCAGCATCACTGACACAATTGACAAGCTGAAATGGCGAAGCGGTTTGAGCAATCTCTTTGTTGACTGCCGCATTATCCGTTGCGGCTATAATCAAAAACGCATCGAGATAATCTTCTTTTTCAATCGTACGTCTGACCCATCTGATGCGGCGATTGTCTGCCATCTGCTTGATTTCCGGTTCAACATCCGGACTGACAAGCGTAATATCAGCTCCCTCTGAGAGCACCGTTTCCAGTCTTCTGAGAGCGATGCCGCCGCCTCCTGCAATGACAACCTTTTTCTTCTCCAGGCTAATATGCAGCGGGAGCATATGAACCTCCGTCAAAATCAAATTGTCCTTTAGGGTTTGCAGCGGTTTCGCTCACACGATTCAAAAATGCGTTTTTCACGTGAGGGTGGAAACCGATATAGGAGGAGAGATAAACATTCGGATTAACAGCTTTTAATTCCTGAAACTCTCGTTCGATTTCATTCATCAGCATGCCCGTAAAAAGCAAATAGGGAACGATAAAGGTTGTTATGCCGTCATCTTCTTTAAGTTTCGAAAAAATCTCTTTGTAATTCGGGCCGCATGCTGTCAAAAAGCACGGGATGACCTCCTTGACCGGAATCATATTTTGGAGAAGGTTGGCAATACCGGTTACATCTCTTTTGACTTCGGGATCTGAACTTCCCCTTCCGATGAGCACGACTCTGGCATTTTCATACGGAACACCTATGTCTTTCATTCGGTGGTATACGGCTTTGACTACTTCTTCGTCAATTCCGATCGGCCTTCCATATGAAACGCGGACCGAAGGATACCGAGATGCGGCACGCGCAATTTCTTCCGGAATATCATGTTTTGCATGCGCAGCTGTTAAAAGAAGCAGAGGCACCACTGCGATATGAGTGGCGCCTTGTTTCACACATGCTTCAAACCCTGTCTCAATTGTCGGCTCCTGAAGCTCTAAAAAGCTGATTTCCTGTACAGGCGCAGAGACGTGCGCCTTGCATCCTTCCAAAAAGGCCGCGGCTTCTTGCTGCGCCTTTTTCACCCGGCTGCCGTGGCCGACATATAAAATTGCTTGTTTCATTTTTACAACGCCTCGCTTAAATCTTGTTTTTTCAGTTCAGACTCAAACCATTCCAGCTTATAGTGATAATTTACAACATTTCCAACGACAATTAAACTCGGATTTTTAATGTCCTCTTTTATCACCGTTTCTGAAAGGGTATCAACTGTACAAAAAACAGTTTTTTGCTTGTCCGTTGTTCCCCAGTGAATAAAGGCTGCCGGCGTAGATCCGTCCCGGCCGTTTTCAAGGAGCTTTCTTTCAATCTGCTGTATGTTTTTGATACCCATATAGATAACAAGTGTATCAATTCCTGTAGCCAGCGCTTTCCACTTTTCCTCAAAATCCTCTTCTTTTTTATAATGACCCGTTACAAAAGCGACGTTAGAGCCCGCATCACGATGAGTAACAGGAATCCCGGCATAGGCAGCTGCCGCAATTCCTGACGTAATGCCGGGGATGATTTCAAACGGAATTCCGTTTTCTGAGAGGCATTCCGCTTCTTCTCCCCCTCTGCCGAACACAAAAGGGTCTCCGCCTTTCAGTCTGACAACGGTTTTTCCTTTTTGCGCATACTTCACAAGAAATCGATTGATGGTTTCTTGCTTCATCGTATGAAAATCTGGAAGCTTCCCGCAGTAGATCAGGTCTGCTTGCTCTTTGGCATATTGTAAAATCTCTTTATTTACTAATCTGT
Source organism: Bacillus sp. RHFS10 (assembly GCF_016757475.1). NCBI lineage: Bacteria > Bacillati > Bacillota > Bacilli > Caryophanales > Bacillaceae > Bacillus > Bacillus sp. RHFS10. The sequence continues at coordinate 1,295,626 of NZ_JAESPO010000001.1, forward strand.
CATATAAGATGACATCAGCTTTTTCAATGGCTTTCAGCGCTTTAATTGTCAGCAGATCAGGGTCTCCGGGACCCGCTCCTACAATATATACTTTCCCCATCGTATTTCCCCCGATCTATTCGAGTTCTTCCAGAACATTCGCTGTAATGTTGTTCTCGCTTGCATTCCGGCACCTGAGAAGAACACAGCAGATCATACTAGCTCAATTTTTTTTGACAAACTCGATCAGCTGGTTTTTACACGTTTCACGGTCATGCTGTCCTGAATCAAGAACAAGCTCCGGTGCTTCCGGCTCTTCATAAGGAGAATCAATTCCTGTGAAGAAGGGAATTTCCCCGTTTCTTGCTTTTTTGTAGAGCCCTTTCGGATCTCTTTGTTCACAAATATCGAGGTCGCATTTAATGTATACCTCATTGAATTCGCCTGCTTCTACAAGCTGGCGAACCTGTTCTCTGTCCTCGCGGAAAGGAGAGATAAAAGCAGTGATCACAATGGTGCCCTGCTGAACAAACAACTTTGCCACCTCTCCGATTCGGCGGATGTTTTCTTTACGGTCTTCATCTGAAAAACCAAGATCCTTATTTAAGCCGTGACGGATATTATCCCCGTCCAGCACAATGACTTGGTAGCCCAGCTCAAACAATTCTCTCGCAGCGGCATTGGCAATGGTTGATTTGCCTGAACCGCTTAACCCTGTCAGCCAGAGAATAGAGCTTTTATGCTTGTTTTTTTGCTGGTACTCCTCTTTTGTAATAGAGGCTTCATGCCATACGATATCGCGATTTGTCACTGCCAGTCCTCCTTAAAATACGCCTGCTTCTTCTTTTTTCTTCATCCCTTTGATTAACACTTCTACGACTTCTGCGCGGCTGAATTCAGCAGGCGGCAGCACACCGTCTCTCAGCATGCCTCTTACCTTAGTGCCTGATAAAATCACGTGATGCTCTCTGCCGTGAGGGCAAGTTTTCGCGGTTCCCATATTCCCGCATTTTTCACAGAAGAAGCTGTGCTCGAATTTCAGCGGTGTAATCCCGAGCTCTTCAGGTTTAAATGTGTCAAACAGCTCCTGTGCTTCGTATGTTCCGTAATAGTCACCTACACCCGCGTGATCGCGGCCGACGATGAAATGCGTGCAGCCGTAGTTCTTTCTGACAAGCGCGTGGAAAATCGCTTCTCTCGGTCCTGCATAACGCATCGCCGCTAAGAAGACGCCGAGGAACACGCGGTCTTTCGGATAATAATTGTCAAGAAGCACTTGGTAGCTTTCCATCCGCACATCAGCTGGGATGTCATCAGATTTTGTTTCACCTACCAGCGGGTTTAAGAACAAACCGTCTACTGTTTCAAGAGCCGTTTTTTGAATGTATTCATGTGCTCTGTGAACAGGATTTCTTGTTTGGAAACCGACAATTGTTTCCCAGCCATTTTCCGCAAACTGGCGTCTTGTTTCTGCCGGTTCAAACGTAAATTCAGGGAACTGTTTTGAAGCTTTTTTAATCAATGTGATCGGTCCGCCGACATATGTATCGCCGCGGCTGAACAGCTTTTTAACACCCGGGTGTTCCTGATCATCGGTTTTGTACACATTGACCGCTTCTTTTTGTTTGTCTGGCACGTACAGGTCTTCAATTTGGATAACGCCGTATGTGTCTCCTTCATACGTTAACTTTACCGTTTCACCGACTGACAGTTCAGCTGCTTTTTGCGCGCCTACCGGGAGCGTGATCGGCAGAGACCAGACAACACCGGAAGAAAGACGCATGTTTTCCACAACAGATACGTAATCCTTTTCATTAAAGAAGCCTTCGATCGGGCTGTAGCCGCCGATTCCAATCAACTCTAAATCGGCAAAAGAAATTAAATCAAGTTCAATTTCTTTTTGAATGCTGCTTACATCAAATGATTCATCTACTCTGTTTACTAATGTTCCTCCGTGAGGTGCTAAACTCATAATATCTATTTCCTCCTAGTTAACATATAAAAAAACTCAGATTAATGATCAGATTCCCCCGCCTTGTTCGTGGACAGAGCGTCTCTCTTTACGTATGGCCTTCATCAGGCTGACGGCACCGACCGTCGCTAAGAGCACGCTTACCATAATAAAGATTGAATAATAATCCGCTTTTAAAAACAAGGATACAAGCATATAAGAAATCGATAAAGATAAAAACGGCGATACAATCCATACCTTCAGCATCGTTTGAACAACTTGTTTATGGAACACATTCGGACCGTTTTTTGCCATGCCTATTCCGATAATAGACGATGAAGTGACTTGCGCCAAAGGCACCGGCATCCCAAATACCGAACTGATGATCACCAGTCCCGCTCCCGTACCGGATAAGAGAATGCCTTCTCCTTTTGAGAATCTCGTAATTTTCTTCCCGTTTGTTTCTAACACACGCCGGCCTAATAACAGCGCGCCAAGAGCAACAAACGCTCCTCCGTACAAAGTTCCTTTCGCGACATCCAGCACACCGGCCGCCACTAACGGGCCAACGGCATTCGCCACGTTGTTCATGCCGGCAGAGAACGCTTCGAAAAATCCGGCACCTAACAATGCAATGCCAAGGAATTTTTGCTTTTTAGAAGATTTAATTTCAATCTTAAAATAACGAAACAGCTTAAATACGAAATATGTGAAGCCGAAAGCGAACAGCGGGACAAAAACCCAAAACGACACAATGACCAGAAGGCTGTTCACAAACAATACTTTGTAAGCGACTCCCACGCCGACAACAGCACCGACTGTTACTTCACTTGTCGACAAAGGAATGCCGAGCAGATTAGCCGTAAAGAGCGACAGCGCAGCGGCTCCAATAATAATGCAAACAATCGTCAGTGTAATCGTCTGCTCGGGGATAATTCCGGAACTGATGGTTTTTACAACCTCCCCCCCGCCAATGACCGCCCCAGCTAGCACACCGACTGCGCATAGGATCAAAGCGTAGGTTTTCTTTCTGATGGCTCCAGAGCCGTAAGCAACTCCCATCGAAGCTGCAGCGCCGCTTGCACCAATATTCATCGCGAAAAACAAGCTAAATAAAATAGCGGCTAGTTCCATTTTGCAGCTCCTTATTCATGCAGTCCGCATTCTGTTTTCGCCATGCCATTCCATCTGCCTGAGCGTAAATCCTCTGCAGTAAAAGCAGGAGCCGTACAAGGCGCGCATCCAATACTTGGATAACCTTGGTCATGAAGCGGATTGTAGTCCAGCTCATTCCGGGATGTGTATCTCCAAATATCTTTCCAAGTCCAATGGATAAGCGGGCATACTTTTACTGATTTGAATTTTTCATCTTTGTTTAAGAAATTCGTATTGGCACGGCTTGGCCCTTGATCGCGGCGCAGACCGGAAAGCCAGGCCGGATGTCCCGAAAGCGCCTCTCTTAAAGGAACGATCTTTCTGAGATAGCAGCATTGATTCGGTTCTCTTTCCCACAGTTTGTCACCATATTCACCGGCTTGCTGTTCAAGGGTAAGGTCTGGTTTTTTCAGGATGATATGAAGACCAGGATAACGCTCTTTCACTCGTTCAATCGTTTCATATGTTTCTTTAAAATGAAGCCCTGTATCAAGAAACACAATCTCTGCGTCTTTTTTCACTTTATAAATTAAGTCAATCAGAACGATTCCTTCAATTCCGAAACTGCATGCATAAACAAGCTGATTGCCGTAATGGCCGTATGCCCACTTTAAAACTGACAGCGCTCCTTTATAAGGATCGTCTTCCGGAAACGTAATCGTTGGTTCTTCCCAATTATCGTACGTTAACATTTCTTCTTTCCTCCTTTCGGAGACAACAGTAGCTTTCTGCTGGTTGTCTTTTACCAATTGTAATGCGCGGCTGCGGTTATTGCAGTCAGCCTTTTTTCCTCTTAAAATAAAAAACTTTCAATCCGGCGGAAAGAAAGACAGGAACAGCATGTAGCCCTTATCTTTCAAAATGGAATTCATTTTGCTGGAAGTAGCACCTTACAAACTGTGCAGGTTGCCGGGCTTCATAGGTCCAGTCCCTCAGCCGCTCTTGATAAGTTTTTAGATTTGTAGTAAATTTTAGCACAATTCTAACATAAGTCAACCCGACTTTTTTTATAGGATTAATAAAAAAACAGGCTGCAAGGCCTGTTTTCAAGTACAGAAAGGCTTTGGAGCCCTTGTACATCACCAAAATTTATTTGTTATTTTTTAAACCAATCTTTTGACTCGGGATTTTGTTTCCACGTTTTCAGCTTTTCTAAATCGTCTGAATGAATATTGCCGTTTTCAAGCGCGACCTGTGTGAGCGTATCATAATCAGTTAAAGAGTAGTATGGCAGTTCTGCCTTCGCAAACGCTTCCTGCGCTTTAGGCAGTCCGTACGTAAAGATTGAGACGACACCAAGCACTTCACAGCCAGCCGCTTGTAAAGCCGCCGCAGCTTCAAGCACACTGCCTCCTGTGGAAATTAAGTCTTCGATCAAGACCGTTTTTTGGCCTTTTTGAACAGTTCCCTCAATCTGATTGCCTTTTCCGTGCGCTTTCGGCTTGCTTCTCACATAACACATCGGAAGATTCAAACGGTCAGCCGCCAGAGCAGCATGAGGAATACCGGCTGTTGCTGTTCCCGCAATCATTTCAGCTTCAGGAAAATGCTCTTCGACAAGCTTGCTGATGCCTGAAGCGACATCATTTCTGACCTCCGGGAATGATAGCGTGAGACGATTGTCACAGTAGATGGGCGATAAAATGCCGCTTGCCCATGTAAATGGCTCGTTCGGGCGTAAAAATACAGCTTGGATGTTTAATAGATGTTTTGCGATGACTTGTTTCATGATTTGATCCCCTCCCATTCGAGTCTGACAGCTTCATAGGCTTTTACCGGGTCTTTCGCTTTTGTAATCGAGCGTCCCACCACAATCGCTGATGAACCTTTCTCTCTTGCAATTGCAGGTGTCGCTACACGGATTTGGTCATTCGCAGCGTCCTCTGACAGCCTGATCCCCGGAGTAACAGTCAAAAATGTAGGCGATACCGCTTCGTAAATGGCTTTTGCTTCATGAACAGAGCAGACCACTCCATCCAGCCCGCTTTCTTCCGCCAGTTTGCTGTAGTGGACGACCGTGTCGATCAGAGGCTTTTCGATCAGCAGTTCATCTTTCATCATTTGTTCAGATGTGCTTGTCAGCTGGGTTACCGCGATAAGGGACGGGCGTTTTTGTCCGGCCGGCGTCCCTTCTTCTAAGCCTTCCAGAGCTGCCTGCATCATTTTTTTGCCCCCGGCCGCATGAACATTGACGAGGTCTACTCCGAGACCGGCAAGGCGCTTCATCGCTTTGTTTACAGTGGTCGGGATGTCATGAAGCTTTAAATCTAAAAACAGCTCGCAATTTCTTTCTTTTAGTTGTTTGACGATAGATGGCCCTTCTTGATAAAAAAGCTCCATCCCAACTTTTACAAATAACGGTCCTTGCTGAAAAGGCGCTAAGAATGCAAGTGTTTCTTCAGCTGTTGCAAAATCAAGCGCGATGATGGGCAGGTTGTTTTTCATGGTTCCAGCTCCTTCCGATGCATTCTTCAATTGATTGATAGCCGTATTGGCGCAAAACAGCTGGGAGCTGGTCTATAATATCTGGGCATGCAAAAGGATTTACAAAGTTTGCTGTACCGACAGCGACCGCGCTTGCTCCCGCAAGAAGAAATTCCAGTGCATCTTCGGCCGTCTGCACGCCTCCCATTCCGATAATCGGGATGTTGACCGCCTGGCTGACTTCATACACCATGCGAATAGCAACCGGCTTCACAGCAGGACCAGAAAGCCCCCCTGTTTTATTCGCTAATATCGGCTTTCCTGATTTTAAATCGAGTCTCATCCCGATTAATGTGTTGATCATCGTAAGACCGTCCGCTCCCGCCTCCTCGATCGCTGATGCAATTTCTGTGATATTTGCCACGTTCGGGGAAAGCTTCACATAAACGGGTACATCTGAAACCTCTTTAACCGCTTTCGTCAAATCAGCAGCCATTTTAGGGTTCGTGCCAAAAGCGATTCCGCCTGTTTTTACATTCGGGCAGGAAATGTTCAATTCAAGTGCATGAACGTTGGGCGCTTTACTGATATGCTCTGCGACTTCTACATAATCCTCGATCTGAGAACCTGCGACATTGGCAATGATCGGTGTTGCAAACTGCTCAAGCCACGGCAGCTCATTTTGCAAGACGCTTTCCAGCCCCGGGTTTTGCAGACCGATCGCATTGAGCATTCCAGCGCCAGTCTCAGCTACTCTAGGCGTCGGGTTCCCGAAGCGAGGCTCCTTCGTCGTAGCTTTGATCATGATGGCTCCGAGACAAGATAAATCATAAAAACGCGCAAACTCTTTTCCAAAACCGAAGCAGCCTGATGCAGGAATGATCGGATTTTTCAAATCTAGTCCAGGCAATTTCACCTCTAGCATTACAGCGCCACCTCCTGAGCTTTAAATACAGGCCCGTCGAGACATACTTTTACGTAGGATGTCTCACTTTCGTTTGTATGGCACACACACGCGAAGCATGCGCCGATTCCGCAGCCCATTCGTTCCTCCATCGACAGGTAAACTTCTTTATGGGCATATTCCTGTTTTAACGCCTTCAGCATTGGTGTCGGCCCGCAGCTGAGAAGAATGTCAAACTCTAGGTTTTTCTGTTTTATCACATCTGTGACAAATCCGGTTTCCCCATAGCTTCCGTCGGCTGTTGCCACATACGTGTCTCCGTACTGCCGGCACGCTTCTTCGTAAAAAACATCCTTTGCCGATTGGAATCCTAAAACGTGTATGACCTTAACCCCTTTTTCGTTCAAGCGTTTCGACAGCTCTTGAAGAGGGGGCACACCAACACCGCCTCCCACCAGCAAAGCCGTCTTTCCGGGTTTGACTTCATTGACAGGAAAGCCATTTCCCAAAGGCCCGAGGACATCCACAAGCTCTCCCTGCTGCTTTAGCGACAAGAGTCTTGTTCCTTCCCCATCTACTCGATAAATGATGGTGACTTCATTTTTTTCAAAGTTGACGTCTGCGATGCTGATTGGCCTCCTCAATAGAGGCGTAACCGCTTCGCTCACTTTAAGATGAAGGAACTGTCCCGGGGTTGTAAACCCTTGGACAAGCTCCCCCTTCAAAACCATTTGATACACCCGGTCTGCAATTTGCTGGTTAGAACATACTGTCAAATACGCTTTTTTCATATAGTGATTGCCGCCTCCTGATTTGTGTTGACTGCCGGCATTTGATCAGCACGGAATGTCATGCTTTCCAGCACTCGCAATATCGCTTCTGCCGTATCTAAAGATGTTAAACAGGCAACACCGTTTTCTACTGATTCACGTCTGATTCTAAATCCGTCTCTTGCTGGCTGCTTTCCTTTTGTCAGCGTATTGATGACAAACTGCGCTTCTCCGTTTCTGATCACGTCAAGCAAGTTCGGGCCGTCCTGGCCGATTTTCCCGACCACCTTCGCAGGAATTGAAGCTTCTTTCAGGTAACCCGCCGTTCCTTCCGTCGCTAAAATGTTGTAGCCGATCGCATGGAACCGCTTAGCGATGGCAAGCCCTTCTTCTTTGTCCTTATCAGCCACTGTTAAAAGCACGGAACCGTAGTTAGGGATTTGAATGCCTGAAGCGATCAAGGCTTTATAGAGCGCCTTTTCAAGGGTTGAATCTTTCCCCATGACCTCACCTGTTGATTTCATTTCAGGCCCTAACGTAATGTCCACTCTTCTCAACTTAGCGAAGGAGAAGACCGGCGCTTTTACAAATACACCCTGCTGTTCAGGCTGAAGGCCCTCTGTATAGCCAAACGCTTCCAGCTTTTGCCCGAGAATGACTTTTGTGGCTAGGTTCGCCATTGGGATACCCGTAATTTTGCTTAAGAACGGTACGGTTCTGCTTGATCTCGGATTCACTTCGAGCACGTACACTTCGCCTTGTGACAGTACGAATTGAATGTTGAGCAAACCGACAATGTTCAGCCCTTTGGCTAATGCGATCGTATATTGTTCAATTTTTTTCTTAATGTCTTCTGTGAGTGACTGAGGCGGATAAACAGCGATTGAGTCTCCGGAGTGAACGCCCGCCCGTTCAATGTGCTCCATAATCCCCGGGATTACAACTGTTTCACCGTCAGATACTGCATCCACTTCAATTTCTTTCCCTGTTAAATATCTGTCAATTAATACTGGGTGCTGCGGATTGATTTTGACTGCGTTTTTCATGTAATGAAGCAGTTCTTCCTCATGATACACAATCTCCATCGCCCGGCCGCCAAGAACATAGGACGGGCGCACCAGTACCGGATAGCCGATATCACTCGCGATGCTTACCGCCTGATCTACTGATGTCGCTGTTTTGCCAAGCGGCTGCGGAACACCAAGTGCTCCAAGCGCTTGTTCAAATTTATCCCGGTCTTCCGCACGGTCTAAATCCTCTAATGAAGTCCCAAGGATTTTAACTCCTCGTGCAGAAAGCTCATCAGCAAGGTTAATGGCAGTTTGTCCTCCAAACTGTACGACAACGCCCATTGGCTGTTCGAGGTCAATGATGTGCATCACATCTTCAATCGTAAGCGGTTCAAAGTACAGCTTGTCTGAGATACTGAAATCTGTTGAAACGGTTTCCGGATTGTTATTGACAATAATGGCTTCATAGCCTGCCTGTTTAATCGCCCACACAGAGTGAACAGTTGCGTAGTCGAACTCAACACCCTGACCGATTCGAATCGGACCGGAACCAAGCACGATCACACTTTTCTTATCCGTAACGACTGACTCATTTTCTTCTTCATATGCGCTGTAGAAGTATGGCGTTTCCGATTCAAACTCCGCCGCGCACGTATCTACCATTTTGAATACGGGCGCAATTGCCGCTTGTTTTCTCAAGCTGTAAAGCTCCGATTCTTTCATTTTCCACTCACGGCTGATGTACTTATCAGAGAATCCGAGTTCTTTCGCCCGTCTCAGCACATCCGTATCGCCCACATTTGCCTTCAGTTCTTTTTCAAACTGTACGATTCCCAAAAGCTTATGCAAGAAGAAGACATCGATAGCGGAAAAGTCATGGAGGGCTTCTACCGTGTAGCCTCTTCTGTACGCTTCAGCTAAGTAGAATAAACGTTCATCACCGGCCTTTTTAATTCGCTTTTCAAGAAGCTCATCTGAAATGTCGGCAGCGTCTTTCAATTCCAAGTGATACACATCCGCTTCCAGTGAACGCACAGCTTTCAGTAATGACTCTTCAAGCGTGCGGCCGATCGCCATGACCTCTCCTGTCGCTTTCATTTGCGTGCCGAGCTTTCTGTTTGCTGATTCAAACTTATCAAACGGCCAGCGCGGAATTTTGGATACGACATAGTCAAGAGCCGGTTCAAATGCTGCATATGTTTTTCCTGTCACTGGGTTCATCATTTCATCTAATGAAAGGCCGACTGCAATTTTAGCAGCGAGCTTTGCAATCGGATATCCTGTCGCTTTTGACGCAAGGGCAGATGAACGGCTGACACGCGGGTTTACTTCAATAATGTAGTATTGGAAGCTGTCTGGATCTAAAGCGAGCTGGACGTTACATCCGCCTTCAATTCCAAGCGCGCGGATCAGTTTTAACGATACATTCCGCAAGAGCTGATATTCGCGGTCGCTGAGCGTTTGGCTCGGCGCTACTACAATGCTGTCTCCAGTGTGGATTCCGACTGGATCAATGTTCTCCATGTTACAAACAACGATGGCGTGATCCCGGCTGTCTCTCATGACTTCATACTCGATTTCTTTATAACCGGCGATGCTTTTTTCAAGCAGACACTGGTGAACCGGACTTAATTTTAAGCCGTTCTCAACAATTTCTTTCAGCTCGGTTTCATTCGAGCAGATGCCTCCGCCTGTTCCGCCTAATGTATATGCCGGGCGGACAATGACAGGGAATCCAATTTGGCTGACGAAGGTTTCTGCTTCTTCTAAGGAGTGGATGATCTCACTTTCAGGCACCGGTTCATTCAGTTCGTTCATTAATGTTCTGAACAAGTCGCGATCTTCAGCCTGCTGAATCGCAGACAGCTTCGTGCCAAGCACTTCGACGCCGCACTCTTCCAGCACGCCTCTTTCAGAAAGCTCAACCGCAAGATTCAAACCGGTTTGGCCTCCAAGAGTAGGAAGAATGGCATCCGGGCGCTCTTTTCTGATGATTCGAGTCAGGAATTCAGGAGTGAGCGGTTCGATGTAAACCCGGTCAGCCATTTCAGTATCTGTCATGATTGTGGCGGGGTTTGAGTTGACAAGAATGACTTCATAGCCTTCTTCTTTCAAAGCAAGGCAGGCTTGCGTTCCCGCATAATCAAATTCTGCTGCTTGGCCGATGATGATCGGTCCAGACCCGATTACTAAAATTTTGTTAATGTCTACGCGTTTTGGCATACCGCTTCCCCTTCTTTCTCTGTTGTGTCGATCATTTCGATGAATCTGTCAAATAGATGGTTGGCATCCTCAGGACCAGGTGAAGCTTCGGGATGATATTGAACCGTAAATGCCGGCTGTGTTTTATGCTTCAGCCCTTCAATCGTATCGTCGTTAATTGCGATATGTGTCACTTCAAGTTCCGTTTCGCTGATGGATGACACTGTATAGCCATGGTTTTGAGATGTTAAGGCGACTTTTCCGGTTGCCAGCTCTTTTACCGGGTGGTTTGAACCCCTGTGGCCGAATTTCATTTTTTCAGTATTCGCTCCGCACGCCAGCGCGAATAATTGGTGGCCGAGACATATTCCGAATAATGGCACTTTACCAAGAATACCTTTGATCATCTCAATCGCTTCAGGCACATCTTTCGGATCTCCAGGTCCGTTAGAAAGCATGATGCCGTCCGGTTTCAGCTGAAGCACTTCTTCCGCTGTAATGTTGTAAGGCACAACGATGACGTCACATTTCCGTTTGTTCAGCTCTCTTAGAATCCCGTGCTTCATGCCGAAGTCAACCAAGACGATGCGTTTGCCTCTTCCCGGGCTCGGATATGCTGTTTTGGCTGATACTTGAGATACTTGATTTCTCGGCAGTTCAGTTTCATCAAGCCTTTTCAGCACTGCTTCGATATCTTCATCAGGTGAAGCGAATGTTCCTTTTAGCGCGCCTGCCGTGCGGATCATTCTTGTTAGCTTTCTTGTATCAATTCCCTGCAGTCCGGGAATGTTTTTCATTTTTAAATATTCGTCTAAGGTGTATGCTGAACGCCAGTTGGAAGGCAATTCACATAATTCTTTGACGATCAGCCCTTTTACAAAAGGGGTAATGGATTCAAAATCATCACGGTTAATGCCGTAATTTCCGATAAGCGGATACGTTAATGTTACGATCTGCCCGCAGTAAGAAGGATCAGATAAAATTTCCTGATAGCCTGTCATCCCAGTGTTAAAAACGACTTCTCCCATGCTGTTTTCTAAGCTTCCGAAGGCTTTTCCCTCGAATACCGCTCCGTTTTCCAGTACTAATCGTCTCTTCATTTGACAAGTCTCCCTTCTTCATAAGCAAGCTTCCCCGCCGCAATTGTAGCGACCGGCCAGCCGATGCAGCTGATGCCGTTGAATGGTGTATTTTTTCCTTTTGACAAAAATGTCTCTTTCTCTATCACTGCTTCTTTTTCCAAATCAATTAACGTAATATCAGCAACTTGCCCCGTTTGTAATGTTCCATATGGGAGACCGAACGCTTCGCATGGTTTAATTGTCATATAGTCAATCAGCTGTTTCAGCGACCAGCTGCCATTTTTGACAAAGTGTGTGTATAGAAGCGGGAACGCTGTTTCTAAGCCGACAATTCCGAATGGCGCAAGCTTCATTTCTGTATTTTTCTCTTCTTCTGTATGCGGCGCATGGTCTGTTGCGATAAAATCAATCGTTCCGTCTAAAAGACCTTCGATTAAAGCAGCTCTGTCTTCTGCGCTGCGAAGCGGAGGATTCATTTTATAATTTGTGTCCAGCCCCGGAATGTCCTCATCACAAAGCAGCAAATGGTGTGGTGACACTTCTGCCGTCACTCTGATTCCTGCTTTTTTCGCATCACGTACGACCCTGACAGACTCTTTTGTGCTGATATGGCATACATGGTAATGGCAGCCTGCCGCCTCAGCCAGCAATACATCGCGGGCAATATGAACCGATTCACACACAGAAGGAATGCCGTTGAGCCCGTTTGCTTTTGAGAATGTCCCCTCATGCACACTTCCTCCGTAAATTAAGGAGTTGTCTTCACAATGTGCAACAATCGCTTTGTCAATTGCGGCTGCCCGCTTCATCGCTTCATACATCATTCCTGCTGTCTGTATACCGACGCCGTCATCTGTAAAAGCAAATGCTCCGGCTTCTTTTAAAGCTTCAAAGTTTGTCATCTCATCACCGATTTGTCTGATCGTAATGGACGCATATGGAAGAACTCTGACGCATGAGGTTTCTTTAATTCTGTTTTGCACCCATTCCATCTGCTCCTTCGTATCAGGAACCGGCCGCGTATTCGGCATTGTTGCCACTGTTGTATAACCGCCGCGCGCCGCTGCTTTTGCTCCGGTTTCAATGGTTTCTTTCTTCTCACCGCCTGGCTCTCTGAAGTGTACGTGGAGATCAACAAACCCAGGTGAAACGAGCAATCCTTTTGCATCAATTACCGTTTCTTTATCCGCTGCATCAAGCTTTCCGATTTCGGTGATGGTTTCTCCTGTCACTCGAATATCCGCTTCTGTTTTTTCACCATTTTCGTTAAGTATCCAGCCGTTTTTAATGAGATATGACATACGCTGCTTCTCCTCTTTTCACATTGGTTTGTAAGGCACGCTGTATCACTGCCATTCTGATAAATACACCATTTTGCATTTGCTTGAATATTCTTGATTTATTACTTTCTACTAAGCTGTCATCAATCTCCACTCCCCTGTTTACCGGAGCGGGATGCATAATGATCGCATGCTGCTTCATACGCTCAGCCCGTTCTATGGTCAAGCCGTATTGGTTTAAATAACCTTTCTGGCTGACAGCGGACTGATGTCTTTCATTTTGAATGCGGAGCAGCATCACAACATCGGAAGACTCAACTGCTTCATCCATTGAAGCAAACGTACCGAATGTGTTTTCTTCATCCTGCCATTCCGAAGGACCGGAAAATAGGACGCGGGCACCCAGTCTTGTCAAAACCTCCGCATTCGATCTTGCCACTCTGCTGTGCTTAATATCGCCGTGAATGGAGACGGTAAGCCCTTTGAACGTATTGAACTCTTCGTAAATCGTCATGACATCAAGCAGTGATTGTGTCGGATGCTGGCCGCATCCGTCACCCGCATTCAGAATCGGGATATTCACCTGGCTGACAAGCTCTTTATAGTACTCATCCTCACTGTGCCTGATGACGCACACGTCTACACCGATTGATTCGAGCGTCCGTATGGTGTCATACAGGGTTTCGCCTTTTTGCACGCTTGTGCTTGTTCCATCAAGATTCAGGACATTCATGCCCAGCTTTTTTTCCGCGACTTCAAAGCTGAACCGCGTCCTCGTGCTCGGTTCAAAAAACAGGTTCGCTGCAAATTTCCCCGCAAGCCCATTGTCTGTGTTTCCGCTTTTGAGGTCGCGTGCTGTTTGAAGCAAATCTTTGATTTCCTCAGTGCTGAGTTCACTCATCGTCGTTAAATGCTTCATGTTTTTTTCCCCTCTCATTTCAACTTTAAGGCTGAAAAAACCCCGGTCTAAGATAGACTCGGGGTAAGGTTAAATAGAGGGCAGCATTGAAGCTTCCTTCTCTTTATAACCCTTCCAAGCCTCTCTGGACTTTCATTAAAAGGTTTTAGATATGATGTTGTTCAGATGTGTCAACCTGCTCTTCCTTCGCCTGCGGAAGAATCAGGTTTAAGATGACACCGACAATTGCTGCAAGCGCCATTCCCGACACTTGGAATCCTCCTTGAGACACTTGGATAAACGCGCCTCCTACACCGATCACAAGGATCACCGATGTGATAATGAGGTTTCTGTTGTTTTCATAATCAATTTTGTTATCAATCAGCATTCTCAGACCGCTCGAAGCGATGATTCCGAACAGCAGGAAGGAGACGCCTCCCATTACCGCTGACGGCACTGAACTGATCAGCGCTGAGATTTTGCCGATAAAACCGAAGCATAAGGCAATCACTGCCGCGCCGCCGATGACAAAGACGCTGAATACTCTTGTGATGGCCAGCACGCCAATGTTTTCCCCGTAAGTCGTTGTCGGCGGACCGCCGATCAGGGAAGCAAGGATTGTCGCCACGCTGTCACCCATAATAGAGCGATGAAGCCCCGGCTTTTTAATGAAATCTTGTCCGACAACTTTGCTCAGCACCATTTGGTGGCCGATATGCTCTGACATTGTCACAAACGCGACGGGAACCATTGCCGCTGCGATGCCAAGTGTGACTGACGGTGAATAGTCTTTGAACGGGATGATAAACTCAGGCACCGCAAACCATTTCGCGTCAAGCACAGGCTGGAAGTTGACAATCCCTTGAGTAAGGGCAAACAAGTATCCGCCGATAATGCCGATCAGAACCGGAATCAGGCTTAAAAACCCTCGTAAGAAAGTCGCGCAAATAATCGTAATCGCCAACGTAACGCCTGCTACACTGAAGTGCTTTAAGCTGTAAACCAATTCACTCGCGTTCGGATCAGCGTACATCGCCATGTTTACCGCAGTGCTGGCCAGTCCGAGCCCAATGACGATAATAACAGGTCCTACGACCACAGGAGGAAGAACCTTCATCAGCCATCCTGTTCCAAGCTGTCTGATCAATAAGGCAATCAGCCCGTACACTACCCCTGCAAGAAACGCTCCGACCATTGCCGCTCCCGGGCCGCCGGTCGCTTTGACCAGTATGATCGGAGAAATAAAGGCGAAGGATGAACCGAGATACGCCGGAATTTGCCCTTTCGTAATAAGCAGATAAGCGAGTGTCCCGATGCCGCTTGTCACCAATGCCACAGCAGGACTCATTCCAACTAGCTTCGGAACCAAAATTGTTGCGCCAAACATGGCAAATAAATGCTGCAGACTGAATGAAACCCACGAGAAAGGTGTCGGGACATCCCTGACTCCTAAATTTACTTTTTTCTTACTCATGATGATTTTCCCCCTGATCGTTGACTTTCATTTTAGGATGACTCAATGACTGTAAAAAAAACCTCTTTGCTATTTTTCACGCAAAGAGGCATACAAAGATCCGCCGTATTCTTTCGGGGGCTTTGTTGTGCACCTCTTTGCAACCTCTCTGGATTGCCTTTAAAAAGGTGATCTATTATTCATTCATTTTGATAAATGGCCACGAGATCGTTTTGATCTACCTCATGAAGCTGAACCATAACCTTTTCAGCCTTTGATGTCGGGATGTTTTTCCCGATATAATCCGCTCGGATCGGCAGCTCCCTGTGTCCTCTGTCAACAAGCACAGCAAGCTGAATGGAGGAAGGTCTACCTACATCAACAAGCGCATCCATACCGGCTCTGACCGTTCTTCCGGTGTACAGGACATCGTCAACAAGAATGACTTTTTGATCGTTGATGTCTACCGGAATATCTGCACCTTTCACTAGCGGTTCTTCGTTGCTCGTTTTTTTGGAAAGATCGTCTCTGTAAAGGGTAATATCAATCTCACCGACTGTTACAGGACTTCCTTCAATCTGCTCGATTCGCTCCGCAAGGCGTTTCGCCAAGTAAATCCCTCTTGTCTTAATGCCGACAAGGATGCAGTTATTCATACCTTTATTGCGTTCGATCATTTCGTGAGCAATTCTGGTCAGCGCCCGTCTGATTGCTTGTTCGTCGAGAATGACAGCTTTTTGATTCAATGTGTGACACCTCACAGTTCATATAGAAGAAAAACCCCTCCTGCCAGAGCATAGAGGGGTTTTAGGACAAGGTGCGCATAATATACGCATCCCGTCTATCCGTTATCCTTCTCAGCCTCTCTGGACTGTTTTAAAGAATCTATTCAGCTTCGTTTATTATTTCAGAAAAGAAACAGTCTGTCAACCGTTTTTTCTGAGGTTTTCGATTAATTGGACCATATCCTCCGGAAGCGGCGCTTCAAATTCGACATATTCGCCGGTGCGAGGATGATCAAAACCTAAAATACCGGCGTGAAGGGCCTGGCCGTTAAAATCGATCGTTTTTCTCGGCCCGTACTTTGGATCGCCCGCCAATGGAAATCCAATATATTTCATATGAACACGAATTTGATGCGTTCTCCCAGTTTCAAGCTGGCATTCCACCAACGTAAAATCCTGAAAACGCTCAAGCACATGAAAATGAGTGACTGCGTTTTTGCCTTCACGCGCCACAGTCATGCTTTGACGGTCTTTCTTGTCCCGTCCGATCGGCGCGTCAATAGTGCCGTCATCGTGAGAAATAAGCCCGTGGACAACCGCCGTATATTTGCGCGTGACCGTTTTGTTGACCAATTGGTTCACGAGTGACTCATGCGCCATATCATTTTTCGCCACCATTAACAGGCCTGACGTATCCTTATCGATTCTGTGAACAATCCCCGGACGCATCACGCCATTGATTCCGGAAAGATCCGTGCAATGAGCCATAAGGCCGTTTACAAGTGTGCCCGTAAGATGCCCAGGAGCTGGGTGAACAACCATTCCGCGCGGTTTATTGACGACCAGCACATCCTGATCTTCATAGTAAATATCCAGGTCCATAGGTTCTGCCAGCACGTCGAGCGCTTCCGGCTCAGGTACAGTGACGGTCACCTGATCACCTGGCTGAATTTTGTAATTTGATTTTACGGGGCTTCCGTTTACGACAATTTGTCCGTCTTTCACCCATTGCTGTACTTGGGTCCTCGACCAATCATTCTCAGTCGATGCCAGAAATTTATCAATCCGCTCACTTTTTTGTTCTTCTGAGGCGGTTATATCAATTTGATTCATGCTATTGCTCCTTTTTCTTTTTCCCGCTGTCCAACATCATTTGTATAAATAAAAGCATGACGCCGACACATAGTGAAGAGTCCGCGATATTAAAAATCGGGTAATTGTAATCCACAATAATAACATGGATAAAATCCACAACTTCCTGTCTGAAAGCCCTGTCGATGAAGTTGCCGATGGCACCGCCGAGCATAAGTCCGAGAGCTACGCCAAGAAGCCTTTGTCCTTTAGTATAACGCTGTATGTAATAAACAATGCCAATAATAACCGCGGTTGTAATGAGGTAGAAAAACCACATCTGACCGGCCAATATCCCCCATGCAGCACCCGTATTGCGATGGGAGGTGATATAGAATACCTGATCAATGACCGGAATACTTTGTCCAAGTTCCATATTCTTAACGACAAGCCATTTTGTCAATTGATCGGCTGCAATAATAAGAAGTGCAATGATATAATACAGCACAAACGTTCCTCCAGTTTACGGTTACTTTAGTCCATTATGCATTTTATCAATAAAAAGCACTGGAGTAAAGAAATATCAGGCATATAAACCAGACAGGCACTGTTATTCATACAGTGCCTGTCCATATTCAATATCCGTTGATTTCCACAACGGAAGCGTTTTTTTTTCAAATTGGACAGAATAAAGAAAATCGTTTGCTGTACGGGCTGTCGGCAGCACAGCAAGCTTTGAAAGAGGAATGGGAGCCCCGGTTTCTTCACAGTATCCGAATGTGCCGTTTTCGACTTTGGACAATGCGAGGAGAACGTCTTGAAGTTCTTCTTTAATGTGATAGATCAGAGTTGCTTTTTGTTTATGATTGATTGCTGCTTGCGGACTTGTTGAAGCCTGAAAGCAAGAATACTCAAATAATCTCGACTGTAGTTCTTCTTTCATCAGAAGAAGTTCCGTATAAATTGCGGTCAGTTGATCATTCATTCATCACAACTCCTGCTCTTAACGTAGTACCTATATTGTTGCCTGTGAATGATGATCTAAAGCCCATAAGATTTTTCCTGCTGTTCTAATCGATGTCACTCTTGGCACAAAAAAGCCCGGCTTTTACGCCGGGCTCTTTTCCATTATTTTTGATAGTATTTTTCAACGATTTCAGCGTTTCGCAATGAAAGTGTAGGGTATTTCGGATTTGCCCCCACGTCTTTTGAAATCACACGTGATCTCTCACACATGTCGCCTTCAGCTTTCTCGACAGCGATTTTACCTGTCGCAAAGCTTTGGGCATCGTTCGGCGCTTCATTTTCTTCGCTGATTGTCAGTTCAGAAACAATAAACAGCTGAGAAAGATTTTCTTTAATGGAAGCTAATAGCTCTTGGTTTTCTTTGTTTGGATACAATTTCAGATTTGCTTCCAATGATTTACCGATAATTTTTTCATTTCGGGCAGTTTCTAACGCTTTTAGCACATCGTCACGAAGAGCCAAAAAGCGGTCAAATTTATTTTCTGTCGCTTCGCTGTTTGGAACCGTAATTGTTTCCGGCATATCTGTCAGCTGAACGCTCTGCTCCTCAACAAATGCCAAATGAGACCATAATTCGTCAGCCGTATGAGGAAGGATAGGAGCTGAAAGCTTCACTAATGCAAGCAGCGTCTCATAGAATACTGTCTGCATGCTGCGTCTGTCCGGATGATCCGCATGCTCGATGTACACAATATCTTTTGCGAAATCAAGATAGAATGAGCTCAATTCGATTGTGCAGAAATTATGGATACTGTGATACACAACCGCAAATTCGTATTCGTCATACGCTTTTTTCACTTTATCAATCAGTTTATTCAGCTTAATCAGCATATACTGATCCACTTCGCGAAGATTTTCGACAGCCACCGCATTCGTTTTTGGATCAAAATCGAATAGGTTTCCGTGAAGAAAACGGAACGTATTGCGGATTTTACGGTACACTTCAGCAACCTGCTTCAAAATGGCGTCAGACACGCGAACATCCGCCTGATAATCAACTGAAGACACCCATAATCTCAAAATATCAGCACCAAGCTGTTTCATGACTTTGGCTGGAACAACGACGTTACCGATTGATTTACTCATCTTACGTCCTTCTCCATCCAGTGCAAACCCATGGCTGAGCACACCTTTATATGGCGCTTTTCCTGTTACGGCTACCGCTGTAGAAAGAGACGAGTTAAACCAGCCGCGATATTGGTCAGATCCTTCTAGATATAAATCAGCCGGGCGAACGAGGTCTTCACGCTCTTCAAGCACCGCTTGATGGGAAGAGCCTGAATCAAACCAAACATCCATGATGTCCTGTTCTTTTGTAAATGTGCCATTTGGGCTGCCAGGATGCGCAAAACCTTCCGGAAGAAGATCCTTCGCTTCTTTTTCAAACCAAATGTTTGATCCGTGCTGCCTGAACAATTCAGAAACATGTTCGATGGTTTCATCTGTAATAATCGGTTCTCCGTTTTCAGCATAAAATACCGGAATCGGCACACCCCACGCACGCTGTCTGGAAATACACCAGTCTCCGCGGTCACGAACCATGTTATGCAAACGCTGTTCGCCCCATTCAGGAACCCATTTGGTTTCTTTAACGGCATCCAGCAGGTCTGATCTGAAATCTTTAATTGAAGCAAACCATTGCGCTGTCGCTCTAAAAATGGTTGGTTTTTTTGTTCTCCAATCGTGCGGATAAGAGTGAGTAATAAATTCAAGCTTCACAAGCGCGCCTTTTTCATCAAGCTGCTGTGTGATCACTTTGTTCGCATCATCGTAGAACATGCCTTCAAAGCCTGGAGCTTCGCTTGTCATTACACCTTTTGCATCAACCGGGCATAGCACATCTAAACCGTATTTTTGGCCGATGATAAAGTCATCTTCCCCGTGTCCCGGCGCTGTATGAACACAGCCTGTTCCGGCATCAGTTGTCACGTGTTCGCCAAGCATAACAAGAGAGTCTCTGCCATATAGCGGATGTTCAGCGATAATGTTCTCAAGGTCTTTCCCTTTGATCGTTCTTGTCACTTCATATTGCTCAAACCCGCATGCAGACGCAACATTTTCGACTAAAGCACTTGCTGCGACAAAGCGGTCTTCACCTACTGCAATCACGCTGTACTCAAGATCAGGATGCACTGAAATTCCGAGGTTCGCCGGAATTGTCCAAGGCGTTGTTGTCCAGATAATAATACGCTCGCCGTTTTCAAGAACGCCTTTGCCGTCTTTTACACCAAAAGCCACGTAAATAGATGCTGAACGTTTATCTTGATATTCGATCTCAGCTTCAGCCAACGCAGACTCACTTGAAGGTGACCAGTTAACCGGTTTCAGACCTTTATAAATGTAGCCTCGTTTTGCCATCTCACCAAATACGCGGATTTGCTGCGCTTCGTATTCCGGTTTTAATGTCACATATGGGTTTTCCCAGTCACCGCGGACACCAAGGCGTTTGAACTGCTCACGCTGTCCCTCGATTTGCTTCCAAGCGTACTCTTCACACAGTTTGCGGAATTCCGCTACTGACATTTCTTTGCGGTTGACTTTTTTGTTTTTTGTGAGAGCCGTTTCAATCGGCAACCCGTGTGTATCCCAGCCAGGTACATACGGCGCGTTGAAGCCGCTCATTGATTTATAGCGGACAATGAAGTCCTTCAAAATTTTGTTAAGCGCATGCCCCATATGGATGTCTCCATTTGCATACGGAGGTCCGTCATGTAAAACAAATTTCGGGCGGTCTTTCGTCCGTTCCTGCACAAGATGGTAAATATCCTCTTCTTCCCATTCCTTTTGAATGTCAGGCTCACGGTTTGGCAAATTTCCTCGCATCGGGAAATCTGTTTTCGGCATTAAGAGCGTATCTTTAAAATCCATTTTCATTCCTCCACTGCATTTTTTCAGAAAATAAAAAAAGCCTTCTCATCCCATAAGGGACGAGAAAGCTTATCTCGCGGTACCACCCTTTTAGAAAAAGCCAGCATCAGCATACGCTTTTTCCTCTCGAGCATCGTAACGTGATGAACGTCCTAACCTACTGTGAGTTCAGAAAGGAAACTTAAGGGCTGATCTACATGATTCCGGCCATCCCGGACTCTCACCATCTCCGGGTCGCTATGAAGGCCTGAAGGAAACATGACTGTCCCTTTCAACCGTCTTTTCATCTGAATTTATGAACGTATTATATTCGACAAGCTAAGAAAATGTCAAGATGATCAGAAAATTTATTCCTTTTCCTCAAATACTGCGTCGACTTCATACTCAAGCAGATGATCCCAATCGTCATTTTTCAAAAGATCGAGCTGGGCTTCAATCAGCATTTGGAAACGTGTTCTGAAAACTTTAGACTGCTTTTTCAGCTCTTCAATTTCCATTGCAATTTTTCTTGATTTTGATAAAGATTCGTTGATAATGCGATCAGCATTTTTCTCCGCTTCCCGAACGATCAGCTTTGCTTCTTTTTGAGAATTGCGTTTTACGTCTTCAGCCGCTTCTTGAGCAACTAAAATCGATTTATTCAGCGTTTCTTCAATATTGGCAAAGTGTCCGATTCTTTCATCAAGTTCATTGACTTTCGCTTCAAGCTCAGTTTTCTTACGGAGAACAATTTCGTAATCTTTTCTGACTTGCGCTAGGAATTCATTTACTTCATCTTCATCATATCCGCGAAAACTTTTTGTAAACGTCTTGTTGTGAATATCATTTGGCGTTAATGGCATGATGCCACCTCCATTTTTACATTTCAGTACGGTTATCTAGTTCACATTATAAAACAAATTTCGCACAGATGGAGAAAAAAACTGAAAAACCGACTATTTTTGTCGTTCAAACGTAACTCTCCATTTGTCTTTTTTGGTTTTTCCTTCGATTTTTGTCAAGCTGCACCGGCCAAAGCCTCTGATAGACAGCATGTCCCCTTCTGCCACCATGTATGAAGGATCTTCAACTACCTTCCAGTTCACTTTCACGAGGCCGTTTTTCACAAGCGTCTGTGATTTCTGGCGGGATTGCCTGCTCATAGAGGCGCAGACGGCATCAAGCCTTAAAGAAGAAACCGTGTCATCTCTTATTTCGACATCAACTGCGGGAATGTTAAGGTCTGACAAGTCAATTTTCTCTAAGCTGACCGCCGCTTTGCCTGCTTGGGTCAGCTGTGCAGCCACAAAATCTGCGGTATCGGCTGAGACAATCAATTGCACTGATGTCTCAGAAAACACGATGTCACCAAACTTTTGCCGCTTTAAGCCTATGCCCATTAATGCACCAAGCAGAGAACGGTGATCTACTGAGACAAATTTTTCAGCATAACGGACGTTAAACGCCTGCAGTTCAAAATCCGATTCTTCCGGCGTGATGTACTCTGGATACAGAATCGCCCGTTTTCGCTCAGCTCTGCCATAGCCGCCGGAAAAAGCAAGCCCGACGTCTGCCTGTCCCGTAACAGCAGAGAGGATGACCTGCTCTCGGGGGTCTAAAAAGTCGGTCAGCTTCATCCTGTACTGTTCCTGGACAATGCTTTTCCATTCGAGCGCCTGATCAATAAAGGCCCGCTCGTCTTTTCTGAAGTGCTGATATATATCGCTCATCGTCTTTCCCTTCTATGTAAAGAGGCTTGGCTGCTGCCAAGCCCCCTATCAAACTGTCACTTTAAAACGCAATCATGCGATAAAGCCCCCACAAGCCAGTTGTCGCAAACCGAAGCACAAGAATAGCCACGATCGGAGAAATATCCAGCATTCCGATTGGTGGGATGATTTTTCTGAATGGCTCGAGATATGGTTCACAAATCGAAGCTAAAAAACGCCCGACAGCTGTTTCCCTCGTACTCGGCACCCATGACATAAAAATATATATGATCAGGGCAAATGAGTATATTGTGATTAATAAGCTTAAAACCGAAAAAACTTGATAAAGGATCATCTGGCTTTACCACCTCTGATGTTCGTCTTCAGATATGAGCTCAGAAATTGTGCCTGATACATCTACGTTGTCAGGCGTGCAGAGGAAAATATCCGAGCCGATTCTTTGAATGTCGCCGCCGATGGCATAAACGGTTCCGCTTAAAAAGTCAACAATCCGCTTAGCCTGGTCATGCTGGATCCGCTGAAGATTGACGACCACTGCCCGCCGGTTCTTCAAATGGTCGGCTATTTCCTGTGCCTCCGCATAAACGCGCGGCTCACTCAACACCACTTTAGAGGATTTCTGAACACTTTGCAAGCTCACTACATTCTGTTTGCCCGCAGGTTTATGAGCAGCGTAAGCCGGCTTTTCTTTTTGCTCCTGCTGCTCTTCGTCAGATTCCCGCTCTGTCTCAATATATTCATATTCGTATTCTTCATCTTCCATTGAGAAAAAGTTTTTCAGTTTATTTTTCATACTCATTGCTGTACACCCCCTGTTTCATTTCCGACTAACGATGAGCCGATTCTAATATAAGTAGCCCCTTCTTCAATTGCAATTTCAAAATCATTTGACATGCCCATCGACAGTTCTGTACACGGAGCGTTCGGCTGTTTCAGCTCCTGAACCTGATGACGGAGTTCTCTCAGCGATCGGAAACAGCTTCTGACCTGATCTTGCTCATCAGTCAGCGGAGCCATTGTCATCAGTCCGGCCACAACGATATGTTCGAAACCGGAAAGCTCCTGTATGAATGGTATGACTTCTTCTTTTTTCATGCCGTGTTTAGAAGGCTCAAGAGAGGTATTGACCTGCACAAAGCACTTGACAGTACCTTCAGCCCGTTTTTCAATTTCTTTCGCTAATGAGAGCCGGTCTAAGGAATGGATATAGGAAACCGCATTGACAACGGCTTTTGCTTTTCTTGATTGCAGACTGCCGATAAAATGCCATTCCGGATTCCCTTTTATGATTTCCTGTTTGCGGAGCAGTTCCGCATCCCGATTCTCTCCGAGGCAGGTGATGCCCGCATCCACTGCCTCCTGTGCTCTTTCAGGCGATACATATTTTGTGACTGCAATAACCGTAACTTTATCGGAGCTGCGGCCCGATCTGTTACATGCTTCGTTTATTCGTTCGTTTATATGTCGTAAATGATCAACAACACGCAAGATCTTTTATGCCTCCTTCATTCCGATAAAGGACATCATCCGTCCAGTTTTCCCCTGATCACGGCGGTGAGAATAGAAAAGAGACGGCTCACTTTCCGTGCATAAACCGCTGACAGAGATCTGTTCAGTTGCCAAACCGCTGTCGATCAGTATAAGGCGGTTCAGCTCTTTCAGATCAAGCTGATATTGTGCCTTTTCCGTCTGATTAACGGCACGTCCTGCCGAAACCGGCAATGCCCGGACAGCATCCATGACACGGTCGTCTACCGTATAGCATGCTCCGCTGATAGACGGTCCAATAACAGCATAGATATCCGATAAATTTGACCCTTCCTGCTCGGTCCATCGCTTCACCATTTCTCTCCCAATCTGTTTGACAGTGCCTTTCCACCCGGCATGGGCGACCCCGACAAGCGATTTAACCGGATCATAGAAGAAAAGAGGCACACAATCAGCAAAGCATAATGCCAAAAACACATTCTTGTCCTTTGTGTAGAGCCCGTCCGTTGCTTTCAGAGCCGTGTGATACTCACGGGCGCCTTTTCCCCTATCTCTCTGCGTCACTTTTTGAACGCGATTATCGTGTGTCTGATCAGCAAATACCCAAGACTGCAAATCAATATTAAACATATCGGCAATATATTCGCGATTTTTAACTACATCTGCATCTTTGTCATGAACGTGCAATCCTGTATTTAACGATTCAAAAGGCTTTTGGCTGACACCGCCGTTTTTCGTAGTAAATCCGGCAATGACTTCTCTGTTGTTTTGATTCGTTTGTGTCCAGTCTTGTATCATGAGTGTCGAGGGTGTGGTAAGACTGAATGGGTGATATGTATTCATGATGATCCAACCTTTCGACAAACATTTAAAAAAGCGGAATTTCCCACTTATTTTACCACATCTTTCTGCATTCGTTGAGCGCCGATTTGCATATTTCTAAATGAAATGTGCCGGAAGAAACGAGACTTCCGGCATTTTCCAATCAGCAACAGACAAGCAGGTTTATGCATGCGGTTCACTTAATCGGACCAAGATCACATCTTCCCCGATTTTTACTATATTTCGCCATGGAATGACTAATTCCTCTTCTTTTCCAAAAAATCCGAGAACCTTCCCATTCCCCCCTAATATGATCGCCTGAATTTTACCAGTAGTCACATTGATATCGATATCGCCAATGCTCCCCAGCTTTTTCCCGTTTGAGACATTGACAACATCCTTCACCTGAAATTCTGAGATGCTGATCATTCCATCACGTCCTTTTTCCGTCCTTTTTTCAAGTATATGAATGGGCGGGCTGAACCTTGTCAGCAAGAAAAAATTTTCATGGTTACTGTTCTTTTTTACCGCTGCACCATCTAATGATAAAATCGAGCATGATTTTTGTGTAATCCACCAGCTGCTCAATCGATACCTCCTCGTTCACAGAGTGTGCATTGTGCAGATCGCCAGGACCGTAGATCACGCTTGGAATCCCGGCATTAAACAGCCATCCCCCGTCTGTAACGGATTGAGAAACGTCAATAACCGGATGCTCCCGTTTCACTTCCTCATGAGACGCTGTAAGCGCTAAGACGCCTGGGTGGCTGGGGTCAACTTCCAGTGCCGGAAAAATTTCTCCTCTGTCTTCAATCATAGATGAGCCTCCCCACTTAAAAACAGGACGGTTTTCCCTAAGCCAAATATCACTGTCGCTCAACCGGTTGATGTAATCTTCTATTTCAGCTGCCACTTGGTCATGGGTTTCATTCGGGTAAAAATGGACCGTAATCCACAGCCGGCACTCGTCCGCTATAAAAGCCGCATGTCTGCCGCCTTCAATAACAGCCGGATTAATGGTATTTGTGCCGGGTTTAAAGCCATGGTAACTTTTCATAATGGACCAGTGGCGCTCAAGTTCACCGAGTCCCGCAATGATTTTTGCCATTTTTTCAATTGCGCTTGCCCCGAATGTGCCTCCTCCTGCGTGAATCATATTCCGCCTCGTCCCATCATGAAACGTTTGACTGCTTTTGATTTCGATCCAGCCTGTAATGACACCTCCTTGGCCTTGAATATGCATATCGCTCGTATCCGCGACAACTGCAAAATCAGCATGATAGCCCCTCTTGCAGCATTCAAGCGTGCCGGCTTCTCCGACTTCCTCCCCAATCACCGATTGCAAAATCAAATCACCGGGAAGTTCAATGCCGGCTTCACGAATCAATTTGACCGCAAACAGCACACACGCCAACCCGCCTTTCATATCTGAAGCGCCTCGTCCGATTAAGAAACCGTTTTTTTCAATTGGGTGAAACGGATTATGCTCCCAATCCTCATTCTCTTTTACCTCTGCAACATCTACATGGCCATTGATGATCAGGCTATGATAACCGGCTGAATCCATTCCTCTAAGAAGACCCACTACATTAGGATCTCCCGGGTACACGTCCCATTTATCGATCGAGAATCCCATGTCATGTAAAAACCCTGCAATCCATGACTGGACGCCGTCTGTATTCCTTGCAGGCGGAGCAGGTGTCTGATAAGAAATCAGCGTTTTTGCAAGCTCAATCAGGTCCCCCTTTTGATCTTCCGCCTTTTTGATCAGAGAGTCTATTTGTTGATTCAATGTGATCCGCTCCTTTCTTAAAAATCAAAAAGCCGTTTCATATGTTATGAAACGGCTCGATAAAAACAGACAGAGTCCTATGTACTCCGCTTTTTCACCGCTTCCCTCCGCTGGCATGATCCAGATCAGGTCAAAAGGGTTGAGACAATGTCTCTCTCAGCTTCGAAAAGCACCCCTAGGATGAGTCTGTATGTGTTTGTCAGGCATTTGTTATCGGCTCGGCTCTTGTTAAAAACGGCCGACCCTGATTCCATAATACATGGATTGGCGTATCAAAAAAAGCCGAGAGTATGTGATCAGTAAGCATTTCTTTTATTTCTCCGGATTTAAAGACCTCTCCCTGTTTTAACAAAAGGGCTTTGTCAAAGACCGGCAAAATTTCTTCCGCATGATGAGTCACATAAAGGATCGATGGCGCATTTTCTTTGTTTGCAATGTATGTAATCGTGTCTAACAGCTTTTCCCGGGCAATAAAATCCAGCCCTGTGACCGGTTCGTCCAGTATCAGCAGCTCCGGATCCGCCATTAGCGCTCTTGCAATCAAAGCTCTTTGTTTTTCTCCTTGAGAAAGGGTTTCATAGCGGCGGTCGGCATATTCAATCGCTCCCAAGTCCTCTAACAAACCAATCGCTTTTTCCCTGATTTCCGCACTTGGTGTTTCATATAATCCAATTGAAGCGTAAGCGCCGCTCAAAGCAATTTCAAATGCTGAATCTGCCGGATAAAATTTTTGCTGAAGAGCCGCTGAGACGAGGCCAATTTTCCGTCTGAGCTTCTCCCCAAGCTCTGTTTTGCCAAATTCATGGCCAAGCACCTGCATCTTGCCCGATGTTGGGAAATAATATGAGCAAAGCATATTTAACAGTGCGGTCTTTCCGGCGCCATTCAGTCCGTAAAGCACCCAATTTTCCTTTTCTTCCACCCTCCAATGGATATCCCTCAGTATCCATTTCCCATTTCGTTTTAATGAGACATTGTCAAGCTGCAAAATCATCGTGGTCCTCCTCTTTACTGCCTTCTATAATTATTTAAATTTTCATAAAACTTCGTACGAACTAGGATACCTTATTTTTTCCAAAACGTAAACCGTCCGAAATCAATAGAAAGCCTTTAAAACAAAAATTGTTTTAAAGGCTTTACATTATTGATGGATATTCTTATTCATTTGTTTGATAGCCGCTTTTTCAAGCCTGGACACCTGCGCTTGGGAAATCCCGATTTCCTCGGCTACTTCCATTTGTGTTTTCCCTTGGAAGAACCGCTTTCGCAAAATCATTTTTTCCCTATCATTCAGTCTTCTCATGCCCTCTTTTAAAGCCAGCTCTTCAATCCATTGTGAATCTTTATTGCGCTCATCACTAATTTGGTCCATCACATAAATCGGGTCTCCGCCGTCGTTATAAATCGGTTCAAATAGAGAAACCGGATCCTGAATGGCATCAAGCGCAAATACAATTTCTTCATGCGGTACTTCAAGAACTTTTGCGATGTCTTCTGCAGTCGGCTCCTTGCTTGTCTCACTGATTAACCGCTCTCTTACTTGAAGTGCCTTGTAAGCGATGTCCCGGAGTGATCTTGAGACACGAATCGGGTTATTATCGCGTAAATACCTGCGGATCTCTCCGATTATCATAGGTACAGCGTATGTTGAAAACTTAACATTGTGGCTTAGGTCAAAATTATCAATGGATTTCATTAGTCCGATGCAGCCGACCTGAAATAAGTCATCAACATACTCTCCTCTGTTATTAAATCTTTGAATGACACTTAAGACAAGACGCAAGTTCCCGTTTACAAGCTTTTCTCTCGCTGAATCATCGCCTTCATCCTGCAGCTGCCTAAACAGCTTTCTCATCTCTTCATTCTTGAGTACTGGTAATTTGGAGGTATCCACCCCGCAGATTTCGACTTTATTTCTCGACACTTTTTTCCCTCCCTACAGGAGCTGCTGTACAACGTTAAGTATCTCCTTGGGTGGGAAAAATATGCACTGCACTCAGATCGAAAAACAGTCGAATTCAGGAAATCCCTGTAAAATCAAGGGTTCTATACTATAAAAAATTTTACACCATTTTGTTGAACTCTTTTCTCAATCTTTTTATTATTCTTTTCTCCAGACGTGAAATATAAGACTGGGAAATTCCCATCATATCCGCTACATCCTTTTGGGTCTTTTCTTCTTCGCCGACAAGCCCAAACCGCAGCTCCATGATTTGCTTTTCCCTCTCATTAAGCTGTTCAAGCGCTTTTTTCAAAAGCTTTTTATCTACGTTAGCTTCTATGTCTTTTGTGATAATGTCATCGTCCGTGCCGAGCACATCAGAAAGCAAAAGCTCATTGCCGTCCCAATCAATATTAAGCGGCTCATCAAAGGAAACCTCTGACCGGATTTTGTTGTTTCTTCTTAAATACATCAGGATTTCATTTTCTATACAGCGTGAGGCATAGGTCGCCAGCTTGATTTTCTTTTCTGGATTAAACGTATTCACAGCTTTGATTAATCCGATGGTGCCGATGCTGATTAAATCCTCTATATTAATTCCTGTATTTTCGAATTTACGGGCGATATAGACGACCAGACGCAAATTGCGTTCAATCAAAATGGCGCGAGCCGCCTGATCGCCGTTTGGAAGCTTCATTAACAGAACCTGCTCCTCATCTTTAGATAATGGAGGAGGCAGGGCTTCACTCCCGCCTATGTAATAGACTTCATCACTTTTCAGCCCAAGTTTCATCAGCAGCTTATACCAGAGGTGCGTCAATCGCAATTTCAGTTTTTTCATCTTCCTCTCCCTTCTAAATGTCACGTCGTTTGAGTATGATAAGTAACGGACATTTGCGAACATTATGAGACGTGTTTGATGGCCTTGCCCGAGAGCATTTTAGGATGAATAATGGCGTCAAACTCGCCATCTGCAGATAGCTTTGTTGTGCTGATGCCGATTAAGCATTTATCCGCAGAAATCATTTCTTGTTTTGTCATAATCGTTACGTGATCCGGTTTAACGCATAGTAAAAATTGATTTTGCTGACCTACTCCTCTGTATGGAATCAGCCTCATTTTATCCAAAAAGCGAAATGAATCATCGAGCTGCTGAGTGGCTTCCAATGGATCTGTGTTTCGAATGATCATCGTTTCGGCTGCTCCGAAAATCGGTTCCAGTTTATCAAGGTGAATAATCATGACAGGCGTTTTAGTAAGCGGATCGTACAGCTGATTACCGGAATCAACCAGCCCTCTGACATGAAGCGTTTGGCCGCCCAAATCAGCCTGTACGCTGACTCGTTCCTCATATTGAATGTTTTTTGTTTCAATCTCTTCAATTCTTCTCTTAGAAAAAAACCATAACACTGGAAAGCCAGCAACAATAAACAACCAGCTGATCGGGTCTCCAAACCCTGTTTGATTCGTCATCATGACACCGTTTCGAACAACGGAATTGGTCTGCAGCAAAGAATGGGCTCCAATCATTCCTCCCCCCATTAAAAAAGTCGCAAAATAAAAGGAAAACAAATTTTGAAAGAAATAACGAAATCTTTTAAAGCCAAATGTCACCATCACAATAACAACTGAAAAAGCCAGCTTACCAGCCGGATGTTCAACGATCGGCGAAAAAGGAGTAAACATCAATAGAACAATACTTGAACCGATGAACGCTCCGCCTAGCAGTCTTCTTTTTTTCACATGCCGTTTTAAAATAAATGCCGTGAGCAAAAGCAAAAGTGCATCAAAGCAAAAGTTCAATAGCCAAATGACATCTAAATAGATTTTCACATCTGACTCCTTTCTTTCTTGCATCACGCTGTTCCCCTTCTTGTTTCATAAGTATAAATCAAGCTCTGTGGGAAAGTCTGTCAATTAATGTTGAGAGGAAAATACAATTTTTCAGGGATTACTGCTTAATTTGTCGAGGGAATAAATGAGAGTATACATAAAAAAAGCTGCCCTTGACGGCAGCTTTTTTACACTTAATTTCCAGTATTGATATAGAGTTTTCCGTTCGCTGTTTTTCTTGTTTCATTTCCATAATCATCACGTACAATCACTTCTACTTTTGCTCCGTTTGCTTTAATAGAAGAAGTGGCTGTCCAATAGCCTTCATATCGCCCCGGAGAAATTTCTCTTAACGGGAGCTCGGTGGCGTTTTGCACACTCGCTCTTGCATTTGTCAGCGGCATACGAATGACAAACGTTGCATCCAAGTCTTTAGCGCTTGAGAAAGCGATTTTCACAGATTCACCGGCTTTTAAGATTTTGTCCTCTCCCGGGATCAATCCGGAGATGACAGGCTGGTCATAGTTGACATCAATGACAGCCTTTTTCTTCGTTTTGTTGCCTGCTAAGTCTGTTGCCGTCACCTTGATTTCATTGCTTCCGTTCTCCAAAAGAATACGGGCTGAGTATGAACCTTCAGATACTGTTGCTTTTTTGCCATTCACTTTGACTTCTTTTAGATTGTCATCGGATACAGACCCTTTGACAGTCAGCGCTTCTTTATTTATTTTCTCGCCATCCTTTGGATTGTCCAGCGTCAATTCTGGCTTGTCTTGATCAAGCGTGACCATGACAGGGCTGGAAGCATCCGTAGTCCCATTGTCTGTTGATGCCGTGGCCGTCAGCTCATTTTCACCCTCGCTGAGTGATACGCCTGCCTGAAACGTGCCATCCGCCGCAGCTCTCGCCTCTCCTGCTTCTTTCTTTCCATTATAAATGTGTACCGTTGTTCCCGGAGAAGCTTTTCCTTTTACGGTGACGTTCTCCTTATTTGTGTATGATTTGTCTGCCGGTGAAGTGATCTCAGGTACAGCCGCTTCATAATCAACTAATGCGCGGATCATATAGTTGCCGTCAGCTTCGTCACCCGGCTGCCATTCTCCGTCTATATACTGCCAGTTGCGGCCGGAATTCTGACCGGTTTCATCCATTGCCAGACCTGGTGAATATGGATCTGGTTTCGACTGGATATATACGAGATAAAAATCTTTATCGACCATAATCCCTTTTGAACTGAGATCTACCTTGGTCCATTCGCCATTGCGAAGGGCTTCAGCGTTAAATGGCCCGGCAATTTTCTTGCCCGGTGCGCCATCTTCTCCTGTAGCATCGTATACCTCAACCTTAAACTCTGTGCCGCCAGGATCAGGGAACTCTGTATCCCAGAATCTAAACAGTCCTCCTGTAAGCATGCCTTTGTCTTTGCCGTCAGCCAATGTCATTTTGACAGCCCATCCGTTACCGGCTGCAAAATAGGAATTGGCATTCTCCGCCGTTCCATCATCATATGCAATCTCACCCGGATAACCGACGAAAGGCTTCAGTACAGTTTCCTTCACAACATTACCTTTTAAATTAACGGAAAATTCATCGCTGTAATAACCTGGTGCAGCGACTTTAATCGTATAGGCGCCTTCATAGGCCTCAAGCGTATATTCACCTTTGTCATTTGTTGTAGCCGGTTCAACCGCAGCATCCTCCACAACATAAACAGAGGCTCCTTTTACCGGCTCTCCTGTCGTTTTATTGATGACCGTGCCTTTTAATGTGCCCTTCTTCATTTCTTCTAACGTAAAATTAGCTGGTGTCGTCTGATCTGCCTGCAGAGAAACCTTTTGTGTTTTCGATTGATAACCGTATGCTTCTGCCATAAGCGTATAGTCTCCCGCTTTGTGCGTCAGCGTGTACTGCCCTGTGGATTGATCTGAATATGTTGATTTCCCTGTTTCCATAACACTGACTTGCGCCCTGAGCGGCAAAATTTGAGGCTGTATCTCTTTACTCTGGTTTTTTACCGCTGTGTTTGCAGATGGCTTAGCTTTTTTCGGATTCACTGGCTTTTTCTTTTGCTTTCCAGACGGCTTTTCAACACCCAGCTTATTCTTTTTGGCTGTTTTTCCGGCCGATTTGTCAGAAAGCACTACATCATCAATGTACCAGCCCTCTTTTGCAATGCTATCATCGGATTGAAGATTAAACATGACTTGAATGTTTTGACCTTTATAAGCGGATAAATCAATTTCTTCGTCCATCCAGCTTGATGTCTTTCCATTATAGACGCCAGCCTGCTCCCAATTCTTCTCACCTTCAGGCAAAACAAAAACATAGCCATAATCAAAATCATTCTCTAAATTGTGCCAGCTTTTAAATTGGAGAAACAGGTTTCCTGAATCCGGCACTTTAACAGGAGGCATCACGAGATTCATGTTTGCTGAGTTGCCATAGTTTCCTGCCAGGTCTGTTCCGTATACTTTTTCTCCGGAAGCTGCTGTATTTGGGCCTGCTGACGGAACTCCCCACTCCCAGCTATTATTTGTGCCACTCGCAATCCAGCCGCCGGGTTCAGTTTCAAAGTCCTGCTTATAGCCCGCCGTGATGCTTGGTTTCACTGTTATATCATATGTGTCAGACTCAACGACATGGCCGCCAAAATCCTGAATCATCCACTTATAGCTTAGTGCAGCTCCTTTTACGTTTGGGATCTCCGCCTGATACGTTCCTTTCAAGTGATCTCCGCTGATTCGTTTAGCCGTTACTTCAGTCCACTCGCCTTGATCCAGCTTATAGGACAGTTTGACAGATGTCACACTTACATTGTCTTCAGCTGTCAAAGTCAGCGGCAGGTTCGCGCCTTCATAGGCTTCTGTTACTTTCTCATGCTGATAGACAGGAGGCTCTTGATCATCTCCCTCTACAGAGACCTGTCCTTCTGCTTTTCCTAAACCATCTGTAACAGCTGATACAGCGTCAAAAGCGTTCACCAAACCATGGCCGTATCCGTTATTCGGAGAATCGGGAAATGTTGAATCCGTCAGCGGTTCAGCCGTGCTGGTTAAAATATCCTCCATCTCATCAACAGAAAGTGAGGCATCCGCCTGTTTCAGCAATGCAGCAACAGCGGACACATGCGGTCCTGCCATTGATGTGCCGTCCCATCCGTCCTCATATGTCTGGCCGGGAACGGAAGAGCGAATATTAACGCCAGGTGCAGAAATTTCCGGCTTTATTTCATCATATGGAGATGGCCCTTGGAGAGAAAAGTCAGCAAGCTTTTTGTTAATATCAGTCGCTCCAGTTGCAAACGATTCCGGATAGTTTGCTGGGTTTGCGATAGAACCAGGCCCGCCCGGAATAAAGATATCTGTATTTCCCGCTGAAAACTCAGGGAAAATATCGGCCGCACGCCAGGCATTGACCATGTCTCTGTACCACTCATCAAGTCCTGAGCCTCCACCCCATGAGTTATTGACAACATCAGGAGCCATTTCCGGGTGAGGATTTCCATCTGCGTCCTTTGGAGCTAAAACCCATTCACCGGCTTCCAAAATGTCAGCATCAGTGCCGCCATCTTCGGAGAACGCTTTAACAGCAATCCATTTTGCGCCTGGCGC
Source organism: Bacillus sp. RHFS10 (assembly GCF_016757475.1). NCBI lineage: Bacteria > Bacillati > Bacillota > Bacilli > Caryophanales > Bacillaceae > Bacillus > Bacillus sp. RHFS10. The sequence continues at coordinate 1,329,621 of NZ_JAESPO010000001.1, forward strand.
TACACCGATTTGATTTGTTCCATCGGGTTCTGATCCCACCATCGTACCTGTCACGTGGGTTCCATGAGCCAAATCATCATAAGGACTTGCTTCGCCTGCTACGGCATCATACCAGTTCATTTCATGATCCGGCTCATCAGGACTTTCCGGATTATATCCACGATATTTCTCTTTTAAAGCCGGGTGGTTCCATTCCACACCTGTATCAATGGACGCGACAACCGTGCCAGTTCCGTCATATCCAAGTGCCCAAGCTTTCGGGGCGTCGATTTGGTCTACATTCCATTCCACACCGTCAGTTGCTTTGACAGCTTTTTGCGCTTTTTTCATATTAAATGGAGAGGATGATTTAAACAGCTGCCGTTTCTCATTTGGAAGCACCTTTTCCACTTCGGAGAACTGCGCCACTTTTTCCATCACTTCTTTTGAAGCATGAACAGCGATCCCATTCACTACATAATAAGAGTGAATTTGGTCTGCATTCCCCTTGTTTTTCTGGCTGTTCAAGTATGTTAAGACATCTCGCTGGGATTCATCGGCTGTGACTTTTAAAGATGACACCACGGCCGAACGCTTTTGATATTCCGTCTTAGCGGCAGTCAGCTTCTTCGATTTCGCTTTTTTAACAGCCGCTTTTGCCGCTTTTTTTGTGTCAGCTTGATCTTTAAATTTAATCAGAAAGGTCGTTTTTTCTTTCTTTTTAAAGCTTTTCTTTAATGAACTCGAGATCTTGTTTTGAATGGATTCAGCAGATTGAAGCTCCTTTTTAACAGAAGCTGAGGCGCTTTTGCTGCTTGCTCCGGCTACACCCGGAAAAAGCATTGAACCAATGACAACCGTACTTAAAACAGAGCTGATGAGTCTGTTTTTCGTTTTTTTCCTCATTTTTATCCCCCTTTTTCAACATGCTTTGAAAAAAAATGTCATCCCTCCTTATAAAAATGAATGGTTTGTCAGAACATCGCTGTACGTTAACTGTAGACAATCTCTATTACAGATATTGTCGTTTTATGTCACCTTATTTCCATAATTATGAAAACGATAAAATTGTCACGGGATTTAAATGAGTCTAATGGCCTGATTTATTTTTATGTGAAGGAAGGCATAAGGAAAAAGACTTTATATAGAAGAAATGTTTTGGAGAAAACAAAAAGGACAAAATCGAAAACGATTTTGTCCTTTACATTAGCCGCGTTTATTTCGGTTTCTTAAGAATGTCGGGATGTCAAGCGTATCATCAGCCGGCTGTGAGGTATGACGGCTTACTGTGTTTTGTTGCTGAGGCTCCTCACGTTTTGGCTCACGCTTTGGAGCACTTTGATTATTTGTTTTGATGCTTTGGTTTAAGCTTGGACGCTGAGATTTCGTCACGTCCTTCTCTTGTTCAATGAAACCAGTCGCAATCACTGTCACCACAATCTCGTCTTTTAGATTTTCATTGATAACAGAACCGAATATCATATTTACGTCTTGGTCAGACGCAGAAGCGACAATGTCTGCTGCTTCCTGAACTTCATACAGGCTGAGATTTGTGCCCCCAGTGATGTTCATGAGAACGCCTTGCGCACCGTCAATGGCCGCTTCAAGAAGCGGGCTGGAGATTGCCTTTTTCGCTGCCTCTGCCGCGCGGTTTTCTCCAGTTGCAATACCGATACCCATCAAAGCAGATCCTTTGTTTGACATGATTGTTTTCACATCAGCAAAGTCAAGGTTGATAAGACCAGGTGTCGCAATCAAGTCTGAAATACCTTGAACCCCTTGGCGGAGTACGTTATCCGCTTCACGGAATGCTTCAAGCATCGGCGTGTTTTTATCAACAATTTCAAGGATTCGGTCGTTCGGGATCACGATCAGTGTATCCACCGCTTCTTTCATTGCTGTGATTCCGCCTGCAGCCTGAAGCTGTCTTTTGCGCCCTTCAAATGTAAACGGTCTTGTAACGACTCCGACTGTTAATGCGCCTAAGTCTTTCGCGATTTGTGCGATAACCGGTGCGGCACCTGTTCCTGTTCCGCCCCCCATACCAGCTGTCACGAATACCATGTCAGCGCCTTTTAATGCTTCTTCAATCTGCTCTTTGCTTTCTTCAGCGGCTTTTTTTCCGACTTCAGGATTCGCACCTGCTCCCAATCCTCTAGTCAGTTTTGCGCCGATTTGCATTTTTACTTCTGCTTTTGACAGGTTAAGAGCTTGAGCGTCCGTATTTACCGCGATGTACTCTACTCCTTGCACTTCATTTTCAATCATTCGGTTAACGGCGTTGTTACCGCCGCCTCCTACTCCGATTACTTTAATTGATGCTAAGCCGTCTATGTTTGTTTCGAACTCCAACATGCTAAATCCTCCTAATCTGCCGAATGACTATCTATCTATTCCCAAAACATGCTTAATAGTTTTTTCATTTTGCTCTGTTTATGATGTTCGGCTTGTGTTTTTTGTTTTCCTTTTGGCCGCTGCTGCACCTCATTTTGGTAATGATGCTGCTCTTGTTCCTCTGATGATGAGACTGCGATTTCCTGTATCGCTTCTTCAGGCATCTTGAAGCCTATTTTTCTGCCTTGGATTCTTGCATTTCGGCAGGCGAATTGGATCATGCCCACTCCCGTCATATATTGAGGATCTCTTACACCGATATAATTCGGGCTTGCCACTCTGACATTGTTTTGCAGCACATCCTGTGCCAATGACATGACACCCGGCATTGCTGCTTGTCCCCCTGTCAGCACGAAGCCTCCCGGCAGATCGGTAATTCCCATACTGCTAATCTCTTCTGAAACAATTTCAAGAATTTCTTCTACTCTTGCTTCAATGATGTTCGCTGCTTCCTGCTGTGTAAATGTTTGTTTTTGATTGGTGCCGATAACGGTTACCTCAAATACTTCATCTTCCGAGGCTTCGTCATAGTAGGCATGTCCAAATTGCTTTTTCACGCGTTCTGCTTCTTCTGTTGACGTTCTCAATCCGATGGAGATATCTTTGGTGATATTTTCGCCTCCGAGTGGAATAACACGGGTAGAAGTCAGATGTCCGTTCTCGAATACGGCAATGGTTGTTGACCCTCCCCCTATATCAATGAGAGCCACTCCAAGATTTTTCTCGTCCTTTGACAATGCAGCAGAACCGGCTGCCAGCGGCTGAAGACAAATATCAGTTATTTCAATACCGGCTCTTTCAACACAGCGAAGCAAGTTATGTAAAATTGTTTTTGAACCGGTGATCAAGGTGCCCTCTACTTCTAAACGCACACCAAGCATTTTTTTCGGGTCGGTGATTTCATCTCTTCCATCTACGATAAACTGTTTAGGAATGACATCCACAATCAGCTGTTCGTGCGGTACTGACACAACCTGTGCCGCCTCCATGACTCGGCGCACATCTTCAACCTGAATTTCTTTATTTTCACTGGAAACTGCTACAACACCGTTTGTATCTTGAATATTGATATAATTTCCATTAACGCCGACAATAGCTTTTCTAAGCGGAAAACCTACCATTCTTTCAGCTTGGTCAAACGCTTTTCTTATAGAATGAACAGTTTCATCTATATCAACGATTGAGCCTTTTTTCAACCCTTCAGACGGTACATTTCCCACACCGATAATATTTAGGGAATCATCTGTCATTTCTCCGACGATCACTTTTGTATTGGACGTACCGATGTCAAGACTGACGTAAAGTTCATTGTTGTTCATTCTATGGCACCTCCTCACATTTCAATCATTTCTATTCTATTATTTGCGGAACAACAATACAATGAATGTGGCTTTACAAGTGTGTAACAAAAAATAACAACGGAATATTCTTTATGTGCTCTTCACATTTTATGTTTATTGAAAATATTCGTTATATCCTATGTATATCCTCTTTTATATCACATTTTTTTTATTTTTTTTAGAAAGAGTCCACTTTGTTAGTAGATTTCTTCTGATCACGGCAATATTCTGAAATAATCTGACTCCAAATGCGAATATACCTGCTAAATACAAGTCTACACCAAGATGGACTCCCAGAAAAGCTAAACTTATTGCCAATATAATATTAAAAAAGAAACCGGAAACAAATACCATTTCATCATATGTACCTTGTAAATGCGCCCTGATTCCGCCGATTAATGTATCAAGTGCGGCAAGCACCGCAAGCGATAAATAGTTTGAGTATTCACTCGGTATCGTTAAGTTTGTCATCAGTCCAAGCGCAATTCCGAGCACCAGCCCCAATACGGGCAGCCACATGACGGTTCTCCTCCTTTTCAGTCTTTAAGCGGTTTTAGCCGTTGTACATCCAATGGCCTGTCATATGCTTTTAATGTCAGTTCGCTTTCAGATTTACCGGCTTTAAATGCTAAATTTTCAGATGCAAAGAGATCCTCAAGGCCTGATCCCTTCACTCTGCTGTACAGCATGTCCGGATCTTTGGCAAGCACATTTACTGTTAAAGGATAATCGTCAAGGCCGTATCCGTCTATTTTCGTTGTGCCGTTTATATCCCTTATGACTGTATGATTCACAACTCTTCGCTCATTAATAGAGATTTGTTCTGCACCGAAGGAGTTGAGTTCATTGATCAGCTTCTTCAGCAAATCCGGAGGCGGATTTTTGATCGGCTCTCCTGTTAAACTTTCAGAAAAAAGCGGGGATATGGTGATGACAATTCCGCTACCTGTTATATCGGTCATGCCGGCTGTTTTTTTTAAGGTTTGCAAGGTATTATTGAGCGCGGTTTCTTTTGTCATTTCTTTCGTTTGCGAATAGCTATTCAGCAATTTATCATATTTGTTTATTTCATCCAGCAGCTTTTCCTGCTTCTTCTGCTCTGAAGTCAGCTCTTCCCTTATATCCCACATATCTCTTGTGTCTCGGACTTTGGGGTGCTTTAATGAGTTAAACTGAACAGCTATCATGATGCCGAAGATGATCATAAGCACACTGATGCTTATGAAGGAACGCTTTATTTTCAATCTGTTTCACCCGCTTTTTCAGTCATTCCTTCGTTTTCAGAATCGGTTTCATTTGAACGTTTTTCTCTTTTTCTGCGGAAACAGAAATATGATCCATTGACAGCTGATCGATCAGGCCTCCTGCTATATTTAACGAAGGCAGCAGAACATCAGGATCTCCAATAGCTGATATCGTAAACGGAGCGGGATGCTGCACTCCGTCTACCGTTACAACGGGACCGTTGCACTTGATATAGGAATCATGTGTCAAACGCTGGCCATTAACGGCAACAGCCGCCGCACCCGAAATATACAGTTCGTTTACCACTTGAAAGATATGGCTTTCGTGAACGATGTAACTGTTCACATTCTCCCCTTCCGGTATGTACGACGCATCTTCCAAGGTCACCTCAACGCCCTCTCCCTGCACACCGACTTCCCCAATATACATTCTGTATTTTTCTGTATCTTCAAGGACGTTATAGTATTCCGTCTTTTCTTTTTTCAGCTTATTTTCTGCCTGACGGACTTTGTTTTGCTTTTGATACAATTCTTTTTCAAGAGTCTTATTTTCTTTCTCCTGTTTCAACAGTTCATCTCTCAGCGCATATTCTTTTTTCCACTCTTCTGACTCAGCCGCTCCTTTTTCATTTTCTTTAGTTATTTGAAAAGAAAATGAAATCAAAAAGCCTGCGATAAGCATGATCAAAGAAAGAAGGACTGCTGATTTGCCCCTCAATTTTCATCTTCCTTTTTAGCAGATTTATCGTTTTTTCCAAACTCTTCAAAATAGGTGGCAACTTCTAAATGAATAATTCCCTTTTTACTGCTGCTAAGCTGTGAAATGATAGAAGGATACGTTTTCATTCGGTCTGCAAAGGTTTTTATAGACGCAGTGACAACATAACCGTCGTTCATGTACAATTTAATACGGTTTTCATCCATTTTTACAGGTGTATAGTAGATTTCTGATATTGACTGTTTTAACGAATTTGACAAAGCATTAAGCTGCTTAGCCATTTGAGAGCGTTTTTTTGCGTTAGTCCAATTCACCAAAATCGGTCCGGCATCATCCGGCGTTACTTCGTTTGGCAGAACGGAACCATTTTCAAGCACTTCATAGTACACATTGTCTTTTTCTAAATAAGCAATCGCTTTATATTCTTCGATCGCAATGTTGATTTTATTAGGAAGCGATTTGCTGATCTCCGCTTTTTTCACTAATTTATTTTGCTGAATCTTCTTTTCTGTTTTTTTCTTGTCCAAACTCCAAAACTCGGTATCTCCGCTGTTGATATCGGAAAGGTCAATAATTTCCTTTTTGGATACATTCTCATTCCCTGTTACAGAGATTGTCGATACTTTACTGATTGGCGTCTGCAGATACACAATGACCAACACCATCATAAAAAAGAGCATAATAAATGAAATGAGACGGCGGTTTGCCTTCTGTTTCCGCTGCTCTTTAATTTTAGGAATCCGTTCTTCAATGTTTACGATTTTTTCTCGGTCATGCCCCGGGTTCATTGCCTGTTCACCTCATTCAAATGAAACAGCTGTTAAAAGTCTGTCTATTCCAAAACAAACGGCATACTATGATGCCGTTTGTCGTTTGCTTACAGTATATCATATGAACAGCTTCAGTCAGAACTTGAATCAGCGATTTTCGCCGATGATTTCAACCTCTGTATGCATATCAATCTCGTATTTTTCACGAATTGTCTTTTTCACATGGTCAATGAGATCAAGCACATCTTTTGCTGATGCTCCGCCCGCATTGACGATGAAGTTTCCGTGCATCTCCGAAATCTTTGCACCGCCGATTTGATATCCTTTCAAGCCTGCTTTTTCTACAAGGTTTCCGGCATGATTTGGAAGCGGATTTCTGAATATGCTTCCCGCACAAGGGCTTGAATACGGCTGTGTATTTTTTCTGTAGTCTTTATTGCTTTGCATTTGCTGAACGATTGATTCCTTATCCTTCTGCTCCAGCTGCAGAACCGCTTCAAGGCAAACGCCCGGACGTTTCTGTTGCAATACAGACGTTCTGTAGCTGAAATCCATCTGCTCATTTGTCAGCCACTCAATCGTGCCGTCTTCAAATAAAATATGCGCTTTGACGAGGATTTCGCTCATATCAGAACCGTGAGCGCCGGCATTCATATAAACCGCTCCGCCGATTGATCCTGGAATACCCGCAGCAAATTCCAAACCGGACAGGCCTTTTTTACTCAATGATGTAGCAAGACGGACCACTGAATAACCGCCTCCGACCGTTACTTGTTCCCCGTCAAGCTCCAAATGGTCAAGGCCTGCCCCCAGCTTAATCACTACGCCTCTGATCCCCTCATCTAAAACAAGAAGGTTTGACCCGCGGCCGATGACTGTCCACTCCACATCATATTTCTTAATAACGTCCATGATATTTTTGACAGCATCTACACTGCTTGGAATGACCAATACATCCGCAGGGCCGCCGATTTTCATCGTTGTATGATTCGCGAGCGGTTCATTTGCAAGAACCTTGCCGACTTCGCGTTCTTTTAATTCCTGTATCACTTTCTCCATCGTAAACCTCCGCATTCCATTTGCTTTTCTATTACTTTTTCAATTCTTCGAGTACGCTGTATAAACGGGCAGCCGCGTCAGGAACACCGAGTGACTTTGTCCGTTCGCTCATTTCCGTTAACGTTTGCTCATTCAGTACAATCCGGTCAAGCGCAGCAATCAGCTTTTCCCCGCTTAGCTCTGTTTCTTTCAGAACAATCGCCGCATCATGCTGGCCGAGAGATCTCGCATTGACCTCCTGGTGATTCGCTGTTACATATGGGCTTGGGATCAGAACACTTGGGATTCCGAGAGCCGTAATTTCGGCAATCGTTGTCGCCCCGGCTCTGGCCACAATGACATCTATGGCCTTTAAATACTCCGGCATTTGATGAAGAAACGGCTTGGTGACCATATTATCAGCGGCACCCTTGCTTTTCAGCTCATTCATCACTTTTTCATAGTGAACTTCACCGGTGATATACAGCACTTGGTAGTCTCTAGTTTTCAGCGCATTCTGCATGTCGATAACAGCACGGTTAATCGGTGCGGCGCCTCGGCTTCCGCCGAAGATTAAGACCGTTTTTTTCTCTTCAGAAAGCCCAAATTCCGCCATCGATCGGCCCGTCTTTATTGAGACGACTTCAGAGGCTCTCGGGTTTCCCGTAAATACCACTTTCTCGCTAGGAAAGTGTGATTTTGCTTCTTCAAAACAGATCGCTACTTTATTAACATATTTTGAAAGAAACTTATTCGTGATGCCCGGCAGGCTGTTTTGTTCATGGACAATAGTCGGAATTCCCATTTTCGCAGCGGCATAGACAACCGGCCCGCATACGTAACCGCCCGTTCCGATCACGGCATCAGGCTTAAATTCCGCTAAATACGATTTGCTCTTTTTTACGCCCTTCAGAAAACGCATCACAGTTTTGACGTTTTCAAATGACAGCTTTCTTTTAAAGCCTGTAATTTCAATTGAACGAAACGGTATATTCTCCCGTTCAACAATTTTTTTCTCCAGCCCGTTTTCTGTTCCGATATATAAAAATTCCACTTCAGGATGACGGCGCTGCACTTCTTTAATAAAGGCAAGAGCAGGATAAATGTGTCCTCCTGTACCGCCTCCGCTTATTGCAATTCGCATATCTCTTCCCCCAGTCTAAGTTTCTCTATAACATAGCGATAACCCTGTTTTGTTGGACAGGGTTATCGCATCAATTGTTTCTCAGGCTTCCTGTTCACAGGACGCTCGGCAATACATTCATTAATACCTCGAGTATCGGCTCACATTCAGCAGAACGCCGACGGCCATCAGCATCAGGGTCAATGAAGAGCCTCCGTAGCTCAAAAACGGCAGCGTGATGCCTGTTACCGGAATAAGGCCCGTTACTACACCAATATTAATCATGACTTGAATGGCAATCATTGAAATAATGCCGACTGCGACAAAGCTTCCGTACAGATCAGGTGCGCCGAGGGCAATTCTGATCCCTCTCCACAGCAGGACGCTGAAGAGGAGCAAAATAAGGGTCCCCCCGATAAAGCCAAGTTCCTCTGACAATATGGCGAAAATAAAGTCTGTTTGCGGCTCAGGCAGATAAAAGAACTTCTGTCTGCTTTGTCCTAGCCCCATTCCGAACAATCCGCCGGGCCCCACCGCATAAAGCGATTGAATGATTTGAAAACCGCTGCCGAGCGGATCTTCCCACGGATTTAAGTAGGAGGTAATCCGCTTAATTCGGTATGGAGCCGATAGTACCAGTCCAACAAATCCGCTGAGTCCGATCAGCCCGAGAAAAACGAAATGGGCGATGCGCGCGCCGGCTACAAAAATCATGACAATACAAGTCCCAACCATTACTGTCCCTGTTCCAAGGTCAGGCTGGCACATGATAATCAAAAACGCTGAAAACACGATGCCAAGTGCCGGGATAAATCCCCGTCTGAATGATGTTATGTTTTTTTGCTTTTCAGAGAGAAATTTAGCAAGGAATGCAATCATCGCAAGCTTCATAAACTCTGAAGGCTGTATGCTGAATGCCCCGACCCCGATCCAGCTTCTTGAGCCGTTCCGCACCATGCCGACGCCTGGTATCAAAACAAGCACAAGGAGGAAAAAGCAAATAACCATCAATAATTTGGACCATGTCCTCCACGTCCAATAATCAACATTCATGATAAAAAACATGGCAATAACGCCGATTCCCGCAAACAGCATCTGCCGTTTCGCGAAAAAGAAAGAGTCGTCAAATTTATAATCCGCCCATACGGCACTCGCACTGTACACCATAATTAATCCGATTGTTAATAATAATAGCGTAATGATGACCAATAACAAATCAGGCGATGTTTTTTTAGTAGTCAAAGCAACCGACACCCCAAGCTTAAAGTCATTAGGGCTGCCGATTTACTTCAAGACAAGCCCTTACTTAAGCATATGCACGGCATCTATAAACATGTCACCGCGTTCTTCAAATGTTTTGAATTGATCCCAGCTCGCACACGCAGGTGACAGCAGGATGACATCGCCTTCATTTGAGAGCGCAAACGCCGCAGATACTGCTTGTTCAACATTATCGACACGTTTGACATGTTGTATTCCCATCTCATTGCCGAGCTTCTCGAGTTTCGGCGCTGTCTGGCCAAATGTTAGCACTGCTTTGACATGCTTCATATACGGTTTTAAATCGTCAAAACCATTTCCGCGATCCAGTCCGCCCGCAAGCAGAATGACCGGTTTGTCAAAAGCTGAAAGCGCCTTGGTTGTCGCCAAAATGTTTGTTGCTTTACTATCATTATAAAACTTGCGGTCTTGCACTGTTGTGACATATTGGAGACGGTGCTTGACGCCAGTAAAGCTTGTCAGCACCTTTTTGACTGCTTCGTTAGACACTCCTGCCGTTTTCACAACTGCAATGGCAGCTAAAATGTTCTCCATGTTATGTGCGCCGGGCAGCACAACCTCTTCCAGAGGAAGAATGGCTTCACCGTTGAACATCATCATACCGTCTTTTACATAAGCGCCCTTTTCAAGCGTTTTGCTGACTGAGAATGGGATGACTTCGGCTTTTCCGTCTTCAGCCAGACGCACGACAGTTTCATCATTCTGATTAACAATGGCTTTATCTGAAGCTTTCTGATGAAGATACACTTTCTGCTTCGCTTTTTCATAGTTTTCTCGTGTATTGTGATAATCCAAATGAGCGTCAAATATGTTTAAAATCAAGCTGATTTCCGGTCTGAAAGCGTGTGTTCCCATCAGCTGAAACGAAGAAAGTTCAGTAACGATCCATTCATCCCCATCAGCATGATAAGCCACTTCGCTTGCGACAGTGCCGATGTTTCCGGCAATCAGCGCTTTTTGCGAGTCAGCTTTGAGCATTTCATAAATCAGCGTTGTCGTGGTTGTTTTTCCATTCGATCCGGTAATCCCGATAAACTTGGCGTTTGTCAGGTAGTAAGCGAGCTCAATTTCCGTCCAAACCGGGATGCCTCTTTTTTCCGCTTCCTGAACCATAATATTTTCATATGGAATGCCGGGGTTTTTGATCAGAACCGTGATTTGATGCTGATCGAACAGAGAAACAGGATGCTCTCCGCAAACAACCTCAATGCCTGCTTCAGAAAGCTTTTGCGCTGGTTCGTTTTCTTCAAAAGGTTTTTGGTCATTGACTGCAACATACATGCCTTTTTCATGAAGAATAGATGCCGCCGCATACCCGCTTTTCGCGAGCCCAAGGATTAAAAAATGCTGATTCTGTAAAAAAAGATCGTTTTCCACTTATAACCACACCTCGATGTAAATTCCTAAAACGGCAAGTAAAAGTCCCGCAGTCCAAAACGTCACGACGACTCTCCATTCAGACCAGCCGACAAGCTCATAATGGTGATGCAGCGGACTCATTTTAAAGATTCGTTTACCTGTCGTTTTAAAGCTGATGACCTGCAGAATAACGGATAATGTTTCGATAACGAATACACCGCCGATGATAACAAGCAGGATCTCTAATTTCGTTAAAATAGCAATGGTAACGATGGCTCCTCCCAATGCCAGTGATCCCGTATCTCCCATAAAGACTTTGGCCGGATGAGCATTAAATACAAGGAAGCCCAGCACCGCACCGACAACGGCAACTGAGAAAATCGCTACGTCATATTGAGACTGATTCCATGCCAGGATGGCAAAGGCGCCAAAAGCAATCGCAGCCGTACCGGATAATAAACCGTCAAGACCGTCAGTCAGGTTAACCGCATTTGATCCGCCGACAAGCATAAAGAGCACCAGGATAAAGTAAGCCCAGCCAAGATCAAATGATAAATCAGTTCCAGGCACGCGAATATCCGTCGCGAAATTGTAGTAATGGTACACGGCATAAAATACAACCGCAATGATAATTTGTCCGATCAGCTTTTGCTTTGACGTCAATCCAAGGTTGCGCTTCATGACGACCTTGATGTAATCATCTAAAAAGCCAAGCAAACCGTAGCCGAGCGTAACAAACAGAAGCAGCACCATTTCCGGGCTTATTTCTGAAAACTTCTGTGTCATCACAATTGTTGTCACAATGATAGAAAGTATGATCATAACCCCGCCCATTGTCGGCGTCCCTGATTTTTTCTGATGTGATTTCGGTCCTTCTTCTCTAATACTTTGGCCGAATTTTAATCTTCTTAAAAACGGAATAAGAATCGGAGAGAGCAGAACACTAATTAAAAACCCCATTAAAATTGTAAACAGAATGACTTGCTCAAGCATTGTCCTTTTCTCCTCCTGTTTCTTTCAAACGACATACGTAGTTATCATATTCATGATCTTTTTCCATATGAAAAATCTTTTGAAGCTCCATTATTCAATAACATCTCTTTCCTATGAATTTGTCTTATTCTTATTGAGTTCGACAATCGCTCTCGCCGCCACTTCAGCATCGTCAAAATCGAAGGTTTCGTTTCCGATCTGCTGATAGGTTTCATGCCCTTTTCCTGCAATGAGAACAACATCGCCTTTTTTGGCATTGGCAATCGCGAAAAAGATCGCTTGCTCGCGGTTTGCAATGCTATGGTAGTATGCATTCTCTACTCCAGCTTCCATATCTCTTAAAATCGCGCGGGGATCTTCGCTTCTCGGGTTATCTGAAGTGAAAATCGGTTCGTCAGCCAGCTCCGCAGCGATTTTAGCCATTTTCGGGCGTTTTGTCTTATCTCTGTCTCCCCCGCAGCCGACAACGACAAAAAGCTTACCTTCTGTCATGTCTTTGCATGTCTTCAGTACATTTTCAAGGCTGTCCGGCGTATGCGCGTAATCAACAATGACTGGAAACTCCTGCTGCTGATTAACCAATTCAAAACGGCCTCTTACGCCATGCAATTCTTCAACCGCTTCAGTGATCGTTTCAAACGGTATGCCTGCTGCAATACATGTTGCAACAGCTGCCAGCACGTTATACACGTTAAACTGTCCGACGAGCGACATTGTGATATGTTTAGTGCCTTTGTTTGTCACAAGATCAAATCTTGTGCCCTGTGCCGTGATATTGATGTTCTTCGCCATCACATCAGCGTTGTTTTTTATTCCGTATGTACAAATATGCGCTGCGGTCACCTTTTCAAAATAAGCGCTCGCCTCATCGTCAGCGTTCAGTACGGCACGCTTTGGATGTTCATGGTCGAAAGCCCCGCCAAGCTGAGAAAAGAGCAGGCTTTTTGCCTGTCGGTACTCATCCATCGTTTTATGATAGTCCAGATGGTCCTGCGTTAAATTCGTAAACACGGCAATATCATAATCACAGCCATGAACACGACCTAAAGACAATGCGTGAGAAGAAACCTCCATGATGGCAGTGTCAACTTGCTTGTCATTCATTTTCTTAAACGTTTTCTGCAGTGTGACGCTTTCAGGTGTCGTGTTTTTAACGGGAAGTGTTTCTTCGCCGATTTTCATGTACATTGTGCCGATTAAGCCTGTGCGTTTTCCCGCTTTTTTCAGAATCTCATCGACCATGTGGGTCGTTGATGTTTTTCCGTTTGTGCCTGTGATCCCGATCAGCTGAAGCTTCTTTGTCGGCTGTCCGTAAAACGCATCAGACAAAACGCTGAGCGCTCGCAGTGACTGCCGGACAATAATGACAGGCACATCCACATCAAGCTCTCTTTCTGCCACAATAGCCGCTGCGCCGCTTTCTGCTGCTTTTTGCGCAAAATCATGGCCATCCACCGTATACCCTTTTACACATACAAAAAGACTCCCTTTCTTTACTTCCCTGGAGTCCATCTCAATTGAAGTTATTTCAGGGTCTTGTGAGTCGTTTACAGAAGGTTCGGTTGTTAAGTATGTAAGCAGCTTTGTCAGTTTCATCGTATCAAACCTCTCAACATTCTAATTCGTTCTTTTTATCATTGAAGTCACGTCAATTGATGTGATAATGATTTTAAGCATACAGTTCATATTTTAGCGTAAATAAAAGGATACATCCAGCTAATCTTGAAAGATCATATCATTTTTCTGCAATAAAATATAGGCAGCCCGAATCAATCGGCTGCCTCCTTTTCATCCTCTTCAGTCAAATAAACGCGTATCTTTGAGCCCTCTTTTACTTTCGTTCCGGCAGCTGGCGATTGTTTCACGATTTTGCTTCCTTTCCCGGAAGCATCGACATTGAGATTCACCAAAAGTGACTCAAGTTCTGAGACAGACATCCCTACAACATTCGGAACTTCTACTGTTTTTGTGTCGTTCCATTTGTATTTTTTCTCAATTTGATTTTTCCGAGGCTTGACACCAATCTCAGGCAGGCTGTCTCTCATAATATTCCCGACAATAGGCGCTGCAACCGTTCCGCCAAACTGAATCGTGCCTTTCGGGTTATCCACCGCGACATAGACGACAAGACTCGGATCGTCAGCCGGCGCGAAACCGATAAATGATACAACATGGTTGTTTTCAAGGTATTTTCCATCTTTAACCTTTTGTGCAGTTCCCGTTTTTCCGCCGACACGGTATCCTTCTACAAATGCGTTGCGGCCGGTGCCTTCTGCGACAACGCTTTCTAAAGCATAGCGGATTTGTTTGGAGGTTCCCTCTGAAATGACTTGTTTCTTGGCGATTGGCGATTGTTTTTTGACCGTTTTTTTCGTTACAGGGTCGATCCATTCCTTTGCAATATAAGGTGTGTAAAGCGTTCCTCCGTTTACAGCGGCAGATACGGCTGCAACCTGCTGAATCGGCGTGACAGATACCCCCTGCCCGAAAGCCGTAGTCGCTTGTTCGACCGGACCTACTCTGTCAAGCGGGAATAAGATTCCTGTTCCCTCACCTTGCAGATCAATTCCTGTTTTTTGGCCGAAACCAAAGTCTTTGATATATTTGAAAAGCTTATCCTTGCCTAGGCGCTCGCCCAATTCAACAAACCCCGGGTTGCAGGAATTCTGTACAACTTCTAGAAACGTCTGCAGCCCGTGCCCGCCTCTTTTCCAGCACCGCAGTCTCGCTCCGTCCACTTCCACATGCCCTTTATCATAAAATTGATCACGTTTCAAATTTACTTTTTGCTCTTCAAGAGCTGCTGCAAGTGTAATAATTTTAAAGGTAGATCCCGGCTCATACGTGCTCCACACCGGCAGATTCCGATTGTAGACGGACGGATCGACTGATTGATAGTCAGCAGGGTCAAAGTCAGGCCTGCTGGACATTCCCAATATTTCTCCGTTTTTCGGATTCATGGCCACGGCAATCATACCGTCTGGATGATATTTAGCCTCAGCGTTATCAAGCTCTCTTTCCATTATCGTTTGAACCTTTGAATCAACTGTCAGCTTCATATCAAGCCCGTCCTTAGGCGGTGTATAGTCGTCCGCTTCATCAGGCATCTTCTTTCCTTTGGCATCTGTATAAAACTTAACAGAGCCCTTTTCCCCTTTTAAATCATCATCGTAATAAGCTTCTAGACCAAGGAGACCTTGGTTGTCAATTCCGGCAAATCCAAGCACATGAGACAAAAAGCTGCCGAACGGGTAATGGCGGATACTGTCCTCCGCCACATACACACCTTTTAAATCGAGCGCTTTGATTTCTTTCGCCTTTTCATTTGAAATCTTTCTCCCTTCAGGAGTGATCTTTTCGATTGACGTTTTTTTGGTCACGTGCTTATATACTTTTTCTTCTGACATGTTTAAAACCGCCGCAAGCTGCTTGCTCGTTTTCATCGGATTCTGAACTTGGCGCGGCACGACGAATACGGTCGGCGCACTTTTGTTTGTTGCGAGCTTCACACCGTTGCGATCAAGGATCTCGCCTCTCTCCGGCTCGAACGGCAAATTCCTGCTCCAAGAATCCTTTGCCAGCGAAGTCAGTTTCTCACCCATCACAAACTGAACATACCCCAGCCTTGTATCAATGATCAGAAACACGATCACGCCAAAAAGCAAAACAAATAATAAACGTTTTCTAACCGTTACATTCGAGACGCGCAAGAGACCGTTCACTCCTTATTTAAGCTTGTTTCATTTTATGCCTGAACTTGGACAAGTAGAACGATGCTCCTCTGAAGGTATAAAAAAAGAAAGCCTGCATAGCAGGGAAATCCCCAGCAAGCTTTCTTTCTATTTAATCAGGATTTTTAAACGTCACCTTGATTACGGTTTTGTCTTTTATTTCTTTGTCTTTCTTGACGCTTTGGCTGACAGCATAGCCCTGTCCGCTGACTTCAATGTGAATTCCCGCCAGCTCGGCGTACTGAAGAACCTCTCTTCTCGACCAGCCTGTCATATCAGGCATTTTGATTTTACCACCCGTTTTCAGGAAGACCTTCTGATTGGTCAGAACTTCCTCATCCGCTTTCGGATACTGTTCTTTTACAGCGACATCACTGCCGATGACAACCGGTGTGAGATTTTCTTCTTTTGCTTTCTTTTGAGCACCGGCTACCGTTTGGTCTGTTAAATCAGGCATCGTCTGCGCTTTTGTTTCTTCCTTATCCGAGTCAGATTTTTCAGTTGGTTTGATGTTCAGGTAGTGCAGGCTGTTTTTCATTGTTGGGTTGAAGATTTCTGATACTGGATCTGAACCTGTTTCATCATTCTCTAATTGCGGCTGCTGCACCGCAACATAGATCAACAGCTCAGGATCATCTTTGGGCGCCATTCCCATTACAGAAAATACGTAATTATCGCGTCCAGATAGATAACCGTTTTGTCCGGCAATTTGTGCTGTTCCGGTTTTAACGGCTACATCAAAACCTTCAATTTTATACGGCCGTCCTGTACCGATATCAGATGTAACGACATCACCTAAAATATTACGAACCTTTTTAGCGGTATCAGCAGAGACTGGCGTACCGGCTGACTGAGGTTTATTTTGATAAATGGTTTTCTTCGTATCAGGATCTACAATATGGTCTATGACGTAGGGTTTCATCATTTTGCCGTCATTCGCAATTGCTGTTGCGGCCTGAAGCTGCTGAATCGGTGTAACAGCAGAAGCTTGTCCATATGCAGTCGATGCTTTATCAAATTCATATTTGAAATTTATTTTACTTGATACTTCATTCGGCAAATCAATACCTGTTTTTTGATAGAAATTGAATTTATGAAGATATTCATTTAGACGGGAATAGCCCAGCTTTTCATTAGCCAGTTTGGCAAAAGCCACATTAGAAGACCTCACTACACCATCATGGTATGTTGTTGCTCCCCAGCCTACCCCGGCATTATGGTCTTTTACTTGTCCTCCGCCTACTTTATATGTTCCGGACTTGTACTCTTCATTGCCGTTATACACATTTTCCTGTATAGCAGCAGCAAGTGTAAAAATCTTCATCGTTGATCCGGGTTCATATGCATATGAAATCAAATCATTATAGTAATTTGTCACATCGCGGGTGTTCGGATCAAAACTTGGGCGCTGTCCCATGGCAAGCACTTTGCCCGTTTTCGGATCGACGACTGCTGCCATGATTTTTTTCGGATTGTATTTTTTCGCCACTTTTGTCATGCTGTCTTCCAAAAAGGTTTGGATTTTCTGGTCAATGGTTAAATAAACATTGTCACCATTTTTTGGCGCTGTAATTTTATTTTTGCTGTTCGGGAGCTCCCAGCCGGATTTGTCGCTTTCATAGGTCACATATCCGTCCCGCTCCTTCAAATACTTATCCAGCACTTTTTCTAGTCCCATCGCGCCGGAAATTTCATTTGTGTCTTCATCAACCTCGGCATACCCTACTAGATTGGATGCAAAAACACCATTTGGATAGTAGCGTTTGGTATCCCGTAAAAATGAAATGCCCGGGAGTTTCAACTTTTCGATTTCTTTCTTTTTCGAATACGTAATATCCCGGCCCGCTGAACCGAACTCCACTTGCTTTAAATCCTTGTTTAAGATATCAAGGATATCAGCCTTGTCCATCTTAATCTCTTTAGAGAGCGCTTCCGCCGTTTTTTCTTTGTTTTGAACATGCTGAGGATGCTTTTTATCAGTGGTCATTTTTTTATCAAGAACGGCAATCAGCTTATACGTCGCTGTATCTTCCGCAATCACTTTACCGTTTCGGTCTAAAATCGAGCCGCGGCTTGCTTCGATGGGCCGTTTCTTTTCATGCTGCTCTGTCGCTTTTGTCGCAAGCACCTCGCCATTCGCTTTTCCGGTTATTTGAATATATGCCATTCTCCCAAGGATAACAAAGAAAAAGAGAGCGAAACAAATACTTAGAATCGCTGCTCCTCTATTCATAAATTTATTCTTTTTTGGCATTTGAATCATTCCTGTATGTTTTTCACTTTTTTATCTTTTAAATTCAAGCCGTTCTTTTCCGCAATGTCCATAATGCGCTGCGGTTTGCTTAAATCAGCAACACTTTTTTCGAGGTCACCAATTTGCTTATTTTCGGATGAAATTTGCTCCTCAAGCTTTTGCACCTCAATATTGGTTTGATATGCCGCATACGCCTTTGATACGATCAAAAGCGATACGCTGAGCACCACCGCAGCAAAGAGGACAAGAAGCACTTTTTCTCCGAGAGTAATGGAAGCCCTTTTCTTGACAATTACTTTTTTCTCAGGACTGATCGTATGCCGCTGCTGTTTCTCTGGTTGGTAAGCTAAATTGCTCATAGGCTGATGACCTCCTTTTTATTTTGCGTTCGTGTTTCGTTATTTTCTTTTTTCGGCAATCCGAAGCTTCGCAGAACGAGCCCGGTTGTTTTCTTCAAGCTCTTCCTGAGATGCCGTAATCGGTTTTCGCGTGATGAGTTTAAGTTCTGGTTCAAACTCTTCCGGTATGACAGGAAGACCCGGAGGAAGTTCCGGAAGTGACGACTTTTCTTTAAAAGTAGATTTACAAATTCTGTCTTCAAGCGAGTGGAAGGTGATGACTGATACCCTTCCCCCTGGTTTCAGAACCTCTATTGCCTGCTCCAAAGCCTCTTCAAACACCTTAAGTTCATCGTTCACGGCAATTCTGATTGCCTGAAACACGCGTTTAGCGGGATGTCCTCCGCTCCTTCTCGCTGGAGCGGGAATCGCGTCTTTTATTAGATCGACCAGTTGGCCCGTAGTTTGAATAGGAGATTTGATTCGTGCCTCTTCAATTTTTCTGGCGATCTGTTTGCTGAACTTCTCTTCGCCGTATTTAAAGAAGATACGGACGAGATCCTCATAGCGCCACTCATTAACGACTTCCTTCGCCGTAAGTGAGGCCGACTGGTCCATCCTCATGTCCAACGGTGCGTCATGATGGTAACTGAATCCCCGTTCCGGTGTATCCAGCTGCGGGGAGGACACCCCTAAATCAAATAAAATACCGTCTACTTCAGTAATACCTTGTTCATTCAAACATTCTTTTAAATACCTGAAATTGCTTTTGATCAGAATGAGCTGTCCTTTATAATCGGACAACGCTTCTTTGGCATGCTCTAATGCCGTATCGTCTTGGTCAAAAGCGATTAAACGCCCCTTCTCGGATAATTGCTGCAATAAGTATGTACTGTGCCCAGCTCCGCCGAGTGTGCAGTCTACATATGTACCGTCCGGTTTAATATTAAGCCCGTCTACGGTTTCACGAAGAAGTACTGTTTTGTGTTGAAACATATTGTGTTGGTCCCACCTTTTATCAGGATGAATTGAAATTGTTTTTAGAGTGTTATACACGAAGAATCATTATATATCAAACCCAATCATGTTTTCAGCAATTTCAGCAAATGAATCTTCTTGCTCTTCTGTGTATTGTTCCCAAATTACTTTACTCCACAATTCAATTCGATTAGAAACCCCGATAACAACACATTCTTTTTCCAGTTTGGCGTAATTCAATAGAGATGATGCGATATTTACCCTGCCTTGCTTGTCCAGTTCGCATTCGGTCGCCCCTGAAAAGAAGAAACGGGTAAACGCGCGGGCATCTTTTTTAGTGAGAGGAAGTGCTTTTAGTTTTTCTTCAATTTGTTTCCATTCGTGCATAGGGTAGCCGAAGAGACATTGGTCAAGCCCTCTGGTCAGCACAAACTGCTCGCCAAGGCCTTCTCTGAATTTAGCGGGTACGATCATGCGGCCCTTCGCATCGATGGTATGCTGATATTCACCCATAAACATGATCTCTTGCCCCACTTTCTCTCCTTAACTCACCACTATCCACCACTTCTCTCCACAACTTCATTTTACACTGTTTACCCATAAAAAAAAACCCTGAACTAGTCAGGGTTCTTTAAAACTTTATTTCAAAGTTTGACAACTTGATGTTGATTTTGAAAAGAAAATGGCAGATTCTTGAATGATGTGAAGAATTTTGGACCGTACCTGTTCAAATAATACATGATATTCCAAATTCGCTCTTGCGGCGCAAGCAACGGCTTAATGCTATTTTGGATTCTCTCATAATCCTTCAAGACGCAGCCTTCTTTTTCTTCAATTCGTTTCGTCACTGTCCGCTCTAAAAATTGAAGCTGATCCTGAATAAAAGCGGCGTTCTTCAGGAGTAAAGGTTCCATGCTTTGATCAACCTTTAACGCCTCGTGCCTTACCGTTTTGTGAACCGCTTCAATTTGTCTTTTCGCCTGATCCATCACCGCGGTAAACTCTTCCGGAATCTGATGCTCAAAGTATATCTCTCTTTGATTCTCCGTACCGCGTTCAATCGCATCTTGTAATAAGATATCCCGTTCAAGCAGTTTTTTCTCAATATGCCGTTCAAGTATCGTAATATTCAGCCTCGGCATAACCGGAGGCATTTTAAAGCCCATCACCGTAAAGGCCTGTTTAAGCTCACCCCAGTAGTTAATTTCTCCAGGCCCTGCAATAAAGGCTAAAGTCGGAATAAGGTATTCCTGCATTAACGGTCTCGTTACAACATTATTGCTGAAGCGCTCAGGATGTTCTTCTATATGTGTATAAAGTTCATCCATCGTCCATGCGAGATCAAGCTCATTGATGACAAAACGGCCGTTGTCTTTTTCAATTAAAAAACGCTCTTCTTCATATTCATAAAACAGATTCGCCTGCTCTTTTCCGGACTCGATAATCGGCTTGTAGCCTGCTTCACGCATGAAGTCCTGCTGTTCTGACACAGCGCGGGCGAGTTCATCATTTTCCCGGAGAATCTTTTGGAACATGGCCGTTTCCATCTTTTTAATCCCCGGATCTCCAGAATTTAATAAAACTAACCCCTCCTCTTGGAACAGATCCGCGATCAGCAGTTCAAAGAAATCAGTGAATGTAACAGATTCACTTAAACATCGCTTCACATTGTCGAGAAGTGTATTCGTATGGTCTGTTTCTTCAAAAGCGGCAAATACACCATCTATCCATGCGGCGCATTTTTCCTGATCAAGAGTTGTGCTCGCTGCCGAAGATTTCTTCCAATAAGACTGGGGCAGCTTTGTTTTCACGGGACCATTCTCTTCAGATGTATGGACAAAATTAATCTCATCCAAATCGTGGTCTTCTCCGGCCACCCAGAAAATCGGGATGACAGGCACTTGCAGATGCTTTTCTTGTTCCTTTGCTAACACAATGATTGAAATGATTTTATGTATAGTATAAAGCGGTCCTGTTAAAAGTCCTGCCTGCTGTCCGCCGACAACAGCCGCGCTTGACGGATCCTTCAGCTTCTCAATAGCAGACTGCATGGCACTTGAACCGAATTTATCATGGTAAGAGGATAAGTATGCCGCCAACTCCTCTCTTGCGAAAAACCGGGAGGATAAGTCCTTCAGTCTGTCGCGCCACATGTCCTTATGATGAATGCTGTAATCAAAAAAAGAAGACATTTCTTCTTTGCCATCTATATAGTGCTGTACAAACACATTCTGATTTTTGATGGAAAGTTCAGTTAGCTGCATCTTCTAGAACTTCCTTTCTAAATAAATAGTTAGTTATCCGAAATGAGTATAGCATGTTACAGAAAAAGCTCAAAAGACTTTGTTTGTATTTCGCTCCAAAGCTTTAATGCTCCCGTATAAAAACTCGAGGTGGGCAGCATCAAGGCCGCGAACGCTAGCTTCCTTCAATAAATATCCGATAATGGCGTCAGCTTCCGTCTGCCGGCCTTCGATAACGTCAACCAGCATAGAAGAGCGGTTTTCTTTCGTTTGCCCGCAAACGGCCCGAACCCTCTCCCAAGCCTCTTCTTCGTTTTCAAGCCTTAAAATGCGGGACGCCTCCTGAAAAACCAGCTTCATAAAAGCGAGATAAGCCGGCGCTGTCAGCAGTTCTCCATTTTTCACCTGCAATAACGCGGTTAACGGATTGATACAAGCGTTAACAATCAGCTTGCCCGTCAGCAAGCGGTACCAATCCTCCTCATAACGAATCGGAAAATCCGAATGGTTATGCTGAAACAAAATGTTGAGCCGATCTGGTTCAGCGTCATCGAACGCGCTCCATTTTATCGCACCCAAACCCGTATGATCAACAGCTGTATCTGATTTCCTAACAGCTCCGTGCTCAACAATTCCAACATAAATGGAATGGCCAACGCGCCAGTCTTTCAATTCGTGGATATGCCCCATACCGTTTTGCAAAAATAATATATTCGTTTTCCTGATCCGTTCAAGCGACGGAAAAACAGACTGGAGCTGATGCTGCTTTACTGTCACGACAAGCAGATCAAAATCCGAATTGATACTCGTGTCCGCACTGCAATCAGCGCTGAATTCTTCTCCGCCTTTATCAAGCCGGACGCCTTCAGACTTTATGGCCGCAGCCTGCTCTTTCCGCCTCGTCACAACAGTCACCTCGTGATGAAGTGACAAATAATAGGCGCATAAAAGACCGACAGAGCCTCCGCCGATAATCCCAATTTTCATGTTGTCACACCCAATTAACATTTATGTATTATCATAGCAGAAGTAAGAACAAATTACTTCTCAAAGGTTCCGTGTGCTTAAAATTAAAGTTTTAATATTTGGATTTTTTAAATAAAGCGTTTACAATATATGTAGAAACAACAAAGGGGGAGATTGCATGGTAAAGGTAGAACGTCTGCTCGTCAACTATAAAACGCTTGAAGAATTCAAGAAGTTCAAAGAATACGGCATTCAGGAGCTTTCAATGCTTGAAGATCTTCAGGATAATATTATTGAAAATGACAGCACTTCGCCTTTTTACGGGATTTATTTTGGGGATAAACTTGTAGCGCGAATGAGTCTATATCAAGTTAATGGCAAATCGAATCCTTATTTCGACAATCATCAGGATTATTTGGAGCTTTGGAAGCTTGAGGTTCTTCCGGGCTACCAAAACAGAGGATACGGGAAAGCGTTGGTTGAATTTGCCAAATCATTCAAAATGCCGATTCGGACAAATCCGCGAATGAAATCAGCGGAATTTTGGAATAAAATGAACTTTGAAACTGTTAAATATGATATGGCGCGGGACAAAGGGGAAAACCCGCTCATCTGGCACCCTGATATGGATCAAGAAATGACACCGGGAGAATCTGCATAGAAATAAAAACAACCGGCCTATTCACACTCTACGGCCGGTTCATTTCAGGCGTTCATTACGTTTCTTGAGCCTTTTTTTTCATTCTTCCGTCTTCCTTAGAAACAACCATTTTTCTGGCCCGGTCCATAATATCGATCAGTGCCTTGTAATCCTCTTCTGTCATCTCTAGCTGGTTCCTCAATGTTTGATTTTCACTCCGTAAATCCTCAAGCTCCTTTTGCAGCGATTGGATTTGCCTCTTCAATTTTTCCCTTTCGAGCTGAAATTCATGTGCAGACGGCGTTTCTTTGAATTGTTCGAGAAATTGAATGACATCCTGAATGGACAAATCTCGTTTTCCTTCTGTTGACGCTGCCGCGGCGGTTTGCTTTACGGAATTCGGCAAATTGACCGAATGAACGCCGATTTGTTTTCTCAGTTCTTTCCTCTGCTTTTTCGCAAGCTCTATGCCTGATTGGTATTGTTTTCTCACATACGAGTTCCACCTGAACCCACAGGCTGCTGCGGTTCTGGTCAGCGCTCTTCCAACCTCCTCAAAGGCTGATAGCTGTGTTCCTCCCTCTCGAATATGGCGAAGCACCACTTCTGCCAGCAGCAAATCCTCATCCTGAGTCCAAGCATCTTGTCTTGTAATGGTCAAATTTAATCTCCCTCCATGTCAGCTTATTTATCTCATACATATGCCGGTAATAGATTAGATAGACTATTTGCACTTACAAATTTTCCGCAAGCTGACAGGAAGAGAAAAAGAAAAAGCGCAGGGCTTTCACCCTGCGCTTTTCTTATTAGTTACTTTTTACATTTATGTCTTTGCCGTTGTATGATCCGCATGCTTTGCATACACGGTGAGACAATTTCATCTCTCCGCATGACGGACATTCTGTCATACCAGGTACATTAAGTTTGAAATGTGTACGGCGCAATCTTTTCTTCATTTTAGAAGTTCTTCTAAAAGGTACAGCCATTATTCCCACCTCCTTAAAGAGTTAAGATTCATCATCTTGTTTTAAGAGCTTTTCGAGGGCTGCAAGTCTCGGATCGACTTGATTCTTCTTGTCTTCCTCTGAAATGACTTGCCAGTCCTTTCCTTCTTGAGGAGCAGCTCCTTTTTCTTGTTCAGATTCACAAAAGATTTGCATAGGGATTTCTAAAAGAATTTCTTCTTTCACGATCGGAGTTAAGTCGATAGTATCGTCCTCAGCAATGTGAACGTCATCATCTTCTATATCATCCGTCTGATGAAATATAAACAGTTCTTTTGTTGAAATTTCAAATGGATACGCAACATCAACGAGTGTTCTTGAGCATGGCAAAATCATTTCGCCTGAAATCGCAAAATCAAACGAAACCTGTTTCGATTTAATATCCGCTCTGCCCTTCACCCGAACGGGAGAAATGCGGCGGATGTCAGAATTCAGCTTTGTCAGCTCATTTAACTCAACTGTTTCATCAAACTCAAAACTTTGGTTTGGCATTTGATGCAGCTGATAAATCGTCCATTTCATTTGTATCACCTCATGAAAGCAACAAACATGATTATAGCTTTTAAGATTGTTTTTGTCAATATTTTTTCTTTACAGCATAATGCTGCCACTCAAGTATCATTGACAGCGGTATATGCGATGCATACACTTAGAATAAAAATAAGACGTAAGAGTTTCCATTTGCAAATGTACCATACGTTTTTAAACATAGCAAGAAAGGCGGAAAAAATATGAAAGCTGTCGGATTGGTGGTTGAATATAATCCCTTTCATAACGGTCACCTTTATCATGCCCAAACAGCAAAGCGGCAAACCGGATGTGACACGGCTGTTGCTGTAATGAGCGGACATTTTTTACAGCGCGGAGAACCGGCTGTAGTGTCAAAATGGGCCCGAACAAAAATGGCGCTGCAAAGCGGAGTCGATCTTGTCATTGAACTGCCTTATCTTTATGCGGTGCAAAAAGCGGAGATTTTCGCACGCGGCAGTGTTTCCATCCTGAACAAACTTGGATGCGAGGCGCTTTTTTTCGGGAGTGAAAATGGTGATATTAAGCCGTTTATAGAAACAGCAAAGCTTATTGATGAGCATAAGCATACATTTGATCAGTGTATCAAAGAAGAACTTAAAAAGGGGGCCAGCTACCCAGCCGCGGCAGCTATCGCCTTCAGATCCATTTTACATACAGAAAATGCGCTTGATTTATCAAAGCCAAACAACATTCTGGGATATCATTATGTGACTTCCATTCTTTCCGGGGGATATCCAACGAAACCTTATACCACAGCGCGCATTTCCTCGGACTATCATGATGCCGACCTTCCTGAAGGCGAAAACCATATCGCAAGCGCCACAAGTATCAGAAAAGCGATGTTTGAACAGAATCTTGAAGCCTGCCTTCGTTTTCTTCCTGGTACATCCGCAAGTGAATTAGCACATTACCGAAAATCTTTCGGATTGTGGCATACACCTGAAAGCTATTTTTCTTACTTAAAATACAGCCTGTCGACTGTCACAGCACAGGAATTACAGCACGTATACGAGGTGGAGGAAGGCTTAGAACACAGAATTCTTCGTTCGATCAGAAAAGCCAGCTCCTACCAGGAATTTATGGAGCTTCTGAAAACAAAACGTTATACGTGGACAAGGCTCCAGCGGATGAACACGCACATTTTAACCAGAACGAACAAACAGGAGATGCATAAGCTGCTTGCCGACGAAGAGGTGCCTTATATTAGGCTTCTCGGCATGACGAAAAAAGGACAGTCTTATTTATCAGAAAAGAAAAAAGCGATGTCCGTTCCGCTTGTCAGCAAACTGTCCTCTTTCTCCCATCCCGCACTCGATCTGGACATAAAAGCAAGCAGAATCTACAGTCTGCCGATAGAAGAACCGCTGAGAACTGAATTTGCCCTGCAGGAATATGGACGTACTCCCATTCGATATGACGAGGATGAACAACGCTTTTTAAATATATAAAAAGCACCTGAGTTCAGGTGCTTCAAATTGTTGAAGTCCAGGAAGGCCGAGCATCGGAGCAGATTTCACAGGATGTAGGCAGGACGTCTGGCCGTTCCACTCCGTATTGAGCACCGACTCGCAGCCCTGACAACGAATGCGGGGGTTTATCGACACACTGAAAGCACTTGAGTATCAGGTGCTTTTCGCTTTCAGCTTATTCAAATAATCAATCGCGTCTTGCATCGTATCAATAGGCACAATCTTCATATCTGAATCAATATCTTTTGCTGTTTTCACTGCGTTTTTATAATCGGAATTGCTGGCGCCGTTTTGATTTGGGGCGAAGAAAATGTCTTTTCCAGCTTTGTCCGCGGCGACGACTTTCTGATCGATGCCGCCGATCGGACCTACTTTTCCGTCAACATCAATGGTACCGGTTCCCGCAATCTCGTAGCCTTTTGTTTCGTCTGGTTTTGTCAGCTGATTATAGATTTCCAGAGACATCATTAACCCTGCTGACGGGCCGCCGATATTTTCGATTTCAAAATCAATATCGGGCTCCACTTTCACGTTCCTGTCCGTATAGAGCGAAACTCCGATGCCTGCCCGTTCCGGCTCATCGGGAAATTGTTTTAATGTAAGGGTGATCATCTTTTCTTTTTCTTCTCTTTCAATTTTTAACCGGACTTTATCTCCCGCTTTTTTGCTGCTGATATAATCAATCAGCTTTTCAGCAGACTGATAGTTTTTGCCGTCTGCCTTAATAATTTTATCACCGACTTCTATTTTCCCTTTTGCGGGCATGTTTTCTACAACTGAGCTAGCGTATATGCCGTTAAAGGAATAACTGACTTTTTTTCCTGCCTTTTGATAGGCCGCTATGACGGCGTTTTCTTGCGAGCTTTTCATCATTTGGAGCTGCCTTTTCATATACTCCTCATCTGATTCGCCTTCTTCCTTGATGCTTTCATCAGGAACTATTTCATAATAAGAGTGAACCTTCGCCCACACATATGTAAACGGATTAGCCGGTCCCACTTTGACAGTCATTAAGGACAGACTTCCTGTTTCCGGGTAGCCTCCCTCCACTTTTATCAGTGAAGCAAGCTCTGTCGCTTCTCCCGGTTTTGTAATATAGTATGGAAGTTTTATAAATGATAAAACGGCAATCAGAATGAGGATGACAAGCATCCAGCTAAAATGTTTTTTACGAAGCAAATTATGAGCCCTCCCAATTCTCTATTTCTTTTTTTATCTTGCTGATCATTCGGTCTGTCGCTTCCTCGCCTGCCGATATCATTGCTTCAATATTAGCAAACGAGCTGGAGCTGTATGTTTCAAGAGAAGGGCGAATCATGATATCCGCGGCAATCGTTTGATGTCGCACCAATTCATTTTGCAGTATATCCATACTTTGCATAATCACATCAAAAATATGCGCCGCCGTTTCGGTTTTTCGAACCCTGGAGACATCCGAAGCGATGATAATATCAGCCCCCATGTCTTTGACAACAGAAACCGGGATTCGGTCGACGACCGCGCCGTCTACAAGAAGCCGTCCGTCCAGCTTCTGCGGAATAAAGATACCTGGTATGCTGATGCTCGCCCGCACCGCATCTGACACCGAGCCCTTGCGGAACACAATCTTTTCTCCTGTCTGTAAATCACACGCTACAATGCCCAGCGGGATTTGAAGCTCTTCGATCGGTTTTCCGAATGTATAAGCATGCACAAGCTGCCTGACGCGATCACCTTTTAAAAAACCGAGCCTCGGAACCGTATAATCAGCATAAAGCCGCCGTTTAAAGACTTTAGCGACTTTCTCCATCGTTGCCACATCGTGGCCGGCGGCATAGAAACTGCCTACCAAAGCGCCCATGCTGCTCCCCGCAATCATATCCACTTCAATTTGATGCTTATGTAAACTGGAGAGCACACCGAGATGAGCGAGCCCCCTGGCCCCTCCCGATCCTAACGCTAACCCGATTTTAGGTTTAACCAAAGCGTTAACCTCCTGCCTGAATTCCCTGTATACCGAATTCTATGGTCTAAACTGAACCCCTATGCTCGTATATTAGTACAAAGATTCAAAAGGACAGGTACTGCTTGGCCGTTTCGTGTCATACATATTTTATCATGATATACATGTGATTGGGCATTTTTAGCATCGGGGAGGTAAGAATGAACTTGTCGAAGATTCATACACTTTTAATTGCTTCGTTTTTTCTATTTTTAACAGCGACTGTCATCTCACATCCGCAGGCCTCATTCGAAGCCTCTAAAACCGGGCTTTCTATGTGGTGGGAGGTTGTGTTTCCGTCATTGCTGCCATTTTTTATTCTGTCTGAACTCTTAATCGGTTTTGGCATTGTGCGGTTTGTCGGTGTTTTGCTTGAGCCTTTTATGCGGCCGATCTTTCGCGTGCCGGGTGTCGGCGGCTTCGTTCTTGCTATGGGAATGGCATCAGGAAACCCAGCGGGAGCAAAACTCACTGCCCGTCTGCGGCAGGAAAAACAGATTTCAAGAGTAGAAGCAGAACGGCTTGCGTCGTTTACCAATTCTTCAAATCCGCTCTTTATTTTTGGCGCTGTTGCCGTCGGTTTCTTTCAAAACGCGTCATTGGGCATATTATTGGCTACCGCACACTATTTAGGGAATCTGGCTGTCGGTTTAACGATGCGTTCCTATGGACGCAAAGAAGAGCAGCATCTCAGAAATAAGAAAACGATTCCTTTTCCTTCGATCAAAGATGCTTTACACGCTCTGCATACCGCCAGACTTGCGGAAAAACGGCCTCTGGGCAAAATTTTAGGCGACGCCGTGACATCTTCTGTTCAAACGCTTCTCATGGTGGGCGGGTTTATTATTTTGTTTTCTGTCTTTAACAGGCTGTTATCCGTGGTGCAGCTGACTGATATTCTGTCTGTATTCACAAAAGGTGCGCTGACCTTGTTTCAGCTTCCAGCTCAATTGGACATCCCTCTATTATCAGGAATGTTTGAAATCACGCTGGGAAGCAAGCTTGTCAGCGAAACAGACGTTACTCTTCTGCAACAAGCCATTATCGTCAGCTTTATTCTCGGGTTTAGCGGTTTTTCTGTTCAAGCTCAAGTGGCAGGTATTTTATCGGAAACCGATATCAGATTTAAACCATTCTTTATCGCGCGTTTGCTGCAGGGCGTTTATGCCGCCGTCTTCGTCATGCTTTTATGGAAACCTCTATACACGGCATGGAATGATCCATATCAGTATGTTTTCAAATCTCTTCATAGCGGCGAAATGCCAACAGCACTTATAAACAGCTGGAATCAGCTCGTGCAGGTTGGACCTGCTGTCACATTATGCGCACTGTTTACGTACATTATCATTTGTTCTTACAGACTGACAAACGGCACAAAAAAAGGATGAGTCAAACCCCCTCATCCTTGTCTGAATTTTTGCTGAAGCGCCAGCTCTACTTCCGGCGGCACAAACTCTGATACAGTGCCATTGTATCTTGCCACTTCTTTGACAATGCTTGAACTTAAAAACGAATATTGATTGTTTGTCATCATAAAAAACGTTTCAATGGATTCATCAAGTACACGGTTTACAGATGTCCCCTGCATCTCGTATTCAAAATCAGACACCGCTCTTAAGCCTCTTAAAATCGCTTTCGCATTTTTTCTTTTTGCATAATCAATTAATAGCCCTTGCGAAGTTTCAACTGTAATGTTCGGGATATCTTTTGTCACTTCTCTCAAAAGCTCACACCGTTCTTCTACACTGAACAAAGGTTTTTTTGAAGAATTATTCAACACACACACATACACTTGTTCAAAAATATGCGCCCCGCGTCTGATGATGTCCAGATGCCCGTAGGTCACCGGATCAAAACTGCCGGGACAGACAGCTATACTCGCCACAACACTACCCCCTCTTTTTATAAATCGCTACACCTGTAAGTCCATAGGTTTCTTTTCTTGCCATCACAAGATCTCCTACAGCTTCGGGAAGCTCGACCTCTCTGTCATGCTCAGTAACGATAAATCCGTCTTCTTCCAGCATTTGATATTCGTCAATCATCGTTAAAAGCGCTCTCAGCTTTTGTTCCTTATACGGCGGATCAAGAAAAATGCCGCGAAAGGCAGTTTCTCTTTTTGCAGCAGCGTGCAAAGCCCGTTCCGCATCATTGCGGTATACCTGTGCATGTTTTGTAAGCTCCAGCGTTTTTAAATTTGATTTTACCGTTTGAATCGCTTTAAAATCACGGTCAACGAATATACAATGCTCAAACCCGCGTGAAAGCGCTTCGATTCCAAGTCCTCCGCTCCCCGCGAATAAGTCCAGTCCCCTGCCCCCGTCAAAATAAGGGCCGATCATATTGAAAATGGATTCCTTCACTTTGTCGGTTGTCGGTCTTGTTGATGTTCCCGGCACGGCCTTTAGTGAACGGCCTTTTTTTGATCCAGAAATTACTCTCATATTCCACACCACTTTTTCTAAAAGCTATTTTGTTTTTTTGTTCGGCCGGACGCCGCTATGTACATAGAAAAAAATCAATCCTATCTTAACATAAAGCATTCTTGCAAACAATGAACGTAATCTTGTTTAAACAGGTGTATAGCCAGACTGATCCTTGTCCATACTATAAACAACAGCATCTAGAGGATGTTGTTGCCAACCGCGGAGAAGACTTACGTTTCCCCATAAGTTCTTCCTCCGGTTTCTCCTCTCCCTTTGCCTTCTCCTTAACTTGTTAAGGAATAGAAGGACCCCGCAGAAGCCTGCGGGGATTTTTTTATAGAGCTATATGCCGATTTTATAATCGTATTCTTTTGCTTTATCAAGCTTTGACTCGAATTCCAATTTTAAAAACGGTTTATAAGAAGGCTCCACTTTTTTCACAAACGAGTAAGAAGCGATCTTGTCCATTGTTTTTTCAATTTGATTCATATCGCAATACAGCACGACATATTTTAAGCGTTTTGATACATAGTGCACATTTCCGAACTTCCTCAGCATTTTGCTTTGTTTTAGGGAATGCAGATACACAACCATACCCTGGCGCCTATTCTCCAATACAATCACCTGCCTGATTTCTCTTATATGTAAAAGACGAGACGGCCAGTCTCGTCAGGACACTTTGCATCCGCAGCCTCCGCCCGAACCGCAGCCGCCTCCGCACGAAGACAAACCATCAAAATAAGGGTTCCCAGTCGGAACTTTAACATGCTCTGAAACAGCTGTTCCAATCTCGACGCTAACCTCATCAAGAATAGACTGGAGCTCATTTTCAGCTCTCTTGAAGTCAGCCACCTTATCGTTCAGATCCAGCTCCCGCTTGATCTCCCTCATTTTCCGGGATATTTCTCTATAGTCAGGATGATATTTGCCAAAACGCTGTACATCCTCATACTGCTCTTTTATTTGGATAAAAGAACGAATAATCCGCTCTGCCTCTTCATCTTCCTGGAGACGCTTGTAACAATTGCGGTAGTTCTCAGCCGTCTCCGACTGCAGAATCATCTCGGCAAGCTGCTGAGCTTCACTTTGAAGCCGCACGGATTCCATCGTCGCATACATAACACGCACCTCCAGTTGTTAGTTTACCATGAAACCAGCCAATTGGAAAATCCTTAGCCGAAGCCTGAAAACAATCTCCCTGCATTTACAGCATGAAAAAAGACCCTCTTTCGGGCCTTTCAATCTTTTGTCCGCATCGCTTGAAACATTTGCATCATCATTTGCGCCATTTGAATCCCGTTCGTAAACTGGTTCACCCGGTGCGGTATGGTTTTTTCATAAAAGTTCATCATCTCAAGCTGAAAGGAGGACAGATCATCCGGTTTTCTCGAAAGCCTGCGGTACCATATCGGCTGTTCTCTGATGAATCGTTTCCGTTCTTCATTTGCTGAAATAAATTCCTGAACCTCTTTGCGCATATAAGCTCCCCTTTTTTAATCCTTTCGAAAAGAAAAAGGATGCTGTCCAGAGCCTGGCTGAGATTGCTTTTGGCCGCTCCCGGAAAATGTATGAAGAAGACTTTGCAATGATGAAATTGACTGGCTCATTTTATTGATTTGTTCGTTCATTTGATTGACATCCATTTTTTTCACCGCTGTTACCATTTTAGAGACAAAATCATTTTTTTCCGCCGTTTCTGGCACAGCATTCGCACCTTCTTCCGGTTCCCGATACGGATCCCAAATCGGGTCGCTCTCCCCGAAGAGGACCCAATTCTCATAGACGTCCTGCCAGCTTCTTTGTTCTTTACGCACTTCTTTTATCAGCTTGGGATGCTTTTTGACGAATTGTTTAAAGTCATTGATTGAATGATTGGCGTGTTGGTTCGCCACAATCCTCACCCCCTCCGAAAATGATACCTACTACAATGTATCGTTTTGTGAGGCATTGTGTTCGCCTATATTCACACCAATATCTTCATTTATTATCACAGGGAGCGCAAAGCAATTTGAGAGTCAGAATACCGCCGTTCTGCTCCGTTTTTTAAATATCGCACAGATGGCTGCTATCAGGATGGAATGTTTCTAGATTTGCCCCAACACAATAAAGGTGATCGAACGCAGGAAGAGTATCGGCCTCCTCTGTACCATCACATCCAGACCAGCCGATTATGTGGAAATGAAAAAACCGCGGAACCAACCGTTCGCGGCTTTTCATTACCATCGCTTAATAAAATTTTGGGTGTAATATTTCCGGTCTACTCCGACACCTAGATGCGTATAATCTGAATTTAAAAGCGCTTTTCGATGGCCTTCACTATTAAGCCAGCCTTCTACAGCGGCCGGGCCGTCCACATAATTGTATGCGATGTTTTCTCCCGCTTGCTGAAAGTCAACATCCCCTTCTTCTAAGCGGTCTTTCAGCGTCCCGTATTTTTTAGAAACATGGGAGAAATAGTTATTGTCCTTCATATCCTCGCTATGTCCAAAAGCTACTTCCGCCGTCGGCTGGTCCCACTCAAGCTTCGCAAGTCCATACTTGACACGTATGACATTCGTCAAATCAAATATTTGCTTTTCGCTCGTCGTTTGGATCTTTTCCCACTTATCATCTGAAACATCTTTTGATTTCATTAATTCACCGCGGTAAACAACCTCATAAGGTCTTTGCTTTACAAAGGTTTGCGCATCAAACGCCCTGATGCTGGATAGCTTCCCCTCAAATTTGTCCATATACAGCTGGACATACATCTTTCCTACCTTTACAGTCGGTCTGGTATTGATATCCTCTTCAGAAAACTCAAATCGATAAGAATTTCCTTTATACTCTACATTCACAAACGGCGCCACCTGGGTCGTCTTGAATACTTCTCCGGTTGATTCGCCAATTTTGAAAGGCTTTGCGTTAATATCATTCCCAGCTGCAAATAATGTGACCACTTTATTATTTAATACTCCGATTTGGATATATTGGTCCTTTCCTTGATTGTAAACCCACCAATCGTAATCATATGCGGAAGGGTCAATGCGTTCAGGTTTCCCAAGCTTTTTTGTTACATCATCGGCGGACTTGCCCATAAAGGACAATAACCCTGAAGTCGGCATATGTATTCGTTTGCCGCTTTGCGCTTCCTCGTTAGACACTTGAGGCTCGCTGTCATTGGATTTTTTTTCAGGAACAGATCCGTATTGAATAAACAGAACATAAGTTCCGCAAATAATCAAGAGGATAACCAGTGCTCTCAATATATTTTTCAATCTATCACCCCCGTGCGATCACGTGTCTTGCCTTACATCTCATTACAATACAGCCTATTTAACATGTCAAAGATTTATGTGTTAATGAAAAAAGCCTTCTTCTCTGTCATCACCCTCGGAAATATCCGATAAGGCGCTGCCGGCACGTTCATTCGTTTGCTCAGATAAAGAAAGATCACCAAGCGTGACGATTCCAGTCAGCTTTTTGTTTTTTGTAACGGGTATCCTTCTGAGCTGATGTGATGCCATCAAATGAAGAACCTCATCGACTGAAGCATCTTCCTCCACACTGACAGGTTTTTCGGTCATCGCGTCAGTGATTTTTTGCGAATTCGGTTTTTTTATAGCGATTCCTCTTAACACGAGATCCCGGTCGGTCACGATGCCAACAAGGGTTTCTCCATCCTCATCTACTACCGGAACCGCACCTATATTGGCGTCCTTCATCTTTACTGCAGCTTCATATACATTATCTAATACCGTGCAATATTGCAAGTCGGCTGTCATCAGATCTTTTATTTTTGTCATCTGTATAGCCCTCCTTTAGTCTAGTGCTATTTTCGTCAAAATTTATTTTTTGCATACTTTCAAAAGAAGAAGATTCATTGAAAGTTTAACGCTTTCATACTATGATTGTCAGGAAAGGTAATTTTTATAAGGAGGGGTCAGTGTTGAAGTTTACTGAAAGCGGGCTTGAAGGAGTAAAGGCTGAGCTCAGCTGGCTAGACGACTTGATGGAAAGCAAAGGTCTCATAAGAGCGGGTCAATGGGATTACGAAAGAGTCACCTATGACAGAAAGTTTTCGACGATTGAGGGTACGTTTTACCTGCGGATACCAGGCATTGCGGCTGAGGGCGATGTTGGAAGCGGCCGCGCCGTGATTCAATTAATGCCCCCTCTCTTAGGCAAGCATTACTACCCGCACGGAGTAGAATATGGAGAAACGGAAGAGTTTCCCGTACAGGTTGTAACAAAAAGCAAGGCACTGATTCAGGACATATCCGACATGTTAAAAACAGTTCAAATGTAATGAAAAGGAACAGCATCTTCTGCTGTTCCTTTCAGATTGGTTGACAAAATGCAAAACGGTTTTGATTTTAGCATTTTGTCATCTTTTCAGCGTGAAAACCCTTGAAGTCTAGAAAAGGAGAGCATTGGAGCGGAGCGAATGTTTTCATTCGTGAGCGCCAACGCGCAGACTTGACAACGAATGCGTGGGTTTGTCGACACGCTGAAAAGGTACAGCACCTTCAGCTGTACCTTTTATGATATCGTCTGGTGAATATACGGCGGTTCCTCCTGCCCGTCCTTTTCTCTTTCTTTCTTCACCCATTGAAAAAAAACAAGCGCCAAAAAAGTGCCGTACACAATTTCCTGAATGATTTTCATCATGACTGCTCCGAGTTGCTGATCCTCCAACAAAGGGAGTGTATTGAACATCTCCGGTCCTGTTAATGGGACCTGCCCCATCATATCCGCAGGCACACAAAGCTTCATTGCCTCAGCCCACGCAGACGGGTCTGTATAGGTCGCGTATAACGGCGCGCCGCTGAACATGATCAGCGCGCAAGCAGGCGTGAGCAGCATACCGTCCGCCATAATATATCCTAGCTTCATCAAGCCGCTGAGCTGCGGGAGACGCTCTACCTTATGAACAAGCGGCCACCACATCAAAAACGCCAGTACAAAGATGAGCCAAGTCATTAATGTATGATAAAACGGATCCGTTTTGACAGTATCAAATATAAGCGGAACATGATATAACGAAAAAATGCCGTTAAACAAAAGCAAAGCAATTAAAGGTGTCGAAAAGAATGAAAAAACCGGTTTAATGGCGGGCTTGAAAATAATTTTTTCCCAAAGCCATGCAGGAATTCCCGCAATCAATAGCGGCGGGACGACCAAATACAGGACAGCCATTTGCACCATATGAGCGCTGAACATAATATGGCCGAGCAGATCTACCGGACTCCCCTCTGCTGCATATAAAAACAGCATCGCCGATAGAAAGCACACCATCTCTTTACCTGTTATCCGTTCTGGCTTTGAAAACATTCGCCAGTAAAAATAGAGATAAAGCACCGTAATACCCAACAGGATACAAAAAAGATAAGGGCTCCACATCGCGCGAAACCCAAACACATCTAACTGACTCATTACTTCACCTCCGGCGGCTGTTCACATTACCACCATATAATTGTGACAAACGCAAGCACCGTAATAAACGCGACAAACATGCCTGAATACAAAAACAGTGCCGGCGCCTCATGCCCTTTTTGATTCATATGCATGAAATAATACAGTTGGAAGATGACTTGAATTGCAGCAAGCAGAATAATGAAAGGAATCGTAAACCAGCTGGCGACACCGTCCGTTGCCACAGTCAGAAAGGCAACAATCGTTAGTCCTATCATTAAGCCAAAAGACAGAACCTGATATTTCATCTCCTGAGCATGCTTCTTTTTCTTAAATTCAAGGCCGCTGTTGATATGCCCCCTGCTTTTTTTACCGACCATGTTTATCCCACCATCCCCATTAAATATACAACGGTAAAGATGAAGACCCACACGACATCAATAAAGTGCCAATACAGACTGGCAACATAAAACTTAGGCGCCGTATACAGGTTCAGTCCCCTTTTGGCATTGCGTATCATCAGCGTGCTGATCCACATAAGCCCAAATGCCACGTGAGCGCCGTGTGTACCGACAAGCGTGTAAAACGCGGAACCGAGTGCAGAGCTTGTGATGGTAAAGCCAAACTCATGGGTGTAATGCTTAAACTCATAGATTTCCAGTCCTAAAAATCCCGCCCCCAATAAGATCGTAATTCCCAGCCAAAGCTGCATTTTACCGAAGGAAAAGTTCTTCATGTGGTACATCGCGTACACACTCGTTAAACTGCTTGTTAATAAAAGCATTGTGGCGATAAACACAAGCGTCACATCAAACATTTCCGTCGTAGGCGGGTCACCGGCGTTTGAATTCCGGAGTGCGAGAAACGTGGCGAAGAGAGACGCGAACAGAACTGTCTCTCCTCCAAGGAAAAGCCAAAAGCCTAAAAATTTATTTTTCCCGTCCAGTGTTGCTTTTTCGGGAGAAGCTGGAAAGGTTTCTGCGGTGAATTTTTCTTCGATTTGCATTATGCCTTCACCCCTTTATCATCGTTCGGCAGTTCTTCTTTATGAATATGATAGCCGTGATCATCAATGACTGAGCGAAGCAGCATCGTAATAAATGTGATACCGAGTCCGATAAAAATCACCGGCAGGCCCCAAGCGTGATCGGTTCTGTACATCAGTCCGAACGCTGCGACAAAGAGGCCGAAAGAAATAATGAGCGGCAGGATTGAGCCGTTCGGCATATGAATATCATCAACCGGTTCAGCCGGCGTCATTGAGCTGTGTCCTGCCTGCTTCTCAATCCAAAACGGATCAAGCCCTCTGACAAAAGGAAGCTGTTTAAAATTATACTCAGGCGGCGGGGAAGAAACAGTCCACTCAAGTGTACGTCCGTCCTGCCATGGATCGGCTCCGACATATTCGCCTTTTACTGATGTCCAAATGACATTGACCAACAGAAGAATAACTGCTGCCGCCATAAAAAACGCCCCGATTGTACTGATCAAGTTGCCGGTTTCAAGACCCTGGCCTGGTAAGAACGTATAAACCCGGCGCGGCATACCCATTAAACCGACAAAATGCTGAATGAAAAACGTAAGGTGAAAGCCGATAAAAAACAATACAAATGAAATTTTCCCCATCGTCTCATGCAGAATTTTACCGAACATTTTCGGCCACCAGAAATGCACACCCGCTAAAAGGCCGAATACCACACCGCCAATAATGACGTAGTGGAAATGCGCCACCACAAAATACGTATCATGGAACTGATAATCAGCAGCAGCCGCTGCCAGCATGACTCCAGTTACACCGCCGAGCACAAAGGACGGTATAAATGAGACGGCATACAGCATAGCGGTCGTATACTTTACATTTCCTCCCCAAATCGTCAAAAGCCAGTTGAAAATTTTAATCCCGGTCGGAATCGCGATAGCCATTGTGGCAACCGCAAAAATCGCATTTGCAATCGGTCCGAGACCTGTCGTAAACATGTGATGGACCCAAACCATAAAACCTAGAAAGCCAATGAGCACGATGGCAAAAACCATTGATGAATACCCAAACAAACGCTTTCTGGCGAACACAGGAATGACCTCTGAAAAAATACCGAATGCAGGCAAAATCAAGATATAAACCTCCGGGTGGCCAAAGATCCAAAACAAATGCTCCCAAATGACCGTATTCCCGCCAAGCTCTGGATTAAAAAAATTGGTGCCGAACAGCCGATCCAGCATCATCAGAGCCAATCCGGCTGTAAGCGGCGGAAATGCAAACAAAATCAATGCCGAAGCCACAAATGTCGTCCATGTAAACAAAGGCAGCCTCATGTACGTCATGCCGGGCGCCCTCATGTTAATAATCGTGGCCAAAAAGTTAATCCCGGCTATCAGCGTCCCGAGCCCCGATATTTGCAGTCCGAGGACGAAAAAGTCTATGCCGTGCCCTTCAGAATGAAGCGAAAGTGAGGCATATGACGTCCAGCCCGCATCTGGCGCTCCGCCCAAAAACCAGCTTAGATTTAAGAAGATGCCCCCGAAAAAGAAGAGCCAAAAACCGAGTGAGTTTAAAAATGGAAACGAAACGTCACGAGCCCCAATCTGCAAAGGCACGACCGCATTCATCAAGGCAAATAAAAGCGGCATCGCAGCCAGAAAGATCATCGTCGTCCCGTGCATTGTCATGACTTCATTGTACGCTTGAGCACTGAGAAAAGCATTTTCCGGCTTTGCAAGCTGAATTCTGATAAACATCGCTTCAATTCCGCCGACAAGAAAGAAGAATCCCCCGGCGATTAAGTAAAGAACCGCGATTTTTTTATGGTCCACCGTCGTCAAATAATCCCAAAGTATAGATCCGCGCGCCCGCTTTTCTGTAAGCGTGTTCAACATATGCGACCTCCCCTAATATCTCCCTTTCTTTCCTACTTGCTTTCCGTTTTTAAGCCTTTTAAGTATTCATAAAGCGCATCTGTTTCACTGTCTGAGAGCTTCGGATATGTTCCAGTCATTTTGTTCCCCGGTTTTATGCTCTCAGGATCCTTCAGCCAATCCTTCACATTTTCTTCGTTAGCGTCTTTCACCCCTGCCACTTTTGCCCTTTCACCGAAGGTCGCTAAGTTGGGGGCCGTTCTTGCTGCTTCTGCCCGCTTATCATTCGGCTCGACCGCATGGCAGCTCATGCAGTTCTTCTCTTTAAAGAGTTCTTCGCCCTGCTTAGCCAAATCACTCTCTGCTGTAGACTTATAGTTTTTCATTTCTTTTGTCCAGCCCTGAAATTCTTTTGCAGACATCGTCTTTACCTTAAAATCCATCAGCGCGTGTGAAGGGCCGCAAAGCTCTGCACACTTTCCAAAAAACATATCTCCTGCCTCTTTGCTTCGTTTTGAATCAAATGTCAGGAAAAACTTATTTTCATTATCCGTATTCGTATCAAGTTTTCCTCCAACTGAAGGAATCCAGAAGGAATGTTTTACATCTGAGGCTTTTAAATTAAAATACACACGCTGGTCTGTCGGCACAATCAGCTCCTGACTTGTGATAATCCCGTAATCAGGGTATTCAAACTCCCACCAATATAAATTTGCCCGGACATTGACTACAAGAGCATCCTCAGCTTTGCGGCTTTTCTTATCCATTGGTGATGTATCTGCTAGCTCTAGCGTATATAGTACGACAGGGATCACAAGAATAATGAGCAGCAAAATCGGGATCACGGTCCATGTGATTTCTAAAAATTTGTTCCCCTCTACCTGTTTCGGTATCGTATTCTCACCGACCCGTGATCTTCTGAATCTCACAATCACATAAAAGAAGATAACAGATACTACTGCAACAACAACCACCATAATCAATGTACTGAGCACTGTCAGGTCATACTGTTTATCAGCCACCTCGCCAGCAGGCTTGAGCGTGGATAAAAAAGGTTTTCCACATCCGCTTAATAGAAGCGGCACTAAGGCTAATAATGAAATAAGACGCCAATGCTTTACCATTTCACCCAACCCCTTTTCTGGTCAATACAAAGGCGGAGAGCAGATCGAAATTCGTCGCAATCCAGCCTATCACCAATAAAGCACTTACATTTCCACTTCTCTTAAAATATGAGTTTTTTGACTCAAAATGCCATCTATGTATAAAAGTAAAGCCGCCTGATTAAACAAAAGGTCAAGGCGGCATTTACTAGTTGTCATCGATTATTTTGAAGCGATAAAACAAGCAATGTATCTATTTTTTAAAAAAGAGTCAAGACAACCATGGCAACGAAATAGATTGTCATGTAATTGAGCGAGTAAATGAACATCTGCGTTGCCCACTTCATGATATTTTTGGTGCGGAGGCCCATCAAGCCGAGAATCAGCCAGCCGATATTTAACAGCAAGCCGAGAATGACAATCGGCAGGCCCAAGCTTCCAAGGAAAAACGGAAGTGGCATCAGGCACGCAACCCACACAATAATTTGTCTTTTTGTCACTTCAAATCCGTATACGACAGGAAGCATCGGAATATTTGCAGCTCTGTAATCCTCAGTTTTCTTAATAGCCAATGCTAAAAAATGAGGGATCTGCCAAATAAATAAAATCATGAATAATACCCATGCCACGACACCGATATGCCCTTCCACTGCCGTCCATCCAATAAGTGGCGGAACAGCGCCGGAAACACTTCCTACTACTGTGTTAATCGTATAGCGGCGTTTCGTCCACATTGTGTACAATACAACATACGTAAAGACTCCGATAAAACCGATAACAGCAGCCATGACAGTTGTCATCAGCAGCATGATCAATCCTAAAGCAACCAGCAAAATTCCGGACCATAACGCCTGATTCGGCTGAATTTTACCCGTAACCGTCGGTCTTACTTTCGTGCGCTCCATCAGATGATCGATATCCCGGTCATACCAGTTATTGATCGCGCAAGAGCCCGCAATAATCAAAGATGACCCGATTAATGTAAGAAGAACGGTGTTTATATTGCCTAAAAAACTCAAACCGGAAATATGCAGTGCAAGCCACATTCCAGTAAAAGTCGTGATGAGATTGGAATTGACGATCCCTATTTTAATAAGGGACAGAAAATCTTTCCATGCCGTTGTTTCTTCAATTTGTCCGTCTATAGCTGTATCATTTATGATTCTGGAGTTAGCCATAACGTAAACCTCCCTTACAAACCTAACGCAGGACAATAAAAAACCTGCAACTCTATCATACAAGATAACATCTTGTAAAAAAACATCCTATTAAATATTAAACGACAAACAGGAATTTATTTGTGAACTTTTTATGAATTTTACCAAAGATAAAGGCAATTGCGAAATTGGCAGTGCGTTTACCTTATTTCTATCAGACCCGGCATGAATAATCAAGTGTACATTTTTCGGAAGCCGCCATTCTATTATATTTTTGTGAACAAAAGGCTCTAAGAATTGCCTCAAAACACATATTCGCTTACACTTGGAACGTATATAAAATCGCAGCAGTATGTTAAGAAGGTGAATATTAAATGAATAAAGCATTAAAAGCTCTCGGTGTTCTGACAACATTTGTCATGCTTATTGTTTTAATCGGGGGAGCCCTCGTTACAAAAACAGGTTCCGGCCAAGGATGCGGCAGACAGTGGCCGCTGTGTCACGGCCGTTTTTTCCCTGAATTGAACCCGGCTTCAATTATTGAATGGAGCCACAGATTCGCAAGCGGGATTTCTATTATCCTTGTGTTAAGCCTTGCGTTTTGGTCATGGAGAAAAATCACGCCGATTTTCCGTGAAACAACGTTTCTCGCGATCATGTCTATTATCTTTTTATTTCTACAGGCACTGCTTGGCGCATTGGCTGTCGTATTCGGTTCAAACGCGCTGATTATGGCGCTTCACTTCGGCATCTCATTGATATCTTTCGCTTCAGTGCTTATTTTGACGTTGCTTATATTTGAAGCTGACAAATCAGTTAGAAAACTGGTTAAACCGCTTAAAATCGGCAAAAAAATGCAATTTCACATGATAGGAATATTAATATATACCTATATCGTTGTGTATACAGGCGCATATGTAAGGCATACAGAATCAAGTCTGGCATGTCCTGATGTGCCGCTATGCAGTCCGCTGAACAATGGACTTCCGACTCAATTCCCTGAATGGGTGCAAATGGGCCACAGAACAGCAGCATTGCTCTTGTTTGTATGGATTATTGTGGCCGCTGTTCATGCTATTACTTCCTATAAAGATCAAAAGCAGATCTTTTGGGGCTGGATCTCATGTCTTATTTTTATTACATTACAGGCACTGTCCGGTATTATGATCGTGTATACTGAACTGGCTCTGGGCTTTGCTCTTGCCCACTCGTTCTTTATTGCCTGCCTGTTTGGCGTTCTATGCTACTTCATATTATTGATTGCACGGTTCCGTTATGAATCCAGACAATCATAAAGATTTTAGACCAAAGCTTCCAGTGCTTTGGTCTTTTTTATGTCATATTTTTTGCCGTTTCATATGTTTCAATGGCCAGCCTCCGCTGAACTTGATGATCAATGAGCGGATTCGGATAATCCTCGCCGATGATGCAGGATGAACTCCCTTCAATTTGGGGCGTCATTTTCCATGGGACGTGAAGAAATTCATCCGGAATATGTTTCAATTCGGGAATGTATCTCTTAATAAACAGCCCATCCGGATCAAACTTCTTAGATTGGATGACAGGATTAAATATCCTGAAGTACGGTACAGCATCCGTCCCGACAGAAGCAGCCCACTGCCACCCGCCAATGTTAGATGCAGGATCGTAATCAATTAATTTATCAGCAAAATATGCTTCCCCGAGACGCCAATCGATTAAAAAGTCCTTAACGAGAAAAGAAGCAGTGATCATGCGAAGCCGGTTATGCATCCAGCCTTCTTTGTTAAGCTGCCTCATCCCCGCATCAACGATCGGAAAACCAGTGCGCCCTTCACACCACGCTTGAAACAGCTTGTGATCATGATTCCAGCTGATGTTGCGGAACCTCTCATCAATTTCCGTCTCAGCCATGTGCGGATGAGCGGCGTATACCATGTTGTAAAAGTCGCGCCAAGCCAGCTCCTTGATAAAAACGTCCTTCGCTCCTTGCGGCGACTCATGCTGCAGTACTGCATAATATACCATACGCGGTGACAAGACGCCGGTTTTTAGAAACCGGGACAGCTTGCTGGTGCTATTTGCAAAAGGAATGTCTCTATTTTTATGGTACATTGACAGCTTTTCATCTATAAATCGGAAGAGAGCCTCTTTTGCAATGGAGGCATCAACATGCACCCAGTGTCTTTTGCTGGACTGCACAAGATGTTCCAGCACCCGTTCGCCCTGATTAGATAACGACTGATTTCTAATCATCTGCGTTGAACATAAAAAATGAGGATCGATCTCCATCATTTTCGGCTTTTCAGCCCTTGACCATGATCTAAAATATGGCGTAAACACCTTATACATACTGCCATCTTGTTTCACGATGTCGTCCGCACCGTGAATATGTGCATCTGTCCACGGCGAAGGATAAATCCCGTTTTTTCTTAAAAACGCTGAT
Source organism: Bacillus sp. RHFS10 (assembly GCF_016757475.1). Taxonomy (NCBI): domain Bacteria; kingdom Bacillati; phylum Bacillota; class Bacilli; order Caryophanales; family Bacillaceae; genus Bacillus; species Bacillus sp. RHFS10. The sequence goes on from NZ_JAESPO010000001.1 coordinate 1,373,353, forward strand.
ACTTCATGATCCCTCTGCGCTCCGTATCCTGCGTCATCCTGATTATAAAAAACCGCATCAATTTCATATGCATCCATCAGCCTGCGAAACATATGTATCGCTTCAAGATAAAAGATGTGCAGATAGAGTCCCTTTTGTCGCGCTTCATTTGTAAAAACAGAGAGTGTCTTAAAAAAATATTCGTGACTCATATCATACTTCATATCTACAAAGTGAGGATCGATCTGAAAGATCGGAAGCAGACCAGCCTGTTTTTGTTTTGAATAGGAAATAGCTTTTGACAGTGCTGTATTGTCTTCAAGCCTTAAATCTCTTCTAAACCACACAATGACAACTTTCATTTGTTTCACTCCGCTTTTTTCTAAAAAACAAGAGTGTATATCAAATGATATACACTCCGGTTTATTATGCTTTTTCAATTTCGATAAGCAGATCTCCCGTTTGGATCGGCTCGCCATTTTTCACATGAACCTGCTTGATTGTTCCTGAGAAAGGCGCCTGAACCGTTGTTTCCATTTTCATCGCTTCATTAATCATTAAGTGATCACCTTTATTGACTTTTGCACCTGCCTCAGTCAATACCTTAATAACCGTTCCAGGCATGGAGGCTGCGATGTGGGTTGGGTTTGTCCGGTCCGCTTTCAGCTTTTCCTGAACGGAAGACTTAATGCTTTCATCTTTAATGACAACTTCACGCGGCTGCCCGTTCAGTTCGAAATAAAGGACGCGAGTGGCATCAGGCTGAGGCTCGCCGATTGAAATCAGCTTAACGATCAGCGTTTTTCCGCGCTCAATTTCCACTTCTATTTCTTCACCCAATGTCATGCCATAGAAGAATGTCGGTGTATCTAATACCGAAATGTCTCCATAGCTTTCTGCCGTTTTCACATAATCAGAGAAGACTTTAGGATAAAGGGCATACGCAATAGCATCTTGATCTGAAATCTCCAAGTTATGCTGCTCTTTAAATTCCTGTTTGATCGCTTCAAATGATACCGGCTCAAGCAGTTCTCCAGGTCTGACCGTAATTGGCTCCTGCCCTTTTAAGATCAGTTTTTGGAGTTTTTGCGGGAATCCGCCATGAGGCTGGCCGATATTTCCTTTGAATAGCTCAACAACTGAATCAGGGAAATCCAATGATTCGCCTTTTTCGTACACGTCCTTTTCAGTCAAGTTGTTTTGTACCATGTAGAGCGCCATATCTCCGACGACTTTTGAGGAAGGCGTGACCTTCACGACATCGCCGAACATATCGTTGACGCGTCTGTACATTTCTTTGACTTCATTCCAGCGGTCACCCAGGCCTACTCCCTTCGCCTGCTGCTGCAGGTTGCTGTATTGGCCTCCAGGCATTTCGTGTTCATATATTTCAGTATGCGGCGACTTCATTCCGCTTTCAAATTCGCTATAGTATTTACGCACTGACTCCCAATATTGGGACAGCATTTCAACACCTTGGACATTCATTTCCGGGCGACGGGCGTTGCCTTCCATCGCATGATAAAATCCACTCGCACTAGGCTGAGACGTTAAACCCGCCATTGAGCTGACCGCCACGTCTATGATATCAACGCCTGCTTCAACGGCTTTCGCATACATATAAATACCGTTTCCGCTCGTATCATGCGTATGCAGGTGAACCGGAATATTGATCGTCTCCTTCAATGCAGAAACGAGTTCATATGCAGCCTGCGGTTTTAACAGCCCCGCCATATCTTTAATTCCGAGAATATGGGCTCCGGCCGCCTCAAGCTCCTTCGCCATCGACGTATAATAAGCAAGATCATATTTCGTACGGTTCTTATCAAGGATATCTCCCGTGTAACAAATCGCGGCTTCTGCCACTTTGCCGGTATCACGAACCGCATCAATAGCTAATGTCATCCCTTTTACCCAGTTTAAGCTATCGAATATACGGAACACATCAATACCGGATTGAGCGGATTGCTTCACAAATTCTTTAATCACATTGTCCGGATAATTCGTATAGCCGACTGCGTTTGATGAACGAAGCAGCATCTGGAATAAGGTATTCGGCACTTCCTTTCGAAGGTCCTCCAGACGCTTCCACGGATCTTCTTTCAGGAATCGGTAGGCTACATCGAAGGTCGCGCCTCCCCACATTTCCATGCTGAATAGCTCAGGCCATAAAGCAGCCGTCGGATTCGCGATTTTTTTCAAATCATGTGATCTGAATCTCGTTGCCAATAAGGATTGGTGTGCATCCCTGAATGTTGTATCAGTTAAAAGGACAGATTTCTGTTCCTTCACCCATTTTGCAAGACCTTCTGCACCTTTTTCATCAAGGATTTGCTTTGTTCCTCTTGCAGGCTCCAGATCAGCGTCCGCTTTTACGTGTATTGGCTTGTCAAACGCCGGTTTTTCTTTTTTCCCGATTCCAGGGAACCCGTTCACTGTCACATTGCCGATGTACGTGAGCATTTTCGTGCCGCGGTCTTTCTGTTTAGGGAAAATAAATAGCTCAGGTGTTGTATCAATGAAGGACGTATCATATTGTCCTGTCAGGAATTTATCATGTTTTGCAACGTTCTCAAGGAACGGAATATTTGTTTTAATACCCCTGATTCTAAACTCCTGAAGGTTTCGGACCATTTTGGCCGCCGCCTGTTCAAATGTTAAAGCCCAAGTTGAAAGCTTAACGAGAAGTGAATCGTAATACGGGGTAATTACGGCGCCTTGGAAGCTGTTGCCGGTGTCTAGCCGGACACCAAAGCCGCCGCCAGAGCGGTAAGCCATAATTTTTCCTGTATCGGGCATGAAATCATTCTGCGGATCTTCAGTCGTTACCCGTGACTGAATTGCATAACCGATTGTAGAAATGTCCTTTTGCTGTGGAATATTTACTTTTTTGCTGTGAAGACTGTGCCCCTGGGCAACAAGGATCTGTGTTTGGACAATATCGACACCGGTAATCATTTCTGTAATTGTATGTTCAACTTGAACGCGCGGGTTTACTTCAATGAAATAGAACTCGTTGTTCGCGACAAGGAACTCAACCGTGCCGGCGTTTATATAATCCACATTTTTGGCAAGCGCAACTGCCGCTTCGCAAATTTGATCTCTCAACTCAGGTGACAGCGAGACACTCGGCGCTACTTCGATTACTTTTTGATGGCGTCTTTGAACAGAACAATCCCTTTCAAAAAGATGAACCACGTTGCCCTGCTTGTCTCCAATGACTTGAACTTCAATGTGCTTAGGGTTTTCAATCAGTTTCTCTACATATACTTCGTCATTGCCAAAGGCTGCTTTTGCCTCTGATTTTGCACGATCATATGCTTCTTTTACTTCACTTTCACTTCTGACAATTCTCATGCCGCGTCCGCCGCCGCCAAGAGAAGCTTTAATAATCATCGGATAACCGTGCGTTTGTCCGAATTGTTCGACGGCTTCAAGCGTTTCTGCAGGACCATCGCTTCCCGGGATTACAGGAATTCCGGCTTTTTCTGCCTGTTCACGCGCTTTCACCTTATCACCAAACATATTTAAATGTTCAGAAGTAGGACCGATGAACACAATGCCTTCTTCTTCACAGCGTTTGGCGAAATGTATATTCTCAGATAAGAAACCGTATCCCGGATGGATTGCATCCACTTTGTTTCTTTTCGCAATATCAATGATACCCTCAATATCCAGGTAAGCATCAATCGGTTTTTTTCCTTCGCCAACCAGGTACGCTTCATCTGCTTTATAACGATGATAGGAACCGGAATCTTCTTTTGAATAGACCGCAACTGTACGAATATTTAATTCTGTACAAGCACGGAATATACGGATTGCAATTTCTCCCCTGTTTGCTACTAACACTTTTTGTATAGATTGCTGTGACAAACTTTTTCCCCCTTACCCGAAATGGAATATAATCTATCATAAAGGAATATCCTTCCCATGTACACACTTGTTTTTTACAGATAAACAGTTTTTTCAAGCTGTTTCTTCTTCATTCCCTTTGACGCCACGGGCTCTTTCTTTTTCTTATTCTCTGAATATTTCACAAACATACTGATATTGGCTAATATTCCCATACTCGCCAGCAGCAGCACTAAAGAAGACCCCCCGTAACTGATAAACGGCAGCGTAACTCCTGTAATGGGAATTAATCCGCTGACACCGCCAAGGTTAACAAACGATTGGATGGCGATCATGCTTGAAATACCGATCGCTAGAAGACTTCCAAACGGGTCCTCGCACTTTCTGGCTATATAAAAGCCTTTTATGACGATAAACCCCAATAGAATAATCACAAACAATACCCCAAAAATACCAAGTTCTTCGGCAATGACAGCCATAATAAAGTCAGTATGCGATTCAGGAAGATAACCGTATTTTTGAATACTTTCACCTAGTCCCATACCGAAAATACCGCCTGATCCGATTGCATAATAGGAATTAATCACTTGCAGGCCGGATGAATCCGCATATTTAAACGGATCTTCAAGGCTCTCAAAACGATCTAAACGCTTTTCTGACAGGATTTTATCCTTGTTTAAATAAATAATCGGACTGACCAAGAGTAAAACAATCCCCCCCAGTAAAATAAGCCTTGCCAGAGTCTTCCCGCTGAAACCGGAACACAAAATCATGCAAGCCGCAATTAATCCGATAATCGCCGCAGTTCCGAAGTCAGGCTGCATAGCGATCAAACCGCAAAGAATGATTGTCATCACCACCGGAGGCGCAACTCCCGTTAACAGATGATCAATATAGCTTTGTTTTTTGGCGTATACGGCTGCAAGGTACAATATGACCACTAGCTTGACAAATTCGCCCGGCTGCATGCTCAGTCCGCCAATTTTAAACCAGCTTTGCGCGTTTCCGGCAACATGTCCGAATACGAACAGCGAAATGAGCGCAAAAACAGAAACAAGCAGCATTCCCTTCTGAAACTTTTGGTGAGCCAGTGCTTTGTAAGGAAACAAAGCCATGAGAATAAAAAGAGCGCCACCCGCAAATAAAGCAAACAGCTGCCTCATGAAGAAAAAATTACTGCTTACGTTATAACGAGAAACAGCCGTAATCATACTTGAACTGTATACCATCACTAAACCGAATCCGCATAATAAAACAATTGCGAATATCAGTGAGTAATCATAAGATTTCAGCATTTTTTTTAACATAACATCCTCTTCCCTGCTTCCAACTTCCATTATCTATGGTTTTTATGTATTGATCTTTTTTATTTTACTACAATTTATCAAACGAGATGAAGAATCTCTATACGATTCGCAAGGAATGTGTAAAAAAAGACCGTCTCCGAGAAGGTAGGAGAAAATGTGCGGTTATAAAAAAACCCAAACTGTTAACAAGTTTGAGTTTTATCATTTATTTACCTGTAAACGCGTCATGCAAAGCAGACAATTCGCGCTCCAATGTGTATAAAAGGTCTTTACCGTCTTTTTCATCAACCAATCCCAGGCGGACAGCAAAATCGATTTCCCTCGAAAGCCCGAACATTTGAGTATCTAATACCTCTTCATATAGAGGACATTGAGGCATCGTTAAGTTATCCATTTGTACTCGGATCAGCTTCAAAATCTTCTCAGCGTCAACTTTTAAGAGCTCAAAAGCTTTTTGCCGATGGTCAACTATCATCTCTGAAGCCAAAAGTATCCCTCCGTTCCCCAGGCGAGTACCTAATTCTTCTATTTATCATAAAGGGTATCAGCAGAAAATGCAAGAGGATTTAAGCAGATGACATAAATTAAAAAATACTCAGTTTGTACATTTCAGACATGATTTCCAAAAGCTTCACACCCGCAATGCTGTTCCCTTTTTCGTCCAATGCCGGGCCAAAAATACCAATCCCGAAATCGTATGGCGAAATGCCCATAATCCCTCCGGATACGCCGCTTTTCGCAGGAATTCCGACCTTAATTGCAAATTCGCCGCTTGCATTGTACATTCCGCACGTCACCATAAATGTTTTGCAAATTCTCGCAACATCTTTTGAGATAACTTGCTCCCCAGTCTCGGGGTGTCTGCCGTTCAGCGCAAATACAGATCCGATTTTCGCCAAGTCCAGACTGTTCATTTCAATCGCACATTGCTTCGTGTATAAATCCATTACCGCTTCTACATCATCTTCAAAAATCCTGTACTGTTTCATATAATAACACATTGCCCGATTAATCATCGACGTGCTGTATTCGGATTCAGCCACTTCCCGGCAGTATGTAATCTGTTGGTTGTTTGTCAGCTTTCTGATAAAAGAAAGTAAATAATCAAGTCTCTCTTTTACCGTTTTCCCTTTAATCAAGCTGGTCACTACCAATGCCCCGGCATTGATCATAGGGTTTAACGGCTTGCTCGGATTCACTGTTTCAAGCTTGATAATTGAATTAAACGGATCACCAGTCGGCTCCTGTCCGACATAGCTGAAGACCTTCTCCTTACCGTATTCCATTAATACCAAAGCAAGCGAGAGCACTTTCGATATACTTTGAAGCGTAAATGTTTTTTCCACGTCACCCGCTGACAGACAAGTAGTATTGGAATAATAAATCGCCACTGACAGATCGTGTTGATCAGCTTTTGCCAAGGCAGGAATATAACTGGCTACCTCCCCCTTGTCCGTCATCTTTTTCGCTTCGTTCACTAAGGTTTCAAGCTCGTCATTATGCCGGCATACCATGCAACCACCCTCGCTCCCTGAGCATTTCAATACACATAATTTGTACACAAAGTGACAATTCATGCGAAAACTTTTATAATTTTGGGAGAAGGGGGTCATAACCATGAGTGTTATACAAGTAAAAGGCAAGGTTACATATCCGATCACCATCGATCCGAGCGTATGGATTTTTGATGATCGCAAATTTTCGTTTGAACGCAAAGGGGACAGTCAAGACATACATTTACAATCAGTCGGGGATGAATCCGCGCTTGACCCTGAACGCGTGATCAGAGAGGGCCGGATTGCACCGCCGACATTAAAGACGGAAAAACAATACGAGAAGCAAAAACTGATGAACGGCAGTTTTGCCATGAAACTTGGGACTGTCCTGAAAAACGCTGAGCCTCTCAGCTCCGCGACACAATGCGTATTTGTCACAAGTTCGAAAAAGACCGCCGTTCCTCTGGAAACCGCACTGAACAGTATTGTCCATTTCAGTGAGGCAGGCAAGCCAATCCAAGAAGGCGGCCCCGTTCATATTTATTTTGAAGATCCAGTTGATCACGATCAGCCGATCACCGATATAAAAGAAATTGAAATCATGTAAGCTTACAGCAAGTCAGCGGCAAGCTGGGCGAGACCCGATCTCTCGCCTTTTAACAGCTTCACGCTGCCTGAGATGGGTTGTCCTTTAAATCGTTCAACCACGTAGGCTAAACCATTGTTCAGACTGTCTAAATATGGGTGATCAATTTGTTCTGGATCGCCCATTAAGACAATTTTACTGCCCTCACCGACTCTCGTCAGCAGCGTTTTCACCTCATGCCTGGTCAAATTTTGGGCCTCATCAATAATAATAAATTGATCCGGAATGCTTCTCCCCCTGATATAAGTCAGTGCTTCCACCTGAATTGAGCCAATACCCGCCAGAATGGCCTCAAGCTCCCCCGGTTTTTTCGCATTAAACAGAAACTCTAAGTTGTCAAAAATCGGCTGCATCCAAGGCTTTAGCTTTTCCTCTTTTTCGCCGGGCAAATATCCAATATCCTTGCCAACAGGAACAATCGGCCTTGCGACGATCAATTTTTTATATATTCCCAAGTCTTCTGTCTGTAATAGCCCCGCCGCCAATGCTAAAAGCGTTTTGCCGGTTCCTGCTTTTCCGATTAGGGTGACGAGCGGAATATCTTCACGCAGCAAAAGCTCTAATGCCATTGTCTGCTGTACATTTTTTGGCCTGATTCCCCATACATGTTCATCATCAAAAACAAGCCTTTTTAAGACCGTGCCTGTTTTATCCGCCATTCCGACGGCTGAAGAGGACCCTCCCAGCTCATCTTTCATTAATGCGAATTGATTCGGATAAAATGTGTGCTGTTTCATTTCATTTACTGTAATTTGATTTTTCCCATAAAAAGAGCTGAACAGCTGTTGGCTGATATATAAATCCTTATAGCCGTTGTACATTTCATCATTGTCCACAACCCGGTCATTTAAGAAATCTTCAGCATGCAGTCCGATCGCGTCCGCTTTCACCCTGACCAATACATCCTTGCTGACGAGGATAACCGGCCTGCCCTCTTCCTTCGTTTCTTCCTCGAGGCTTAAATTTTTCGCAACAGCCAATATACGATTATCGTTCGTTTTTTCAATAAAGATCTCTTGGAGCTGGTGAAACGAACGATGATTCAGTTCAATTCTCAGTGTACCGCCGGTGTCGAGCGGGACCTGCTCATGCAGCCTTCCCTTTTGCCTTAAAGCATCGATCAGCTTAGATACGTGCCTTGCATTCCTCCCAACTTCGTCCATATACCTTTTTTTCGAATCAACTTCTTCTAATACAACAGCAGGGATGACAACCTCATTTTCTTCAAAAGAAAATATCGCGTTAGGATCCTGTAATAACACATTCGTATCTAACACATAAATTTTACTCAAGTCTCAGCCTCCTGATATAAAGGTCAAAGTTCTTCCTGCTTCTCTTACGATAAAAAAGGTGAATGCCTGCTAAAATATATGTTTTTGTGAATAAAGATAGAAGGTTAATTCAACAATAAAATTAATGAATGCATTTCAAGGAGGGAACCCGCAAGTGCGAATTCTTTTCATTATGATACAGCTGACGCTTATCCTGTCCGCATGTGCCTACCAACAAGGAAACCAGGATCAGAATGTTGAAAAAGAATCAACAAGGCAGCAGGAAACCAAACCGATTCACGTAAAGGACACAACTCAGGAGACAAAAGACAATGGGACAAGAGCGGATATTGCGAAGCATCTTGTCAGCGTTGCTGAAAAAATCCCCGATGTTAAGGATGCAACAGCCGTTGTGCTGGGAGGTTATGCCGTTGTAGGGATTGATGTCGATGATAATTTGGACAGAAGCAAAGTGGAAACCATTAAATATTCTGTAGCACAGGCTCTGAAAGATGATCGACACGGTGCCAACGCAGTTGTCATTGCTGACCCGGATACGGTCAGCCGCCTGAATGAAATGAGCAGAGAAATCAGTGAAGGCCGGCCGGTGACAGGCATATTAGATGAATTGGCTGCAATTGTCGGCCGAGTGCTTCCGGAAGTGCCTAACGATGTGATTGACGATGAAGATGAGCCACAAACAAAGCAGCAAAATGACCAATTAAACAAAAAGCAGCAGCAGGAATTGGAACAGGAGCAAAACGATCAATCTGATCATCATATGAAAAAATAATAATCATGAAAAAGCTATAGCCTTGCGCTTTAGCTTTTTCTTATTTTGGACAGCTTCTGATCCGTGCTATAATACATGTTAGTGAAAGAGGTGATATGATGAGGGTCCAATGTTCTATTTGCGATAAAATTGAAACAATTGATGATGATACCCTGATCGCGAAACGGCTTCGAAACCGCCCGATCCATACATATATGTGCCAGGAATGCCACGATCGGATTACCCAAAAAACAGAAGAACGGCTGAAAACGGGAAAATTCTCTTTTCACCCGGGACAGCAGAAGAAAGAAAAAGTCAAAAAATAAAGCGGCAGCTTTACCATACAGAACAAAAAGACTCAGCTTCTCAGCTGAGTCAGCGTGTCGACAAACCCTCGCATTCGTTGTCAGGCCTGTGCGTCGGTGCTCACGAATTCCAACATTCGCTGTGCTCCGATGCTCGTCCTTTCTAGACTTCAAGGGTTTTCAATCACGCTGAAAAGATGACAAAATAAAAAGACTCAGCTCTTCAGCTGAGTCTTTTTATGATTTTGCAGACTGTCCTTTTTTCGACTGATACAGCCGAATTTTGTAAATGATTAAAATCAGCGCAGCGACGACCAATCCCTCTGCCACAGGCAAAAACACTCCTAAAAAGGTAAAAACAGTGCAACCCAAAGCCAGAAATACATACACCACTGCTGATTTTAATACCGGAAGCCGTTTAGCAAATCCAAGCTTAAATACAATAACGGCCAACACAAAAATCGTGCCGTACAGCAGCCACATGCCTGCCGCAGGCTGCCGGTCTACTTGATATAGAGCGGCGAAGAACGACAGGCGTTCGCTTACGTCATTCAAAAAGATTCCCTCCCCTGTAAACGTACGGGTTCTATCTTTTCAAATTCTGCAAGAGATTAAGACAATCCTGCTGTTTTTTTCTTTTTAGCCGCTTTTTCACGTTCGTTTTTATTGAGGATTTTCTTTCTTAAACGGATGGATTCAGGCGTTACTTCACAGTATTCATCTTCGTTTAAGTACTCTAGCGACTCCTCAAGAGACATGATGCGCGCTTTTTTAATTGTAGTTGTCTGATCCTTTGTCGCAGAGCGGACGTTCGTCTGCTGTTTCATTTTGCTGACGTTAACAACAAGGTCGTTGTCACGGTTATGCTCTCCAACAATCATTCCTTCGTATACTTCAGTACCTGGCTCAACGAAGATGACACCGCGGTCTTCAATTCCTTGAATACCATAAGATGTCGCTTTTCCGTTTTCCATTGACACAAGTACACCTTGACGGCGGCCGCCGACTTGGCCCGCCTGCATCGGCTGGTAGCTGTCAAACGTATGGTTAAGAATACCAAAGCCGCGTGTTAATGATAAGAACTCTGTGGAGTACCCGATCAGTCCGCGGGAAGGAACTGTAAAGATGAGACGGACTTGGCCGTTACCATTGTTGATCATGTCAATCATTTCGCCTTTGCGGGCACCCATTGATTCCATGACAGAGCCTGTATGCTCTTCCGGAACATCGATTTGCACGCGCTCAACAGGCTCACAGCGTACGCCGTCGATTTCTTTGATGATAACTTCAGGTTTTGAAACTTGAAGTTCATAGCCTTCACGACGCATATTTTCAATCAGTATTGACAAGTGGAGCTCACCGCGTCCGGAAACAACCCAAGCGTCAGGAGAAGCTGTTGGCTCAACACGCAAGCTCACATCCGTCTGAAGCTGTGAATGAAGACGCTCTTCAATTTTGCGGGCCGTTACATATTTACCTTCACGACCTGCAAACGGACTGTTATTCACGACAAATGTCATTTGAAGTGTCGGTTCATCAATGCGAAGCACTGGAAGCGGATCTTGATGGTCTACAGGACAGACCGTTTCACCAACATTAATATCTTCCATGCCGGAAACCGCAACGAGGTCTCCCGCTTTTGCTTCTTCAATTTCCACCCGCTTTAAGCCTTGGAAACCGAAAATTTTTGTTACACGGAATGACTTAGCCGTTCCGTCAAGCTTCATAAGAGAAACCTGCTGACCGACTTTCATCGTGCCGCGGAATACGCGTCCGATTCCGATACGGCCTACATAATCATTGTAGTCAAGAAGGGCAACTTGGAACTGAAGCGGCTCCTCTGCATTTTCAACAGGTGCCGGAACATGCTTAATAATGGTTTCATATAAAGATTCCATGTTTTCATCCTGCTGTTTCGGATCAAGACTCGCTGTACCATTAATCGCTGAAGCATATACCACTGGGAATTCAAGCTGCTGTTCATTGGCATCAAGCTCAATGAACAGATCAAGAACCTCATCGATTACTTCCTCAGGACGAGCAAAGTCACGGTCAATTTTGTTGACAACAACAACCGGGTTCAGGTTTTGCTCAAGGGCTTTTTTCAGAACAAAACGAGTTTGAGGCATACAGCCTTCATATGCGTCAACGACAAGCAGTACGCCGTCAACCATTTTCATAATCCGTTCTACCTCTCCCCCAAAGTCTGCGTGTCCAGGGGTATCCAAAATATTGATGCGTGTATCTTTATAGTTAATCGCTGTATTTTTCGCCAAAATTGTAATGCCGCGTTCGCGTTCAAGATCATTAGAGTCCATTGCGCGTTCAGCAACCTGTTCGTTGGCACGGAACGTACCAGCTTGATGTAAAAGCTGATCGACTAGAGTCGTTTTACCATGGTCAACGTGGGCAATAATCGCGATGTTGCGAAGATCATTTCGAAGTTTCACTTTTTCATCTCCTAAAAAAATTAGATAACTTTCATATTATACCACACATCCTCTTTAAAAGCGTCACGTTTTTCTGTAAACTTAATATAAGACGTAAAAGGGGATGGAAATTATGAAAAAAACGAATTGGCTTTTCCTATTATTTGCATTTGCAGCGGTTTTCAGCATTATGCTGATCGGCGTCTTTATCGCTGAAAAAAGCGCAATAGGCATTGCATCCAGCATTGTACTTGTTTGCGCCGTTATGGGCGGCGGATTTACATTAAAAAAGAAAATGCGTGAGCAAGGCATGCTTGATTAAAAGCATTGCCCCGCAGGAGATATTATAATCAAAAAACACCGCAAAGAAAGCAGTGTTTCAAATTGTTGACAAAATGCTAAAATGGTTTTCATTTTAGCATTTTGTATCTTTTCAGTGTGATTGAAAACCCTTGAAGTCTAGGAAGGGCGTGCATCGGAGCACAGCGAATGTTCGAATTCGTGAGCACCGGCGCGCAGCCTTGACAACGAATGCGAGAGTTTGTCGACACGCTGAAACACCGCAAAAAAGCGGTTTTTTTCATTTTATTAAGCCTTATCTCCCCTGTTTCTTAGTCTGGAAGATGTAAAACAGCATTCATACATAGACAAACGTTCTCATGATGACACATGTGACCGGCAAAAAATAGTCCGGCAACATATACATAAAAGACCATAGAGCCTATTTCTCCCCCTCCAATCTCTCCCTATAATGGGATTCGTAGCACAATTCATAAAAGGGAGAGAAGAAACATGAAGAAAACATTTGTAAAAAAAGCTATGCTAACGACTGCCGCAATGACCTCAGCTGCTCTATTAACGTTCGGCCCTGATGCAGCCAGCGCAAAAACATTGGTTGATAACACTGCTGTTCATGTTCAGCATCAGACAATCACAAACGAAGATTTCAATACGTTCATTGATTTATTAAATCAATGCATATACGAACAAGACGGTGTGTATTATTTTGATAGCGAAAAAGCTGTCGAGCTAGGAATGACAAAAGAAGAGGCTCAAGTAATCGCAACATTATGGCAGTCAACTTCAGAATTTTTCAGCGTTGTTTCACAATGTGTGTATGCTGAAGATGGAAATTACAAATTTGATACAGAAAAAGCAATTGAACTTGGCCTCACAGATAAAGAAGCACTCGCACTTGAACAATTTTTCTCCGCTGTTTCCTTAAAGATTCACATTCTTCAAGCAGCAATTGTATTACAAGACGGTGTGTACAGCTATGATAAAGATGCAGCCGTACAAGCAGGGGCGACACCTTCGCAAGCTGATGTTTACGGCAAACTCTTCAGTGCCCTGCCACAAGAACAGCTTGCCGCAATCTACAATATGATCCATCCTGAAGCTTAATCTAAAAAAGCGCTTGCCGGAATCGGACAAGCGCTTTTCTTTATATGAGCAGTTTGATGATCAGCATCACGGCTACCGCCGCTCCGAACCAGCAGGCAGCTTTAACGATCAGCAAACCATAGTACCTCTGTTTAAACCGCATTTCTTCTTCCGGCAGAAAAGCCTCCTCAACGGCCTGTCCGCCTTCCAATTCAAAAGGCTCAGCCATCATGTCATACATCTCTCTGCAGCTGCTGCAGGTCTTTAAATGTTCTTCAATGACGTGTTCCGTTTCACTTTTACAATCACCTTCAAGATACAGAGGAAGCAGGTCTCTTACTAGAAAGCAGGTCATGTCCGCTCCTCCTCTCTTCTTTTCGCCATGTTTTTCTTTAGCTCTAATCTGGCCCGGTGCAGTGTGGTTTTCACCTTTGAAAGACTCCATCCTAATATCTCAGCGATTTCTTCATAAGAAAGCTCTTGGAATTCTCTTAAAATCAATACGGATTGATGCTGATCTTTTAACAGCAGGATCTCCTGCCGCAACGTTTCGCTTTTTACCGTCCGTGACAGATACTGTTCAGGCTGCTCATAAGTTGTTTGCGTTAATCCTTCATTTTTGCTGATATCAGTCAATTGGTATTTGACATCCCTGCGGTACCAATTGACAAAGGTATGGTGGGCAATGGTGTAAAGCCACGTTCTGATGGAAGAATGCCCCCTAAACGAAGCCAGACCGTTAAGAGCTTTTACAAACGTGTCCTGCGCTAAGTCCTTGGCTGTTTCAAGGTGATGAGTCCTTCTGAATAAATAATTTAAAATTTCTCGGTAATACTGTCGATACAAATCCTCAATAGAATCCCTATGTTTCATTAAAAGTAAAACCACACCGTCATCCAAATAGCCAATAAAATGAAACAGATATACATGGCAGACAGGTATACTTTCATATGTCTGATTTGACTCTCTTCTTCAGCACCCGGGCTTCTCTTTGAACAAGATTCACTCTTTAAGCCTTCCGCATTCTTTTGAAATAAAGGCTCTTGCTGTCTCATCCATTCCATTGATTCATCCTCTAGCTCTCCTTCTTTATATAGGTCATATAAATCTAAAAATACAGACGCTTTTTCTTTATGATTCATATAGGCTTTCCACCTCTTGTGTGTCTCCATCCACCACATAAGCATCATGGCGGTTTGAGCCAAACGGCTGAATAATGATCAGCCATGCATAATGGCGTTCATTCCCTCTTTGAACGATAATTGGACGCATTCGTTTTTTGTAAATGACATCCTGGTATGCAGAAGCTACTTTTTCATAAGCCAATTTTCCATCACGATACGTATATGGAAATGCCCTATCGGGTGTATCGCTGTACACATAAGCGTTTAGCTGACCTTGATCTTCAAAAAGCTCATATGTTTTAGAAGAATCAGTATACATCACCATGTCACTCTGCCTGCTTTTTTTCTTCATTTCTGATACATCAGCATCGAAGACCGATAATATCTGCCGCTGCACCCCGCTGTTAGCCAGTGAAATATTCTTTTTCATTGGAAGCGAAAGACTATGTAAACAACGGGATTCGCCCTCAAACTCCAAAACAATTCCATCTTTCGTTTCAACGTGCACCATGCTTCCGAGCAGGCTGTTGCTTTCAATATCAGTGATCTGATAAGGCTGTCTCGGTATGTTTAAAGCTCTAAACACTTCCTTCACTTTGTCTTGTATGTCTTGTTCTGTTACATGAACATGCAGAAGAGAATCAAGCTGATAAATTGAAGGGTCTTCACTAAAGCCCATTAGTGTTTCCTTTTCCCAATAAAATACCGTTCCATCATCTTCATGATCTTTTTTATGAAGTTGATTTTTCAGATATATACGAACGACTATCTGGCCGTCTTCTTTAGATACCGTTGTTTCGATGTGATCTTTATTTAACACACGGCCGTGTCGCTCAAGGAAAGCGATGGACTTCCGCATGTATTCCTGATCCGTCAGCGTTTTCCCCCGCGGCTTTTTCAAGTACTGATAATTATTAATCAGTTGTGATACTTCATCCACTTCAGCCTCATAGCTCAAGTTTTCAAATGAATAGAAATAATGCACATCCATCTTTGTATCATGTAAATACAACGTCTCATCCGTAGGAAAAAATGACTTAATAATTTGTTCCGCTTTTTCAGATGAAATGTGCTCTCCTACAAAATTGAATGAGTCATGAACATTTGCCGGCTTTGATACAGCGAAAGCAGCCGTTGCTACGTTATATATCGGATTTAAGAGAAAGACAAAAAACAGAATGACAGCCATCGGCAGCCACTTATTCACACGCGCATAAACCTTGCCTGACTTTTGGAACAGATGATAGCTCATTAAAAATCCCGACATTGCTAAATAAATCGTATATGGCATTACTGCACCATAATCTATGGAGATTTGATTGGGATATGGCGTAAGCAGCAGGACGAGCAGTCCGATAATCAGCGTATAAAATAAACCTAGTAAAATCTTATTTGTTCTCCAATACAGCTTGAAAAACAGTACATTCAACACAATAGGAAGAATGATAATGAAAAACAGGAACACGAATTCAATTGGTTCGATCTCATCAGGATATTCATTCCAATACGAAAAGAAACTGAATATCATTTGTACGATCGGCAAACTGACAACGGCGAGATCGAACGTATAAAACATACCTTTTCCGCCATGATCACGAGGCATCAGCATATAGTGAAAAGCCGTCAGTAGCACATACCCGTATAACAAAAAATGCACCAGCGGTAGCAGTTCATTGCCGTCCTCTCTTAAGTAAGCGCTGGTAAAGTTTGTTGCTTGCACCTGATGAATGAGTTCAACAGACACCCCGGCCAGCAACACAATCCGCAATAAGACACCTGCCAAGAACATGGTGCGGTACCGGTTTATCTTGGGATGGTGCACCAAAACATATAAGCCCGCCAAAACTACAATTGCCCATTGAATCAGCAAGGTGCTTTGTCTGCTTAATATAAAATAACGTTCGAAATGCAATACATAATGACTGAATAAATCCAACACGAACAACAATCCTTTACTTCTTATTAAGGCCTCATTCGGTTAGACAGCCGGCTTGTCCAAAAGTTTCAATAAGAAACAAATATTTCTTTTCTTCCCCATAACTCTTGCAATGAGCCATCACATGACACTTGACTCATCTGGATATTATTCAGCAAAAATAAACACAGGACATTTCTATCAATTTTGTCTAGTTATGTTAGTTTTTGTTGAGTATTCCAAAATGCTAGTTTAATATAACGATATAAAGATTTTTCAGTATTTTCAAAAAAGGGGGATTTATTGTGGGTTTAGGTAAGAAATTGTCTGTTGCTGTCGCTGCTTCGTTTATGAGTTTGTCAATCAGCCTTCCTGGTGTTCAGGCTGCTGAAAATCATCAGCTTAAAGAGAATCAAACTAACTTCCTCTCCAAAAACGCAATAGCTCAATCAGAGCTCTCTGCACCAAATGACAAGGCTGTCAAACAGTTTTTGAAAAAGAACAGCAACATTTTTAAAGGTGACCCCACCAAAAGGCTGAAGCTTGTCGAAAGTACTACTGATGCCCTTGGGTACAAGCACTTTCGATATGCGCCTGTAGTTAACGAAGTGCCTATTAAAGATTCACAGGTGATCGTTCACGTTGATAAATCCGATAATGTCTATGCGGTCAATGGTGAATTACACAATCAATCTGCTGCAAAAACAGAAAACAGCCAAAAAGTCTCTTCTGAAAAAGCACTGGCACTCGCTTTCAAAGCCATCAGCAAATCACCAGACGCTGTTTCTAACGGAACAGCCAAAAATAGTAATAAAGCCGAGTTAAAAGCGATAGAAACAAAGGATGGCAGCTATCGGCTTGCTTACGACGTGACGATTCGCTATATCGAGCCTGAACCTGCAAACTGGGAAGTCTTAATAGATGCCGAAACAGGCAGCATATTAAAACAGCAAAATAAAGTGGAACATGCTGCTGCCACTGGAAGCGGAACAACTCTAAAGGGCGCAACTGTTCCTTTGAACATCTCTTATGAAAGCGGAAAATACGTTCTAAGAGATCTTTCAAAACCAACAGGCACACAAATCATCACATATGACTTACAAAACAGACAAAGCCGCCTTCCAGGTACGCTTGTCTCAAGCACAACTAAAACGTTTACATCTTCATCACAGCGGGCAGCCGTTGACGCCCACTATAACCTCGGTAAAGTGTACGATTATTTTTATTCAAACTTTAAACGAAACAGCTATGATAACAAAGGCAGTAAAATCGTTTCTTCCGTTCACTACGGCACTCGGTATAACAATGCTGCATGGACAGGCGATCAAATGATTTACGGTGACGGCGACGGATCATTCTTCTCTCCGCTTTCCGGCTCATTAGATGTGACAGCACATGAAATGACACATGGCGTCACTCAAGAAACGGCCAACTTGATTTATGAAAATCAGCCGGGGGCATTAAACGAATCATTCTCTGACGTATTCGGTTATTTTACAGATACAGAAGACTGGGACATTGGTGAAGACATTACAGTCAGCCAGCCTGCTCTCCGCAGCCTGTCCAATCCGACAAAATACGATCAGCCTGACAATTACGCCGATTATCAAAACCTTCCAAACACAGAGGAAGGCGATTATGGCGGCGTACACACAAACAGCGGAATTCCAAATAAAGCCGCTTACAATACCATTACAAAACTAGGTGTATCTAAATCACAACAGATCTATTATCGTGCGTTAACAACGTATCTTACACCTTCTTCCACGTTCAAAGATGCCAAAGCAGCTCTCATTCAGTCTGCCCGTGACCTTTACGGCTCAACTGATGCCGCAAAAGTTGAAGCAGCCTGGAATGCTGTTGGATTGTAATGTTAGGAAAAGCCTGAGATCTCTCAGGCTTTTCAGGCTGTCGAGAAAATCTCGACAGCCTTTATTTTTCCTTAAAATATCCATTCCTCTGTAATAAAATAAAAGAAAGACTAAAAAGGACGGTGTCTTTCTTATGTTCCACACAAGAAATTCTTCTCA